>OY843768.1:0-1976240 GCA_963693095.2 Cenarchaeum sp.
GCGGGCCAGTCGCTCACGCCCTCAATGTCCTGGCAGCCCACGGTGGCCGGCGACTACACTGCGACGGTATTCGTCTGGGAGTCCATCGACAACCCCACGGCGCTCTCGCCGCAGGCCGAGCTGCCCTTCACGGTCGGCTAGGCCGGTGCGGGCTGGCTCGCTGGCGCCTTGGAAGCAGATTCTAGAAGGGGCGCCCTGCGCGGTGCCGACGCTCTGATCTTTGACTGCGACGGCGTGCTCGTCGACGTGTCTGCCTCGTACGACGCGACGATCGCGCTGACCGTGGGGCGCCTGCTGGGCAAGCTCGGCGCGCGAGCGCGCCTCGACGTCGACCGGCCGCTGATCGAGGGCTTCAAGGCCACCGGCGGGTTCAACGACGAGGTCGACCTGGCGTACGCGGCGGTCCTGTGCGCGGTGGCCGCCGGACTCTCGGGGCGCGGCGCGCGCGGGCTGGCCGCCGGCATGTGCGCCTCGATGGGCCCCGGCGGCATCGCGGAGGCCGAGCGCCTGCTCGCGGAGGTCGCCGACATCGCGCCGGCCGTCAGGGAGCTCGCCCACCCAGGCGCGGGGAGCATGGTGAGCGCCGACTTTGACAGGATCTTTTACGGCCGGCGGCTCCGCCCGCGGCTGTTCGGCGCCGGCGAGCCGCACGGCGGGCACGGCATGGTCGAGTCTGACGCCCTGATCGTCGACGTGGCCACGGTGCGCCTGCTGCGCGGAGTCACCGGCCGCAGGCCGGCGGTGGTCACCGGCCGCGGGCGCGCCGCCTTTGAGCACACCTTCAGGGAGCCGCTCCGATCGGGGTTTGACCTCGGCGCCTCGGCGTTCCTGGAGGACGAGCCGCGCAGCCTCGCAAAGCCTGCCCCCGAGGCGCTCGTCCGGGCGATCCGCGGCCTCGGCTGCGAGCGCGCGGTCTACGTGGGCGACTCGATGGAGGACCTGCTGATGGCCAGGGCGGCTGCGCGCTCAGGCCGCCCCGTCGCGTTCTGCGGCGTCACGGGCACCGCGGCCGACCCCGCCGCGCGGCGCCTCATGTTCGAGCGCGCCGGCGCGGAGGCGACGGTGTGCTCGGCGGCGGACGTCGCGCCGCTGCTGCGCGCATAGGCGCAGACGCGCCGCCTGGCGGGAGTTTCTGCGACCCGGAGGCGATCACGCGCATGGCGTGTGGAAATCCTGCGGGTTTGGCGCGATTTTCCGCGCGTTTTTGCCCACACGCCCAAATGCGTGCGGCGCGGGGGCGGATATCGCGGTCAAATCGTCCATCAGGGTTATATAGTCATCTTGGGCACCCCTGTCCTGTAGAATGTCCGGAAAGGCAGGCAAGGCAACAAGCGTTTTCCTAATGGCGATCATGGTCGCCGGGGGGCTGACATTCGCCATCCCCGGCGTGCAGCCCGTGATGGCCCAGTCGACTAACCCCAACCTGGCCGTCTCGGCCGAGAGCACGGCCTTTGGCAACTACTTCTCCGGCCCGCAGGTCGTCGAGATCGTCATAGTGGATCCCGCCATAGACGAGACCAACGAGGCCAAGGGTGAGCCGGACGTAAAGCTGAACGGCAAGAAGGTCAGGATGATACAGGCGACGGACGGCAAGTGGTACGCCTACGTCGCCAACAGGGCGCAGGCCGTGCTGGCCGACGGTACTGCCGACGCCAACCCCGGCCAGGGGCTGGACTTTGGCACCATATGCCTGGACACGGGCAACGCCGATCGCGTCCTGGAGACGGCGCTGGCGGCCAACGCTGGATACTTTTCTGACACGACGGGCGTCGCCTTCCCGTTCGCGCACACGCGCGCCGAGGTCGCCGGCGGCGCCGTGACCTCTGGGCCTGCGCTGGCCTCCGTGGACGACGGGTGCTCCGAGGCCGATGTCACCGCGGCGTTCACCGAGGTGCCCGACACGGTGCCAACGTCCACCGCCGGCACGCTCAACTACGCCGGCGTCTCGATGAACGTCGTGCGCGAGCCCAGGGCGGTGAACACGAACAGCAACGCCGAGTTTGGCCAGAGCGTCGTCATCGATGGCGCCACCGTGACGAACGAGGACCGCGCCGGCGTGTGGCCGTTCATACAGCTCTTCGACTTCAGCCAGGGCGGCAACGTGGAGGTCCAGTACCGCCGCGGCGGCGGCACCCAGTCCGTCACGCTCAACTACGACACCGTCGAGGACTATGCGTCCCTCTCGCTCCTGGATCGCACGACGTTCCCCGGCGGCGGCGCGCAGGTCCACTTTGACATAACCGACACGTGGCTCAACGTGGATCCTACCGACGAGGACTCTTGGACGTGGGACGTGGAGGGTTCCGGCGAGGGCAGGGTCGTCTACCAGGCCTTTGACGAGAACGGCGTGCGCCAGGACAACAACGTGGACATATCCGCCGAGCTCTCGGGGCTGATGTGCGACACCAACTGCCTGCTAGTGCTCGACCGCGGCACCAACGGCTACGACGTCCTCGAGTACGCCGACAACGACGACAGCGGCCTGCGCCTGTTCGGCTCGACGGCCGACGACCAGCTGATCACGGTCACCGAGACGAGCTCCTCCAGCGGCGTCTTCACGTCGTACGACGAGGATGACGATTCGGTCCTGGTCACCGCGTCGGATGACGCCACGACGACGACTGTAGTCGAGCCTCCGAGGGACACCACGGCGACCATAGACTACAACGAGACGCCGCAGAGCATCTCCATAGGATACGCCTTTGCGACCATCGACATCCAGCCGTCCGGCGACGCGTGGCTCTCCGGCCAGGAGATACCAGTCGTCCTGACTGACGCCGACGCAAACCGCAACAGCCTGGCCGACGAGGACCTCGACGTGCTGGACGCCACCCACATCATACCGACGCTCGTGACGGGCAGCCCGGTCACCCTGGCCGACGCCTCCGCAGTCGCCGTGGCCGCTGGCGTCCTGAGCACGGCCAGCGGGACTCCGTTCTCCGTCACGTTTGACAGCGCCGCCGACCCGCTCACGGTGGGTTCGGATGCGACGGATCCGTCGCTTAGGGCAACGGTGGACTCTGGCTCGTCAGACCCGATGCAGACCATGATCATAGACTACGGCACGGCCGCGTCACACCACTCCGAGGCGACGGTCACGACGCTCTTCAACTATGACTTTGGCAACCTCGAGTTCGCCGACGGCACTGCCGCCTCTGACCAGAACGTCGACCTCTACGCGCTGGTGGGCACGGGGGCCACGATATTTGCAAACGCGAACCTTGGCGGCGTCACGCCGTACGAGATCGAGGCCGGCGCGGCTCTAAGGGGCACGGTGGTGCTGCCCGAGGCAGCGCGCGCGCAGCTGGCTGGCGACGGCACAGGCACGTCGCTTGGCCTCATGGCGCAATTTGGGGACAGCGTTGGAGAGCCAAACGATGCCGTCATACTCATCGCCGACGTCATGTCCTTCGGCTTCACCGACGACGGCGTCGAGTCCGGCGAGCGCATAGCCAACCAGGTGGTGCGCCTCGAGCTCGAGGAGAGCGGGGACAACACGGGCGTCTTTGAGGGCACGCTCGAGTACGCCATGGTCAACCAGCTCAGCATCGCCGACTCCTCGACGTACTCGGGCCTGGCCCTCATCGACGACGAGGCCACGCTCATCGCGATCGAGGACCTCACCGACGAGGACACGCTCACGGTCACCTACAACGACCTCGGCCGCGACGGCGTCGTGACGCCCGTCTCGGACGACGAGGCCGCGCTGTCGCACTCGGGCACCGTCTCCCTCGACGCGACGAGCTACAAGATAGCCGACACGGTGACGGTCACGGTCCGCGACGCCGACCTCAACACGAGCTCCGACACGACGGAGGTCTACACGATACCCGACGGCGAGGACTATGTCGGCAGGGCCGACCCCGCTGACGTGGCCGACGGCACCGGCACGTACGAGGTTCTGCGCAGCTTCGGCCCGCTCGGTGTCCTCGCAGATATCACGTTTGACGACTCGCGGTGGGCCGCCGGCACGGCCGCGTGCGACCCCCGCGGGGTTCACGGCCTGGGAGAGACGGGCTTCACGCTCCGCGAGACCTCGGCGGCCTCGGGCGTCTTTGAGGGCGACTTCCAGATACCCACGGAGTGGTGCGCGCCGGATGCGTCGGCCGCCGAGTCGGTCACCGGCCTGGACATCGAGGTGAACTATGTGGACTACCGCGACGCGTCGGGCGAGATAATCGAGGTCGGCGACGGGGCAGGCCTGCGCGCCAACACGGGCTCCGTCTCCCTTGACCGCCCAGTCTACCCAGTGCCCTTTGGCAACGCCGACAACGGGTCGGTCTTCCTGACGTACGGGACGCCTGACAGGCTCTCGGCCCACAACGTGATCGTCCACGTGCGCGTCACGGACCCGGACTTTGACGTCTCGGCCTCCGGCTCGGACACGCTGGGCCAGATGGTCTCGCGCACGACCGGCGAGGGCGACGCGTACGGCCCGCTCAGGATATCCGTTCAGAGGGGATCCGACAACGTCGTCCTCGGCTACGCAGGCGGGCCGACCGCCGCGGGCGCCACTGGCACCGCGGTCGGTGACAGGGCTGTCCGCCCGCTCGCCGAGGTCTTCTCGCCCACGGTTGCGGTGCCCACGCGCGACTTCGGCTCCTCCCCTGCCATAACCGTCAACGCGGCCAACGCCATAGAGCACGGCCCGCTCACCGAGACGGCGCCGTCCTCGGGCACGTTCGAGCTCGACCTCCCGATATCGTGGGACCAGGGGCCCCCGTCGACTGACTGCCCCGGCAACTCGGCGACGTCCACGTGCATACTCCAGGGCGACATCCTCGTGGTAGAGTACACCGACCCCGCCGACGCCTCGGGCAACCCGCAGACGGTGACGGACTCGGCGACCTTTGACATGCGCAACGCGGTTCTGCGCTCGGACAAGTCAGTCTACATCATCGGCTCCGACATGATACTCACGCTCATAGAGCCGGACCTCGACCTCGACAACGACACGGCCGAGACGTACACGCTCGACCTGATAGAGTGGGACGACGACGACTCCGTCGTCACGCTGCGCAACGGCGCCTTTGACCCCGAGCCGACCTCGCTGCGCGAGACGGGCGACTCGACGGGCATCTTCCAGGTCGTGGTGGAGATACCCGCCGAGATCACGCAGGGCGCCCGCACCGACGACCTCGAGCGCGGCGAGGAGATAGAGCTGACCTACCAGGACTGGAGCCCCGCCGGCGCCGACTATGTCGGGCAGACCGACGAGGAGATAGAGTGGTCGATATTCACGTCGGACTTTGGCGCGACGATAGAGCTCGACCAGGCCGTCTACACGTGGACCGACAAGGTCTTCATCACCGTCGTGGCGCCGGACCACAACTTTGACAGCAACCTCATCGACGAGATAGGCGACGACCGTGATGTGGATCCGCTCCAGGTCTCCACGCGCGAGGGCGGCAGTATCCCCGGCAGCTACAGGCTCACCGAGACGGGCACCGACACGGGCATATTCAGCGGCGAGGTCATACTCACGGGCTTCACGCACGACGCCGACGGCGACGGCAGCACGGGCACCAACGGCAACGACCGGCTCACCCTCCCGGCGGCCGGCAGGGGCCCGACTGACGGGACCATAGCGGCCGACGACGACGACGGCATCACCGTCTCGTACGAGTACAACGACGACGAGCACGTCATAGGCTCGGCCCTCATACGCTGGAACGTCGGCGACACGCAGTGGCTCGAGGCCAGCTACCCGGCGTCCGGCTCGGGCGTCGTCAGGGTCGTCGACCCCGACATGAACTGGAACCCCGAGGCGGTAGACAACTTTGAGGTCGACGTCTACTCGGACGCCGACGCCGGCGGCATAAACCTCACGGTCACCGAGACGCAGGAGGCCTCGGGCATCTTCGAGGGCACCGTCATCTTCACGCTGACCGACCAGTCATCGGGCCACCGCCTCAGGGTCGCCGAGGGCGACACCGTGACTGCCCGCTATGACGACAACACCCTGCCCGACCCCTACACGCGCAACGACGAGCTAGAGGTGGAGGGCACCACGATAATCGGCACGCTCGTGCCCCCGCTGGAGAGGGCCGTCGTGAGCAACGTGAGGCTGACGGACAACTCGGGCAACCCGCTCGACACCGTCGCCATAGGCCAGCAGGTCCAGGTGACCGGCCAGGTCACGAGCGGCCAGGAGACCGAGCAGGCCTACGCCTACCTCGTGCAGGTCAACGACTCGAGCGACGTCACGCTCTCGCTCACGTGGACCAGCGGCACGCTCAACGCGGGCCAGTCGCTCACGCCCTCAATGTCCTGGCAGCCCACGGTGGCCGGCGACTACACTGCGACGGTATTCGTCTGGGAGTCCATCGACAACCCCACGGCGCTCTCGCCGCAGGCCGAGCTGCCCTTCACGGTCGGCTAGGCCGGTGCGGGCTGGCTCGCTGGCGCCTTGGAAGCAGATTCTAGAAGGGGCGCCCTGCGCGGTGCCGACGCTCTGATCTTTGACTGCGACGGCGTGCTCGTCGACGTGTCTGCCTCGTACGACGCGACGATCGCGCTGACCGTGGGGCGCCTGCTGGGCAAGCTCGGCGCGCGAGCGCGCCTCGACGTCGACCGGCCGCTGATCGAGGGCTTCAAGGCCACCGGCGGGTTCAACGACGAGGTCGACCTGGCGTACGCGGCGGTCCTGTGCGCGGTGGCCGCCGGACTCTCGGGGCGCGGCGCGCGCGGGCTGGCCGCCGGCATGTGCGCCTCGATGGGCCCCGGCGGCATCGCGGAGGCCGAGCGCCTGCTCGCGGAGGTCGCCGACATCGCGCCGGCCGTCAGGGAGCTCGCCCACCCAGGCGCGGGGAGCATGGTGAGCGCCGACTTTGACAGGATCTTTTACGGCCGGCGGCTCCGCCCGCGGCTGTTCGGCGCCGGCGAGCCGCACGGCGGGCACGGCATGGTCGAGTCTGACGCCCTGATCGTCGACGTGGCCACGGTGCGCCTGCTGCGCGGAGTCACCGGCCGCAGGCCGGCGGTGGTCACCGGCCGCGGGCGCGCCGCCTTTGAGCACACCTTCAGGGAGCCGCTCCGATCGGGGTTTGACCTCGGCGCCTCGGCGTTCCTGGAGGACGAGCCGCGCAGCCTCGCAAAGCCTGCCCCCGAGGCGCTCGTCCGGGCGATCCGCGGCCTCGGCTGCGAGCGCGCGGTCTACGTGGGCGACTCGATGGAGGACCTGCTGATGGCCAGGGCGGCTGCGCGCTCAGGCCGCCCCGTCGCGTTCTGCGGCGTCACGGGCACCGCGGCCGACCCCGCCGCGCGGCGCCTCATGTTCGAGCGCGCCGGCGCGGAGGCGACGGTGTGCTCGGCGGCGGACGTCGCGCCGCTGCTGCGCGCATAGGCGCAGACGCGCCGCCTGGCGGGAGTTTCTGCGACCCGGAGGCGATCACGCGCATGGCGTGTGGAAATCCTGCGGGTTTGGCGCGATTTTCCGCGCGTTTTTGCCCACACGCCCAAATGCGTGCGGCGCGGGGGCGGATATCGCGGTCAAATCGTCCATCAGGGTTATATAGTCATCTTGGGCACCCCTGTCCTGTAGAATGTCCGGAAAGGCAGGCAAGGCAACAAGCGTTTTCCTAATGGCGATCATGGTCGCCGGGGGGCTGACATTCGCCATCCCCGGCGTGCAGCCCGTGATGGCCCAGTCGACTAACCCCAACCTGGCCGTCTCGGCCGAGAGCACGGCCTTTGGCAACTACTTCTCCGGCCCGCAGGTCGTCGAGATCGTCATAGTGGATCCCGCCATAGACGAGACCAACGAGGCCAAGGGTGAGCCGGACGTAAAGCTGAACGGCAAGAAGGTCAGGATGATACAGGCGACGGACGGCAAGTGGTACGCCTACGTCGCCAACAGGGCGCAGGCCGTGCTGGCCGACGGTACTGCCGACGCCAACCCCGGCCAGGGGCTGGACTTTGGCACCATATGCCTGGACACGGGCAACGCCGATCGCGTCCTGGAGACGGCGCTGGCGGCCAACGCTGGATACTTTTCTGACACGACGGGCGTCGCCTTCCCGTTCGCGCACACGCGCGCCGAGGTCGCCGGCGGCGCCGTGACCTCTGGGCCTGCGCTGGCCTCCGTGGACGACGGGTGCTCCGAGGCCGATGTCACCGCGGCGTTCACCGAGGTGCCCGACACGGTGCCAACGTCCACCGCCGGCACGCTCAACTACGCCGGCGTCTCGATGAACGTCGTGCGCGAGCCCAGGGCGGTGAACACGAACAGCAACGCCGAGTTTGGCCAGAGCGTCGTCATCGATGGCGCCACCGTGACGAACGAGGACCGCGCCGGCGTGTGGCCGTTCATACAGCTCTTCGACTTCAGCCAGGGCGGCAACGTGGAGGTCCAGTACCGCCGCGGCGGCGGCACCCAGTCCGTCACGCTCAACTACGACACCGTCGAGGACTATGCGTCCCTCTCGCTCCTGGATCGCACGACGTTCCCCGGCGGCGGCGCGCAGGTCCACTTTGACATAACCGACACGTGGCTCAACGTGGATCCTACCGACGAGGACTCTTGGACGTGGGACGTGGAGGGTTCCGGCGAGGGCAGGGTCGTCTACCAGGCCTTTGACGAGAACGGCGTGCGCCAGGACAACAACGTGGACATATCCGCCGAGCTCTCGGGGCTGATGTGCGACACCAACTGCCTGCTAGTGCTCGACCGCGGCACCAACGGCTACGACGTCCTCGAGTACGCCGACAACGACGACAGCGGCCTGCGCCTGTTCGGCTCGACGGCCGACGACCAGCTGATCACGGTCACCGAGACGAGCTCCTCCAGCGGCGTCTTCACGTCGTACGACGAGGATGACGATTCGGTCCTGGTCACCGCGTCGGATGACGCCACGACGACGACTGTAGTCGAGCCTCCGAGGGACACCACGGCGACCATAGACTACAACGAGACGCCGCAGAGCATCTCCATAGGATACGCCTTTGCGACCATCGACATCCAGCCGTCCGGCGACGCGTGGCTCTCCGGCCAGGAGATACCAGTCGTCCTGACTGACGCCGACGCAAACCGCAACAGCCTGGCCGACGAGGACCTCGACGTGCTGGACGCCACCCACATCATACCGACGCTCGTGACGGGCAGCCCGGTCACCCTGGCCGACGCCTCCGCAGTCGCCGTGGCCGCTGGCGTCCTGAGCACGGCCAGCGGGACTCCGTTCTCCGTCACGTTTGACAGCGCCGCCGACCCGCTCACGGTGGGTTCGGATGCGACGGATCCGTCGCTTAGGGCAACGGTGGACTCTGGCTCGTCAGACCCGATGCAGACCATGATCATAGACTACGGCACGGCCGCGTCACACCACTCCGAGGCGACGGTCACGACGCTCTTCAACTATGACTTTGGCAACCTCGAGTTCGCCGACGGCACTGCCGCCTCTGACCAGAACGTCGACCTCTACGCGCTGGTGGGCACGGGGGCCACGATATTTGCAAACGCGAACCTTGGCGGCGTCACGCCGTACGAGATCGAGGCCGGCGCGGCTCTAAGGGGCACGGTGGTGCTGCCCGAGGCAGCGCGCGCGCAGCTGGCTGGCGACGGCACAGGCACGTCGCTTGGCCTCATGGCGCAATTTGGGGACAGCGTTGGAGAGCCAAACGATGCCGTCATACTCATCGCCGACGTCATGTCCTTCGGCTTCACCGACGACGGCGTCGAGTCCGGCGAGCGCATAGCCAACCAGGTGGTGCGCCTCGAGCTCGAGGAGAGCGGGGACAACACGGGCGTCTTTGAGGGCACGCTCGAGTACGCCATGGTCAACCAGCTCAGCATCGCCGACTCCTCGACGTACTCGGGCCTGGCCCTCATCGACGACGAGGCCACGCTCATCGCGATCGAGGACCTCACCGACGAGGACACGCTCACGGTCACCTACAACGACCTCGGCCGCGACGGCGTCGTGACGCCCGTCTCGGACGACGAGGCCGCGCTGTCGCACTCGGGCACCGTCTCCCTCGACGCGACGAGCTACAAGATAGCCGACACGGTGACGGTCACGGTCCGCGACGCCGACCTCAACACGAGCTCCGACACGACGGAGGTCTACACGATACCCGACGGCGAGGACTATGTCGGCAGGGCCGACCCCGCTGACGTGGCCGACGGCACCGGCACGTACGAGGTTCTGCGCAGCTTCGGCCCGCTCGGTGTCCTCGCAGATATCACGTTTGACGACTCGCGGTGGGCCGCCGGCACGGCCGCGTGCGACCCCCGCGGGGTTCACGGCCTGGGAGAGACGGGCTTCACGCTCCGCGAGACCTCGGCGGCCTCGGGCGTCTTTGAGGGCGACTTCCAGATACCCACGGAGTGGTGCGCGCCGGATGCGTCGGCCGCCGAGTCGGTCACCGGCCTGGACATCGAGGTGAACTATGTGGACTACCGCGACGCGTCGGGCGAGATAATCGAGGTCGGCGACGGGGCAGGCCTGCGCGCCAACACGGGCTCCGTCTCCCTTGACCGCCCAGTCTACCCAGTGCCCTTTGGCAACGCCGACAACGGGTCGGTCTTCCTGACGTACGGGACGCCTGACAGGCTCTCGGCCCACAACGTGATCGTCCACGTGCGCGTCACGGACCCGGACTTTGACGTCTCGGCCTCCGGCTCGGACACGCTGGGCCAGATGGTCTCGCGCACGACCGGCGAGGGCGACGCGTACGGCCCGCTCAGGATATCCGTTCAGAGGGGATCCGACAACGTCGTCCTCGGCTACGCAGGCGGGCCGACCGCCGCGGGCGCCACTGGCACCGCGGTCGGTGACAGGGCTGTCCGCCCGCTCGCCGAGGTCTTCTCGCCCACGGTTGCGGTGCCCACGCGCGACTTCGGCTCCTCCCCTGCCATAACCGTCAACGCGGCCAACGCCATAGAGCACGGCCCGCTCACCGAGACGGCGCCGTCCTCGGGCACGTTCGAGCTCGACCTCCCGATATCGTGGGACCAGGGGCCCCCGTCGACTGACTGCCCCGGCAACTCGGCGACGTCCACGTGCATACTCCAGGGCGACATCCTCGTGGTAGAGTACACCGACCCCGCCGACGCCTCGGGCAACCCGCAGACGGTGACGGACTCGGCGACCTTTGACATGCGCAACGCGGTTCTGCGCTCGGACAAGTCAGTCTACATCATCGGCTCCGACATGATACTCACGCTCATAGAGCCGGACCTCGACCTCGACAACGACACGGCCGAGACGTACACGCTCGACCTGATAGAGTGGGACGACGACGACTCCGTCGTCACGCTGCGCAACGGCGCCTTTGACCCCGAGCCGACCTCGCTGCGCGAGACGGGCGACTCGACGGGCATCTTCCAGGTCGTGGTGGAGATACCCGCCGAGATCACGCAGGGCGCCCGCACCGACGACCTCGAGCGCGGCGAGGAGATAGAGCTGACCTACCAGGACTGGAGCCCCGCCGGCGCCGACTATGTCGGGCAGACCGACGAGGAGATAGAGTGGTCGATATTCACGTCGGACTTTGGCGCGACGATAGAGCTCGACCAGGCCGTCTACACGTGGACCGACAAGGTCTTCATCACCGTCGTGGCGCCGGACCACAACTTTGACAGCAACCTCATCGACGAGATAGGCGACGACCGTGATGTGGATCCGCTCCAGGTCTCCACGCGCGAGGGCGGCAGTATCCCCGGCAGCTACAGGCTCACCGAGACGGGCACCGACACGGGCATATTCAGCGGCGAGGTCATACTCACGGGCTTCACGCACGACGCCGACGGCGACGGCAGCACGGGCACCAACGGCAACGACCGGCTCACCCTCCCGGCGGCCGGCAGGGGCCCGACTGACGGGACCATAGCGGCCGACGACGACGACGGCATCACCGTCTCGTACGAGTACAACGACGACGAGCACGTCATAGGCTCGGCCCTCATACGCTGGAACGTCGGCGACACGCAGTGGCTCGAGGCCAGCTACCCGGCGTCCGGCTCGGGCGTCGTCAGGGTCGTCGACCCCGACATGAACTGGAACCCCGAGGCGGTAGACAACTTTGAGGTCGACGTCTACTCGGACGCCGACGCCGGCGGCATAAACCTCACGGTCACCGAGACGCAGGAGGCCTCGGGCATCTTCGAGGGCACCGTCATCTTCACGCTGACCGACCAGTCATCGGGCCACCGCCTCAGGGTCGCCGAGGGCGACACCGTGACTGCCCGCTATGACGACAACACCCTGCCCGACCCCTACACGCGCAACGACGAGCTAGAGGTGGAGGGCACCACGATAATCGGCACGCTCGTGCCCCCGCTGGAGAGGGCCGTCGTGAGCAACGTGAGGCTGACGGACAACTCGGGCAACCCGCTCGACACCGTCGCCATAGGCCAGCAGGTCCAGGTGACCGGCCAGGTCACGAGCGGCCAGGAGACCGAGCAGGCCTACGCCTACCTCGTGCAGGTCAACGACTCGAGCGACGTCACGCTCTCGCTCACGTGGACCAGCGGCACGCTCAACGCGGGCCAGTCGCTCACGCCCTCAATGTCCTGGCAGCCCACGGTGGCCGGCGACTACACTGCGACGGTATTCGTCTGGGAGTCCATCGACAACCCCACGGCGCTCTCGCCGCAGGCCGAGCTGCCCTTCACGGTCGGCTAGGCAGATGCGACCACTGATCGCGTTAATCGCGATCCTCGCAATATCAACAACACTGGCACTAGCACAACTCGAGTTCACAGCCAACACTGATGACAAGGTGTACGTCGCCGGCCAGCCCCTCCTGGTATACGGCAACGCAAATCCGGGTGAAGGAGTCATTGTCAGGCTATTCGCACCAGACGGAACAATAGCCAGATTCGACCAGGCAGACCCAAGCGAGAACGGCTCGTTCAGCCACGTGCTATTAACATGGCCAACACCAACGAGCGACATGCCGTACGGCACATACACTGTCGAGGCTATAGCCTCAGGTGACAGCACCCTAATCGACGTCACGTTTGCAGCTGACACCATGATAACAGAGTCACCAGCCACAAGACAGATCAGCACGTCAGTCCTCGCACCAGAGTCTGCCTCCATACACGCAACAATGCGAGTCTTTGTCCAGACGACTAGTGACGGACTCCTAGTCGCCGGAGACCCGACAACAATACTGCGCGCATCGCACGTTCACCTCCCTGACGGCAGCGCAGTCGCACTCGCCGCACAGTTCAGAACGCTCCACCAGGGACTATACTATGTCGACTATGAGCCAGCAAGCCTGGGCACGCACGTCTTTCACACAGTCGTCTTCCACCAGGGGACAGCCTCGCACGGCTCGGCAGTCACCAACGTTCTTGGCAGCGACATTGGGCGCATCTCTGAGCAGATAGTCGAGCTCGACCGCGTTCTAGCGCAAACGTCTGACGAGCTCGACCGCCTGCGCGGAGAGATCGGCGGCTTTGGATCCACGCTGGGAGCAGCAAGCGCAAGGATCGACGAGAGCGTCGGCTCTATGCGCTCCTCGGTCACTAGCATCGAGGGCGCCTCGCTGCAGCTAAACTCGCTCTTTTTTCCCATAGTGGGACTAGTCGCCTTTATCGTGGCCCTGCAGCTAGTCATACTGTCTAGGTGGAGGTAGGGAAAGGCGTTTCTGCCAAGGGCGCATCTCTCAGCAGGGGGCGGCGATATTTGGCAAGATCTGCGGGAGGGCTCACTCTGGGTTCTGGGGGGTACCCCCCGGCGAGTCGCGTACCCTCGCCGGAGATCCTCCCACAAATAAAGTCCAAAACGGGCCTGTATTGGCCATTTCGGGCACTATATGCCGCCCTTGGGGGTTCCTATGGGGTCTATTCGGGGTTTACGCAATGTCAGTTTCGGGGAATATGGGAGAAATTATGGCGCCGGCTAGGTGTGGTTTTTTACACAAAAAGGCGACACCTTAAAGGTGGGACATTTGGGGATCTGCGTGATGACTGCGCAAGTCGTCCGCCACAACCCCATGCTAGCTGACAACGAAAAGACGGTAGCGTATCTAAAGGGGATGGTAGGCGAGGACAAGGACAAGATCAACGAGATCGAGGAATGGGGAGCCAGGCGCCTGGTGCGAATTACCGCCTTGCGCAAGTTCGTCGCCTTTCTCGCAAAAAACGGCATACTCGAGGAGAAAGGCAAGCGGATGGAGGGGATCGTCGCCGAGTTTACCATAGAGCAGTGCTTTGCGATAGCCACAAAGTATGGCCTTGACGCTGTGGAGTACAAGTTCTATGACAGCCAGTCCGGCGTGCTCACCGGCAACATGCATGTTGACCTCCAGGCCGTCCTGTCGGTGCCAATAGAGCCTCCAACGGATATCTTCAAGAGCGACAAGGAGGCGACGATGTTCCTGGATGCCATCAGGGGCAAGGATGTCCTTGAGCTTGGCAAGATGGCAAAGTCCATAGTGCTCACGGAAAAAGAGCGCATATACGCCTAGTGCGGACACATAGTTTCTAGAACGCACTAGTTCACATTTGCACCATGATGCCAGCAGCACACCACAAGTTTTTTTAGGCCGTGGTTGTGGGGGGTGAGCCTTGGACATGGCACGTCTTCCACGCGCGTCAGGGGATGGCACGATTAGCGCAACTGCGATCATGATCGCAGTGACTCTCGCGACACTCGCCGTCACGGTTCCGGCCAGGCTAGTGCATGACATGGGAACGCTAGGTGATCTCTTTTCCATACTTGCGCTGCCAATAATGCTGGCAGTGTTTTATACGGCCCAGCGGCTGCACTTGAAGGCACGAGAGTCTAGGATATCCTTATTGAAAGAGAAGGACAAGAGTAGCAGGAAACACATGGAGGACACCGTTTCCCCCTGCCTGTCAACCGTGATGGTCATCATAAAGTCCAAAGAGCCGAGCCTCGCCGTTGGCAATACCCTCATGATGCGCCAGATCGTTGATGACATTGGGCTGGCTAGGGCTCAACACGGACACGTGCTTGACAGGACAGGGCAGTTCCTAGCAGAGCGTGCTAGAACGTCGGCGCTGAAGGTATTTGAGGATGGCAGTGTATGCTCACACACCGCACTGCCCGATCTGCACGATGATCTTTTAGAACTCAAAGGCAGTATGTGGGGAGTTGATGACAAGGAGTTGGTGAACCGAAGGGAGCATGAAGCAGGATTCGAGAGTCCTGCCATCTAGTGTATGCGGGAACACTGGTTCTAGCCGGCATGTCCGGCAAGCGCAGGCCAAAACCCGTCTGCAAGAGACGGCAGTGTGGGAAGTGAGTGTCGGCTACGCCCCATGACTGCACTACATCGCTAGGCATGAATCGGGTCATAAAACCAGTAGTTGGTCATGTGCCCAAAACCGCCCAAAACGGCCCCGGAACCGCCTGAAACGCAAGCAGATCAATCGGGGGGCGGCCCGGACGGCCCGCTTGATTCGAAAAAAGGGGCGCCGGGGGCGCGACGGGCTCGCCAACCCGAGGATACATGGCGCCATCTATGGGGCGTTCTGCGCACTGTGCTGCGTGCCCGTGTCCGCGCGGCACAACGCGCCGTGCGGCGCCGTGGAGGGGGCCGACCCTGGTGGAGTTCATGGCCTGGATCGGGGGTGGCGGCTCGCGCGTGCGCCCACGGAGGCAGCCCCAATGGCTGACCGTGAGGGTCGGCACATGATCATGTGCTGCGCACAGGTCAATAATTACAAGGTGGGATTTTTTACAGGGGTGTGACATGGCGGCACAAGTTCTTCGAGCTGACCCAATGCTAGCCGACAATGAAAAGACGGTGGCGTTTCTCATAGAAAGGGCAGGAGACGACAGGGTAAAGATCGCCGAGATCGAGGAGTGGGGCAAGAGGCGACAGGCTCGCATTGAGACGCTCTGCGGCTTCGTTGGGCTTCTCGCAAACAACGGTGTCTTTGGGCCGTGCCGACAAGAGGATGAACAGGGTATAGAGGACTTTGCCACAACGCAGTGCCTCGAGATTGCCACAAAGAATGGCCTCAAAAAAATAGATTACGCGTTCGCCGACACCCAGTCCGGCCCCCTCTGTGCCGACCTGGATCTTGACCTCAGGGCCGTTGAGGCAGTGGATGTAGAGTCCCCCACGGGTCTCTTTGAGAGTGCCGAGCTAGAGGCAAAGTTCCTAGATATAATCAGGGGCAAGGACATCTATGAGCTCGGCAGAATGGCCAGGCTACTCGTCATCGACGAGCGGTTTCGCATGATACCGCTGTGACGCTTGATAGATCGCAGCAAAGCTAGATGATCGCAACACAGGCCCGCCATTACGGGGCATTTTGGGATCGCGAGTAACTTTTTTTAGGAGAGGCAACGTCGTGGCCTTTATGGTCTCAAGACTTGGATCGCAAAATCCTGGGAATGGCACAATGGGCATGGCAGTCGCTGTAATCGCAGTTTTGGCAGTGCCAATCGCAGTTGCGATGGCTACAGGATATGTGAACAATCCGGTTGCTCTAAGCCATGTCTTTGGCATATTGTCGTTTCCGTTTGCGCTGTTTATCTTTTTTCTTGCCCAGGCGTATTTCCACAAGAACAGTGCGCACACGAGAGTCCGTCCTGCGAATGTAAGATCGTAAGAACAGGGCACAGGTGAAATCTACATTCAACATGAGCCTGGCGCTCCTCGGTCACTGGCATCGAGGGCGCCTCGCCGCACCTATGCTCGATCTTTTTTCCTAGTGGGCCTCGTCGCCTTTATCGTGGCCCTGCAGCTGGTGATACTGTCTAGGTGGAGGTAGGGGAAGGGGTGTTTTGCCAAGGGCGCATCTCACCAAGGGGCGGCGATATTCAGCAAGATCTGCGGGAGGCTCACTCAGGGTTCTGGGGCGGCCAGTTTCGGGTTCTGGGGGGGGGGGGGGGGGGAAATTCACAAAATCCGCATTTTTGGGGTATGGGGGCATTACGGCACCCCAGTAGGCGTGAAATGGGTCCAGAGCACGGGTCAATAATTATAAAGTGGGATTCGCATAGGAGGGGTGACATGGCGGCACAAGTTCTTCGAGCAAACCCAATGCTAGCCGACAATGAAAAGACGGTGGCGTATCTGATGGAGATGGCCGGAGATGACAAGGAAAAGATCGCCGAGGTCGAGGAGTGGGGCAAGAGGCGCCAGGGGCACATTGAGACGCTCCGCCGCTTTGTGGGACTCCTCGAGCAGAACGGCATCTTTGAGCAGCCTAAAGGAAGGCTAAACAGGGTCATGGAGGACTTTGCCACAGCGCAGTGCCTTGCGATTGCCACGAAAAATGGCCTCAAAGAAATAGACTACATGTTCACTGACAGCCGGTTCGGCCCACTCTGTGCCGACCTGGACCTTGACCTCAGGGCAGTCGAGGCAGCCAGCGTAGAGTCCCCAACTGGCCTCTTTGAGAGCGCCGAGCTCGAGGCAAAATTCCTAGAGACAGTCAGGGGCAAGGACATCTATGAGCTGGGCAGAATGGCCAGGCTGCTCGTCATCGACGAAAGGTATCGCCTGATACCACTAGGCGACGAATAGATCGCAGCCAAGCTCAATGATCGCAGAATGGGCCGCCATTGCGCGGTACTTTGGGCTCACGAGTAACTTTTTTTAGGAGAGGCAACGTCGTGGCCTTCATGGCCTCAAGATATGGATCGCAAGACCAACGGAATGGCACCATGGACATGCCGACTGTTGTGCTCGCAGCCTCTGCCGCGTCAGTGGCGTTTGCGATAGTTACAGGATACGTGACCGATCCAGTTTCCCTGAGCCATGTCTTTGGCATGCTGTCGTTTCCGCTTGCCCTGCTTCTCTTTTTTCTTGCCCGGCGCATTTCCACGAAAACTGTGCGCGTCAGGGAGTCCGTCCTGCGAGAGGAGGATCGCAAAAACAGGGCACAGGTGATATCCACAGTCAACGTGTGCCTGGCGCTCGTGCAGTGAACCTTGATCCAAAACAAGAAGCATTATGCCTCCGGCATGCCCGTCATGCGCCACATAGCCGAGACCATTGGCCTTGTGGGGGCACAGCATGATCACCTGCTAAGCAAGACAGGCGCACACCTCGCAGATAGCATCACGAATACGGCATTGGGGACTATCAGAAAGGACAGTTTATGCACTATGCCGACGCTCTCCAGCATGCTCGACGGCCTTTACTCACTAGGGGGTGAGATACTGGCACTCGACGATCCCTCACTCGTGGCGCGCAGAAGGTTCATGGCACGAACCTGGGGCCCGGAACTCGAATAGGCCAACTGTTATTTTGGCCGGGTGGGGGGCATCTGGCCAATTCGCCTCTCATGGCATGACACTGGCCTAGGGGCAGGCGGGCAGACGACGACATGGCAGGACAGTCTGCCCGTGGGCGACTGCCCCCTCTAGAATCACGCGTGTCGCTAGGGGTAGCCTGCCAATCGGCCTGCTTGCGCTTCAGGCAGGCCAGTGCGGAGGCGTTTTTGGCCGCTTTGGGCAGGCATGGCCAACTGTCGGTGATCGAACTGACACCGCATATGCGGCGAGCGCAAGGATCGACGAGAGCGTCGGCTCTATGCGCTCCTCGGTCACTAGCATCGAGGGCGCCTCGCTGCAGCTAAACTCGCTCTTTTTTCCTAGTGGGACTAGTCGCCTTTATCGTGGCGCTGCAGCTAGTCATACTGTCTAGGTGGAGGTAGGGGAGGGGGCTATCCTTTGGCAAAAAGGGCGCATGGCCACACACCCCCCATTCGAGTCTGACATGCGCACAGGACGGCTTCTGGGGGACAGATCCTCGCCCTGTAGAGCCGCCCGGGACGCCAAAACCCGCACGTTTGGGGGCATTATGCACATGCCTTAGGCGCTATATTAGCCCCCTAAGTGCACACACTTAAAGAAGGGTTTGGTGTAGGGTTGCGTGATGGACAGGTACCCCCCCAGGCCCATCCCCATGCTCGCTGACAATGACAAGACCGTAGAGTTCCTCATAAAGATGGCCGGAAAAGACCCAGAAAAGCTCAAAGAGATCAAGGATTGGGGCGAAAAACGCCAGGTTCGAATCGAAAGGCTCTGCGGCTTTGCCGGATTCCTGCAGAAACACGACATCCTCGATATTGACAGCAAGGAGATGAGCAGGATCGCATTCGAGTGTGCCTTTCATCACTGTGTCGCCATCGCTAGCAAGCACGGCTTTGACATGGAATACACGTTCAACGACAGCGAGTCCGGCCCACTGGCCGCGGCCCTAACCACTGACATTCATGCGGTAAGGCCCAACAGGTCAATAGAGGGGCTCTTTGCGAATGTGGGACAAGAGGCGGGCTTTTTGGAGGCCGTTGCAGGCAAGAATCCTGACGAGCTTGCCGAGCTGGCCAGGGAGCTAGTTATAGAAGAGGCGCATCGCATGATCATCCTGCCACAGAGATAGATCGCTGATCACGTTCTGGATCGCAACACCGGCAGCATTGCAAAGTATAACGCCGTGTTATCAAACCGTCGCAAGTTTTTTTAGGCAGGGTCATGTGGCTCTGCCGTGGCCTTGAAACGTCGACCACCGCTTTGGGACAGGCCGTCAGACCAGGCTGTGATCATAATCACGGCCATCATCACTCTTCTCGTAGCTGCGGTACTGCGTGGATATGTGTATGACACGTTCACACTTAGCCACGCTTTTGGCATCTTCTCAATGCCCCTCGCCGTGTTTATCTTTCTAATTGCGCAATACCTCCACTCGCGCATGCGAAACCTCAGGGCATATATGCTTCGAGACGCAGACGAGAGGAATATGGCGCATATGGCATCCATTGTCAACCTGTGCAGGGCGCAATTGCTAGGCGCGCTGCGCTCTAGTGGCGGCTCTCCTGGACCCTTCAACACTGTCACAATGCGCAGTCTTGCCGCAGACATTGGGATGGTCAGAGCACAGTACGGCTATCTTCTTAGCAAAGATGGCCAACAGTTTGCTGACCTGGCGCGAGACTCTGCACTGGCCACACTCCAGACGGGCAGCTCGTGCCACCCTGCGGCATTCTCTGACGTGATCGACTTTTTGCACCGCCTTAGACGCGAGATGCTGGATCTAGACGACCCCAAACTCGTGGCACGCCGAAGGGACGCGTCTGGAACGGCAGACTAGCATGATCTGCAGGTTCCGCGCCCTGACGCGCTCCTCGATGGTCATGATCCTGCCGCTGAGCTCCGCCACCACGCCGCTGCCTAAGCCATGTGCGGCACTGCGACATCGCTAGGCGAGAGTAGGCACTCCAAGTGTGTTTTATACGGAAAGGAGCGCTACCCATTTGAGTCCTCCTCCATCTACCCGGGATTCTCCACCAGGATCCGCCTGTCGGCCTTCCGCCTCCTGAAGGCCAGCAGGGGCGTCTCGCCGGCCTCCATGTCGAGGGCGAAGTGGAGCATCTCCTCGTTGTAGTGCCCGATGAACTCGGCGACCACTCCAAAGTGGTCGATCTCCGTCTCGAGCGTCCGGAAGAACCTCTCCACCTTTCCGTTGGTCGGCCTTCCGGGGGCTCCAGGATCTGCACCCGGCAAGCCATCTTGCCCCCGCTCCTCCTTTTCGTACAAGGCAGGCTGGCGGGGGGATGAACAAGGTAATAGAGGACTTTGCCACAACGCAATGCTTTGCGATTGGCACAAGGTATGGACTCGACGACATGGGGTACATATTCAGCGACAGCCAGTCCGGCCCCCTCTCGGCAGATTTGGGCCTTGACCTCCAGGCCGTCAAGGAAGTCCAGATCGAGTCCCCCACGGGGCTCTTTGCGAGTCCGGGAGACGAGGCGAGGTTCCTAGAGGCAGTCAGGGGCAAGGACATCTACGAGCTCGGCAAAATGGCCAGGCTCCTAGTCATCGACGAAAGATGTCGCATAACGCCACTGAATTCTGAATAGATCGCAGCCAAGTCAGATGATCGCAGCACAGACTGCCATTACGGGGCATTTTGGGATCGCGAGCCTTGTACGAAATGTAGTGGACTGGGCATTGTGTGCCTGCCGGGCACAGATCAGGGAGGGCTCGCTCGGGGTTTTCCGGGGCGGGCCAGTCTCGGGTTCTGGGGGGTACTCTCTGTGTGTGTTTTTTTGGGCTAGATTGGAGTCTAGTCGTGGTGTTTGAGGGGGGGTACCCCCACGTGTGTGTGTGTTTTTTGTGCCTAGTCGTGTGTGGTGTTTGAGGGGGGATCTGGTTAAGAGGTTAGGGGGTCTGAGCTGGCCGTTTTGACCACCCCCCACACTCCTGCTCCCGGCAGGCCCCGTCCCCGGGGGATCCTCCAAAAAGAGGAGGGGCTCTGAGCTGGCCGTTTTGACCACCCACACTCCTGCTCCCGGCAGGCCCCGTCCCCGGGGAAAGATTCACAAAATCCGCATTATTGGGGCATGGGGGCATTGCGGCAACTCGCTAGGCGTGGATTGGGTCTGAAAATAGGTCAAACTATAAAACAGGATTTGGTATAGGGGGGTGTGATGAAAAAGCAACCCACCCGGCCCATCCCAATGCTCGCTGACAATGAAAAGAGCATGGAGTTCCTCATAAAAAAGGTAGGCGACGACAAGGAAGAGATCGCCAAGATAAAAGAGTGGGGCAAAAAGCGACAGGCTCGCATTGAAAAGCTCTGCGGCTTTGCCGGATTTCTCGAAAAGAACGGCATCCTCTACGTCAATGACGAGTCCATGAGCAGGATAGCCTTCGAGTTTGCCTTTCAGCACTGCATCGCCATAGCTAGCAAGCACGGATTTGACATGGGATACAGGTTCAGAGACAGCGAGTCCGGCCCGCTGGCCGCGGCCCTGACCACTGACATTCATGCGGTAAAGCCTGACAGGTCGATAGATGGCCTCTTTGGCAGCATAGGGGACGAGGCGGACTTTTTGGAGGCCGTTGCAGGCAAGAGCCGTGGCGAGCTCGGCGTGCTAGCCAGGGAGCTAGTCATAGAGGAGGCACACCGCATGATCCTCCTGCCGCAGAGATAGATCGCAATCCAGATCGCAACACAATGGCAGGCATTGTAGAGTATAGCGTCGTGTTGTCAAACCGCTGCCTTGTACGAAAAGTAGACCGGGCATGGGTGCCTGCAGGGCACAGATCCGGGAGACTCGTTCAGGGTTCAGAGGTGGTCAGTTTCGGGTCTGGGGGGCACCACGGCGAGTCGCGCGCGTCTCACCAGGGATCCGCCCCCAATAAGGGCCAAAACGGGCCTGCATTGGCCATTCCGGGCGCTCCATATGCCCAACCCTTGGGGTGTGCCTATGGCGTCTATTTGGGGTTTTGCGGAATGTCAGTGTCAGGGAATGTGGACGAAATTACGGCGCCGGCTAGGCGTGAGCAGGGTCCAGATTATGTCAAAGTATAAAACAGGATTTTGCATAGAGCTGCGTGATGACTGCGCAAGTACCCCGTCCTGACCCAATGCTCGCTGACAACGCCAAGACGATAGAGTTCCTCTTGGAAAAGGCAGGAGACGACCGGGAAGAGATCGCCAAGATCGAGGAGTGGGGCGCAAAGCGTGCAAAGAGGGTCGAAAGGCTCTGCGGTTTTGCCGGATTCCTCGAAAAAAATGGCATCCTCTATGGCACGGACTGGGACATGAGCAGGATAGCCTTCGAGTTTGCCTTTCAGCACTGCGTCGCAATAGCCTCCCTGCATGGCTTTGACATGGAATACGAGTTCAACGACAGCCAGTCCGGCCCCCTGGCATCAGACCTGACCCTTGACATTCATGCGGTAAGGCCCGCACAGTCAATAGGGGGGATCTTTGACAGCGTGGCCAACGAGGCGGACTTTTTGGCGGCCGTTGCAGGCAAGAATCCTGACGAGCTCGCCGAGTTGGCAAGGCGGCTAGTCATACCCGAGGCGCATCGCATGATCATCCTGCCCCAGAGATAGATCGCAATCCAGATCGCAACACAATGGCAGGCATTGTAGAGTATAGCGTCGTGTTGTCAAACCGCTGCCCTGTACGAAAAGTAGACAGGGCATTGTGTGCCTGCAGGGCACAGATCAGGGAGGGCTCGCTCGGGGTTTTCCGGGGCGGGCCAGTCTCGGGTTCTGGGTGGTGCCCCCCGGCGAGTCGCGCGCGCTCGCCGGGGATCCGCCCCCAATAAAGGCCAAAACGGGCCTGTATTGGCCATTTCGGGCCCTATATGCCCCGCCCTTGGTGGCCGCCTATGGCGTCTATTTGGGGTTTTACGGAATCTCAGTTTCGGGGAATGTGGACGAAATTACGGCGCCGGCTAGGCGTGAGCAGGGCCCAGATTATGTCAAAGTATAAAGAAGGATTCCGTATAGGGGGGTGCGTTGGCCATGAAATCTAATCGCCCAATCCCAATGCTCGCTGACAATGAAAAGACCATAGAGTTCCTCGTAAAGAGGGTCGGCGATGACCCAGAAAAGCTAACGGAGATCAGGGAATGGGGCCAAAAACGCCAGGTTCGAATCGAAAGGCTCTGCGGCTTTGCCGGATTCCTGCAGAAAAACGACATTCTCGATATCGACGGCAAGGAGATGAGCAGGATCGCATTCGAGTTTGCCTTTCACCAATGTGTCGCCATAGCTAGCAAGCACGGCTTTGACATGGAATACACGTTCAACGACAGCGAGTTCGGCCCACTGGCAGCAGCCCTGACCACTGACATTCATGCAGTGAGGCCCAACAGGTCAATAGAGGGGATATTTGGGAGCGTGGATAACGAGGCGGGCTTTTTGGAGGCCGTTGCGGGCAAGAGTCCTGACGAGCTATACTGACGAGCAAAAGTTCGTGCCATGATCAAACTTTCCCGACCCGCATGCTATATGGATCGCCCCTCCCCACGCCCCGCATGGAAGGCCAAGAGCTGGAAGCGTTCCGCAGGGCACTCCGCGACGAGAGGGACGGCGACGTCAGGTACAGGTTTGCCGCGGTCAACATGCACGAGAACCGGGGGATGACGCGCGAGGAGATCGCACTTGCGCTCGTGCAGTGCCCCAGGTGGGTCGGCAAGTGGGTCGCGCGCTACCGGAGTGGCGGTGTCGAGGCCCTGCGGGACCGCCCCCGCCCCGGCAGGCCGCCGCTGGTCGCGCGGCAGAAGCTTGGCCGCCTGATTGGCCGAATGCCCGGGCGCGTCACGCCCGCAGAGGTCATGCTGGAGATCGAGCGGGCCGCCGGCGTGAGGTTCCACATGTCGCACGTCAGGAAAATAATGCGCAGGGCCGGCCTCTCCGCCAAGCGGACGCGCCTGGTGCACGTGAACAGGGCCGACGGGCCGACTGTCGCCGGCTGGCGGCGCCGGGTGCGGCGCGAGATAAGGCGCCTCAGGCGCGCGGGATTCACCATCGTAGTGCAGGACGAGACCATCGCCGTGCACGGCGCAGCCGACGGATCAAAGTACTGGTCGCGCGTGGGCGTCCCCGTCGTCGCCCCGTACACCGGGGGACACAGGAGGGTCGTGGTGTACGGCGCGATCTCCACTGACGGGAAGCAGATCTTCCGGGTGCACGACAGGTTCGATGCGGAGACGTTTGTCGCGTTCCTGCGCGACATGCACAGGAAGTTCGGCAGGGTCGCCGTGATCGTCGACAGGGCGCCGCAGCACAGGGCCGCGGCGGTGAAGGACTATCTTCGCGCCCACAGGGCGGTGAGGCTGATCGAGCTGCCCACCGGCTCGCCGTACCTCAACGCGATCGAGGAGGTGTGGCGGCAGGCAAAGCGGGCGCTGCTGGTCTCCGAGCACTACCCCACCATGGGGGAGATGCGGACGGCGGTGTCACGGCACTTCAGGCACACGAGGTACCGGCTCGACGTGATGGCATACCTGGGCCGGACGTCGCTGGAATGCGGCACGGACTTTTGATCGGCAGTATAGGTGAGCTGGCCAGGGAGCTAGTTATAGAAGAGGCCCATCGCATGATCATCCTGCCACAGCGATAGATCGCAATCCAGATCGCAACACAATAGCAGCATAAAGTATAACGCCGTGTTGTCAAACCGTCGCAAGTTTTTTTAGTCGGGGCAATATCGCCCCGCCATGGCTCCTCGACGCAAGGGACGTGATCTTTTGGACAGGCCGTTCGCCCTCACGGTGATCACAATCCTGTGCATCGGCACTGCGCTCGGAGCAGCGGCGCTACTCGGATATGTGCATGACTCGACAACACTTAGCCACGCATTTGGACTAATCTCAATGCCACTCGCCGTGTTTATCTTTCTAATTGCGCAATACCTCAACTCGCGCATGCGAGACCTCAGGGCATACATGCTTTGAGACGCAGACGAGAGGAACATGGCGCATATGTCGTCCATTGTCAACCTGTGCAGGGCGCAATTGCTAGGCGCGCTGCACCCTGGTGAGGGCTCTCCCGGATCACTCAACACCGGCACGATGCGCAGTCTTGCCGCAGACATTGGGATGGTCAGGGCGCAGTACGGCTATCTTCTTAGCAGAGGTGGCAAACAGTTTGCAACCATGGCGCGAGACTCTGCGCTGGCCACACTCCGGACGGGCAGCTCGTGCGACTCTGTGGCACTATCTGACATGATCGACTTTCTGTCCGGTCTTGAGGGTGAGATGCTGGATCTGGACGGCCCCGAACTCGTGGCGCGCCGAAAGGACGCGTCTGGAACCGCAGACTAGCCCACTCGTGGCAGGAACCTGTTGTGGGAGCCAATCCCCGGTGCCAAAACCACAAGGCGCGTTTGGGGGCATTATGGCGCCGCCATGCGTGAATCAGGCCATAAAATAGGGTCATATTTTAAATCAGGGTTGAGCACTGTGCTCTCTGATGACTGCGCAAGTTCTTCGACCTGACCCAATGCTCGCCGACAATGAAAAGACCGTAGAGTTCCTCATAGAGAGGGCAGGAGATGACAGGAAAAAGATCGCCGAGATCGAGGAGTGGGGCAAGAGGCGACAGGCTCGCATTGAAATGCTATGCCGCCTTGTTGGGCTTCTCGCAAAGAACGGTGTCTTTGGGCGTGCCGACAAGAGGATGAACAAGGTAATAGAGGACTTTGCCACAACGCAATGCTTTGCGATTGGCACAAGGTATGGACTCGACGGCATGGGGTACATATTCAGCGACAGCCAGTCCGGCCCCCTCTCGGCAGACTTGAGCCTTGACCTCCAGGCCGTCAAGGACGTCCAGACCGAGTCCCCTACGGGGCTCTTTGCGAGTCCGGGAGACGAGGCGAGGTTCCTAGAGGCAGTCAGGGGCAAGGACATCTATGAACTCGGCCGCATGGCCAGACTCATCGTCATCGACGAGAGATGTCGCATAACGCCACTGAATCCTGCATAGATCGCGGCCCAGTCAGATGATCGCAGCACAGACTGCCATTAGGCGGCACTTTGGGATCGCGTGCCTTGTACGAAAAGTAGTGGACTGGGCAGGAATGCTTGCCGGGCACAGATCCGGGAGACTCGTTCAGGGTTTCAGGGGCGGGCCAGTCTCGGGTTCTGGGGGGTGCCCCCCCCTGCGAGTCGCGCGCCCTCGCCGGGGATCCGCCCACAATAAAGGCCAAAACGGGCCTGTATTGGCCATTCCAGGCTCCATATGCCCAACCCTTGGGGGTGTGCCTATGGCGTCTATTTGGGGCTCTGCGGAATGTCAGTTTCGGGGAATAAAGGGGAAATTACGGCGCCGGCTAGGCGTGATCTGACACTCTAAATGGCGCACATTTAAAGAAGGGACTGTTGGCGAGCTGCGTGATGAGCGCGACAACTGTCCCCCACAACCCCATGCTAGCTGACAACGAAAAGACGGTGGAGTTTGCAAAGGGGTTTGCCGGCGGGGACGAAAAACAGATCGCCGAGATAGAAGAGTGGGGCAAGAGGCGCCAGAGGCGCATCGACAGGCTCTGCCTCTTTGTCGGCTTCCTCGAGCAGAACAAGTTACTAAGGAAGGACGGCAAAGAGTTGGAGGGGATTATGCGCGAATTTGCCGCCACGCAGTGCTTTGCGATCGCCACAGTCCATAATCTAGACGGCATGGAGTACAAGTTCAACGACAGCCAGTCCGGCCCCATCTGTGCTGCCCTGCATCTTGACTTTGAGGCCGTCAAGGCGAAAAAGCCGCCCACAAGCCCCTTTGCGAATCCCGAGGACGAAAGGAGGTTCCTAGAGACAGTCAGGGGCAAGAACCCCCATGAGCTCGGCAGAATGGCTCGATCCCTAGTGATCAAAAAAAGATACCGCAAATACGACTAGTGTGCGGGCGCGCCCGGCAGTTTGCGTGCCCTGCGCGACTATTGACGTCACGCTGCCAGCAGCACGCCAAACTTTTTTTAGCCGGCGCTAGTGTGCGCGCGCCATGGACACGACGCGTCATCCACGCGAGGCCAGGGATGGCACAATTGGCGCAACTGCGATCATGATCGCCATCGTTCTCGCAACACTCGCCGTTGCGGCTCCTGCGAGGCTTGTGCGTGACATGGGAACGTTGGGCGATCTATTTTCCATACTTGCGCTGCCAATAATGCTGGCGGTGTTTTACATCGCCCAAAGGCTGTACTCTGGGGCACGGCGAGACAGGAAGCTCGTCCTGCTAGAAGGGGACCAGAGGGGCAGGAAACACGTAATGGACACCATTGACCTGTGCAGGGCACTCACACGCGCCGTCATGCAATCCGGCAAGTCAGACCGTGCCATTGCCAACATGTCCATGCTGCGCCATATCGCCGCCGACTTTGGAATGGTCATGGAACGACACGGACGCATATTCAGCGATGATGGCAAGATTTATGCCGAGCATATTAGAGAATCTGCACTAGACGCGCTTACGGAGGGCAACGCGTGCTCATATGTCACTCTGTCTCAGATTGATGACAAGCTTGAAGTCCTCAAGGATATGATCCTGGACATTGACGACCCAGGGCTGGAGGATCGACGGTCTAGGGCGGCAAGCATCACGGATCCTGTCATCTAGCGTTTAGGGCATCCGTATCCTAACCGCCACATTCGAGAAAAACGGACTAGAGGCTGTCTGTGCGCGAGATGCCAGTACGGGTCATGGCCGCCGGCCGTGCTGTCATTGACGCCATGCGTGGCATTACGACACTAGGCGTGAATCGAGCCCCCAAAACGACCCACATTTTAAATCAGGGTTTGGTATATTGCTGCATGATGTCCGCGAAAGTTCTTCGCCCAAACCCGATGCTCGCCGACAATGCCAAGACGATAGAGTTCCTCATAGAAAGGGCAGGAGGCGACAGGGAAAAGATCGCCGAGATAAAAGAGTGGGGCGCAAAGCGTGAAAAGAGGATCGAAAGGCTGTGCCGCTTTGCCGGCCTCCTCGAGAAAAATGGCATTCTTTATGGCACGGACAGGGACATGAGCAGGATAGAATTCGAGTTTGCGTTTCAGCACTGTGTCGCAATAGCTAGCAAGCACGGCCTTGACCTGGGATACACGTTCAACGACAGCGAGTCCGGCCCCCTGGCATCCGACCTGACCATTGACCTTTATGCAGCAAGGCCTAACCGGTCAGCAGAGACGCTCTTTGAAAACCCACAGGACGAGGCAGACTTTTTGCAAGCCGTTGCAGGACGGAGTCCCGACGTGCTCGCCGAAGTGGCCAGGCTGCTAGTCATCCCCGAGACCCATCGCATGATCATCCTGCCACAGAGCAGATCAAAGATCACGAATCCGGCTAGAAATCTGTGGCGTTATTGCGGACCCGGAAAATGCGGCAAAGTTTCTAGCTCCAGTCAGTGGCAAGGCGTCTTTGCGCTTGGCAGGATGGCCAAGGCCATAGTGTTCACAAACGAACGGCGCACATACGCCTAGTTCGGAAATGCCTGCCGTTTATGGGACGCGCTAGTTCCCGCCAGCAAACGCTATCGCCTGTGCCCCGCATGGCATTACTATATCGCTAGGCGAGAGTCAGCACTCCAACTAGGCCACACTTAAAGGGGGTATTGGGGCATGATTGCGTGATGAGCGCGCAAGTTGCGTACCCTGATCCCATGCTAGCCGACAATGAAAAGACGGTAGCGTTCCTAAAGGAGTTTGTCGGCGAGGACGAAGCAAAGATCAAAGAGATCGAGGAGTGGGGCGCAAAACGCCAGGAGCGCATCGACAGGCTCTGCGGCTTTGCCAGCCTCCTTGAGCGCAACGACATACTAAAGGAGGGCAGCAAAAAGGACGGCAAAAAGCTGACGGGGATCATGCGAGAGGCTGTCATAGAGCAGTGCCTCGCGATAGCCACAAAGAGCGGGCTAGTCGAGATGGAATATAGGTTCAACGATAGCCAGTCCGGTCCACTCTGCGCAAGGCTGAACCTTGACGTTCAGGCCGTCAAGACGGTGCCCGTCAAGTCCCCCACAGGCCTCTTTGAGAGTCCGGAGGATGAGGCAAGGTTCCTAAAGGCAGTCAGGGGCAAAGATGTCTATGAGCTCGGCAGGATTGCTCGCCCCCTGGTCATCGAGCAAAGATACCGCATATACGGCTAGTGCGGGAGCATCGGGCAGTTTCCGGGAACGCCCTAGATCACATTTGCGCCACGTTCTGGCAAGCTTATGGCGCAATATGGGCACGTATTCGGAGATGAAGGGGGGCTTTTTGCCGAACGCGTTAGGGAATTGGTGCTAGGTGCACTTGAGGAGGGCCGTCACTGCTCGAATGCCATCCTCTCTAACATTGATAGTAAACTTTTGGCCCTCAAGAGCGTGCTCCTGAATATTGACGACCTGTCTCTGGTGAACCGAAGGACGAGCGACGCCGGATTCGGGAATCCTGTCCTCTAGTGTCCGGGGTGCACGGATCCCAGTCAACACACTTGGAAAAACGAACCAAAACCCGTCTGTGCACGAGATGGCAGTGCGGGACATGACTGCCAACCGTGCTGTCATTGACGCCATGCGTGGCATTACGATACTGCTAGGCGTGAATCGAGTCCCCAAAACACGCCAAATTTTAAATCAGGTGTGCCGATTCTGGCCATCTGATGGTCAAGCTGCCTCCTCCAATCCCCATGCTCGCTGACCACAAAAAGACGATGGCGTATCTGATGGAGATGGCCGGAGAGAACGCAGAAGAGATCGCCGAGGTGGAGGAGTGGGGCAGGCAACACCAGAGGCGAACAAAGGCGCTGCGCCGCTTCGTCGCCTTCCTAGAGCAGAACGACATACTGGTGGATGACGGCAAGATGAGGGGCATTATTGCCGAGTTTGCAGTAGAGCAGTGCTTTGCGATCGCCACAAAGTACGGCCTCGATGATATGGGATACAAATTCCATAACAACCGGTCCGGCGCACTCACCGGTGACATGCCTGTTGCCCTCCAGGCAATCGGGCCGCTGCCAACAGAGCGCCAGACTGGCCTCTTTGCGAGCCCTGAGGATGAGGCAGAGTTTCTAGACACAGTTAGGTACAAGGACGTCTTTGAGCTTGGCAGGATGGCCAACGCCATAGTGCTCACAAACAAACGGCGCATATACGCCTAGTTTGGCAATGCCTGCCGTTTACAGGGCGCGCTAGATCACACCAGCAAACACCATCGCCTGCGCCCCGCATGGAATTGCTATATCGCTAGGCGAGAGTCGGCACTCCAAGTGGGTCACACTTAAAGGAGGTATTGGGGCATGACTGCGTGATGAGCGCGCAAGATACCTATCCTGATCCCCTACTGTCTGACAACAAGGTGACAGTGGCGTACCTAAAGGAGATGGCCGGAGATGACAGGGACGCGATCGCCGAGATCGAGGAGTGGGGCGCAACGCGCCAGAAGCGCATTGCGATCCTGCGCAAGTTCATCGCCTTTCTCGAAAAAAACGGCATACTCGAGGAGAACGGCCAGCGGATGGAGGAGATCATCGCCGAGTTCACCATAGAGCAGTGCTTTGCGATAGCCACAAAGTATGGCCTGGATGACATGGGGTACGAGTTCAGAGACAGCCTGTCTGGCACACTCACCGGCAATATGCATATTGACTTTCGGGCCGTCATGCATATGCCTGTAGAGCCCCCGACGGATATCTTTGAGAGCCCCGAGCAGGCCGCAGGGTTCCTCGATGCCATCAGGGGCAAGGACGTCTTTGAGCTTGGCAAGATGGCAAAGTCCATAGTGCTCACCGACGACCAGCGCGTATTCCCCTAAGTGCGGGCGCATCTGCCGTTTCTGAGACGCGCTGGATCGCATCGGCGCCACGTTGGGGGCAGCCTATGAGGTCAGCACCTAGACTGCGCGCATGACCTTCTCGGTCACGCCCTCCCCGTGGCTCCCACGTCAGTAAGCACGTAAGGAGGATCGACATGCGCCTGGCAGCCCCTCGGGATACTCTGTAAAGGCCTGCTGCAGGCTCGCTCAGGGTTTAGAGGCGGCCAGTTTCAGGTCTGGGGGCACCCCCGCGAGTCGCGCGCACTCGCCGGGGATCCGCCCCCAATAAAGGCCAAAACGGGCCTGCATTGGCCATTCCGGGCTCTATATGTCGCCCCTGGGGGTCGCCTATGGGGTCTATTTGGAGCCCTGCGGAATGCCAGTTTCAGGGAATATGGGGGAGATTATGGCGTCTGCTAGGCGTGAGCAGGGCCCAGATTATGTCAATGTTTAAAGCAGGATTTTGCATAGAGCTGCGTGATGAGCGCACAAGCTGCCTACCCTGACCCCATGCTAGCCGACAATGAAAAGACGGTGGCGTTCCTAAAGGAGATGATAGGCGAAGACAAGGACAAGATCAAAGAGATCGAAGACTGGGGCGAAAAGCGCCAGATGCGCATCGACAGGCTCTGCCACTTTGTCGGCCTCCTCGAGCAGAACAACATACTAAAGGAGGACGGCAAAGAGTTAACAGGAATTGTGCGAGAACTTGCCATCACGCAGTGCTTTGCGATCGCCACAGCCCATAATATGGACAACATGGGGTATAGGTTCCACGATAGCAAATCCGGCCCACTCTGTGCCGTCCTGCATCTTGACCTTGCAGCCGTCAAGGCAAAAAAGTCGCCCACAAGCCCCTTTGCGAATCCCGATGACGAAAAGAGGTTCATAAAGGCAATCAGGGGCCTGTCAACCCGAATGCTTGCCCAAAAGGCTCGACCCTTGGTGATCAAGGAAAGAAACCGCATATACGGCTAGTGCGGGCGTGCACGACAGCCTGCTCCTCCCTGCTTGGCACTGCGATATCGCTAGGCGTGAACCGAGCCACAAAGCACCTTAAATTTTAAATCAGGGACGGCAGGTTTGCCCACGCAGTGAACGAACTACCCACAAGCTCAATGCTCACCGACAATGCCAAGACGGTGGCCTATCTAATGAAAATAGCCGGCGAGAACAGGGAGCAGGTCGCCGAGGTCGAGGAGTGGGGCAAGAGGCGCCAGGGGCGCATCGAAACGCTGCGCCGCTTTGTGAGCCTACTCGAAAAGAATAGTGTCTTTGAGCGGCCTGACGGTAGGCTGAACAGGGTCATGGAGGACTTTGCCATAACGCAGTGCTTTGCGATAGCCACAAAGCATGGCCTCGATGACATGGAGTACGAGTTTTCTGACACCCAGTCCGGCCCGCTCTGCGCCGACCTGGACCTTGACCTCAGGGCCGTTGAGGCGGCCCCCACAGAGCCCCACGCGGGCCTCTTTGAGAGTGCCGAGGGCGAGGCAAAATTCCTAGAGACGATCAGGGGCAAGGACATCTATGAGCTCGGCAAAATGGCCAGGCTGCTCGTCATCCATGAAGAGTATCGCATGATACCACTGTGATGCGGGGCAGGGGACGGCGACAGTGGGCCGCAGGTGTGCGCGCCAAGCTATATAGCGCAATGCGCAAAACCGCGTGCGCGTTGGCGAGGGTCACATATCCGGACAGGACACTTGCGGACAATGATGCCACAATGGAGCTCCTCAGGAAGCACTCTGGGGGCACCGTCGACGAGCTGGAGGAGATTGCCCTGTGGGGCGCAGCACGCAAGGCGAGGATCGACACACTGTGCCGCCTTGCCGGCCTCGTCGACGGCGTGGGCGTCTTTGGGCGCGGCGAGGGGAGGATGAGCAGGATCGCGATGACCTTTACAATCCACCCCTGTGTCGCAATAGCTAGCAAGCACGGCCTTGACATGGGATACACGTTCAACGACAACGAGTACGGCCCGTTCTCACCAGACCTCAGCGTCGACCTTCACGCCGTAGAGCCCGTGCGCGTGGACACTCCCACTGGCATATTTCCTAGCGACGGGGCAGAGTCGGCGTTTCTTGAGGACATTGGGGAAAAGAGTGCCAAGGAGCTCGGCGAGTTTGCGCGCTTGCTCGTTATAGACGAGCGGCATCGCATATTGTTATAGTGCTAAACGACCTCCTTTCCCCATGCGCGTATTGCATATCCACAATATATACACAGGTAGCTCACCCTTGTTGTTCGCAGATGGAGATGGATGTGAAACGAGATTGTTGAGCCTGATACTCGCATGATCGTGTTCCGGGGTTTTTGTACAGGGTAGCTCCTACTACCCACACGCTCGTTTCTCCACACACTGTTTTTCCTGTCCACCCATGTGCTTCTTGAAAGCCAGCAAAGGCATCTCCCGGCAGTCCGTGTCCAGCAAGAAATGGAGCCATCTCTCGTAGTGCCTGACGAACTTGTTGGCCACGCCAAAGTGTTTAATTTTACGCTCGGACGTCTGGAACACCTCAATCTCACCACACGTCTGATGGATGACACGCGACATGGCGTACGATATCTCGCACCTGAGCTCTCGCCCAAGAGGGGCTACAGAGTTTAGCTCTTGCGGCAGATACCGCGTTTATCTCGCTTGAACTGTGTCCGGTGATCAGAGAGTATGTACCCCACACAAGACACACTCCCGCTTGCTATTCATTCAACAAAACAACCGCCAATTCGAATAACGTATTTAAGAGGATGTACTGCGTAGCCTTCTGATGGCCGTGGAATGGTACGTTAAGCGTGCCTGCGTGCGCAGTTCGCACACATGCATTGGCAAAGATAAAATATCTATGACAACTAGGGGCGTCTCGGCGTCTCGGCGTCTCGGCGTCTCGGCGTCTCGGCGTCTCGGCGTCTCGGCGTCTCGGCGTCTCGGCGTCTCGGCGTCTCGGCGTCTCGGCGTCATACTAGAGTAAAATCACGTCAATCATGCACGCTAAGGTCACATTATTCAAAAACAGATCATACCAAAAATTTAAATAAACGTAAAGCACGTAGCACCTCAAACGAGAAATCTCGTTCTCCTAAAAAAGCTGCTAGGTTTAAGTTCGTTGATCTGTTTTGTGGAATTGGCGGATTTCATATTGCAGCAAAAGAATTTGGAGGTGAATGTGTTATGGCTTGTGACATAGATGAAAAAGTTAGAATGGCGTATGAGGCAAATTATGGAATAATGCCGCTGGGTGATATATCTCATATTAAAAATTCAGATGTGCCAAATCATGATTTTTTGTTTGCTGGTTTTCCTTGTCAGCCATTTAGTATACTTGGTATGCAAAAAGGATTTAAAGATGAACGTGGTATATTATTTTTTGAGATTCTTAAATTTTTAAAGACACAAAAACCACGATTTGCTCTTTTAGAAAATGTCAAACAACTGGCTACTCATAATGACGGAAAAACAATAAAAGAAATAACATCTGCGTTGGAAAAAATAGGATACATTCCTATTGTGGCTATTCTTAATGCTCTTGATTACGGACTTCCACAAAAAAGAGAACGAACATTAATTGCATGTTTTAAAAATAAACGAGATGCGCAAAAAGCACAATTTCCCCCACACCCATCAACTCGTAAATATTCATTAAATAATATACTTGAAACTAAAGTGGATTCAAAACACTATGCTAGTGATTATATTGTCAAAAAAAGAAAATCTACTCATCAATCAAAATATTATCCAAGTATTTGGCACGAAAACAAAGGTGGCAACATCGGAAGCCATCCTTACGCTTGTGCTCTTAGAGCTGGCGCATCTTACAATTATTTACTGGTAAATGGTGAACGGAGACTCACACCACGTGAAATGCTGCGATTACAGGGATATCCTGATAGTTTCAAAATCGTGTGTAACGATTCAGCGACACGACGGCAAGCTGGGAATTCTGTGCCTGTTCCGATGATTGAGGCTGCGATTGGAGGTATGTTAAATGAAGAAACCACGCCTTAGGAACAGTTCAAAAAAATTTCATGATCCTGATTTGCTCCACGATACGCGAGGAGAAATAATGCGACCTCCACGATTAAAAAGTAAACCGGACGCTGATCACACATGGCCATATGATTGTGATGACATTCCTGATGAATTAATTTATGAGTTTTCAGAAAAACTTCTTCATATGTATTATATTGGAAAAAATGATATTACAGGCTCTGAATGGGACACAATATTTGCCAAATCTATTGGTGGCAAACAAATGAAAAGTCCAGTGGGTCATGCAGATGTAATTAAAGATAATTGCGCATGGTCAGTAAAAACAGTGAAATGTCTTAAACCACATACTGCAGATAGTATTCGAATTATTTCGGGAAGGAATTCGCCTCAATTTTCATATGGTAATATCGATTCCACAGATAATCAGGCTATGGGCAACATGGTTCTTGGAATATGGAATGCACGTGTCAAAGAAGCAAAACAAAAATACCCAAATGGGTTACATACATCAATTATGGTTCGTAATATGGACAAAATGCAATTTACATATTTTGAGCTTGAATCATTAGAATATCTGTCACATAAATATATCTGGAAACAAAACAACCGTAACAATTTAGAAGGATATGACCAGGATGGCAATCATATATTTACATGGCAGCCACATGGCGGTCAATTTACTATTATCTATAAAATTCCAAAATCCGCTAAAAAATTTTCTATGAAAAAAATTAAACAGATTAGACTTGAGGATTTAATTAAAGACAAGATTGAATTATCTTGGATCAAAATGGAAAAATAGATCATATTGCATTTTTACTATTGATAACATAAATAATGAATCACTATTTTAGAAACCAATCTAAATTGGTTATTTTATTCTAAAACACAGGGCATATTATAAACGATTAATTTGATCTTTAGATAATGTATCCTAGAAATGCCGTATGTGATAAATCGTTTGATGCTTTAGAAATGCTCCTTGTCCATTCTCCTTATTTACTTTATATTATACATACATACGGTGCGTCTCTGTGAGCAAACCTGCCTCGAGATCACACATGTGTCCCCACGGCTCGCTCGCTGCCACATGGGCTGCACGCGTTGATGACTGGATTGATGACGGCTCGAGGATAGTCAGGCTCTCAATGAAGCATCGGCGCAACTATAGGGCGACTGTCTGCACAAGGTGCCCACACGAGCAGCAGGTTCGGCGCAAGTGCTCGGCCCTGACGCCCGGATGCGACAAGAAATCGTGCGCGCACATGGATCGCGCATTCTATTCAAAGCACCGTAACCTCATCATGGCGCACATTGACTCACATCCGCTCTCGCAGCGCCTCCGCATGAACGCCGCGCTTGATGACAGTCCTGTTGATGCCACACACAACTCGCCGCAGGCAGCCCCTGGTAAGTCAGAGGGCGCAGAGTCTGCCTCCCACTGATGGGAGGGCGAGGGGTCTGGCCCTGTGCAAGTAAACTATCATTTGGCTGTTTTATACGAAAAGTAGTGGAGTCAATCATTCGAGTCCACCTCCATCCACCTCGGGTTCTCCGCCCTGACCCTCCCGTCGGCCCTGCGCCTCCTGAAGGCCAGCAGGGGCGTCTCGCCACCCTTGATGTCCAGGGCGAAGTGGAGGCGCCTCTCGTTGTAGTATGCGATGAACTCGGGGACCCCGCCAAAGTGGCCGATTTCGGCCTCGAGCGTCTGGAAGAACCTCTCGACCTTGCCGTTGGTCTGGGGGTGGCGGACGCGCGCCATGAGGTGCGCCATGTCGCGGTCCAGCAGCTCCTGCTCGAAGAGCGTCGGCGTCCAGCTGCGGCTCGGCGTGCCGCGCCTGGTCGCCGTGAACTGCGTGCCGTGATCCGAGAGCACCTGCGCCGGCGCGCCAAATGTCTTGATTGCCTTTCGCAGCACCATCACCGTGTTGGCCGACGTGGCCGCGGCGAACACGCCAAAGCCCGTGACGCACCGCGACGCGTCGTCGAGGAACACGACGAGGTGCGCGCCCCTCAGCGGCCCGTATTTCATTATGTGCCAGTCCACGTGCCACATCGCGTTGGAGTGCGCGCGCTCGAACCGCACCCACTTGCGCCTGCGGGACTTTGCCCGCGACCTCGTTACGAGCCCCTCCGCCAGCATGATGCGGTACACCGACCAGTACGTTATTTTTGAGTTGTTGCCGCGCAGCCCCTCGGCCACGCGCACGACGCCGGCCGGCCGGTCGGAGTGCTCGGCGAGAACCTCGGCCACCTCGCCGTCGGTGACGTCCCTGCGCGGCCTCCCCATCGGCCGCGGCTCCGGCGGCGCGCCGGTCCGCCGGCAGTGCGCGCGCAGCTCGTATGCCCATGATTGGGAAATCCCGAGATCCCCGGCAACCTCCCTGGCGCTCCGGGTCTCCAGCGTCCTGGCCACGTACCGGAGAGCCCGGCCGTCCAGCCTCCTGACCGGCATGGCGCGCCGGCGGCGGAGTCCCTCAAACGTGTGTTTCGGCAGCCTGCCGGACCCGGCGGCCCTCCGTGGGCTCCCGGATCTGCGCCAGGCAGGCATTCCTGCCCACTCCACTACTTTTCGTACAAGGCAAAACTATCATTTGGCAAATATGCATAAATACGATGGGCGTATTGTGATGATTATTCACCATTTCGCTATCATATGATAACAAACCTAATATTTACTATCATTAAATGAGCCCCCATGCCTCGTGAGGACGACGGAGCAGGGCGCCCTGTCGGCGGCGTATATGAGAGGATTGAGGGCGGACATACGTTCGTCCCCGATCCAATGCCGCCCAGGCTTGTGCATACCGGCGATATAGATGACGAGACGATCAACGACAAGATTCAGCTGGCCATGATGGAGATCGGCCGACTCGACATGGCCGGCAGTCTCATCGGCGGCGCATTTGTGCGCACCGTGCCGTACCTGGCCCGCGAGGCCGTGGCGAGCTCGATGATCGAGGGCACAAGCACGACGATCAACGACCTGTTTAGGCACAGGGTTCTCAAGGACATCAGCGACGAGGAGGCCAAGCGAATAAAGCTAAAGGAGGTTGACAATAACGCGCGTGCACTAGTGGAAACCCTTGGCGCAGTGGGCAAGACAGAGCCAATAAGCCTAGACCTCATCAAACGCGCGCATAGGATGCTCTTTGATGGAGTGGAGACATACCCTGACAAGTTTATGCCTGGCGAGTTTAGGACAGTCCAAAACCACATAGGCGGCAAGAGTGTGACTGATGCGACATATGTGCCGCCCCCACCTGACATGGTGGAACCACTTATGCAAAACCTTGTTGCATATATCGAGAGTGCCAAGGGACCTGCATCATCACTAGTACGCTGCGCAGTCGCACATTATCAGTTCGAGGCCATACACCCGTTTCCCGATGGCAATGGAAGGGTCGGACGACTCCTTATTCTTCTGATGATGCGCAGGTATGGGCTGCTCAACACGCCGGTCTTGAACATAAGCAGATACCTGCTTCGAAAACGCTCAACATACTATGCCATGCTACGAGCGCCACGTGAACATGGTGGATGGGCACAATGGATTGCATTCTTTGTTGATGCGTGCAAGGAACAGGCTCAAACAGGGCTGTCTGGAATGCGACAACTAGACGATCTGTATCATGAATATCGTGAACGCCTAGATCGTATAACTAGAAGCTCCAATGCAGTGGCAGTCGTTGACACCCTTGTCGAAAACCCGTATGTCACCATACCCGTTATACAACGCATTACCAAACTCACACATGCCGGTGCGGCCGACCTGGTTCGTAGGCTAGTAAAGGCCAACATACTCACAAGCGTGTCGACCCACTCTAGGATTCGCCTATATGCCGCCTTTGAGATCCTTGACATCCTCAAATCCAGAGATGCTGAGGATGAGCCTGATGCCACACGGCCTGCGGCATAGCGCGCCGGCTCCCCACACACGCCTAATCGTAGGCACATTGTACAGGACCTGCCCTGACGCGCAGGGTCGGCAACTGCCCTGCTGTCTCGCATTGACGGCGCAGGACACGTGCCGGCCGACTAGCGCCGCATTATGCGCCCTCGGCTGCGATCACGCATGTCAAGATTAAAGATCAACATTGTTGGAAAACTTTGCGGGATCATGACAAAAGCAAGTGCGGCCCCTGCAAAGGCGTGAAGAGATGCGCAACTGCGATCATGATCGCAGCGACAAGATCGCAAACGGGTGCCACGACTGAGACGCCTGTCACACGGGATGCGGATCCGTGGGATCAGCTGGCCGGCACGCACCACCACCACAAGTCCCCCCGCACGTCTGCTGGCACTGATTTGGAGCGCGACATGCCGGTGAGCGCCACTGGTGATGGCACGCCGCGCAATGCTGACTCGCCGCACTCCGCAGATGCGAGATGCCATGTGTTCGGTGCGATTATCGGAATCATATTTGGTTACAGCAAAATTGACCATTGTGTAGATATTTGTCTCTTGTCTGCTAATCCGACCGCTTATACGATAAAGACCAAAAATGATCGTGATGCATATTTGAGAAGCATGGGAGGATTTGAGAAAAAGCATCGTACTGTCAAAAGACATGTTGGTTCCGTTTATACTGTTAAACTTCATAAACGCATCTGTAAGATCAGAGAAATCAGAAACGACCTTGCCCATTCTACGAGTGGTGTTGACGAAACCAAAACGATCGCTCACTCTACAAAACATAAGACTTATGGTGTCACGTGCCTAGAGTGTGTGCGTGACGAGACAGAACTCTGCGCAATAGAGTTTGAAAGCGCCGTGAAGCGCTATCTGAACTATGGCGGCGTTTATGGCAGTGGGGTGAGGGGGATCTAGTGGCCATGTCTGACGCCCGAACCATGGGCAACTGCCCTGATCAGGTTAATATCAGGCGTCAACTGCTGGCGTGCGGTGACATGGCGGCACTAGAGAGCCCAGAGGGAGTGCCCAGGGTTGACGCCTGGGTCAAGGAGCTCGAGTGGTGCAGGAGGGGGCACTTTGATGATTTTGAGGATTCTGACCGGGACAGGATTGTGGGTGATCTGGAGCATATTGCGCGTGTCACACACAGGGGATCACCTGACAGTCTTGGAGATGCCAGCATCGCACTTGGTGGCATGCTTGGACACTTTGAGAGTGACATGGCGTGTGCGGACATTTTGGATCGTGCGCTAGACAGGATATACGTCACTCCCGATCACCATGGCGCGCTCGAAAAGCTCTTTGCGGGAATGGATATCGAGGGCAAAAAGAGCGACGAGCCCGCATACATTGCGCTTGACATGGTTCGCGTGACTCTGCGGTACCTGCGCCTGCGCGAAGGCACGCTGCGCCACGCGTGGACTGCGATACTTGGGGTGTGCTATGACGTGCTTGTTCGTGTGGCGCGTCGTAACGGGCTCGACAGACTGGCCGGGATGATGGACGATACGGTGTCGCGAGAGGCGTTCTGTGGGAAACAGGCAACTATCGCCGACATGGCAAGGCTGCGAATCGCAGTGTATGACAGGCGCAACATTCCGACAGACGGCGAGATGCGTGGGGTTCTCGCACGATATCCCAAACTCAAGGGCTTTCTTGGAAAAGACGCCGTGGTGCGCCCAAAGGGGGCAATCACGCAACTCATCCTTCACCTGTCACTGGAGCACCTTTTATATACAGAGGACTATGAGTCAATCTATACCGTGGTGTATGAGAGCAACATCCGCCTGTCCCACTGGATTGACAGGATTTACCGCCAGCATGGCCTGATTTATGAGGGTCTATCACTTGGGACTCCGGCAGGCTCTGCTCTGCAAAAGCGATCCCTTGAATGGCTGCACCTGCAGGTCTCGGTGCGCTATCTCGTCCTGGAGCTCTGGAACTTTGCGACGCTCTACGAAAGAGTGAGCCGTGTTACACGGGGTCTTGATCTGGACGACCCTGACAAGCTCTGGCAGATACTCGACTCGCCAAAGGGTCTAGGGCCCGTGATCAGGACCATGCACAAGCGTTTTGGCGCGTATCCTGACTGGACATTTAGCGAGGCTGCCGACAGGATCAACTATATCGGCCTAGACAGTCTTGTGTACTGTGCGCGGGCCACACTGATGTTCCAGGATGCAATATTTAGGATGATCCCGCCCAGATACCACAAGGTTGGATCACTGAGGCACAACCCCGTTCCAGCATCTCTTGAGCTGGGGACATCTGCAGACAGCGAGGCGCTGCAAAAACAGTATGGTGATGCAAGCCTGTCAGTTGACACGGGAAAAAACCTGAAAAACTATGACGTCCTCTATGCGTCATACTCATCCCTGTTGCTGCTGTACGCAAATTTTGCCGAGCTTGCCAGCAGGGATGATCATGGCGATCTTGGCGCATACCTGCGGTTCACCAAGGAGGTCTATGGAATAAAGTACATGATCCTCGAGATATGCAACTTTATCTGCACGTTCAGGAAAATGGGGATTGACCTGCCGTTCACGCCAGGATTTCTTGCGCACGAAAAGCAGTACCTCCACATCAGAAACAACTATTCGGCGCACACGCGAACCGACAAGATAGGGGATCTGGGCCAACTCCTCGAAGACAATCGTGACCTCTTGTCCAACATGGCCCATGACATTCAAGAGATCGACGCCCTGGCAGGGCGCCTGGAGCGAGAATTTCCGGACCCAAAGATCAGGGAGATCAGGCCGATGAACAATGCAGAGATGGACCATCTTGAGCGAGACCTCGAATCGCTGCGCAGTGAGTCGCATGCGTCTTGCGGCAACATATTTGCCAACATGGCAAGTGTGGGAGAAGAGCGCGAGGCGCGCGCAAGGTCGCGGAGGGCTCTGAGGCCGTGATGGCGCCGACTGTTGCGAGCCCGGAAATGTCGGGGGTCTTGCACGCATGAGAAATGACGGCTCGGGCATAGTTGGCGGGGGTCCTGACTATTTCCGCCTCGCCGAGGATGCGATAACGGAGATAGGCATGTCCCTGTGCCCGCAGTCATGGAAGGACGGCCTCCTCAATGGCAACTATGGCGACACGCTCTCTAAAATGCGCCTCTATGCAAAGTTTCTCAGTGTTGGCAAGACACTCTTGCCGCTGCAGTGTTCAAAGAGCCCTGGGGTCACCGCCTTTGACTTTCGGGCAGAGGCCAAAGGCAATGGGTGCTGGGTTGCCGTCTGCATGCTAGAGAACGAGATGCGCCTCCTCATGGACAATGAGCGCAGCATGATGCGCCACGATCCGGGCGACTATGGCCAACGGTCCGCCAAGATTACGTCTGAAAGGATAGTCGAGATGGCCCGTGCGCGCCTGGCCTCAGTCACGGTGCGAGACGAGCAGGCCATTCTGGCCATCACCGACCCCCTGGCCATGGTCGGCGACTATGGCGGGCTGGATGATGCGATGGAGGCGATCGCAGACGAGATTGGCTGGCTGTCTGCCGTCGTTCTCGTCCATGCCGACTCGTGTGACATACGTGACGTGCGGGGCACGGCAAACCCGCTGTCGGCGATAATCCGCGAGAGGATCATGGATGCCTGCGAGGCGCCTGCAGGGCGCTGATGGCGTGATGTATATGCGACTTGGGCATATCGCGCTCTTGCCTTTGCCACTCGCCGTTCTGGCTAGAGTGAGAGGCTGTTCAAAACTTCGACCCTGAAACAGTCCGCGCCGACTTGGTCGCCCTCACGCAACAGCCCTTGCTGACACGCGCCGTCCTGACCTGGGGGCCGCGGCAATGCGCATCTTTGGATACTCGCTATACGTTCTGTCTCCCACCTTTCGCCCGCCGGCCTTTGGATAGCGGCCGCCCCATTGCTTAAAGAACACCTTTACGCCCTGGCTCTTGCACTGCCTTATGAGGCCAACGACCCACTCCTTTTCAACCATTCTGTAATTGTGCCCGCTCTCGCCGCCAATTATTGCCCAGTCTATGCCCTCTAGGTTCACCCCGTCTATTGGGCTGAGGAGCGGCTCAAAGCTGACAAACTTTATCTCGCACTTTACCTCCCTGAGCCTGTCTATGCGGTTCGTCGTCGAGGCGTTCTCCACACTAGTCCCCATCCAGATGTGCTGCGGTATGTCACGTCTGTGGCGCCTTGCAAACTCGCCAGAGAACGCCCTCATCCGCGTCGGCCGCTTTGTGAGAACCTGATAGATGTGCCAGTCGGCCACTACCATCACGTCAAAGCACCTGCTGATAAACTCGCGCGTAGAGTCCTCGTGGAACATGTCTGACATTGAGTTGACAAATATCTTTTTGGGCTTTTTCCACGACAGCGGAAGGTCGACCTCGCCGGCATGCTCGATGAACTCAAAGCCGTTCTGGTACTTTGCGACTCCCATGGCCTTTAGGCGCGCCGAGAGTTTCTCGGCATAGCAGTTCTTGCACCCCGAGGAGACCTTGCTGCACCCTGTCGACGGGTTCCACGTCGCCTCGGTCCACTCTATGGCAGAGTTTGTGGCCATGTGATGGCGTTTTTGCAGGCGAATGTATAAACATTATCGTGACATGGCTCTGTTTCATAACCAGATTCTAGGCGTGCCGTCTCTGGGCGCCTCCCCGCGGATCGCCACGCGTCCGAGCACAGCTACCTCAAATCATTAAACAGTGTATGTTCAATTGTCTAGTTCGTCAATTTGTTAGTATAGATCCATTGCAAACAGACAAGTTCGTACGTGCTGATTTGAAATATGGGGTGCGATTTTCATCCGAACAAGGTTCAGTCCAAACCCGCCTTTCTTGATCGGTGACGCCATATTGTTCCCCATGCCGTTCCTCGCAATTTTTGCCCTCTAATGTGGGATTGGTACCTGCAGACTTGTGCATTGCCTCGCTAGGCATGTGTGGAGCCATCACCCACGTCGCACGCACGGACTCCACGTTATTCCCAGTGGATCTCCATGTCGGGAAGGTGGACGTGTACACCGACCCCCATGATCCCGGCCGGCTTTTCGCAGTGCGCACGCCTAGATGCCACGATAAAGTATATACGCCAACCTCGAAAAGGGCTCGCGATGAGCAAGATCACCTATCCTGACAAGACGCTGTCCAACAATGAGGCCACGATGGAGCTCCTCGTGCGCCACTCTGGTGGCACCAGGGAGGAGCTCGAGGAGATTGCCAGGTGGGGCAGGGAGCGCAAGGAGAGGATCGACATACTGCGCCGCCTCGCCGGCCTCTTGGACCAAAAGGGCGTCTTTAGGAGCGGCAAGGAAAAGATGGACAGCCTCGAGGCCGCCTTTACCATTCACCATTGCGTCGCCATAGCTAGCAAGCACGGCCTTGACATGAAGTACGAGTTCAATGACAACGAGTACGGCCCGTTCTCCTCAGACCTCAACATAGATCTCCATGCCGTTCAACCCGTGCCCGTGAACATTCCCACCGGCCTATTTCCCAGCGACGCAGACGAGTCGGCGTTTCTTGAGGCCATTGAGGGAAAGGATGCCGATGAGATTGGCAAGTTTGCGCGCTTACTCGTGATAGAGGAGCGGTATCGCATACTGATCTAGTGCGAGGCGGCCTGCCTGGCTCATGGCGCGCCCTGCATGCCGATAATATGGACGCGCGTGGTGGCTCGCCGCAATTGCTCATAACAGGGAGGGCGTAAGCGGGATTGTGGGGCCTAGTTCTCGCATGACGCCCACGCTTGTGCTGTATTGTACGAAAAGTAGGAGCGGAGGCCAGATGGCTTGCCGGGCGCAGATCCTGAAGCCCAGAGGCGGCCAGCGGGCCCGGCAGGCTGCCGGATCCGCGCCCGGCAGGCATTCCTGCCCAGTCTACTATTCGTACAATACATATGTCTAGCTGCCACGATAAAGCATATACGCCCACCCTGAATAGGGCTCGCGATGAGCAAGATCACCTATCCTGACAAGACGCTGTCCAACAATGAGGCCACGATGGAGCTCCTTATACGCCACTCTGGTGGCACCAGGGAGGAGCTCGAGGAGATTGCCAGGTGGGGCAGGGAGCGCAAGGAGAGGATCGACATACTGCGCCGCCTCGCCGGCCTCTTGGACCAAAAGGGCGTCTTTAGGAGCGGCAAGGAAAAGATGGACAGCCTCGAGGCCGCCTTTACCATTCACCATTGCGTCGCCATAGCTAGCAAGCACGGCCTTGACATGAAGTACGAGTTCAATGACAACGAGTACGGCCCGTTCTCCCCGGATCTCCATCTCGATCTCCATGCCGTCACGCCAGTGCCCGTGAACATCCCCACCGGCCTATTTCCCAGCGACGCAGACGAGTCGGCGTTTCTTGAGGCCATTGAGGGAAAGGATGCCGATGAGATTGGCAAGTTTGCGCGCTTACTCGTGATAGAGGAGCGGTATCGCATACTGATCTAGTGCCAGACGGCCTGTCCGGCCCCTGGCATGTCCTGTACGCCTGCAACATGGACGCGTATGGCAGCCCACTCTCTGATGAGAGGCGCATGACCATCATCCAGCATATTGCAGAGCACACTGGCGTAATCAGTGCGCGCCATGGACACATTCTAAGCGTTAACGGAAGGAGATTGATCATAATTGCGCGCGATTCGGCGCTGACCATGCTGAAAATCAACAACATCGTGCCTGCTCGCATGGGTGCCATGACCAATGCCATCGATGCGCTGGTGCACGAGGTTTTGGAGCTGGACGATCCGCACCTGGTCGCCCGACGGAGGTTTGCCGCCGAGACAGACGGCTCAACTGCGCCCTGGGACGTTTCATGGAGAACACGGCCATGAGCTCCCCTGCGATCCCCACACTCGACAGGTGTGTGCGGCCTATGGGGCAGAGTTGTCGCGCATGGGCACGGCGATCGTCTGGCTGAATGGGCGCGGCTCCCGCATTCTTGGACTTCTGCCATGGGGCAGCCTTGGTATGAGGTCAGCACCTAGACCGCACGCATGACCTCCTCGACCACGCTCTTCCCCATGGCCCTCCACGTCAGGAAGCACGTCAGGAGGATAGACATGCGCCTGGCAGCCGGCGCGCCCCCCTTGAGCTGGCCGCTCACCTTGCGGCGCACGACCACGTCGCGCAGCTCCCTCTCGGCGGCGTTGTTCGTGGGCGCGACGCCGGCGTGCTCGCAGAACGCGAACATCTGCGGCGCGGCGCGGCGGAGCCTGGCCACGGCGCGCGCCAGCTCCCAGCCCCCGCCGTCGTCGTGCCGGTCCAGCAGCGACGCCAGGGCGTCCTCCATCGCGCGCCGCAGCTCCGCGCACGGCGCGACGGCGGTGTCCCTGGCGGCGCGGTACAGCGAGAGGAGGTCGGCGTGCAGCCCGGGCAGCGCCCCGCCGTGCATCCTGGCGGCGTGCTCCACGGCGCGCAGCTCGTGCGCCCAGCACCGCTGGTGCATCCCGCCGGCGTCGAACCTGTTGTACGCCGGGTGCCCGTCGGTTATCACCACGCCTTCGTACCCTGGGAGTATCACGTCGAGCACCTGCGCGCCCCTGCTCTTGCTGAACTCCAACCCGACACGGTTCCCGCCCGTCGCCAGCCACATCCAGTGGCCCTCGCCGGAGCTTGGGAACCCCGTCTCGTCCACGTGCACGTGCGACGCCCTCCTGATCTCCGCCCATATGCGCTCGGCCTCCGGCTCCAGCGCGTCGGCCACGTTGTCCCTTATGCGCAGCACGGTCGCCTTTGACATGGAGACCCCGTGCACTTCCAGCATCTCGGCGGCGATCCGCTCGACGGGCGTCCGAGTGCGCACGGACGACGCCACGGTGCCGACGAGCCTCCTGCCGTAGGACCCGCGGGCCGGCAGGCCGGAGTCCGCCCGCCGCGTCGCGCCGCAGTCCGCGCACGTGGCCGACTCGACATAGTGCCGCGTCTCGACCGGCCGCGGGGGCGGGATCTCGATGATGTCGCGCACCGCCGTCGTGACCTCCATGCGGCCGCCGCACTCGCACGGCCCGCGGTCGACGCGGTGCCGCTCCGTCCCCGTCGGCGCGTGCCGGCGCGACGTGCCGCGGTGGCCGGGCCTGCCGCCGGGCGTCCCGTGCGGCGGGAGCTCGCCGCGCTCCCTCGCCCGCCGCAGCTCGCGCTTCCTCCTCTTGTGCTCCAGCGACGCCGACGACGGCGGCGTGTTGGCGTTCTGGTAGTACGACAGCGTGCGCCTCATCGCCTCTACCTCCGCCTCCAGCTCGGCGATCCTCTCGTCCCTCGACCTGACGGTGTCCTCCAGCCCGTGGACCTCCCCCTGCAGCTCCTTGACCTGCAGGCCCAGCGCCCTGGAGATCCCCTCGACGGCCCTGAGCCTGCCATTGAGCTGTGCCAGCGTGCTGTCCTGCTTCCCGCGACCCCTCACGCCCCGGCGCGCGCCCCAGCGGTAAATGGATCGGTAGGATCGCGCCTATTTGACCAAATGGGCAGGGGTGCTGACCTCATACCAGCCTTGCGGCACACAACTTAAAACCCGTTTATCCCACGCGCGAGCCTGCGCATTGGCGGCCCCGGACCACTCTAAAAACATCATAGTCGCCCTAGCGGCCCTCCCCGAGTTCCTGCGCCGGCCCATGCTCACGCGGCGCCTCGCCGAGTTTTACTCCATGCCGCCTGATGAGCAGCGCGAGATCATTGACGGCGCGCTCGCCGCGGCGCCGACACTGCCCTTTGATGACCTCGCCAGGCTGTTGCGAACGTGGCTCATCGCCGTCTGCGCGCTACCCGAGGATCGCCGGCGCCACATGCTCGGCACGTATGCTGCGGCCATTTGCGCAAACCCCGAGCGCCTCGTCGCGCTCCACCTAGACGGCATGCTCGAGGTCCTCCTCTCACTCGATGATTCCCAGCGCGGGATCATTGCGCACTCGGCCGGCCACGCGATAACTGGCGGCGGCGAGGCGTGCCGCGCCGTGCTGATGTCGCTAATCCCGCACAATGCGCGCCGGCATGTCGGGATATAGCGCACCGCTTTTTAGAATATATCGCACCTGCCTGCCTTTGCTGTTCTGCTAGCACACACGTCAGCGTATGGCGCGCCGCCTCCAGGGACACACCCTGTGGACTGAATCGCCTGCCTGCCCTGCTAGCGGCTCGCGCCGACGCACAATGCGGCCGCCACTTGGAATTCCCTAGATCGAGTCGCCTGCATGCATCGCGCCGGCCATCCGGACTAGGCGTCCGGATTGCGGTTCTCTTCGTCAGTGAGGTTTACCATGCCGCCCTCGGGGGCCAGGACGCCGACGAAGACCTTTTCGTTCTTGCGCACGAGCTTGCGGTGGTCAGGCATCGACATGTCTAGCCTCATCTCGTTCATTAGCATGACCCTGTACTCCTTCCACTCTGCCCAGCATTTGGCGCAGCATGGATACTTTGCGGCGGCCTCCTCGAGCACCGCAACGTCGGCGATCTCGGCCTTGCATTTCGTGCATGTCGTGCCCATCTCTGGCATGCGCGCCCGTATGTGGCCCATTTATCTCTATGGCGCGCAGGCGGCGCTATGGGGACTCGTCGCCCCCTTTGTCAATTGACCCCTGGCCGCTCTGCCCTGCGCGCTGCCTGCCCTGGCGTGGGAAGGCCTGTTGGGCCATCTTGACTCGCTCTATGCAAAAGGCAGCCAAATGATAGTTTTGCCTTATCGATCTTTGCCAAAACCCCGCTAGGTGAGTGGGCTCTATCGGGGGGTGTCATCTGTGATCTTTGTGGCCTGCCTTGGTCGTCTGCGGCGGGCCGCTCGTGGCGTCATCAGGACTGTCATCTAGCGCGGCGTTCATGCGGATGCGCTGCGAGAGCGGGTGCGAGTCAATGTGCCCCATGATGAGGTTGCGGTACTTTGAATAGAATGCGCGATCCATGTGCGCGCAGGATTTCTTGTCGCATCCGGGTGTCAGGGCAGAGCACCTGCGCCGAACCTGCTGCTCGTGCGAGCACTTTGTGCATATGGTCGCCCTATAGTTGCGCCGATGCTCCTCCGAGAGCCTGACGAACTTTTGGCCGTCATCAATCCAGTCATCAACGCGCATGGCCCATGCGGTGGCGATAGGGCCGTGGGGCACGCGCGTGATCTCGAGACGGTGTTTGCCCACGTGAGCGTGGCCTTGATGGCTGATCTATAAAGAAACGGATATCAAATAATCAACCACATGCACAGAAAAATTAGATCTAGGGCCGAGAGGCCATGGGTATCAAGACTTGCGAATTTTGCCGATGGTGGCTCTGAGAGCGGGCTTTTGGGCACAATAGTCACTATAGAATGCCCCACTGTCAATACTGGCGCGCACATTATCTAGCTCATCCTGTATGGCATTAAAGGAGCGCACATGTGCTATGTGGGAATCAAGTTGGCTTTCGTCATAGCACCACGTCTGAGGGTCGAACAGCTTTGCGCTTGATTTGCTGCGACCAAAAGGTTTTGATGTTGTGCCATTGTGGCCAAAACGTGGCGGCGAAGCTGGCCAACTAAAACAGTGTGTGTGAGCTCCGCATACCAGTGCAGGAACTATGTTGGAGCGCAGAGCGTATTGCTTGGGACCGACAGAGATCCTCTCGAATTTGCTCGTTATTCCAATCATATTGCACCACACATCATGATCACGCAGAATCGGTGACAAGATTTGCCATCTGTCAAAGTATTTCAAGCCATTCCACTGCAGGTTAAAGCGCCTGTAATTTCTGACAATGTGCAATAGCTTGTCTTTGAAATCTTCAGGATCGCCCCGCATAGTTATAGTTGGAGATCGTATACTGTCAGTGGGAAAGTCGTCAAACTGCTCTAGCTCTTCCCGAAAAGAGTCCAGTCCTTGAAGTGGGTTTTTTTCCACCGTGGTGATGATTGGAAGGCCGAGGCGCCCTTGAAATTCGTGAAATTCCCCAAGTGCCCCGTCAGTCAGATTGCCTGAATGCTGCAGGCTGATTGACGTGATTGACGGCTTGTGGATGTCCTGGACCAGCTTGATTCTTTTAGCAATGTTGTTTAGGGCGGATTTGTCAGTTAGAGATTGTGAATCGCGAAGGTTGTGGTGATAGTTGAACATATCTGTGCGGAGCCCAAGGCCGGCCTTGCGCGCATGATCATAGTCAGCATAGTTGGCGCATATGGCCGGAAGGTGATGTGTGACATCGTTGATCCTAGTCTCAAGATGACTACACGCCAGATTGTTTGCTGGATCGTGAGACTGGCTCACCTTGGTGATCTCTAGTGACATGGAGGAGCCGTATGGGTCTACCCTATTAAAGACTAGCCTGTTATGGGCAGCAGGCATGCACGCCTGCCAATCCTGCAGGGCCGGTATGGCCGTGGCAGACTCGCGCGCGCGCGCCATGACGTGCGATATCCAGACGTCGAGGAGCTCCGGCTCTGTGGATGCCGCGATCCGGCTCCTGCTCGTGGGTGCTGCGCCGGCTTGACGCGGCCTCGGCAAACACGCCAGGCCCTGTGGCCCACCCCCCGGCGCGTTATCGGGGAACTTGACGGACTGCGATCAGATCGGCAGCATGCCCCCATCTGCCCGATCGGGCAGAGGCGCCGGCCCCGTACTGCCGACCCCGCGCTCAATGCTTATAACTAATCCGTGGCTCGCGCCGCTCCGTGCAGGGGCAAGCCCACGCGTGCCGGAGTCGCGACCCACCGTCGGGTTTACGCACTGTCTTTGCCCTCGCAGCCATTGCGTGCGTGGCCCTGGCCTACGGGATCCCTGATGATGCCCTCGCGCAGACGGCCCTCACGGCGACTGCCGAGTTTACCGCCGAGGACACGATCACGCTCACGTTCAGCTCCGCCCTTGATGCCTCCTCGATATCTGACACGTCGGCCTTTTCTGTCTCGCGCCTCTACTCGACAGGGCTTCTTGGCTCAGTATCGTACGAGTCCGTCGCGCTGCGCGATGACGATCCTGCCCTTGATGGCGATGTCATATCGCACACGGCCGGCCCGCCATCAACAGTCTCGATCCGCCTCCGGTCCGGCGTCAACCTCCCTGCCGCCAATGTCATCTACACGATAACGGTTCCCTCCTCGGTCCTCGCCGCTGACGGCACGGCGTATGACACGACGGTGACGAGGCCCACGGCAACGTATGACACGATTCCGCCCGTGATCGTCTCACCAAAGTTTCTCGGGCATATAATAGACATCCCGTTCACCGACGTCATCGACCGCGACTCGCTTCCGACAACCTTTCGCGTGACGATTCCCGATGGCGTCGATCCCCGCCTGCGGACTGATTCAGACACGGCCCCTGATGTCGTGCCGCTCTCGGCGACGCCCGTGCGCCTCGTGTCATCCTCGCGCATCTGGATTGCGCTCTTTTCTGTGCCAGTTCCGGGCACGGTGTACACCGTGACGATTCCAGGCACGATCAGCGATGATGGCGCGCCAGAGCGCAACCTTTTGCCAGCACAGGAGCTCACCGTGCACTCTGGCGGGAGCGTTCTTGACGTCACGCGTCCAGTCATCGTAGAGTCGCGCTTTGTCTCGCTTGGCACGATTCGCCTCGAGTTCAGCGAGCGCCTCGCGGATCCCGTGCGCTCCACATTCCAGGTCAACGGGCCGTCGACGCCGTCGGGAATCGGGCCGGCGATCCCGCTTAATGGACTTGTCGTGTATGACGCAAGCGCGCGCACGATAGACCTGAACCTCCTTGGCACGCTCTCCGATGGCACGTACACAGTCACGCCGCTCCAAGTGCGCGATGCGTCCTCCCCGTCCAACGCGTACACGCGCGGGCCTGTCAGTGTCGTGCGCGACACGACGCAGTTTGGCGTCGACTCGGCCCGCACGGCCGGCCAGACGGTCACGGTAGTGACGCTTGGCGGCTTTGTGCAGGGCGGCACGACGTCTGCGTCACAGTGGTTCATCACCGACAGCGCCCCTGGTTCTGCTGCCGCGCGCGCCCTAGGCGTCGCCGCCGGCGGGACCGCCCTGGCGCCTGCCGGCGTCGTGCGCGACACGCACGCGACAGGCTCGACGGACGTCCCTGTCTCCGGCACGCGCACGCTCACGCTCCTCCACGCGCCGCTGCAGCGCACCGACGCGCGGCCCACCATAGAGTACAGGCAGGGAGATGACGCGACTCCGATTCGCGGGTACACGCTTCCAGTCTCATCGACTGTGAGCCCGCATGTCGTGGCGAGTGACGGCTCGCCGCCAAAGCTTCGCTCGGCTGCGTTCACGGCGCCAGACACGATAACGATCGAGTTTAGCGAGGCGATAAACCTCGGCACGCTGCCCAGGCCACAGTTGGTTCGCATCGCCGGTCCGACGATATTTGCGGCCACATTCGTCGATCTCTCCGCCGAGTCCCCGCCGGTCTACTCGACGCCCTCTGGCGTGCCGACATATGTCATCACGCTTGCCAGTCCGGCTGCCCTCGGCGTCGCGCACGCCGTCGCGCTTCCACGGGGACTGAGCGACGCGGCAATTCTGCCCAACGCGTACTCGGGAGTGTCCGCAATTGTCTCCAGGCCCACACTCCCGCCGCTCGGGGTGGTTCCCACAATCTCCACTGGCGGCATAAACCTCGCCTTTGATGCGGTTCTTGACAGCGGTGCGGTCTCCTCGGCGACCTTTGGCGTGCGACCGCTCCTCCGTGGCGTGGAGACGAACGCCATCGCAAGCGCCGACCTAACTGTCACGCACACGCCAAACACGAATGCGATCCTCCTCGGGTTTCCCCCCTCGCACCCGCTCGTCGACACTACGGTCTATCACGTGTCAGCCTCTGGCGTGCGCGACTCGCTTGGACGCACGTTCGCCGGCCCGATCAGCGTGACATACGACACGGCTCCGCCGACGTTCACTGCGAGAACGTTCTCCAACTCGACGACGACGGTGGTGAACTTTGGCGAGGCGCTCGACTCCGCCATACCCGACCGAACACTCCTTGATCCGGCAAAGTGGTCAGTTGCCGGAAGCGACTCGGTCATCCGCGCGCGCGTCGACATCTCGGAGTCTACCGTCTATACGCCGCAGATATCGCTGACCCATGGGCCGACTGCTGACACCACGCCAGACGTCACGTACAGCCCCGCCCTTGGCGCCACGACGTCTGCAGACGTGCGTGACGCCTCGGGCCTGCCCCTGGCCGCGCAGACCGTCTCGGCTGCCGACGGCCTGTCGCCGTCGATAGTCTCGTCTCGCTTTACCGGTGCGGACACTGTCAGGATCGAGTTTAGCGAGCCAATGTCGTCCGTGGCGGCGACTGGCACGCCGGCCGGATTCACCGTGGCGCACACGGCCGGTCAGGCAGCCGCGACGCTCACCTATGCGAGCGCGCCGGCCGAGGGCGCCACGGTTGTGATCACGCCGACTGGCACGGACTCCTCGGTGGCTGCCAACACGTACACTGGCGGCGAGATCAGCGTGACGCGCGACCTTGCGGCCCCCACTGCGACTGCGCAGTTTCGCGGGGACTTGGCGATCGCAGTCACCTTCAGCGAGGCACTCGACGCGGACACCGTGGCCGCTGACGAGTTTTCCATAACGCTCACGCGCGGCACGGACTCCTCGGCGGTTCCGGTCATCACGGCCTCCTATGACTCTGCCACGATGGCCGTGGTCCTTGGCACCGCCACGCTTGACACGACGCTTCCGCACACGGTGATGGTGGGCAGCGGAATCACCGACACGTCGGCCAACGCGTATGCGACAGCAGGCCCGCTCAGCGTCTCTGCGGACACGACGGCCCCCTCGTTTGCCGCGAGGACCACAACGTCGCAGACCATCGAGCTGACATTTGACGAGGACATCTCGGCAGTCTCGGGCACTAGCGCGACGGCCTCTGACTGGAGGGTCGACCTGACTCCGGGCGACCTGACTGACCCGGCCTCTGTCATCACGCCGATCTCCATCTCTGGCGCCCTGCCGGGCAGGACGCTCACGCTCACGCTGCCCTTTCCGACACTGCTTGCCACCTTTACGATTGCCCCCTCGGCAACGCCGTCAGTGACATATGTCGCAACGACGCCGGCGTACGCCGATGCTGCGGCGAATCCACTTGCCACGGGGTCAAGCGCGCGCGCCACTGACGGTATCGCGCCATCGGTGAACAGCGTGTCGATCTTTGGCCCCATCCCGCTCGTGCGAACGCCGGGCATGGGCATTGGGTTTAACTTTGCGCTCGACGAGGCCGCAGCCAGTCCCGCCTGGGAGGACCTGCTCATCTATACCGGAGCTGGCCAGCGAACGGCCCTGCCCGGCACCATTGACAGTAGCACAACCACTGAAGGCTCGACGATAACTGCGACCTATGTGGTAAAGGATGACGATCCGATGGGCCCGCTCCAGTTTCAGATGATAGTGCGCGACCTTGCCGGAAACGCACGCGTCATCACGCACGAGGATGCCACCGGCGGCATCACCATCGCGCACAACACGGCGCCGACGTTCACGGCGGCAACTGTCTCGCCGACTGTCACGCTCGTCACGCTCTCGGCGCCACTGGCCATCGGCACGAACCTCTCGTCCAACCTGCGCGAGGCCAACTGGCGAGTCGAGGAGACGACGTCCACGTCGCCGACTGTCACGCTGGATGACAACAGGGGCGTCACCTTTGCGCGAATCTTGTCCCTTGGCGACAGGCCAGTCGTCGAGCTGACTCACGAGGAGCTCGTCGGCGAGCTCACGCCACTCGTCACGTTTGCGAGGACGGGCAACGTGCTCCTGGTCAACCTGGCTGACGTCGCCCTCGCCGACGCCTCGGTTCGCTCGGTGGCCTCGCCGCCGCTGTCATTCTCTGCGGCCACGACGAGTGCGACTACGACTGTCGTGACGTTCTCCAGGGAGATAGTCTCAGGTGTGACGTCGGCCTTTGAGTGGCGCGTGTCAGGCAGCCACCAGGGAGCGCAGGACGGGCGCGCCCTGGGCCTCGCCGTCGGCGGCACGCCGGCCATGCCTGCTGCCGTGGTCGCCGACTCTAACCCCAACGGGCGCACGCCCGTGGCCGTCTCGGGCAGCTCGCTCACGCTCCTCCACGGGGCACTTCCGGCCACAGACCTCGTCCTCAACGTGGCATATTCGCTCTTTCCCGGCAACCCCGGCCTGCGCGGCGCAGACGGCCCCCTTGGGGAGACCTCGCCGCCGCATGTCGCCTCGACAGACGCCTCGCCCCCCCTAGTGCGCACGTCCGAGTTTGTCTCGGCTCGCAAGATCGTACTCACGTTCAGCGAGCCGCTCGCCGAGCCCTCGCTGCCCTCGACGTACACGGTCCGCTCGGCCGGCGCGACTGTTGCGCTCTCGGACTCCGAGTCCCCTGCGTACGGCATGGTCGACGGCTCTCCGGCCATAACGATAACGCTTGCCGATTCTGCAGCAGACGCCTCGACGTACACGATCGAGCTGCCCATGTCGATAACTGACGAGGCCTCCAACGCGCATGTCGCCGGTTCGGCATCGGCCACATACACTGCAGAGCTCGTGGCGAGCGCGGCGTTCACCGCCGAGGACACGATCACGCTCACGTTCAACCGCGCCCTTGATCCCGACACGATAGATGACACGTCGGCCTTTGTGATAACGCGCGTGAGCACCGGACCAACACCGCAGGTGATTGCGCTAGCGACTGACGATCCCGCCACTGCCGACGATGTCGTCTCATACACTGCCGGCCCGCCGTCGACTGTGTCGCTAACTCTGAGCTCGTCCATAGGAATAGCCGGCATCGAGGTCATGTACAGGGTGGGCATACCCTCCACGGTCCTTGACATTGACGGTGCCAGTTACGGCGACTCTGTCCCCATGCCAGTTGCGCAGTATGACACGATAGCGCCGACTGTCGTGTCGAGCCATCACGAGGGCAACTCACTCGTCATAAAGTTCAGCGACACGATCGACCCGCTCTCGGTCCCGTCGACGATATCAGTGACGATACCTGATGGCCTTGACCCCAATATAGCGACTGACACGGACACCAACGCCGATCTCGTCCCCCTCTCAGTGACTGACGCCGTGCGCATGACAGCGCCTGACACGATGCGCGTGACACACCTGCGCGCATTTGTCCCGTCTGTCACGTACACGTACGAGCTGCCCTCCTCGATAACTGATGACGGCGCGCCTGCGCGCAATGCGCTAGTCGCCACGACACGGACGCACACAGTTGCCGGCTCGGCCGGCACGGGCTCGCCTACGGTGACTAGCTCCTTTTTTGCCGCAACAGACCGGATTCGCCTCACCTTTTCAGATTCCCTTGCTGACCCCCTACGCGCCGCATATTCGGTAAACGGGCCGGCCGACGGGGACGGGACGGGTCCGGCCGTTGCGCTCGCGGCGACTAGTCCTGTCTCGTATGTGTCTGGCTCCCTTGACATTACGCTAGCCGGCTCGACGCATCCGGACGGCACGTACACCGTCACGCTCGAGCACGTGCGCGATGCGTCCCTGCCGTCTAGGCCATACACGGGCGGCTCTGTCAGCATTGAGCGCATCGGCGCAGCGCCGTCAGTCTCCTCGGCGCGCACGCTTGATGCGACGACCACAGTCGTCACGCTGAGCAACGCGATCACGGCCGGCTCGACGTCTGCGTCGCAGTGGCTCATCACCGACAGCGCCACCGGCTCTACTGCGGCGCGTGCCCTCGGCGTGGCCATCGGCGGAACTGTAACTAGCGCGGCTGCAGTCACTGCGGACACTGACGCGATGGGCCTCACCGACGTGGATGCCGGAGTCTCTACCACGCTCACGCTGCTCCACGGGCCGCTCTCGCGAACCGACGCGACGCCGACGATACAGTATGCGCAGGGCACTGATGCGACGCCGCTCTCGGGATGGTCAGGCACGCTTGTGTCGACTAGCTCCCCGCACGTCACGTCAGCTGACGGCATCGCTCCGACTGCGACGGCCTCGTTTGCCGGCCTGCAGGCCCTCACGCTCACGTTCAGCGAGGCCCTCACGACGCCGATTCCGGCGACGGGCTGGTCTGTGAGCGTTCCGGACAACACGTTTGCGCCACCGGATGTGGGATCCCTGCCCGATGACATTGGCGTCTCGGCCTCCACTCCTCCGGCCTACTCCTCAGCAGGCGGCACGCACACCATCACGCTAACGCTTGAGCGCAACGCGCAGTATGGAATCGAGCACACAGTCACGATACCGACGATCCTCGATGCGTCCTCGCCTGTGTCCAACGAGTCCGCCACGACTGAGGCGATGGTGACGTACATGCCTGACATGCCGACGAGCACGACTGTCGACTCGGCCGTGACGCACAGCAGCACGATCACAATCGTGACTCTGAGCGGCGAGATCGTCGGCGGCACGACTGCTGCAAACCAGTGGTTTATCACGGACAGCGCGCCCAACTCGCCGCGCACACCCGTCCTCGGCGTGGCCGCCGGTGGTTCGGAGGGCTCACCGGTCACGGTAATTGCGGATTTTGGCGATCGCTCTACGCCGATCCACATCGGCGGTGTCTCGACTATAACGCTCCTGCACGAACGCAACGGGCTCACGTCGGCCACGCCGACCATAGAGTACGCGCCCGGCGGGGACACGACGCCCCTTCGCGGGCTTGCCGGCCCGCTCGCGCCGACTGCCTCGCCGCACATAACTGCAGCCGACAAGGCACCTCCGACACTTGACAGCGTGAGTATCAGCTCTCCAACAGGGGGCGGCATAATTTTTTCATTTGCCTTCAGCGAGAGCGTCGCTGATTCGCCTGCCAAATTTGCGTCGTCATACAGGATCACGACTCCCGGCGCGCTTCCAACTAGTCCTGTGACAGTATTGGGCCATAGTGTCTCTGGGTTTTTCACATTTGAGACAACCATAGTGGGGCTCTTGTTCAACCCTTCCCTCGGGCGTACGTACACAGTCACGCCATCTCCTGACATAGTCGACCTTAACGGAAACGCGTACGCCGGCGAGGGGCATTCTGCGAGATACATTGATGATGCTGGATTTTTTGGCTCGGCAGTCTTTGTGTCCTCAACGGCGATCCTTCTAAGCTTCACCCATACTCTAGACGATCCTGCGGTGGATGACTTTACGGTGATCGACCCTGACGGAAACGAGTTTGACCCCGCGTCCATCAGTCACGTCTCGGAGACAAACACAGTTACACTGTCGCTCAACGCGGCAAACGCGGCTATCGAGGGCGAGACGTACACGATCGAGATAGCCTCCGACCTGCCCTCGATCCGGCGCTCCACGTATGCTGGCGGGGATCTCGAGGCCACGTATGGGGTCCTCACGCCGACGTTCACGGCTCGCACGGTCTCGGCAACGCAGACAAGGGTCACGATCAGCGAGCCGATCGACGCGGGCATACCTGACGCCGTCCTCCTTGATGCGGCAAAGTGGTCAGTTGAGGGAAGCGCCGGCGTGCGCACCGCGCTGGTCTCCTACTCGACGCCCGTGGCCGCAGACGGGACGCGCGCACTGGACAGGAGTCCGGTCATCAACCTCGTCCACGAGCCCACCACGATTCCTGCACCGGAGATTGCCTATACCGCAGGCGCCGGCGGCACGCCTGCTGACGTTATCGACACCTCAGGCAATGCGCTCTCCGGCGAGGCCGTCACGGCAGCTGACGGCGTGGCGCCTAGCATAGTCGCGACGCGCTGGACCAACGAAGCGATGCTCATAGAGGAGATTGGCGATTTTGGCCAATCCTTTATCGGGCTCTATCCACCGTACAAGCGGAATACCGAATCGTTTATCGTAGAGTTCAGCGAGCCTCTAACCAGACTGAACGTCACTGTGCCCAATGTCACCACCACCAGGCAACCGTTCCCGCGTGACCATTCGACCTGGGCTGTGACCTATACGGGCATAACAGCAGCCGTCACCGGCACTGTCCTTGATCTGGAATGGCGAGCCCAGGACGACGCCAGTCCTTGGAATGCCAGCACTGGCCGACTTGCAGTCACGGTTCGTGACTTTGCCGGCCCGACGGCAACTGCCGAGTTTCGCGGCACACATGGCATTAATGTCGTGTTCAGCAAGCCGCTTGACGAGCGGACAGCCCTTGCCACCAACTTTGGCGTGACGCACAGCCCAGGCGGCGAAGTTGAGTCCATCGCAATAGAGTCGGCCGTCTATGATGCCGCATCACGGACCATGAGGCTGAACCTGGTCGGCCCGTCGAGCACTCCGGCCTCGACATCAGTCAGCATCTCTGATGGCCTCACTGACATGTCGAAGAACTCGTACGTGGGGGGCAATGTGGGCGTCAGTGCCGACACCTCGAGTCCGACGTTCACGGCGCGCTACACGTCGCACACGACGATCGAGCTCACGTTTGATGAGGATATCTCGGTGCCCCCAACGCAGTTGGCTCTCGCCTCGCACTGGATAGTCGACACGACGCCCCTTGACACAACGGACACGGCAGCCAACGTCACGCCTACCTCAATCGGCGGCACGCTACCCGGCAACACGATCACTCTCACGCTAGATGACGATGACGCGCTGGCCACCTCGTCGAGCCCGCGCGTGTCATACGTTGCCATTCCTTCGACATATGTTGACACGTCAGGCAACGTGCTCCTAACGGGATCGGCTGCGATCGCCGCTGATGCGACACCGCCGGAGATCACGTCAGTCAGCTCCTTTGTGCATATATCAGACAGCATGTCGCGCACCGTCGGCGGGGCCGGCGACACGCTGCGCCTCTCGATCACGGCCGGTGAGAACATTAACATCACGACCAACGACGTTCTCTACTATACGGGACCGAACCAGTCGCCAACGCGCTCGGACACCATACAGAACCTTGGCACCATGTCGACGATCGACCGCACGATCGGGCAGAGTGACCCCAATGGCCTGCTCCACTTTGCAGTCGCCGTGCGCGACAGTGCGGGAAACTTGGTGACCGTGACACACGAGGACGCCGACGCGCGCGTCATAGTGGACACGGCACCGCCGACGTTTACGGCCAGGACGATCCTGCCGACAACGACGATAGTCACGATCAGCGAGGCACTCGGCGGAAACCCGAGCGTCCCGCTGGATCTGCGCATATCTGACTGGCTCGTCGAGGAGACGACTAGTGCTGTGAGCACGGAGACGACGACTGATGACGCTGCCCTGACGTCAGTGAGGCTCATCGAGGCCGGCTCTAGTCCGCGCATAGAGATCATACACGAGCCCCTCGTCGCGAACCTCTCACCACTCGTCTCGTTTCTCCTGTCCGGCTCGACGGTTCTCCGCGACGCGGCCCTCTCGTCACTCGAGCCTGCCACGGTCCGCTCAGTCGACGCGCTACCGGATCTCTTTGTTGCGCGCACGGAGAGCGCTACGATAACTGTGGTGACGATGACCAGGGAGATCATAGGCGGCTCGACGGAGGCCGGACAGTGGTTCGTGACTGACAGCGCCGCCGGCTCGAGTCGCGCGCGCACCATGGGCATCGCCGTTGGCGGCACGACTGGCTCACCGGCTGCAGTCATCGCAGATACCACGCAGGACGGGTCATCTGAGGTGCCCGTCCAGTCGACGACCTCCTTTACCCTCCTTCACGCGCCGCTCATGCAGACAGACTCGACGCCTACCATCGAGTACGTGCCCGGTGCTGATGCGACGCCGCTGCGCGACAGGCGCGGTCCGGTTCCTGCGACGAGCGCACCGCACATCACGGCTATCGACGGCGTCCCGCCGACATTTACCTTTGGCTTTGTCACATCAGAAAGCATTCTCATATACTTTTCAGAGCGCGTCCACACCGACAACCCCGCCGGTGCCGGCAGGGAAGGCTGGTTCAGTGACCTGACACCTAATACGCCGCTTGACACCACAGTGGATCTTGCCGCCACCGCTGGCAGTGGAGCGACGATACCCGCAGGTCAAACCTTTGGCAGGTACATGGTGCACTTTTCACGAACGGTGGTGGCTGATGACACCATCGTCGTAGAGTATGTCCCGCCTGCAATGGGTATAGTCGACTCGGCAGGCAACGCGTTGACCGGCTCGAATGCGCGAGCGTCACTTACCGCAGTTGGCGTGGATGCGGTGAGCGCACGAACGGTTGACGCGCGAACCATAGTTGTCACAATGCCCGATGACTGGCCCACAGATGTCCCGTTGCCGGGTGTAACTTGGAGTGTGCAACGTCAGCCTAACGCCCCCTATATTTTTATGGTTCAGGCGGCGGGTCTCACTGTGGATAATCCACTCGTCGTGGGATCCAAGCCATTTGGCGAGTACACGATCACGCTGCCAGAAGACGAGCCCATTGTGCCGGATGTTACGGCGATCGTGATAGCAACTCGCCCAGGCGTGGCGATCGGTAACCCTGTCATGCCTGATCATCGACTTCTACCTTTTATCTTCTTACCTACCTTCGATGGCGTCGCGCCGGTGCCGACATCGATATCGGCAACGACGACGCGCATGCTAGAGGTGACGTTTGACACGCCAGTCACGTTTGATGGCACAGACACGTCCGAGTATGCGGACCACTGGACACTCACCGAGGGTACCGGAGATGACGCAACCGAGGTGCGCATCACGTCAGTCGCGACAAAGGCTGGCGTCAACAACATAATTGAGATTGCGCACGACGCGCTCTCCTCCACGGCTCCTGTCGCGATGCTTTCATATGTGGCAGACGATGATCATGACGGGCGCCTGCGCGACAGGTATCCCACGGACTTCAACTTTGTCAACGACTTTGAGATGATGCTCCGTGACGCCGTGGGCCCGTCATTCACCGCCGTAACGATGACTCCAACGACGACACTAGTCATGTTTACCGAACCCATCACGGGCACGACTGTGGCCTCGGACTGGACAGTCGACGGCTCGGCGCCGACGGCCGTCTCCCAGGACTCCTCGACGCGCGTGACGCTCACGCACGCGCCAACGTCTGGCGGCGAGGCGACACCGGCCATAACGTACAGCGCGCCGGTACCGCTGGGGATCTCTAGGGCCTACACGACCTCGCTGACCACCACGAACGTTGAGCTCGCCTCGCCAGTCAGCGAAATACCGGCGCCTACGAGATCTCTCTGGGTACTCGAAGAAGTTGGCGGAAGTGTGCTACCCGTTGCCATAACTCAGGAACTGTCTGATGACGGCCTGACGATCACGCTCACACACGCCGCGTACTCCTCGTCGGCCTCGACAGGATTGCTTGGATACTTTCCACGCGGCACGCCCATAGTCGGTGGGGGCGGCTCGCTTCCCGAAACAACGGGAATTAGCGTGAGCGACGGTGCGCCGCCGACCATAGTGTCAACAAGCCCGACCTTAGTTAGCATTGCGGGACGTGCCTCTTATGTGATTGACGTCACGTTTAGCGAGCCCGTACGCTCGACACTTCCCGGCAATTTCATTGACTATCGCAACTGGCTCATTGAGCGAACGCGCAACGATGGCACCAAGGATATACTCTCACTTCAAGATCCAACCCCTGCGGCAAACCAGCTGTCCCTCACGTTTCAGATTCCCCAGCCTGACAATAACTTCGTCGGTGATGACACAGCCGAGGCGTTCTTTAGGCAGCGCGTTTCTGGCGGACTGGAAGATCTCGCCGGCAACCGGCTAGCGACAATGACCCACCCTTCCGAGCTCACAAGCGCACCGACGTTCACGGCCCGCACGACATCGCCGACGACCATAGCGTTGAGCTTCTCCACGGAGATCCAGGCCATTCCATTTTACGAAGACGCCCCGCCCGCAGATGGCTGGCGCGTCTATCCGGACGCCGACTCGACTGACTATGTCGTGCCGATGTCCATCTCGACGATCCCGTTCGCGCCAACTACCCTGACTGGCATAATACTCACGCTGTCAATGTCTGATGCGCTAGATGCCAGCTCAACGCCGCGCATAGAGTATGTCGATGACCCGCCGCTCATCGAGAGCTCACCCGAGCCGGCAGGCATAACGCTCACAAATGTCCCGTCATACGACCTGCGCACGGGGACCCTTGACGTTGCGGATGACGGAATACCGCCGACATTTGATGCCGTTTATGCCACATCAGACGCCTCGTCCACGACGTTCACGCTAGTCTTCAGCGAGGGGCTGCGCGCGACATCGCTCGCCATTTCGGGCGTAAAGCCCACGATATTCGTCACATCGCCCTCGGACTCTGCGCTTGTGCCCACGCTAACCCACACCGACGGCTCGAACAGGGCGACGCTCACGTTTGACTCGCTTCTCGTAGCCGGCACGTACATGGTGCAGGCCACCTCGGGGATCCTTGACTCCTCGGCGAATGCGCTCACCGCACGGACGATCAGCGTGGAGTGGGACTCGTCGATGCAAAGACCGCCACCTCCGCCGCCGACGACGCCTCCGCCAACGACACCGCCGACGACGCCTCCGCCAACGACACCGCCGCCGACGACGACCACACCTCGCTTCCCGACATTCCTCAGCGATGCCGCCGGCCTCAACGTCGCGACGGTTGGATCAGACGATCCGGTCATCGCCGCCGACGGGGTGGTACCGACGTTCACGGCTCGCACGACATCGCCGACGACTGTGCTCATAGAGTTCAACGAGCCAGTCTCCGGCGCGACTGCACTAGGCGAATGGACAGTCGCTGGCGCGACGGTGAGTTCAGTCGAGCCGGTGTCACTTACGGCCGCCCCGTCACTCACGATCACGCACTCGGGCCTGTCGACTAGCGTAACGCCGGCAATAACGTTTGACGGACGTGATGACGGCGGACTCGAAGACGGCGCAATGAACCCCATGGCGCCGGTGACTGCGCAAGATCCGGTCATCGCCGCAGACGGTGCCCCGACAACCTTTACGGCACGCACGATGTCGACTACGACTATGCTAATAACATTCAGCGAGCCGGTCATGAGGGCTCCCTCGTCATCACCACAGCCGACCTCTTCTGAGTTCTCCGTGGCAGGAACGACGGTCACGGAATTCTCCGAGACGTTTCTGTCCCCCGCATCAGAGCTCACGCTCACGTACTCGCCTGCACTGCCGACTGGCGCAACGCCGGCAGTCACGTTTGCCGCACTTGATGACTGGACCCTCGTTGACCAGGCCAACAATCCGGTCGCCGACGTCACGGCCGTCGACCCAGTCATCGCAGTCGACGGCGTGCCCCCGACGTTCACCGTGGCGGTGACTGCTGCGGCAGCCCCGCCGGCGGCCTCGACTGTCACCGTGACGTTTAGCGAACAGGTTCGCGCGAGCCCGTCTGCATCATCAATCAACGTGATCAACTGGCTCTTTGACGTGACTGATGGCACGCCTGGCGCGACGCCTGTGACTGTCCGGCCCACGACAATAGCGCTGAATTCGGATTCCGTGACACTCCTCCTTGGCATCACGCGCGCCGACCTCGACTCGGCAACAGTTGATGCCTACTATGCGGTTCGCAGCCAGGCCGAGCCCACGTTCCTTGACCTCGCCGGCAACGCAGTCAGCCAGGCCGAGTCGCCCTCGGTGATGGAGAATGAACCGACGTTTACGGCCAGGACTGCCAGCTCGACGCGCATAGACGTCACGTTTGACAGGGCAGTCAGGACAATGGAGGGAGCCCTCGCGCAGGCCTCGGACTGGCGCGTGTACCCCGATGCGTCATCATCAGACCATGTCGTCCCCACACTGGTGTCTGCCCCCTCTGGCCAGAGCCTCGCCGCCGGCGGGACTGGCACGACCCTGCTATCGCTCGCCTTGGCCCCCGGCGATGCGCTTGACACGGATGTCACGCCGCGCATCGAGTATGTTGCCACGCCGCCGACGCTCGAGGGCGTCGTGACTGCGACGATCCTCGTTACGCATCCTCTTCGCGCCGGCACGGACGCGACTGCGCTCGATGGCGCGCCACCACAGCCGGCCTCGGCGACCACAAACTCGCCCGAGCAGACAACTGTCACGTTTAGCGAGCCGGTGAACTTTGCCGGCAACAGTTTCATAGTCCGCATGGCGCACTGGGCAATCGACGAGAGCGTGGGCGGCCTGACACAGCGGAGAGCCGTCACGTCAGTCACGCCACACGCGACTGACACAGAATCGCTGGTTCTCGCCCACGGGACACTCGAGTCGACGAGCGTCAGGCCGCGCATCACGTACATTGCGGGCAATGATGATGACGGAAGGATCGTGGATCGCGCAGTTGATGCTGCCGGCATGCCAAGCCCAAACGAGCTTGACGTGGACAGGTTCGTGGTGGCCGAGGACGGCACCTCGCCTGCCGCAGCATGCCTCTCGGTGGCAGTTATCAGGGACGGCTCGGAGCGCACGGGCCCGTTTGCGCAGTACGCGCGAGCCGGCGACAGGATACAGGTCGGCCTCGCCCTAGTCGAGGCCGTTCCGCGCCTCACGCCGCCGACGGTGAGGTTCATGGGCGGCGACGACGTGACGGTGATGGCCCACGGGAGCGCGGGGTCGTTTTGCACCGCCACGTTTGCGCAGGCGTGGGCCGCCGAGCACACCATACCTGACTATGAGACGGATCCCGCCGAGTTTGCGTTTGTCGTCACTGGTGCTGACCCACGGGGCAACACGTTCACATTCATGCAGGACTCACTTGACACGGCCAATGTCATTATAGACACCGATGCGCCGGGCCTTGACGGCAGTGCCGCCGACGCGCTGCGCATGGACCAGGTGGAGGCCGGCGCGCGGGTCGACGGGCCAAACCGCCTTCCGGCGCGCGTCGGCTCGGAGGTTCGCGTTGTGGCCACAGCAGACGAGCCACTCGACACGCTAGCCGGCGACATGGCCCTCTTTGGCGGCGCGCGGCTCTCGACGTCAGTTGCGGCCGTGGCCGGAGTGTCGCCGAACACGCACGCCTGGTCGACGACCCTGCGCACCGGCGATCCCGAGGGCCCTGCCGAGTTTACGCTCATCCTGCGCGATCGCGCCTCCAACACGATAACGCTGACAGAGGCCGACCTGACCGTCAACTCGCTGGACTCGTCACGGGGACATCGCGTCACAGTCGACACGACACCGCCGCGCCTCCTGGCCGCAATGCCCACCTCGCAGTCGATGGCCACGCTCACGTTCAGCGAGCCCCTCCGCGCCTCGACGGTGAGGGCACCGGCGGCCTTCAGCGTTGCTGCCCCGACCGGCGTGGCGTCACCGACTAGCGTGTATGACACGGACGCCACACCGCTGGATCCCGCCCACGCCGAGGCGACACTCACACGCGGCTCGGGTGTGCTGACGCTGACTGGAGCGACATATGCCAGCGACACGTCAGTCCTCGTCACGTTCAGCGAGGATCTCGATGGCACATCAGTCACAGACGGCGCGCTTGTCATCACGGGACCGGCTCCGTCGATGGCGACTCGCGCCATAATGTCGAGCAGCCCATCGCGCAATGCAGTCACGCTCACGCTGGACTCACCAGGACTTGACACCGATGGAGTCTATGCGGTGCGGGCCCTGGCCGCCTCCTCCTCCCAGGCAGGCGTGCGCGACACGGCCGGCCTGGCCCTGGCCACTGATGGCACCGTCGAGCTGCGCCGCACGACGGCTGCGCCATCGATTGCCGGTGCGGCGTACATTGATGACACGTCAGTCTCTGTCACGTTCAGCGAGGGTATCGACGCCTCGTCAGTGAGCGCAGGCGCGTTCTCTGTCACCGGACCGGCGCCGGCTGTGACAGCTCGCACAGTGACGTCAGCCACACTCGATGCGGCGTCTCCTGCCAACGCGATCCGCAATGTCATCACGCTCGGCCTCGCCGGGCCTGGACTGGACGCTGACGGGACGTACACGGTGATGGCCCTGGCCGCCGCGTCGGCCGGTGATCCCGGCGTGCGCGACACGACGGGCACGGCCCTCGCTGGCCTCGGCACTGCCACGTTCGAGCGCGGTCCGGCACTCACGGCCGCGGCATACGTGAGTGACACGCAGATCACGCTCACATTCAGCGGCCCACTTGATGCCGCAACGCTTGGCGCCGGGAACTTTGCAGTCACCGGACCGGCGCCGGCTGCGACGCCGCGAACCGTCGCCTCGGCCACGCAGGGCAGCAGCGCCTCGGCCAACACCGTCACGCTCACGCTCTCTGGCGCCGGCATGGAGACTGATGGCGTCTATACGGCCACGGCCTCGCCGCGCGTGGCCGGCACCGGCGGCGTGCCGCTCAACGCCGACCTTCGCGCCTCCACGCTGGGCAGGGACACAAGTGCCCCCACGCTAGTCAGCGCCGAGCATCTTGGCGACACGCTGATTCGCCTGACGTTCAGCGAGGGCATCGACGCCGCATCAGTGGGCGCAAATGCGTTCATGGTTGTCGGACCGTCGCCGATGTCGACAGTTCTCACCGTGACGTCGGCCACACTCGATGCGGCATCTGCTGCCAACGCGCACCAGACTGTCGTCACGCTCACGCTCGCCTCTCCTGGACTGGACGCCGACGGCACGTACCTGGTGACTACCCTGGCCGCCGCGTCTGCCGGTGATCCCGGCGTGCGCGACACGACGGGCACGGCACTCTCGACGGTCGGCACGGCGTTTGCCCTGCGCACCCAGGCGGCGCCGCGCCTCCTCGGCGCCGAGTATGTGAGCGGGACGTCTGCGACACTCACGTTTAGCGCCGAGCCCGGTGCTGCGCTGGCAGTGCCTGCGACATTTACCGTCACCGGACCGGCACCGGCCACGACACCGCGCACCGTCGCATCGGCCATGCAGGGCAGCGGCGCCTCGGCCAACACGCTCACGCTCACGTTTGCGAGCCCCGGACTTGATGCAGAGGGCACATACACGCTTCGCGCGTCTGGTTCGGCCACGCTCATAGATCCTGCCCATGCCGAGGCGATGATTGTGCGCGACACCGTCGCGCCGACGCTCATAGGCGCCACATACCTGAATGACGCGTCGATTCGCCTGACGTTCAGCGAGGGCCTTGATGCGCATACCGTCCTGGCATCAGCCTTTGCCGTCACCGGTCCGGCTCCGGGCGAGGACGGCATAGGGGTCGTCGGCGCGACACTTGACGCGGCGCCTGCGTCCAACGCGCAGAGGACCACTGTCACGCTCACACTCGCGCCGCCGGGACTGGACGCTGACGGGACGTACACGGTGACTGCCCTGGCCTCCGAACACCCTGGTGATCCCGGCGTGCGCGACACGACAGGGACCGCACTCGAGTCAGCCGCGCAGGGCACTGTGGTGAGAACCATGACCTCACCGCGCCTCCTTGGCGCCTCATACGTGAGTGACACGTCGATCACACTAGAGTTCAGCGAGAGCCTTGATGCGGCCTCGGTGAGCGGCGCGGCCTTTGCGGTCTCCGGCCCGCTGCACTCTAGCGCGTCGTTGCCGGTGGACTCGGCGACGCTGGATACTGCCGCCCCGGACGGCTCGCGCCGCACCGTCACGCTCACGCTCGCCTCGCCGGGACTTGACACTGATGGCACGTACACAATAACAGCATCGGCGATCATGGCGTCATATTCAGAGGGTTCGCGCGAGGCGCGCATTTTGCTCAGCCCTGACCTTGGCATGGGCGTGTACACGATCACGCCGCCGGCGACTGTCGCAGACATTGCGGGCAACGTGCCGGCGGCGTATGGCGCCGGCGAGATCCACTATGAAGATGTCGCCTCGACAGTCACCGTGATGACGCGCGTCCTAGTCGACGGCGAGCTCGTCGCGGCCGACGCAAAGGCCGGCGCGACGCTTGTCATCGTGCTAGAGGCTGATGAGCCCATATCCGTGGTCAGCGCATCGCTCCTTGGCGACGCGGCCCTCCCGCCCACGTCGATCGTGGGCGAGGGCACGTCGTGGCAGATACGCCGGACGATAGCAGACGGTGACGCCGAGGGTCCAGTCGAGTTTGCGATCACGGTTCGTGACACGGCCCTCGTGCCAAACGAGACGATGCTGACGCACGAGGACATTGCCGACGGCGAGCATCATGTCGAGATCGACACGACGCCCCTGACGTTTACGGCAGTCACAAGGCCCGGACCATGGCCAATTCCGGCATCTAGGACAGCAGCCAGTGTTCCGCCTGATGCAACGAGAACCATAGTGACGATCAGCGAGGCACTCCAGCCCTCTGTCGACGTGGGAATGTCAATCGACACGAACAAGTGGATTCTCCTTGACAATCCTTTCTCCTTTCAATCGCCGACGGCAACCTCGACTAGACTGCCAACCGTTGGCGGAACCCTCCTCGTTTCAAGTGCGACGGTTCTCACGCTGGGTGACTCGCCGACAATAGAGCTGATTCACCCCCCATCTTTTGGAACGCATCAACCCATTGTGACCTATCATCCAGAGGCCGGCGACGCGCCGCCTCTTTTGCTCGACACCGCACTTAACGGCCCGTCCCTCCGTGATTTGATGGGCAGCGGCCTTGTTCATTTTGAGGACGTGGCCTGGACTGTCTCTGCTGATGAGGTTCCGCCATACCTTTATGCCTTTATCCGAGATGACAACACAATACTGTGGCTTGCGACCGAGTATATAGAACGGCCACCCCCTCAATCCATCTGCGACACACCCCGCACGACATGCACCAATCCTGCCTTGCTTGCCTATGAGGACTGGACAATCGAGCTCGTCGATCACCACTCCCACGACACGCCGGCGCGCCACGTGGCTCACTTTCACCCTGACAGGAGCGCCTCCTTTAGTGGTATAGGTTTGGATCAAGGCATCCCCAACACAGGGTCAAGTTCCTTCAGTTATGTATACCCGGAGGGCGCTATGAGGTCGCAGGACTTTGTCTACTTTACATACTCGCCCCCGGAGCAAGGTGCTTTTGAGCACCCTTCGTCGTGGTGGGATCGTTCAGGCAACTACATGGAGGCACAGACATGGCTAGTTGGCCGTAACGTGGCTCCCGGCGCAGCCGAACTTGGGCTCACCGTCCTGCGTGATGACACTGATGACGGCATGGAGAACTATGTCGCTCGCACGGGGCCGTTTGCGTCGTATGCGCGAGCCGGCGACAGGATTGCCATAGATCTCGTGCTGGATGGGTCGCCTAGCCGACAAGTCCGGCCAACGATGTCGTTCTTTGGCGGCGTGACGTGGTCTGCTGCGCCACTAGAGACCCGAAATGACCAAGGGCAAATCAGCGCGGAAACCAACCCATTCCCCTTGTGGTCCGGACCTGAGCCGGGACTCAGAGTCGACAACAGGATTCCGATGGTGGCCTTGCTGGAGCTCAGGGAGTGGTCTGGCACGCTCAACGTCTCGGACGGGCGGCCAAGCACGGAGGGCCGCGTGCCCTTTGCGATAGGCGTCACAGGCATCGGGGGCGCGAGTCGCACGATTGCCAACGACGCCATCACTGATGACTCGTTCGCCGAGATCGACCTTACGCCGCCATCGAGGCCGATCGCGGCGTTTGGGGCCGGCGGGAGGACCATAGTGCTCTCCTTTGATGAGCCCCTGGACTTTTCGCGCGCGGCCTCGGCGTTTGGCGTGGCAGTCGAGGATACGCCAGTGGCCCTTGATGCTGATACGCCGCCGGCATATGACGCCGTGACGCAGAGCGTGACGATATCCCTCGAGGAGGCAGCCAGCGACGGGATTTACACCGTGAGCATATCAAGGGACCTGACTGACAGGGCGACGAACGCGTACGTCGACGGCGACGTTATGCTCAGCATTGACACGAACGCGCCGACTGCGTCAAACGCGAGGTTCTCTGATGCGGCAACGATCCTGTTTGACGTGAGCGAGCCGCTTGATGACTCGACGCTCAACAATGGCAACGTTTCTGTCGTGACCGTCTCGGATCTCAATGCGCTCTCCTCCGGGAGAGCCGGCCTTGTCGTGTCAGTTGCCACGGAGTTCAGGGCAACAGAGGGCCAGACCGTCACAGTCGGCATACCGGCTGCGGTGACGGACTCTTCAGGGCGCGCCTTTGTGCCAACAGAGCTCGAGGCAACATACGGGGGCGATCCGCCCGAGCTGATTCGTGCCGCGTACGTTTCTGACACGTCGGTTCGCCTGACGTTCAACGAGGATCTCCTTGCGACATCAGTCACGCCGACTGCGTTTAGCGCAATGGGTCCGGCAAGGGACTCCGAAGCGCTCCGAGTCGTTGGCGCAACACCTGTCGCCGGCTCTCCGGCCTCCACGATGGTCATGCTAGAGTCACCGGGCATGGATTCTGACGGGACGTACACGTTCACTGCGATCGCCGCCATGGACGAGACGGCCGTCGGGGTTCGTGATGCCATCCGCCTGCCACTTGCGGTGGCAGCCACTGCTGACGTTATGCGCAATCCTCTCTCGCCTTCGATCGAGTCGGCCGCATATGTCAGCAACACGGGGATCACAGTCACGATCACCGAGGACGTCAGTGCTGCCACAGTCAGGCCTGCAGCCTTTACGCTCACAGGCCCAAAACCGTCAACAGAGGCACGCGACATAATGACTGCGACGCTCAATTCGGAGGCTGCCGAAGGGGAGCGAAGGGTCATAACGCTTGGTCTAGTGTCACCAGGCATGATATTTGACGGCATATACGAGCTCACCGCACTCGAGGCCGCCGCCGACGGTGATGCCGGACTGCGTGACCTAGTAGACACGCCAGTATCGCCTCCAGACAAGGTTGACATCACCCGCTCGGAGGACGACCTGACGCTCGTCTCGGCGGCGCGCGTCGACGACACCACGATCGACGTCACGTTCAGCGAGGGCATCGCCTCGGACTCGATCGCGCCGGCGGCCTTTGAGCTGCACGGCCCGAGGCCCTCGGGCCAGCCCGACGGCGTCAACGGCGCCGAGATCGGCATCACGGGCGCCGCGCTCCGCACGACGGACAACGCGCGCTCGGAGGTCGTCAGGCTCACGCTGGCCGCCGGCGCGGGGCTCATGCACGACGGCGTGTACACGGTCACGGCGCTCGAGGACGACGCGGACGACGACGGCGTGCGCTCCGTGACGGGCGAGGCCCTGGACGACGACGAGACGGCCGAGTTCACCCGCTCGGAGGACGACCTGACGCTCGTCTCGGCGGCGCGCGTCGACGACACCACGATCGACGTCACGTTCAGCGAGGGCATCGCCTCGGACTCGATCGCGCCGGCGGCCTTTGAGCTGCACGGCCCGAGGCCCTCGGGCCAGCCCGACGGCGTCAACGGCGCCGAGATCGGCATCACGGGCGCCGCGCTCCGCACGACGGACAACGCGCGCTCGGAGGTCGTCAGGCTCACGCTGGCCGCCGGCGCGGGGCTCATGCACGACGGCGTGTACACGGTCACGGCGCTCGAGGACGACGCGGACGACGACGGCGTGCGCTCCGTGACGGGCGAGGCCCTGGACGACGACGAGACGGCCGAGTTCACCCGCTCGGAGGACGACCTGACGCTCGTCTCGGCGGCGCGCGTCGACGACACCACGATCGACGTCACGTTCAGCGAGGGCATCGCCTCGGACTCGATCGCGCCGGCGGCCTTTGAGCTGCACGGCCCGAGGCCCTCGGGCCAGCCCGACGGCGTCAACGGCGCCGAGATCGGCATCACGGGCGCCGCGCTCCGCACGACGGACAACGCGCGCTCGGAGGTCGTCAGGCTCACGCTGGCCGCCGGCGCGGGGCTCATGCACGACGGCGTGTACACGGTCACGGCGCTCGAGGACGACGCGGACGACGACGGCGTGCGCTCCGTGACGGGCATGGCCCTGGACGACGACGAGACGGCCGAGTTCACCCGCTCGGAGGACGACCTGACGCTCGTCTCGGCGGCGCGCGTCGACGACACCACGATCGACGTCACGTTCAGCGAGGGCATCGCCTCGGACTCGATCGCGCCGGCGGCCTTTGAGCTGCACGGCCCGAGGCCCTCGGGCCAGCCCGACGGCGTCAACGGCGCCGAGATCGGCATCACGGGCGCCGCGCTCCGCACGACGGACAACGCGCGCTCGGAGGTCGTCAGGCTCACGCTGGCCGCCGGCGCGGGGCTCATGCACGACGGCGTGTACACGGTCACGGCGCTCGAGGACGACGCGGACGACGACGGCGTGCGCTCCGTGACGGGCGAGGCCCTGGACGACGACGAGACGGCCGAGTTCACCCGCTCGGAGGACGACCTGACGCTCGTCTCGGCGGCGCGCGTCGACGACACCACGATCGACGTCACGTTCAGCGAGGGCATCGCCTCGGACTCGATCGCGCCGGCGGCCTTTGAGCTGCACGGCCCGAGGCCCTCGGGCCAGCCCGACGGCGTCAACGGCGCCGAGATCGGCATCACGGGCGCCGCGCTCCGCACGACGGACAACGCGCGCTCGGAGGTCGTCAGGCTCACGCTGGCCGCCGGCGCGGGGCTCATGCACGACGGCGTGTACACGGTCACGGCGCTCGAGGACGACGCGGACGACGACGGCGTGCGCTCCGTGACGGGCATGGCCCTGGACGACGACGAGACGGCCGAGTTCACCCGCTCGGAGGACGACCTGACGCTCGTCTCGGCGGCGCGCGTCGACGACACCACGATCGACGTCACGTTCAGCGAGGGCATCGCCTCGGACTCGATCGCGCCGGCGGCCTTTGAGCTGCACGGCCCGAGGCCCTCGGGCCAGCCCGACGGCGTCAACGGCGCCGAGATCGGCATCACGGGCGCCGCGCTCCGCACGACGGACAACGCGCGCTCGGAGGTCGTCAGGCTCACGCTGGCCGCCGGCGCGGGGCTCATGCACGACGGCGTGTACACGGTCACGGCGCTCGAGGACGACGCGGACGACGACGGCGTGCGCTCCGTGACGGGCATGGCCCTGGACGACGACGAGACGGCCGAGTTCACCCGCTCGGAGGACGACCTGACGCTCGTCTCGGCGGCGCGCGTCGACGACACCACGATCGACGTCACGTTCAGCGAGGGCATCGCCTCGGACTCGATCGCGCCGGCGGCCTTTGAGCTGCACGGCCCGAGGCCCTCGGGCCAGCCCGACGGCGTCAACGGCGCCGAGATCGGCATCACGGGCGCCGCGCTCCGCACGACGGACAACGCGCGCTCGGAGGTCGTCAGGCTCACGCTGGCCGCCGGCGCGGGGCTCATGCACGACGGCGTGTACACGGTCACGGCGCTCGAGGACGACGCGGACGACGACGGCGTGCGCTCCGTGACGGGCGAGGCCCTGGACGACGACGAGACGGCCGAGTTCACCCGCTCGGAGGACGACCTGACGCTCGTCTCGGCGGCGCGCGTCGACGACACCACGATCGACGTCACGTTCAGCGAGGGCATCGCCTCGGACTCGATCGCGCCGGCGGCCTTTGAGCTGCACGGCCCGAGGCCCTCGGGCCAGCCCGACGGCGTCAACGGCGCCGAGATCGGCATCACGGGCGCCGCGCTCCGCACGACGGACAACGCGCGCTCGGAGGTCGTCAGGCTCACGCTGGCCGCCGGCGCGGGGCTCATGCACGACGGCGTGTACACGGTCACGGCGCTCGAGGACGACGCGGACGACGACGGCGTGCGCTCCGTGACGGGCGAGGCCCTGGACGACGACGAGACGGCCGAGTTCACCCGCTCGGAGGACGACCTGACGCTCGTCTCGGCGGCGCGCGTCGACGACACCACGATCGACGTCACGTTCAGCGAGGGCATCGCCTCGGACTCGATCGCGCCGGCGGCCTTTGAGCTGCACGGCCCGAGGCCCTCGGGCCAGCCCGACGGCGTCAACGGCGCCGAGATCGGCATCACGGGCGCCGCGCTCCGCACGACGGACAACGCGCGCTCGGAGGTCGTCAGGCTCACGCTGGCCGCCGGCGCGGGGCTAATGCACGACGGCGTGTACACGGTCACGGCGCTCGAGGACGACGCGGACGACGACGGCGTGCGCTCCGTGACGGGCGAGGCCCTGGACGACGACGAGACGGCCGAGTTCACCCGCTCGGAGGACGACCTGACGCTCGTCTCGGCGGCGCGCGTCGACGACACCACGATCGACGTCACGTTCAGCGAGGGCATCGCCTCGGACTCGATCGCGCCGGCGGCCTTTGAGCTGCACGGCCCGAGGCCCTCGGGCCAGCCCGACGGCGTCAACGGCGCCGAGATCGGCATCACGGGCGCCGCGCTCCGCACGACGGACAACGCGCGCTCGGAGGTCGTCAGGCTCACGCTGGCCGCCGGCGCGGGGCTAATGCACGACGGCGTGTACACGGTCACGGCGCTCGAGGACGACGCGGACGACGACGGCGTGCGCTCCGTGACGGGCGAGGCCCTGGACGACGACGAGACGGCCGAGTTCACCCGCTCGGAGGACGACCTGACGCTCGTCTCGGCGGCGCGCGTCGACGACACCACGATCGACGTCACGTTCAGCGAGGGCATCGCCTCGGACTCGATCGCGCCGGCGGCCTTTGAGCTGCACGGCCCGAGGCCCTCGGGCCAGCCCGACGGCGTCAACGGCGCCGAGATCGGCATCACGGGCGCCGCGCTCCGCACGACGGACAACGCGCGCTCGGAGGTCGTCAGGCTCACGCTGGCCGCCGGCGCGGGGCTCATGCACGACGGCGTGTACACGGTCACGGCGCTCGAGGACGACGCGGACGACGACGGCGTGCGCTCCGTGACGGGCGAGGCCCTGGACGACGACGAGACGGCCGAGTTCACCCGCTCGGAGGACGACCTGACGCTCGTCTCGGCGGCGCGCGTCGACGACACCACGATCGACGTCACGTTCAGCGAGGGCATCGCCTCGGACTCGATCGCGCCGGCGGCCTTTGAGCTGCACGGCCCGAGGCCCTCGGGCCAGCCCGACGGCGTCAACGGCGCCGAGATCGGCATCACGGGCGCCGCGCTCCGCACGACGGACAACGCGCGCTCGGAGGTCGTCAGGCTCACGCTGGCCGCCGGCGCGGGGCTAATGCACGACGGCGTGTACACGGTCACGGCGCTCGAGGACGACGCGGACGACGACGGCGTGCGCTCCGTGACGGGCGAGGCCCTGGACGACGACGAGACGGCCGAGTTCACCCGCTCGGAGGACGACCTGACGCTCGTCTCGGCGGCGCGCGTCGACGACACCACGATCGACGTCACGTTCAGCGAGGGCATCGCCTCGGACTCGATCGCGCCGGCGGCCTTTGAGCTGCACGGCCCGAGGCCCTCGGGCCAGCCCGACGGCGTCAACGGCGCCGAGATCGGCATCACGGGCGCCGCGCTCCGCACGACGGACAACGCGCGCTCGGAGGTCGTCAGGCTCACGCTGGCCGCCGGCGCGGGGCTCATGCACGACGGCGTGTACACGGTCACGGCGCTCGAGGACGACGCGGACGACGACGGCGTGCGCTCCGTGACGGGCATGGCCCTGGACGACGACGAGACGGCCGAGTTCACCCGCTCGGAGGACGACCTGACGCTCGTCTCGGCGGCGCGCGTCGACGACACCACGATCGACGTCACGTTCAGCGAGGGCATCGCCTCGGACTCGATCGCGCCGGCGGCCTTTGAGCTGCACGGCCCGAGGCCCTCGGGCCAGCCCGACGGCGTCAACGGCGCCGAGATCGGCATCACGGGCGCCGCGCTCCGCACGACGGACAACGCGCGCTCGGAGGTCGTCAGGCTCACGCTGGCCGCCGGCGCGGGGCTCATGCACGACGGCGTGTACACGGTCACGGCGCTCGAGGACGACGCGGACGACGACGGCGTGCGCTCCGTGACGGGCGAGGCCCTGGACGACGACGAGACGGCCGAGTTCACCCGCTCGGAGGACGACCTGACGCTCGTCTCGGCGGCGCGCGTCGACGACACCACGATCGACGTCACGTTCAGCGAGGGCATCGCCTCGGACTCGATCGCGCCGGCGGCCTTTGAGCTGCACGGCCCGAGGCCCTCGGGCCAGCCCGACGGCGTCAACGGCGCCGAGATCGGCATCACGGGCGCCGCGCTCCGCACGACGGACAACGCGCGCTCGGAGGTCGTCAGGCTCACGCTGGCCGCCGGCGCGGGGCTCATGCACGACGGCGTGTACACGGTCACGGCGCTCGAGGACGACGCGGACGACGACGGCGTGCGCTCCGTGACGGGCATGGCCCTGGACGACGACGAGACGGCCGAGTTCACCCGCTCGGAGGACGACCTGACGCTCGTCTCGGCGGCGCGCGTCGACGACACCACGATCGACGTCACGTTCAGCGAGGGCATCGCCTCGGACTCGATCGCGCCGGCGGCCTTTGAGCTGCACGGCCCGAGGCCCTCGGGCCAGCCCGACGGCGTCAACGGCGCCGAGATCGGCATCACGGGCGCCGCGCTCCGCACGACGGACAACGCGCGCTCGGAGATCGTCAGGCTCACGCTGGCCGCCGGCGCGGGGCTCATGCACGACGGCGTGTACACGGTCACGGCGCTCGAGGACGACGCGGACGACGACGGCGTGCGCTCCGTGACGGGCGAGGCCCTGGACGACGACGAGACGGCCGAGTTCACCCGCTCGGAGGACGACCTGTCGCTCGTCTCGGCGGCGCGCGTCGACGACACCACGATCGACGTCACGTTCAGCGAGGGCATCGCCTCGGACTCGATCGCGCCGGCGGCCTTTGAGCTGCACGGCCCGAGGCCCTCGGGCCAGCCCGACGGCGTCAACGGCGCCGAGATCGGCATCACGGGCGCCGCGCTCCGCACGACGGACAACGCGCGCTCGGAGGTCGTCAGGCTCACGCTGGCCGCCGGCGCGGGGCTCATGCACGACGGCGTGTACACGGTCACGGCGCTCGAGGACGACGCGGACGACGACGGCGTGCGCTCCGTGACGGGCATGGCCCTGGACGACGACGAGACGGCCGAGTTCACCCGCTCGGAGGACGACCTGACGCTCGTCTCGGCGGCGCGCGTCGACGACACCACGATCGACGTCACGTTCAGCGAGGGCATCGCCTCGGACTCGATCGCGCCGGCGGCCTTTGAGCTGCACGGCCCGAGGCCCTCGGGCCAGCCCGACGGCGTCAACGGCGCCGAGATCGGCATCACGGGCGCCGCGCTCCGCACGACGGACAACGCGCGCTCGGAGGTCGTCAGGCTCACGCTGGCCGCCGGCGCGGGGCTCATGCACGACGGCGTGTACACGGTCACGGCGCTCGAGGACGACGCGGACGACGACGGCGTGCGCTCCGTGACGGGCGAGGCCCTGGACGACGACGAGACGGCCGAGTTCACCCGCTCGGAGGACGACCTGACGCTCGTCTCGGCGGCGCGCGTCGACGACACCACGATCGACGTCACGTTCAGCGAGGGCATCGCCTCGGACTCGATCGCGCCGGCGGCCTTTGAGCTGCACGGCCCGAGGCCCTCGGGCCAGCCCGACGGCGTCAACGGCGCCGAGATCGGCATCACGGGCGCCGCGCTCCGCACGACGGACAACGCGCGCTCGGAGGTCGTCAGGCTCACGCTGGCCGCCGGCGCGGGGCTCATGCACGACGGCGTGTACACGGTCACGGCGCTCGAGGACGACGCGGACGACGACGGCGTGCGCTCCGTGACGGGCGAGGCCCTGGACGACGACGAGACGGCCGAGTTCACCCGCTCGGAGGACGACCTGACGCTCGTCTCGGCGGCGCGCGTCGACGACACCACGATCGACGTCACGTTCAGCGAGGGCATCGCCTCGGACTCGATCGCGCCGGCGGCCTTTGAGCTGCACGGCCCGAGGCCCTCGGGCCAGCCCGACGGCGTCAACGGCGCCGAGATCGGCATCACGGGCGCCGCGCTCCGCACGACGGACAACGCGCGCTCGGAGGTCGTCAGGCTCACGCTGGCCGCCGGCGCGGGGCTCATGCACGACGGCGTGTACACGGTCACGGCGCTCGAGGACGACGCGGACGACGACGGCGTGCGCTCCGTGACGGGCGAGGCCCTGGACGACGACGAGACGGCCGAGTTCACCCGCTCGGAGGACGACCTGACGCTCGTCTCGGCGGCGCGCGTCGACGACACCACGATCGACGTCACGTTCAGCGAGGGCATCGCCTCGGACTCGATCGCGCCGGCGGCCTTTGAGCTGCACGGCCCGAGGCCCTCGGGCCAGCCCGACGGCGTCAACGGCGCCGAGATCGGCATCACGGGCGCCGCGCTCCGCACGACGGACAACGCGCGCTCGGAGGTCGTCAGGCTCACGCTGGCCGCCGGCGCGGGGCTCATGCACGACGGCGTGTACACGGTCACGGCGCTCGAGGACGACGCGGACGACGACGGCGTGCGCTCCGTGACGGGCGAGGCCCTGGACGACGACGAGACGGCCGAGTTCACCCGCTCGGAGGACGACCTGACGCTCGTCTCGGCGGCGCGCGTCGACGACACCACGATCGACGTCACGTTCAGCGAGGGCATCGCCTCGGACTCGATCGCGCCGGCGGCCTTTGAGCTGCACGGCCCGAGGCCCTCGGGCCAGCCCGACGGCGTCAACGGCGCCGAGATCGGCATCACGGGCGCCGCGCTCCGCACGACGGACAACGCGCGCTCGGAGGTCGTCAGGCTCACGCTGGCCGCCGGCGCGGGGCTAATGCACGACGGCGTGTACACGGTCACGGCGCTCGAGGACGACGCGGACGACGACGGCGTGCGCTCCGTGACGGGCGAGGCCCTGGACGACGACGAGACGGCCGAGTTCACCCGCTCGGAGGACGACCTGTCGCTCGTCTCGGCGGCGCGCGTCGACGACACCACGATCGACGTCACGTTCAGCGAGGGCATCGCCTCGGACTCGATCGCGCCGGCGGCCTTTGAGCTGCACGGCCCGAGGCCCTCGGGCCAGCCCGACGGCGTCAACGGCGCCGAGATCGGCATCACGGGCGCCGCGCTCCGCACGACGGACAACGCGCGCTCGGAGGTCGTCAGGCTCACGCTGGCCGCCGGCGCGGGGCTAATGCACGACGGCGTGTACACGGTCACGGCGCTCGAGGACGACGCGGACGACGACGGCGTGCGCTCCGTGACGGGCGAGGCCCTGGACGACGACGAGACGGCCGAGTTCACCCGCTCGGAGGACGACCTGACGCTCGTCTCGGCGGCGCGCGTCGACGACACCACGATCGACGTCACGTTCAGCGAGGGCATCGCCTCGGACTCGATCGCGCCGGCGGCCTTTGAGCTGCACGGCCCGAGGCCCTCGGGCCAGCCCGACGGCGTCAACGGCGCCGAGATCGGCATCACGGGCGCCGCGCTCCGCACGACGGACAACGCGCGCTCGGAGGTCGTCAGGCTCACGCTGGCCGCCGGCGCGGGGCTAATGCACGACGGCGTGTACACGGTCACGGCGCTCGAGGACGACGCGGACGACGACGGCGTGCGCTCCGTGACGGGCGAGGCCCTGGACGACGACGAGACGGCCGAGTTCACCCGCTCGGAGGACGACCTGTCGCTCGTCTCGGCGGCGCGCGTCGACGACACCACGATCGACGTCACGTTCAGCGAGGGCATCGCCTCGGACTCGATCGCGCCGGCGGCCTTTGAGCTGCACGGCCCGAGGCCCTCGGGCCAGCCCGACGGCGTCAACGGCGCCGAGATCGGCATCACGGGCGCCGCGCTCCGCACGACGGACAACGCGCGCTCGGAGGTCGTCAGGCTCACGCTGGCCGCCGGCGCGGGGCTCATGCACGACGGCGTGTACACGGTCACGGCGCTCGAGGACGACGCGGACGACGACGGCGTGCGCTCCGTGACGGGCATGGCCCTGGACGACGACGAGACGGCCGAGTTCACCCGCTCGGAGGACGACCTGTCGCTCGTCTCGGCGCGCTATATCAGTGACACGTCCGTCGGCCTCACGTTCAACGAGGGACTCCTAGAGTCCTCGGTCGTCAAGGACGCCTTTACGCTGCACGGCCCGCTGCCGACTACGACACCGGTGCTCATCGACACGGCCACGCTCGACACGGCCAGCGCGGACAACCCGCACCGCCGGACAGTCACGCTTGCGCTGGTCGACCCTGGCATGACGATCGACGGCACATACAGGGCCACGGCGCTCGTAAACGACCTCACCGACGCCGCCGACTTTGGCGTGCTCGACTTAACAGGCGTGCCGCTTCTCGAGCGCGGCACGGCAGACCTGGAGCGCGCCCTGGGAGCGCCGACGCTCGAGTCGGCGACGTACGTGGATGACAACACGATCACCCTGACGTTCAGCGAGGCAATAGACTCGGGCACGATCGATCCAGAAGACTTTGAGCTGCACGGCCCAAGACCGTCAGGTGCCGATGAAGGCGTCAACGGCGCGACTGTTGCCATCATGGGCGCCGATCTTGACGGTGACTCGACGTCCAACCCGCAATCCACAATCATCAGGCTCACGCTTGCCGGCATGGGGATGGTGTACGACGGCATATACACGGTCACGGCCCTGGCAGACGACCCTGATGACGATACTGACCACGGCGTGCACGCCGTGTCAGGCGAGGCCCTGGCCGAGGACGACACGGCCGAGGTGAGCCGTGGCGCTGACAACCCACCAACGCTAGTCTCGGCAGTATACATTGATGACAACACGATCCGCCTCACGTTCAGCGAGGGAATAGACTCGGGCACGCTCGACCGCGAGGACTTTACGCTGCACGGCCCAAGACCGTCAAGTGCCGCCGAGGGCGTCAACGGCGCACCCGTTGAGATCATGACTGCCCTGCTCTATGGCGATCTGGCGTCCAACCCGCGCTCAGAGATCGTCATGCTCACGCTGGCAGGCATGGGAATGATGTACGACGGCACCTACACGGTCACGGCCCTGGCCGATGACCCCGGCGACGCAGCAGACCACGGCGTGCACGCCACGACAGGAGAGGCCCTGACCGAGGACGGCACGGCCGAGGTTAACAGGGGTGATGGCCCGCCGACACTAGAGTCAGCAACGTACGTCAGCGACGTGGAGATCACGCTCACGTTCAGCGAGGGCCTCCTAGAGTCCTCAGTCATGACGGACGCCTTTACGCTGCACGGTCCGCTGCCGGCGACGACGGCGGTGACCATCGACACGGCCACGCTCGACGCGGCCAGTGCGGAAAACCCGCACCGACGGACAGTCATGCTTGCGCTGGTCAGCCCCGGCATGACGATCGACGGCATATACAGGGTCACGGCGCTCGTGAACGACGTGACCGACGCGGATATCCACGGCGTGCTCGACACAACAGGCGTGCCGCTCCTAGAGCGCGCCACGGCAGACCTGGAGCGCGCCCTGGGCGCACCCACCCTCGTCTCGGCGACATATGTCGATGACCACAATATCCGCCTCACGTTCAGCGAGGGCATCGACTCGGCCACGCTCGGGCCGGAGGACTTTACGGTGACAGGTCCGGAGCCATCAACCACGGGGCTGCTAGTCACGCGCGCAGCCCTCCACCAGCCCATGGGCGCAAACCCGTTTGGCAGGGTCATCACGCTGACCCTTGGCCTTGAGGGCATGGACATCGACGGCACCTACACCGTCACGGCCCTGGCAGACGACCCCGGCGACTCTATTGACGCCGGCGTGCGCTCCACGACAGGCGAGCCGCTGGACAACAATGGCGTGGCGCAAGTCCTGCGCGACGAGGCTGCCCTCACGTTTGATCGCGCGCGCGCGCGCCTCGTAGGCGACGTGACTGCCTTTGTGCTGACGTTTAGCGACGGCCTGTCAGGCACATCAGTCACGCTAGGCACGACGATCACAGTCGCCGACCCTGACGGCAACGCGCTCTCGCCGACCCTCTCGCACACGGACGGCTCAGACACAGTCACGCTCACGTTTGGCTCCATACTGCCTGATGGCATATACACGGCGACTGCCACCACTGGCATCCTTAGCATGTATAATGATGCGCTCGATGAGGAGACGACGCGCAACATTAACTGGTTCGTGCAGCGCCCAGAGTTCTGCTGCGCGAGGTTCGTCGAGGCCAACGAGATACTCTTTAGGGCAGAGCACGCCCTTGATCCGGCAACGCTCTCCGCAATGACTGTCTCGCTCGTGGACTCTGAGGAGGAGCCTGTCGCACTGTCCGCAGACACGCCAATAGTGTACAACGATGATGCCCTAACCATCACGCTCAACCTCGCCGAGGATGCCGAGTATGGCGTGTACCATGTCCTGACAACGGATGACATCATCGACACGCGCTCAATAGAGTACGAGCCATCAAGGCTTCGCGCGGTCCACATGAGGCAGACGTCAAGCTGTGATGACTGCACGCCGCCGACACTGGGCCTCAACGACAACGCAAAGCGCCTCGTCACGGGCGGATTCTCGTACAACGGGAGGATGCTAGACGTCGAGTACTATTACACGCCAATGCCGATCCAGCGCGTCAACGTGGGAGACGAGAATGTCGTCACGCTAAAGATATACGAGAACAATGGCCCGCGCGCAATAAGGCATGCGGGAATCGCCTTTGGGCTCACCGATGGCCAGCACTTTGCCGAGTCACGCGCAAGCATCGGCGTCGACAGGTCATTTGAGGGCGAGCTCGAGCTCACACTTGACGATCCGGACAACGTCATTGACAACACGTCGATGCGCATAGAGGCGTTCACGTCACCATGCATGGTGGGCGCTGACTATCTCTGCCTAGTCGTCTCGATATACCACACGTTCCGCGAGCCACTAGAGTTCACCGACATCTCGACAGTCGTCTGGGACGACCGGCGCAACGCGTGGCAAAACTTTTTCAACCACGGCGTGGAGATACTAGGCGAGTCGCTAAACCCCGAGCGCGGAATACCGGTCAATGACGGCAGCCTCGTGCTATATCCGCTCGTCTCGGGCGACTCGGATTCTGATGCAGACGGCCTGTATGACTTTGACGTGAGGCACGTGACGTACATGATCGACGAGGGCGGCGCGCTATACCGTCTTGCGTCAGACGGGTCGTACCGGCCGACATCGAACCTCTATTCCATGCACCACGTGCTAGACGAGTCAATGTACCGCGTGTATGGGCATGCCACGTCGTATCGCCTTGACCGCCAGGGCGAGAACTTTGAGGCAGAAAAGCGCGCGCAGGAGGCACTGGCAAAGGAGATCATGGCGAGGCTCCACATAGAGGTCGCAAGGGGAGGCATTGGCGATGCGCCCTCTGAGGACGATGTGGACGGCCCTGCTCCGGCTCCTGCAGTCAACTATGCGGATCGCCTCTCGGCCCTGCGCGACATACTCGTAAAGGAGGTCAACCTCGCCGAGCTTGCCTTTAGGGGACTGTATCCGGCACTAGCCGACCCAGTAGAGCCTGCGCCCTAGCGCACAATCCTGACGGGGTTTCGCAGCGTGCCGAGGCCTGATATGGCCGACTCGACGATATCCCCGTCACCGAGGTACTCGCAGCCCTCGACGTCAAGTGCCGTCCCGCCCGGCGTGCCCGTGGAGATAATGTCGCCGCGCTCTAGTGTCATCGAGCGGCTAAGCTCCGATATGAGGCGTTCAGGCCCGAGCTTCATCTCGCCGGCGAGGGCGTCCTGGCGCGACTCGCCGTTGACGCGCGTGGTTATGCGCACGTCCCGCCAGTCGGCAACCTCATCGCGAGTCGTTATCCACGGCCCGCACGGCGCAAACGTGTCAAACCCCTTTGCCCTCGTGAACTGCCCGTCGCCAAACTGGATATCGCGCGCCGAGACGTCATTTAGGATCATGTATCCAAATATCGACTCGGCGGCCTCCTCGAGGCTCGCGCGCCTTGTGCGCCGTCCCACAATTACTGCAAGCTCGGTCTCATAGTCGAGCTCGCGCACGAACGACGGGCAGACAATGTCAGCTCTTGCGCCGGCTAGCGCAGTTGACGGCTTCATGACGACAACAGGGCGCGCACTAGAGGCCGCCGTGTCGTGGCCAGACGCATGGCTCCCATAGTTGAACGCCGAGCAGAGTATCTTTGGCGGCGTAGGTATCGGCGCGAGGAGCTCACACTCGGATATTGCATGCGCGTGCTCTATCGAGCCGGCCACGCCGCTGACCTCCTCGACCCATCCGCCAAAGAGAAACTCTGTCACGCTAGCCGGCACGGGAATGCCAGTCTGCGCCCTAATGTCCTCCATCGTCGCAACTGCGTCACCGGACACTATCGCGTACGTCTCGGCATTGCCAACCACCACTCTTGCAATCCTCACCGCCATTCACCTGTGCGTAAATATCGCCTGCGACCTTGCGTCCTTTCTGCAATACCCATACCTGACAAACTGGACGGTCTCTCCCTCATCAAGGCTCGCCCAGCGGGCCTCGACTGCGCCGGACTCCTCTGTAAGGCTCTCGGCATTGTATTGGCCGTCCTTGAAGAGCGGGCCGGGAACTGCTATCGATATGCCGATCGCACCGGCCTTTGGAACCCACTGGACCTTTGCGTTGCCGGCGCCAATGTCATCATCGACATATGTGCCGCGCAGCGCGCCGCCCTCGCGCATCACCTCAATGTTGCCCAGGCCGATGAGCCAGAGCGAGCGAGTCTCCTCACCGACATCATCGCCTCCGAGCATGAGCGTCCCGTCGCCGAGGCTGACTTTGCGCTCGCCGAGCTCTGCAGTCGGGTGGTTGCGCAGGGTCACCTCGCCGGACGGCAGGCCACCAACGCGGATCTCTTGCGCATTGCGGACCATGTGCAGGCGTGGGCACGAGGCGTCGATCTCTGTCCTGTTTATGGCCTCTAGTGCCCCAAAGGGCGCCATCGTGTCGGCCTTTGTGAATCCCAGCGAGAGCACGAACGCCCTGATCGCCGCAGGCACTATGCCGCGACGGCGCATGGCCTCAAGCGTTGGCAGGCGTGGGTCGTCATACCACGAGACGGCCCCGCCCTCGATTAGGGGCCTGATGGCCCTCTTGGACACTGGCATGCCCTCAAACTCTAGGCGCGAAAAGACGGCCATCTCGGGCCGGCGCATGCCAAGCGCGCCGAGGAGCGACGCATAGAGCTCGCCGCGCAGCTCGTACTCTTTTGATCGAAACGCGTGCGTCACGCCATCGAGGCTGTCCTCGACGGCGACGGCAAAGTCATAGCTTGGCCACACCCTGTGCACCGCACCGAGTATGGGATGGCGCGCGTCAATTATGCGAAAGAGCGACGGATCGCGCATCGTCGTGTTCGCCGATGACATGTCGCCGCGAAACCTCACTATTGCCTCGCCCGCATGGTATGAGGAGAACATCTTTTCCCAGCGCCGGCCGTGGTCGGCCGCATCGCGCCTGCTGCACGCGCACGCCCTCATCTCGCGCCGGCCCTTTGAGATGTCGTCCTTTTTGCATGTGCACACATACGCGCCGCCTGACTCTATGAGCGCCCTGCCCCTCGAGTGGAGCTCGTCCATGTCATCTGACGTGTTCTTTTTGCGCGCAAACTCGACGCCGAGCCACTCGAGGCCGACGTTTATGGCAGCATAGTACTCGAGGCGCTCGGACTCGGGGTTTGTGTCATCCATGCGCAGTATGCACGACCCGCCGTACATTCTGGCATACTCGTGGTTTATTATCGCCGCCTTTGCGTGGCCAATGTGCGGATACCCGCTTGGCTCGGGCGGAAATCGCGTGATGACCCCGCCCTGCACGGCGCCGACTAGCGGCGGGAGCGCCCCCCTCTCAGGCTCGCTGCGCCCTGCCTCCTCGAGGCGCTCGGGATGCGAGGACTCTAGCTCTTTCCTGCGGGCCGACTCGGGCATTGCGTTGACCTCGTCGACTATGGCCTTTAGGGAGACTGCGACCTCGCCGGCCCGCGCGCGCAGCTCGGGCACCTCGCCGAGGAGCTTTGACATGACAATGCCGACCTTGGTCTCGCCGTGCTCTAGGGCGTTCTGCAGCGCAATCCCGCGCGCGCGCCTCTCGGCCTCGCCGTCCATCACGAGCTCCTCTCGACGATGCGCTCGATTAGGGATATCATTCCCCCGCCCGCCAGCGTGCCCGCATATGGGCGCAGCGCGGCCCTGGCCGCCGCAGCATGCCTGGATGCGACCCTCCGGGCCGCTGACTCTGCGCCCGAGTCCCTCATGGCCTCCACGGCGCGCGCAAGGGAGGCGCGGCTCGCGCGCGCATTGCCAAAGCACGCGCGTATTGCGCGCGCGTCGGCCCCGCTAGCGGCCCGCAGCGCAAGGAGTATGGGGAGTGACTTTTTGCCCTCGCGCAGGTCGTTCCCCACGGGCTTTTTGGAGACGCCGGGATCGCCCATCGCGCCGATAATGTCATCTGTTATCTGGAACGCGACACCAAGGCTGCGCCCAAACCTCGAGACGCGCCTCTCCTCGCGCACGCCGGCGCGCGCCGATATCGCCCCCATCGCGCAGGCGGCCTCAAAGAGCGCAGACGTCTTTTTCTCGACCATCGTGATGTACTCTGCCCTAGTCGGAATTCCCCTGCGCGATGCCATCTCTATGTCCATCATCTGCCCCTCGCACACGCTCACGCAAGCCGGCGCGAGTGCGCCGAGGAGGCGGGACTTTGTCTTTGCGTCGCGCATCGAGGACGCAATGTGCGCAAACGCGCCAGAAAAGAGCACGTCACCGGCAAGTATCGCAACTGGCATGCCAAACTTTTTGTGAACGGTTTTAACGCCGTGCCTCACTGCATCATTGTCCATAATGTCATCATGGACGAGCGTAAAGTTGTGGACCATCTCTATTGCAGCAGCGGCGGCCATCGCGCCGGCCCGCGTTCCGCCGAGCATCTCGCAGCACTGGACAGTGAGGTGCGCCCTGAGCCTCTTGCCGCCGCTGGCGATGAGGTGGTGTGCGGCCTTGTATAGGACGGGCGGACGACCGCGCGACTGTGCGCCAAGGCGCGCGTTGACTAGTGCGGCATCGCGGGCCAGCGCGCCGGGCCGGCTCATTCGGCAACCATCCTCCACGTGCCGTCTGCCATGTGCGCGCGAACCCCGGTGAGCATCGCGTCCCTGACATCACTGTCGGTCCACGGCGCGACCTGCGCGCCATGGCGACTGAGGGCATCAGAACGAGGCGCCTCGCCGAGGAGCCAGAGCGCGGCGAGCATCCACGGGCAGTACGGCCTCGCGTTATCGCCGACTGCGCGCGCAAGGCTGACTGCGTCCTCCCAGGCGAGCTCGGATATCTCTGACGGGGCCGGCTCTAGGCGCGCATCGGCGCCGAGCGTGCCGATCAGCGTCCCGCAGACCTCGTTCTCGGTGCCGACATCAAGGTACTCGGCCCTATAGACAAACTTGAAGAGATAGTCCATCTCACACGAGGCGCCTGTCTCCTCGGGCATGCGCCGCACGCCGGCATGCGCGTATGGCTCCCCCGCGCGCGGGTGGCTCGCAAACGTCGCGTCCCAGTGGGCAGGCCAGAGCATCTTTGAGCCGCTCCGGCGCGTGAGGAGGAGCCTGCCGGTCTCGTCCATGACGAGTGCGGTGAATGCCCTGTGGAGCCGCCCGGACCCAACGTGGCACTCTAGCTTGCCTGCAGTGCCGACCTCGCGGTCGCACTCGTCAACTAGAACCAGCTGTTCCTCGGCCATTCCTGCGTCCCCTGATCAGCGTTCCGCGATAGCGCCTTCTTTTAACCGCATCGACGATCCGCTCGGGCCGGTTGCCGTTGACGACAAAGACGTCAGTCCCGCCGCGCGCGATCCTGCCAGACTCGACGAGCTTGCGGGCCATGCCGCCAGTCACGTCCATGCCGACGCGCCCGACCCTTGCCCTCGCGCCGGCGCGCATCTCGGCGATGACCTCGCGCGTTGCGGGATCCGCATACACGCCATCGGCATTTAGCGCAAAGACGCAGAGGCGCGGCTTTAGGACGGCGGCCATCATTGACATTATGCGGTCACCAGAGAGTATGAACGTCTTGCGCGAGCCGGCCCACAGCGCGTCGCCAAACGTGACGGGCAGCATTCCGGCCTCGGCGATTCGCGCTGCGTCGCGAATCGCGCCCTCGTCTGCCCTGGTTCTGCGCACTATGGCCGCCGGAGGGAGCGGGTACGGGCTCTGGCCGTGCGCAAGGAGCTCGCGCAGGACGATAGAGTTGAGCGTGACCATCGAGTCCTTTACGGCCGCAACGCCGCGCGCGCCGTACTTGGCCGGACGCGTGTGCATGCGGTGTTTCACGGACCAATAGTGGCCAAATGACCCGCCGCCGTGGACCGCGATGACTGGCTCGCCGAGCCGGCCCAGCGCATCGGCGAGCCGGCCCATTGCGGCCCTTCTCGGCGAGAGGGGCCGCTCCTTGTTGGTTATGACCGACCCACCAAGCTTTACGAGTATCACGGTGCGCCTCGGCGCGCGCGTCAGTTAATAAAGTTGGCAGCGTGTGCCATGTATGGTGCGCCTAGGCGTGACTTGCAGGGGCGCAAGAGGCGCGCGCTGCGGCAGGCTTGGGGTTTGGCTCCCACTCGACCTGCAGGTCTACTGCCCCGTAGAGGCACTCCACGACCCCGCCTATCGTCGCGCTGCTGCCTGCGTGCCTCTTTATGCGCCCCCGCCCCCTGACTACGTGTTAAATGCGCACGCACTCGATTACTGATCATGCCTTGTCTTCAACTTCATAACCTGTGCCATACGGGTTCATCTCATGCGCCATGACCGGCTTTTCTGTCCTGCCAAGATGTCCGAGTGGCCTCTTGCCCCACTGCATGTGGCCTCTATGAGACTGTCACGCTGTGGCGACTTGTCTATCTCTATCCTAGTCTCCGGAAGCGCTCTACTGACATTTTCGCAATGCTGACCTGAATCCTGTTCTTTGCCATGTGGGATCTGCTCTTACAGGATGACAATTTTCTTTGGGCATCTTTACTTGTACAAACAGTCTCTGCAGTGTACTGACACAACTCCAAACAGTCTTTTTTGTTTTGCATCTTCATTATTTTTTGTATGTATGATTTTCTCCATTGCTTTTATTTCATAACCCAGCTCATACAAGATTGATGGCCATCCTTGCCCCCTCATGCATAGTCAGTTCATCATGTTCATGATCATTGTGTGTTCGGTTGTCATAACTTTAGCTCCTCGCAGGTCACCCTAGTGTCATAATGAATTTGTAAATTTGTGAATAGTCTAACTAGTGTATTGCCACAACTATTCTCGCTCATGTACATTCGCATCATGTCGTCGCCTATCTCAAAATTAATTCCACGACCCTCGTGTAGATCTATTGCTGTTACGCTGTAATAATTCTCGCTATTCTTCTGCTTTGTGCCCCATAACTTAAACGGCTCACGAGCATTGAACACATAGTCGATAAACTGGTTTAGTTTATCAATTCTCTTTGAAAATTTGATAACAAATGGGTTTCCCACAACAGTTTTTGATCCCTTACTTGTACTAACTCCCAACCTCTGATCTTCGACACGTGAGATCAACTCTGAGTATCCTCCCTCCCTACACCTCGGTAACTACCTCTAGATGCTCTTGGATGGATTTTCCTCGCTGTATTGCAAAACACCCATTATTGGTTATGTGTTCTTTTATGTACTTGCTTGACAATTCTTCCTTACGTTTGACTTCGATCAGTTCATGTGAGATGCACCCTTGGAATTCTTCCATGCCTGCTAATTTATCATATAGGTCTCCTGAATTGTCTCCCTCGATACTCATCTTGAGTCTGTTCTTTTGCAGTGTTCCGGCATGATTGATAAAATATTTTCCATTCTTATCGTTCATCTCCTTTGACCATTTTTGTAGCATATCTGAATAAAACCACGCGTGGTCAAAAGAATAGTTGCGTTCTCCCACGAGGCTTCTGATCATGCTGTTTGCGTGGACTGCATTCTCATTTGTGTGCAATAATAGAAATCGCTTGTTGGTCTTGTCCAAATAAAATCTATGTTTCTGCTCTGGGTTATCGTTGCTGTGTATGTGTAGGATTTTGATCATGGGCATTCCGCCATCTTTGATCTCCCACGTTACTTTGTTTCCCTTGTTCGACTCGAATAGTTTGTTGGCCTCTAGCATGTATGTCTTCACCTTTTGAGTCTTGGGCTGCGCCTGTTTTTTGCTCTTGGGACTGACTGTGGATATTTTCGGCGACTCGTTCATCCTTGTAAGCTCCTCAACAAGCTCCCTCTTGTTGCTGACCTTGGCCAAACTTTGCTTATACTCTTGCGTCATATGGGCTCGATACGTGACATGGGTGTGTATAAACCTGATCTAGTGGATCAGGTGAGGCGTGCCTCACTTGCGACCCTTTATGCGTGCCCTGCAGGTCTTTTTGGCAGCAATGCTGCCGACCTTGTGATACATGCCTGTGCATTTCAGGCATGCGCGCTCACATGTTGAACCAGCTACCATGGTGACAGCGGCGCCCGAATCCACAAGTCCCACAAGTTCATGGCCCGGCCACTCGTTCATCGTGCATCGGGCAAGAAACATCCCGCCATGTTCCTGCAGGAGAATGCTCATACCCACGCTGACGTGCATAGAACAGTATTGCCGTAAATGTATACCGGCTCGTCAGGGTGGGCGGCCATTGCCTTTTTGGCCGCTTCTGTCGGCCCGTTTGCTGCAAACACATCGCCGCCACAGACGGCGATGTCCATGCCGGGGTACTTTGCAAGCAGCTCATCCTTTCGGCCTTCAAAGATCTCCTCTTGTGCGCTGAGTTTGGCCTCAAATGCCTCTCCGTGTGACTGCGCGTCCTGAGCCTTGGAGGGCTTTGTGTCGGCACTATTGGCAGTGACGTGCGCCTTGTGCTTATGCTGTCGTACTGTCGACGGGAATTTATCTTGACCTGGCCGCCTAGTGGGCAATGATGCTCACTTGCGGTCCTTTATGCGTGCCCTGCCGGTCTTTCTGGCAGCAATGCTGCCGACCTTTGCACCCGGTGGCGCATCGCGCGAGACAGTCGATGACTGGCCCACGTGCTGATGCCTTCCGCCGCCGTGCGGGTGGACGTAGGATGCCTGCGCGACGCCCCTGACGATCGGATACTTTCTGCCGCGCGAGCGAAACCTGCGCCACTTGCCGCCAGCACTCATGAACGGCCGCTCGCCTGCGCCCCCTCCGGCCAGCGTGCCTATCATTGCGCGGTTCTTTGGGTTTAGCGTGGCTCGCCTGCCTGACGGGAGCTTTACCACAACACCGTCATCACCATGCGAAAAGATCGTCGCGCTACCGCCGGCGGCCTTTACGAGCGTGCCGCCGTCGCCATACCTTCGCTCGATATTGCAGACAGTCGTCCCGTCAGGTATGTTTTGCACGCTAATCACGTTGCCGTCCTCATGGCTCGACTCGAGGCCAAACGTGACAGTCGAGCCCTTTTTTGTCCCCAGGACCGCCGGCATATGGGCAGTCCGTCCGTCATCAAACCTCACCTTTGCGAGCGGCGCGTCTCGCCCCCGCTCGTGGACAAGGTCGATTACGGTGCCCGTGTGGGTCTCGGCGAGCGCAAAGTCGGGGTACTTTGCCGGTGCGATCTTGCCGGTCTTGGCGGCCCGAAACTGCATGCCTCCGCGGCCGCGCCTCCTGACTAGGGGTCTCTTGCCCATGTTCGACAGGGCGCCGAATGTGTGGATTTTAAGCTTGTGGGTGCCTGCGCGCGTGGGCCTGGAGGGGCCCGGCACGCTGATCGCAGGCGTGGCCTGCGCAGGCCATGCCCTGTCCGCAAAGGCTCGCCTGTGTGGCAATATGGCGCCCGGACGCCCCTGTGGGCGCCGGGATGCGCGGTGGGAGGCATGGTTTGAGGCCCAGGAGCCCAATTCACCAGAATTGGCCATCGTCGCCTGAATATATCGACATTGGCTGCCCCCATGCGTATGAGGTCAGCACCTAGACCGCACGCATGACCTCCTCGACCACGCTCTTCCCCATGGCCCTCCACGTCAGGAAGCACGTCAGGAGGATAGACATGCGCCTGGCAGCCGGCGCGCCCCCCTTGAGCTGGCCGCTCACCTTGCGGCGCACGACCACGTCGCGCAGCTCCCTCTCGGCGGCGTTGTTCGTGGGCGCGACGCCGGCGTGCTCGCAGAACGCGAACATCTGCGGCGCGGCGCGGCGGAGCCTGGCCACGGCGCGCGCCAGCTCCCAGCCCCCGCCGTCGTCGTGCCGGTCCAGCAGCGACGCCAGGGCGTCCTCCATCGCGCGCCGCAGCTCCGCGCACGGCGCGACGGCGGTGTCCCTGGCGGCGCGGTACAGCGAGAGGAGGTCGGCGTGCAGCCCGGGCAGCGCCCCGCCGTGCATCCTGGCGGCGTGCTCCACGGCGCGCAGCTCGTGCGCCCAGCACCGCTGGTGCATCCCGCCGGCGTCGAACCTGTTGTACGCCGGGTGCCCGTCGGTTATCACCACGCCTTCGTACCCTGGGAGTATCACGTCGAGCACCTGCGCGCCCCTGCTCTTGCTGAACTCCAACCCGACACGGTTCCCGCCCGTCGCCAGCCACATCCAGTGGCCCTCGCCGGAGCTTGGGAACCCCGTCTCGTCCACGTGCACGTGCGACGCCCTCCTGATCTCCGCCCATATGCGCTCGGCCTCCGGCTCCAGCGCGTCGGCCACGTTGTCCCTTATGCGCAGCACGGTCGCCTTTGACATGGAGACCCCGTGCACTTCCAGCATCTCGGCGGCGATCCGCTCGACGGGCGTCCGAGTGCGCACGGACGACGCCACGGTGCCGACGAGCCTCCTGCCGTAGGACCCGCGGGCCGGCAGGCCGGAGTCCGCCCGCCGCGTCGCGCCGCAGTCCGCGCACGTGGCCGACTCGACATAGTGCCGCGTCTCGACCGGCCGCGGGGGCGGGATCTCGATGATGTCGCGCACCGCCGTCGTGACCTCCATGCGGCCGCCGCACTCGCACGGCCCGCGGTCGACGCGGTGCCGCTCCGTCCCCGTCGGCGCGTGCCGGCGCGACGTGCCGCGGTGGCCGGGCCTGCCGCCGGGCGTCCCGTGCGGCGGGAGCTCGCCGCGCTCCCTCGCCCGCCGCAGCTCGCGCTTCCTCCTCTTGTGCTCCAGCGACGCCGACGACGGCGGCGTGTTGGCGTTCTGGTAGTACGACAGCGTGCGCCTCATCGCCTCTACCTCCGCCTCCAGCTCGGCGATCCTCTCGTCCCTCGACCTGACGGTGTCCTCCAGCCCGTGGACCTCCCCCTGCAGCTCCTTGACCTGCAGGCCCAGCGCCCTGGAGATCCCCTCGACGGCCCTGAGCCTGCCATTGAGCTGTGCCAGCGTGCTGTCCTGCTTCCCGCGACCCCTCACGCCCCGGCGCGCGCCCCAGCGGTAAATGGATCGGTAGGATCGCGCCTATTTGACCAAATGGGCAGGGGTGCTGACCTCATACCCCCATGCGCGCCAAAACTATAAAACCACAAGATAGGGCCGCGCCTGACATGGGGAGCACGATAAACCTCAAGGTGCTCGAGGCATACACGCGCGATGTTGGTCGTGGCGTGGCACGCATAGACTATGACTCGATGGACGGCATCAGCGCCTCGACGGGCGATGTCATCGAGATAAAGGGCAAGCGCCGCACGGTCGCAAAGTGCCTCCCGCTATACCCGTCTGATGAGGGCAAGGGCATAATCCGCATAGACGGCCTCGGCAGGAACAACTCGGGGATCGCCATAGGCGACACGATCACGGTCAAAAAGATAAACGCGGTTCCGGCCGAAAAGGTCGTAGTCGCCCCGCTTGAGGCGATCCCGCCCATAGACGAGCGATACCTTGCCGATGCGCTCGAGTCGGTCCCGCTCATAAAGGGAGACAATGTCATGGTTCCCTACTTTGGCGGGAGACTCACGTTCCAGGTCGTCGGCGTGACGCCAGCCGCTGATGCGATCCTCGTCGCGCAAAAGACGGTCTTTCACATCGCCGAAAAGGGAGAGACGCTGCGCGGCGTGCCGCAGGTGACATACGAGGACATTGGCGGACTGACTGATGAGATCAAAAAGGTTCGCGAGATGATAGAGCTCCCGCTGCGCCACCCAGAGATATTCGAAAAGCTCGGCATAGAGGCGCCAAAGGGAGTTCTCCTGTACGGCCCGCCGGGCACGGGCAAGACGCTGCTCGCAAAGGCCGTTGCCAACGAGAGCAACGCGCACTTTATCAGCATATCAGGTCCGGAGATAATGAGCAAGTTCTACGGCGAGTCAGAGGCCCGCCTGCGCGAGATCTTCAAGGAGGCGCGCGAAAAGGCACCGTCGATAATCTTTGTCGACGAGATAGACTCGATAGCGCCAAAGCGCGAAGAGGTGACCGGCGAGGTCGAGCGCAGGGTCGTCTCGCAGATGCTCTCGCTAATGGACGGACTGGAGGCTCGCGGCAAGGTCATCGTGATATCTGCCACAAACAGGCCAAATGCGATCGACCCCGCGCTGCGCCGGCCCGGCAGGTTTGATCGCGAGATCGAGATAAAGGTCCCAAACAAAAAGGGCCGCAAGGACATACTCGCCATACACACGCGCAACATGCCGCTCTCTGATGACGTGGATCTCGACCGCGTCGCCTCGATAAGCCATGGATATGTCGGGGCTGACCTCGAGTACCTATGCAAAGAGGCGGCGATGAAGTGCCTCCGGCGCCTCCTGCCCGAGCTCAACCTCGAGGACGAAAAGATCTCCCCCGAGACCCTTGACAAGCTCATCGTCAACAAGGACGACTATGAAAAGGCGTTTGTCGAGGTGACGCCCTCTGGCATGCGCGAAGTCTTTATCGAGAATCCGGATGTCCAGTGGGAGAGCGTCGGCGGCCTCGCCAGCGTAAAGCGCGAGCTCCAGGAGGCCATAGAGTGGCCCATGAAGTACCCCACGCTATACAACAACCTCGGCCACAAGATGCCGCGCGGAATACTCCTCCATGGGCCTAGCGGCACGGGCAAGACGCTCCTCGCCAAGGCCGTGGCGACGCAGAGCGAGGCCAACTTTGTCTCGGTTCGCGGTCCGGAGCTCCTCTCAAAGTGGGTCGGCGAGTCCGAGCGCGGCATCCGCGAGATATTTCGCCGTGCGCGCCAGGCCTCGCCATGCGTCATATTCTTTGACGAGATAGACTCGATAGCGCCGGCCCGCAGCCAGGGCGGCGAGAGCGCCGTGACTGAGCGTGTCGTCTCGCAACTGCTGACAGAGCTTGACGGAATGGAGAACATGCACGGAGTCGTAGTCCTTGCGGCAACAAACCGCGTCGACATGATAGATCCCGCCCTCCTGCGGCCCGGCAGGTTTGACAAGATCATCCACATCGACCTGCCTGACATGGAGAGCCGCAAGAGCATCCTCGAGATCAACATAAAGGACATACCTGCAGTCACGGATCCCACAGACAGCGACTATGTCAACCTTGACGAGATTGCAAAGATGACTGACAAGATGAACGGGGCCGACGTCGCGTCGATCACAAACACGGCAGTCTCACTCGTCATACACGAGTACCTTGACCGCAACCCCGACGTAAAGGAGGTGGAGGTAAAGTCTACTGAGGCACGCGTGACCATGGCAAACTTTATCGAGGCGGTGAAAAAGGTCTTTGAGCAAAAGAACCTAAAGATCGAGCCAAAGGCCATGATGCAGTACGTCTCGTAGGGCCAGCAACACTGGCGCATGGCGCGCCACACAATTGTGAAATCATCAGGCACAGATGGCTGTGCGCTGGCGGGATGGTCCCTGCGCTACCCGCCCTTTAGGAGCATTATCGCGCGCGCAAGCTCGCCGTCTGACTCGGCGAGTGCCTCGCGCGCCCTCTCGGCGTCGACTCCGGCCTGGTCGCACACTAGCTGCACGTCCTCATCCGAAAAGACGGGCACCTCGAGCTCGCGCTCCTCGTATGACTCGGCAGTTATGGTGAATATCGAGCTGTCCTTTGCGACCATCTCGGCGACTTGCGGCTTTGGTATGACGATCTCCTTCTTGTCAGTCTTTATGATGACCTCCTGCACGTTGGACATCTCCTTCATGTCGATGCCCATCTTGTCGAACATCCTGCGCGCCTGGCGGTTGCCGCCCCTCATCATTGCGCGTCACCTGCCACATCGCGACCTTTTAAACTGTTCCTGACACGCACGGCAACTCCGCGCCCGAGCGTCATTATGAGCTCGTGCGGAACGACGGCACGGCCCACGGCGATGACGCGCCCGCCGTTGACCACTGCGACGTCAGACGATGCGCGAACGTCCTTGCCGCATCTCGTCACGTGCCTGCAAAAGACTGACCTGCCCTCGGAGATGAACCCCGCTGCGTCATCGCCGACCTCCACGCACGATCCGGCAAACGCGCGCGACTTTAGGAGCATCTGCGCAAAGCGCACCGTGAGCGCAATCCCGCCGTCTATGCGCAGCGTGCAGAGGAGCTCGCCGTCATGGAAGACTGACCTGATGCGGCCGTTCTTTCTTGAGCGCTCGAGCTCGACGCCGCGCGGGAGGTGGCGCGAGACGCCCCTCCCAAAGAGCGCATCTAGCGTGAGCCTGACCTTTAGCTCCCCGTCCATGGGTGCGCCGGCGCCGGCGGGTCGCTAAATACCGTTGCGCGCCGCCCGTGCCTAGCGTGGTGCCTGCGCCTTGCGCAGGCGTGGATTCTGCCATAGCTTTTTATAATTGCGCCTGCGCGTGTGCCACAAATGGCAACTGAACAGCTCCAAAAGCTCGTCTCGGTCACCCCAAAGGCGGCCGAGAAGATAAAGGAGTTCATGTCCCAAGAGGCCGAAAAGCCCCAGTACCTGCGCGTCTACGTGCAGGGCGGCGGCTGCTCTGGACTCTCGTACGGCATGGGCTTTGAAAAGGAGCCAGAGGAGGACGACAAGGTTCTAGAGGAGGCCGGAGTAAAGCTGCTCGTTGACAGCTATAGCATCGACCACCTCAACGGAGCCAGCGTTGACTATATCGAGAGCCTCATGGGCTCGGGGTTCAAGATAAACAACCCCAACGTCACAAAGTCGTGCTCCTGCGGCCACTCCTTTAGCACGGAATAGGCCAACGCGCCAAGAACGTGCATTGTTTTAACTCCCTAGGGGGAGGCCATGCCGGCCGAGATGGCAGCCTCCCAAGGTGCGGCCAGCGCCACACCGTTTCTCCACGCAAACACCTGCGCAAACCGCTCCCCACCGCCGTCACCGTCCCACATGATGGATGCGCGAAGCCTGCCGTCGCCCCCGATGGTGTGCTCTTCGGCGATTATGCGCCCTACGATGCCGTCCTTGCTGACAACCTGCACGACAAGCTCAAACTCCGTTCCGGCAGCGCCGGTGAGGCCGACTGCGATGCGCTCGGTTCCTTGCGCATTCCCGAGGATCTCGACTCCAGAGATGGCAAGTGGCATGGTGCGGCCTGCCACGCGCGGCGACTCGTCACCGGCCACGTCAGCCGTGCCGCGGCTGTCAGCATAGTCCGCATACGTTATGCCGATCTTTGCCCTCGCCGTGCTCACCGGACGCGCCGACTCGCCGTCGCACCACTCTTGTGGCACGCGCAGCTGGCCGACAAAGACGCCAGTCGCCGTGCCAGTCTCAAGAAGCGAGAGGCTCGGGCCTGGCGCGGGGCAGCCGGGCCTGTCTGTCCACTGGATGCCGTTTAGCGTGAGGACGAGGAGGCCGCCGCCTACCGGTCCCACGCGGTATGACTCGGCAGTGTCCTGATTCGTGTTTAGGTCAGCATCGCGCAGCGTCACAGTCACCGTGTCTGACGTGCCATACTCGTCACGATCAAAGGAGACCGAGCCGGTGTGCGAGGCCGTGCTTGCCATTCCCGAGACGATCCTCCTCGAGCCGTCAGCGGCACGGTCATCATATGTCATCGTGATGTCCTCGCCTCCGTCGACTGCGATCATTGATGCGCGCTCGCCTATTGTCGCAAGGTCAGCATACGTTGCCGCATCAGCTATGCTGAGCTGGTTTGCGAGTGTGTACTCTAGCGTGCCAGCAAACGTTCCGGTGTCAGTGCCCGTCTCCTCGAGCTCCAGCCTGACGACCTGGTTGGCCACCCTCTGCCCGTCGGCGATTCCAAAGGAGAAAATGTCAGCCACCATGGCGATCGTGCCCCCCGGACCCACGGGCCGGCCCAGGTCAAACTCGAGGCCAAGACCCGTGCCGGCAAGCATCGCCTCTACTGCGGCGTGCGGGATCTCGACGAGGCCGCGCGCCGGTCCAGAGGCCACGGCCACCCTCTGCGCGCCGGCCACGGCGTAAATGTCGACGGCCGTCGCGCCAGTCGAGCGGACGTCATAGTTGAGCAGGTTCGTCACCGTCCGTGCCGCATGGACGGGCACGCGCGCCTGCCCATAGTCGACTGCCAGGCTCGCAATGGGGCCTGCTGGCGTGACTAGTGCCCTTGCCCCATGCGCGTCAGTCTCGTGCGCAAGCTCCACAGGCTGCCCGCCGGCGTCCTGCGCGCTGATGGCCACGGCGTCGATGAGCGTGAGCGGCTCGCCAGTCACGATGGTCGGTATCGCCGCGCCCGCATCGGCGACGTCGAGGGTCTCGCGCTGCCGGCTGTTCTGGTTTGCGTCCGTGTCGCTGAGCGTCACATCAGCGCGCGTCCCTGACTGCCATGCGCCGCCTGCGCCAAGGTCGAGTGAGGCGTCCCCGTGGCCGATCAGTATGCTGCGCGCCGACCCGTACGAGACTGTCATCGCGACGCCGCGTGAGGCATCACGCGACACCTTTAGCGATGATGCGTTGGCCGAGTCGTATGACGCAAAGATTCCAGTGTTAGGACCGGTCTCGACTAGCGTGATGATGCCGCCAGAACTGCCGCTTCCGTCAAGCGAGCTCTTGCCGTTTCTGTTGGATACTGTTTCCAGTGCGCCGCCGCCCATGTCTATGCTCAACGAGCACGTCTCGTCGCAGCCGAGCGCACCAAACGAACCTGACACATCAGAAACGTTTCCCGTCGGCTCACCGCGCGAGTCAAACGCGCGGTATATTGCGCGCCCAATGCTGTCACCTTCGAGATCCCACGTCCACGAGTCCTCATCAGTGGGATCGACGTTGAGCCACGCGTCTGACAACTCAATGTGGACATCGGCTCCCGGCGGATACACGCTGCGGTCAAGCGCAAGTGCTGCCACATCGCGCGTTGTCCCATACTCGAGGCGAACACTGTCATCCTCGTGTTTGACCTCGACGTTCCTTCCGAGGTCATAGAGCTGTATAAACGGCCACACACCTGAAGCTGAAGCGCGCGCATCATCGGCGCGCACACTCTGCCCTATGCCGAATGCCAAGTTTGCCGGCCGATCGTTGCGCAGGACCGACATTGCGCGCACGCCGTCCCCGTATCCCTCCGCGCATCCGCCGCCGAGTGGAAACGCGACACCGTCAGTGTCGGCAAAATAGTCCTGGTCCGCACCGGTGAGCTGCGCGAGCAGCGTGTTTGCCTCCGAGTCGCCCCCGCAAATGGTGCCAAAGTCCAGGCCGGCGCCGTCTGAGCCCACAGTGGCCTCTGCGGCCCGTGCGGCCCGCGCGTCGGCAAAATATGCGTGCCACCTCGAATCGGCCCCCTGGACCATCCTGAGCTCCATGGAGCCAACCGTCACGGTCGGCTCACCGGCCGGCTCGGCAGTCTCGGCCCCATCATCGACGGTGACGCGGATCACCTGCGCGCCGGCGACTATGCCTCCGGGCGCCCCGTCGGCTGACACCCAGAGCTCGGCTCCGGCGGTTCCTGTGAGCGTCGAGGCGACGGCTAGGGCTAGGATGGCCACAGTCTCCATCGCATTGTGGGCTCGCATGGCCATATTTAACGCTGGGGAGCCACGTGCGGCACCCCACGCCTGAAATGGGCCTCCAAATGGACCAATCCTCCATTAAGGTCATATATGGGTAGGTGGACGGGGTGGTGTTGAATCTTCAGGAGTTGAGCTCACATTGCCTTCATCAGGCATCATCAAGTATCATGTCAGGCTATCGTATGATGTGGACGGCCTAGTTGGCAGAACCGACATAATCGGTGCCATCTTTGGGCAGACCGAAGGTCTGCTCGGGCCGGATATGAACCTCAACGAGCTCCAAAAAATATCCAAGATCGGACGCATAGACGTCACCACAAAGACGACTGCGCACGCCACGACAGGCGAGGTCCTCATACCCATGAGCACGGATATCGACACATGCTCGCTAGTCGCCGCCTCCCTTGAGAGCATCGACAAGGTGGGCGCCTTTGACAGCAAGTTCAAGATGCTCTCGATCGACGACATCCGCGCGGCCAAAAAGGACGACATTGTAAAGCGCGCCAAGGAGATAAAGCGCAAGTTTGCCATAAAGGCCGTGAGCGACGGTGACACGATGCGCCGTGACGTTCACGAGGGCACGCCGTCAAACTCGCGTGTCTCCTCGTACGGGCCCTCAAAGCTGCCGTGCGGCTCTGGCATGCTCGACTCGCCATGGATAATACTCGTCGAGGGCAGGGCAGACATCGTCAACCTGATCCGCGCCGGATACGACAACACGCTTGCCATTGACGGCGCGCGCGTTGACGAGTCGATAAAGGTCGCTTGCAGATCAAAGAAAAAGATCGTCGCGTTTCTTGACGGTGACCGCACCGGCGGCGCGCTAATGCGCGAGCTAAAGATGATGGTTCCCGTTGACGTCGAGCTGCGCGCAGATGACGGTGTCGAAGTTGAGGAGCTCACGCCACAGCGCGTCGCCGAGCTGCTCGATCCCGCAGTCGCCGAGATCAAGGAGCAGTTTGCCGGCCAGGAGCTCCCGCGCCATGACGGCGGAAGAAACGGGCGCAACAGGGGACGTGACCGTGACAGGGGACGCGACAGGGATCGTGACAGGGGAAGAGACAGGGGACGCGGACGCGAGGATCGCCGCGATCGCGACGTCGAGATCCCCGAGCCAAAGCCTGCAGAGCCAAAGGAGGAGGATCGCCCGCTAATCACGCTAATCACGCCGGTCTACCAGAGGCTAAAGGACACACTAGAGGCCACCGCGCTCGACTCTGAAGGCAGCGAGGCGTTTCGCGTTCCGGTCAGCGAGCTAGTCTCAAAGCTAAAGGAGCAGGGCGGCGGCGTGCAGTGCATCGTCATGGACGGGATCATAACTGGTCGCCTCCTAGAGGCCGCCAAGGGAATCGGCGTCGAGACGATCGTGGGCAACCGCGCAGCGCACATCGAGGATGACATGGGCGTGCGCCTCAGGTCGTTCTCGGAGCTAGGCGTCTTCTAGTTGGCATCGCGCACGCTAGAGGCGCGCCACGTGCCCACACTCGCATACCTCCTCTCGCGCGGCGCTCGCGCGGGGTATGTGCGGATCACGACGTCTGAGCTCGGCAGGAGCATATCGCGCTCGCAGCAGGCCGCCTCTGACCACCTCCGCGAGCTCGAGCGCGACGGCCTCGTGAGGCGGACGGTCCAGGGAAGGTCGCTCTCGGTCCTAGTCACGCCGGAGGGCTACTCGAGGGTCCTGCACCTCTACGAGTCGCTGCGCTCGTCGATCGAGTCGGCTCCCTCGTCGATGAACCTTGCCGGAAGGGTCGTCTCGGGCTCTGGCGAGGGCCGCTACTATATGGCCCTGCGCGGGTACACGAGGCAGTTTCGCGCAAGGGTCGGCTATGTCCCGTTTCCCGGCACGCTCAACGTGCGCCTTGATGCGGCGTCTGCATCAGAGGCCGAGCGCCTTGACTCGGCGCGCGGAACGATGATCGAGGGGTTCTCTGATGGCGCGCGCACGTACGGATGGGTTCGCTGCCACGCCGCAACGATAAACGGCCGCGTGCCGTGCGAGCTCATCCGCCTCGAGCGCACGCACCACGAGCGCTCGATAGTCGAGCTCGTTGCCGCAACAAGCCTGCGCCGGCGGCTGCGCGTTACAGACGGCTCGCGCGTCACCGTCTCGGTATTTCCGTGACTATATGCCGTGTATCGTCTTGCCGTACGCCTTTTCTATCTCGCCACTCGACATCTCGGGGTCAGTCGCGTCTAGCCTGACGACTTCTGCGCCAATGCCGACGCGCGAGCATCCGGCCACGACATAGTCGACCTGGTGGGCCTGGTCGTAGCCAAGCGCGATGGTGTCCGGCGATATCTTTTTGACGGTGTTGAACATGTCGAGCTCATCGCCTATGACGCACGTGTCGACCATCTCGAGTGACCTGACGAGATCCTGCCGCTGGACCTGCGTGTGGAGCGGCGTGCGCCGCTTCATCTTTACTGCCGTGGCGTCAGTGGCGACAACGACGATGAGCACGTCGCCTAGCGCGCGCGCCTGCCTAAGCGTGTGTATGTGCCCAGGGTGTATTATGTCAAACACGCCGCCAGAGAGGACCACGCGAATGGTCCTTCTCCCGCGCGCCGTGAGTGCCGTGCGCGAACTGTCGACTAGCCCGTCCACGACTAGCCGGCCGATTGCGCCCACGCTCGCGCGCGGCTCCTCGCCTAGCAGGCCTCCAACGTACACGGCGCACAGCGCCTCTATCCTCGGGGATCTCAATGCGCGCCACCCTCGCTGCCCTCCTTTATGCGCTCCCCCGCGTCACGCTCTAGGCCTGCGGCGACTCGCAGCGAGTCGACAAGGCCGTCGGCATAGCCGATGCTGAGTATGGCAAGCTCGTCCCTGTCGCACCTCAGGAACTCCTCGGCGTCAGCAACATAGTCCTGTGCGCAGTCTAGCACGCGCGCGACGCCCTCGCCGCCCCCGCGCAGGCGCGCCTCGCCTATGGCCTCGCCGACCATGGGGACATACTTTGCTATCATGCGGTGTGACTCTTTTCTTGACGAGTCGGCGTTTGCGCGCGGCTCTCCGATGCAGCGTGTCAGGACGCGCAGCGCGTCGGCCTCTGTAAAGTGGAGCGAGCCGGGCACGATGATGCTGTGCGGCGCCTCGCCAAACTCCTCGCCAAGGAGGCTCCCGACGTCCCCGCCCACCATCGCACAGTCATCACGGCCAACCCTTGAGGCTATGACCGCAAACGTCTTGCGCGTGAGCGCAAGCTGGCGCCTCTCCTCCTCTATTGCGAGGAGTGACTCTAGCGCGCTGCGCGGGTCCAGGAACATGCCGGCGTCCTCGTCGTACTCGAGGAGGAGGACGGTGTGGCACCCGCGATCGAGGTTCTCCTGGATTATCGCGTATGGAGTGCTCGCCTCAGCACGCGTGACTGTCGTCGTTCGCCCGACCTTGTACTGGTGCAGGCCGCACTCGCCGACCATGCTAGTCAGCGCAGACGCCGCATGGACACTGCGCGTCGTCGTGCCGGCTGCCGCTGCGCGCGCACGCAGCTCAATGTGCGTCGTTGCGACATACGGATCCCCGTAGCAGACTAGGGCGACATCGCCGCTAGCGGCCGCACGCAGTATCTCGCCGCCGTCCTCAACGACCCACCTCGGCACGGTCCTAAATGTGGCGCCGCCGCCCTCTGCTATGCGCCTGAGCTCCCCGACCTCTGCGTCTGAGACGGGGCTCGTAAAGCGCTCCATGTAGACTGCGCCTGATGAGGCGATCGCCGCGCGCGCACCTTCGCCCATGGCTCGCGCGCCGCCGACTCCGATGCCGACAAAGCTCAGCACTGGGCCTGTCCCCTGTCGTGAAGGCGCTTTAGGTGGCGCAGCGTGGACTTTAGTATCTCTATGGACTTTAGGTACTCGGCGATCGAGACGTGCTCGTTGGACATGTGGGCCAGGTGCGGGTCTCCGGGCCCCCACGTCACGACGGGTATGGCCAGCGTGTTGCCAACGACGTTCATGTCGCCTGTTCCGGTCTTTAGAACGGGCATGGGGCTCGGCGAGCCGGACTCGACGGTCCCGATCTTTAGCGCGCGAACGAGAACCGAGTCGGCCTTTGCCTCAAAGGGCTCTGTCTCATCAAGTATGGAATAGAACGCCTCGACTCCCCGTTCGGCTGCAGTCTCCTTTACGCAAGAGGCGATGTCCTGCTCGACGTTCTTGCATGACATGGCCGGCGGGACGCGCACGTCCATCGTCGTCTCGCACTCTTGTGGCATCATGTTGTGGCTCGAGCCGCCCCTGATCTCGGTGACAGTCGCCGTGAGCGCCTTGATCCGCCTCTCCTCGGCGCTTCCGGCCTCGAGCTTGCCCTTTAGCGCAGAGATGAACATGGCGGACTCCTCGATGGCGTTCTTTGAGAGCCATGGCGCGCCGGCGTGGCCGCTGTTGCCAACGTCGACCTTGAGGTTAATGGCGAGGCGGCCCTTGTAGCCGACAGTTATCTTGCCGATCCCGCTAGGCTCGCCAAACATCGCATAGTCGAGCCTTATGGGCTGCCCCGCGCGGTCGCGCACGCCGTTCTTTGCTAGGCTCTTGGCGCCGGCTGCGTTTCCCTCCTCGTCTACTGCGCCCACAAAGACTATCGTGCCGCCGTTCTCGGCTGCCGCTGCTGCCCCAAAGAGCATTGCCATGAGCGGGGCCTTTGCGTCAGACGCGCCGCGCCCGTACAGCCTGTCGCCCTCGCGCCTCACGCGTATCTTGCCGGGAACGGTGTCCATGTGGCCGCAGAGCATGGTCACGGGCCGGCCAGTCCCCTTTATCGCCACGACGTTGCCGACCTCGTCGTCTATGCGTATGTCGCCAAATCCCAGGTCATCGCACTTGTCGGCCAAAAACTCGGCCATGGGCCTCTCTGATAGCGAGACCGTATAGAGGCGAAGGGCCTTCTCGAGCATCTTTACGGCGTACCTGTCCGTCACGGGCACTTCCACATCGGAGCTCATTCCCGTGACGCCTCCAGGACGTGCGCGATAATGAGGGCTGGTATGTCGACGCCGCAGACCCTGACGGTGTTCTTGAACTCTGTCGTGTTGTTGATCTCGTGGACGAGGAGGCCGCGCTCGTCATCCTCCATGATGTCGACTCCGACGATCTCGCCGTGAACCGCATCGCGCGCCTTTATGCAAATCTCCTCCATCTCGCCGGTGACCTTGCACTCCTCGGCATGGCCCCCGAGGGCCATGTTCGTCTTCCAGTCACTCGATGACCTGTATATCGCCGCGACGACTGCGTCACCTACGACTATGGCGCGAATGTCGCGCGGGGGCCTCTTTACAAACTCCTCGACATAGTGGATATGGTACAGTGGATGCATCGCCTCGCGCATCTCGAGTATGCCCTCGGCCGCATCCGCGTCACTGAGGCGCGAGACCATGCGGCCCCAGCTCCCGACTGTGGGCTTTATGACGCACGGATAGCCGATAGAGTCGGCAGCCTCGAGGGCCGCCTCCCTCGAGAACGAGACTGCGGCGCGCGGGGTGCGCACGCCGGACTTTTTGAGGAGCATGTGCGTGTAGAGCTTGTTGCCTGCGAGGATGCCTGTCTGCAGGCAGTTGATGACGCGCGCGCCCATTCCCTCAAGGGCCGCTGTCGAGTGGACATTCCTGTAATAGCTCACGCAGCGCTGCAGTATGGTGCCGTATCCGACCGCCTCGCCGTCAGTCTGCAGCGCGATCTTGCGGCAGTCAAGAACCTGGATCTCTGCGCCGGCCCTCTTTGCGGCCTCTGCGAGGGCCTTCTCCTCCCACCGAACAGTGTCGTAGAGGATTGTCGCAGCAGGGGTCACTGCCCCCAATCCTCGCCCACGCTCTGCGCGGGCTTTAGCGTGAGGGAGTCGCCGGTCCCCTCGAGCTCAAAGCTCGAGCCGCACTCGGGGCATGTCACGATCTCGCCGGCCATCGCATTGTCCGGAAGCCCTATCGTCGCGTCGCACTCGGAGCACTTGGCGGCCATATCAGCGTCCCCGGCGCGCGCGGCGGCTATTTAACCTTCTTTCAATCCTGTCCTCCAGCGGCATCTCCAGGACGTCGCCCATGCGAAGCGACTTTAGGCCGTCGGCCAGGCTCCTTGCCTGCTCGTCATCTGCGCGCAGGCCGAGTATCGCTGCCAGGTGGGCAGCACCGGCGCGGCCGGCGAGCTCGCCGAAGACTATGGTCCGGCGGTTGCCCACTGCGTTTGGCGGTATGGGCTCGTATGCTGCCGGATTGTTCAGGACTGCGGCCAGGTGCGTGCCGGCCTTGTGCTTGAATGCCGACGAGCCGACTAGCGGCGCGGACTCGTGCGTCTTTATCGGCGTGTACGCGTCTATTAGGCGCGAGAGGTCGCCTAGCATGTCGAGGTGGAACGAGTTCTTTAGCCCATAGAGGTAGTGTATCGCCGTTGCGACCTCGGCGAGTGCGGGTATGCCCGTTCGCTCGCCGATGCCGTTTATCGTCGTGTGTATCTGGTCAACTCCGGCCTCGCATGCGGCAAACGCGTTGGCTAGCGCAAAGCCGACGTCATTGTGGACATGGACGTCAAGGGGAACGTCACCTATTGCGTCACGGACGAGTGCGACATACCTGCGCATTCCGTGGGGAAGCATAGCCCCTGCAGTGTCCGGCAGGCTTATCCTGTCGACTCCGGCGTCCCTGACTGCGGCGCACACGCGCACAAGGAACTGCGGATCGGCCCTGCTCCCGTCCTCGGCGGTAAAGCGAATCTTTAGGCCGTGGGCCTTTGCGTACTCTACTGCCTTTACTGCGCGCGAGATGGCCTCGTCGTGGTCTATGCGCAGCTTGTCCCTCATGTGAACCTCGGATATCCCGAGATACACCGCACACCATTTCGCGTCACAGTCGATTATCTTGTCAATGTCGGCCACTAGAGCGCGACCGTGCGCGACAATGTCTGCGGCAAGGCCCTGCCTTATTATCGTGCGCGTCGCCTCCTCGTGGTCAGCGGATATGACCGGCGATATCTCTATCTGGTCGACGCCAAAGTGGTCAAGCTCCCACGCTATCTGTATGCGCTGCTTTACGCTAAAGGAGATGCCGGGGTGCTGCTCCCCCTCGCGAAGCGTGCTGTCGAGTATGCGTATCTTTGACGGGCCTGTCACCATTGCGTTGTACTCGTCGGCCCTGCGGTTTGCCTTTTCCATTCCACGGTATGGGACTGCCGGGGCGTTATAAGGATAATCGTGCGTTTGTCGGCGTTTTTGGGCATTATGCGCTGATTTATGGCGTTTTACGCATATGGCACGCCGAATAGCGCACCTACTCGTATGTCCGCAGTATTATCGTCGTGTTCGTGTTCGTCACGCCCTGTATCTTGCGCAACTGGTCAATGCTCTCATTGACGTTCAGTATGCCCTGCGCGCTAAGCGAGGCGATGATGTCATAGCTTCCGGTTATCTCGTGAACCGTGACGACCCCGTCGAGCTTCATTATGCGCTGCGAGACCTTGGCGACGTCGGTTCCGGACTCGACGGTCACAAACGCGACGGCCTTTGTCATGCCCTCATCGCCCATCTCGACGGTAAATCGCTTTATCGCCCCAGAGTCGAGGAGCGTCTTTATTCTCCGCCGGACCGCTGACTCTGAAAGGCCAACCTCCTTGCCGATCTCGCTGTGCCCCATGCGCGAGTCCTTTTTGAGCAACGCAATTATCTTGCGGTCCTTTTCGCTATGCAACTCCTCTCCTTGCCTCCTCTGCGCCGAGGAGGTCATCTAGGACGCCTAAAACCCTTGCGACGTCAGCGGAGCCGACGACGAGCGGGGGCAAGAGGCGCAGTATGTTGCGCCCCGAGTAGAGGAGGAGGACGCCCTGCTCTATGCCGCCCATGATGATGTCGCGCACGTCAACCTTTAGCTCCACTCCCACCATGAGGCCGCGCCCCCTGACCTCCCTGATGATCGCGTGCTTTTCTGCCAGCGCACGCAGTCCAGAGATGAGCTCATCGCCCACGCTTGCCGCATTGTCGACTAGGCCGTCAGTCACCAGTGCGTCAAGTGTCGCCGTGCCGGCCGCGCACGAGAGCGCATTGCCGCCAAACGTGGAAGAGTGCTCGCCCTTTGACATGCTCGCGATGATCTCCGGCCTTGCGAGCGTGACGCCCATGGGAACGCCGCCGGCTATTCCCTTTGCGAGGCACAGTATGTCCGGTGCCGTGGAGTCATGGTCACACGCCCACATCTTTCCGGTCCTTCCGAGGCCCGCCTGTATCTCGTCGAACGCGAGGACGACGCCGCGCTCGTCGCAGACGCGCCGCACGTCGCGCAAAAACCCGTCAGGCGCAACGTGTATGCCGCTCTCGCCCTGTATGGGCTCGAGTATCACCATGCCAGTCTCCTCGGTGATGGCCTCGCGCAGCGCGTCAATGTCGCCAAATGGCGAGAACGAGACGCCGTCGAGGAGCGGCCCGAAGGCCTTGCGGTACTTTGGGTTGAACGTCAGCGAGAGCGCGCCCATGGACTTGCCGTGGTACGACCCGCGCATTGCCACCATGTGGGACTTTTTGGTGAACTTGCGCGCGAACTTTATTGCCGCCTCGACGGCCTCTGCGCCGCTGTTGTTCAGGTGCGCGCACGTGAGGCCTTTAGGGGCCAGCGAGACTATCTTTTCGAGAAACCTCGCGCGAACATTGCTGTAGAGGGATCCGTGAACCGTGACGATCCTGTCGACCTGTTCCCTTATTGCCGCCGTGACGCGCTCGTTGCGGTGGCCGACTAGCGCTACGCCGTACCCGCCCATAAAGTCAAGGTACTCCTTTCCGGCCGTGTCCCACACGCGCACTCCCTGCCCGCGCTCGACGGTCACGGGGAACCTCTGGTACAGGCCGCCCATTATGGCATCCTCGCTCATTGCCGGATCACCGTGCAGCGCTCATGCGCCATGGCCGCCGATATTGGCCCCTCCCTCTTTCCGCTCGCGATGATCGCCTCTCCGACGCCGGCGTCTAGTGCCTCAAGTGCGGCGATGACCTTCTTTTCCATCCCCGCCCCTATCCGCGGGCGCATCTCGCGCGCCTCAGCGGCGCTGATCCCCTCGACTAGCCTGTCATCCATGATTATCCCGTCGACATTGGTGACGAATATGACGCGACTGGCGCGCATGGCGCCGGCAACACTGGCCGCCGCCCTGTCGCCGTCGACGTTGAGAAACTCGTTCTCCTCGCTGAGCGCAACGGGGGCGATGACTGGCGTAAAGCCTGACCCGATGAGCGAGGATATGAGGGCAGAGTTTACGTGCGATATCTTGCCCGTGTACCCGCCGTCGATCGCCTGCTTTCTGCCGCGCTCGTTGACTATGAGGAGCCTCTTTTTCCGGTCGGCGCGAATGAGCCCGCCATCTATGCCGCACACGCCCACGGCGTTGACTCCGCCGGCCTGCAGCGAGCGCACTATGGACTTGTTGACGCGTCCGGCCATGACCATCGTGAATATCTCGGCCGTCTCTTTGTCAGTATAGCGGCTCCTCACGCCGCTCGGTGACGTGATAAAGCGCGGCTCGTGGCCGAGGCGGCCCGACACGTCAGTCACGTCGCGCCCGCCGCCGTGGACGACTATGACGCCACCCTCGGACTCGGCTGCCTGCCGTATGTCCGCAATTGCCGTCTCGTGCAGGTCGCCGACCACGCTCCCGCCTATCTTTATCGTGATCATCGTGGCTCACACCGGTGTGAGCGGCGAGTATAGCAGCCCCTCGGTCTCCTCGCCGCCTAGCATGACGTTCATGTTCTGTATCGCAGAACCCGCCGCGCCCTTCATCAGGTTGTCTGATGCGGAGAGCGCAATGAGCCTGTTGTTTGCGGGGTCGAGGTCAAAGCCAATGTCGCAAAAGTTCGATCCCACGACGAACTTTGGGTCAGGAAACTTGTAGAGTCCCTTTTTGTCGCGAATGAGCCTGATGAACCTCTCATCCCCATAGCGCTCGCGGTATATCCTCCAGATGTCCCTCTCATCGACGTCGCGCTCGAGGAACGTGTGGCTAGTGCAGAGTATGCCGCGCACGACGTCGACTGCGTGCGGGCTCATCGAGACGGGTATCTTTGAGCCGGCTGCCTCGGAGAGCTCTTGCTCTATCTCGCCGGTGTGCCGGTGCATCGCCGGCTTGTACGGGCGTATGACGCCGGCCCTCATCGCGTGGTTTGTGCCGGCCTTTCCGCCCGCACCGGCGCCCGAGGAGCCGATCTTTGAGTCGACGATTATGTGCTTTTTGTCGATGAGGCCCTCCTCCACTAGCGGGCGAAGCGCCAGTATCGACGTCACTGCCATGCAGCCCGGACACGAGACGAGCCTTGCGGTGCGTATGGCCTCGCGGTGGATCTCGGGCACGCCGTAGACTGAGCCCTTGAGGCCACCTGGGTTTGTGTGTGTCCAGCCATACCACCTGTCATAGTCGGCGGCGTTGTGGAGCCGATAGTCGGCGCTCAGGTCTATGACGCGCACGCCGCGATCGAGGAGCTCCTGGACGATGTCGACTGCGGTCCCGTGGGGGACGGCCGTAAAGACAATGTCGCACGCCTCGGCCATGCGGTCATAGTCGAGCTCGCTGAACTTTATGTCCCCGATTAGGCCCTTTAGGCTAGGCTGGACGCGGTGGACATAGTCGCCGGCGTGCTGCCTCGAGGTGACCATGGCTATCTCGGCGCGCGGATGGCCCACTAGGAGACGCAGGACCTCCCCGCCAACATAGCCTGATGCACCAACGACGCCGGCCTTCATGCCGGTGGGCTTGCGCGCGCATAATTTATACTCAATGCGCGCAGCGTCATCCCCTCGCCGTGCGCGCGGCAAACTCGATAATGGCCCCCGGCACGTCGGCCTGCCCAGTGCTTGCCATGCCCCTGAACTCGACTGTGTTGTTGACCTCGTGGACGACGATCCCGCGCTCGGCGTCCTCCATCATGTCCACGCCGAGGACACCGCCGCCGACGGCCTCTGACGCTCGCGCGGCGAGCTCCCCGATCTCCGGCGTGATCGCGCATGGCTCGGGCCTGGCTCCGGCGGCAACGTTTGTCCTAAACCCTCCTGACTCGCGGTACATTGCGGCGACGGCCTCGCCGCCAACGGTTATGACGCGAATGTCGCGCGGCGGGCGCCTTATGCGCTCCTGGAGATAGTATAGGCGGTCATGCGGCGAGTCAGTCACCGCACGAGCCTCCATTATCGCATCAAGCGTGTCGCGATCATTTACGCTCATCACTCCACGGCCCCAGCTTCCGACGAGCGGCTTTATGACGAGCGGATAGCCCTCGCGCCCAAAGCAGTCCACTGCACCCTCGGCCGAGAGCGCAAAGTGCGTTCGCGGCGTCGGCACGCGCGCCTTTTGGAGGAGGAGCGTCATGAACATCTTGTTGCCGCAGCGCGAGGCCACATCAAGGCTGTTTATCGACGTGACTCCGGCAAACTCGGCTATGGCAGTAAAGCACATTCCCCTGTGATAGCTCACGCATCTCTCTAGGACGACATCGCCGAGGCCCAGTGAGGCAGCACTACTCTGCGTGCTCGCGCTGACTGACTTTGCGTCGACCATGTGGGCCTCATGCCCCCTCTCTGAGGCGCTCTTTGCCAGCATCTTTTCCTCCACGCGGAGTCGGTCGTAGGCTATGCTTATTCTAACCATCACTCGCCCCAGTCTTCGCCGACCTTTTCAGCCCTCTTTAGCTCCACCTCGGAGCCGCTTCTAGAGACCTCATAGTCGGCCCCGCAGTCAGGGCATGTGACAAGCTCGCCGGACATCGCGTCATCTGGAACGCTTAGGCCTGCGTCGCACTCGGGACACTTCACGGCGCGCCGCACGCGATCCTTGTAATTTAACCGCTTCTGTGGACTGGAGGCCCCAGAGCTCCACAAAGCCCGTGGCACGCCTCTGATCAAACGTCGAGCCGCGCCCATACGTGGCCTCCTCGGCGCTGTATAGCGAGTTTGGCGACGAGCGCCCGACGACCCTGACTGCGCCCCTGTGGAGCCTCAGGCGCACGGTCCCGCTGACGGGCTCCTGCGAGCGCTCGATATACGACTCGAGGCTTGCGCGCAGGGGATCCTCCCAAAGTCCCGAGTATGCCAGCCACGTCCACTCGGCGTCAACTGTGCCCTTGAAGCGCGTCTCGTGCTTTGTGTGGACCATCTTTTCGAGGTCGGCGTGGGCCTCGATGACGCATGCTGCCGCCGGCGCCTCATAGACCTCCCTTGACTTTATCCCGACGGTGCGATCCTCTATGTGGTCGACGATTCCGACTCCTGCCCTGCCGGCCACTGCGTTGAGGCGCTCGATTAGCGCGCGCGCGCGCATTCTCCTCCCGTCAAGGGAGACGGGCACGCCGCGCTCAAAGCCGATCCTGACATACGTCGGCCTCGCCGGCGGGCTCGTGCTGACCCACTCAAAGGCGTCATCTGGCGGCTCGGCGGCCGCATCCTCGAGCACGCCGCCCTCTATGGCGCGCCCCCAGAGGTTCTGGTCAATGCTAAACCTTCTTGCGACGTTCTCTATGCGCACGCCGTGCTTGCGCGCAAAGTCCAGCTCTGTCGGGCGATCAAGGTTCATGTCGCGTATGGGCGCGACTATGGGGAGCGATGATGCGGCCCTCATCGTTACATCAAAGCGCACCTGGTCGTTTCCCTTTCCGGAACAGCCGTGCGCAAGTGATGTTGCGCGCTCTTTTCTTGCGACCTCGATGACCTTTTTTGCGATTAGTGGCCTGGCCAGCGCAGTGGCGAGGTTGTACTTTGACTGGTATAGCGCGTTTGCCTTTATGGCGACGAGCACATAGTCGCGCACAAACTCATCACGCGCATCTAGCGTGTAGTGCTTTTTGACGCCGAGCGCCCTGGCGCGCCGCCCAATCTCGGCACTGCTGCCGCCCTGGCCCACATCGACTGTGACAGTCACGACGTCCATGTCAAGATCCTCCTGGAGGTACTTTACGACGACTGACGTGTCTAGCCCGCCCGAGAACGCGAGAACTGCCTTGCCTGACAACGCGCGCGCGTGCGTATGCCTTGTGATTTATCTATTGCGCGTGGATCGGCATAATGTCAGCACCCATGCCCGTTCATGCCGGTGCAGGCGCTGCTGCGGCGAGTGGGCCGGGCCCGATGCCACCATTTGGCCAAGTGGGCAAGAGGCGTGCCGGCCTAATGCCTGGGTTGGCCGCAAGCCGTTAAATATGCGCCTTGGGCACGCCTGCCATGTCGGCAGCAGTCGTGCTGGCGCCAGCCGTGCCAGCACTTTTCATGCAGTCGTTGGCCATTGCGAGCCAGCTCGGCATCATTTCAGCGTGGGAGAACACCATGCGCACGATGGGGGATCCACAACAATGATTCGCGTGCTTGCCGCCATCTCGATCGTTGCGGCCTGTGCGACCATTGCGGGTTACGGCGTGTTGTCCTGGGATGCAGGTGGGACTGTTGAATATGCCGACGTCGTGCCCGGCGCAGAGGCTGTGGACGACGGGGAGGTGTGGGGAACCGTCGAGCATTACGCGCAGCGCGCCGCCGAGCTGTACGCAAAGCGCACGCACGGGGAGCATCCGGAGGAATTTCCCGCAATTCGCACTGACGCCCTTGCGGACGGCATTGTGGAGCTGTACTGGGAGGTGCAGCGCGACGACGATCTGCGCCTCCGGCTGCCAGAGAGGCTCAGGGTGTCCATGGATGCCGCGAATCCCGACGAGCTGGCATCAGGGCTCATCGACCTGCACAATGCGGTGCAGAGCGACGACGAGCTGCACCGCATGCTGCCCGAGGAGTTTCGCGTGCCGCTAAAGGCGGTTCGCTATTACTTTGCCACCGAGGCTCCGTTCTGCCTTGGGGATCCTTTTTGCGCTGATGTGGATTACATGGCAGGTTATCACGGTGCCGACGACGAGAGCTACCTTAGATCGTCCACGGAATCCATGGAGCCCTGGAACGAAGACAATGGCGTGCGCAAGATGTGCGAGGCTGCCCGCGATGATCTCACAGGGCAGCTTCCGTGGCTGGAGGGGGACGCAGAGTGGCTCTTTTTTATGGACATATGCAGGGACTGGCACAGCAGGCACGTCTCCTATTCCATCGTGGCATACCTGACCGAAAACGTCTCTGAGCGCTGCAGGAACCTGATAGACTCCGGGTGGGTGGTGGGCAACAGTGGCGACTTTTATCGTCCAGGGGCGACCCCTCACGAGACGCGGCAAGAGTTCTACCCCGACGAGGTTCTGGATCCTGAACACGATTACGGAAACACCTTGTTTAAATCAAGATGCCTGCCGTCAGGATTCCCGCCCTCCGAACTTCTCCTCCGCCACCCCCCAGAAGTAGAGCCGGTAGGTTGGGCTTCTGACCCTGCCGACGTCGTGCCCGGCGCAGAGTCCGAGGGGGACGACGGGGAAGTGTGGGGAACCGTTGAGCATTACGCGCAGCGCGCCGCCGAGCTGTACGCAAAGCGCACACACGGGGAGCATCCAGAGAAATTTCCCGCAATTAGCCCTGACGCCCTTGCGGACGGCATTGTGGAGCTGTACTGGGAGGTGCAGCGCGACGACGATCTGCGCCTCCGGCTGCCAGAGAGGCTCAGGGTGTCCATGGATGCCGCGAATCCCGACGAGCTGGCATCCGGACTCCTCGACCTGCACAATGCGGTGCAGAGCGACGACGAGCTGCACCGCATGCTGCCCGAGGAGTTTCGCGTGCCGCTAAAGGCGGTGGTCTATCACTTTGATGCCCCGACCGTGTCTTGCTCTTTCTGGTATGTCTGTCAGGATGAGTTTGTGAGCGTCTATTCTGGTTCTGATGACGAGAGCTATCTTCGATCCGTTCAGCACACCACGAAGCTTTGGCAAGACAACAAGCAAAAAGTGTGCAGGGCCGCTAACGACAAGCTTGTGGGACAGCTTCCATGGCTGGAGGGCAACGCGGAATGGCTCGTGTTTATGGGCGGATGCGAGCACTGGCACAGCAAGCACATCTCCGAGTCCATCGTGGCATACCTGACCGAGAACGTCTCTGAGCGCTGCAGGGACCTGATAGACTCCGGGTGGGTGGTGGGCAACAGTGGCTCCTTTTATCGTCCAGTGATGCCCCACTACGAGCGGTGGCAAGAGTTTCTGACAAACATATTCACGCTGGGCTCCACGACGGTCACGTGCACGGAGACTGACGAGTCGGGCAAAACGGGCCGCGCCGCGTTCAGGGTGACTGTGAGCTCTACGGACGTCGTGCCGCCGGTGATCACGCTGTCGGCTGACATGTCGATTCCGGCGACGTCAAGCGTCGGCGCAACGGAGACGTTCACGGTGACTGCCCGCGGCGTAGACGGGGCAGTCTAGGTCGGCTGCTCGCATGCCAGCGGCAGCACGTTCAGCGCCGGCGCCACGACTGTCACGTGCTCGGCGACAGACAGCGCGGGCAACTGCGATAGCGCCCCGTTCACGGTAACCGTCAACGCGCTAGACACGGCGCCTGCGCGCTCGCCACGCGGACAGGTGAGGTGCTGCAATGGCAAGCGGAGAGACAGGATCACGCACTCTGGCCAGATGGGTTGAGAGTGCTGATCTCGCAGTGCGCGCAATCAAAAACCTATATAGGCAGAGCGTCTACTGTGCCAACGATGGCGCGAAGGGTGAGAATATTTGACACGACACTGCGTGACGGCGAGCAGACACCGCGCGTTGCCTTTTCCCCGGCCCAAAAGGTAGAGATAGCTAGCGCGCTCGACGCGCTAGGCGTGGATGCCATCGAGGCCGGATTTCCAGTGGTGTCAGCCGGAGAGCACGAGGCCGTTTCGGCGATTGCGGCGGCCGGACTCGGGGCGGACATATTTGGACTTGCGCGCTCGACGCGCAAGGACGTCGATGCCATAGTGGATGCCGGACTGCAGTGTGTCCACACGTTCATCGCAACATCTGCAATCCACGCAAAGGACAAGCTCGGCATGTCGCAGCAGGCCATACTCGATGCCGCAATTGATGCCATCGAGTACGCAAAGTCACGCGGCCTTGTCGTAGAGTTCTCTGCCGAGGACGCGACGCGCTCGGACCCAAAGTACCTGCACCGTGTCTACTCGGCAGCAGCACAGGCCGGCGCTGACAGGGCAAACATACCGGACACGACGGGATACTCGACGCCTGAGCACATGGCGCAACTAGTCAGGAATGTCATCGACGCGTCCGGGCTTCCAGTTAGCGTGCACTGCCACAATGACTTTGGCCTCGCGACTGCAAACACGCTTGCCGGAATCGACGCTGGCGCCGCATCGGCACACGTGACGATAAACGGGATCGGCGAGCGCGCCGGCAACGCGTCACTGGAGGAGGTCGTCTCGGCACTCGAGTTCCTTGATCCCGAGTCGACTAGCGCCGGCGGGCATCCGCGATCGCGCCCACGGGGAGTTACGGGAATAAAGACGCGTCGCATATACGAGGTCTCACAGCTCGTATCGCACATGGCGCGCATGCAGGTGCAGAACAACAAGGCCATAGTCGGCGAGAACGCGTTTGGCCACGAGTCTGGCATACACACGCACGGAATAGTGAAAAACCCGCTCACGTACGAGTCACTCGACCCGCGCCTCGTTGGGCGCAAGAGGTGGTTTGCGGCCGGCAAGCACGCCGGCACGCACGGTGTCGAGACGACGCTCTCCGAGTACGGGATGTCGCCCTCAGGCGACGAGCTTGCCGGGATACTCGAGCGAGTCAAGGAGATGGGCGACTCGGGCGCAAACGTGTCTGACATGCAGGTCGTCACGATCGCATCCGAGATTATGGGCAAGGATCCGCCAAAGAGGCTCGTGAGGCTGCGCGAGCTTGACGTCTCTACGAACGCGAGCCAGACGCCGCACGCCTACGTAAAGCTCGCCATAGGGGAGACTGACCATGACGAGACGGCATCTGGCGTGGGTCCGGTCGACGCCTCGCTTGCGGCCATACAGGAGATAGTCGGCGGGATATACGAGACGCGCATAGCCGACTATTCGATAAACGCCGTGTCCGGGGGATCTGACGCGCTGTGCGAGGTGACCGTAAAGGTCGAGGACGCGCGCGGCAACACTGTGCGCGCAAAGTCAGTCGGCGAGGACATTGTCGTGACTAGCGTCAGGGCAGTCATCGAGGGAATAAACGAGATTGCGCTCCGGCGCGGTGCCGAGAGCTCGCCGCGCCCACGGCGCACGCGCAGCGCCGGCAGCCGGCGCAGGCGCGCCTAGGCCGGAGATGGCCGTGCGCGGCTGCTGCGCGGGGCGACCCGCATGATCATAGTCGACGAGGCGCGCATGCGCGATGAGATACGCAGGCGCAATCCGGCATCAGTGGCCCTCAACGGCCCGGACGGCATGCTCCCGCAGGTTCAGGCCGCGGCCTCGCGCATCTCGGCCGAGTTTGGCATACCGGCGTACGTGCTCGCTGACACGACGTGGGGATCGTGTGACACAAACCACCTGGGCGCCAAGGTTCTCGGCGCCGGCGTTCTCTTTAACATTGGCCACACGATAAGCATGGGCGAGCTCGAGGGCGGCGACGTCATCATGGTCGACGCCTTTGATGACATTGAGTTTGACCGCGTCGCCGAGGAGTGCGCGCGCATGCTCGCCGGCCGGCGCGTCTCGCTGCTCACCGACAGCCAGCACCTGAGGCAGGTTGATGCTGTCCGCACTATCCTCGAGGAGGGCGGCGTGGACGTCGTGATCGGTGCCGGAAGCGGCCAGCTCAACGACGCGCAGGTGTTTGGGTGCGAGTTCTATCCCGCAGTTGCTGCAGTTGCCGAGGGTGCCGAGGCCAATGTCTTTCTGGGCCAGAGCGTCTTTCATGCGGCCGGAGTCGCGCTGTCGACTGGCCTGCCAACATATGCGCTGGACCCGTACTTTGGCGAGGTTCGCGACGTCACCGAGTTTGCGCAAAAGACGCAAAAGCGCACGACTGCGGCAATCTATGCGGCTTCAGAGGCGCGCACGTTTGGGATCATAGTAGGCCTCAAGGAGGGACAGCTCTCAAAGGTGACGGCCCTGCGCCTGCGCCGCGAGCTGGAAGCCGAGGGCAGGACGGTCCAGATGTTTGCGATGACGAGCATCACCTCGGATCGCCTCGAGTCACTCACGGGCATCGACGCGTTCATCCAGGTCGCGTGTCCGAGGATATCGACTGACAACCCGTTCCCAAAGCCGGTCCTCTCGACGCCGCAGGCAAACGCGCTCTTGCGCGTGATGCGCGGGGGCGAGCCCGAGGAGTACCTTCGCGTCCCGCACTGGCTCTAGCGCAAATTCTGCAATGCGCCTCTAGACTCTTATTTGTCATGCAAGGCCACCGTCGACCATGCGCGTGCTTGCTTTCCTGGCCCTTTTGTCTGCCGCCTTGGCATTACCTGCAGTGGCGTTCGCTCCTGCTGTCGCTGAGATGGACGTGTTTGACCCTGATGCCATGGATATGGGCGTGTTCGACCCTGTTGGCATGGAACCAGACGAGTCCCCTATTCGTGCTGAGAGGATCCACGATCTCTACGCGGCACACAAGGATCTAACGGGCATAATGGCAGCACAGTCAGCAGGCGACTATGACACACCGGACTATCCATTCGTCATGACGTACGTCGACGAGGAAAATGAGGAGCTAGTCGTGATGATGCACGTGATTGCCGCACTGGCCGGCATAGAGTACGAGGAGCGCGAGCTCCAGATTGCGCTGGACAGTGATGTTGATATTAAAATAATTTATGGCGTCTTTGAGTTTGACTCTTCACACGCCTCCATTGAATCATGGGAGCAGTACTATGCCATGCACTGCACTCCGTTATACGAGATGGGCTACGAAGATGCCTGCGCGCTATATGCGAAAACCCTGCGCGAGCATGGCGTGCATCTGGAAATGGCAGACATTACTGATATCCCCATGAAACCCGACATATATGATAACTCCACTACGCACAATATGCCCGTCGACCAGAAAGCACTTGCTGTGTACGTCACCGGCGCCTCGCAAGTCTCCATTACGTCATGGGAACAGTACTATGCCATGCGCTGCACGCCATCACACGAGTATGGCTACGAGCATGCCTGTCTTATACATGAAAAAAACCTCCGCGAGAATGAGGGACGTCCAACGTCCGCTGACACTCCCGTAACGCCCAAAACTAAGCGTAATGATCACCCTAACTGGCCATTTATCTGGTGGAGCGCACTTGAGCTGCAAAAGCCCCCATATGCCAGATCGGCTCCTTCTCTGCTGCCTCCCACAGTCTATGTCCCCAAGAACATATTTGTGACGGCCGCGCCGGATTCCAAAGTGCAAATAATGTTCACGTCCGTGGCACATGACGCTATGGGCAACACTATAGAGCCAGTCTGCCTGCCGCCCAGCGGGGCCACGTTTGGCTTTGGCTCTGGATATGTCATATGCACGGCTACAGACGCGATGGGAATCCAAAGTAGCGCAACATTTGATGTCGTCATGACGCCCGAACCCCTTCAGGAAGCGGCCTTTTTGACCCACTTTGAGTATGGCATCGGGTGGTGGAATGAAGTAATCCGGACAGAGGGGGCAGACGCGCCCGTTTACGGGGAGACCAACTGGAGAGTTGTCGTGCATGATGACATGATCCCCTGGGGACGTCACCAGCTAAACAGGGCTGCTGAGGCCTATGACTGCCCTGGCGGGTGCGCAATAGAGACCAAGCCCACGATGGATCTCTCGAATAGGACTAATGCAACGCTAAAGTTCGCGTGGCATGCTAATGGCCCGCTGGGACGCGATGACTCTCTATCTGTCCAGCTGCACAAGAATGGCTCATGGCATACCGTCTACAGGTGGTTCGACGCGCCGGGCGGTGATCACCAGTGGGCGCACGTGACATATCCACTCGATGGCTTTATGGTGGACGACTTTAAGTTGCGCTTTGTTGCCCATCTGAGCACGCATGGTCGGACTATTGCCGTAGACAGCGTCATGGTCAGGCCGTTGGCGGAGATTCCTGGCATTGTGCAGCGTCCTGCGATGCAGCCAGTGTACAAACTGTATGACTCGTCCGAGAGAACACACGAGTCACCGATCGAACTGCTGCTTCATGGGGGCTCCCAATTGGAGGTAACGGTGCCATCATCAGACGCATACGTGTCCCCACACATGGTCAACGCAGTGGCCAGCCTGGTCATAAATCACAATGACACCACGGCCATCCTTGTGCCATCCCATGCCATCGACATCACTGGGGCGTCAGACCAGAAACCTCCCAGCATTGCGCTTGCGGGCTCTGATGCCGAGGATCCTGGTACCGTCGTTGCCAACTCTGTTATTGCTACTACTGACGTCATGACAAACCACAAGGTGTTCTCTGATGCGGCACTTGTGAAGGTCTTGCCCGAGCGCTCAGTTGAGGTTGACACAGTCCGAAGTGGCACGCGTGTAATCGCCCTGGACGCCTTTGGTGCGACCGGGGATATAAATGGCAGAACAGCTGAAATCTTTGGCGCCGGGCCAAAAAGCTCCGGAGACATACTCTCAGCCACCATGACTGTGCGTGCCACAACTGGGCAGATGGACACCACGCTCATAGACCAGGCTATGGCGACATACAGGTCTACAAAGGGCGACAGCGGCTCGCCGGTTCTCCATGTTGATGACGGTGGCGCCTCGGCGTTTCTTGGCATGCACATAGGGCGCATCCAGGTATTCCTGGGGGATCCTGCAGGTGTGCCGGCAGGCCCTGTGCCCACAGTTGATGATAACGACAATTCACTGCAGTTTGGCGTGTTCTCCAAGTGGGAGCACATTAGCCGTGATCTTGGGCTGACCTGCATGTCACTCTGCAATCCGGGCATCTCCTAGCCGCCATTGCCGGATTTGGAGACTCTTGCCCGCAGCTCCCGCACCGCTGGGTGCCCTTGCATGCCCTGCGCGTCGGCTCGAGTGCCCAACAGTTATAACAATAGGCGCAGACACGCGCGCGCGATGGCCAACGAGCACGTCTTTCCGGGGGATCGCCTAGCCTCAGTCGAGGAGTATGGCGTGGGCCATGGCGCCTTTGATGACGGCGAGCGCATATGCGCCGCAGTCGTTGGCACATCAGAGATAGACTCTGAAAAGCACACCGTCAGCGCAGTCGGCCCGCAGGTTCCGGTTCCCGTCGCCGGCGACATTATCATCGGCGAGGTCGCCGCAACGCTCTCCTCTAGGATCGCCGTGTCGATACGCTACATCAATGGAAGGCAAGTCACGAACAACGTGGAGTGCATGCTCTCGACGAGAAACCTGCGCATGAGGCTCGTCGCGCTAGTCGGTGACATTATTGCACTGCGAATCGTCGGGACGCTCAACGGCGACATACACGCCGAGGTCAACGACCCTTCCCTCGGCGTGCTCTTCACAAAGTGCCGTCGCTGCGGCGATCGCGTAATGCTCCACCGTGATGTCGTAAAGTGCATCGAGTGCGGCTGGGTCGATGAGCGCAAGCTCTCAAGGGACTTTGGCAAGGATGACTTTGCCAAGGCGCCGTGAGCGCATTGAGGCGCGTGTCCTTTCAGGGCGAGCACGGAGCATACAGCGAGGGCGCGGCCCTTGCGCTGTTTCCTGACGCAAAGACGATTCCATGCGAGTCATTCGCCACCGCAGCTCATGCGGCCGAGTCAGGCGAGGGCGACTGTGCGCTCATCCCCGTGGAGAACTCGCTGGCCGGAAGCGTCGGGGAGAGCTATGACATACTGCGCACGACTGCGCTGCGCATAGTCGGCGAGACGTACCACCAGATCAGGCACTGCCTCATTGGGCGCGGATCCCTTGAGGACGTGCGGACAGTCTATTCGCACCCGCAGGCCCTGGGCCAGTGCAGGAGGTTCATCGAGTCGCGCCACATGCGCCGCGTTCCGACATATGACACGGCCGGAAGCGTGCGCATGGTCATGGAGATGGGAGACGATGCGGCCTGCATTGCCAGCGCCGAGGCCGCGCGCCTCTGCGGCATGCCAGTCATCATGGATGAGATTGCCAACGAGCCGCAAAACCACACGCGCTTTGTCGTTCTGTCGCGCGACGGCGTGCCGCCAGAAGGGGCAAACAAGACGTCCTTTATCGCCTCGATGCGCCACGAGCGCGGCGCGCTCCACGCGCTCCTTGGCGTCTTTGAGTCCCATGGCATCAACCTGACGAGGATCGAGTCGAGGCCAAAGAGGGAGGGCACGTGGGAGTATGACTTTTTCATCGACGCCGAGTGCGATCCTGCGCTCGCAGCGGCGGCGACTGCGGGCGCCGTGGCCATCACGGCGGGCATAAAGTCACTTGGCTCGTACGTTGCGGCCCGCGCGCCCTAGAACCCGCGCGGCTTGCGCTTTCCAAACCCTGCGCTAAAGCCCATGATTATGAGGCCCGATATCATGACAAACGCGTCGTACACCACGAATATCCAGTCAGTCTGCGAATAGAGCGTGCCGGCCACGGCGAGCTCAAAGCCGCTAGATACCATTAGCGTTGACCTGCCTGATGGGCCGTGTGCCCACTCCATGGTGTGGCCCCCCTCGTGCGGCGTGGTCACCTCGCCGTCCTCTGGAGTGGCGAGTGTGATCTCGAATGACTCGGCCGTTATGTCCAGGGACTGAACCGTGCCCTCTGGCGCAGTCAGGTCAAATGGCGCAATGGACACGCCAGGATCGTACACCTCGTCGATCGTAAACTCGCGCAGCCCGAGGTTTGAGATGAGCGAGGCCGCACCAAGCGCAAGGACGACGGCCCCGATTGCAGTGCCCACTATTGCGCGCCTTGCTGCCATGACTCACACCACCGTGACGTCGTGCGGCTGGCTCTCGGCAAAGCCGGCGCGCGACATCCTGATAAACTCGGCGTTTTTCTGCATCTGCGCAATGTCATGCGCGCCACAGTAGCTCAGTCCGGAGCGCAGCCCGCCGGCAAGCTGCGCGAGTATGTCCGTCACGCTCCCCTTGTACGGGACGAGGGCCTCGACGCCCTCGGCGACATAGTCGTTGATGTCAACGTCATCGCGGCCCTCCTTTGCGCGCCTGCCCATCGATGCAGCAAGCGAGGCCATGCCGCGATACACCTTGAACCTCTTTGAGTCCTTTGTGATGACAGTTCCCGGCGACTCGTCGGTTCCGCCGAGCAGCCCGCCTAGCATGACTGAGGACGCGCCGGCGGCGAGGGCCTTTGTGACGTCACCGGACGTGCGCGTCCCGCCGTCTGATATGACCGGTATGCCGTGCTTGCGGCCGACAGCGGCGCAGTCAACGACGGCGCTGAGCTGCGGCACGCCCGAGCCGGTGATGACGCGCGTTATGCAGATGGATCCCGAGCCGACACCGACCTTTACTGCGTCGACTCCGGCCTTTATGAGAGCCTCGGCGCCTGCCGCAGTCGCCACGTTGCCCGCTATTATGTCGGCATCGGGAAACGCCTTTTTGAGGTTGCGAACCGCCGAGAGCGCGTTCTCGCTGTGACCGTGCGCAATGTCGACGACGATGACGTCAGCGCCTGCGGCCAGGAGCGCCTCGGCGCGGTCCATAAAGTCGTCCTTTACGCCGACTGCAGCGCCCACTAGGGGCCGGCCCTTTTTGTCCTTTGATGCGTCCGGATACGCCTCGGTGTCAAGTATGTCAGTGCTAGTGACGAGGCCCGCCACGCGGCCGTCTGCGTCGACTAGGGGGAGCTTTTCTATGCGATTGTCATGCAGCGTGCGCTTTGCCTCCTCGAGGTCGATCCCCGCCCTGCCCGTGACGACATTGGTGGTCATGACGTCGCGCACAAGCGCGTTGCGGTCTGGCGCCAGGACAATGTCGCGCCCCGTTATGATTCCTACAAGCTTTCGCGTCTGCGCGTCAGTGACGATGAGTCCCGAGACGCCCATGTCGCGCTCGTAGGCCAGCGCGTCGGCGATCGACTGGTCAGGCGAGACGGTATAGGGGTTCTCGATCATGACGCTTCCTGACCTCTTTACCTTTAGGATCTCGTCGGCCTGCGTCTCTATGCTCAAAAATCGGTGGACTATGCCGATCCCGCCCTGGCGCGCCATGATCACTGCCATCGAGTGCTCGGTGACTGTGTCCATGTTCGCCGAGATGAGCGGCATGTTGATCTCGATGTTTCGCGTCAGGCGCGTTCGCAGGCTCACCTGCGAACGGCTCGCAATGTCCGAATACTTTGGAACTAGCAGCACGTCATCAAACGTAAGTCCTTCCCTGATCTCCATCTGAAGCCTTGCGCACGCGGCGGCCAATTCGTTATAAGCTTTTGTGCGCGATCAGGATCCACAGCGTCCGCTGGGGGATAAAGAGAAAAAACGACCCCTATCGGAGCCGTAGGTTGGTGTTTCCTATGGGATTGACCGACTGTACAGCTTGCCCTCGAGGGCCATCTTGTACATCTCGGCAACATAGGGGTTCTCACCGGGTGTCTCAGCACCGAGCTCGACGAGTCTTGCATAGACCCTGACCACGTAGGCCAGTGCGCCCATGAAGGCCACGACGACGCCCATGTTGAACATCCAGTGGTTTGGCACCGCAAATATCTCCTCGACGAACCAAAAGTGCCACATCTCATTGACCCCTATCGTAAACATCGTTGCGAGATAACCAAGGATGGTCATCTTTAGCCCCGTGTTTATCGAGTTGTTCGGGCCCCTGAGAACGGGTACCTTTCTGTCGTAGATCGCAGCCGCACCCCAGCCTAGAGGCAGGGCGACAAAGTGCGAGTAGAGCCACCAGTGGGCAGGCGTGAACGCGCTGTCCCTAATTGATGTCTGGTGTAGTGACCCGTCTACAAAGTTGTCCACTTCGACAGATGCTGCGGTGGATCCCATTGCGATTACGATGAGCCAGATTTTCTTTAGTCTCTGGATCTCGACCTCTTTTGGGATCAATGCCGGCATTTGTGCCATTGTTACATACCTATACGTCGATCTCCTATAAAAGGAGGGGGTTTTTTGGGTGCGGATTTTTCTGTAATTTCTATATCATAAATGGCAATATTCACAAAATCTACCATACCTGCATAGATTATGTGGCCTTTTGCGCACTGGTTGCGGATATGGGTCTAATGCTAATCATTAATGATTATCATTAGGCGTGAACACTGCCCTGCAACGCCGCCAGCGCCTCGCGTGTCCTGGCCACATTGTGCGTGCGAATGGCCGCGGCTCCATTGGCCACGGCGACGACCTCGGCGGCCAGCGAGCCGGCCATGCGCTCTCCGGCCTCGGCTCCTCCCATGATGCGCCCCAGGAAGGACTTGTTTGAGACCGAGACTAGGATCTCTGAGCGTGTGCCTGCGCGCAGCCCCTGCAGCCCACCGAGGACGAGGAGGTCGCGCGCAACCCAGTCCATCTCGTTGCGCGTAAAGAGGCCCCCGCGGCCTGTCCTTCTAAAAAAGCCGATGGCCGGATCGATGGCCGTCTGCGAGGCCGGAACGCCACACGAGGCAGCAGTCCGGAGGCTCTCTGCGAGTAGGCCTGCTGCCTGCGCGACAGGCTCTCCGCCCGCAAGGCGCGTCTCCGAGTGCGCACAGACGATGAGCGAGGGTGAGTGGGCCCTGACTGTCTCCCTCATGCGCTCATCATGCCGGAGGCCGGTGATGTCGTTGACTATTGATGCGCCCTCAGCCATGGCCGCCTCAGCCACGCCCCCCCGGCACGTGTCGACTGATATTGGCACGGCGGTGCTGCGCACGGCCGCACGGACCGCGGCGGCCACGCGTTCTACCTCTGTGCTCTCAGGCACCATCGTCGCAGCATACGGCGCGCTTGACATGCCGCCGATGTCTATGATATCGGCGCCCTCGGCCTCCATGCGGGCCGCCGCGCGCGATATTGCCTGCGGCGTGGTACTCACCGAGGAGCGCAGGAACGACTCGGGGCTCGCGTTGAGTATGCCGACTATTCTTGTGGGGTTGGAGCCGCCAAGGCCGACGCTCCCCAGCCTGATCATAATGGTTTATGAGACGGGCCGATAATTTTAGTGATATGGTGCTGCGGGGGTGGTATGCGAGGTATGGCGAGATTCTCGCCGAGTTTGGATACAGCAGGGCGCACGATGCGGCGTCTGCGAGCACCCTGCATGCCATTCTGCGTGGGCGCTCGGCCATGGCGCGCCTGCGCCCCCTCGTCTCCTCGCGCGATGTCCTGGTTCTTGGCGCCGGCCCCTCTGCGCGAGCCGGCGCGGACGTGATGGCAAGGCACCCGCGCGCCACGCGCGTCGTGGCCGACGGTGCTGCAGCCGAGCTCGTGCGCAGGAGAATGCGCATAGACGTCGTTGTCACCGACCTTGACGGCGACAGTCGTGCGCTGGGAGCCGCGGCCCGCTCGGGCGCAGTCATGGTGGTCCATGCGCACGGCGACAATGTGGACAGGCTCGACATGGCCGCCGGCTATGCGCGTGTCGTGGCAAGCACGCAGGGTCGCCCCGTGGGGGGCGTACGCAACTTTGGCGGGTTTACCGACGGGGACAGGTGCGTCTTTATGTCACACGAGCTGCATGCGCGCAGCATTGTGCTCCTAGGGATGGACTTTGGGGGGCGCATTGGAGCACACTCGCTCACGACGGCGGCTCACCGCCCGACAAAGCTTAAAAAGCTGCGCCGTGCGCGCGCACTCCTAGAGTGGGCAGCGCCGCAGATGGCGCGACGCAGCAGGCTCTGCACGGCCTCGGGCAGAGTTGCGGGCTTTGAGGGGGTGTCGACGGCAGATGTGGCCAATATTTTGCTGTAACCGGATCTAGTGGGCATGTGTTGCGTTAGGAGCACACATGCTATACATTCTACTGTCTGTGCAAATATTATGCAGATGGTGCTACGTTCACCAGCACAGCAGCAGCAGCAATAACCCCTGCCATGAATCCTACCGTTGTTAGGTATGACCATTTCATACGACGAATCTTGCGACCGAGATTTGCCTCGTTCTCTCCTATATCTTTTGCCAATACCCATGTGAGGTGATTTATTACCATCTCTTTATCCTCTGACGGTTTTTTAATATCGTTGCTTATTGGGTTTACTCTTGGTCCCGGACTTATATCTTGCATATGTAATACTCTGAATGATGCTGTTATGGGCAGTGCAGCAATCACGGTTACTATGATTTTATACTGTGGGGTAAAAACGTCTGTGGGGCTTATGATAACTCCTGCTATTAATGCCATTACAATCGATAAAAAGACTGATGCTCGTGTGTTCACACCAGCCCATATTTGGGCAAGTATTGCATTTTGGGCCACAAGATATGTTAGTATCTCATTCGTCATAGGTCATCGCCGGGCGGCGCAAATAACGGCCCCCGATTATCAATTATGAATCCGCCCACCTTCGCACGTTTTCCTCTTGGTATGGGCACCACCACTTTCTCCTCTTCAGTCATTGCCCACCCTATACCTAGTGGACTTTAAAAGCCTTGTCCACTATTGGCTCTGTCCACGAATGCGCACAGGCAGAGAACCCGATGCATTGTACGGCACAAAATTCTTGTCCTGCAGAATTAGGTCGCGTCTCACCGCCACGGCCGGATTGATAATGGACACTTCGTCACCAGGCGCCAAACGGTAATATCATGTGGCTACAGCAGCCGACGGCACGAACGCCCAAAATACTGTTGACTTGGTTCCGGCGATGCTGATCGGGTGCCGCGATGACGTGGGAGCCGGTGGCCGACACCGGAGGGGGCATGCCTGCCTGTTGCATACGGGTGCCGTTCGGAGAATCCATGGCCGACTCTACCTGCGCCGACACTGGCAAGGAGAACCACTGCAATGACCGGCGTCGACTGGTGGGAATTTGCCTCGTGGGTCCTTATCTCATTCTCGTACCCGCTAATACCTGTCTTTTTAGGCCTTAGAATACTGTATCCCTACAGTGATAACAAGCCTCGCCACGCAAAGCCTGACACATGATTGTGAAGCGTGCCCACGCATGGCACATGACGCGTCTTGCGTATACTGCCTAACGCAGAGCGCGAGATTGGCCGGACAGACTGGCATGATCACGCCCATTTGGCCAAGCGGAATTGTGAGGGTGCTGATTCCATACCGCGTACGTCGCGCGCATTTTAATATGCGGGCAGGGGCGTTGCGGCGTGGACTTCACTGATGAATGTGTGCTCGATATGCTAGAGACTACACCTGAGCGCGCGTGGCGCAGAATTGCCATACCAGCCTCGCCCTCCAAAAAACCCGGAGAGCGCGGCAATAACCCTGCCCCCTCGTGCGATATGCGCAAGGGCGCAAGAGTGATCCACGAGACTGTCATCAAAAATTATCACAACGGCCTAGAGGATGGCGTGCGCTATCGAGGTTTCGAGTCGCATGGTTGACATATGGGACGATTTCCTTGTGGGCTTTTTTCAAGGGTTCACGTGTCCGTATTTTGCGTTTATGTTTGGTCTGTATGCGCGCCTTGCGCGAACCCGGCTGCGCGAGCGTCGACGTCGCCTGCGCGGGGAAGGCGCCTAGCGGAAACTCGAATGGTGCCGGACATGGAACTTGACACATCGTGCCGCCATGGCGGGACTGCGCAGTTGCGCTGATCGGGTGCCGAGACGGCGTGGACGCCCGTGGGTGACACGAGCAGGGGTGCGCCTGCCCGTTTGGCCAGATGTGGCCATGTGGGCGCTGATCCAGTCCCCTGCCCCACCGCGTGCGTTTTAATATGCGGGCAGGCGCGCCTTGGCGTGGAATCCACCGACGAGCGCACGCGCGACATACTCGAGATAAGGGAGCACCTCGCAAAGGAGGCCGAGCGATACGAGACTGCCCTAGAGTACACGCGGCGCAACATTGCCATACTGGACTCGCTCCTCATAAAGTCAAGCTTTACGAGGGCGTCTGACATCAAGCGCGGGCCTGATGAGCCGCCGCGCGAGGATGCGGCGCCAGAGGAGCCTGCCGCAGATGATGCGGAGACAGACGGCGCGATTCCGATAATGGCCGACTCGGAGACAGTCGCGCACGCGCGAGTCACCCCCGATGAGGTCAGTGTGGCCATCGCAGACGGCGTGCGCCTGACTGCTGACACGCCCCCGCTGCGCACGTTCTTTGTGGAGAGGATCATCGCCGGAATGAGGGCAAAGGACGACGCGCGCGCAAAGTCCGGCGAGATTGACGCTGACTCGGTCATCACTTGTGACATACGCGAGGATGCCGGCGCGATACGCGAGATTGTCGTCAGGAACTATCGCGACAAGCCGAGGGCCGACGAGATAGTCGCATCCGTCTCGTGGTCACTGGCGCGAATGGTGGAAAACTCTGCGGGATGACACAATGGACACGATCGCAGTCCTGGACTTTGGCTCCCAGTACGCGCACCTGATCTGCAGGCGAATACGCTCGCTCTCTGTGCGCGCGGATCTAGTTGCGCATGACACAAGCGTCGATGACCTGCGCCGTCGCGGCGTTCGCGGGATTGTGCTCTCTGGCGGCCCGTCAAGCGTGTATGACGAGGGCGCGCCGCGCCCCGACCCCGCAATATTCTCCATGGGCGTGCCGATACTTGGCATCTGCTATGGTCACCAGCTAGTCGTCGACGCGTTTGGCGGCCGCGTGCGCCGCGCCAACCGCGAGTATGGCTCCTCCGAGCTGTCAGTGGACTCGGCCGACGGCCTCCTCGGCGGAATTGGCCCCTCGGTGCGCGCGTGGATGAGCCATGGCGATGAGGCCGAGCGCGTGCCAGACGGATTTGAGGTCATTGCGCACACGCGCTCCTCGAATGCTGCGGCCATTGCGGATGCGGCACGCTCAGTCTACAGCGTCCAGTTCCACCCCGAGGTCACGCACACCGAGCGCGGAGTCGACATTCTTGGCAACTTTGCGCTGCGCATATGCTCGGCAGGCGCTGACTGGACGATGGGCTCCTTTGTCGAGTCGCAGGTCCGGCGCCTCTCGTCGATCGAGGGCGGCGTCCTGTGCGGCGTGAGCGGCGGCGTGGACTCTACGGTCGTGGCGGTCCTCCTCCACAGGGCCATCGGGGACCGCCTGCGCTGCGTCTTTGTCGACAATGGCCTCCTGCGCGAGGGCGAGGCCGACGAGGTCCGCTCGATCCTTGCGGGAGCCGGAGTCGAGAACCTCGAGGTCATCGACGCCTCTGAGCGCTTTCTTGGGCGCCTCGCCGGCATTACCGATCCTGAGAAAAAGCGCCACGCCGTGGGCGACGAGTTTGCGCGCGTATTCACCGAGGCCGCACAGTCCGGTGCGGGATGCAAGTGGCTCGCGCAGGGGACGCTATACCCTGATGTCATCGAGAGCGGATCGACGCACGGGCCGGCTGACGTCATAAAGTCGCACCACAATGTCGGCGGACTGCCCAAATGGCTTGGCATGGAGACAGTCGAGCCGCTCCGCGAGCTCTACAAGGACGAGGTTCGCCGCGTCGCCGGCATACTCGGGCTGCCCGAGCGCGTTGTGTCGCGCCACCCCTTCCCCGGTCCGGGCCTCTCGGTGCGCGTCATGGGCGAGGCAACGCGCGAAAAGATCGAAATCGCACGAAAGGCTAGCGCCATAGTCGAGGCCGAGCTTGCCGCCGACGGCCTCCTCGCCTCGGTCTGGCAGGCCTATGCGGGAGTCGGCGATGACAGGGCCGTTGCCGTGATCGGCGACGCGCGCCTCCACGGGCGCGTCGTCATCATCAGGATTGTAGAGTCGACTGACGCAATGACTGCGGACTGGTCGCGCGTGCCCTATGACACGCTTGCGCGCATGAGCAACCGCATAACAAACGAGGTCGAGGGTGTCGCACTGGTGACATATGCGATATCTAGCAAGCCGCCTGCGACAATAGAGCTAGAGTGAGGCAGGCTACCCTGGGGGCATTCCGCCGCCGCCTGGGGGCGCGACGGATATGACGTCATCTATGCGAAGTATCATGCATGCGGCCTCTGTTGCCGACTTTATGATCTGCTCCTTTACGACGACGGGCTCGACGATGTTGATCGAGAGCATGTCGGCAACCTTTGTGTTGCGCGCGTCGACTCCGACCCACTTTTTGCCCTGGGCCTGCCTTGAGCGCAGCGTCGCCATCGTGTCTATCGGATCCATTCCGGCGTTCTCGGCTATCGTGAGGGGTATGGCCTCTAGTGCCTCGGCGTACTTTTTGACTGCGAGCTGCTCGCGGCCATCAAGGCCGTCAGACCAGTCCTTTAGCTTCATTGCGATGTATGACTCGGGTGCGCCGCCGCCGCCGACTATTCTGGGGCTCTCGATGACGTCCTTTACGACCATGAGCGAGTCGTGCATTGAGCGGTCGACCTCGTCGACGACCCTCTGCGAGCCGCCGCGTATGAGTATCGTGACTGCCTGCGGGTTGCGGCATCCCTCGACAAAGACCCACTTGTCAGACTCTACCTTTCTCTGCTGGACGGTCTGGGCAGCGCCAAGGTCCTTTTCACCAAGATCCTCAATGTTCGTCGTTATGCGCGCGCCAGTGGCGCGTGCGAGCTTTGTCATGTCGCTCTCCTTTACGCGCCTTACTGCAAGTATGCCGTGCTTTGCGAGATAGTGCTGCGCAATGTCGTCGATGCCCTTTTGGCAGAGGCAGACATTGGCGCCGATCTCGTGCAGCTTGTCGGCCATTGACTTTAGCATGCGGTTCTCCTCCTCGAGGAACATCTGCATCTGCGTTGGGTCGCTTATCCTAATCTCGGCGCTAAGCTCGGTCTTTTCGACCTCTAGTGCGCAGTTGAGGAGCGCTATCTTTGCGGACTCTGCCTTTTGGGGCATGCCGCTGTGGACTATCTCCTTGTCAAGGACGACGCCGGTGATGAGGCGCGTGTCCTGTATGGAGCCGCCGGACTTTTTCTCGACCTTTATGTTCTCAAGGTCGACTGTGTGGCCCGTCTCCTTTTTGGTCGACACCTTTAGGATGGCGTCAACGACTATCTTTGCGAGCGGGTCGCTGTCCTCGGATATGAGCTTTGACTCCATGCTCGTCTTTGCGACGTTTGTGAGTGCCTCGCGGTCATCGGCCTTTACGTCCTTTGCGATCTCGGCGAGGAGCTCGAGGGTCTTTTCAGAGGCTGCCTGGTACCCGTCTACGATGACTGATGAGTGGACGTCCTTTTTGAGGAGGCTCTCGGCGTTTGCGATCAGCGCGCCGCCAAAGACCACCGAGGACGTCGTCCCGTCGCCGACCTCGTTGTCGACGGTCTTTGATATCTCGACCATCATCTTTGCGGCCGGATGCTGCACGTCGATCTCCTTTAGTATCGTCGCGCCGTCGTTCGTTATCGTCACGTCCCCTAGGGAGTCCACGAGCATCTTGTCGAGGCCACGTGGGCCCAGGCTTGACTTTACGAGGTCTGCTATGAGCTTTGCAGCCGCAATGTTGTTCTGCTGCGCATCGCGGCCCTTTTGCTGGAGCGCGCTCTCCTTTAGGACGAGAACCGGCCCCTGTGGCGTTTGCTGAATTGATGCCATTTTGCGCCCCCCCTCGGCCCGCCCTATTTTAACCTACGAGCAACCGTGGGCACCCTCCGGCGTGCCCTTACGTCGACTAGGCCGCCGTGGAGGAGGCGAACCGACGGGAGCGCAAGAAAGGGCAGAAAGAGGGGCACGAGGTGCGCACGCCCAAACCTGCAGCCCGAGTCGGCCATCTCGCCGTCGATGCGCCCTAGGCGCGCGCCGGCCTCCTCGAGGCCCAGGTTCGAGACGATGCCGCAAAAGGGCAGCGGCAGGCTGGCCACAATGCGCCCGCCCCTGGCCACGGCGATCCCGCCGCCGCCAGAGGCCGCCTCGTTTGCGGCGGCTGCCATGTCGGCTGTTCCCGAGCCGACGACTATGGTGTCGTTCTCGTGAAAGCTCCACGTTGAGGCGATCGCAGCATCAAGGCTCCCGATGCCCTCGACGAAGGCGACGGCCCCGCCGCGCGAGGCGCCTGACCTCCCAAAGGCCGCGGCTCTTGCCACCTGCTCGCCATCAAGCCTGCCCTCGCGCGCCCCGAGCCTTGCGCTGCCGAGCTTTGTGACGATCTCTGTTAGCATGACTATCGTGTTGACCTCGGCGCCGCCGGCGCCGCCGGCGCCGCCGGCCACCTCAAAGTCATCGCTCCTGAACGGCCGCCTCGAGCTGACCATGCGTGATGCCCATGCCGGCGCCCTCTTTTGTGGCCATGCTGCCACAAGCTTGCCGTCGATGACGGTGGGCCGGCCGCCGACATAGACGTCGCGTACCGCTGCAGACTCTAGTGATTCCAGCATTACAATGTCAGCTAGCCTGCCCGGTCCTATGCCGCCGAGGTCATGGCCCATCTCGTAATAGTCAAACGCGTTCCTTGATGCTATCGTGTACGCCCTTATGGGATCCATCCCGAGGCGCACGGCCTCGCGCACACAATGGTCAATGTGGCCATGGCTTGCCATGTCGGCCGGATTGACGCCGTCCGAGCAGAACATTAGGCGACTCGTGTCTATATTGTGCGCAAGAACGTCGGTGACTATTGCTGCGAGATCGCGCCGAATCGAGCCCTCCCTTGCCATGACCCACATGCCAAGCCGCAGCCGCTCGACTGCCTGCGCATAGTCGACTGGCTCGTGGCATGACAGTATGCCAGATGCGACGTACGCCTGGAGCTTTTTGCCCGATGCGCCGGCGGTGTGGCCGTTTATCGCGTGTCCTCCGTCTAGCATGCGCTCCAGCTGGCGCATCGTGCCGGCATCGCGTCCCGTCACGCGCGTCCACGAAAAGACCTCGCCGAGGCCGACGACGTCATTGCGCCGCAGCGCGGCCTCCTCGTGCGCGCGCGTGAGCGTGCGCGCCGTGCTAAACTTGCGGTCAACGGGAAGGCCGCCGGGCACAGAGTTGAATATCCTCGCCGGTGCGCCCTCGCACTGGCGCAAAAACTCGCCGAGGCCGCGCGCGCCGGCCACGCTCACGATGTCTATGGGGTCAGAGAAGAGCGACGTCACGCCGTGGAGGACGGCGTGCGAGGCGAACTCGCGCGGCATGACAAACTGGTCGATGTGCGTGTGCGGGTCGGCCATGCCCGGCACGGCAAGGGCCCCGCGCGCGTCAACAGTCCTCGTCGACTCGCCGGCCGTGTGCGAGGCGTCCGGCCCCACATAGGCGATGCGCTCGCCGGCGACGGCTATGTCGATGCCCTCCTGGAGCTCGCCCGTGTAGACGTTGGCAAGCCTCGCGCCCCTGATGATGAGGCTCGCGTCTGCCTCGCCCATGGCCACTGCGTTGAGCCTCCGTATGGAGCCGCCTAGCGCGCCCATGCGCGGGGTGCGCACAGTGCCCCAATTTAAGATTCAATGCTTAAATTACGGCAATCGCGCGCGCGCGCCGTTGAAGTACCCAAAGGCGATAATGCGCTACTGCCCCAAGTGCAAAAAGCACACGTCGCAAAAGGTCTCGCTATACAAGGCCGGCAAGCGCCGCGCCTCGGCCATAGGCGAGAGGCGCCACGCCGAGGACAAAAAGGGCTATGGGGGCCAAAAGTTCCCAAAGCTCGCAAAGCCGGCCAAGGTCACCAAAAAGTTCACCCGTATGCTCTCGTGTCCTGACTGCAAGAAAAAGTTCAACATGTACGGCATTCGTGTCAAAAAGTTCGAGTTGGTGGCAGTATGAAGAAGGATCACGTTCCAGTCCCAAAGCCCTCTAGCAAGTTTCTGCGCGTAGAGTGCTCCGAGTGCAACGAAAAGCAGGTAGTCTACTCACACGCCTCGACTGCCGTCACGTGCAACTCGTGCGGCAATGCGCTAGCCACGCCGACTGGCTCGCTTGCGCAGATTCACGGCTCGATTGTGGATCCGGACACGAGCTCATAGTCGCTCACGGTGTTGACGCCGAGGCATATCCTCCTGTCATCTAGCACGCGCTGTGTCTCCCTCACGTGGGCGCCGCCGCGCGCGAGGCTTGCGTTGACCACGGAGACTCCGGTATAGCAGCACTCTCTCTCACCCACATTCACGAAAAACTCTGGCGTCGCGCCAAGCGACTCGGCAAACCTCCTAGTCGCGACGACTGCCATCCACGCGCCACTGTCATCGTAAAGTGTCGCTGCCCTGCGCAGGGCTGATGCGTCAAGGAGCGCAAGGTCTCCGGGCACGACCATGACGTTGCCCTCCAGTGTCGACATTGCGGCGCACACGTCAGCCGCATATCCCTCGCCGGCAGTCTCTACCACGTCGATGCGCGCATCATTGCGCAAGAGTGCGGCAGTGCGCGGCGCGTTTGGGCTAGTTGCCGCGACGATGCGCGTGTACATGCCCGAGTCCTCCATTGCGCCAATGACCCTGCTCACTATTGGCGTCTCGCCACCGAGGATTAGCTTTTCTCCCATTGCGCGCATGCGCGTCCCGCGCCCGCCGGCCATGACGAGGCCGATCATTGCGCTCCCACCAGCACTATTACTGCGGCAATCCTTGCGAGCTCGTTGGCTGCCCCTAGTGAGTCACCGCGCAGCCCACCGAGTCCCCTTTCAGAGGCGACGCCGACTAGGAGCGCGACGATGATTGCCGCAACTGCTGCCCCGATGGCCGCCACGCCCGAGACGCCGATCGATATGGCCATCGCGACTGCGACGGTGGCGGCCACTGCGCGCCAGTTCGCCGCGGCGCGCACAAACGGCTCGGCCGTGCTGCCGTGCGCTGCCCTGCGGGCCCTCATCAGGATGACCATGGCGAGCTTTGCGATCACCTCGGCTGATATTACTGCGGCCAGGATGCCCCAGGGGCCGGCCGGATATATCGCAGCAACGAGTGCCATGAGCGAGATGGCAACAGCTGCGCTGCCTGCCGTGCCTGTGGCGTGGTCCTTTAGGGCCGCGATCCTGCGCTCGCGCGACCCGCGAACCATGAGGGCGTCGGCCAGGTCGGCTAGCCCGTCGAGGTGGTGCATTCCGGTGAGGAGCGCGAGTGCGGCGACTGCGCAGACTGCGGCGAGGAGCGGCTCCAGTCCGGCAGCCATCGCGCCGGCACCGACTGCGCCGGCGACGGCCCCCACGGCGAGTCCGGCGAGCGGGAACGCCCAGAGGGCGCCGGCCGCACCCTCGAGCGTCGTGCGCCCTCCCTGCGGGATCACCGTGAGGAGCGCAAAGACTGCGCCCACGCGCTCAAGCATGGGACCACCACACCGGCGCGCCGGCGGCCACCAGCGCGAGGGAGACTGCGCCAATGGCGGCGACCAGGATCACCGAGCCGACGAGCATGACCCTCCTTGCAGCATCAACGTCGCGCATAGTCGGCTCTGCGCCGCCCTCGCATATGACATAGTGGCCAACCTTTTCGAGGCGCACGCCGAGCGCGCCGGCCATCGCCGACATTGGGTATCCCGCATTGGGGCTTGCGGTGACCGCATGGTCGCGCCGGACGCATGCGAGCGCACCGCGCCAGTCCAGGCCCATGATCATTGCGGCTGCGACGATGAGCCCCGCTGTCATCCTTGCGGGAACATAGCCGAGCACGGTGTCACATGTCGCGCCAAACCACCCAACCCTCTCGAGCTCGCGCGTCCTATAGCCGGCCATCGCGTCGATCGTGTTGATCGCGCGATAGACGAGCGCGCCGGGAGCGCCGGCGAGGGCAAAGTATGCCAGGGGCGCGATGACGCCGTCTGACATGTTCTCGGCGATAGTCTCGACTAGTCCGGAGAGTATGTGCGCGCGCCCGAGGCTGCGCGTGTCGCGCTTTACGACCATTGCGAGCCTGTGCCTTGCGGCCGTCAGGTCATCCTCGCCGAGGCGCGAGGTCACGGCCTCCACATGCTGTGACATTGAGCGGATCGATATTGCAGCAAAGAGCAGGAGCGCGCCGGCCATGGCCCACACGATGCCGCCCCACGCGCCGAGCGCGCCGATTGCCGCATGCAGTACGGCTAGCGGAACGATGACTGCGCCGCACACGCCGAGGACGACGGCGACGCCGGCGGCACGCTCGTGCGCACTAGCGCGCGCCGCAACGACGAGGCGCGCAGTGAGCCGGCCCATCCAGACTGTCGGGTGCAGGCGGCGCGGCGGCTCGCCGAGTCCAATGTCCATGGCGAGCGCAATGGCCGCGGCCAGCGCTACTGCGATCAGCGGCATGCGTCCACCAGCGCGCCGACGTCGATGCGCTCCTCAAGGGCGCGCGCGAGGCGCGAGCACGCGCGACTGATCGTGTCCCTGCGCGGCATCGTCGCGCTCGCCGCGCGCGCGCCAAGCGAGTCCTCCTCGGGAAGGCCGACTTTGAGCATGGGAATCGTGCCAAGAACGGGCTTTTTTGTGATTCGGCTCAGCGTGGGGTAGCCGCGCGCAAGTATCCTCTCATCGCCGCGAAACTTGTTGATGATGACGCCGCGCACGAGGCGCCTGTGGCGCGCCTCTAGGAGCGCGATCGTGCCTACGATCGAGGCAAAGGCGCCCCCGCGCTCAATGTCGGCGACGAGTATGACCTGGGCCCGCGCGGCCTCGGCGATGGCCATGTTGGCAATGTCGCCATCACCAATGTTGATCTCGGCCGGCGAGCCGGCGCCCTCGATGACTACAATGTCGTGCGCGGCCTCTAGGCGGCCCAGTGCGGTCAGGGCGACGCGCAGGCCCCGGCGCCTGGCAAACGCATAGTACTCGCGCGCTCGCATGCGCGCCTTTAGCGTGCCGTTGACATGGACGTCTGAAGAGTCATCGCCGACGGGCCGCAAGAGTATGGGATTGAGGTCGACTCTGGCCTCGCACCTGGCGGCGATCGCCTGGACCGCCTGCGCGCGCGATATGCGCCCTCCCCGAACGGCGTGTGAAAAGCGTGACATGTTCTGTGCCTTGAACGGCGCCACGCTGTGCCCGCGATCCGAGAGTGCGCGGCAGAGCGCGGCAACTAGCGTTGTCTTGCCCGCGCCCGATGACGTCCCCTGGACCATTATTGCCCTCATATCGACTCGATCGCCCTCATAAAGTGCATGTTCTCCTGGTGCGTGCTCACCGATATGCGAATGTGGTCATCACCGAGGCCGCCAAAGGACGCACAGTCGCGCACCAGCATGCCCTTCTCCAAAAGCCTGTCGCGAACCTCGCGTGACGTGTGCCCGCTCACCCTTACCAGGAAAAAGTTTGCCGCGTGATGGCGCGTGCACTCAAACCCGTCGATCATGTCTATCTCCCTGCGCAGGTAACGCGACTCTTTTTGGCATATTGCGCGCAGCTTTGTGATGTGTGCGGCCTTTGACCTTGACACAAGCAGCGGCGTTGCGGCCCTGGCGACTTCCTGGGCGATGCCAGAGACGGTCCACGGAATCCTGGCCTCGCGAAGTGCCGATGCCATGTGCGCGTTGCCGATGCCATACCCGACGCGCACGCCGGGAACGCCAAACGTCTTTGTGTACGAGTGGACCACATAGAGATTGTCACAGTCGGCCACGTCCCCGATGACAGACGCCTTGCGCGACGGGAACTCTATGAACGCCTCATCCACTAGTACCTGCGCGCCGACCTTTGATGCGGAGCCGACGATCTCGAGGATCTCCCTGCGCTCTAGGAGCTCGCCAGTTGGGTTGTTTGGGTTGCACACATAGACGCACCCGCCGTGCGGAATCTTTGAGACCAGTCCGCCAATGTCCTCGCCGAGCTCCATCGTGGCAAACTCCTCTACGCGCGCGCCGCACAGCCTTGCCGCTGAGGCATACTCGGAGAATGTCGGGGACTGCATGAGCACGCCCATATGCGGCGTGACTAGCGCCCTGGTCCAGTCATGGATGAGCTCGGATGCGCCGCAGCCGAGGACGACCTGCGCGTCATCGACCTCCCTGGCGCCTGCGATGAGTGAGCGCAGGGCAGCATAGTCGGGGTCCGGATATGAGAGCGACGCGTCGACCCCGCGCTCGATGGCCGTGATGACCGGCCCGGGCGGCCCGAGGGGGCCGACGCTGGAGCTAAAGTCCATGACGCTGCGCGCGATCCCCCCGCGCACCGAGTGCGGCCCGCCGTGCTCGGCCCGCGTGTGCGTGAGAACCTCCCTTCGCATAGTCACCGGCCGCGCGCGAGCCCTCCCCGTGTTTAGACTTTTGTGCCTGCGCGCGGCCCCCCACGCCACGCCGCCTGGCCTGAATAACGGTTATTAACGCGCCCGGGTTCACTGGCGCAACATGAAAAAGCGGGTCGCCATAGTCGGCGTCACGGGAATCGTGGGCCAAGAGTTCGTCCACGCGCTAGACGAGCACCCGTGGTTTGCCGTCACGCAGATCGCAGCATCTGAGCGCAACGCGGGCAAGACGTATGCCGAGGCAGTCTCGGATGACCCAAGCGGCATCGTCGCCTGGGACGGGAGCGGCAAGATACCGGGGTATATCGCCGACATGAAGATACGCTCAATCGACGAGCTTGACCCGTCAGAGCTCGAGCTAGTATTTTCTGCAGTCGAGTCACAGGCCGCGCGCGACATAGAGACGCGACTCGCCGCTGACGTTCCGGTGATCAGCACGAGCTCGGCGTACAGGTACGAGACTGACGTGCCCATACTCATACCGGGAATAAATGATGACCATGCCGAGCTCCTAGACGTGCAGAGCAAGAACCGCGGATGGAAGGGCTGGGTCGCCCCGTTGCCAAACTGCACGACTACGGGACTAGTCATCACGCTAAAGCCGCTTCGCGACTCGCATGGGGCAAACAAGGTGGTGATGACATCGATGCAGGCGCTCTCTGGCGCGGGTCGCTCGCCCGGCGTGAGCGCGATGAACATTACGGACAATATCGTGCCCTATATCCCAAAGGAAGAGGGCAAGGTTCGCATAGAGACGCGCAAGATACTCGGCACGCTAAAGGGTGACAGGATTGAAGAGGCAGACATTCGAGTCAGCTGCACATGCACGCGCGTTCCGGTCATAGACGGGCACACCGAGTCGGTTCTCGTGGGAACCGAGCGCGAAATTGACGCAGAGTCAGCAAAGATGGCATATGACAAGTATGGCAAGGAGATATCGACTGTTGGCCTGCCGTCAGCGCCAGATGACTATTTTGCGGTCCATGATGACCCGATGCGCCCGCAGCCGCGCATAGAGCGCGACGTCGGTGACGGGATGACTACCACGATCGGGAGGCTAGAGGCAGATGACATGCTCGGCCACGGGATAAAGTACGTCCTCTTCTCGCACAACAAAAAGATGGGCTCGGCCAAGGGGGCGGTCCTGCTCGCCGAGATGCTCCATAAAAAGGGCAAAATCTAGCGCACAATTGGGAATATTCCAAGAATAGACTTTTAAGCTCTCAAAAAGTGGACGCGCCGGTGTCATCGCAGGAAGGCGCAGACGATCTCGACATGAGCATACTGGCGGGTCTTGCCGCCGATGCGTCAGTCTCGGTTCCCACGCTTGCGCGCGACATTGGCACAAACCCGTCAGTCGTGTACTCTCGCATACGGCGCCTCGTAAAGAACGGCCTCATCGAGCGATACACCATAGTCATCAACGAGCGCAACCTCGGCTATACGGTAAAGGCCCTAGTCGGCATCAACATGGACAGCCGCGAGCGCGATGCGATAATCGGCTCGCTTTTGGCGACAAACGGCGTCGGGCGCGTCGCCGAGGTCACCGGCAGGTTTGACATACTCGTGACCGTGTATGCGAGGACGCTTGATGACATGCACGAGATTGTGTCCGAGCGCATCGGCAAGATTGACGGAATTGTGTCTTCAGAGTCGTTCCTCGAGATGAAGTCAGTCTCCAAGGACATGCCGCACGTGACGGCGGGGGCTGCCTGAGTTGCAGAGGCAGGGTTCGGCCTCGCGCGTGGCCGTGTATTACGAGCTCACAAAGCCAAAGATATGGTACCTACTTGCGTTCACCGCCTTTGGCGCGACGATAACTGCGTCCAACGTGTACGGTGTTGACGTGTCAGGCGTGACGTGGGCGCTCGTGCTCGGCAGCGTGATTGCAGGCTCTGCTGCTGCCAACACGCTGACAAACTATCACGACAGGGACATTGACGCGATAATGGAGCGCACGCGCGACCGGCCAATCCCGTCAGGTCGCATAACGCCCGAGAATGCGCGCAACTTTGGCCTCGTCCTAGCCGTAATGTCAGTTGCCATGGCATTTGGAATATCGGCGACTACGACACTCGAGCAGGGCACGTGGGCCGCTGCGTTCATTGCATTCGGATTGCTCAACAATATTCTCGTGTACTCTTATGGGCTAAAGCGCCGCAGCTGGACCAACATTATCCTGGGGGGCATATGCGGTGGCTCACCACCCATGGTCGGCTGGGTTGCAGTAACAATGTCAGATCTCTGGACGATGGGCCTTGTCATGGCCGGCCTTGTCTTTATCTGGATACCGCTGCACATTTGGAGCCTGACGCTGCACTTTAAATCCGACTATAATGCAGTCGACGTGCCGATGCTCACTGCGGTGAAATCCGAGGGTGCGTCTGCGCGGATTATTGCGGCCTCGACGGTGATTATGGTGGCCTTTAGCGTCGTGCCGTTCTTTTTGGAGCTAGAGGGCGGCGAGCCGATGACCGGCCCCGTCTATCTCTGGACCGCGATTGCGTCTGGCGCACTCATGGTGGCACTCTCGGCGTGGGTCGTGGCGCGGCCGTCGGAGAGCTCGTCGTGGGTTCTCTTCAAGTTCTCTAGTCCGTACCTGGCAGTCCTGTTCATCGCCCTCATGGTGGATTCGGCGCTGTAGGGACTAGAGTCTGCAGTCACAAGACTGGCTATCGTGCATGCGACAACTCTAGTTTCGGTCTTGAAACGCGTCTAGTCCGGTCTCGCTGGGAGCCTATACTGCCGATCAAAAGTCCGTGCCGCATTCCAGCGACGTCCGGCCCAGGTATGCCATCACGTCGAGCCGGTACCTCGTGTGCCTGAAGTGCCGTGACACCGCCGTCCGCATATCCACCATGGTGGGGTAGTGCTCGGAGACCAGCAGCGCCCGCTTTGCCTGCCGCCACACCTCCTCGATCGCGTTGAGGTACGGCGAGCCGGTGGGCAGCTCGATCAGCCTCACCGCCCTGTGGGCGCGAAGATAGTCCTTCACCGCCGCGGCCCTGTGCTGCGGCGCCCTGTCGACGATCACGGCGACCCTGCCGAACTTCCTGTGCATGTCGCGCAGGAACGCGACAAACGTCTCCGCATCGAACCTGTCGTGCACCCGGAAGATCTGCTTCCCGTCAGTGGAGATCGCGCCGTACACCACGACCCTCCTGTGTCCCCCGGTGTACGGGGCGACGACGGGGACGCCCACGCGCGACCAGTACTTTGATCCGTCGGCTGCGCCGTGCACGGCGATGGTCTCGTCCTGCACCACGATGGTGAATCCCGCGCGCCTGAGGCGCCTTATCTCGCGCCGCACCCGGCGCCGCCAGCCGGCGACAGTCGGCCCGTCGGCCCTGTTCACGTGCACCAGGCGCGTCCGCTTGGCGGAGAGGCCGGCCCTGCGCATTATTTTCCTGACGTGCGACATGTGGAACCTCACGCCGGTGGCCCGCTCGATCTCCAGCATGACCTCTGCGGGCGTGACGCGCCCGGGCATTCGGCCAATCAGGCGGCCAAGCTTCTGCCGCGCGACCAGCGGCGGCCTGCCGGGGCGGGGGCGGTCCCGCAGGGCCTCGACACCGCCACTCCGGTAGCGCGCGACCCACTTGCCGACCCACCTGGGGCACTGCACGAGCGCAAGTGCGACCTCCTCGCGCGTCATCCCCAGGTTCTCGTGCATGTTGACCGCGGCAAACCTGTACCTGACGTCGCCGTCCCTCTCGTCGCGGAGTGCCCTGCGGAACGCTTCCAGCTCTTGGCCTTCCATGCGGGGCGTGGGGAGGGGCGATCCATATAGCATGCGGGTCGGGAAAGTTTGATCATGGCACGAACTTTTGCTCGTCAGTATAGCTCTTATCCTCAAACTCTTCCGGGAGCTCGGCTATGTATCATAGTCTGAGAGGGATATGCCTACGGCTGGAACGCTTATCACGACGATCTATCCCTGATATTTCAGTAGATTGGATGTGTAATGTTTTTTATCGATCAGCATACTTTTTGATTATGATGTGAACATCATCTGGATCATACGCTACGTCCCACTCCCATTTACCAAACCTACCATCTGCATTCACTGTTTCAATCCATTCTTTCAATGCATCGTGTTTTTTTGTAGTTTGTTCATTATGTTGTCCTTTAATCTCTAAAATTAACGTGACGTTATTTTCTAGCTGGACAAGATAATCAGGATTATAATCATGAATCTCTCCTTTAAATTGATATTTCACATTGAATCCAGATATGTAGTTTTTTACCCATGAGATGACTCTTTCATTTTTGTCTAATTCTTTGCTAGCTTGCTCTTCCCATTTATTATCGCATGGGCTAGGATTAATATGTGATTTTGTTGCGTTGACAACTTTTTTTGTAGTGTACCATGCTTGCATATCGTTAGTTGATTTTTGTTGTTTTGTGTTGCCAAAAATTATTTTTTTATATTTTGTGTTATCAGCTCGTATGAAATCATGTATGTATATGACAATAGTTTTCATGTTGAACATGATCGCTAATTGTTTTCTTATTTTTAACTTATCAGTTAAATTTAAAAATTTAATTTTATCTAATTCGATAAATTTCTCAACAATTTTAACAATTTGAAAAAAAAGATAGTTCTTATTTCCTGACCATTCTGGGATTGTTATATGATCATAAATATCACTTACAGTCTGGAAAATTATTGTTTGCATTCGTAATTTGTTGTAGGATTTCTGCAATGTTATCTCTGAAGCACGACTAATGTCTAATTTTGAATCTAGCATTGGGGCTACGTGTATAGTTGTGGTGACTTTTGATCTAATCCTCAATGTTGAAACTTTTTTCCAGTTGATTTTTAAAACTGGTGTGATTATGGTTTCGATTCTAGCTATGTTTGGCCAGCTTATCTCGTGTTGAATATTGATTGGATCACACGCTATGCGTGTTTTCGTCTTTTCCTTTCGAATCTTACCTGGTGTGTTCTCATGTGGCAGAAATGAAAACGGTACTCCGAGTATATTGACATATTCTTTATCTAACAAACCAGTTTCAGGATCTATTTCATATGATAAGCGGCGTAAACCTCTGCCTACCACTTGTTCACATAAAAGTTGACTAGTAAATGCACGTAACCCCATTATGTGAGTGACATTTTTTGCATCCCATCCTTCAGACAGCATTTGTACTGCAATAATATTCATTATTTGTTCTCCGGGTTTATCTTTTTGACCCACCGTGTTGATTATTTCACGAATGGCATCAGTTTTAGCAGATTGTTTTTCCCCACGTTCAGATTTTAAAACACTTGTATCTATACGACACATTCTATTTTCATCTGCCAGTTCCCCAAATTTATATATACTATTCTTAAAAAAATGTACTACTCTGGCTGATGTATGTACACTATTACACACAGTAATCATTACTGGGATTATATTTGATTTTTTCAGCTCTTTTCGTTTCATCGCCCAATCATTTCCGAGTAATATGTATGCATTACGGACTAAATCGGGTAGTGTCGTTTCGGGTTTTTTTGCGCCTTTTAGATCGCTTTTTACTTTATCATTGTCGTATATATGATAATATTTGGAACGATCTCCATACTTGAGTGATTTGCCATCATCACCTGCAGGCATACGTGGAGTTTTTACAAGGCCAGATTCTATAGCATCGTTAAGTGAAAAATCAGAAATTATCCATTTGAATAAAATATCATCGTTTGGCTTATTTTTGCTTGGAATAAACGGCGTAGCTGTAAAATCAAAGCATGTGACAATAGTTCGTGCTCTATCTAATTTATCAAGTCCTTCGATCCATAATGTGGCCATCATCTCATCCATGTTTGATTCAAAGTCTGATTGTTCTTCATAGTCATTTTTAAGTTTTCTCCAAGCATGATGTGCTTCATCATTTATCACTATTATGTTATCATAATTATGCTCCAAAATCCTTTTCGCGAATGCTTCATCGCTTTCAACTCCTCTACGAACCACACTATGAGGTTGATCTTCTGCTGGTTTCAGCGTGTGCCAATTATGAATTTTTAATTTCCCATGTCTTAGATTTTCATACATTGAATCTGGTATTATCGAATAAAGATGGTAATAACTGTTTTCTTGATCAGGTGGCCATAGCACTTGCAGTCGTGATTTTACAGTAAGTCCTGGAGCAACAACCACAATGTGTTTTGAAAATCTTTTATCTTGTGGGTATGACACTTTGTTTAATATTTGCCATGCGATTACCATTGCCATTACTACTGTTTTCCCTGTCCCCGTTGCCATTTTTGAACACAATCTTTTGAACAGTCCACCATCAGTGCCTAGCCCGAGTTCCTTTTTTTCTGATTCGGGAGACTCTATCATCCAAATTATTGTTTCTATAGCTTCTAATTGACAAAAGAAAAAACGATGTGCTTGACGCATAGATGGATCGTTCCAAAACTCTAGGAGTTGCCTTGTTATTCCTGTGACCCCGGGATAACCTTTGTCTCTCCATCGATCTACTCGCTCTCTTATGATATTTACAGATTGTATAGGATAAAATGCGCCAGGATCATCAATAGAATTGTTTTCTGGAGATGCAATTATGTATCCTGCTGGCCTCCTTTTTCCAACAATGCGTTCGGGCTTGCGTGTCTCGAGATTAAACTTCCAGTACTCTTTAGGTTTTTCATACGGGTTGCATATTATCAATTGATCGATTTCGTCCAAATCTCATGGCTCCATAATTCGTAATGTTTCTATTCCTCTGTCATCAATTATTTTAACTGCAATTTTTTTATTTGTTCCCAATTTAAACGGTATAGATAATATTCCTGAATATTTCTCCAACAAATATTCTTCAACATATGGTTTTAATGTTTTTGCTATTTTATTCCATGAGCTTTGTACATCCAACATTGGAAAAAATACTTGTTGTGGGTATATGCTTCGCCCATCATAATCTGTATCTAACATCCACATAGCAATACGCGTTGGATCGCCGGGTTCAACCTTATTTGTTATTGTATTGTAATAATCAAACTCCTTAACCATTACTTCCCATTCATTTTTTTTCTTTTTAAGCTCCACGTCAGGTTGACCTATTAACATGAATGATTCATTTTTTATTTGTTTATTTTTTAAATCACTCGTAAACAAATCGCCATTTATCTGAGCTTTTAATATTACAATACCGGGCCATCTGAGTTCGTCTATGTCTTTTGCTGCTTCGGGATCAAACTGCAACGCTGCAAAAATCACCATTGCGGGTTTTTCGCCTAATTTACGAACCTCTTGTATCGCATTTTCAACCTGACGTTGTTCAAGAGGTGTATGTGCTGATCCAAACGATATTAAAACAGTTTTTGTTTCCTTTTCGTTTGTTTTAGCTTTTGCATGTAACCACCTGGTTGTTGGATGTGGATCTACACTTAGAAATTTTATTTTTTGCTTGTTTTTACCAACAATTCCAGTTTTTAACAGCTCTTGGCGCCAATCAGACTGTCTTTTACTTTCGTTGTTTTCTAGATCTGATTCTTTATATTGATTAACATACATTAGATCTAATGACTTGGACGTTGGTGATGGTACTGCCTCTACTGTGAACGGGCCTGATACTCTCGTCTTTGACGAATCTTTGTCTGGACAATCGTACAAAATTACATTGTTGGGTTCTTCATCATGTGATATTGATTTTTGAGTTATTTGTTGTATTTTTTTATATGAAAATCCAGCATCAATACCTTGGCCGGGGTTTTCTAATTTATAATATTTATAAGTCGCAGTCATTAATCTTCTTTTTGTTAATGCAATTGCCACGCGTGATGTGTCACATGTAATCCAACGTCTCCCAAATTCTTCTGCTACGAATGCGGTTGTCCCAGATCCGCAAGTAGGATCTAATATGAGATCACCTGGATCGCTAGTCATCAATATGAATCGACGAATTACTTTAGCTGTGGTTTGAACAACATATATCTTGTTTTCAAATCCCCCACTACTTGTGTCATCCCACATATTCTGGAGTTCGGCGTATTCAAAATCATTGAAATAGCGCACATATGATAACCTGTTACCATTTTTCATAATTCGATTTTTTGTGATCAAGTATTTCATGCCTTTAAGTGATGCCTTCCAATGACTATGCTGACCAGGTGTGAACACTTCACCGTCAAATATGAGAGAATCGTCACTCTTTGACTTGCCCGGAGATGTTGTGGCAGCAAGCCTATAAATTTTTGATTCTGATGGTATGCTAAGTGGGTTATCTCTTTGCTCCTTTGTCATTCTTATACGTTCGCCCTCTTTTAATTCTAAATATTTGTAATTCGGATCGTTGATGGGCAATTCTTTTTTTGTATACAGTTTGTGAGATTTTAACAGTTTTTTATTTTTTGCATACCATACAATATAATCAAACACCACTGAAATATGCGTACTTGTAGAATTTGATGTTTTTCTAAATGAGATCACGCTTACAAAATTCTCATACCCAAACACTTCATCCATTATTATGCGTACATAATGCAAATTATCATCAGAAATTTGTACCCCACAACTTCCAGTTTCATTTAATAGCTCTTTTGCTAAAATTAACCGATCGCGCAAGTATCCCAAGTATGAATGAATTCCATGCTTCCATGTGTCTCTAAATGCTGTCACCATTTCTGGTTCCTGTGTGAGATCATCATCATTACGATCTTTAACATTCATTTTATTTACAAACGGTTGAAAGTTTGACTTATATTCAATACCGTATGGCGGATCTATGTATATTGTTTGAATTTTTCCTGCAAAATTTTCTTTTTGTAATAGGGAGTTCATAACTAACAGAGAATCTCCGGCAATTAATCGATTTGACCAATTATGTGAATGTTGATAAAATTGCAATGCTTCTCGTAACGGAAGATTGTATTCATCATGATCAAAATGAAGGGTAATTTTTTGTTGGATGTGAGTCTCTGGCTTCAGAATTTTATCAATAATTGTTATAGGATCAATACGTTCATGTTGATGTAGCGACACTGTATCGATTTCAAAATTTCCATCTTTTTGCTTCTCAAACCAGACTAATACCGGGTCTAAATGAGGGTCATATTCGTATTTGGTTGGATCATGATCACGATCTGTGTTGGGATCAACAAGCCCTACGGGTGGGTTATTTGGTCGTGCGCTACTGTGATAATACTGCTGAATGCGTTCTCGTAGCTTGGGTTCTGACTTTGATGCTTTTGTGGCTTTATTTTTTGACTTTTTGCTGGGGGGGGGGGTCGTCGTGTTCCTATTTTCGTTTTAGTCAACGGCATACCCCCACTATAACCACACGGCTTGCGTTGTTATATGTAAAACACATAGTGTTGACATACTTATAGAGTTGAGTGCTCCAATAGCATTCTTTCTGGGTCATTGCTAACGCCCACTCGCAAGTTATTTTCTATATATAGGTACCAGCGCATATTGGTCATATTCACTGTGTTTTCTACAGGGTGGATGTGATTCTTCAGACGACTATTATTTCTGGCGTATTCTATGGTTTTACGTTTTGTCTGATCTGCCAGGGTAATAGTTCTGTACGCCTAGGCATTAATATGGCTCCCACCCGACGCCCGCCTGAATGGCAAAGGCGACAGTCGGCATATCCATAGTCGGGCGTGACCACGAGGGAGTCGTGGCCGCCTTCACGTCATACGCGTTTCAGGGCGGGGCCAACATTGAAAGGATCACGCAGAACGTCATAAAGGGCCTCTTTGGCATGTACCTCGAGGTCTCATTCTCCCGTCCCCCGGACCGCAAGTCATTTGACGCCGGGCTGCAGAAACTCGCCAAATCGCACGGCATGGAGGTCAGCGCGCACCACGAGGACGGCTCTACAAAGCAGATCGCAGTCTTTGTGACTCGCGAGCCGCACTGCCTTGAGGCCATACTCGCCGCACAAAAGTCACTGCACGGTGGCAAGGTCGCAGTTGTTGTGGGAACCACACGGTCACTTGCGCCAATGTGCAAAAAGGCACGCGTCCCGTTCATGACCATCGAGGAGCGCAACCAGGAAAAGGCCGAGGCGCGACTGCTGAAAATCTGTAGGGAAAAGAACATTGACGTTATCGTCCTGGCCCGCTACATGCGCATACTCACGCCAAACTTTGTCTGGCGCTATCCAAACCGCATCATCAACGTTCATCCCTCACTCCTGCCTGCATTCCCCGGCGCATCGGCATACGCGCAGGCGCACGAGCGCGGCACAAAGATCGCCGGAGTCACCACACACTATGTGACCGAGAGCCTTGACCAGGGCCCGATAATCGCACAGCGCTCATTTGAGATTCGCGCAGACGATGCGCTTGAAAAGATAAAGGTTGCAGGCCAGAGGCTAGAGGCGCGCGCGCTCCTAGAGTCACTAAAGCTGCACCTTGCTGGCAGGCTCGAGGTTCGATGGCGAAAGGTTCACGCAAGGACGACACGGCGCAAATAGCATCAAAGGCCGATGCTGCTGCGCTGCGCGCGCTGCGCAGGCGAGTCGCCGTCCTTCCAGTCGGCGCAATAGAGCAGCACGGAGCGCACCTGCCTGTCTCTACTGATGCCGACATTGCCACCGAGATATCTCGCAGGCTCTGCCAAATCTCCGGCTATGCGCTCCTCCCGACGTTCTCGTATGGCTCGTCACTCGAGCACGCGCCGCGACTCAACATGAGCCTGCGCGGCCCCACGCTGCGGGCCGCCGTGCGCGATATCGCCGCCTCGGCCGCTGACGCCGGCGCGACTGCGCTCATCGTCCTCAATGCGCACCACGGAAACAGGGCACACCTAGCGCGCCTCCCGGGCCGCATACGCGGCCACTCGGGCGGCCGGACGGTCCGCTGCATCGTGGTCCACTATTGGCACCTCATGGACGCCGAGATGGGCCACGCCGGCCACACCGAGACGTCGATCATGCTCGCGCTCGGCTCAGCAGACATGGCCAGGGCCCGCCGCGGGTACGTCGAGCCGGCCTCGATGACTGCCCGCCAGAGGGCCGCGGCAGCCCGCCTCTCCTCGAGGTCGTTTCTGGCTGTCGCCAAAAACGGCGTCTGGGGCGACCCCAGGGGAGCCACGCGCAGTGCAGGCGAGTCGCTCCTCGCCGAGATCGCAGGCAACGTCGCTGACGAGTGCGCCAGGCTCCTGCGGGCCGCCCCACGCACGCGCAGACGCCAAAAACGATGAAATTTTAATATACTACGGCCCTGGCCATGCGTCTTGGAGCAGATGCAGATTTGTCCGTAGACATGGCAGTAAAGGTTCTCGATGAGAGCATAAACAAGGTGGTCCTGATCAAGATAAAGGGCAACAAGACGATCAGGGGCAACCTTTTGGGCTTTGACCAGCACATGAACCTCCTCCTCGACCAGGCCGAAGAGTCCGCAGCAGGCGGCGAGCCGGTGAGCCTGGGCACGATCGTCGTGCGCGGCGACAATGTCATAATGATATCGCCGTCACTCACGGAGGGATAGGCAGATGGTCAAGGGCACCACCTCTATGGGAGGCTTTACGCGCAAAAAGACCCACATCCGCTGCCGCAGGTGCGGCAAGAACGCGTTCCACAAGCGACACGGCCGGTGCGCGAGCTGTGGCTTTCCGGATCCAAAGATCAGGCGCTACTCGTGGATAAAGTGGTACACATAGGGCCATGTCCGTCGAGCTCTTTCTTAGCGCCGTTGCGGGGGCAGCAACGGCTGCTGCCGCCTCTAGGCTATCGCTCTTTCGCGCGCGTGTCCCGCGCATCGGCGCCAGCCCTCGCATAGGCGCGCAGGTCCGCTCACTAGAGTCACAAAAGCGCATCCTCGAAAAGTCGATCGCGCGCATCAACACCGGAAGCATGGGACTGACCGATGGCCAGCGTGACGCGTTGCTTGCCAAATACCAGCGCGAGCTCGGCGAGATCGGCACGCGCCTAGAGGGCCTAGAGGAGGCCTCAAAGCACCCAGACCTTGGCGCACTCGGCGACGGTCTGGTGACCATTATGGACCAGCGCCTCTCCGAGCTCGACGGCAAGTTCGGCGAGCTCTCTGCGCGCATTGCCTCTGCGCAGGCCGAGCGGGCAGAAAGGCCAAAGCCATCGCGTCAGTCCACGCCGCCGCGCGAGGCGCCGCGTCCGGCACCAGTGGCGCCGCAGCCGCGCAAGACGCAGGCTAGCATGGAGCTCACAACGCTCACGCAGGTTCCGGCCGGTGCGGCACCGCAGCCGATTGCGCCGATCGCTCCGCAGGGCACAGCTCCTGCGCCGCTCACTCCGTCCCCGCAGCCCCCAAAGGCTCCTGACGTGGCACCACCTGTCGTGCCCGCCGGACCAATGACAGTTCCCGAGGTGCAGCCTGTGGTCCATCCGCCCAAGCCATCAACGGTTCCGGACACGCCGCCGGCCACGACGGTTCCCGAGGTGCAGCCTGTCGTGCCGAGGCCAGAGGGCGCGCCACCGCCGCCACAGGTCGGCACGCCGCCCATAGAGGAGATCAACATTGACGATGATGACGCTGATGAGGACGACCTCGCAAAGATAAAGCGCGACATACTAAAGACGCTCAACAGGCTGGACCAGGCAGAGGTGGAGTAGGTGGCCTTTGAGAAGGCCATCGCAGCAGTGGCGACTGACGCAATGCGTTTTGTGAATGCCGGCGATACCATTGGACTTGGAAGCGGAAGGGCCGCGACTGCGTTCGTGCGCGCACTAGGCAAGCGCGTCGTGACCGACGGCCTTGACGTGCGCGGCATACCCACGTCGATGCAGATACGCCTAGTCGCCGAGGACGCCGGCGTGCCGCTCATCGACGCCGGCCAGGCCGCCTCGATAGACGCCGCCTTTGACGGGGCCGACCAGATAGACGCGCGCGGCAACATGGTAAAGGGCGGCGGCGGGGCGCTCTTGCGCGAAAAGATACTCATCTCGGCGGCGCGGCGCGTCATCATCATGGCAGATCGCACAAAGTTCTCGCGCCACCTCTCGATTCCAGTCCCCGTCGAGGTTCACGCGTCTGCGCGCTCGCATGTGGCATCGCGCGTGGAAAGACTCGGCGGAGCGCCGTCGATCAGGCGCGACGCGCGCGGCTATCCGGCGTTCACCGAGAACGGCAACATTGTCCTAGAGTGTGACTTTGGGACAGTGCGCGAGCCTGCCACACTGGAGCGCTCGCTGGGCCACATCGCCGGCGTCATGGAGTCGGGCCTCTTTACGTCGCGCACGGCCGCAATATACAAGGCCGGTCCGCGCGGCGCCTTTGAGGTCACTGGAGCGGCGAGACGAGGCGCCCGTGCCCCGCCGGCCCGACGACCTCTGAGCCGTCGGCGACAAGCACGCCGCGCACAATCGTCTTGACGGGCCAGCCCTTTAGCGACATCCCGTCATAGACGCTATAGTCAGAGTGGCCGCCAAACATGGCGTGGTCGAGCCTTCGCTCTAGGCGCGTGTCTATTATGGCGATATCTGCGTCGAATCCGGCCTCGATTGGGCCCTTTTGCGGCGAGAGCGCAAATATGCGCTCGGCGTTTGCGCTAGTCAGCTCGGCGAGGCGGTTCAGCGTGAGCCTTCCGCGGTTGAGTCCCTCGCTCAGCAAAAGCGGGAGCGATGCGCCAATGCCGGGAAATCCGGCAAGCGCGCCCCACACGTCGCTGCCTGCGAGCTTTGCGTCGCGCGTGTTGGCGACGTGGTCGGTCCCTATCGTGTCTATCTCGCCTTTTGCGATGGCGTTCCAGACGGCATCAACGTCAGACTGCGAGCGCACCGGTGGCATGACCTTTGCGAGGTATCCATCGCGGCCCTCGTGCGAGAGCGCAAGATAGTGCGGGCACGTCTCGACATGTATGCGCGTCCCGCGCGACCTCTCGAGGCGGATCTGCTCGAGCGCGCGCGCCGAGCCCACATGCACAAAGTACATCGTGCAGCCGTGGCGCCTTGCCATCTCGCAGACGCGCGCAATTGCTGCGGCCTCGTACTCGGGCGAGCGGCTCTCTGACCACGCGCGCAGGCCGTCGTTGCCGGCCGCACGCGACTCGCGCATCGAGCACGCGCATGACTCATAGTCCTCGGCATGAACGCAGACTGGCAGGCCGGTCCGCGAGGCCTTTTTGACCACCTTGTCGACTAGCGCGTCGGTGACCTCGACGTCGGCCATCTGTGGTGCGCCGGCCCCGGGATCGAGATCCATGTGAACGTGGCCAATCTCGCCGCCGAGGTTCATGTAGACCTTGAAGGACGATATTCCGGTGACTGCCGTCTCGTACATCTCCTCGGCCTGCGCGTCATTGAATATCGAGGCGTGGACTCCATAGTCGATGTGGTGGGCCTTTGCGCTCGCCTCGAGCTGGGGGCCAAGTGAGCTCGAATAGGGGTCGACCCTGCGCAGCATGCGCATCATTGTCGTCACGCCGCCGATGGCAGCAGCATGCGACTCGGTCGCCGCAGCCCTGTCTATGGGCGTGTACACGCCATAGTGGACGTGCGTGTCTATGGCGCCCGGAAGCGAGACTAGGCCGTCGGCCCTAATGCGCGTCTCGCACGCCGGCTCGTCGGCCGTGACTGCGGTGACCTTGCCGCCGTCTATGACGATGTTGCGGTCCATGACGCCCTTTGGCGTGATGACGTGCGAGCCCGTTATGACCATGTCGTGTGCCACTGTGGCGCCCGCCTGCGCCTGCGTCTCTATATTCCTTTTAGGCCGTGGGCGCGCCTGTGGGGCGCCCTGCGGCTTTTGTGCCTAATTCCCCGCCACGGGTGGCGATTGGGCACAGTTGCAATGGCAATCTTCATATAATGTTGGTATATGCCATCCCGCCGTTGGAATTCATGGTGACAAGAAGGATTGTAAGCGGCGGACGGTCTGCTAGGCGTGGTGTCGGTGCCGTGCGCGCAGGCGAGGCCGTGTATGGCCGCCACGTCAAGGCGTGGCGCGCCATAGCGGACAGGGCGCTGGCCAAAATAGGCTGCACGGCGGGGGCGAGGCCCTAATGACCGAGACGATCACGCGCAGGCGCCCGCGGGTCACGTACCATCCCGACCAGGTGAGGCGCGGCAAGGACATACTCGCCTCGATGCCCGAGAAGGAGCGCGAGTGGTACCTCGCCAAGGTCAGGGACGGCACGTTCACGCTCGCCGAGACGCATGGTATGCTCGCCGTGGGCGAGTCCATGAGGCTCGGCCGCGAGGAGGGCACAAGGCGCCGCAACGTGCGCGTGGGCCTGGAGGCGCTGTCCTGATGGCCGCAAAGCTGGCGCGCGTGTGCTCGCACTGCCACGGCACCAGGCACGGTGAGTCAGTGGGCACGCTCAAGGGCGGCTTTCACTGGGTGCATCATATGTGCCTGACCGGCTACCTCACCGACCACCCGGAGGCGGTCGAGACGTGACCCACCTGCCACCCACCACCAGGGAGAGGAATTTCCCCAGGGTAAAGTGGCCCGAGCAGGACCCCGAGGCCGTGAGGCGCGGCAGGGAGGTGCTCGCGCGACTGCCGCCCGAGGAGCGCGAGGGGATCATCGATGACGCCAGGACAAACGGCGAGCCCGAGGACGTGATGCTCGCCTCGCTGTACGCCGCGTCCCGCCTGCACGAGGCGCTCAACCCCGGCGAGGCCGGGCGGGAGGCCAAGCAATGACCAACGGCGCCGAGTCCGTGGAGGAGCTGAACCCAAAGCTCGTCCCCGTCAGGGGCGACGACGACCTCATCGGTGGCGAGGGCACCGCCATGCACCACCGGTGCAGGATATATGGCTGCAGCTCAACGTGGCCGGTCGGCGACGCAAAGGCTTACGACATCATCTACGGCCGGTGGTGGTGCCAGTCGCACGTGCCGGGCGCAGAGCACACCAGGGAGGTGTTGCACTAGATGGCGGGAACGGCGCAGGTGCGCCAAAGGCCACGGATCATATACGACTCCGACGTGGTGAGGCACGGCAAGGCCATCTTTGACAGGATGACCGATGATGAGCAGGAGTGGTACCGTCGCAGCCTCGCCCATGGCCTCACGCTCGACGACGTGTACGGCTCACTCGCCGTGACCGAGGCCATAGCCCGCGGCAACGCGGGACGCAGCGTGCGCGAGGGTCTGGAGGCGATCTCCTGACATGGTGAACTGCAACTGTGGCAACGGTTCGGCTCCGCACAAGGTGTGGTGCGCCATCCGCGCCGGACAGCGCGAGAGGCGTGTGACGCAGGCAGTGCGTCCCGAGAAAAAGATGACAAAGGCGCAAAAGCGGCTCGCAGACCATGACCGGCACGTCAAGGCGTGGCGCGAGGTAGTCGAGAGGGTGCGCAACAACCTGGACAGCAATGCAGAAAAGTCCTAGACGGCCATCATGGCCAGCCTGCGTGATTGACTGCCTGTCAGATCACCGCGAGGCCAAAAAGGACGAAACGGGGGCGAGAATGTCGCCCCATGCGCGCGCCCAAGATCGCAGACATGACAACAGTGATATAATCATGTGAGACTCTGTGGCCTGTTGAATAAAACACGTGCCGATCCATTATCCGTCCCAGAGTCACTCCTTGCCGCCTCCATGCGCAATGTGCCGCATCGGGGCGCGTTGCCCCTCACTCCGGATATCTTTCCGCCGATCCCTCAGAGCCGCCCCAAGAAGATCCGCAAAAAGTCAGCCTTGCCAACACCTGACATCGCCTCGTCTATCCTTGCCGCCTCCATGCGCAATGTGCCGCATCGGGGCGTCCCTCCGTTCACGGTAGCCTCGTATATGTCACGGCAGCAGCACCCCTCTGGGAATCTGCCTGGTAAACCAATGGTGCCCTCCTCACGCTTTGACACGGTGGACACTAGCACGGCAAACTCCGTGTCCATTGAGGAATCGCATGGGCGAGGCCGCGTCGCGGCCAATTCGTTCTCCAAGGGAATCGTTTTCCTGATCGCCGCGGCGCTTTTCATCTATCTGGTCTACCGTAAATACCGCCGTCATCGTGTAGAACGTCAAAAACGCCGTGAGCTGAGCATTCTCAAGAACGAGCGCCGTGCAGGACGCCAAGAGCTCAAAACGCGCAAATCAAAGAGCCGCAAACAGCGGAAATGACGGCAATGCCACCGTATGCAACGCGCCCTTGCCAATCACCCTGGTGCGGCGCACGCACCCTATGTTCGCGGCTGGATGGTTGCATTTGAGCTATCATTGGGGCGCGCCGGTACAGGATCACCCTGTAACATCGTACATATGGGAAGAGTTTTTCTGGGTCACGTTTGATGTCACGACATGGCTGATCCTCCTCATCGTCGTTGGGATCAGCGCGCGATTTGTGCGGATCAGTGTGCGCGAGCGCCGCGTGTCCGAGGGCACAGAGGACATTTCACGGGGAATGGAAGAGAACATTCGCGACATTCTGCGCGAGACCTATCTGTTCCTGTTTCCGTGGACCAGATGACGCCGGCGCCCTGCTGCGCAATGTGGCGCACCGCGCGCACTAGGTGATGATGACTGCTGACATGGCGGGGTCAATGGATGCCCCCATGGCATAGCGCGCGCCAATCCTGCACTCGCCGCCACTGTTGCCAATGATGACCTCTAGGGTGCTCAGTGCCACGCTGACCGAGCCCCTTGCGGCAACGAGCACGCTGTCCCAGCCCGTGCCCGCCGCGTCCCCAAACGCGGGGCTCACCACCACGCTCACCCCGTCGACCTCCATCTCTCCGGCCCACAGGTCATTGCTGTCAAACAGCAGCCTTGCCTGCCTTGGGGAGGCCACGCAGAACAGCCCGTGCGGAAACCTCGTGCCGTGGTTGGCGTCAGCTATTGCCCGTGCGGCCCTTAGGACATCGGCGCCCTCTAGCGCGCCGCTCTCGCCGACATCACGGGTTCTCCTCTTGTCGTCCATGCGCAGCGTCCTTGCGAGCATTGGCCCGTCTGAGCGAATCAGGCTGGAGCGAACCGCGCGCTCGACGTCGAGGAGAACCTCGTCACGTATGGACGCGAGCATGTCGCGCGCCACGTTGGAGCCGTCCTCAGCCAGGGCATCCTGGCTGACATTGTGCCATATGCCCTCCTGCACGGAGAACTCGGTCTCCACGACACGGTGCGTCCTCGTGCCGGCCTTGACCCCGAGCGCCTCGCGCGTCCTGTGCGGGGCACCGAGGGCTATGCGACCATGCGTTCCGTCGGCGTTCACGCCCACCTCAGTCACGCTGGCATGGTCGATCACCGAGTCGCGTGCCGTGGGCATTATGCGCCCAATGGGAACCTGCCACGAGACGGCGCCTCCCTCGCCGAGCTCCCCGGCCCCATCGCCGAGTATGCCCCTGACGGCAGGCCACATGGGCTCGCCGCTCCTGAACGCGCCTGTGATCGAGTAGCATATTGCGTCCCATCCTGCGCTACTGTCATCCTGTCCCTCCATTGCGGACACTGCGCACGGGGCATATTTGAACCATGGCCGCAGCTCTGGCGCGCAACGCCGTGCGCACGATGCGGGGTAAATGGTTAAAAGAAGCGCACCCTCGCCGGCTGCGCACGGGCCAGTGGTTTAGTGGTATAATGCCGCGTTCGCAACGCGGAAGTCAGGGGTTCAATTCCCCTCTGGTCCACCACATGATCTACGCCTAGGCGCCGGCTGCGCACCTGTTCGGACCGGCCTCGAGGTCGGGGATCATTGCGGGGTTTAGCGGCATCGAGCCGCGATTGAAGCGGATTATCATCGAATAGTTTGGCGGCTTTGGCGGGATCGATGCCGTCACCCTCTTGACAAACTCTGCCCTCTCGGCACCATAGAGCTCGCCTGACTTTAGCGCACCGACGCCGATGCCGTACGAGCCGTCTGGCGACGGCGTGGCGTCCTCTGACCTGTGTGACGGGAGTATGAGCGTGCCCTCGGGCAGCGCGCCGAGCCTCGAGTGGATTGTGTCATGCAGCTCGCCGGCGGCGGACTCGGCGTCCTCGTGGAGGTCAGGCCTCCCGACACCGCCGGCAAACGCCGTGTCGCCGCAGAACGCAAGGCTTTCGGTGACATATGCCATGCTGCCCGGCGTGTGGCCCGGCACGCGCATCGCGCGCAGCTCGCCCTCGCCAAACCGTATCGCATCACCGTCGCCAATGCGCTCGCACTCTATGTCGTATTTCTCGCCGGCGCTAAGGTAGAGCTTTGCGCCAGTCGATGCCGCAAGCTCCCTTGATGCCGATATGTGGTCTGCGTGGCAGTGCGTGTCGGCGACTGCGACGATCTCGGCTCCGGCGTCAGCGGCAATCCTCGCGTACGCGCCGACGGGGTGCACTGCGTCGATGACTGCGGCCTTGGCCCCGCTTGCGACAATGTACGAGAGGCAGCCCTTGCCGACCTTTTCGACCTGGATGACCTCCACGCTGCCACTCGATATCTTTTTGGGGACAAGAACCTGGCTCCAGCCGGCCATGCCGCCGTCAAGTGACGTCGACTCTATGCCGTTTCGCGCAAGCGCAAACGTGGCGACCATTGAGCGGTTGCCATGCGAGCATATCGTGACGACCTTTTTGTCCCTCGGTATGGCATCACACGCGCCCTTTTCAAAGAGCTTTGCCAGCGGCACGTTGACTGCGCCGTCGATCATGTGGGCCGCGCACTCGTCAGGCTCCCTGACATCGAGGAGAAACACGTCACTGCGGCTCTGCCAGAGCTCGTCACCGGAGATGAGCGGGCTGTGCGAGCCCTTTACGGTCTGGCCTGCCCAGCCGGCCATGCCGCCCTCGAGGTGGTGCGCGTCGATGCCAAACTGGGCCATCATGCCGGCGTTGCGAGACGACTCTGCCCCGTCGGCGTCGATGAGGACCACCTTTGAGCCGCGCGGCATCTTTGCCATGATGATCTGCTTTTGCTGCATCGAGCCGCAGCGCGCGTTGGCCGCGCCCCTCACGTGGCCGGCCACATAGTCGTCAGCAGGCCGCATGTCGAGTATCATCGTGCCGTCGCCTGCGGCGATGATCGACTCTAGGTCGCCTGCGCTGATTCCCGTGCCCATTGCGGGCATGGCGATTCATGCCAAATTTAGCGTTTTGCCATGGGCTGCCTGTGGCTTGACGGTATGCGCACACGCGTGCCTGTCCGGGGCCGTCGGCACCGTGCGTGCGCGCGGCTGCGGCGACACGATTTTACAAGGCGCAGCCCGTGCGCGCCCCATGCGGCCCGCGCATGTCCTCCTCGTGCTGGCGATCCTGGTGATCCCGTGCGCAGCGTCTGCGCAGATCATCTCGCCGGGCGACCCCGTCGAGCCCCCGCGGGGCCAGCAGGGCACGCCTGGCCTTATCCCCGATCCGGTCGGGCGCACCGGCGCACTCTTGCCGACGCCGACCCCGCAGGGAGGCGCACAGGACGGCCCTGCGGCGCAGGGCCTCTGGGTCTCGCACGCGCGCATGTCAGTCGCGCGCTCTGAGGTCGCCGTCGTCGCAGTCGATGACACGGTCTACGTTATCGCCGGACTCGACGCTGACGGCCGCGCGACGCGCACGCTGGAGGCATACGACACTGTGTCTGGAACGTGGAGCACGCGCGCACCGGCCCCCGATGCGCTGCACCATGCGGCCGCCGCGACTGATGGTGCGCTAGTCTATGTCGTTGGCGGATACACGCCCTTTGGCATTCCGTCATCATCGCTATACGTGTATGATCCGCTCGATGACTCGTGGTCGTCCGGCCCAAACATGCCAACTGCGCGCGGGGCGCTCGCCGCCGCGTTTGTTGGCACGAGCCTGTATGCGCTTGGCGGTGCGGCATACGGCAGGGCACTTGACACCGCCGAGGTGTATGACACGTCGACGGGAACGTGGGACACGATCGCGCCCATGCCGACTGCACGCGACCATCTTGCGGCAGCCACACTTGACGCGCGCGTGCATGCGATCGGCGGGCGCAACATATCGCTCTCATCGAACACCGGTGCGCACGAGGCGTACAGTGCGGCACTCGGAGCCTGGGAGGAGCTAGACGGCCTGCCCACGCCGCGCGGCGGGCTGGCCGCAGCGTCCATCGGCGGCAGCATATTTGTCATCGGCGGCGAGCAGACGCTCGGGACGTTTGCGCACAACGAGCACTATGTACCCGGCACCGGATGGGCAGCCGCCGAGGACATGCCGACTGCAAGGCACGGACTCGGTGCGGCGGCAGCCGGCGAGCGCATATACGCCATGGCCGGCGGCATAGAGCCCGGCGGGGGCGTGAGCGGCCTGGCCGAGTCGTACCGTGACCCCGTTCACGTGCCCGAGTTTGGCGCAGTTGCGGCAACCATGGCCGTCGCGCTAGGGGCCGCCGCCGCCGCCGGCGCGCTCACTCGCCGAGCACCCCGATGACCTTTCCGGGAATGTCGCCTAGCCTGCTGACTGCAAGGACCCTCTCATAGCCGAGTCCGCGCAGGTTGGCCGCTATTGCAGTCGCGCGCACGACGTCAGGCCCCAGGCCCAGCGCGCACATTCTCGTTCCGGCCGAGCGCGCCGCGATGACTGACTCGCGAACCGCGCCAGCGTTGGAGGGCTCGCCGTCAGTCATCGTGAGGAGCGTCTGCGGCCGCTCGATCGCAATCACCCTTGCCATCGTCGCGTACACCTCGGCTAGCGGCGTTGACCCGTTGGCCTCGATCTGGGCCAGGCGCCTCGCGCAGGGAACGTCCCACCTCTGCGCGGCGCGCTTTATCTCCCAGCACACGACTGACTTTGCTGACGTGCTAAACGCGTATACCGAAAAGCGCGCACGCAGCAGCGCGAGGACCTCGCAGAGGGCGAGTGCGGCCTTTTTGTACTCGGACTGCGAGGAGGCGATGCTCGAGGAGTGGTCCAGGAGCATCATCACGTCTGCGTGAATCTCGCGCCGCTCATCGCGCACAAAGGCGCCTTGGGCCGAGCCTGACTCGATGTGCGCCTCGACGTCGAGCTCGTCGCCGCTTGAGGCGTGCGTCTCTGACCAGCGCGACTTCCAGTCGCGAAACCGCATCTTTAGGCGCGCGATGAGCTCGTGGTCATATATCGAGGACTCGTCGACATCGGTGAGCGGCGGCACGCACAGGCCGGCGAACACCTGCTCGCCGCCCCCGCCGGCGATTCCCCTGAGCGACTCGTACTCGCCGAGGATCGCCTCATCGGCAACTGCGGCGCGCAATGTCCCCCTTGGGATCCCCATGGCCCCCTCGACTCGCGCAATGGACCTCGGGATGTCATCCTCGCCTAGCGGCATGTCCGGCCTCGACCACGGGAACGCAATGGGCACGCTCGCTATGGGGTCGATCTCAAGCTCGCGCAGTATGGCCGGCACTGCGGCCTCTAGGGCATCGGCATCGCCGCCGAGTGCGGCCTCGACTGCGCCTGAGCCGAGCTCGCCGGCCCTCACGGCAGCGTCGAGCTGCCTCTCGGATATGTCGCCCTTTGTGTCGCCGAACAAAAAGTTCTGCAAAAACGCCTCGGCTGCCCGTGGCCTGCCATAGACGGAGTTGAGGAGCGGCCTGTACAGCCACTGAAACGCGTGGTTGAATATGACCTCGCCGGCCATGCCGCGCCACTCGCGCAGTCCGGCGATCTCTGTGCGGCGGACCTCAAGGGCGTTGAGGACAAAGCCAAATGCGTGGTCGCCGCTCATGTCGCGCCCGCCATGGCGCCTCCGCATCGCCGCGTGCCAGACGTTGGCCCTGATCTGCCTGTACCTGTCAAGCCCAGAGCCGGAGAGTGACTCCATTGGCGCGACGCGAATGGTCTTGCCCGCGCGCCACGGCGCCGGCGCGAATGACACGGCGACGCGTCCGTCGCCGGACCAGCAGCGGGCCAGGAACGTGGCGATCTCGGCAGTCGCGCCGGATCCGAGCCCGTCGCGCACCTACTGCCCCCCAAAGATCGACGTTATGATTCCGGCCACCTTTTTGTGCTCGATCTCGCCCCACTGCGCGTACACGTTGCCAAAGACGGTGCCGGCGGCCTCGCCGGCGGCCATGCCGGACTGCACGAGCCGGCCGTACGCTATGGTCTCGCGCAGGCTCGGCGCGTATGCGAGCTCCTCGACTGCGGCGGCCTCGCGAAGCGCGCCGGCGAGGCGAATTCCGGCCTTTAGGTCGCCGTCATCGCATCCGGACTCGCCGATGTGGCGCCTCGCGATTGCCTCCTCGGTCTCTGCCGGCGGGTACTCTAGCCTTATCCTGACCGGAAAGCGGCTCAAGAGCTGCGGCGGGAGCTCCTTTGTTCCGACGTGCGAGAGCGGGTTTATCGTCGCGACTGCAAACCAGCCCTCGGCTGCCTTGACTGACTCGCCGGCTGACTCTTTTAGGACGAGCTCGCGCCGGTCGTCGAGTGCCTCATCGAGCCTGAGTAGGACATCGGCCTCGGCTGCGTTGAGCTCGTCGAGGTACATGACGCCGCCGCGCCTCATCGACCTCACGAGGACGCCCTCTGAAAACGCAACGTTGCCGCCCTCGAGCGTCTTTGACCCAACAAGGTGGCTCTCGCGCGTGCGCAGGCTAAAGTTGGCCGACTCGAGGGCCAGGCCGCGGGCCTGCGCGAACTCGCGCACAAGCGTGGTTTTGCCTGTTCCCTTGGGCCCGATGACTAGAGCAAAGAGTCCGGCGTCGTGTGCGCGGCCGAGCGTCTCTAGTGAGCCGTTCCAGTCAAGGTATCCGGCCGTGGTCATGTGCGCGGCGCGGGGAGGGATAGCCAATTAAACCTTGTATCCTGGCCTGCGCAGGCTGCCCTGCACAGGCCTTTCTCGCCGGCCTGGCACTCGGGGGACACTCATCAGGCACGTGAGCACGCACCAACACATTTTTCGCCAGGAACTACAGTGCCACAGCGCAGCTCCCGGAGGACGCCATAGATCGCCTATGTCCTGCGCTGCAGGCTGACCTGGACTATGCGCAACAAGACTCTGCTGATTCCCACACACCGGCGTGCAGGCAGCGTGTTACGCGCGGTCTCAGCTATAAATATGTCCACGTGATCTGGGTGGCATGAGATGTGACAGGCGCAGACTCGCACGCGTCACACGTGGGGAGCCGACACTGCGTTGCTAGACGTGCGCGTGAGGCGTGTCGTAGACGCAACGCGTGACATGCCTGCGCTGCGCTCACTTGAGATACGTGTTGGCGACGAGGTGATCGTGACTCCGGCGAGATGCGCAACGGGATACGAGATGGACATGAACCCACGCCACGGACTTGGAATCGAGCTCGAGAACCGCGTGGCCGTGTATGCGAGGACAATCTACCGCTATGACACGATCATGCTGCTAGCCGATCATGACGGACCGAGGAAATTCGTCGATGGCCTAGCAAAGTTCAACGCGCAGGACGTGCCGCTTCGCGTTTGCTCACTCCAAATTGGCGACATTGCGATGGGCACACCAAATCCGATACTCGAGTGTAGTGATGCGCAGGATCACCTGGTTGATGCACTTGTTCACTCGCAGATAAAGGCAGGCTATGACATTGTGTCCGTGCCGCACATGGGACTAAACCCCGAGCAAGCAAAAAGTACACCACACGTTGATGACGTGCCGTCATCCAACGTAGAGAGCCGCACGGCACCTGACTGGCTACGAAAAAAGCTCTGGTGCGTAAAGGACGAGATTGAGAGCTGCCACAAGCAGGCGCTCCTCTCGATTGACATGGGGTATTTTGCCTTTGCCGATGTGCTAGAATACATTGTGGACGAGCTTGAACTAAACATGGTGAACATTCTCTACCGCCCACCCGAGTCAGCTCCTGTGGCCTATAAGTGCCTCCGGAAATACACGCACAGGAATGTCGCGTTTCTTGCCACCAATATCCCTCACGCAAACCTTGCGGATCGACAGGCCTCTACAATCCACTGCATGCCGTTCTGGGGCGCTGATCTCATGGCACTGTCCACAACGCGCGGGTTTGGCTATCTGGAGAGAAAGAATGACACGCGCAAGCTGCAGGCCCTTGACAGTTGCACCATCGGCCTGCGCCCCGTTTCAGATCATAATGACCTCGCACGCACAATCGCCCTGGAGACTGGCATACGTGATGACTCTAGGGCACGCGCGATTCTTGACGAGCTGGGGGATGCACCGGATGATCATGGCGCGTATGACCGGATAAACTCGCTCCTGCGGCTCCATGAGCTGCGGGTAAGCACAAGGGAGATGGAGACCCTTGCGAGTGCCATACTAGAAGACGGGGTCGACGAGTATGTTGGAGATCGCGATAATCTGGCCAGCGTGATTCGTCCACAAATTGCCGCGTGAGGGACACTGTGCCCGTATTTTGAGCAACGCTAATAATGAGTCCCACTACACAGCCTGCCAGAGACGTGCGATTGTTGCGCCTTTAGGGCGGGCGGCATCCGTAATGGATCCGTCCGTCTGTCCTATGTGTACATCAAGCTGACGCGTTTATGCAACTCTTCAAACATGGGCTTGCTTGCGTGCCGCTCGATATACGCCACAATGTCGGCTCCCTGCTGTGCGTTTACGCCAAATGAGCTGTGAAACCTCATTGGGGACATCATCCTGCATCCGGCATGCCTCTCAACGTGCGCGCTAAGGATTCTGGATATGTTCTTCCTCGCGCTGTCCATATCGTGGACGATCATTGCCATGGAGTCTCCACCAACTGACTCTAGTGCCCTGTCACATTCTTCCAAAAACCTGTCCCATAGATAGTCTCGCATGCCGGTATCCGTGGCATTGTAGACATGTGTGGACTTTTTGCTCAAGCTTGCATGGGCGATCCTCGCATTTGCATCCTTGAGCGCGTCTAGCACCTCGTTGAACACATTCTCATATGGCGGCGGGACTGCGTCTCCAATGTGCCTAATGCGCCCATGCCCTGCTGCGGCACAAGTGGGCGGCCGGGCATGTCATGTCCTGCAAACCTCGGTGCGCATGGTGTGCCGCCTGCAGCGCCTGCGCGCACGAGATGGGATCATGGGAATATCTGTGATCGGCAGCCCTGGGCATTTATGGACAGTGTAGCCGTATGGCTGGCGCGACTAGGTGTACTTTGCCATGGCCATGCCGGCCCCGTCGAGGATCTTGTGGAGGTGGCTTCTCCATGCGGCAAACCCGTCCGGACTGGACGGAAAGTCGCGATAGTGCGCAGTGAGGAGCTTGTTCTGCCCCGTCGTCGTGCGCAGGCCCGCGGCAAGCCTCCTGTTGAGCGCGCCACGGATGAGTATGCTGAGGCGGCCAACTCCCCCAAAGTCCGGATGCTCGCCCTTTGATATGGCCTCGACGTCCATGTCGCCCAAAAAGTGCTTCATGCCATAGTTGATCTGCTCGTTGGTCAGCGTCTGGATGAACCTGCGAAAGACCTCGAGGCCGGCAGTCTTGTACCCATACTCGTCAATGTACTCCTTGTTGTACTGCCACAGGCCGCCCTCGCCGGTGTCGCCTGACTCTACTGCGGCGACTGCGCACTTGCCGGCGATCGTTCCGGCAATGAGGGCCGGCCCTATGCCACCGGCATCAAGAGGCTTTGGCATCCACGCCGAGTCGCCAACTAGCATGTATCCGCCCGAGACGAGGCAGTCATTCTGCCTTCTCACCGAGACCTGAAAGTTTCCGGTCGCATTGTCCGCATCTACTGCGTCCTCGGACAGGCGCGCGTTCTTTATCGCGCGGTTGCGCGTTACATACTCGTTGATGAGCCCAGAGACCGAGTCACTCTTGCCGAGGCGCGCGTTGCGCTTTTCCAAAAGCGTCTTTTCAACACCGAGGCCAATGTTGACCTTGTCCTTGCCCTTTGGAAAGACCCACCCGTATCCGCCCGGTGCTATGTCCTGGTCGAGGTGTATTATGCAATAGTCGGGATCAAACTCGGTCTTGTCCTCCTCGCCGCCATCAAAGTACATTATGTGGCGCCCCGTCGACTCTACGTCCTTCCTGTCGACCTTTCGCTCTATCTTGTCGGTGTTGCGAACCTGGTTGCGCAGCATCGACGTCATGCCCGTGGTGTCAACCACAATCTTTGCGCTTTTCCTGTATGACTCGCCGGACTTTGCCCTGCCCTCGACGCCGCAGACATTGTCCCCGTCATAGACGAGGCCCGTGAGGTTTATCCCAAAGTCAAACTCGACGCCCATCTTTACTGCGCGCCGGTTCTGCTCTTGCGGGAGGAGCTGCCTGTTTAGCATGTATCCCTCGCCGTCAAACGGTATGGCAGTCTCGCGGTCCGGCGAGAAGGCCATGACGCCCTTTACGGTGTGCTCGATCTCCGGACTGGTCCATTTCACGCCCGTGCGCTCGCTCATATAGTCGATGGCCTCCTTGCTAACCGCATCGCCGCATATCCAGCCGCTCACGCTCTTGCTGCCGGGCATCCTCTCGGGGCTGCGGTCCACGACTAGGACGCGCAGGCCCTGCGAGGAGTGCTTTGCGACCGAGTGCGCAACGACGGTGCCGGCGAGGCCGCCGCCGGCAATTATGACGTCATAGTCATGCTCCATGGATCGCGCGCCGCCGCTTGATTCTATTTAAAACCATCTTGGGCACCCGCGATGTCGCGCTATTGCGGCGCAGAAAGGAGATCGGCGAGGGTCGACTCGGCGTCTGCACGCCTGCCATCAGGCGCCCTTATGCGAACGACGACCTCGCCGCCGCGAGGCGCAAACTCGCCGGCAAGCGTTGCGCGCCCCGCAATGAGATCCTGCTTGTCAAGCCTGACGCTGATGGTTCCGTCATGCAGGCGCGCGCGAACCTCGGCGACGGCGTCTGCGCGCGACTTGCAGCCAAGTGCGGCACGAACGGCTCGCAGCGCAGTCTCGGCATCTCGCGCCGTCGCGCCCAGGACGGTGATTGCGTTGCCAAAGTGGCCGCGCAGGACAGATCTTGCGGCGGGATCAGGGCTCGCATCGAGCATGCGATCCAGTGCGGCAGTCACTGCGCCCTCGCTCTCTGTGGCATGCAGTATCGCGCTAACGGATATGCCTGCGCGCCCTGAACCAGCCCGCGCCATCAGGCCTTTAGGAGCGTAATCTGCTCCTCGGCCGTCTTGATGAGCTTTACCTTTTCGAGCCCAACGTGCCTCACGCGCACAATCCTCTTGACTCCGGCCATTATCTCCGAGTTTATCGCGTTATAGCACGTTGCCTGGACAAACTGGTCTATGGTCATGCCGGGAATCTTTTTCTCGATGATCTCTCGCACAACGAGGCGGAGCGCGTGCTTTTTTGACGAGTTTAGCTGGTGCTGCGTGAGGACGATGACCTTTATGCGGAACGTATAGCCGTCCTTCGTCGAGACGTCGGTGATAAAGTTGACCTTTGAGGAGCCCCTCCTGATGAGGCTGCGCAGGAACTCCTTTGCGTACTCGTATCCCCTGAATATCGTGCGGGCCTCCTCGCCGTCGACCTCGACGATCTTGAAGTAGAGCTTGTACTGGTGCTGCGACGCGTCGCCCTTTAGTATGTCATATAACGTCGTCTCGACGACCCTGCCGCCGAGGCTGTCCTCGTCGGTGATCGGCACATAGGCTACTGGCTCGTTGCCAAACGAGTCTGGCGTGCGCACGGTGACCCACTTTTTCTCACGCCACCGATCCTTTACTCTTCCCTTTTTGCGAGCCAATTGTGGGCAGGCCTCCTGCGCCTTGTTATAAAGGCATACGGGGCGCGTGGCCTGCGGCCGTGCGCCATCCTCGAGCGCGAACCGCATGCCATGGACGGCATGACGGCCAGTCGCCGTACAGGGGCGGATCTTGACCAACTGGTTTTATAGGGACTGCTGGCTCGTTTGGGGCGATGAGCGGGGGTTATGGGGAGGTCGTTTGGCCTTCCGATCATGTGGATTTGGGTCATTTTGGGGCAAAAAACCGGCCAAGAATTATAAAGTACTTGTATGGTAGGGTGTGGTAATGAAGCCATACAAGGCAATACTGCTGACACTGCACGCCAACGAGGACCTGAGCAACGGTTCTGGTGCCGGCGATATGCCGATCAACCGCACCGCAATGCAAAAGCTCGTCTATCTCGAGTCACAAAAGCGCCTCTGCGATGCCTCGTACCGCGCCCACTATTACGGACCATATAGCGAGGACGTAGCCGAAGGGCTCATGACGCTGTGGGCATTCGGGTATGTGAGAGAAGATGCGCCCAACTATGACACTAGGGCATATACCTACACTCTAGAGTCCGGAGGCCGTAGACTTGGAAAAAAGCTTGCGTCTGGCGAGCACGATAAAGAGTACGCGGTCATCCGCTCCATCGTGAACACTTGTAGAACACAATGTTCGCTGCAGCAGATAAAACTCTCCCGTGCTGCTAAAATCCACTATCTGCAAAACGAGCATAAAATGCGTACTCACGACCCTGCAAAATTTGTGACTCTTGGAAAACAGCTTGGCTGGGAATTAAAAAAGAGAGATATCGGTGCTGGTTTAAAGCTTCTTCAAGCTTTGGGTCTTGCCAACTAGAGACTTTGCATTCAAGTCGATTCGTGATCCGATTTATGGTTATATTGGTGTGTCTGAAACTGAATATAATCTGATAAACACCAAAGTTTTTCGACGACTTCACCACATTAAGCAGCTGTCACATTCATACCTAGTGTATCCTTCAGCAACACATACGAGATATGAGCATTCACTAGGAACTATGCACATGGCCAGCAAGATGTATGACAGAGTTGAATTCGACAATTCGTACAAAAATAAAAATTATGAAGAATACAAGGAGTTTGTTCGAATCGCTGCATTGCTCCATGATATTGGCCATGGTCCATTTTCACACACATATGAATCGGTTCTTTCACACATAAATCCCGACATGTCCCAAATACATGAAGAGATCGGCATGGAGTTAATTAAAAATGATGGAGAGATCAATGATCACCTTGGGAAAACCAAACATGAGATCGCCCACATTCTGGAGGGGACAGGGCGCCCGAATCGAAAATACCCACTATTGTCATCAATCGTTTCAGGCAACCTTGACGCAGACAAGCTTGACTATTTCGCACGAGATTCATATCACTTAGGTGTCAAATATGGGGTGGTAGACACTGATCGAATACTGCACGTCCTTCGAAAGGATCGCACCGGAAAGCATATTGGCGTCCATCTGAAGGGTAATCACGTCCTAAACAGCTACCGAATGGCGAGATATCTGATCGCGACTCAAATCTACTCCCATCACACACGTCTTGCCGCTGACCAGATGTTTATTGCGGCCTCCAAGATCGCCTTTGATGACGAACACGTGCTTGACAGAGATGATTTCACATTTGGTTCAAAATCTTTTCTACAATGCCACACAAACCTTGATGATTCGTCATTTGTGCACATGATTATGTCACATGATAATGCCAACGTATCTAAGTTAATACTTGCTAACATTCAGCAGAGACGCCTGCTCAAACCTTGCCTCACATTGCCGTCGAAAACCCTCAAAGATGGCACGGTAAAAGACCAGATCCTTGACACTAAAACAATTCTTGATGATGCTTCTACGCAGATCAGAAAAAGCCTCCATCTTGCCCCACACGAGCTCATAGTCTACAAATCCGACATTCCCATAAAGCTGTTCAACAAGTCTGATATAATGATCCTTGATGATGAGGGAAAAGAACCCGATACTGCTCCAATATCCCCGATTCAGGCTGACTTGGGAATTCTCAACTATTACGTCTTTGGCATAGCCAAGAAACGTTCGCAAATTCGAGAAAAATTTGTTAAAATGGTGCCATTTTCCCAATGATCAGGTACTTCAGACGTTGCATTTTGTGACCTTGTGACAACAGGAACATAAACTGGAGTATTCCTAGCTTCGCTTGCCATATCATTTTTCTACGTACGTCGCGCATACAGCCCTGCCTGTTGTTCGTGAGCTGCAAGTCAATAACTTGCTTGGTTCATACGTTAAATCTCGTCCTTGCCGACATACTTGCGCAGTGGGGCAGGCACCGATATGCCCGAGTCTGTCCGGCAGTTCTCGACGATTGCGACAAGAACGCGCGTCGTGGCAACGAGCGTCGAGTTTAGCGTGTGGACATATTGCGTGTCCTCGTTGGTCTTGTCCCTAAAGCGCATCTTTAGCCGGCGCGCCTGGTAGTCGAGGCAGTTGGAGCACGAGACTGCCTCGCGGTACGCGCCCTGGCCGGCCATCCACGCCTCGATATCGTACGTCTTGGCCGAGACCTTGCCCATGTCGCCGCTTGAGAGCAGGACAGTGCGGTGCGGCAGGCCGAGCTCGCGGTAAAACTCCTCGGCGACGCCGAGCATCCGCTCGTGCTCGGCCCACGACTCCTCTGGCCTCGCAAACGCAAACTGCTCGACCTTGTCGAACTGGTGCACGCGAAATATTCCCTTTTGGTCGCGCCCGTGCGCGCCGGCCTCCTTCCTAAAGCACGCGCTCACGCCGGCGTACCTGATGGGCAGCGATGCGCCCTCGAGTATCTCATCACGGTGCATCGCCGCCATTGCGTGCTCAGACGTGCCGATCATGCACAGGTCCTGGCCCTCTATGGCGTATATCGAGTCCTCAAAGTCCTCGGCAATGACTGCGCCCTCCATCGAGTCGCGCTTTATCATGTACGGCGGCTGGATTGCAGTATAGCCGTGCGAGGACGCAAAGTCGATGGCAAAGGAGACTAGCGCGTGGTTTAGGAGGACCATGTCGCCCTTTAGATAGTAAAACCTGGCGCCAGACACCTTGGCGGCCCTCTCAATGTCAACGAGGCCCATCTTTTCCATTATCGCAGCATGGTCGCCCTCTGCGCGCCGTGGCTCGCCCCACGTTCGCACGACGACATTGGCCGAGTCGTCCGGCCCGTCAGGCACGGACTCGTGAACCATGTTGGGCAGCGTCCTTGCAAGGCCCGCATACTTTTCATGCGCCTGCCGCTGCGCGGCCTCTAGTGTCTCTAGCCTTTCTGAGACGCCGCGCATCTCCTCGATCGGCTTTGCCGCATCGCCACCGCGTTTTTTTTCTGCGGCGACGGCGCGCCCGAGCTCGTTGCGGCGACGGCGCAGCTCGTCGGCCTCTGATGTTGCCTTGCGCCATGCGCCATCGGCGGCAACTAGCGCATCAAGATCATACTCGACGCTGCGCCTCCTTAGCATGTCTCGCACGTCATCGGGCCGTTCGCGCACGATCCTGGGGTCTATCATCCCTGCGTGGCCTCCAGCGCGGCCTGCGCGTGCGCGAGAACCTCGTCAACTGTCGCGACGAGGCTCGGGATCGCCCCGCCGCCGACACTAATGCGCACGTCACTGCCGTCAATTGACATCTCCATCTCCTGGCCCGGAGGAAAGGCGACATTGTCTGGCGCAAGCGCGGCCATTACGGCCTCGGCGCCCTGCACCGACAGGTCAGTTATGCGAATCTGCACCCTGCACGCCGGAGACATTTTTCTCGATATAGTCAAGGAACCCACCAAGGCTGCCCTTTGATATGCGCGCGCCGGCCGCTGCGGCGTGGCCCCCGCCCATGCCCTCAAAGCGCTCGGCCGCTTCCCTCATCATCTCGCTCAGGTTGACATTGCCGCCATAGCCGCGCGCCTTGCGCGAGGAGACCTTTACGCGCCCGCCCTCGGCACCGGCCCGCAGGACGACTATCTTGCCGGCGCTAGTCGGCGCGCCGGCGATCACAGACGATATCGTTCCGGTCATCGACTCGGCCACGACGCCCTCGGCGTCGACCATGACGCACGAGGCGCTCTCTGATGTCCTCCAGCGCTCACTCGATATGCGCTCCATGCAGCCGCGTATCGTCTGGCGGTACTCGGAGAGGGCCTCTTCGGCCTCGGCGACCATCTTTGTGCGGTCCCCCATGCAGAGGGCCATGCCGGTTCCTGCCCTGCCTATGCGCCCGCACGAGTTGAGCACGGTGGCAAACTCGCGCGCGTCGCGCAGGAGGCCCTTTGCGCCCTCGCCTGAAAGCGTGTACGCGCTGCCGACGAGCTCGGCTCTGATCGCCTCGGCATCAGCGCCCTGCGCGTGGGCCGCAATGCCGTCAACGAGGCTGGACTTTTCGTCTTCAGAGAGCTCGGAGGCCACGCGCCACCGTCCACCGTCCCTGGCCTCGATGCCGGCTGCCCTGATGAGCTCGGCGCACGCGCCATGGTTCCACGTCAGGCCCTCTATGAACGGCCTCGTCGTGAACGCAAGCGCGTCGGCTAGCGCGCGCGTCTCCCTGCCGGCAAGCAACAGGTCGGCGCGCATCTCTAGCAGCTTTAGCTCCTCGGCCTTTGCCGCTATCTCGGCGTTGCGCCCGACGAGTGTGCGCCCCTTGCCCTGATCCTGCCTGTCACCTAGCGCGGCGACGACGGCGACTGGCGAGAGGTCAACATTGCGGCTGTCAAGGGCCACTGCGGCAAGGTATGCCATGCCGCCTGAGCATATCTCGTCACCGCCGTCGATGCCGTACTTCCACGAGTTTATGACGCGCTCGTTGTCAAGCTCGGCGTCACGAACCTGGTGGTGATCCAGGATGATCCAGTTCTCGCCGACTGCGGCGTCAAGCTCGGAGGCCATTGCGCCGCCGACATCCATGACGATGTGAAGCGCATCAGGTGCGAGCTCCCTTGCGTGACTGGCGCCAAACTCCTTTACTGCCCTTGCGCCACACCGCGCACCTGCCCTTATTGCGGCCTTTGCCATTATGCCGCCGGCGGCGAGCCCGTCACAGTCCATGTGCGTCGTTATCGAGATTGGCTTGCCGTCCCTGGCGCACTCGGAGACCCTGGACGAAAAGAGTGACAGTGACTCGGCTAGGCTGGCCATCACTCTAGCTGCGCAATGACGGACTTGTACTTCCACTTTTTTGGTATTCGCCCGATGCGCTTGTAGTATGTTGAGAGGCGGTGAACCTTTGCCTCTATGAGCTCCAGTGATCGCACGTTGCGCCTGTCGCCCTTGTGGATCTTTAGGTGCTTTTGGAGGCCGACTGCGGTCCTCACGATGCTTGCGAGATCCTCGGGCATCTCGGGCAGCATGTCATGGGCCGCGAGCGTCTCAGTCACGGTCCGGCCGGTGACTGGCTTTGCGAGCGGAATTGCGTGCTGGTCTCGCAGCCTCACGCCGATCTGGCTGGCCGTCATGCCGTCCTTTGCGTACCTGACTATGGCCTCCTCGACCTCCTCCTTGTTGGCGTACTCGGGAGCCACGGGATTGACGGGGCGAATCGAGTGGGCCTTGCCGTGGCGGTGCGAGTGTATGCGTCCCATGCAGGGGGGAGCGCGATATGGTTTGGAATTAAACGTTGCCTACCCTCCCTGTGGGCCCCTCACGCCTGCGTGCGTGCGTGTGAGCCAGGATAAGATTAAATATAACATGGTGGGGCGTGCTGCCATGAACAGGCACGTCATGGCGGGCGCCCTCGGCGCTATCGTGGCACTCGGATCGCTCGGTCTGGCCGTAGACGCATTTGCCCAGTACATGGGTAACACTGGCGGCGGCGGCGAGACTGGCAAGTATACTCTCGAGGAGGCACTGGCACTACAGGCCGCACGCGTGAACTATGCCCAGGACAATCCCGGTTCCGGCTCTGGCACGCCGTATCTGAGCGCTGACAGCGTTGTCGGCGCTTCGATAATCTCGGCTGCCGTATTTGGCGGAATCGCGGCGACCTTCTTCATTAGGGCACGTTCTGGCAAGTATGCTGCAATGGGCAGGGGCTAGACTCCTACCCATATCTCCCCTATTTTAGACGACTCTGAGCCTTGGCTGCGTGCGCACCCCGCAGGCACGCCTGGGGCGATCCACGGGTTCAGGGCAGGCGCCTGCTGTCCCCACGCCTGAGGCCGGGGAAATCTATATAATGTAGCCCCCTGCCCGCTCTGCCAATGATACCGATAGTGGGTACGGTTCTGAGCGTCCTGTCGGCGCTTACGGGTCAGCTAGGCCCCAACTACGATCCCCTGTTCTATGACGTCATGGTCTACATCTTTGGCACCATCATGTTCACGGTCTTCCTCCTTGGAGTGATCGCGTACTGGTTGCGTGTCCACGGTTGGGCATACAAGGACAACCGCGAAAGGTGGGTCGACGAGCTTGACAGGCACTTTGAAAAAGAGGGCATCGGCCTCATTCCAGACAACGGCAAGTACTGGTAAGGCCACCTCCTCTCTATTTTTGTCACTTGGCTGCGGATCGTGCGCACGCCGCCCTGCTGGCCTTTGAGCCCCGCGTCGTGGTGCCTGCCATTGCCTCTCGGCTGCGCCCTTGATCATGCGCTGCCGGACCGCTGCCTCACGGCATGGCGCACGGGCCACAATGCAATTGCGCCCAACTGCTGCAGGATCCCGGACGACTCGCGCAGATGTGCGATGTATGGCCACAACGCCGGCGCATGATCCTGTGTGGCCGGATGTCGGCTGGTTCACGCCACGGGGTTGCGCATCGCGCAAAGACCATGCCGCCGTCACTGCCACTGCCGCCGTCACCGTCAGTCACTGCCACTGCCACCGGCGCGACATCATACAGTCAACGCTGATCAACACTGTCTAGCATAATGCGAGGCGTGTGTTGTCGTGTAACTGTAATGTTTTCTTTATTGTTTGCAAATGTCGGCAAGCATGATATGTTGCGCAACACGCAATGGTGCCTGATGATCAGGACAATCATTGAACTGTTGCATCATTGCACATTATGCATTATGCGTTACACATTATGCATTATGCGTTACACATTATGCGTTACACATTATGCGTTACACATTATGCATTATGCGTTACACATTATGCATTATGCGTTACACATTATGCATTATGCGTTACACATTATGCGTTACACATTATGCGTTACACATTATACATTATGCCAGTGTGCTATATGCACAATGGTTTCGTGTTCACTATTAACTTGTCAACCAATGCGCAACAACACTGCCAAATGCAATATGCCTGCAAACCATCTGCCGTATGTCGTTGACGAACTCTTACTGCCTGTCTGGGGGCATAAAGTCGTGCTCTTCGGATATGTCATACGCCTTTGACCTAAACTCGGCGACATATGTCCTTCCATCCTCTATTGGAGTTGCGATAAACCTTGATGACTCTACACCGTCAACTAGAATCCTCGAGTCAGACTCGAGCATGTCGCGCAGCGGAAACTCCCACACCCACAAAAAGTGCCCAATCTCAAACGGGTACGCCTCCTCCCATGACCCATAGATTGTCCCGTCGGCTGTGAGCGTATAGAGCGACCTCTGGCAGCCGCCCTCCTCAAACCCAATGTTGGCGGGAATCTCGGCGCGCTGGCCGTCGACATACAGCTCGAGGGATGCGCTAACGGTGTATGGCGTCACCCTCTCGTTTATGCAGATCTTGAGCGGGTCATTGGCGGAGATCTGCGAGAGGACGAGGCTGCTTCCGACGCCGACAGATATGCCGATGCCTGCGGTGATCACTAGGAATATGAGCGTCTTGCGCCGCTTTGTGGGATCGCCCATTCCCGGCCAGAACATGGCATCCGCGGCGCATGGCGTTTTACTTAAATCTGCTTGCCGGGCGCCTGCGATGCCCTGCATGAAACGTGGTGGAGTGGGCAGGAATGCCCGCCTGGGGCAGATCCGGACCCCCTGGTGGCTCCCCTGCCTGCCCCGTGGGCTCGCAGCCACGCCTGGATCGCCGTGCTGAGCCACACCCAGTGTGGGGCCTTTCGTGGCCATGATCGCACGGCTCGTGCCTGCCACGATCGGCCATCCTGCGGCACGCCGACCCAAAAATGGCCCTAATGGCCAATTCGTGCCTACGTATTTGTGCAGAATCGCGAAAGGGTTAAAAGGCTCTGATATTCGCGGGGGACGCAGATGACTCTTCCAAAAGGGTTCGGCTCCGCCGGCGGCGGGGGTGCTGGTGCGGCAGATGTAGAGAAGATGATCGGCAGGCGTGTGGAAAACATGACTGGCATCATCACGATCTCCTACATTGCAGCCTGGCTCGCCACGTTCGCCGGCACTGCCGCGGGGTACTTTTACTACCCGTGGGCATATCCGACACCTAGCGGCCACTATGCACTCATAGTGTTGACGATAGTAGAAGCCATCGGTTACCTCTTCTCCGTGAAGGTGTGTGAAGAGGGCTCCTCGAAGAACAGCAATGGCATCATTGGTGTCACGCTTGCGGCCACTGCGGTCGGAACGCTGCTCATATCGCTCTACGTCGGAAACTAGGCGGGTATCCTGCCTACTATTTTTGCCATGTCACAGCGTTAGCTGCGATCATGGCCTGTCGGCGTGTCCTGCGATCAGGGCAGATCGGCGCGCCTGCGCCTAAAATTATATATACTAGCCTTCTGGCGAGGGGGGCAATGGTCTGGCTAAGACGCTGTACGCACTACCTCTTCATCGTGGTAGTTGCCGTCAACTCCACACTGCTGACAATCAACGCAGGAGACTATATCTTCTACACTGATTGGGCGTGGACGTCGTTCGTGGTATTCTCAATATCGCAGACGCTCATGCTCGTCGTCGGTGCGGCGTACTACCTGACATTCACTGGAGTGCCGGGAACTGCGACGTACTATGCGCTGATAATGACAGTCTACACGTGGATAGCAAAGGGCGCATGGTTTGCCCTCGGCTACCCGTATGACTTCATCGTCACGCCGGTATGGCTCCCATCTGCAATGCTGATGGACCTTGCATACTGGGCGACAAAGAAGAACAAGCACTCGCTGATTCTGTTTGGTGGTGTGTTGGCCGGCATGTCGTTGCCACTGTTCAACATGGTGAACCTGATAACGGTGGCCGACCCGCTGGAGACCGCGTTCAAGTACCCGCGACCCACACTTCCCCCCTACATGACACCAATAGAACCGCAGGTGGGCAAGTTCTACAATAGCCCAGTCGCACTGGGCGCTGGAGCCGGGGCCGTGCTGTCCGTGACTATGGCCGCGTTGGGCTGCAAGCTCAACACGTGGACATATCGCTGGATGGCCGCCTGGTCGAAATGGGACTGATACGCACCATACCTCCTTTTTCATTTTGATTTCCTAGCGTGCCCTGCGCACGTGCTCAACAAATACTGCGCGCATGGTGATCTTTTGTTGCCCTGTTATACCTTCAAAACGCGCCGAACCATTCTGTGTTGGCACAGCAGCACGCGTGTGAGGCAGCCGGACCCTTCGTAAAGTGGGCAGGCGGAAAGAGGCAGCTCCTCGCCGAGCTGCGCGCCCGCGCGCCGAACAAGTTTGGCGTGTACCACGAGCCGTTCGTCGGTGGCGGCGCGCTTGCCTTTGAGATACTCTCGTCGCGTCCCGGCTCGCACTGCTCGCTCTCTGACCTCAACTCTGATCTTGTCCTCGCATACGTCACCGTGCGCGATCGCGTCGATGACCTTGTCCGCTCACTCCGGCGCCACGCCGACGCATATGCGCAGGATCCAAAGGCGTACTATTACGCGACGCGCGCGGCGACTCCGCGCACACAGGTCGAAAAGGCATCGCGCCTCCTGTTCCTCAACCGCACGTGCTTTAACGGCCTGTACAGGGTCAACTCTAGCGGCAAGTTCAACGTCCCGATGGGCGGATACGACAACCCCAACATCATCAACGAGGATGCGCTGCGCGCGGCAAGCCGCACCCTCTCCTCAGGCAACGTCTCGATCCAGTGCGCCGACTTTGGGGCTGTCCTGCGCACGGCAGAGCGCGGCGATTTTGTCTACTTTGACCCGCCATACCAGCCGGTGAGCCGCACGGCCGCATTTACGGGCTACACCAGCGCGTGCTTTGGGGAGCGTGACCTAGAGCGCCTCGCCGGCGCATGCGAGGAGCTTGCGGGCCGCGGATGCCACGTGCTCGTCTCCAACTCGGACACAGGCGAGGTCCGGTCCGTGTTTGGCCGCGGGTGGAGCGTTGATGAGATCGGCGCGTACCGCCGGATCAACTCGGATGGCGCGCGAAGGTCGGGCCACACGGAGCTGATGATCAGGAACTATTGAAGAGCTCCGAGTGGGATCCGAACCCACGACCTTTACCTTACCAAGGTAACGCTCTACCAGGCTGAGCTATCGGAGCGCTCGAGCCCGCGCACGCTGCAATCCTTATAATCCTTGGTCAACCCCGCCAAGGCCAACGCCGACTGGGCTCTCGCGCCATGTCGTGTGGGCAGGCCGGCCCACGGCGGCCCAATGCTCCTAAAGTTTAATATATCTACAGCCGAGCGCGTGCGCTGGAAATGAACGCGCGCGTCCGGCGCATCTTTGATGAGACGATACAGACCGACCACAAGGTGATAACTGAGGATGTCTCAAAGTCCATTCTGCGATCATATGGCATCAAGGTTCCGCGCCACACGCTTGCGACCACTCCCGAGGAGGCCGCGCGCGCCGCGCGCTCGATCGGCTTCCCGCTCGTGATGAAGGTCGTCTCGCCGCAGATACTCCACAAGACTGACATTGGCGGCGTAAAGGTCGGCATCAGCAGCGCCGCTGAGGCCAAAAAGGCCTTTGGCGAGATGATGCGCAACGCGCGCCGCGTCAAGGGCGCCGAGATCAAGGGCATACTCCTCGAGCAGATGGCCGGCAAGGGCGTCGAGCTCATAGTTGGCCTGCAGAACGACCCGCAGTTTGGCCCCGTTATCATGGTCGGCATGGGCGGCGTCATGACCGAGGTGATCAAGGACGTCGCGTTTCGCATGCTGCCAATCACGGCCAAAGACGTCAGGTCGATGATCTCGGAGCTAAAGGGCTCAAAGCTCCTGCAGGGATTTCGCGGCTCTGCGCGCGTTGACATGGCAATGCTCACAAAGGCCCTCCTTGCTATAGGCCGCCTCGGAGTCGAGAACGCGTCGCACTTTGAGAGCATTGACTTTAACCCCGTCATCGTGCAGCCGCGCTCGTACTCGGTCGTTGACGCAAAGATAATCCTGCGCAAGAGCCCTGATCCGGATGCGATCTCGCGCGCCAGGCCCGACTCGTCGCACATGGAGACGTTCTTTACGCCAAGGTCAATAGCGCTAGTCGGCGCGTCGGCCACAAAGGGCAAGATAGGCAACTCTGTACTTGACAGCCTCACGCGCCATGACTACAAGGGCAAGGTGTACCCGATCAACCCAAAAAAGGCAAGCATCCTCGGAACAAAGTGCTACCCTTCAATATCGGCAATACCGGGCAAGGTTGACCTCGTTGTCGTCTGCGTCGACCTGTCAGTGACGCCGCCGATACTCGAAGAGTGCGCCAAAAAGGGAATCCACAGCGTCGTTATCGTGTCTGGCGGCGGCAAGGAGCTCGGCGGCGAGCGGGCAGCATACGAGGCCGAGATAAAGCGCCTCTCACAGGAGCACAAGATTCGCATAATAGGGCCCAACTGCATTGGCATGTTCAACGCCGCAAACAGGCTAGACTGCGCGTTTCAGGGGCAGGCGCGCATGGTTCGCGCGCGCCTGGGTCCGGTCGCGCTCCTCTCGCAGAGCGGGACGATGGGCATCAGCTTTCTGGAGACTGCTGACACGTTTGGCCTCTCAAAGATGGTCAGCTATGGCAACAGGTCTGATGTTGATGAGGCTGACATGATATGGTACCTTGCCGATGACGCGCAGACCAGGGTCATTGCGCTATATGTCGAGGGCTTTGGCGACGGGCGCAAGTTCATCGAGACTGCAAAGCGCGTCATGCGCGACAAGAAAAAGCCCGTCGTGATCTGGAAGAGCGGGCGCACGGAGATGGGCGCAAAGCAGGCCGCCTCGCACACGGGCTCACTTGGCGGCTCTAACGCGATAATAATGGGCGCGCTGCGCCAGGCCGGAATCATATCAGTCGACAGCTATCAGGAGCTCGCCGCAGTCACAAAGGCCCTGGCGTGGCAGCCTGCGGCGGCCGGTGGTGCTGCTGCGCTCACGAGCAACGGCGCGGGTCCGATGATCGGCGCAATGGACCACTTTGAGCGCCTCGGCATATCGCTTGCCAAAATATCGCCGAGAAGCCTAAAGTCGATGGTTGCGCACTTTCCAAAGACGTATGTCATCGGCAAGGGCAACCCCGTGGACGTCACGGGCGGCGCGACGGCTGAGGACTATCAGTATGTCATAAAGACGTTCATGGCCGATCCGGCCGTGGACATTGTCATGCCGTGGTTTGTCTTCCAGGACGACCCCCTCGACGAGGTCATCATAAAGTACCTCGCCGAGTTCTCCAAGAGGCGCAAAAAGCCGATCCTCGTGGGCGGCAACGGCGGCCCCTACACGGCGCGCGTCTCGGCGATGATAGAGGCCAACAAGATACCAGTCTATGACGACCTGCGCGACTGGGTTGCGGCCGCCTCGGCCCTGGCCCAGTGGGGCGCACGCGGGGGCCACAAGAGATGACATTTATGGCGGCATACGGGAGCCCTGGCACATAATGGCGCTCGTAGAGCACTCGACAACCGAGTCTGTCTGCACGGTAAAGATCAACCGCCCCGACAAGCTCAACGCGATGAACATGGACGTCGCGCGCGAGCTCATTCGCACGTTTGAGTCCCTTGCGCTCGACGAAAAGGTTCGCGTTATAATCCTGACCGGTGAGGGTGACAGGGCCTTTTCGGCAGGCGCCGATATAGAGTACATGTCACGCATCACGCCTGATGAGTCAGTAGAGTACGCAAAGCTCGGGCAGCTCCTCACGCAGACAGTCGAGCTTGTCCCGCAGCCGACGATAGCGGCAGTCAACGGGTACGCGCTAGGCGGCGGATGCGAGCTAGCAATGTCATGCGACATACGCATTGCCGCCGAGACTGCAAAGCTCGGGCAGCCCGAGGTCACGATAGGCATACCGCCGGGATGGGGCGGCACGCAGAGGCTCATGCGCATTGTCGGAATAGCAAAGGCAAAAGAGCTCGTCTATACGGGCAAGGCCGTAAAGGCCGAGGAGGCCCGCGAGATAGGCCTCGTCAACAGGGTCGTCCCGCTAGAGTCACTCGCCGAGGAGGCTAACTCAATGGCGCGCGCGATCGCGGCAAACTCGGATATGGGCGTTCGCATGTCAAAGGTGTCGATAAACACCGGCCGCAACGCCGACCTGGCAACCGGACTTAGCGTCGAGCTGCTCGCGTGGCGCAACTGCTTTACGCACGAGGACCGCAAGGAGCGCATGACGGCCTTTGTCAACAAGTCAAAACACTAGGCGCGCGCCGCACATGCCATGGACCTTGGGCTTCTGAGGGCATCGCTCTCGACGCGCATTGGTGCTGATGTCGCATCCTCCAACCGCGCCCCCTCGGCGGTCCTGCTCACGTTTCACGGTCCGGGCGAGCCGTCTGTCATCATGACCGTAAAGCCGCAGCACATGAGGCAGCACGCCGGCGAGGTCGCCTTTCCGGGCGGCAAGCGCGAGGAGGGCGACGCTGACCTCCTCGAGACTGCCCTGCGCGAGACCCGCGAGGAGCTCGGCCTGGAGATCGGCAGGGACGAGATCATCGGCCAGATGGGCGCCGTCGAGACGCAGAGCACGGGATACGTCATTGCGCCCTTTGTCCATATCCTGGAGGACTCGCCTAACCTGCGCCCCAACGCCGAGGTCGCCGAGGTCCTGCGCATTCCGCTCGGGCCGTTCCTGGCCACGCTCAAGACCTCAGGCCAGATGGGTCCCACACTCACGCACGGGCCCCACACGGTCTGGGGGGCGTCTGCGAGAATCCTCGCCGAGGTCTCCGGCAGGCTGCGCCTCGCAGGCGGGAGCTTGGTTTAAAAAGAGCCGTCGGGGAGGCGCCACCCTGATGGCAGCGCGCAAGAGCTCGGCTCGCAAGATCCGCCTTATCAGAAAGGCAAAGCAGACATCGCCGGTGCCAGCATGGGTGATACTTCGCACAAAGCGCGGGGTTCGAACAAACCCAAAGCGCCGCGCCTGGCGCCAGACGGACGTGGATGTGGGCTAGATTGGCCGACGATTCTGAGCGCGTCTACACGATACCATTGGGCAAGGTTCTCCTCTCTCCGGACAACCGCCGCGCGATGCGCGCAATCAACATGATCCGCGAGTTTGCGCGCCGCCACATGAAGGTCCAGGAGATAAAGATAGACCAGTCGCTCTCGCATGAGATATGGGCCCGCGGGATAAAGAGCCCGCCGCGCAAGGTCCGTGTCCGCATGTCAAAGACCGAAGAGGGTCATGTCCTCGTCTCGCCGTACTCGCTTGGAGCCGGTCCGGATGACGGGGCAGGGGGCAAGGACGACGCCGCGAAGGACGAGAGTCCGGCCGTGGAGGATGCGCCCGGCGATGACGTTGCGCCAGAGGCTGAGACTGCCGACGCGCCAGAGACTGATACTGCCGATGCTGCTGACGTTGCAGTAGAGCCAAAGGGAGATGACGCCAAACCTGCAGATGCTGCTGATGTGCCAGCCGGGCCAAAGGGAGATGATGCCAAACCTGCCGATGCTCCTGCCGCCAAGCCCAAACCAGCAGATGCTCCTGTTACCAAGCCCAAGGCTGCCGGTGGCAGCGCAAAGCCTGATGTGGCCAAAAAGGCAAAGTCTTCAGCACCTGCTACAAAGAAAAAGTCAAAGTAACACTTGCACGGCCCTGATGGCCGTGTGAAAGTCCTAGCGCTCTATCTGGTCAATGTCGAGGCTGCACGGAACGCTAGACTCGGCCTCGGCCCAGTCAAGCGTCATGTCCGACGGTATTGCGCCGAGTGGATCGTATGCGTCAAACTTTGATGCGCCGCGCAGCTCCGAGACTACGACAATGCCCTCCTTGCCCGTGCCAGTCGGCATTGCAGTGGCCTCGCCGCCTGTCATGCCCGAGACTGCCTCCACTGTCTCGGCGATTGCGCCAACGGGCACGTCATCGCCGGTGACGTGAATGAGCGAGCCGCCGATCGTGCCGTTCGCGGCCCCCTCGTGGATCATCTTTATGGCCTCGCGCAGCGACTCCTCGAGGCCGGCGCCCGCACTCGATGCGGCGACCATGCTGTCGCCGCCAGGGACGCTGCCGGCGCCGATCGAGCCAACAACGTGCATGATTGCCGCATTTGCCATCTCTATGCAACTGCGCGCCCCCAGGTTTGGGTTGCCCTCTAGCATTGCGTCATTGTCTACGATGATCGAGCAGTCGCTTGCCTCACGCAGCCTCTTTAGGGCGATTCCGGCACCGAATATGCGATCGTGCTCATAGCCAAAGGGCATTATCGCAACCGAGATGACGCGCTTGCCGGCACTGGCCGCAGCGGCGGCCACCATGGGGGCGATTCCGGCCCCAGAGCGGCCCGCGAGGCCTGCCATTATGATGACTGTCCGGGTGTCTCTGGCGGCCTCTAGGACGCGCTCGGCCTCCCTGCGCGCTGCGGCGCGTATGACGTGAACCGTGGGATTGATGACCGGTGCCGTGGAGACCTCTATGGAGGCCTCGCCGTGGAGGTCAGAGGCGACGTTGCTCACGAGTACGTGCCCTGCGCCTAGCCTCGAGGCGGCCTCTGGCGCTAGCCTCGAGCCCGCGCCGCCTGCCCCGACGATCATGATCGGCTCCAATACTGTGGTCACTGCATAGGGGGCTGCGCGGTTTGGATAAAAAAGCTTCCCGTGTAGCCTTAATCATACCTGCGATCTAAAGTTTTTTAGCTCATCGCCACGGCCAAGAGGCAGTGAGTCGTCGCCCTGGTCACCTCGGCCTCTAGGCGCTCTCCTGCCGGGGCACTGCCGCACCCATCAACGTCGAGCTGCCTGTAGGCCCCGTTGCGGCCCACCATGCCTCGCTCGCCCCTGCCGGTGAGCCTGACCTGGCCCTTCCAGCCGACCCACGCCTCGCTGGCCTCGAGTACGATCCTGCCGGCCAGGTCGTGTATCTCCTTGCTGCGCCGCTTGACGGCCCGCTCGTCGGGGCGCTCGAGCAGGGCCGCCTCGGTGCCCGGCCTGGAGCTGTACCTGGAGAGGTTTACAATGTCAGGCCGCGTCTCCTCGAGGAGGCGCACGGTCTGCGCATGGTCATCGTCAGTCTCGCCGGGATAGCCGACGATGATGTCAGTGGCCACGGTAAATCTCGCAAAGCGCCGCCTCATCGTCTCGCACGCGCGCGCAAACGTCTGCGCCGTGTGACCACGCTTCATCGCGCCGAGGATGGCGTCGCTTCCGCTCTGGACGGGCATGTGGAGGAATCGGTATATGCGCGGATCGGCCTCCATGGCGTCTGCAATGCCGTCAAGCGTGCGACCCGCGTACATTGGGTTCATCATGCCAACGCGCACGCCAAAGTCGCCCTCGACGTCGCTTACTGCGCGCAATAGCTCCGGCAGGCTCGAGTCGATGTCATGCCCATAGCACCCGTTGTCAGTCGACGTTAGCCATATCTCACGGCACCCGTCGCGCACATCGGCGCGAACCTGCCTGACGATATCGCCGACGCGATAGCTCTGAAGTCCACCCTTTGCGAGCTTTGTCTGGCAGAATGAGCACTCACTCATGCACCCGCTTGCAATCTCGACTATTCCCACCAGTGGATCCAGGCGCACCTTTGGCAGGCCGACCTTTGTGTCTGTCCCGTCAAGCGCAACGCGCCGCTCGCCGACAAGGGCTGCATTGACAAGCTCGCCGGCGCGCGATATTGCTCCCGGCCCCATCATGCCGGCCTGCGGCGTAATCTTGCGCACGGTCTCTGGCTCGGCCTTTGCCATGCATCCGGCAACGACTAGTGGTCTTGAGGAGAGGTGTCGCATTCGCTGGATCATGCGTCTTGCCGTGGCGTCCTTTACCGAGCACGTGACGATGACACTAGCGTCGGCATCGCCCTCGCCGTCAGCTATCGTGTGGCCCTCTGAGCGCAGGACACCGGCGATCATCTCCGAGTCGGCCCTGCTCGCCGAGCACCCGTACTCTTCAATGTGGACCCTCGCCGTGGCCGCCTCACCTGAGTAGCGCGTCCATCTCGGCGCTCGTTGCAATCCCGCCGGCGACTGCAAGCTCCCTGATCGTCTTGCCTGTTGCAAGTGACTCCTTGAAGAGGGCCGCGGCCCTCTGGTAGCCTATCTTTGGCGCGAGGAGCGTGACTATGACGGGGCTGCCCTCTATGCGCCCGCGCATCTTGGCCTTGTCAGCACCTAGGCCGTCGATGAGGTTTGCTGCAAACTTTGGCCCAAAGCCGGCGAGCATGTCTAGTGAGTCAAGCGTGCGGTCGATCATGACGGGAAGCATGACGTTGAGCTCAAACTGGCCCGCAGACGCCGCTGCGGCGACTGCGGCATCGTTGCCAGATATTGCGATGCAGACCATGTTCATGCACTCGGCGAGTGACGGGTTTACCTTTCCGGGCATTATCGACGAGCCCGCATGGACCGCCGGTATCGAGAGCTCTGCAATTCCGGCGACAGGGCCTGACGCCATGAGCCTAATGTCATTTGACACCCTGCCTAGCTCGACGGCGAGGCCGCGCAGCGCGCCGGAGAGTGACGCGATGGCCTGCCTGCTCTGGAGGCCATACTGCATGTCTGGCTCGGGGCGCAGTTTTAGCCGCGACACGCGCGCAAGCTCGGCGACTGCAGCACGCCTGTAGCCGCGCGGAGTGTTTGCGCCAGTTCCTACTGCCGTTCCGCCAAGTGCTACGGCCTCTAGCGGCCTGGCAGCGGCCGCTATAGAGTCGCGCGCCGACTTTATCGCAGTCGCGTACGCGCCAAACTCGGCGCCAAGCGTGACGGGAAGCGCGTCCATTAGGTGCGTGCGCCCGAGCTTTTTGTGCGAGGAGAATGCCCTTGACTTTTTTCGCAGCGAGGAGACTATGCGGTCTATGGCCGGAAGCGTGGCCTTTGTGGCGCCGAGTGCGGCCACGTGCATTGCTGTGGGAAACGTGTCGTTGCTTGACTGTGACATGTTGACATGGTCGTTTGGGTGGAGGTGCCCGTACTCGCCGCGCCTCTTGCCGAGCTTTTCGAGGGCGACGTTTGCGATGACCTCGTTTGTGTTCATGTTGAGCGCCGTGCCGGCCCCCGAGTTTATCGCGTCGACTGCAAAGTCCCCCATGTGCTCCCCGCCGAGTATGGCGTCACACGCCCTGGTTATCGCGCGACCCGTGGACTTTGGAAGGGCGCCGACGCGCATGTTGGCGACAGCCGCTGACCTCTTTGTCATTACAAACGCCCTGATGAGGCCGTCATGCGACCTCCTTCCAGTGACCGTGTACTGGGCGATCGCCCTGGCCGTGAATGGCCCATAGTATGCCGAGTATGGCACCTTTACGTCGCCTAGCGAGTCCGTGTCGGTTCGCGTCTTCATGCAGCCGCGTCGCTGCGCGTCCCGTTAATCACTCTTTGCGGCCCGTCTGCGTATGAGGTCAGCACCCTCGCCTGTTCATGCCTGGGCAGACGCCGCAGTGGCAAGTCGATATGCCGGATCACGCCCATTTGGTCAAATGGGCAGAGGTGCTGACCTCATACTGGTAGCTAGAGCATTGCCGGAACCTTGAGCCGCTCGAGCGCATTGTGCGCCTTTATGCGATATAGCGCAGCGTCGCGCTCGGCCTCCACAAAGTCAAGGCGCCTGACCATGTCTGGCAGGTCGGGTATGAGCGCAGACCCCTCGCACTTTTCCTGGTAGTGATTTGCGTTGACCCGAACCCATTCGGAGGCGACCGAGGCGAGGAAGAGGAGTCCGTCGTATCCAAGCGCTGACTCAAGTGCCGCAGAGAATGACTCGCGGTTCGCATTTGCGCTCCACCGAACTGCCATGTCGCGCAGGCGCGATATCTCGCCTGCGTGGCTTGTGAGATCCCTGGTAATCGCATCGTCAGGAAACGATGCTCCACTGGCGTCGCGCATTCTGCCATGTAGGTCAAAAAGTATGTGGAGCTCTATGACCATCTGCTTGACACAGTTGAGGATCTTGTGGCGCTCTAGTCGGTTCCACAGTGGCGAGAGCGTGTTGCCCATCGACTGCACCTCGTTTTGCAGCCTGTGCCGACCAAGTGCGTCATACAGCGCACACCTGATCCTGATCAGCTCGGAGGCGGTGTGGATTGCGCCATCTCCCATCTGGTCATAGTCAGCACAGTGGGTTGGGTTCTGCGCCACATACGCGTCTATCCTGCTGGAGAGACTTGCCCAGTCAGACAGCCCGATTGGCGCCTCGGAGGGAATCTTGGAGAGTGCGGCGCAGAATGACTCTGGCATTGCGTGCAATAGCCCATCAAGCAGCGCCAGGGCCATGGTTGCGCACGCAAAGTACGGCCGTTCTGCACCGTGGCTGGCCACCATGGCGCTGTCTGGTGACTGGCCTACCTCGACCATTCCGTTGCCCGGACTGGCTATCCTGTCACGCATGTCAGGCATCCCCAAGACAAGTTTGCGCACCTCGTCAGATAGCGGCTGCAGGTGTGAGAGTTCGACCTTTGCGTCCTTAAGCTGTGAGAGCAGCCCGTCATACATGTCGACGAACCGGTGGAGGTCGAGCGCAAGGTACTGCAGGCTAGACTTTATCAGGCAATGATCCTCATCAGACGTTCCCGGCACGAGGCCTGCCGCCTCGCGCAGCGCAAAGTCCAGCCCAATGCGAAACTCAAACATGTCAACGAGCGTCCGGTCAAGCTTGCCCTGTCTCCCGCTGCCTGACGTGGGGGCCATGTATGCGGCGTGGGTACGGTGTATGGGCGAGGCGCACTCGGCCCCGCAATCGGCACTGCACTCGCCTGGCGCCTCATCAAGCCAATAGTCCCACATTAGCGATTGCCCCCGTGTGAGGGCGTGACATCCGTCATGCCACTGCCGCACATGGTCACCCCGGTGCGATGATCCCTGCAGCCCATACCGCGCAAATCTCCAACATTATGTTATATGTTTTGCTGCATGGACTAGCCTCGCGAATTCGCGTGTCGGCCGCATTGTGGCGGCGTTGGAAGCGTGTGCCAGCCTCAACACGCCATGCTGCTGCGATCATGCGGCGATGGCGGGCATTTGGCAAGCAGGCGGCTCGGATCCTTGCGATCAAAAAGCTTTAACTAGAAGCGGATCGAAGTGTGGGCAGTGAGGTCATACGACGCATGAGCGACAAAGGTCAACCAGATCACGGGAGCACGTCTGTGGACAGGCATGAAAGTGAGGACGTGTGCCGTACACTTGAAGCGACCATGGGCATAATCGTTCGTGTTGGACGCATAGATTATGATGTTGCAGAGTATCTTGCATGCACACAAGCAAGATCAGCCGAAAATATGCGTGGCGAAAAACGTCGGAAAATCCTGAGGCATGTTTATAGTATGAACGCGGTGATACGATACAACAATGTCAGAGGAGACCTGAATCGTAAAGACATTGACAACTCACTGAAAATGGTGAGGCGAGTACGAAACGGCCTGGCTCATTGTGTAGAACAGATAACCCCAGACGGAGTAACGGGCAATTATGAGGTTCCGATAAGCTATAGCGCAAAATATCTGAGGCAGGTATTGAAGACTGCCGATTTATGCTCAAAAGACATAACAAAATCATTTCTGAAAAAACAACAATATGTCAAATGGAAGGAGATCGGCAAGTCAGAGACAAAAGTTGCATAGGGCGGGGATTTTGACCCCCCCATGATATCTTTATTGGCGTTTTGTCTAGAACTATCTCGACAGGACCTGTATTTCACATTGAAATGATGGCGAAGGACTCGAATGGGCGACCACTACTTTCCGTGCAAAACAAGAGACGGGGCTTTGTCCACAATGATCCCTCAAAAGGTATGAGGCCAGCACCACGTGTGATCATTTGACCAAATGGATGCACCTTGTCCATCTACTTGCCACTGCGACGTCTGTCTAGGCACGAACGAGCGGTGGTGTTGACCAGGCCCGGCGCCCTAGAGAGATCCTCGATGGCCTCGATCCTGCCGTTGAGCTGCGCCACCATGCTGTCCGGGTTCCGGTCCTGTTGCCCCGTCACGCCCCTGGGGCAGGCGTCGCGGCAGATGGATCGGCAGGATCACGCCTATTTGGTCAAATGGGCAGGGGTGCTGACATCATACCCCAAAACCCATGATCCCCTTATATATGGGCCAAATGGGGGCGTGGCAATGAACACAAGACAACTACGCACGCTACTCCCCGTGGCCGCAGTCGCGGCAGTGGGGATGACGCTGCTAGGAAGCTCCTACACGCAGACACAGATATCGGGCATGACGCTAGACACGTCAGCACTAGACATTGACGCCATACAGCAGATCCACGACATGGGCGGCCTCAGGCTAGTCATGCCGGAGGCATTCGCACAGATGGACTGTGGCGACCTTGACACATCAGGGCGCGACATAGTCAACCTGGACCTAATCGGCGAGAGCGTAATGCTGCCGATCATGGGTCACACCGCAGAGAACCCAAAGACATTCCATGCAATGACCTTTAACGGCCAGGTGCCAGCACCTACGCTGAGGGTCACGCAGGGCGATGTTGTGAGGATGACGCTGACGATTCCGGACGGTGAACTAACGCCGCACGGCAACGACATGCACGCCTCACAGATATCGGCAACAAACTTCGATGCGGTAAACCCAGGCGAGTCAGCAACGTACTGCTACATAGCACACGTTCCAGGCGTCTTCAAGTACCACTGCTCGGGCGTTAACGTCGCGGCTATGGACCAGCACGTCCTCTCGGGCATGTATGGCATAGCCATCGTCGACCCGCTCGACGGCTACAAGAGGCTCATGGTCGAAAAGACGGCAGTAGAGAACGGAGAGGTCGTAAAGGACAGGATGTTCTATCCGCCTGACGCACTCGAGTTCCAGCTGCAGTACAACCAGCTCTACCTGACTGACTCTGGCACATATGACAGCACGGCAATGTTCAAGCACCAAAACACGCAGACAGTCGTCAACGGAATGCAGTTCGGATACGTCCCCAACGAGACGCACAACACCCTAGTCAAAGATGATCCCAAAAAGAACATCTTTGTGGCACAGCCATGGAACTCCGAAGACCTCGCACAGTACCAGTCGCAGCTCCTCTTCGTGGAGACCGACCAGCACGTGAGGTTCTTTGTTGAGAACCAGGGCAACGAGCCGGTGTTCTTCCACATTGTCGGCGAGATCCTAGACAGGGTCACGCAGGGCAACAGAGTCCAGTCCGGGCCTACCGAGACGTGGCTCCTTGGAGGATCGCAGAACATGATCGTCGACGTCGTCTTTGACGAACCGGGCGTATACGTCGCAGTCAACCATGACTATGCGGCGATATTCTCTGGTGCGGCGACGATCATAGTGGCTGGAGACCCCTTTGGCCTGGTCGAAAAGCACGACCTGCCAGATGCAGTGTCCAAGTCATACGCGTATGCGCTAGGAAACCCGAGTGACGCAGTCCCTCCGATGGGAGATCAGAGCATGGAGCACCCAATGGTGAACCTGCACGGCCTCTACACCGACGAGCGGGCTGCAGAGCTCAGCACACAGCTCGGCCTATAGCCAACAGCACACTATCTTCATTTTTCATCTCCCAAATCGTTATAACCCGTGCGCACGCCCCTCGGCCACGTTGGCCGCAAACTCTGCCCTGATATGCGACAAGGTTGACCCCATACTCAACAAGATACTCTCCGATAACGGGATTGAGGTGACCTACGAGCCAGAGATCACGCCTGAGGCCCTCCTCGAGTCAGTCGCAGACTGCACGATAATCGTCGTGCGCAGCCGCACAAAGGTGACCTCTGAGGTCATTGCGCGCGCTACGTCATGTAAGATAGTCGCGCGTGTCGGAGTCGGCCTAGACAACATCGACACTGAGGCGTGCAAGGCGCGCGAGATACGCGTCCTCAACGCAGTCGAGGGCGCGATGAACGCCGTCGCCGAGCTCGTCCTGGCTCTCATGCTCTCGATGGCACGCCAGATACCACGCGCCGATGCTGCCCTGCGCGAGGGGCGCTGGCTCAAAAAGGAGCTCGTGGGCAGCGAGCTGCGCGGCAAGTACCTCGGGATCGTCGGCATGGGCAACATTGGCAAGCGCCTCGCGCGCCTCGCGCGCTCGCTAAACATGAACATAATCGGCTATGACGTCGTGCCCATCGACGCCGAGCTCTCGCGCGAAGTTGGGCTGATGAAGGCCGACCTTGACACGCTGTTCCAGAGCTCCGACTATGTCTCGCTCCACGTGCCCCTCCTCGACTCGACGAAAAACCTCGTTGATGCGCGACGCCTTGCGATGATGAAGCCGACTGCACGCCTCATCAACACGTCGCGTGGGGGAATAGTTGACGAGGATGCGCTATATGACGCAGTCTCATCAGGCAAGCTTGCCGGCGCGGCACTTGACGTCTTTGATGTCGAGCCGGCCACGTCTAGCCGGCTCAGGGAGCTCGAGCAGGTTGTCCTCACGCCGCACATGGGCGCGCAGACGGCCGAGGCCCAGGGACTTGCGGCCAACGTCATTGGCGAAAAGATAGTGCAGGCAGTGCGCGGCGTCATCTAGCGCGGCGCGCAATTCGCGCAGCAGCGGCCCCGCCGCCGATTCCATTGTCAATGTTCACCGTTGCGAGTCCCGGCGAGCAGCTCTGCAGCATGGATGCCAGCGCGGCGGCCCCGCGGCCGGCATGGCCGTACCCGACTGACGTCGGGATGCCGATGACGGGTATGTCGACTAGCGAGGAGACTACTGTGGCGAGGGCTCCCTCCATTCCGGCCACGACAATGATCGCCCCAACGTCACCTTTGGCCATTTGCTCCACTGCCGGAAACACCCTTCCGAGGGCCGCAATCCCTACGTCGTACTCGGTTGTGCACTTGCAGTCCATGGCCTCGCACATGAGGCGGGCCTCCTCGGCGACGCCAATGTCTGACGTGCCGGCGGCCATTATGCCGACGCGCCCGAGCACGCGCCGCCTGCGCCCCTTTTTTGCCAGCACGGCAGTCGAGCGGCGCGCAAGCGTGACGCTTGCGCCCAGTGACCTGAGGTGGGCTGCCAGCGCACCCCTCTCCCTTGCGCGAACCCTTGACACCAGCGCGACGCCCGAGCTCTTGAGGAGCCTTGATGCTATGGCCCTAGTCTCGGCTGCAGTCTTTGTCGAGGCGAGGACTACCTCGGGTGCGCCGGTTCGATCGCGCCTTGATGTGTCAACGCGCGCAAACCCGCCTACGCGCTCTATGGAGTTGAGCGAGATTAGCGTTCGTGCGCGCTGCGCGCCGATGCGCCCTGACTGCAGCGACTCTAGTATCTCGTCGAGCTCCATCGCGCGCATTCTGAGCTGTGCGGATAAATACCTAGATGCCGGCTATGGCCGCCTTTACGCTAGCTGCTGCAGCATCAAGGACACCGCGCTCGGCCTCGTCCAGGTCGAGCTCGACTATGCTCTCTACGCCGTTGCGCCCTATGATGGCCGGCACGCCAAGCGCAATTCCCGAATGACCATACTCGCCCTCGAGGGGAGTCGAGACCGGTATGAGCTGCTTTTTGTCGCGCACGATCGACTCGATGAGCGCGGCTATGGCGTTTCCGGGGGCGTGAACAGTCGCGCCCTTTAGGGATATGACCTTGGCGGCGACCTTTTTTGTCGACTCTACGATCTCGTCTAGCTTTTCGCGCGGGAGCATGTCAGTCAGCGGTATTCCGGAGACTGAGGAATGGCGGACGAGGGGCAGCATGTTCACGCCGTGCTCGCCGATGACTAGCCCCCTTATCGAGTCGCGCGACTTGCCAGTTGCCCCGTGTATGAACTCCCTAAAGCGCGACAGGTCAAGCATCCCGCCCATGCCCACGATGCGGCTCCTCTCAAAGCCTGACTCCTTGTGGGCCACGTGAACCATGGGATCAAGCGGGTTTGTCACCGGTATTATGATCGAGTCTGGCGCGTGCCTTTTCGTCTCGGCCACGACGCTTGTGACGACCTTTGAGTTTATCTTTAGGAGGTCCATGCGCGTCATGCCGGGCTTGCGACCTGCGCCGGCCACGACGACCACAATGTCCGAACCGGCCATCTCGGCATAGTCGTTGGAGCCGCGGACATTGACGTCGATTCCCAGCTCGGCTAGCGCGTGGCTCGTGTCCATCGCCTCGCCCTGCGGGAGGCCTTCTGCAATGTCGAGGAGGAGTATCTCGGTGTCTAGCCTGCGCAGCGCGCTAAAGAGGGCAGCGTCGCCGCCGACCTTGCCAGAGCCCACAATCGTGATCATCTGTGCGCAGGGGCTCTGTGCTGCGTAATTAAACCTAGTGTGGTCTTTGAGTGTGGGGCCGGCACCCATGTCAGCCTATGCCCGAATAGGCGTAGCGGCCAAGTAAACCGGCAGAATCAACGCCCATTTGACCAAATGGACATTGCCTAGAGTGAGAATTCTCGATATTCTTGTGCCTGCGCGCTCTGTGTTCCGAGCAGAGACCCCGCAATGTCATCATACACCCTGGGCACGCGCTCTTGGTTGATTATGAACCAGCCGCGCGCCTCCTCGATCATCTCCTCGCGCGTGAGCGTCCTGCCCCCTGCGCGCATCTTGTCCTCAATATAGCACAGCGTCGAGGCGATCTCGAGCCACTCGACGTCATCGATGCGCTCGCGCGCGAGCTCAACAAACTCTTCTCTGCGGCTCCATTCCTGCGCGGGCTCTGAGTGCAGGTCCTTGAGCCCCCAGATGTCAACCTCGAACCCAAACGCGTGGGGGCTGGTCATGCTCCAGTCATAGACGTACCTCTCCAGGTTGGGGCAGTCGAGCCTATGCTTTGCAAAGTAGACGAGTATGTTCAGGGACAGGCGCGTGGCGTTGCTCTTCCAGCTCTGATACATGTCGCACGGGATGACGCCGGCGTCACAGAGGACATGAAGTATGGGAACCGGGGATCCAGGGACGATCATGCCCCCGTTGGGGAGCGACTCGGTCGGCACCATCCTGTACCCCTCGACATTGACGTATCCCCGATCCTGCATCGGACAGGAAACGGCCCCTGGAGCTTATAATCCTATCCTGAGATACTGCTTTAACCACGAATGTGCACGGGCAGTCGTCTCCCAAAGACTGACTACCGGATGGTGGAGTATTCGGGATTGGCCGCCATCTCTGCCACATGGCACAATATCTGGGCTATGCGCGCGCTAGATCCTCGCGCACGTTCTTGCCCCGTGTCTCTCTAATGTACTTGGATATTTTCATTGCAGACCCTTGAATCCACTGGATATCGGAGACGTGGACGGTGTCTTTTTGCAGGTTGCTTATCATCTGATCGACTATACGGAGCGGCTTTGTCTTGAAGCTGCGCTCCACCCTGGCGCTGACCACTGCACTCTTTATGCTATAGACGTGCATTATGAACATCACCCTGTGGTGATCTGGGACAGTTGCCCTTTGTGGTTCTATAGACGACTTGAAGAGTGCCTCTATGGTACGCTGGCACATCTTGTGCAGGGTTGATAGTGACTGGAGCACAGAGTCAGTCTCCTCGCCATACCGAAACCTCTCTGCCTGTTGGGTTATCGTGTAGCTGAACACGCCTAGCACGTATGCATAGTATCCGCATATGACGGCCACCCCTAGCGCCATCAGGGACGTTAGCAGCGAAATGGCGCCATAGACGCTTCCTGTTGCGATCAGCGTGCTCCAATAGATCGCCACTAGCCCGCCGCCTATGACTCCGGCGGGAAGCATTCCCAGGGTGAGAATTCTTGATATTCTCATGGCTGTGTACCCCCAGTTCCGAGCAGCGACCCCACAATGTCGTCGTACACCTTGGGCACGCGCTCTTGGTTGATTATGAACCAGTTGTGCGCCTCCTCGATCATCTCCTCGCGCGTGAGCGTCCTGGACTCTGCGCGCATCTTGTCTTCAATGTAGCACAGCGTCGAGGCGATCTCGAGCCACTCGACGTCATCGATGCGCTCGCGCGCAAGCTTGACAAACTCTTCGCTCCTGTCCCACTCTTGCGCGGGCTCTGTGTGCAGGTCCCTGAGCCCCCAGATGTCAACCTCGAACCCAAACGCGTGCGGGCTAGTCATGCCCCAGTCATAGACATACCTCTCCAGGTTGGGGCAGCCAAGCCTGTGCTTTGCAAAGTAGACGAGTATGTTCAGGGCCAGGGACACGGCGTTGCTCTTCCAGCTCTGATACATGTCGCACGGGATGACGCCGGCGTCACAGAGGACGTGGAGTATGGGAACCGGGGATCCAGGGACGATCACGCCCCCGTTGGGGATCGACTCAGTAGGCACCATCCGGTATCCCTCGGCATTGACGTATCCCTGATCCTGCATCGGACAGGAAGCGACCCCTGGAGCTTATAATCCTACCCTGAGATCCTGCGTATGGGAGCCGACACCACTGCCCATTCGGTCAAATGGGCATTGATCCTGCCGGTGCGCTGGCATTATCATCGGCCACGCCCACAACAATTTATATCATTTTTGTCGCGCACGGCCAGCCATGGCGCTAGTCATAGACGCACAGGTTGCCGGAATATCCGGAGACATGCTCCTGTGCTCGCTGGTTCACATGGGGGCCGACCCCGCAAGGATAGAGTCTGCGCTCATGCGTGCGGCCTCTGGCCTCCAGGGCGAGGAGGTCAAGGGCATCTCCTTTGAGCGCGTGAGGCGCCATGGGCTCGAGGCTACTGCGCTGCGCGTTGACTCGTCTGGCGCGCCACACTCGCGCGCCGCCTCGGAGCTCGCAGCGCACATTGCGTCCTCGGCCGCATCATGCAAGATATCAGGGCAGGCCGCCTCGTTTGCCTCGCAGAGCGTCCAGACGCTCATCGCCGCCGAGTCGGCAGTTCACGGCGTTGGCGCATCGTCGGTTCACCTCCACGAGGCTGCCGGAGTCGACACGCTCATTGACATACTCGGCACGGCAATTGCACTCGATGACCTGGGCCTCCTCTCGGAGCGCATAACATGCACCCCCGTGGCAGTCGGCGGGGGACTCTTAGAGTTCTCACACGGCGTCGCATCCAACCCCGCCGGCGCGATACTCGAGATATTCCGCCGACGCGGCATTGAGATCCGCGGCGGGCCGGCCGGCGTGGAGCTCACGACACCGACTGGCGCTAGCATGCTCGTCAACCTCGCCTCCTCGTGCGAGCGGTTCTACCCGCCACTCTCGCCGACTGGCATCGGATATGGCGCCGGCAGCGCCGAGCACGACGCGTTTGCAAACGTTCTCAAGGTCGTGCGCGGGACCGAGTCTGCCGCGCTTGCAGCCGACACGGTCCGCGTGCTTGAGACCAACCTCGATGACGTCACCGGCGAGCTCCTCGGCCACGTCATCGACGAGCTCATGCGCAAGGGTGCGCATGACGTGACTGTCTCGCCGGCGGTCACAAAAAAGGGGCGGCCCGCAAGCTTGCTGACTGCAATATGCGACGCGCGCTCGTATGATGACGTGCTGCGCGCGCTAGTCGAGGAGACCGGAACGCTCGGCGTGCGCGTGCGCGACTCGAACAGGGTTGTCGCAAGGAGGGACTCGGCGACTGTCAGGGTCACCGTGGAGGGCAGGCAGTTCGATGTGCGCCACAAGGCAGCGCGCGGTGGCATTCCAAAGGTGGAGCACGACGACGTGGCCCGCGTGGCCTCTGAGCTCGGCATGCCGCTGAGGAGAGCACGCCGCCTCCTCGATGATGCCGTGTCAGGGGGTCGGCAATGACGCGCATCGCCGCGCTGCGATCGTGGTTTGAGGGCCATGACTGCCCGCTAGTGGCGCTCTCTGGCGGCGTCGACAGCGCGCTAGTCGCCCACGCGGCCCACTCGGTGACGCCCCGCGCAATCGCGTTCACGGCCGACTATCAGGCGCTGCCTCGCGAGGATCTCGAGGCGGCGCGCAAGACGTGCGACGAGATTGGCATCGAGCACATGGTCGTGCAGTACGACGAGCTCCTCAACGAGTCCTATGCGACAAACACGCCTGACCGCTGCTTTCACTGCCGCACAGAGCTCGGCGAGCGCCTAGTCGAGGCCGCGCGGCGCGTCACTGCCGATGTCATAGTCGACGGGACGCATCTCGATGACATGGGCGACTATCGTCCCGGCCTTGAGGCCATGCGCGCTGCCGGCGTGCGCAGCCCGCTCGCCGAGTCTGGACTCACAAAGGACGACGTGCGCGAGTGCGCGCGCGCCGTCGGGCTCTCGGCGTGCGACAGGCCTGCCAACTCGTGCCTCGCCTCGCGGATACCGTGGGGCCGGCGCGTCACTGCCGAGAGGCTCGCGCGCATAGAGCTTGCCGAGAGGATTGTGCGCCAGGCCACGGGCATTGGCATCGTGCGCGTTCGCGACACGGGTGATGAGACTGCGCGCATCGAGGTTCCGCACGACAGCATCGGTGAGCTGCGGCGCTCGATGGACTCGCAGATATCGCCGCGCCTGCGCACACTGGGGTACCTCGAGGTGAGCGTGAGCGAGCGCGGATACTCGCAGGGCGGGGCAAACGCGGGGGCGCAATGATCTACCTCGACAATGCCGCATCGACGCCGATCCACGAGATCGTCCTTGAGGCGATGATGCCGCACCTGAGCGCCGGCTATGGCAACCCGTCATCGATCCACCGCAGCGGGCGCGATGCGGCACGCGCAATCACTGCGGCGCGCGCACAGGTCGCGGCCCTCATTGGCGCCGCACCGCACGAGATCATATTCACGTCGGGCGGGACCGAGTCCAACAACATGGCGATACTCGGCCTCGCGCGCGCGCAGCCGAACTCGCATGTGATAACGACGCAGATCGAGCACGAGGCGGTTCTTGAGCCGTGCGCGCTCCTCGAGTCAGAGGGCCACGATGTCACGCGCGTGCGTGCCGGCCATGACGGGATCGTCGATCCGGCCGACGTTGCGTCTGCGATGACTGACAGGACATCGCTCGTGTCAGTCATGACGGCCAACAACGAGGTCGGCACGGTTCAGGACATTGCATCGATCGCCTCTGAGTGCGCGCGTCGCGGCGTGCCCCTCCACACCGACGCGGTCCAGGCAGTCGGCAAGATGCCAGTCAATGTCGTGGCGCTAGGCGTCTCGCTCCTCTCGCTCTCTTCGCACAAGATCAACGGCCCAAAGGGCGCTGGCGCCCTCTATGTGCGCGATGGCCTGCGCCCGTCGCCGATCGTGCGCGGCGGAGGACAGGAACGCGGCGTGCGCTCTGGAACCGAGAACGTCGCGGCGATCGTCGGCCTGGGGGCGGCGTGCGCGCTCGCCTCGGCACAGATGGCCGATGACGCCACGCGCGTGGCTGCTATGCGCGACGCGCTAGTCGCCGGCGTCAGGGCGCGAATACCGCACTCGTCGCTCAACGGCGATGCCGCAAGGCGCCTGCCGGGCAACGCGCACTTTGCGTTCCTTGGCATCCAGGGCGAGGACCTGATAATAAAGCTCGACGAGTGCGGCGTCGCAGCATCGACTGGCTCGGCGTGCTCGATACACACGCAAAAAGAGTCGCACGTCCTGCGCGCGATGGGCATGGGCAAGGAGGCAATCGACGGCTCGCTGCGAATGACTGTCGGCCCGCAGAACACGCAGGCCGAGATCGACTCGGCCATAGGCGCACTCGAGTCATGCGTCGCGGATCTTCGGCGTGTCTCGCCGTTTAGGCAAAAGTACGGGTTTTAGGCCCGCGCAAAGCGCGCCGAGGCGACAGTTGCTGCCGCAATGGAGACTGCGAGCACGACCATGACCACGGCGCCGAACTCGGGTATCACGCACGTTCCGACGACCTCTATTCTCCGCTCGCCCTCAAAAAAGCCCACGCTAAACGTGTTGGCCGACTCGCCGCGCTCGACGGTGTATCCGGCCGGCTCGTCGACCTGCCTGCCGTCAACTAGGACGATAAAGCCCTCGTCGCTGCCCTCGCATCCGGACGACCTTGCGTCAAAGTATGACCTGCTAGCCGTGAACGATATGTTCCCGTCAGAGACGGGGTTGACATAGACTGTGAGGCCCAGTGCCTCGCGGCTGATCGCCATGTCCGTGACAGTCCCGCCGGATATCGTGTACGCTATGCTGCCCTCCTCGCCGTCGCCAATGTCGACTGTGGATGTGCCCTCGACGGTCTCCGGACCGACCTCGACTGGCTCGAGGCTCAGCTCAAATGACTGCCGTGCCGTGACGCCCTCCTTGTACGATGCCTGGACGCTGTACTGACCCTCCTCCCAGACGTCGCCGTCGGTGTTGATTATTGTCGCAAACGACCCGTCGCGCGAGACGTCGAGCTGGTCGACTGCTATGACGTTGCTGCCCCACTTTACCTGGAGCGTTACGGGTATGTCCCCCACGCGCGGCTCGACGTTGCCTGATATGACGATCTTGTCCCCACGCTCATAGACGGCATCGAGCTCGACTACGGTGATGGTCTGGGCCGCTGCAGGAACGGCCATCGAGAGGGCCGCGATTGAGACAATGATTGCGAGATTTCTCACGCTGGCCATGGCCATGCGCGCAACGTCCTAGTATTTTGGCATTATGCCGATGCGGCCCCTGCTTGAGGCCACAACCACGGCGATCACTGCCAAAACAAGAACCATCGCGGTGAGGGCGCCAAACTCGGGCACGACACACGCGCCGATGATCTCCACGCTGCTCGCGCCCGCAAAGAGGCTTACTGTGAGGCTGTCGCCGACCAGGCTGATGTCATCCCACTCTTGGCCGTCGACTAGGACGATATAGTTCGTGTCGCCACACGCCATCTTGTTGGGGAATATCGTCAGTGCGCCGGGCTCTGTTGCGTCAACGTTGAGTAGGAGTGCCGTTCCGCCGCCCTCGCCGGCATACATTGCCGACGCGCCAGTCACGCTTCCGCCGCTCATCGTGTACTGCACACAGTCCGCGCCCACGCTGAGCTCGCCGGCGGCGCACTCTTGTGACATTCTCTCGGGCTCCATCATCTGCTCGTCCCTGACGGGGTTTGTTATCCCGCTGCCGGTGAGGTCGACATGAACCTTGTTGCTTGCGCCCTGGCCGACGCCATACTGGACCTTTATCGTGTAGCGGCCGTCATAGTTCCACAGGTTGCCCCCCGTGTTGATCGTCGTTGCGTACGTGTTCGTTGCGGGGTCGACGTCTAGCTGCTGGAGGTTGACGCGGTTTCCCTGCGGGCTGATGACGATTAGCGTGACGGGCGTTCCGGGCTTGTATGTCTTTACTCCACCATTGACCTCTATGGTCGAGCTGTGGCTGTACTCTTGGGCATCGGTGTGAACGGTGATTGGTATGATGACTGGCTCGAGGATGCCGCTCTGGGCCTGGACGGGGTGCGCGCCGATGAGCGAGGCGGCCGCCACTGCCATGAAGATATATGCGACTCTGCGATCCATCAGGGCAAGCGCCCACCTATGGCTATTTATGTATATTTGATTGGCGTGGGCAGCCCACGCGGGGACTAGCCTTGCGGGCTCACGCACAGCCTCCCCTGCGCCAAAGGGCGCCAGTCAGGCTAAAAAGTTAGAGTGTGGTCAGATTACCTGCCACGGGCGCGTTGCGAACGTTATCACATAGCCCACGCCGATGATTATCGACTGGTATGCGATGTTCGTGTACGGTATGGCCTTTATGATGTGCTCGCCGTCTACTATGACGGTCTGCCCCGGCCCGAGCCCCGGACCCACGCTGGCCACGTTGAGCTGCGTGTGTACGTGGTATGCGCCTGGCTCGAGTGCCATTGCGCATATCTGGTACGGCAGTATCTCGTTGCCTCCTAGGTCAAAGACGTTGCCAGGAGGATCCCTTGAGAGGATCTCCCACCTGTTTCCAGCGTTCGTCGACTCTGCGAATATGGATATCCAGCCACGCAGGTCCCTCTCCACGAGGCTGACGAGCTCGCCGCTAAGGCACAGTGTCTCGCCAGTCGTGAGGGACTGCCTGGTGAACTCCTCGTTGTCTATCTCCACAAAGCGGCTCTGGAGCTGCGCCTGCACGCCATGCGCGTCTGCGGATGGCAGGACAAACTCAACCCAGTCAAAGCCGACAGTGCCGAGCGCTAGTATTGCGCCTAGCCCGAAGACGATTGCCTTGTTGCTGTTTGCGTTCACGGTGCCCCGCGGCCATCGGGGCGCGTTATATAGTTTTCCGGCTCCAGGGCCGCCCCTCACGCCTGAGATGCCCCCTTCCTGGCTCCCTGATCGCAGTCCTCAGGGGCCCAGCGCCTCGTTTGGGCGCCAAACCGGTACCTGAGGGGGCCCCAGACCCGTCGGCCGGCGAGGTGGTGCGGCATCGTCTCGACGACATTGTCGATCTTTTCGAGCGAGTTGTCAAAGAGGCCCCTGTCAGCCGAGTCGACGACAAAGGAGACGGCCGGCTCGCCGCCAAAGTCGAGGTTGACTATGAGCGAGCCGGCACCGCCGCCGCGCCTCCTCTTCATCTCCCTGAGGAGGGCCTTGAGCCTCTCCCACCTCTTGAACCCAAACCACGCAAAGAACTCGTCGCCAAACTCGACGGGAAGCGCGATGCGCATACGGCTCGTCTCATCGTCGGCCGGCCCGTCGAGCTCGGACTCGGAGAGCTCAAAGACTGCGCCCAGGCACTCGTGGGCGACTTCGACCTCCCAGGGCGAGATGCCGTAAAACTCGACGATTGCAGTAAGGCTGCCGCCTGCCATCAGGCGCCGCGCGCGCGGCGTTTTGTAAAAAGCCTTTGCCGGCACGCTAGGCGCGCAGCGCGTCTAGCATCGCCGTGACGTCAGTTATCGCCCGCCCGCCAGACTCCACTGCCTGCAGGGCCGGCGGGTTTTCGGCATAGTTGTGTATCTGGTCGCGTATGCGCCCGCTGTATGGCGTGACAGTCTCGTTGCGGTAAAAGACTCCCGTCGGTATGCGCTCGCCCCACTCTAGTGACCTTGCGAGGGCCTGGCTGAGCTTTGCGTTGAGCTCGGCGGCGTCGGCAAAGTGGACTATGGGGTCATAGTCGGTGTCCTCTAGCCTGTATATGCGCGAGTGGCGCTCCCCGCCATCGCCCTCTAGCCCCTCGCCGGCAAACCAGTCGCGCGTGTTGATGTCATTGTATGTCGGGCACGGAGAGAGGACATCGACGAACGCAAGGCCCTCGTGGCTTATTGCGGCCTTTATGATCTCCTTTAGGTGCGCAACGTCATACGAGTATGCGCGCGCGACGAACGTAAAGCCGCTAGTCACGGCAAGGCCGACGGGGTTTACGTTATAGTTGACATTTGGCGCGGCAAGGGACTTTGTCTTTGTTCCAAGCTTTAGCGTGGGTGACGCCTGACCCTTTGTGAGCCCATAGACGCCATTGTCAAATATGATATACGCCATGTTGACGTTTCTCCTTCCGGCGGCGACAAAGTGGCCAGCGCCGATGCCGAGGCCGTCGCCGTCACCGCCGACTGCGACTATTCTCATGTTTGGGTTTGCGAGCGCTGCGCCCTGCGCAAAGGGCAGGACGCGGCCGTGGAGCGTGTGGATGCCGCTGACGTTGACAAAGTGCGCAGTCTTGCCCGAGCAGCCTATTCCGGAGAATATCGCCGCCTCGTGGCGCGCAATGTCCATCTCGGCCAGGGCCATCTGCACGGCGTTGAGTATGCCAAAGTCGCCGCATCCGGGGCACCAGTCGTTGTGGACGTCAGTCTTGTAGTCGGCAAGCCTAGGCGCCATAGTCTAGAACCTCCCTTTTTGATGCCGTGCCGCCGGCAACCCTACGAAGCGCGCCGGCGACCTCTGTGCTCGTCATCGCGCGCCCCGTGTACTTTAGCACATAGTGATCCGGCTCGTGCCCCATGTTCTGCCGGAAGAGCGCGCCAAGCTGCGCCGTATAGTTTGACTCTATGTCCACTATTGTCGTTGCGCCCTCGAGGAGGTGCCTCACATAGTCGGCCGGAAACGGGTGGAGCATCTTTACCTGCACAAACCTGATGCGCGGTCCGCCGCCGGCCTGAACCTCGGCTATCGCGTCAAGTATTGGCCCCTTCGTCGATCCCCACCCGATGACTGCAATGTCGCCCTCGCCGTGCAGGACCGCCTGCTCGCCGTCAGGTATGGCGCGCAGCGCGAGGCTCTCCCTGGAGAGCCTCTTGCGCATCATCTCCGAGCGCATGACGGGGTCCTCGGTTATGTGGCCCACCTCGTCATGCTCATCGCCCGTGCACCAAAACTCGCCGTTCTCGACGCCAAGGCGCGCGCGCTCTGACACGCCGTCCCCGCCGAGGGCAAACCTGCGATAGTCCCCCTCCATCTTGCCCGTGACAAGCTTGCCGCGGTCTATGGATATCCTGCCGGCATCAAAGCGCGCACAGGTCAGGACGGTGCTTGCCAGGTACTTGTCCATCATGTGTATGACGGGAACCTGGTAAACGTCCGCATAGTTAAAGCAGCGCGCCGTGTCGTAAAAGCTCTCCTCGACGTCGCCAGACGCATACACGATCCTCGGAAACTCGCCGTGGCCCGCATGGACCGCAAAGAGGAGGTCGTCCTGGCCGTGGCGCGTCGGCAGTCCGGTTGCCGGACCGCTCCGCTGGTAGAGCGTGATGACTAGGGGAACCTCGTTGATTCCTGCCCAGCCGAGGCACTCGGCCATTAGCGAAAAGCCGGGTCCGGACGTGCATGTCGAGGATCGCGTGCCGGCGATCGCGCTCCCTATGGCCATGCCTATGGCGCTCAGCTCGTCCTCGCACTGGACCACGAGCGTCGAGCCGGGCCTGTGCCCGCTGACCTCAAGTGAGGGGTGGGACTCGAGATAGACGCTCTCATCGGATGCCGGCGTTATCGGATAGTACGACTGGAAGCGGCACCCTGCGGCGATCTTGCCGATCGCCGTGCCGTGATACCCCTGCGCGAGAATCGTGCCATCCGGCGTCGCGCCACACGGTCCGAGGACGGCGCGCGCGCCGCCGAACTCGGCATCAGCTGACGCGTATGCGCGAGACGCTGCCATCTCGTTGAGCTCGGCTATTGCCGGCTTTGCGGCAAACGCGTGCCGCACGGCCTCGCGTGTGCGCTCCTCGGGAACGCCGAGGGCCTTCATAGAGAGGGTCGCGCCGATGACGTTGAACATGCGCGTCATGCCGCGCAGCTTTGGGTTGCCTGCCGACTCGGCAAGTGACGCCAGTATTGACCGGAACGAGACTGCATGCGCTGCGACTCCGGCCTCGCGCGCCGCGCTGACTGCGCCCTCGACTCCGGCAGCACGGCCTGCGCCCTCGAGTGCGGCCCGCGCGCGCGCCGCATAGTGCTCATCCATCGTGCGAACGTCGTCGATCGACGCCTTTTCCATCGCCGAGTCGTAGATTATCGTGCCGCCGTCCCGAATGTCCGTATAGTGGCGCAGGAGCGTCTCGGCGTCATATGCGACCATGATATCCGCACCGCTGACATTGGAGTGTATCTCCTCACTAGATACCCTGACTACAAAATAGCTGTGCTCGCCCTTTATGTTGGAATAGAACTCGCGCTTGCCAAACACGTGATACCCCATCGACGCGCACGCGCCGGCAAATATTCCGGCTGCTGACTCTACGCCGCTCCCCTGTGGACCGCCGACTAGCCATGACACGTCAACTCTATCCCCCATGCCTAGCCGCCTCCAGTCGCCGAGTCAAAGAGCGCACACTCGCACGCGTCACGCTCGCCGCAAAACTCGCAGACGCACTTGCACGCGCTGAGCAGCTCCCCGCACGTGACGCAGCACGCATAGTCCTCCTTTTCTGCCATCGACGCGCGCGCGTGGGACACGTTTGTATAAAAGTGCTTGAGTTGCGTGTTGGGAATATGCCCTGCATTTGACCACGTGTGTTGCGGGCCTGCCAAGTCTGCGGTGTGATGGAAACTGGCTCCATTTTTGTGGATCACGTCCGCCTTTCCGAATCCGCAGGACGCTCGCTAGTGCGGGCATGTTGATGAACTCGACGTTCTTGCCGGGTTGCCCGTTAGGGACCACGGGTGTGGCACTAGGCGTCCTGTTGTCGAACGCTATGCAGCCAATGTGCTGTGTGTGTGTGTACGCGGTGCGGACTAGCGCGGTGTGTCGTGTGCTTGATGGATGCAGATTCAACGAGGTGCATGTTCGCCTTCTCTGCGTGACGTGATCGGGCAACGGGTTTATATTGATGTGGGAATTAACAATTATATATTGACGCGCATCCCCGCCTGTTGATGACTGACAGCGAGACAAAGACGACAATCTTTAGCAATCACAATCATGATAACTTCATACCGGTGGCTACTGCAGAACCACAGCTATCTGGCACCACCAAAACTAACATACCTGTTCATCCCTCCATTACACAATCTAGCCAGCCTCGTGGTAAGGTGATACGTATTGCGGGAGATTCCGAGTAAACCTGACAGCTCTGTGTCGCTCGGCTTTGAGGTGCTCAAAGAACCGTGGAACAAATGCCAACTATCCGACGGTTCCACACTTCGAATACGCAATGTGCTTAACACCGTCCGTCGTTATATGGAAAGAAACGTTCCAACATATGCGCCGTCTGCGGCATGCTCAATTAACATAATGTGCGCACCATCGTTAAGAGGCGTCCCGACTGACCATATTCCAGATCACGACACTCAGCTACGCTCCATAGAGCAAGCCGAGGTGGTATTTAATACGCTGTCTAATGACAACAATGACTATATCTTAAGCGATGACACTCGAATAAAGCTTCATCTTAACTTGATAGAAATATCAAGAACAACACTGTATGACACTTTCGGCGATCGAGTTTACTTTATCAACCATTCCACGTTTCAAAGTATTAAATTGGCACCACAATACCAGACCCAACAATAATCAATTCTATCCACTCGTGTGTTATTCTGTAAAGGCGCACAAATCAACAGTCATGCTTTGACGCTTATCGCTCCTAGTTTTGTGGATATCTGTGGATGAAATGATCACCTCTGCCCTGTCAGTCATATGCGCAGACTGTATACGCGCAAAATCCCCTGCGTTGCCCATGTTCTCATTTGAGTGATCACGCATATGCAGTTGCGTCACACAATCCAGGAACGTTTGCAAAACTTGACTAGGCAAACTTTGGCCCGTGTGGGCTTTGGAATCCCCGCACGCTCACATCATGCCGGCCTCGTGCATCGCCGTCGCATAGTCGCACTCGGCCCCCATGCGAAGGTACGGGATGAGGCGATAGTGTATCGAGTAGAGGTTGCCCTCGCGGAACAGGACTCCCTTTTGGGCCAGCGAGGCCAGGCCGCGAGCGGCCATGTGGACCTCGTCCCCGCTGCACTCCGCTGCCCGCCTCTTTTGGTACTGGGCCAGCGTAAAGGACGGCTCGCCGAGCTCGAGTATGAGGGGCCATATGACGCGGGTCCACACGAGCCTCCGCCGCTCGGTCGCCAGCGCGTACTTGCCCTTGCCACTCATGCCATTAGCGTTATAATGTCCGCTACTATATTTGGTTCACGTGTCCTCGCAGGAGGAGGTGCGCGAGTCCCTCGACGCCCTCATCAAGATGGGGTGGGAAGTCGACCCAGCCATACGGGACCTCACGCTCGGCCGGGCGACTGCAGTCTCTGACCGGACCGTGAGGGTCGGCTCGGTGACGTACCACATACCATACCTCGAGTCAGTCTCGCGCCACGTCCTCTGGAAGTGCCACTGGCCTGACTGCACCAACTGCTGCGAGCGCCAGGGCCGCCTCCCGCTCACGTCTGATGACCTCATCACGATAGGGAGCGGCATGAAGTACGCGCGCGTCTCCGAGTTTGTCGCCGCCGAGACGCTCATCAGCACGTGGGGCGCGCAGGGCCCGTCAGGCTCCTCCTCGGCGACCATGACTAGCATCAACCTAAAGCGGTCTGCCGGCGAGACGGCCGCGCAGGACGGCACGCGCATACCGTGCCGCTTTCTTGGCAGTGATAGCGCATGCACGCTCCATCCTGGGCGGCCCGGCGTGTGCTATCTCTATCCGTTCACGACATGGCTAGAGAGCAACCATGGCGTGCCGCAGGTTCATGCGACATTCCAGTTCACGGGGGACTGTCCGGGATTCTACCTTGCCGAGTCCATTGATGACATGCGCGCCACGCTTGAGGAGTATGCAGGAATCATCCACGGGTACAACATGGCATACGCGCGCACGCAGCGCGAGGGCTATGCGTCCTCGGCGATGGACTAGGCGCGTGCGACCTTTATGAGGTTGCGCATCTCTATGTCCATTCCAAACCGCGCCTCGTTCTTTTTCATATAGCGGTATATCGAGAGCATGTCAAGTCCCTGCCTTAGCATGCTAAACCTGCCCATTAGCTTTGCGTGTACAAACCTGAAGACCTTTGCGTACACCTCAAAGTGCTCGCGAACCTCGCGCTCGTATGCTGGCACGTTGCCAATGTTCCTGGTAAATATGTCCGCGCAGACCATGCTCGGTATTATGCCCTCGCCGAGCAGCGGGAACACCGTGCCGATCGACTCGCCAACGCCGACAACCTTGCCGTCGCTGTACGGCATGCACATGTTCGGAGTCGCCAGCCTTATTGGGCGGCCGACAGTCTTTGTTATCTTGCCGCCGTGCCTCTTCATAAACTCGCCTGTCTCCCTGACGTGCGCCTTTTGATAGTCGCCGGCCCCAATGTGCGCCGAGTTCTTTCCTAGCGGAAAGTACCAGAAATACCCCGACATCCCGCGAAACGGCCTAATGTAAAAGTCATCAAAGGGCACGCCGTTCTCGTACTCGACCTTGTGCTCGTATGTCGGCAGGTAAAAGTCGTTCTTGATCTTTGGGAGGTATGACCTGTGAAACCCCGTGCAGTCGACTATAACGTCAAAGTCGCGCTCTAGGTCGCTGCGCGTCGGTGCTGCCCCGTAGCGTATCTCGCAGCCGTCGACGAGGTCGCGTATGAGGCCGATCTTGTCATACGTGCACAGCCCGTCGAGGCCTATGTGGAACTTTTCCTGGCCGTCGACCTCTACGTGCATCCTCCTTCCGTCATGCGTGACATACTTTGCAAAGTCCACGCCCGAGAGCGCGCAGAGCTCCTCCATCTTTGGCCTGCACGTGCCCCACGCGCATATCGAGTCATGCCTGTCTGCGCGCATCCGCTCAAAGCCGACGACCTCGTGCTCGCGCTTTAGCCTCGAGGCAAGATAGCTTCCCGCAACGCCAATGCCGGCTATTGCGACCCTCATGGGTGGGGCACGCCGGGCTCCTTGTAATAACCTGTGCGCTGCTGCGCGCCTAGAGATATTAAGGGGTTTTCGCGCCTCGTGCGCAATGCGCTCACACGTGCTGCAGGAGAGGCAATGGACACGCATGTGGCGGGAGAACTCGCCTGACCTGCGTGAGCGCGTCGTAAAGTGGCGCCGCGAGAACGCAGTCACTAGGATCGCGCGGCCCACGCGCCTGCAGAGGGCACGGCGCCTCGGGTACCGCGCAAAGCAGGGAATCGCAGTTGTCCGCATGCGAGTGGGCACCGGCGGCATGCGCAGGCAGCGCCCGCGCGGCGGCCGTAGGCCAAAGCACCTCGGCGTGACGAGGATAAAGGGTGATGACAGCCTAAAGACAGTGGCGCAGAGGCGCGTCCTTGAGCGCTTTCCAAACATGCTTCTCCTCGGATCGTACTTTGTCTACCGCGACGGCATACACTGCTGGTATGAGGTCATACTCGTGGATCCCGAGCACCCGAGAATATCTGGCGATCGCGAGCTCGCCGACCGCATATAGCGCAGCGCGCGCCTCCCGCGGGGTGCCGGCATGATATCATTGATCTGGATTCTGGCCATTCCGGCCTGCCATGCATGTGGCGCAAGTCCGCCCTGCGTGCCTTTACGGGTCGCACGTGCGCCTAGCTAGAGCTAAAAAACCGACTGCTATTTAACGCGCCACGTCCTGCGACGATCGCATGACTGCAAGGATGGTGATTGCAGCCGCAGCCACGGTGGCCGCACTGGGCCTGGCCGTTGCGCTGTATGCGGCAGCCGGCACGGGGGAGGCAGTGCGCGTGGCCTTTCTTCCCAGCGTGAGCCACGCCATACCGATCGTGGGCACAGAGCGCGCAACGTTTGCAGCCGCACTTGATCCGCTGCGCGTGGAGGCGCGCGTGCTTGAGAGCGGCACGCAGGCCGTACAGTCGCTGCTCTCCGGAAACCTCGAGCTCGCATATGTGGGACCCGGTCCGGCAGTAAACGCGTTTGTGCGATCTTCGGACGGCAATGTCGTGATCCTCTCGGGTGCGGCAAGCGGTGGCGTGAGCCTCGTCGCGCGCGCAGGCTCGGGAATATCGGGCATTGCGGATCTCGACGGCATGCGCGTTGCGGTTCCGCAGGTGGCCAACTCACAGGACGTCTCGCTGCGCCACCACCTCGCAGGGGCCGGCCTGGTTCCGGCTGACCGCGGCGGAACGGTGCAGGTTATCGCAGTCGCCGGTCCGGAGATGGTCACACTAGTATCGCGCGAGTTTATCGATGCCGCATGGGTCGCCGAGCCGTGGGCAACGCTCATCATAGAGTCAGCCGGCGCAGTCAGGGTTCTAGAGGAGTCTTCCCTCTGGCCAGAGTCGCGATTCTCCTCAGTCGTTCTCGTCGCGCGCGCCGACTATGTGCGCGAGATGCCCGAGGCCGTCTCGTCGTGGATTCAGGCGCACGAGGAGACGACCATGTGGATCGCCGCCAACCCGGGGCCCGCGCGTGAGGCGTACGCGTCATTTGCCGAGGGCGAGGCCCTCGCGGCCCTGCCGGCCGATGTCCTCGAGGAGTCGTTCTCACGCGTAGAGATCACCACAGACGCCCTCGAGCCGTCGATAGCCGAGTTCGCCGAGCGTGCCGCCTCACTCGGGTATCTGGGCCGCTCGCCGCCGGAGATCAGTGGGATATTTTACGGGGGCGCCGCAGCGCAGGGCGGCTAGGGAGAGATGGCAAAGCTAGAGTCTCGTGGAATCACAAAGTCCTTTGGCGGGGGCGGGGGGTACACGCTGCGCGCACTCGGGGGAATCGACCTGTCCGTCGAGGCCGGAGAGTTTGTCTGCCTCGTCGGCCCGTCAGGGTGCGGCAAGTCGACGTTCCTGAGGATCGTCGCCGGACTCGACACGCCGGACTCTGGTGAGGTCATATTTGACGGGAGGCCAGTCGACGGGACCGGTCCGGAGCGCATCATGGTGTTCCAGGAGGGTGCGCTGTTCCCGTGGCTGAGCGTTGCTGACAATGTGTCATTTGGCCTCAGCGTCAACGGCGTGCCGGCCGCCGAGCGGGCCGAGATATCGGCGCGCTACCTCGAGATGATGCAGCTAGGCCAGTTCTCCTCCTACTATCCGCACCAGCTCTCAACTGGCATGAAGCAGCGTGTTGCGATCGCGCGCGCGCTTGCGATGGATCCTGACGTCCTCCTGATGGACGAGCCGTTTGCCGCACTAGACACGCAGACGCGATACACGCTCATCGGCGAGATGCAGGAGATATGGCAGCGAACCAAAAAGACGATACTCTTTGTGACGCACAACGTCGCCGAGTCGGCCGCACTCGCCTCGCGCGTCGTGGTGTTTGGCAACAGGCCATCGCGCATCAGGGCAGAGTTTCGCATAGACCACCCGCGGCCGCGCCACGCCGAGGACGGCAGCCTCGCCTCGATACAGCGCGAGATACTCGCCGCGCTGCGCCCTGAGGTCACAAGGCAGGAGGGCCTAAATGGATAGGCGTGCTGCGGCGCGCCGCGCCGCGTTCTATGCGGCCATTGTCATATCGTGGCAGGCCGCCTCGTCTGCCGGAGTCCTGCCGCCTGACCTGCTGCCGTCTCCCTGGGAGGTCGCCGAGGATATCGCGCACGGCATTGCAGATGCGAGCCTGCTAGTTGGGATCGCCACGACGCTCTGGCGCCTCATAGTCGGCCTTGCCATCGCGATCGGCGCCGGCGTCCTCCTCGGCGTCGCCATGGCGAGGATCAGCCTAATCAACGAGACTATCGGCTCACTCGTCCTTGGCCTGCAGTCAATACCGTCCATAGCGTGGGTTCCCGTCGCGCTCATCTGGTTTGGCGTGAGCGATGCTGGAATAGTGTTTGTGACTGCAGTCGGCGCAGTCTTTGCCGTGACTACTAGCATATACTCTAGCGTGCGCAACATACACCCGCACTATGTCGAGGCGGCCCGAAACATGGGCGCGCGCGGGACGCAGCTAGTCACGCGCGTCCTCCTGCCGGCCGCGTTCCCGCACATGCTCTCGGGCTTTAAGCAGGGGTGGGCATTTGCGTGGCGCGGAGTCGTCGGCGCCGAGATGCTCTTTTCGTTTCTTGGCCTGGGATTTCTGCTCAACGTCGGGCGCCACACAGTCGACATATCGCAGGTCGTCGCGGTCCTCGTCGTTATAATGGCCATGGGCATGGCCCTCGACGTCGCCCTCTTTCGCCGCCTCGAGGATCGTGTCATGGGCCGCTGGGGGCTGCGCTAGGGTTGGCAAGGCAGGCCTTTGCTGACGCGCTGCGCGAGCGGATACTCGTCCTCGATGGCGCAATGGGCACGGAGATACAGCGCCTCGAGCCGACGGCCGAGGACTTTCCTGGAGGCCATGACGGGTTCAACGATGGCCTGGTCGCAAGCCGGCCTGACTGGATACGCCGCATACACCGCTCGTACCTCGAGGCCGGAGCCGACTGCGTCGAGACTGACACGTTTGGCTCAAACAGGATAAAGCTTGCCGAGTACGGGATGGGCGACAGAACCGTCGAGCAGAACCGCGAGGCCGCAGCACTCGCCGTCGCCGAGGCTGCCGCAGCGCCACCGCCAACGCGCTATGTCATCGGGACCATGGGGCCGACCGGATACCTGCCGAGCTCATCAGACGCCGACCTTGGCCAGATGCCACTAGACGAGATACGCGAGGCCTTTGCGCTCCAGGCCGAGGGCCTGGTGTCTGGCGGCGTTGATGCCATACTCATCGAGACGAGCCAGGACATACTGGAGGTAAAGCTCGCCATACTAGGCGCAAGGGACGGCATGGCAAAGGTGCGGCGCGACGTGCCCATCATCGCAAACGTGACGCTTGACCGCTATGGCAAGATGCTACTTGGCACCGGTGTGCAGGCCGCATACACGACGGTGTGCGACATGGGCATAGACGTCTTTGGCCTCAACTGCTCGACCGGCCCTGAGGAGATGGAGCCTAGCGTGCGATGGCTTGACGAGAACGCCGCGCATCCGGTCCTCGTGGTCCCAAACGCCGGCATGCCCGAGAATGCCGACGGCGTGGCGATATACCGGATGGGGGCCGACGAGATGGCCGACCGCCTCTCCTCCTTTGTGGACACGTACTCGCGCGTGCGCATCATCGGCGGGTGTTGCGGGACGAGGCCGGCCCACATATCGCGTCTGCGCGCCGTAGTTGACGAGCGCGCCAAACACTCTTAAGCCAAACTGGGCAAGGCGCGATCCTAGAGAGTTGCTTCCGCTGCGTGATGAGAATCCACACCCTCCGGGATTCAAGCCAAAGGTGACAATATGCCTAATCATCGCCAACGTTGTGGTGTTCTTCTTCGAGGTGGCGATCACCGGACAGTTCTGGGAGTTTGGCAACAATGCGGCCGCGCGCATGTTCTACGAGTGGGGTGCCGTGCCGGCGTGCGTCACGGGCACGGCTAGCATAGTCTCCTCGTGCCCCGAGATGCCATACTTTTCAATGCTGAGCTCGACGTTCATGCACGGCGGACTCATGCACCTTGGCGGCAACATGCTATTTCTGTGGATATTTGGCGACAATATCGAGCTAAAGTTCGGTCGTGCGGCATTTTTGGCAATATACCTCGCATGGGGCATACTCGCCGGCCTTGCGCATATCGCAATAGACCCCGACAGCATGATTCCGGCCGTTGGCGCCTCTGGCGCAATATCAGGCGTGCTCGGCGCGTACCTTGTCCTTTTTCCGAGGGCAAAGATAATGACATTCATGATGCTCGGCTTTTTTTGGCGCATGATGCACATTGAGGCAAAGTGGTTTCTGCCCTTTTGGCTCGTCTTTCAGAACCTCCTGCCGTTCTTTGTCAGCGGGTTTGGAATAGCGGGCGGCGGCGTGGCGTACATGGCACACATTGGCGGCTTTGTCGCCGGAGTCGCCGTCGCGTATGCGTACAAGAGAACGCACCGCTCTGACTATATGTACGGGAGGCGGTACGGGTATGGGCATGGGCAAGAGGGCTAGTGCGCCGGCCTCGCACATGCCCCGTGCGCATTTGCGCATTCATGCGCGTTGGACACTATTGCCCCTGGGCAGACATGAGGAGCCTACGGCTGCTGCGCCATATCTTTGGTCCCCACTCCCAAACCAAATAGCCAATGGACGAATACCCAAATGCGGCAAATGCAGTAACGAAAAACTCTCTCCATATGTTGTCCATGGGGAGAAGGAAAGGCCACGACAACCAGTATAGGATTTCAGAAATGTCCATGTCGTACATCTCGCGTCAGCTCTTGGCCGCGCGACCCAAAAATGATGGCGGCAATAACGGCTAGTCCGTTCACAGCGCCGATGATGCCTGTCTCGTATGTGCCTCGGCTGCGATTATGGGAGTCTTCAACGGACATGGAGTCATTGGGCTGTGCGGACGGCTTTACAAAGCCGGGCAACACCATTATTGGTTTCCCGCCGAGCAGTCTTTTCGGCGCGTTCGGCTGGAATGTTCCGGTTGTGGTCATGAGGACACCCCGGGGAACGCAACACGTGGCATGAGCATATTGGCATGGATGACCGCACGAGCGCAGATCGCATTATTCATCAAGACGGCAAAGCGCACATTGCTATATCACTGTTGGCGCCGATCTCATGTGCTGCCTTGCACGAAAAGTAGACTGGGCAGGAATGCCTGCAGGGCGCAGATCCGGAACCGCGCTGAACGACGAACACATGCGCCCACAAGACTCCCCTAGCGGGCAGTTGGCACCTGCGCATGATCGGCTGCCTGCCCGCACCGACTCGGTTAAATTGGGCCACATGTGGCGCGCAGGACAATGCCCCTCATAACAGTCTCAATGTACCCTGGGCGCAGCGCCGAGCAAAAGGAAAAGTTTGCCGCCGCCGTGACCGAGTCTGCCAAGAGCATCCTCGGCGCCGGCGAGTCGCACGTCATAGTGGTCTTTGAGGAGAACGAGCGCGAGAACTGGTACCAGGCCGGACGGCGCCTCTAGGCAGTCATCCAAGATGTGCTTTCCGGACCACAAAATCCGCGGCAGGTCGGCGCGGGCGGAGCCCGCGCGGCGGAGTCGTGCCCCGTCACGTTTGCCGTCAGCGACCCCGGGGTCGACGTGGGGCGGTACGGCCTGCGCTGGGGAATCGGGTCGTGATCCGCGAGCTCGAGAGGGCACGCGTCCGGACGTCGTCCCGCAGGGTCGCAGCGCGCGCGATGTGCATGGGGCTCTCGCTGCTGGTCCTCAACGCGCGGGCCGAGGCCGGCGCGATGCTGGCCGCCGAGTCGTCGCAGGGGGTCGCCTCCGGGCTGCACATGCCGCACGCGGACTTTGCCCACGAGCTCACCAGCTGGCCTACGGGAGCCGACTGCGCCCGGAACCCCCGAGCAGATCCTGCCCCGGTACATCCAAGACGATTGTCACTGTGTGCGGCTATTGATTTGTTTATCAGTTGTACGGCTGATTCTTTGATGATCCGTCCTTGGTTGTGTCGCCTTTGAGAATGCTGAGCACTTCGTGTAGTATCTTAACTGTGGCATCTTGTTTTTCTACCAGCAGTCGCATCAACCTGTTTGTGTCCTGTGTGAGGTAAAACATATTGGACTCGTGCCATAACTTGGCATGGACGTCTATGGTATTTAACACAATATCTATGTTGGCCTCTGAGATTCCAGATTGCGAAAACATTGTGCGAATATTCGTTTCTGACCTTCCGCATGCACGATCATTAGAAAGTCTCATGTGTGCGCTGATAATGTAGTTGATCTGCACACTTTTCAGTTTGTAGTGTTCGACCAACTCTTGTTTGTCCTTGCCGTCGATTATGTGGTCAGACACAATTTCCGGGTATTTGGCTCCAAAATCATTACCCAGTATTTGAACAACATTCTTTATCTGATAGCTTACTGTAGGCGCCTGCTCGATCATTTTATCGACAAGAAGTGTAGCATGCGTCCTGTCCATCCCGAGCTCGACTAGTCCGTCCATTATGTCCTGCTTGTCATACAATGACATATTGATGATTATGGATTGCAAAAGGGCATCCAACTTTTCTTGGTGAGGCTGCGTTAGGTTCACAGGATTGGTCAGTACGGTCACTTGTCCCTCACTGGAAAGCTTGGCGAAATATGCTATGGATTCTCGTATTTTTTCCTCTAGTGTGCTGTCAAATATGCTCATTCCTGCATCATCTCCTCCAGTTTGGCGAGCAATTTGTTAATTCTGGCAATTCGCAGGCGACGTCTAGTGTCCTCTGGCACCTGTTTGCGGCCTCTAACGCGTTGCCATTGCGCTGCATATGGCACGATGGTGCGGGTGTCATATTGTAGTGTCCATTGGTCTCCAAAGCGCCTCGTGCCCCAGAAATCTTGCTTGCTGCGCTCAAAAAACGTGCGATCCCACTCTGTAGCCTTGCGCCTGTCGTCCCAATCCATGGCGCCTTTGTGCCGGGGTGTGACATTAATACTTTGTCCGATATGTGGGCTTTTGCCGTGCGTAAATGGCAGGCTGGACGGGAACTGCCTGGTGGTGACACTGGTGTGCCCAGGCGGGCTCGCGATGGTAGGCAGGATGTTGCAGCGCGCGTTTGGGGAACCAGTGCCGGTGAGCCCTGTCGGCCGAGGCCGGCGCGATGCTGGCCGACGAGTCGTCATGGAAGGCCGCCTCCGGGCCGCATATGCCGCACGCGGACTTTGCCCACGAGATCAACCTGCTGGCCCATGGGGCCGGCCGCGCCCGGAGCCACGCCCGAGCCGATCCTGCCCCAGCGCATCTGGGATGACTCTCTAGGGCACGATGCCTTATTTGGGGCGCGCCAGAGGCCGCAGGCCATGACGCGCGTGGGAGTCGTGCAGATGCGCGCCTCAACTGACAAGGTGGCCAACCTGGAGGGCATACTAGATGCGATCTCGCGTGCCGCCTCGATGCGCTGCGCGCTAGTGGCGTTTCCCGAGTACATGATGTTCTATGTGGGCGCGCGCACGCCGCGCGAGGTTGCCAATGACGCCGAGGGGCTTGACGGCAACTTTGTCACGTCGATATCGCGCGTGGCGCGCGAGCGCAAAATCCATGTCATTGGGACGATATACGAAAAGAGCCGACTCGCCAACCGCGTGCATGACACGGCGTTTCATGTAAATTCGACCGGACGCCTTGCCGCAGCATACCAAAAGGCGCACCTCTATGACGCGCTGGGGACCAAAGAGTCGCGCATACTCTTGCGCGGCGACCGCTTTGCGCGACCACAGCCAACGCCGGCGGGCAGGACCGGGATGCTGATCTGCTATGACCTGCGCTTCCCCGAGGCCTCGCGCCGGCTCGCCCTGGACGGCTCGGACATGATAGTCGCGCCATCAGCCTGGGTTCGCGGGCCTGGAAAGGAGTCGCAATGGGTTGCGCTAAACCGCGCGCGCGCAATAGAGAACGGCTGCTATGTCATTGCGCCGGCGCACGTCGGAAACGCCTACTGCGGGAGGAGCCTTGCCGTTGACCCCTCCGGCAAGGTCCTCCTTGACATGAAAAAGCGACGCGGGATATCCACAGTCGACGTCTCGGCTGCAGTGGTGCGCCGCGTGCGCCGGGCAATGCCGCTACTTGCGAGCCGGCGAACCGACATGTACCGCTAGGGACTTGCGCGCGCGGGGCACTCGTGGTTTGTGCACATTCTGGTCCACTTTGCGGTTCGCGTATAGCGGTATATCGCCATGGGCCATGCGCACTCGGGGCACGCCTGCTTTAGGGCGCGCAGGCGCGCCCTCTGCGGCAGCGGCGAGGACGCGTCGCACCCGTTGAGATAGTTTGAGCACCCGATGAACCTCTTGCGCGTCCTGCGCGAGCGAACCAGCATGAGCATGCCCGTCCGGCACGAGGGGCACCTGACTAGCCCGCTGCGCGGCGAACGGGTTCCCAGGATCGTATAGACGCGCGCGCGGGCCGACCATGCGAGGTAGCCGCCGGTGTCAAGATACTCGTCGAGCTCAACCCTGAGCAGGCGCACGTCGCGCGCGCTGCTAGAGGCCGTGTGGCTTCCGGCGGGGCGCATTGCCACCACGCGCGCCGGTCCGGATGCCCGTCTTGCCATTGCCGCCCTCTCGGTCACGCGTTTTTATAGGGGCCCCAAGTCATCTTTCTTTGTGGAAAAGGTGTGTGTGCTGGGAGCCGGCAGCACGCGATATGGCAAGCTCGACGAAAGCCTCGTGGAGATGATAGTTGACTCGTCAGCCGGCGCCATGGGCGATGCGGGAATCGAGCCGCGCGAGATTGGCGCTGCCTACATATCCAACGTCTTTGGCATAGCCGACAAGCAGGTTCACCTCGGGCCAGTTATCATGAGCCGCCTTGGAATACCCGAGCGCCCGTCGCTGTCCATAGAGTCAGCATGCGGGAGCGGCTCGGTCTCGTTTCGCGAGGCATACGCCAATGTGGCAGCCGGTTTCTATGACGCGGTTCTCGTGACTGGCGCAGAAAAGGTCACGCACACGGGCACGGCGTGGACCACGACCTACTTTGCCTACTGTTCGGACTTTTTCTACGAGGGCAGCGCCGGCGCGTCGTTTCCTGGACTCTTTGCGTCTATGGCCCGCGCGTACATGTCCGAATATGGGGCGACTGAGGAGGACTTTGCGCGCGTCGCAGTAAAGAACCACGACAATGGGATACTCAACCCAAAGGCCCACCTGCGCAAAAAGATAAGCGTCGATGACGTTCTGGGCTCCGCAGTGGTCGCAAGCCCGCTAAAGCTGTATGACTGCTGCCCGTTCTCTGACGGCGCAAGCTCTGTCATACTCTGCAGCGAAAAGTTTGCAAGGGACCATGGCGGCAAGTACGTCGAGGTCGCCGGCTCTGGCCGCGGGGGCTCGCCGGCTGCGCTGCAGGACAGGGGGCACATGACTACGATCGACAGCACGCGCATAGCGTCTGAGGCGGCCTACAAGATGGCCGGCGTGAGGCCCTCTGACATTGACTTTGCCGAGGTCCATGACTGCTTTACTATAGCCGAGGTCGTCAACAGCGAGGATCTCGGATTCTTTGAAAAGGGCAAGGGCGTAGAGGCCGCACGCGACGGCAAGACGGCACGCGACGGCGAGATACCGCTAAACCCGTCTGGCGGCCTAAAGTCAAAGGGGCACCCCATTGGCGCCACTGGCGTGGGCCAGGTCGTCGAGGCATACGAGCAGCTAACCGGCGCTGCCGGCGAGCGCACGGTTTCTGGCGCCGAGGTTGGCCTGACACACAACTTTGGCGCAACGGGCGCAAGCTGCGCAGTCCACATATTCCGGAGCGTATGATCATGTCGACTAGGGGCGAGTTTTCAAGCAGCGCAAAATCCGGCAAGATTCTTGCCTCAAAGTGCCCAAAGTGCGGCACACTCCACCTTGCCATGTCGCTGTTCTGCTCAAAGTGCGGCGCGCGCGGGCTGGTGCCCGAGGAGGTTGCAGGGCGCGGAACTGTCGTGACATACACCATAATCACCGTCGCCCCTGACGGATTTGAGGGCCACACGCCATACGCGTGGGTCGTCATGGCCATCGACGGCACGCCACTGCGCGTCTCGGGGTTTATGGCCGCCATCGCCACGCCGGCAGACCTTCCGGTGGGGACACGCGTGAAGATCGCCGGCCATGACGAGCGCGGCATACTCATAGAGCGCAGCTAGAAACAATTTACGCGCATGCGCAACAAATTGCGATCCCACTGTTAATTACTCGCCACGTGCCACGCCTGCCCATGTCAGTGGACATTGTCTGCGGCAAGTGCGGCAACCTCGTGCACAGGATGAGCATGCTAAAGCCCATCAAGGAGTCTGTGGCCGGAAAGAAAGAAACGTGCACCAAGTGCGGCAGCGTGCTCTCCACTAGCGAGTTCTCCGTTGACGCCCGCGAAATTGGCGAGTGAGCGCACGCTCGCTCCTCGGCCCGCCCATTCCGCGCGCTCGCAATCCTGCCACCGATGGGCCTTGATCGGCCCTGTCGCGGGAACCGGCTAGCCTGCCCCCGCCATGGACATTGTGGTGCCCAGGGGCTCCATGGTGCCGGCGTGTGCGGCAGGGGGTCATGGCGCGGCCATGGCGCCGAGCGTCGCCTGCCGTGCGCGAGCCGGGTCATGCCGTGCGCGCATGCGTTGCGGGAGGGCGGCGGCCCCATATGCCTGCCCCGCATGGGCGCCATCGGCAAGACCTGCAGTCCGGTGCGGCGGCGCTGCGATCTAGATCGCACGCGACTCGATGATCCTGCGATCTAGATCGCACGCGACTCGATGATCCTGCGATCTAGATCGCAGAATGTCGCCTCGCGCCGGATCCATGGCCGCACTGTGCGGCCCTCACGCCATAAACATTCCACGTTAGTGCTAAATATGGCGCAAACCCTGAAAAATGTGGCGTGGAGCGCCCAAATTGTGCCAACGCTGATCGCCCAATGCCAAAAACTGCGATCACAAAAGCGCTCCGGGCACACTGCAAAAGTTTTATCTACAAGCCCTGTGCGCACGGTGCGCATGGCCATGGAAGAGCAGAGCGAGCCGCAACGTCACGGCCTAGAGCGCTCGACATCACGGCGCGTTCGCATGATCTTCTCGGTCATGGCTAGCCCAAACCGCATAGACATCCTGCGAATACTCAACTCAAAGGGGCCACTCACCTACTCGGAGCTAAAGTCACTGGCTGGATTCAAGTCAAAAAAGGAGAGCGGCAAGTTCGCCTACCACCTGCGCAAGCTCCTCAAGCAGGCCCTCGTGACGCTAAACAAGTCCGAAAAGCGCTACACCATAACCAACCTTGGCAAGCTCGTCCTGAGCCTTGCCCGCCAGATCGAGGAGCGCTCGATCATAGAGAGCGGCAAGATGTACGTGCGCACGTCGCACGAGTCCATAGAGGAGTTCAAGCCATACAGGATAACGCAGTCGCTGACCCGCGAGGGCGGCCTCCCGCCGGAGCTGGCACAAAAGATCACCGAGGAGGTCGAGAACCGCATCTACAAGTACCAGACGACATACCTGACTGGCTCGCTCATACGCGAGATGGTCAACTCTGTCCTCCTCGAGCACGGCAACGAAGAGTACCGCAACAAGCTCGCGCGACTTGGCCTGCCCGTCTATGACATAAACGAGATGCTCTCCAACGTGGTCAACGAGGACAATGGGGTCGAGGGACTGCTGTTCCGCACTGGCCAGGAGGTCTTCGCCGAGCACCTCCTCACGAACATGCTCTCAAAGGACGTTGCCGACTCGCACCTGTCTGGCGACCTGCACATAACAAACCCCGGCGTCTGGTCAATGCTGCCTGACACGATATTTGTCAACATAAAGGACCTCCTCGAGGGGGGCATCGACCTTGGCGGCAAGCTTCCCGATGCGGCACGCCCCGGCGCTCCAAAGTCCGCCGAGGACCTCGGAGCGCTCCTCTCAGTCGCGATATCGCTCCTCTCGCGCGAGGCCTCGCAAGAGCTTGTGATCGACGGCCTTGTGCCCATGATGACGAGGCACTCAAAGGAGGGTGTCGACCTTGAGAGGAGAATAGCTGACGCGCTAGTAACGTCATCTGTTGCGCCAAAGTACAACTCGCATCCGACACTCGTGACGATTCGCGTTCCGCTGGGGCATGACACAAAGACCGTCTCGACGATCCTTGCCGCATACCTACACTATGCGCGCCTCACGCCGACGCCGCGCGTTGGGATACTGATCGACAACTCGCGTGGCAAGGTCTCTGACGTCTCAGATGCGGTCTCTGAGATTGTTGCGCTAGGCGGCCACGTTGCCTTTTCAAAGGGCCTGTCCTCGTGGGGCGGCATTGCAGTCGCGCCGCACGAGACCAACGGGTCGCTCTCCGTTCACCTCGCTTCTGTCTCGCTAAACCTCCCGCGCCTAGCCCTCGAGTCAAACAAGGACGAGGTGTACTTTCGTGCTAGGCTTGCGCTGCTGATGACGCCGGTTCTCGAGTCCATGGCCCACCGCAAAAAGGCCATCTCTGACCTGACTAGGCGCGGCCTCAACCCGATTCTGGCAAGAAACACGCAATATATGCAAAAAATCTCCTTTTCGCTCGACGTGAACATCATAGGCCTGCGCGAGGCAGTCGCTGACATACTCCAGTGCGGCAACAGGACCGAGGCCGTCATGCAAAAGGTTCTCGAGACGACCCTTGATATCGCCTCCAAAAAGGGCAAGGAGACCGGAGACGACGTTCGCGTGAGCATGGTCGACAGCGACGCGAAGGGCCGCTTTGCGTCACTCGACGGCACAAAGTACGGCAAGAACTCGCTGCTGAACATGCTCAACGCCGAGTCATACTCTGCAGGCGTCTCAGTCGAGGCGGCTGACCTGCCGGCCCTAAAGCCCAAGAGCGCCCCTGTCCTCGAGGCCGCCCGCATGTCCGCCGCGCTGGGGGGCAGCCTTCTCGTCTCGGTCAACCTGCCGGAGGGCTCTGAGCCATCTGCGATCAAGTCCGCCGTCGAGTCCGCCGCCGGCCTCTATGGCTCGTTCCGCCCGTCGATGAGGGTGCGCACGTGCGGCGAGTGCGGCCACAAGGGCGTCGCGGCGGGATCAAAGTGCCCCAAGTGCAAGTCTCCCTGCGTCGTCTAGGGCTCATTGCCGAAACTGCGGGCGAACTGGTGCGCCTGGCGCACATAAAATTGCGCTATTCGGCGCCATTTTGCTCCTTATCGCACGAATTCGCCACTTTTATCCGAATACCGCAGGTCAATTTTCTCTCTAGTCCCGGTTGATCCCTGATCACAAGTTAATCTTATAACCACAGGGGTTTGACCCCCTGCCGGTCAGCTCATTTTGGACACAACCCAGACCCAAACCCCGATCGAGGCGATCAGAAAACGCAATGGGGAGACGGCCACATTTGATCGCACAAAGATCACCAGCGCAATAGAAAAGGCGTTCACCGCAGTCGGCCGCAGCGATCCAGAGGAGGCCGAGCGCCTGACCGAGAAGGTCATCAAAAAGCTCTACGTGCAGGGCTTTTCGGTCTCAAAGCCGAGCGTGGAGGACATCCAGGACATGGTCGAGTCGACGCTCATCGAGAACGAGCACAGCACGGTGGCCAAGGCGTTCATACTGTACAGGCACGAGCGCCGCAAGGTTCGCGACGAAAAGATGCGCGTCCTCAACACGGCATCCCTGGATCCCGTGGCCTCGGACTTTGATGTCAACTCGCTGAGGGTCCTTGCGTCACGATACCTGCTGCGCAACAACCGCAGCGAGATAACCGAGTCGCCCTCGCAGATGTTCAGGCGCGTCGCCGTGCTCGTGAGCATAGCCGATGTCCTGCATGACCCGAGAATCTTTGAGCGCGACGGCAGGCACACGCAGAGCGTGGACGAGGCAGAGTCGTACATATCAAAGCTTGACAGCTTTGACCAAAAATTCCGCATAGGCGAGGATTATCTCAACAAGTGGCACTTTAGGGCGCTCATCAAGCACTATATCGCGCTTGCGCGCACGGGATCGATGAAGATAGGCTTCAAGGACCTCCTGACGATGCTCGCGAGCAAAAAGTTCGACTCGTGCGCATCAAAGATTGAAGAGTACTATGACCTCATGGTGTCACAGGACTTTTTGCCAAACTCGCCGACGATGATGAACGCCGGATGCAGGCTCGGCCAGCTCTCGGCGTGCTTTGTGCTTGACATGCCTGACAACATGGAGGGGATCATGAAGTCGACGGCTGATGCGGCACTCATATTCCAGTCCGGCGGCGGTGTCGGCATCAACTATTCGCGCCTTCGACAGGAGGGCGACATTGTCGCATCGACGTCCGGTGTGGCATCAGGCCCAGTATCTTTCATGAACATCATAAACACGGTGACCGAGGTGGTAAAGCAGGGCGGAAAGCGCAGGGGCGCCAACATGGGCATAATGGAGTCGTGGCATCCGGACGTTGAAAAGTTCGTGACAAACAAGACAAAGCCCGGCGTCCTTGAGAACTTTAACGTGAGCGTCGGGATTTGGGCCGACTTTTGGAAGGCGCTCGTGGGCGGCGGCGACTCAAAGTACGTCCTGCGCAGTCCCCGTGACAGGTCTCCTGTGGGGGAGATCAGCGCGCAGCACCTCATAGACTCGATCGCCCAGTCGGCATGGAAGAGCGCCGAGCCGGGCCTCATATTCTTTGATCAGATAAACAAGTACAACGTCTTTGCCAAGGCCCGCGGCGAGCCGCTAAAGGCGACAAACCCGTGCGGTGAGCAGAGCCTATACCCGTACGAGTCATGCAACCTCGGCTCGATAAACCTCGCCAACCTCGTCAAGCGCCGTGCTGATGGCGAGTATGACTTTGACTGGCAGCGCTACGAGGAGGCCATCCGCAAGACGACAAGATTCCTCGACCACATCATCGACGTCAACCTCTATCCGATCACCGAGATCGACAAGGCCTCAAAGGACTCGCGCCGCATCGGCCTCGGCGTCATGGGCGTCGCAGACCTCCTCTACAAGCTGCGCATACCATACAACTCAAAGGAGGGCTATGACATGCAGTCAAAGCTCGCCGAGGCACTGACATACTATTCGATGGAGGAGAGTGTCGCAATAGCAAAGTCGCTTGGCGCCTTCCCGCTGTGCTCAAAGACCGAATATGCCGAGGGCAAGATACCTGTCGCCGCATACTATGAAAAGCCAAAGGAGCTCCACACGTACGACTGGGATGCGCTCATTGAAAAGATAAAGGTTCATGGCATACGCAACGTGCTCACGACGACTGTCGCGCCAACAGGCACGCTCTCGATGATAGCGCAGTGCTCCAACGGCATGGAGCCAATGTTTGCGCTCGTCTTTGAAAAGCGCGTCACAGTCGGCAAGTTCCTCTACGCAAACAAGGTTCTCGAGGGAGTCTTGCGCGAGAACGGCATGTACTCTGATGAGACGCTCGCGGCCGTGGCGTCCAACTATGGCTCGATGCGCGGCCTTGACTCGGTTCCCGAGTGGATGCAGAACGTGTTTGTGACGGCAATGGACATACACTGGTCTGACCACCTCCTCGCGCAGGCCGTTTGGCAGCAGTGGATAGGCAACGCGATTGCAAAGACGATAAACATGCCATACGACGTGACCGTGGATGACGTAAAGGCCGCGTACCTCCTGGCGCACGAGCTCGGCCTAAAGGGCATCACGATATACCGTGACGGCTCGCGCCACACGCAGGTTCTACACATGACTGACGAGGGCGCCGAGAAAAAGTTCGACGTGCGCCCAAGCGAGTTTGTCACCGAGTTCGTCTCTGCGAACATAAAGAACGCGTACGTGCGCGAGCAGGTCGACAGGGCACTCGAGCTGCGCGCGCCCTCTGAGCACGCCCTGGAGACTGCCCCGACTGAGGTTCCCGAGGAGTCCCTCTGCCCGACGTGCAAGAACACGCTCGTCTTTGCCGAGGGCTGCAACATCTGCATAGAGTGCGGCTTTAGCGGCTGCACGTCTGGCTAGGCCGCGCGTGGCCCACGCCCAATCGCAGCGTTTTTACAAGTATGCTGATCGCCCCGTGCGCACATGAGGACAGCCACGCTCGTCGTCGCCCTTGCAGTCTCGGCGGCCACGCTTGCGGCCGGAATCGCGTTCATCCTGGCTCCGGCCATGACCGCCGATGACGGGCCCATGGCCGGCCAGGGCATGCCGACAGACGTGGCGCTGCCGGACAGCTTTGGCGTCATCGTCAACACGCCGGGCCGCGAGGCGAGCATCCTGGAGCTCAACTCGCTCTATGCCAAGGTCGCCGGCCTGGGAGCCACGCGCAGCAACGTGTACGTGTTCTGGAACGCCCTAGAGCCCTCGCCGCGCGAGTACGCCTGGGCCCAGACGGATGCGATCATGACGATGCACGAGAGGCACGACCTTGCGGCGACACTCTTCTTTTCGCTGGTCAACGGGCGCACGCTCGGGCCACTGCCTGACTGGATGGGGCACCCGACGCTTGATGCCATACCGCCTGATGACGTCTCATCGGCGATCGGCGCAATCCTTGCGAGATACCCGAGAATCGACACCGTCGTCATGGCCGGCGAGGCCGATTCGCACTTTGAGCGGTATCCGGGCATGCTCGATGCGTACAATGACCTCTTTGAGGATGTTCGCGACGACCTTGCCGCCGAGCACCCCGACGTCATGGTGGGAAACGCCATCTCCCTTGACCGCATCATCAACCGCGGCAATGAGCGCATCGTCTCGGATCTTGCAGCGGGGGACTTTGTCGCCTTTACGTACCGGCCGCTAAACCTGCTCAACGAGGTCTCGCGCACGCCGCAGGATGCCATCGGCGACATGGAGACGATGCTTCGCATCACCGGCGGCCAGCGCGTCGCGCTGCTCGAGGCCGGATGGAGCTCGTCTGCGGACATTGGCGGGGATCCCGTAGACCAGGCCGAGTTTGCCGTCGCGCTCTCCGAGCTCGCGTCCTCAGAGCCCCGCCTCGAGTTCGTCACGTGGTACAGGCTCCATGACAGGCCGGCGGGCTCATGCGATGTCGGACCGATAGACGATGACACCTCGCTCCTGAGCACCGACGGGGGCTCGTATGCCGCATCGAGCCTTGGGAGCTATATCTGCGGTGCTGGCCTCCTTGACGTTGATGGTGCGCCAAAGCCGGCGTGGGGCGCACTTGGCGGCCGCTGAGGCGCAGGCTGCCATGCTGTCCTGCCGTGACATACTGCGGCCATGACCCCGTGGCTGATCCCGCCCTGGCACGTCCGGTATGGCGCATGGGGAAAAAACAGTTAATTGCTGCGCGCCTGCGCCTGCGCCTGCGCGGTCATAGTATAGCCTGGTAGTACGCTGGCCTTCCAAGCCCGTCACCCGGGTTCGAATCCCGGTGACCGCACCCACAACACTTAACGCACCCCCAGCGTGCGCACACACCCTGATGCGCCAGAACCGAAAGGCAGTCGCCCTTGAGAGGATGCGCACGCTCGTGGCCAATGCCTCGGCAAACCTGCGCGCCGAGCCTGCCCTGGCCGAGCGCCAGGCGGCCCTCGCATGGAGGATATGCACGCACACGCGGACGCGCATGCCATACGAGCTTCGCATGGCGTTCTGCCGTAAGTGCAAGAGCTTTGTGGGGTATGGCCGGCACGTGCGCATACGCGTCGGCAACGGCGAGGTTCGCCTGACCTGCGGCCTCTGCGGGCACGTGCGCCGCAAGGTGCTGCCTAGAGTCAGCACCACTGGTTCTGCCTGCTCAAATGGGCGCGATTCCGCCGATCCATCTGGCACAGGGGCACCAGACGGGACAGCGGGCCTGCCGCGCCCTGGATAGAGCCGCCACGCGCACGTTCCTGGCAGATGGCCGACCATGTGGTCGTGCCGCCACGTCCGGTGCCTGCCATGAAACTGCGTGCAGTCGATCCGTCACGGCGCCAGGGACACCCGCTGGCCACTCCGGGCACAGGCCATTGCCAATCCCGGCATCAGGAGGGCACACAACTACAATGGAGACCGGGCGGGTCATTCACGTCCCGTCAAAACTCCACTCTTACACTTATGCTGCTGACGTCCCTGCCCGCCAGCTCTATGAGCTCGTCCATGCGCGCCACGGCGTCGTCAGCGGAGGCAACCTCGCGCTCCCCGATATGGTGATATGCCGCATACGGCGAGGCGTCGCTCACCTTGCAGTCGTGCATCAGGGCCATTGTGCGCGCACACGCCTCCTTGTCGTCCTCGTTGCGGCATAAAACGCGAAACCATGCCTTTGCCATGACACACCGGCGAGTATGCGCGAGATATATTACCGATTGGGCGGATCCCGCGCGTGAGACCAGCATCCCACTGCCCACTTGTTCTATACTCACGAGCTAAAGTTCGTGTGACCTTCCACGACCTTCCTGTTCAGGTATGCGTAGATGTTCAGGTTGAACCGCTTGGTCCTGAGGTACTCGCCGACCGCGATCCTCAGCTCGTCCAGGGTTCGTGGTTGCCCCGGGACCCTGACGTCCCTCTTGAGTATGCGCCACGTCCCCTCGATGGCGCTTAGCTGCGGGGATCCCACCGGCAGCTCGATGAGCTTGATCTCGCCGTTGGCGCGCAGCAGGTTCTTGACCGCCCCCGCGCGGTGCTGGGGAGCCCTGTCGACGATGACGGCGATCTTGCCGAACTTCCCGTGCAGCTCCGCAAGGTACTGCGCGAACGTGTCCGCGTTGAACTTGTCGCGCGTCCGGAACGCCTGCCGCCCGTCCTCGGCGATCGCCCCGTACACGACGATCCGCTCGTGGCTCCCGGTGTACGGCTCGTAGACGGGCACCGTGCGCGGCGTCCAGTGCGTCGCCATGCCCCCGGCGTCGTTCACGATGATCGACTCGTCCTGCACCAGCATCGTGTATCCCGCGCGCGCCAGGCGTGGCGCCGCCCCCGCAAGGCGCCGCTGCCAGCTGCGGACGGCGGACGCGCTCGCCCTGTTGACGTGGGCCTTTCGCGGCCTCTTGCGCGAGAGGCCGAACTCGCGCATGAGCCTCCTCACGCTGGCTATGTGGAACAGTGTCCCCGCCGCCCCGGCGATCCTGTCGCGGACCGCGGCCGGGGTCGTGGGGGATCCCGACGCGTCGGCGAGGATCCCGTCGAGCGCCGTTCGCGGCACGGCCAGCGGCCTCCCGGAGCGCGGGAGGTCGCGGAGGGCGGGAAGCCCGCCCTCCCGGTACCGCGCAACCCACTTGCCGACCCACCCCGGGCACCGCATCAGCGTGTCCGCCGTGTCCTCGTGCGTCATGCCCATGTTGACCACGCAGTGCACGGCGAGCATCCTGTCCCTCACGTGCCCGCTCTTCTCGCTGTGGTGCGCGTCCCTCAGCTCCTCCCGCTTCCGGTCGTCCATGCCCTGGCGCGGGAGGGGGCGATCAATATAGCTGCGGGGTCGGGGAAACTTGATCATCTATACGAACTTTAGCTCGTGAGTATAGGTGCGATCCTGCCGGTCTGCACCTGCCGAGTCGGCGCCTGTCTGGGCATGAGCGAGCCGTGGTGTTGAGCTCGTACAGGGCACTGCCTGGCGTTGTTTCATAACCACGCTTAGGCGCCATCCGGCAGGCTCCGCGGCTCCGCTCCGCGCACGGCGCGCGGCTGCCACTACCGAAACACAAATGGATCGGATCGCGCGGCTGCAACGCGTTGGCGAGCGACCGGAACGCAAAATACGTTGACAGGGATCGGGCGCAAGTAGCGGCTGAGCAACCGTGGCGAGTGGCTGCGGGACAACGGCTACGGCCGGAGGTCGTCGGCAGAGACGGCGTTCTCCACGATCAAGCTGGTGTTCCGCGACCACGTGATGGCGCGGAACTGGGGCCAGGTGGTTCGCGAGCTGGTCTTCATGGCGTACGCGTACAACCGGCTGATCGACATGGCGGGCGATCCGTGGTGAGCCGCGGGAAGCGCGGCCTGTGGCGCCATGCGTGGCGCTCGTGGTCACTGGCTGTGAAACAACGTCCACCGGCGGCGCTCTTTATATGATGCCGAGCTGACAGTCGTGCGTGAGATCTGCGATTGGGCTGCAGCACATGGCTAGGCTTGTGCCGGCCTTGGCCGCCGTGGCGGCCGCAATCGCCATGGCCGCCGCGCCTGCGGCGCTGGCGCAGCCCGGCGGCGCGCCGGGACTCGAGGCGCTCGTCGCCTGCGAGCCCAGGGGCACGCTCGTGGCGTTTATGGCGTCTAGCGAGCCCTACAGGATCGCCCTTCGCTCCGCCGGCGCCGCGGACGGCGAGGTGTCGTTCTCGCTCCGCGTGCTCCGGGTCGCGCACTGGACGGCGCAGGACGGCGACACGGGCGGCTCGCGGGTTGCCCTGGACGACCACGGGGCCGGCATGGCCACGGTCACCGTGGACAGGTCCGCCGCCGGCGAGCGCCTCGTGGAGATCACCGCGTCCGGCGCGCGCGGCGAGTCGCGGGCCGTGCACCTGCTGCGCATACTGCCCGCCTCCACGGCGGATCGGGACGCTGGCGCGCACAACTCCGAGCCCGAGCTCGAGGTGCTCCTCGGCGGCGTGCCGGTGCGGCGCGTGGACCTCGCCGAGTCGCCGGGGATCGCGTGCGTGGAGCTGAGGGCGCCGGACGCCGAGGGCGACGCGGTGGCCTTTTCGCTCAGGGTTCGGGAGACTGTGCCACTGGATCCCCTGGCAGGGGCGGGCATGCCGCCGGTGCTGGTAGACCACGGCGACGGGACGGCGACGGTCATGGTGGACAGGTCTGCCGCCGGCGAGCGCCTCGTGGAGATCGCCGCCTCGGACATGCGCGGCGAGGGGTGGGACGCGTACGCGCTGGGCATGCTGTCCGCCGATGCCGGCGTCCGCCTCCTCCCGCGCGAGCAGCCCGTGCCCCAGTGGGACGCGTACGAGCTGCGCGTGCTCCCCGCCGATGCGGGCAGCCGGCCGCATGGCCACGCCGGCGGCCTCCCGCACGCCGTGGAGGGCAGGTCCACCGCCGGCGCCCCGCTGCCGCCGCGCCTCGTGGCCCAGGCGCACCGGCAGATGTGCCCGGACACGCCGCACACGGCGGACACGTGGGGCGTGGACAGCCATCACCACAAGGACGTGCACAGGCTTGACTGGTCGGTGCGCCCCGCCATGTCCGGCGTGCCGCCGATAGAGGGCACGTCAAAACAGAATGCCGGAATTTTTTACACTGATGGCAGAAACCCCTTTGACATCGGGGAGCGGAATTGGTGGGCGTGTCATACGCGAGCGTCGTTCGGGACTCAGGTGCCCCAGTGGGTAGTCCTGTGCGACGTGCCGGGCGATGACAGGACGCATTACTATATCCGAAATGACGCACCATCGGATTCGCCTCGTTCTCCAAAGTTGATAAACCCATACACGGGAAACATTGCGGATTTTGATAATAGCCCGCCCCGCACATATGCCGCAGCCCAGGAGCCACAATGGGTCAAATATAATAAAGATGATGTGCCCAAAAAGTCTGACATCTACAGGCAAATTCGCCCTGACGCGTACGTTCCTCCCAACCAACTGTTTGTAAAATCAGGGAATCATGCCATCTCCATTCACGCCTGGGTCGACGGCACATACTCCTCGGTGCCGGAGCTCCTCCCGTTCTCGGACAGGGTGGTGTTCCGGGCGACCGCATTCCATGCGGATGACGTGACGTTCCACATAGTGGCGCTCAAGAGCATTCTCGGCGCGCCGGAGGGGAGGTCGCACGCGCTGGTAAACGGCATCCCGGCACCGCTGAATACCGAGTCGATATGGCGATCCCCCGACGATGCGGAGATCCACGTTCCTGTCAGGGTGTCTGACATTGCGAAGGGCAACGGCATCTACATCAGGGGAATCAACGACGACGAGCGCACGGGTGACGGGGTGGTCAGGGATCTCCACGAGATAGAGCTCGTGGCCGAGATACCAGTCGTTGTGCCCGACAAGCACAGGTATGAACCCATAGACCCAGCCTTTGCCATCGAGCCGTGGGGCTGCTGGCCGCTCCTCAACGGCACGGCCTGGGTCCCCTAGGCCCCGGGGTGACGGGCATGCACGCGGCTCCGGTGCGCACCGGTTTGGATCGCACGATCACCGGTTATGAAACAACGCCCACTGCCTCATTGATTTATAACCCGCCGCGCGCGCGCAGCCCCGTTGGCAAAGGCGTATGACGTTCCGGCAGACAGGCTTATCGCACGCCTCGCCTCTGACCTGAGGGCAGAGGGCGTGAGCGCGCCAAAGTGGACACCGTTCGTAAAGACCGGAGTTCACGCCGACAGGCCGCCGCACGAGCGCGACTGGTGGCACACGCGCTGCGCCTCGCTCCTTCGCAAGATATACCTCAACGGCCCGATAGGCGTGGGCAGGCTCTGCGCAAAGTATGGCGGCGCGTCTCGCTCCTCGCACGGCTATGGCTCGGCGTACCACCGTGACGCCAGCGGTGCGATCATACGCGGCGCGATCCATGCCCTCGAGTCCCTCGGGTACGTCGAGCGCCACTCGACTGGCGGGCGCATAATATCTAGCGCGGGGATGAAAAAGATCGACGGCGTCGCCACGGAGATCCTCAAGGAGATGGCAGTCGACGAGCCGACCCTAGGGCTGTACAGATAGGCCGGCAATGAGCCAAAACCCGTATCCTGATGACGTCGCAGGCAACCCTGCGGGAGACGCTGCGGGCAACGCCGAGACCATCGCGCAAAAGGACGCCGCACTCCGCATGATACTCGATCCCGACGCGCGCTCGAGGCTCTCCAACATACGCATGGTCCGCCCCGAGCTCGCCGCCGGAGTCGAGAACTATCTGCTCGGCCTCGCCTCGCAGGGGCGCGCGCCCTCGCAGATAACTGACTCGCAGCTAAAGCAGATACTAGTCTCAATCCAGCAGCCGCGCCGCGACTTTAAGTTCAGCCGCGTCTGATCCGCCCGCGCGCAGCCCGCGCGCATAGACGCACTCGGCAGCATTCACTGCGGCCTCGCCGGCCTCGCCTCGCGAGGACGTGAGGCGCACGCCCGAGCCGCGCACTATTGCAATGGGGGTCGACTCGGAGCCCTCGCCCATCTCGTGGTTTGCCATCGTCGCAATGCTGTCTGCCACGGCGCTCTTTGTGACGGCAAGCGGCCTGCCGCGCAGGTCGAGCCTCCCCCTGCCGTCGCGGACCGCCTCGATTCCGGCAAACGCGACGGCGACGCCGCACGTGCCGGCCCTCATTGGCATGAGCCGGCTGTCAGAAAGTATGACGCCGACGCGCACGCCGAGGCCGAGGAACGCCTTTCGGCGAACGTGCTCGGCGAGCTCGTGCGCGGCATCGGGATACAGTATGATCCTCCCCGCTCCGGCATTCGAGCTGTCGATTCCGGCGTTTGGGGCCAGGATTCCTCCGGTGACTGCCATGGCAAATCCGGCAACCCCGCCCATGACGTCCTCGGACTCGCGGATGACGGCCTCGGCGAGGCCTGTCCTCATGCCGAGGCGCCGTGCCAGCGCGCGCGCGGGCTCGGATGCGGCCACGGAGGACTCGAGGATCATGCGGCCCTGCGAGACGGCGGCGTACTTTGAGGAGACGACGAGGACATCGCCGTCGATGAGCGTCGTGCCCGAGGAGCCTAGCGAGTCGGCTATCTCGGCATAGAGGTCAAAGGGTCCGGTCTGGACGCGCGCGCGCAGCGCCATCGCCGTGGTGGCCATGGGAGCAGCCCCATGCGCGGCCGGATTTTACCCTTTTGGGCACTCCCACCACAGGAGGGCCATTTGGCGACGGGCGTGGCAGGTCAGGATGGTGCTCCCGCCGGGATTTGAACCCGGGATCACTGCCTTGAGAGGGCAGTATGCTTGACCGGACTACACCACAGGAGCGTAAGCGTCGGCGCGCTGCGGTCTTAATTTAAATGCCGCGCCGCCTGCGCCATGGCCGCATTGGGAAGCGCACCGGCCGCATGGCTGGCTGACTGCATCGACTCTGGCGCACCGGCCGCGCTTGGGGGGTGCCGGTGCGGCAAGGAGAGCTTTGGGTGCTGCGAGTACAACGTGACTGTCTTTGACGGGGGTCATGGGGTCGAGGAGGCAAGCCATGACGGCCAGACGGTGATCATTCGGCACGACTCGGTGACTGACCCGTCATCGGGGACGTTTGCGCACCTGGCCGGAATGCGCGTCATCGCCGATCCCGAGTGGGAGATAGGGCCGCGCCTCTCGGCAATGGCGGCCAGGCGCGAGTGGGCGTTTCGCCACGCGATGAAGTCGGCCTTGGTGGATGCGGGAATGATGGCCACCAGGGCACGCGCGTCACTGGGGCGCCATCCCGCAACTGCGCCGTTCTGGCTAAAGTGCGCCGCGTACAGCCTTGCTGACTCGATATCATATGGCAACATGGTCGAGCCGGGTCCGGCGCACATGATGGCGCGATTTCGCGCAATGCCAAAGTCTGCGACCAACGAGGGCCTCTCGGCAGTCGGCGAGTGCCTCGGCCTCGAGCGCGCGACGCCCTCGCTTCTTGACAGGATGGCAAAGTCGGCAGCCGGCTTTGCCGGCATGGCAGGCCTCGGCGAGCTTGCGGTGGCCGCGATGCTCGCAAAGGCGCGCCACCTCGAGTCCGAATCGCTCCTTGCGGACTGTCACTATTACATCGGATATGCGACGTGCTCGGCCCTGCGCTCGCGCCGCGAGTATGCGCGCGCGCTGCCTGATGCCGAGCTCTATGCGCTAAAGGTCGCCCTGGATCCCGAGGGCAACGCGCAGCGCGTGGAGAGGCAGATCGGCATGGTCGAGTCGGCCGCCGCAGCGCTCATGGCGCGCGCCCGCGCCGATGCAGCTGAGGATCCAAATCCTGCGCACGCTTAACAATGTTTGAGATTTTCTTATTAACTATGGCCATGTTCTAAACCTTTAAAATCCAGCCCATTGCGCGGGGCGCGCATGACGGATCAAGCCTGCGGCTGCGAGGCCGATAGCGGAGACCCAGACTACCAGTGCGACTGCGAGATGCAGGGGCACTGCATATGCAGCGCGGACTGTGGCTGCAACACAAAGACCTGCAAGGAAGCAGTGTCCTCTCTCTAGGGGGCACGCTTCCACTTTTTGTCTATTCGTCAGGCGCATAGCCCCACGACTTTACTAGCTCCTTTTGGAACTGGTCTGCCTGCTTGGCGCCAAGCGCGCTTCCGCAGTTCTTGTGCGTGGGGACTACCACCATTCCGGCGAGCTTGAACTCGACTTCGTACATGTGGACCTTGGGGCACTCGCACACGATGCGCGCGCGCAGGGCAGCTCCATTAATATTTAATCGCCCCCACGCCTGCCTCATGGTGGCCATGAATGCAGTCCTCCTCGCCTCACTGGCGGCGATCGCCTCGCTGGCCGCAGCCGCCTCGATCCCCGATGCGGCCGCACAGGCCCAGATCGGAGGCGTGAGCGTCGAGGGCGAGTGGTACGTCGGCGAGGGCCTCGGCGTCGGGGACTATTTCTCGTATAGCATGTGCCACACGGGATACAAGGAGTGCAAGGAGTTTCAAATTGACTTTTGGATAGAGGCCGACAGGCGCGTGAACAACGAGAGCAAGTGGATAGCGCAGACTGTCGTGTATGACGGGACCAGGGTGTCAAAGGGCACGATGGAGCTCGGCAAGGTGGCGCCCGAGCCGACGGGCGGCTCGATCGACCTAGAGTACCGCAGCGCGTTCAAGTCATCAATCGTGTGGCTCTCGGCGTTTGCGACATCATATGGCGGCAGCGGCGGCGAGGGCCCAAAGAGGTTCGACGCGCCGGCGTGGGGCAAGATTGCCAACATTGGCGGCGAGCAGATACTCCCAAAGTCAGTGGAGCGAGTAAAGGTCAAGGGCGGCACGTTTGAAGAGTCAGTCATCGTGTCATGGCGGACCGGCGGCGCCGAGAGCAGGGTCTGGCTAGTCGACGAGTTTCCGTTCCCCGTAAAGGCGCACACGTGGGTTCACGTGTCCGAGGGAATACCGCCACAAGAGTACGCCTTTGAGCTCCTGGAATACGGCACAAGAGATTCCAACCCATATGCTGACGTTCTTGCAGTCGACGATGCGGCAGCAGCCGAGTGGTGCCCCGAGACGCGTGAGCTTGTGCCAACAAAGCGCGCAACTGCAGGGGGCAAGTATCTCATCAACGTGCTCCACGGGCCAGAGATGCCCGTGGCCGGATGCGACATGACGCTCCTTGTCAGCTTTCACAGCAAGTATGACGAGACCGAGTTCCTAAACCAGGTCCAGTATGACATACTCGTGACTGACTCGTCTGACAGTGTAATTCACACGGTCTCTGAGGCCGAGGGTTCGAGAATTCTGTTCTCGGGCTCGGGCCAGACGCGCAACGACGAGACGTGGGTGCCTAACACGGCCGGCGAGTACACGTACGCCATAGTCATCCATGGCCTCGCCCCGCTCAACACGGTCACGCGCGCCGACGAGCTAGACGTGCTTCGCGTGCCGGTGACCGTGGTCGCCGCCGATCGCGGGCAGGTGCTGCCAGTCACGCCGCCGGCCGCCGCGGCGACGGTCCCGTCGTGGATAAAGCAGACGGCCGGATTCTGGGTTGACGGGCACACCGGCGATGCCGAGTTCGTCGCGGCGATCGAGTTCCTCATCTCCCGCGGCGTCATTGACGTCGGCCCGCAGGGCACGCCGGCGGGCAGCGGCGGGTCGGTCCCGTCGTGGATAAAGCAGACGGCCGGATTCTGGGTTGGCGGGCACACCGGCGATGCCGAGTTCGTCGCGGCGATCGAGTTCCTCGTGGGCCGTGGGGTCATCTCGGTCAGCTAGCGCACGCGCGTGCCCGCGCTATCCTTAAAATCAGGAGCCTGCGCGCGAGACGCCGATGGTGAGCCTCTTTAGATACCCAAAGCGCAAGCTGCGCAAGCTGCTCAACGCCGGCGACTATGCCGAGGCGCTAGAGTACGGCAGGTCACTGGAGCCAAAGCACTCTGGCGATCCGGACTTCTTGTTCATCATGGGCAGCGCGCACTATGTGCTCGGTGATGCCAAGGAGTCAACGCGCTACTTTGAGCGGGCCATCGAGATAAACCCGTACGATGCCGACTCTATGCTGCTCCTTGCGCGACTCTGTGCGCACGCCGGCAATGCCGCTGAGGCGCGCCGGCTCTGCAAGCGCGTATTGGACGTGGATGACGAGCGCGCCGATGCGCGCGAGCTCCTCGACGGCCTGCCCGAGTAGGGCCTACTCGCGCCCATAGACGTGGCGCATGAGCCACTCACAGTACGACGTCACAGCCGGCGTGAGCTCACACCAGACGTGGAGCGAGTGCGGTAGTATGTCGATTCGGCCACCGTCATGGAACACCTTGACGCCCTCCTTTCCCTCGTACATGTACGCGTCCTCGGTCCGCGCCCCGTGTATGTGCCGCACGGCCTCCTCCTTTACCTTTGCGCGCGGTATGGGAAAGCGCGTCCTCTCCCTGTCCACAATTACGCTCAGGTCGCGCCTTCCGTACATAGAGTACTCGGAGATCTTGTCGCGTCCGGGAAAGTTGACGACTAGCCTCACGCCGTGCCTCTTGCCCACACCCTCGCCAATCTCGACGATTCGGGCGTATGCCATGGCCGGATTGCGCAAGAGCAGGAGGCGAACCTGCGCCATGTCCGAGGCGAGGGCGCGCTGCAGGTCTGTGGCCATGCCGGCAAATCCCATACGCGCGCGCGTGCCGCACTGCCGAGTTATATTCATGGCGTAGTGTTTTTTATGTGCCCCGCGCACGCCGCAGCGCAGATGGCGCTTCCTATGGCCGGTCAGGGCGGATATGGCGACGAGTTCTCCGAGCGCGCAAGCAGCCTAGAGGACTACAAGGTGACGTGCATACGGTTCGTGCGCGACATATCGACTGACTATCTTGCGTGGGTGGACCGCTATGCGCTAGAGTCCGCCGAGGACGCGCTCCGGCGCGAGGGCATAACGTCAGTTGTGGGCAGGGCCGATGAGTGGATATCGCGCGTTGCGCGCTCGATAAAGGGCGTCGACGTTGTCATGAACGACGCGATCCAAAAGATGGCCGAGGCCACTGCGGGCAGGCCGTTTCCCATAGACGTCACAGTCGGAGGACTCTCCGCATACACGCGCGCAAGGCCGGGTCCGGTGGACATACGCCTCAGGGCGAGTGCGCGAGACGGGCGCACGGCACTCCTGGGCCACCACTCGCGCGATGAGCGGTTTCGGATCGAGTCGACGTTTCCGGCCTCCATTGACGAGGGGGGCATCGAGGGGACGCCAGATGCGGCAGACCTTGCGCTTCGCCTCGACGCGTCATCCTCGGCGCATGATGACGTCGTCTCCTTTACCGTCATTGTGCGAGAGACTGACGGCAATGTCGAGACAGAGAGGCGCGGCGTGAGCACCATAGTCCATATCAGCTAGTGCGGCCACGCGCCGGTCAAGTAATTTTGCGCACAAGGCTGAAAACAATAACACTCTTGCTCATAAGCGCACATTCGGATGCGTGCGCATGGCAGCAAGGCTGGCAGGCATGCCCAAGAACGTGACGACCACGCGTGACTTTACCGGACGCCGCGTCGTTGACAGGGAGGGCATCGAGTACGGGCGCGTCAGGCGCGTCCACATCGACGAGGACACGCTCGGCGTGGCCGGCATGACGGTCAGCTATGGATTTCTCAAAAAATACTATCTCCCGCGCTCTAGCGTGTCGCGGATCACAGACGAGAGCGTCCTTCTCACGACCCCGCCGATCCGCACCGGAGTCAGGGTCGATGATGTCGACGGCCACAAGATTGGCCGCGTGCGCCGCGTCAACCGCAACACCGAGACTGGTGATGTCGAGTCGATCCTGGTGTCACATGGCATGTTTAGATCAAAGGTAGTATCGCTTGCCTCGATATGGGGCGTCGGCAAGGCCGTCACGCTAAAGATGACGCGCTCCGAGTTCGCCTCGCGCTCCTAGCGCTCCCTTGCCCTTGCCTCTAGGCACGTGCGGCATATGGTCATCGCGCCATCCATGGTGACCTCGACGTTTGAGGCAAGGCACTTGTCGCACAGGCCCTTCATGGGCGCGCGCGCGACCCTGCTGCGATAAAACGGTTTGTGGGGGCGCCCCGGTATGGGGTCAGCACCCCTCGGCTCATTTGGTCAAATAGGCGCGATCCTACCGATCCATTTGCCGCGGGGGGCGTGGCCAGGCTCCGCCGCACCGCGCCGCAGATGTTCGCGTTCTGCGAGCACGCCGGCGTCGCGCCCACGAACAACGCCGCCGAGAGGGAGCTGCGCGACGTGGTTGTGCGCCGCAAGGTGAGCGGCCAGCTCAAGGGGGGCGCGCCGGCTGCCAGGCGCATGTCTATCCTCCTGACGTGCTTCCTGACGTGGAGGGCCATTGGGAAGAGTGTGGTGGCCGAGGTCATGCGTGCGGTCTAGGTGCTGACCTCATACCGCCATGCCCACGATATATTTATAAAAGCGGCAAGTCCCCAGGCTACTGATGAGCGAGAGTGAGGCTGATGACAAGGTCAAGCCTACCAAGTCAAAGAAAAAGTACGAGGTTCCAGAATTTGGCGGCCTCATACGCGACAATTGAGTCGGGATTTCCGCGGGGCGCTCCGGAGGTGCCCAGTTGAACTCCAGGAACGCCTATCATGAGCTAAGGGAGCAGATTCGCGACCACGACACGGTTTTGGGTTATCAGAAGGCAAGGGCACGGGCGCTGCTCGGAGCCAGCGCCGTGCTTCTCGGGATTATGGGCATCAGCCTAGGCAACTTTGCCGGATTTGTCCTTGGGAATTATGGTGTTGTGGGAGAGGCTGGAATGTTCCCAATTTATGCAATAGTCACCACAATTATGCTCGGCATGGCGGGACTTGCGGGGGCGATGATATCGATGATCTTTTCTGCGCGTGCGCTAGCTGTATCATACACACACCAGCCCATGGCGTCTGAAAATTTTGGAACAGGCGGCAACGTGGACGACAAGATTTTAGATCGCGTGATGGAGGCGCCCGATCATTATGTATACGTGAGCCTAATCAAGTCTTGCATCAGGGCACTGCACAGCCGTGAGCAAAACATAGCCAGAGTCGGGGCGCGCTCGGCGGTGGCACAACTGAGCCTCCTGTCCGGACTGATGCTTGCCGGCATTGGCGCCATAGTTGCGCTCTCTGTGATTGCTCTGGCGTTCCTGCTCTAGGGAGCCCCGCGGGATCCGCGACCGCCGACCTTGCCGTCTCGTCACGTCTGTTCACCTGTGACCACCCAGTCCGTGGCAGTCATGCCGTGCGAGCGTGCCACGACCGCCTCGGACACAGGATCGCTCCCCGCAGCCATCGCCCAATCGTTCTGCGCGCATTTCAGGCCGACTCTCAGGAAGCCATTTTGGTCCCGGCCTCGCGCAGGTGACCAACCACCGGCTATGAGGTCAGCACCCTCCTGCTCATTTGGCCAAATAGGCGTGATCCTGTCGATCTACGTGCCGCTTCGGCACCTGTCTAGGCATGAACGGGCAGAGGTGCTGACCTCATACGGCGCCCTGCAGTCGCGTGTGGGCTCACCGGCCGGTGGGGTCACGCCATCAGGCGATTCGAACCACGTGGCCTTGCAGGGCTGTCTCGGGGCACGAGGGGAACCCTTGGGGAGTCTAGGGCACATGTTAGACTGCCGATGAGCACAATCGGTTTATAATCACGCAATGCGCGCGCACGCCCGTGCTGGCAATTCAGACAGAGTCGCTCGTAAAGACGTACGGCAGCTCCAATGCCGTCGACAACATCAGCATAGGCGTCGAGGAGGGCGAGATATTTGGCTTTCTGGGCACAAACGGGGCCGGCAAGTCGACTACGATGATGATCCTCACGACGCTCCTAAAGCCCACATCGGGCCGCGCAAGCGTCGTGGGCCATGACGTTGTGGACAGCCCAAAGGAGGTCCGGCGCAACATCGGCTATGTGCAGCAGGACACGGCAGTCGACGAGTTCCTCACGGGCCGCGACAACCTTGTCCTGCAGGCCCGCCTCAACCGCCTGCCGGCTGACGTGCGCAACTCGCGCATAGACGAGATACTAGAGATGATCGAGCTCGGCGAGCGCGCCGATGACGCGACGGTAAAGTATTCTGGCGGCATGAGAAAGCGCCTCGACATAGCCGGCGGCCTCCTCCACATGCCGCGTGTCCTCTTTCTTGACGAGCCGACTGTGGGCCTTGACATACAGACGCGGCGCAAGATATGGGAGTACATCAAGCGCGTCCATGACGAGTATGGCATGACGATATTCCTGACGACGCACTATATGGAGGAGGCCGACAGCCTGTGCGACAGGGTCGGCATAATCGACCGCGGGCGCATAAGGACGGTGGACTCGCCGTCGTCACTAAAGTCTGCCATGGGCAGCGAGGTCATCACGATGCGCGTCGAGGGCAACGCCGAGGCGCTCGTCTCCTCGATACACGCGCTGCCCGGCATACGCGAGATGTCGCGCGACGGCGAGGAGATCACCGTCTACACGTATGACGGGACATCGGTAATACCAAAGATATTTCGCGAGTCAGCTGACGTTGGCGCGAGGATTGGATCAATATCGCTAAAGCAGCCGACGCTCGATGACGTGTTCATATCATATACCGGCCACGAGCTGCGCGACGGCGAGGAGGCCGGCTTTGACAGAAAAAAGGCGTACAGAAAGACGCGGGAGCTGCGCACATAATGGGGGGCACTAGTGCGCTCATGCCGCATATCGTCCATGACACGTATACGGTGTTCTGGCGCGAGCTAAAGCGGTACCGCAAGTCGCGCAGCGGCATACTCATCAGGATGATTCAGCCGGCGATATGGATCATCGTTATCGGCAACACGTTTGCCGGCACGCAGCCGCTCATCGAGTCAGTCGGCTTTGACGGCAAGTACATCGACTTTATGGCACCGGGCGTCATAATCCTCACTGCCATATTCACGAGCATCTTTGGCGGCGTCAACACGCTCTGGGACCGACGCTATGGGTTTATGGCCAAGACGATAACGTCGCCGATCTCGCGCTCGGCCATAGCGCTCGGCAAGATGGGCGCCATATCGCTCGTCGCCGCAATGCAGGCCGGCATCATACTTGCGATCGCCCTCCTCATCGGCGTTGACATGGACCTCTTTGCGGTAATGCCAATCATGGCCATAGTCATCCTCTTTTCACTGGGCTTTTCGGGCATATCGGTGAGCGTCGCGGCCCTGGCAAAGTCGCAAGAGACGTTCTGGGGACTCATCAACTTTTTGGGAATGCCGCTCTTTATGCTCAGCCCAGCGCTCTTTCCGCTCGAGCTCCTCCCCGACTGGCTTGCTGCCGCAGCCAGCGTGAATCCCGTGACGTATGCGATACTCATCGTGCGCGGCCTCATGTCCGGCACGCTCGATGCGGCCACGGCGATCCTTGCCATGGGCGTCATCTCGGCCTTTGTCGCCATCATGGTCGGCGTGACGACGTACGTCTTTATGCGCGAGGTCAGCAGGCCGTTCTAGTGGCCGGCGCGTGCCGGCACCGCCACTCCGAGTTGGTCAATTTGACCCAATCGGCAACAAATAATGACGCACGTGCCCATTTTTGGCCTCCGAGACCCACGCCTATGGGAGCCCCCACACTCGCAGCAGTGGCACTCGTCGCCCTCGCGGCGCTATACGCGGTGCCTGCGGCAGCCGAGGGGCCGGCCCACGAGTTCATCACGTCATGGGGCTCCCTTGGGGCCTCCGGCGAGGGCAGGTTTAGCGGCCCGACGGGCATCGCCTCTGACCACGAGGGCAGCGTCTATGTGACTGACACGGGCAACGGCCGCATCCAAAAGTTCAACAACTCGGGGGGCTTTGTGGCCGAGTGGAGCGCCATGGGCAACTCGACAGAGTCACTCTCCTCGCCCATGGGCATTGCGGTTCTCGACAACAGGGTCTATGTCATTGACAGCATTCTCGAGTCAGTCGTCGTGTACGACCTTGATGGCGCCTATGTCTCGACATGGGGATCGCACGGGGGCGATGCGGGTGAGTTTTTGCAGCCGCGCGGGATAGCCGCCGGAGGCGGAAAGGTCTATGTTGCTGACACGGGCAACTCGCGTGTCCAGGCGTTTAGCGCAGCGGGGGATCACATATCCACGTTTGGCACGGACAGGGACGAGGCGGCACACCTCCGGTCACCGGTGGGCATTGCAGTCGCCAATGACGCAAGCGTGTTTATCGTTGATCCGGGCAAGATGTCACTCTTTCACTATGGCGTTGACGGGGAGCTACTCGATGTCTTTGACGGCACGGTGGCCGGCAAGTCATTGCGCGCCAGGGGCATGACAGTCGACTCTGATGGCAAGCTCTATGTGGCCGATGCCCGAAACGACCGCGTTCTGCGCCTCGAGCCTGGCGGCCTGACGCTCTCGGCATGGGGGGATGCCGGTGCAGGCGCGTACAAGTACCTGATGCCGACTGATGTCACCGTTGACATATACGGGCAGCTCTTTGTCGTGGACTCGGGCGGGCACTCGATAAAGAAATACTCCACACCGCTTGCGCTAGATGACTCTGAGCGCATCGCCGCGCACGAGGAGGCCGCCAGGCAGTTTAGGGTATCACAGGGCCTAGAGGAGCCCGAGCAGGCCGCCGAGCCCGCACAAGAGCCGGCGCCACCGGCGGCTCGACCCGCGCCACCGCCGGCGCAGCCGCCAGCACAGCCCGCACCGACGGCGCCAGTCGCGCGCTCTGCCCCGCCGGCGACGCCACAGGCAGCGCAGCCTGCCCCCGTCGCGACGGCGCAGCCGCAGGTTCAGCAGCAGCCCATGGCCACGGCCCAGCCCGCGCGCGTCGTGGCAGTGCCCGGCGACCTCACAAAGCCGACGATATACGCCCCGCATGACATCACGGCCGAGGCCTCCGGCCCGCTCACGAGGATAAACGTCGGAATGGCCACTGCGAGCGACGAGAGCGGCATACGCTCGATCACGAGCAACGCGCCCTCCGAGTTCTCGCTGGGCACGAGCCTGGTGATCTGGACGGCCATAGACGGTGCGGGCAACCTGGCAATCGCAAGGCAGGAGGTCACCGTCTCGGACACGACGCCGCCGGTCATGGCAGGCGTGGCTGACATCTCCGTTGAGGCCGTCAGCCCTGACCGCAACTATATCGAGATTCGCGCCCCCGTTGCCACCGACGCAGTCGGCGTGCTCGACGTCTCCTCTGATGCGCCAGACCACTATCCGGTCGGGCAGACGACGATCACGTGGACGGCCCGCGACATCTCGGGCAACACGGCATCAGCCGCGCAGGTCGTGAGCGTCCTGGACACGTCGGCCCCGCAGATCGTCGCGCCGCCAGAGATCACCGCCGAGGCGACAAGCCTGGATGCGACAGCGGTCTTTCTGGGTGACGCAAGCGTGGTCGACAATGGCCGCATAGTCTCAGTCACGAATGACGCGCCACCGTCATTTGCGCTTGGCAACACGACTGTCATGTGGACCGCGACTGACTCGTCGGGAAACCGCTCGCATGATGCGCAGGCTGTGACCATAGTCGACACGACACCGCCGGAGATCATCGTTCGCGAGGGAACCGTGGTGGAGGCCGAGTCAGCCGACTCTAACACCGTGGACCTCGAGGAGCCTGAGGTCAGCGATGTCCAGCGCGTGAGGCTCACAAGCGACGCGCCAGACACATTTGCCCTCGGCGAGACGACAGTCACGTGGACGGCGACGGACCCCTCGGGCAACACGTCGACTTCTGCACAGCTAGTCACGGTGGCTGACACGACACCGCCGACCATCGACATCACGCGCACAATCACCGCTGAGGCCAGCAGGTCTGAGGGCAACACCGTCAGCCTCGGCGAGGTTGCAGTCACTGACGTGAGCGAGATTGCGGGACTTGCCAATGACGCGCCCGAGTCATACGCGCTAGGCGAGACGACAGTCACGTGGAACGCCACGGACATACACGGCAACACGGCCACAGCAGAACAGACAGTGATCCTAGTCGACACGGTCTCCCCGTCGATCTTTGCGCCAGCTGACGTGACGGCCGAGTATGCCGGCGAGGCCGGAAACAGCGTAAACGTCGGCAGTCCGGTCGCCGCAGACCGCGTGGGCGTCGCCTCGGTGTCAAGCGACGCGCCAGACACATTTGCCCTCGGCGAGACGACAGTCACGTGGACCGCGACGGACACGTCAGGCAACGAGTCGACTGCATTGCAGACAATCACAATAGTGGACACGCTGGCCCCTGCCATACGCCCGCCGCCAGACGTGAGCGCCGAGGCCACTGCAGAGTCCGGCACGGCCGTTGAGGTGGGCCGGGCCACTGCCGCAGACGAGTCCGGCGAGGTCACAGTCACAAGCGACGCGCCTGCGCTCTTTGGGCTCGGAACCACGACAGTCACGTGGACGGCGACTGACACGTCAGGCAACACGATGAACGCGACGCAGAGGGTGAGCGTGACTGACACGATCGCCCCAGAGATAAGCGCACCTGCGGACATACGTGCAGAGGCTGACTCGGAGGACGCAAACACCGTGGATCTCGGCACGGCCCGCGCAACTGACGCCGCAGGCGGCGTCACGGTGACAAGCGACGCGCCACCGGCGTTCCCCGTGGGCACCACGACAGTCACGTGGACCGCGACTGACTCGTCAGGAAACGAGTCCATTGGCACGCAAGAGATCACGTTTGTGGACACGACGAAACCGACAGTTTACGCGCCCGGTGACATTACGGCCGAGGCCGGTCCGGACGTGCGCCTTGACATAGGCGAGGCCACGGCCACTGACGCCGTGGGCGTGGATGCGATAACGAGTGACGCGCCAGGCTCGTTTGGGCCCGGCGAGACGACAGTCACGTGGACCGCGACGGATGCGGCGGGAAACTCGGCGAGCGCAACGCACACTGTGACGATAATTGACACGACGCAGCCGCTCATCGTGCCGCCGCTGGCGCGCACCATTGAGGCGATCTCTGAGGACGGCAGTGCCGCAGACATTGGGTGGCCAACGCACTCTGATGCGGGCGGCGGCGTCACGATCGAGGGCAACGCGCCTGCAATGTTTCCCATCGGCGTGACTGTGGTGACGTGGACTGCAACAGATGCGGCAGGCAACTTGCGCTCGGCCACGCAGAGCGTGACTGTCTCGGACACGATCGCCCCGTCAGTCACCCCGCCTGCTGACATTACCGCCGAGGCGAGCTCGCGCAACTCGACTGCAGTCGAGATCGGCGAGGCCACGGCCACTGATGCCGTGGGCGTGGTTGCGATAACGAGCGACGCGCCGGAGGCCTTTGCGCTCGGCGAGACGACAGTCGCGTGGACCGCGACGGATGCGGCAGGAAACTCTGCTAGCGGCCTTCAGATTGTCACCATAGTCGACACGACCCCGCCGAGCCTCTCGGCGCCTGCCGACGTGACTGCCGAGGCCTCCTCCTCGGGCACGACTAGCGTGGATATCGGCGCGCCCGAGTCCACTGACACGGTCTCTGAGGAGATTGTAATCACCAGTGACGCGCCAGACGGCTATGGCCTCGGCGAGACGACAGTCACGTGGACCGCGACGGATGCGGCAGGCAACTCTGCCTCGCATGAGCAGCTTGTGACGGTGGAGGACACGACCCCGCCGACAGTTGTGCCGCCGGCTGACATTGTGGCCGAGGCCGAGTCATCAGGCGGCGCAGTCGTGAACGTTGGGATTGCCGGAACGGAGGACTCTGTTGGCACGATCTCACTCACAAGTGATGAGCCGGCACTCTTTCCAATCGGCGAGACGACAGTCACGTGGACCGCGACGGATGCGGCAGGCAACGAGGGAACCGCAGAACAGCTCGTGACTGTCACTGACACCGTTGCGCCGCGCATCGTCTCACCGATTGACATTGTTGCCGAGTCCACATCGACGAACGGCACGCGCATTGCCCTGGGTGACGCATCCACGTCTGATGACGTTGGCGTGACGTCCGTGTCCAATGACGCGCCCGAGCTCTTTGGGCTGGGCAGGACGATGGTCACGTGGGAGGCAGTGGACGAGGCAGGCAACATTGCCGTCGCGCTCCAGTCCGTGACCCTCCGCGACACTGTCGCCCCGCAGATTGAGACTCCTTCAGGCATGACACTCAACGCAACGGCGCCGTTCACGTCAGTCACGCTATCCATACCCATCTTGTCTGACGCGGTGGACACCTCGCCTGTCCTGGTCTCTGATGCGCCTGACTCGTTTGCGCTCGGAACGACCATGGTGACCTGGAACGCAACAGACGCGGCCGGCAACACATCAAGCGTCGTCCAGCCAGTCACAATCCTTGCGTGCGGCACTGCGCACTCGACGTACAACGTGATACGCGGCACGGCCGGCGATGACTCGCTAGTCGGCACCAGCGCCGCTGACCTGATCTTTGCGCTAGCGGGCAACGACGTCATTAGCGCCGGCGGTGGCAATGACTGCGTGATCGCCGGCGACGGTGATGACGTTGTCATCGGCGGCGACGGTGAGGACATCCTTGGCGGCAACGCCGGCGATGACGTTGTGCGCGGCCAGGACGGCGATGACCTGCTTGACGGCGGCGAGGGCTCTGATGTCATCGACGGCGGCGACGGCTCTGACTCGTGCGTGGCCTCTGCAGGCGACTCTGTCCTCCGCTGCGAGGCGTAGGCGCGTTTAGGGCCAATTTTCTATATAGTTAATGGCCAAATACCATATTTTCCTATATTCCATGTGTCAGGTATATATCCAGTGCGATGTGGGAAGAGGCCAGTGCGACCCGCCACTGCCCTCATTATTGCGATCACGGCAACGCTTGCGGCCGCTGCGCTAGGCGGGGCGGCCCACGGGCAGCTCGCCGCGCCAAACCCGTCAGTGGACTTTTCGATCAACGCCGCAGGCGCGACCTTTCCGTTCCCGCTCATCGACAAGTGGCGCGTAGAGTACGCCAAAGAGTACCCGAACGTGAGCCTCAACTACCAGTCGATCGGCAGCGGCGGGGGCATAAAGCAGCACATCGAGAAGACCGTCAACTTTGCGGCCAGCGACGCTCCGATGAGGTCAAGCGAGGCGGCCCTTGCGCCAGACACGCTGCACATCCCCGAGTCGCTTGGCGCAGTGACAGTCGCGTACAACGTCCCCGAGATTCCGGATAGCGGACTGCGCCTTGATGGCCAGACTGTTGCGATGATCTACCTTGGCGAGATTACGCGCTGGAACGACGAGCGCATAGCGGGGCTCAACCCCGGCATTGAGCTTCCCGACGCCGAGATCATCTCAGTGCAGCGCGCTGATGGCTCGGGGACTACGTTTGTCTTTACTGACTATCTCTCTGCCGTGTCAGCCGAGTTTGAGGAGATGATCGGCAAGGGCAAGAGCGTTCCGTGGCCAGTCGGCGTGTCCTCACCGGGCAACGAGGGGGTTGCCGGAACCGTGCGCTCGACGCCATACTCTGTGGGGTATGTGGAGCTCGCCTATGCCTTCCAGACGAGCATGTCATACGCGTATATCCAGAACGGTGACGGCACCGCATACGTAGAGCCGTCGATCATGTCGATAGGCGCAGCATCAGCCGGCGCGTCCACGTCGCTTCCCGAGGCGGCCGAGTCCTGGGAGGGCGTGAGCATAGTCAACGCGCAGGGCGCTGACTCGTACCCGATATCGAGCCTGACGTACCTCCTCGTGTACAGTGACCTCGGCGACGTCACGGACTCGATCGACGAGGCACATGCCGTGGTCCACATCATAGACTGGATGCTCACAAGCGGCCAGGCCCACTCCGAGTCGCTCCTCTACGTCCCGCTCCCAGAGGACGTCGTGCGCATTGGCACAGACGCGCTGCGGCTCATCACGTACAATGGCCGGTCAGTGTGGGCACTAGAGCCTGCCACGGCTGCCGAGGGTGCGGCGTCGCCGGCGCCAGGCGAGGGGACCGGCGGGGGCGGATGCCTCATAGCCACGGCCGCATACGGCACGGAGATGGCCCCGCAGGTCCAGGCACTGCGCGAGATCCGCGACTCGACGCTGCTCGCCACGCCCTCAGGCTCGGCGTTCATGTCGCACTTTAACGGCGTCTACTATGCGCTCTCGCCGGCAGTCGCCGACCTTGAGAGGCAGAGCCCCGAGTTTAGGCATCTCGTGCGCGCCCTCATCACTCCGATGATATCGTCGCTTGCGATAATGTCGCTTGCCGACGGTGGCTCGGATGCTGACGTTCTTGCGCTTGGCCTCTCTGTCATTGCGCTAAACGTGGGCATGTACGTCGCCATGCCGGCTGCCATATCGTCGTGGGCATGGCGCGCATCGCGCAGGCGGGCGTGAGCCATAATGCTGCATGCGTCACGGCCACGGCGAGCAATATCTGACAAGATATTCAAGGTTGGCGCCACAATCGCCGGCGCATACGTCCTGGTCGTCATCGTGCTCATGGTCTTTGAGCTCACGACCGAGTCAGCACCCGCACTCACCGAGTATGGCCTAGAGTTTGTGACGGGCACGGACTGGAATGCAGTCGAGGGCCGCGAGTCCTTTGGCGTCCTGCCGTACCTCTTTGGCACGCTAATCACGTCGGCGATGGCGATGGCAATAGGCGTCCCGCTCAGCATAGGGATCGCGATGTTCATATCCGATGCGCCTGCGCGCATAGGGCGGCCGCTGGGGTTCGTAGTCGAGCTCCTCGCCGCGGTCCCGAGCGTCATATACGGACTCTGGGGTCTCTATGTGTTTCGCGATTACTTTGTCGATTGGGTCGAGAGGCCGCTCCATGCCGTTCTCGGCGACAGCGTGTGGCTCTTTTCGGGCACGCCATTTGGCCTCGACGTGCTCACCGCAAGCGTCGTGCTCGCCATCATGATAATACCGACAGTCTCGGCCGTCTCGCGCGAGGTCATGGCCGCAGTCCCGCAGCAGCAAAAGGAGGCAGCATTCATGCTCGGCGCGACGCGCTGGGAGATGTTTCGCCTCGCGATATTCCCCTACTCGCGCATTGGCCTTGCCGGCGCCGCAATCCTGGGCCTCGGGCGCGCCGTGGGCGAGACGATGGCAGTGACGATGCTCATAGGCAACGCAAAGGGCGCCTCGGCGTTTCCGGCCTCGCTCTTTTCGCCGAGCCAGACGATGTCGAGCATCATCGCCAACGAGTTCGTCGAGGCCTCGCCGGCATCGCTCCACCTGCCGGCGCTCATCGGCGTGGGCCTCATCCTACTGGCCACGGCGGTCCTGATAAACGTCGTTGCGCACCTGCTAGTCAGCCGCATGCGATCCTCGCGGGGGGGACTCTAGGTGGACGCGTCGCAAAAGCGCCTAAAGTACAGGGCGCTCTTTAGGCAGAACGTGCGCGGGCGCCTGATAAAGGACAAGGCCGTGCGCTGCGTCGTCATCGCGTGCGTCATAGTGGCCATAGTCCCGCTTGGCAGCATACTCGCCGAGGTCGTGGCAAACGGCGCAATGGCGCTCAGCGTGGGATTCATCACGGAGGTTCCCGGCTCGGCCGGCTCTGGCGAGGGCGGAGTCGGGCCGGCGATACAGGGGACGCTCATCATCGTCGGCCTCGCAAGCCTCATGGGCGTGCCCATCGGCATCATGTCGGGCATATTCCTCTCCGAGTACGGCACGAGCAGGCTTGCCGGCGCCGTGCGATTTTTCACCGACGTCTTTATGCAGTTCCCCTCGATCGTCATGGGGATATTTGCGTTCTTTGTCATCGTTCTCGCCCTCGGGCACTTTTCGGCATGGGCCGGCGCCTTTGCGCTCTCGCTCATCATGTTTCCGATAGTGTCGCGCACGACTGAGGAGTCGCTTCGCCTAGTGCAGGGAACGTACCGCGAGGCCGGAGTCGCCCTCGGCCTCAAAAAGTGGACAGTCACGGTGCGCATAGTCATGGCCGCAGCAAGGGACGGCATGGTCACGGGCATACTCCTCTCCGTCTCCCGCGTCGCCGGCGAGACGGCCCCGCTAATCATGACGATACTCGGCAGCAGCCAGTTCTTTGGCGGGTTTGGCGGGCCAATGGATGCGCTCCCGCTGCGCATATGGCGCCTCTCGCTCCTGCCCTATGACAGCGCGCAGCTCCACGGGTGGGGCTCGGCCCTGGTCCTCATTGCGATAATACTCGTCGTCAACGTCTGCGTGCGCTATGCCTTTTCTGGCAGAAACCATGGCGCACTCGCCATGGCCATCAGGCGGCGCATGGGGGCGCGGCCTTGAGCACAGTCGGCCTCGAGCCCGGGACCGCGGCCGCGCAGCGTGGCAGCGCCGTGTCAGCTGGTGGAGGGTCGCCTGAGGCGCACGTCGGCAAGGATTCCGGCGAGGCCTCGTACAAGATGACTGCCGAGGGCGTCGGCGTCTCGTACTCGGGCAAGCAGGCAGTGCGCGACGTCACGATGGGATTCAGGGAGCGCTCAGTCACGGCACTCATTGGGCCGTCCGGATGCGGCAAGACGACGTTTCTGCGCTGCCTGAACCGCATGCACGACATGACGCCTGGCGCGACGGTGACGGGCAAGATAATGATAGACGGCGTTGACATGTACTCTGGTGACGTTGACCCGATATACCACAGGCGCAAGGTCGGCATGGTGTTTCAAAAGCCAAACCCGTTTCCGACAATGTCAGTCTATGACAACGTCGTCGCCGGCCTGCGCCTCAACGGCGTGCGTGACAGGAGGGCACTCGACGAGATAGCCGAGGACTCGCTGCGCATGGCGTTCCTCTGGGACGAGGTGAGCGACTCGCTCTCAAAGCCGGCAATCGAGCTCTCCGGCGGGCAGCAGCAGCGCCTCTGCATAGCGCGCGCGCTGGCAATACAGCCCGAGGTTCTCCTAATGGACGAGCCGGCCTCGGCCCTTGACCCGATAGCGACACAAAAGATAGAGGAGGCCATAGTCGACCTAAAGCGCGAGCTTGCCATAATCATTGTCACGCACAACATGCAGCAGGCCGTGCGCGTGTCTGACTATACGGGGTTTATGTACATGGGTGATCTCGTCGAGTTTCGTGACACGCGCAAGCTCTTCACTGACCCGCGCCACGAGCTCACCGAGCAGTATGTAAAGGGGAACTTTGGGTGATGTGTGATGACTAGGCTGATAGAACCCCACATGGAGCGACTCTCACTCCTAATGTCGAGCATGGGCGACATGGTAGTCGAGTCAGTATCGCTTGCGATGGACTCGTACCTCGAGGGCGCCGACACAATGGCCCGCGTCATTGCGCTCTCGGACTCTATACGATCAAAGTACTATGAGGTTGAGGACCTCACATTTGAGATGCTCCTGCGCTTTCAGCCAGTTGCTGATGACTTTAGGATGATCCGCTCGTCCACTGAGATATCGTATGCGTTCTCGAGGTTTGGGCGCTATGCGTATGACATTGCGCAGGTCCGTGACACGTTTGGTGACCTCACCGAGTGCCGCAATGCCGCGATGTACGAGGCCTCAAAGAAGGTTCGCCATCTCATCCGCGAGGCAATACTCTCGTTCGCCGAGCTCGACGTGCGCCGCGCGCAAAAGATACGCGAGGACGAGGAGTTTATCGACAAGATATACATCGAGCGCATGGGACACCTGATCGAGTCGCGCGACACGCGCTGCGCACTCGCCGAGGCCCTCCTCCTGAGATACCTCGAGAGGATTGGGGACCACGCCGTCTTTATGAGCGACGCGGTAAACTATATCGTCACCGGCAAGCACAGGCCAAGCAAGGAGCGCATCGATGCGCGCACTGCGCGCGGGCTTGCGCGCCACGGCGAGCGCTAGGCCGGCCGGATCGGCACGGCGCGCTCCAAGGGTTAAATAGAAACGGCACGACGCGCCTGATCTGATGACAGCGACTAGGATGGACGGCATCGCCGTGGCCGATGCGGTAAAGTCGCGCGTTGCCGCCGCAGTCGCCGACCTGCGCGAGCGCGGCACGTCGCCGTGCCTGGCCACGGTTCTCGTCGGCGATGACGCGGCATCTGCGACATACGTGCGCAACAAGCACGCCGCGTGCAAAAAGGCCGGCATACTGACGCGCGACCACCGCCTCCAAGGATCAACCACGCAGGCAGAGCTCGCCTCGGTCATCGACGCGCTCAACACCGAGGCCGCAGTCCACGGCATACTCGTGCAGCTACCACTCCCGCAGCAGATCGACGAGTTCTCATCGACATCGCGCATACTCCCGCCAAAGGACGTCGACGGGCTGACGCCGTTTAGCGCCGGAATGCTCGCAGTCAGAAAGGCGGTCCTTGCGCCATGCACGCCCTCGGGAATAATCGAGATGCTCGACCATTATGACATCGGGATCGCCGGCAAGCGCGTGGCCATCATAAACAGGAGCAACCTCATAGGCAAGCCGCTCTCGCAGATGCTCCTTGCGCGAGACGCGACGGTGACGGTCTGCCATTCCAAAACGCGCGACATTGCGCGCCACACGCGCGATGCCGACATTGTCATCAGCGCAGTGGGTGACAGGCAGCGCTTTGAGCTCACACCGGACATGGTCGCCGAGGGCGCCGTGGTCATTGACGCCGCAATCCAGAGGCACATGGGCAAGCTTGCCGGCGATGCCGACTATGGCCCGATGGCCGAAAGGGCCTCGCATATCACGCCGGTTCCCGGCGGCGTCGGGCCGATGACTGTGGCAATGCTCCTGAAAAACACGGTAACTGCGGCCTCGATGATCGCCAATGTCAGTGGAAGCTAAAAAGGCCGCGCTGCGCGCGACGCTTGGCGCGCGGCGCGATGCGCTCTCGCATGACATGGTCACGCTCTGCGAGGAGCATGTCCGCCGGCGCCTTGTGCGCATCGGCGCATACAAGGAGTCGCGCACCATCGCATGCTATTGGTCAGCCGAGGGCGAGCTTCCCACGCGCAGGGTCGTCCTCGGCGCGCTCTCCGAGGGGAGGCGCGTGTGCCTTCCTCGCGTGCGCGACGGCGAGCTAGAGTTTGCCGCCGTGAGCGGGCCGGATGATCTCGTGCGCGGCGGCCTCGGGATGCGCGAGCCGGCCCCGCACTGTGAGCCATGCGGGACCGCCGACATTGCGATCGTGCCGGCCGTTGGCCTCACGCGAGACGGCGCGCGCCTCGGGCGCGGAGGCGGCCACTATGACAGGTTTCTGGCGGGGTTTTCCGGCGCGTCAATAGCGCTGGCATTTTCAATCCAGGTCGTGCGCTCGCTGCCCGAGGATGCGCATGACATGCGCGTTGACTGGGTGGTGACCGAGGACTCTGCGTTCGGGCCACTAGGCGCGCGCAATGCCGGCGGCCCCAATGTCGCTGCGGCAGAATCTTGATGCCCACGATATGGGCTCCGCTCGCGCGTACGCGGCACCCACGGCGCCCTCTAGCGTGTCGCCGAGGGCAGTGACCCCGAGAACCCTTCCGCCTGACGTGAGTGTGCGCCCACCCTCACGCCTGGTGCCGGCGTGAAAGACTACAGAGTCCTCCGAGTCAGCACCGATTCCGGATATCTCCTCGCCGGTTGGGTATTTGCCGGGATAGCCGCGCGAGGCGAGCACGACGCATGCGGCGTGGCGCGCACTCCAGCGCATGGGCTCCATCGACGCAAGCCTGCCGCGCGCGGCCGCATCAAGGTACGCATGGAGGTCAAAGTCGGCCCGTGCCATTATTGCCTGGCACTCTGGATCCCCCATCCTTGCGTTGAACTCGAGAACGCTAATCTCACCACCCTCGCCGATCATGACTCCCGCATACATGAATCCGCAAAACGGCATCCCCTCCTCGCGCATTCCGGCCATCGCGCGCTCTATGACGCCAGATTGTATAGAGTCGGCAACACTGCCGTCCACAAACGGCGTCGGCGAGTACGCGCCCATGCCGCCCGTGTTCGGGCCAGTGTCAGCATCGCCTGCGCGCTTGTGGTCCTGGCTTGCGGCCATTGGCATCGCCGTCGTCCCGTCGCACAGCGCGATGAACGAGGCCTCGACGCCCTCGAGTCGCTCCTCGAGGACGACGCGCCTGACTCCTGCGCCCATCATGCGCACTATCTCGGCCTCGGCCTCTGCGGCACTCGAGCATACGCTCACGCCCTTGCCGGCTGCAAGGCCGTCGGCCTTTACGACTAGTGGGCCGGCGCACTCCCTTGCATGGGCGACTGCGCCATCCACGTCATCAAATGACGCGTGGGATGGCGTGGGTATGCCGTGGCGCAGCATGAACTCCTTTGACCATGACTTGCTTGACTCTAGGCGCGTCGCGGCGCTAGTGGGTCCGACAATGCGCAGGCCGACTGCGACAAACTCGTCGGTGATGCCGGCTGCCAGCGGGGCCTCCGGACCGACGACTGTCAGGCATTCATTCTCGCGCGCAAAGTCGGCGAGCGCGCCTGTGTCGCCGGCCTGTATGTCGACGCTGTTCCTCGTGCCGCCGTTGCCCGGCGCAACGTACACGGTTCCTGCGCCCCTGCTCTTCGAGAGCCTCCACGCCAGCGCGTGCTCGCGACCGCCAGAGCCCACGACAAGGACATTGCCCAACGGCGCGGTGCTGCCGCACGCGTCAATATATTCCAAGTAGGGGCGTGCCGGCGCGCGCCCTCGTGATGCCCGCAGTTGCGAGCCTGCGAGGACCAGATGCCCTGCCTCAAAGCGCGCCAGTTCCATGAAAAGCAGGCGCATCCTGCCGACTCTCGAAAAGGGCGTGTTTGAGGCGAGGTCGTGAGGGTGGTTCGGGTGCTGACTTTGTGCCTAGAATATGCGCCAAACTTTAAAACAGAAGTTAGAGTCTGTTTGGCCAATGGCCAAGCAGGTTACCTTTCCTGATCCCGTGCTCGCTGACAACCAAAAGACCGTGGAACTTCTCATAAAGAGTGCAAACGGAGACATGGCAAGGATTAGTGAAATCAACGAATGGGGAGTGGCACGCCAAAACAGGATCGACATGCTGTGCCGCTTTGCCGGACTCTTGGAGAAACATGGCATCATTGGAGGAGACGGCAAGATGAGCAAGATCATGACAGACTTTGTCACAACCCAATGCTTTGCGATTGCCACGCGGCATGGACTTGATGGCATGGAATACGAGTTCAACGACAGCGAGTCCGGCCCCCTCTCCTCGGATCTCAACATCGACCTCCAGGCCGTCGAGCCAACGCCGGTGGTGTCGCCCACAGGGCTGTTTGATGCCCCCGAGAACGAGCTGCGATTTCTCGATGCCGTCAGGGGCAAGAATGTTCACGAGCTTGGCGGGATGGCTAGACTGTGCGTTATAGATGAGAGATACCGCATATACGCATAGCGTGGACATGTCCTCTGATCATGCCTGTATCTACGCACACCGACGTGCCCACAAGCTAAATTCCATAAACGCGCCGTGAAGCTTTTTCTGACCGTGGGTGAAAAATCCACCCCCTGTGACCGCATGGCGATGGATTCGCAAAGGGTCGCCCCTATGGCCTCAAGCCAGTCGTTCCACTCGGAGTGCATGGAGTACCTTGAGCACCTGCGCCGGACGGGCAGGGAGGACTATGCGTTTGAGGACGAGTACTATTTCACGATGCCAGCAGTCTCCGGCTCTACCTGAGACGAGCTGCCGATTGGTGCTGTAGTGTGTGTTACGCCCCCGGGAACAGTTCTTAATCCTTTTTTCCGCGTCCTCAAAGGGATCATACTTTTTCTTTCTCGTCCAATACATCGGCTCGGTGATATCCCAGTCCTTGATCATCCTAGTGGCCCACTCGGCATCTGTCTCCTTTCCGTCCTTGTATGGCACGACCTCCCTTGCGCGACGGCTCATTTGAGCATTATGCGAATTTTGGCTCTGTTTCACAACCCGGTTCCAGACGCGCCGCCCTAGCGCCTTTATCGGCAATCTGTACTTTCTTGACGTGTCGTTTGTGCTCAGTTGCCTATCCTGTTTTTGGCCACCCTCATGACCAGATCTCAACCTTTCTTCCTCTTCCTCGAAAGGATCGCGCTTTTTCTTTCTCGTCCAATACATCGGCTCGGTGATATCCCAGTCCTTGATCATCCTGGTGGCCCATTCCTCCTTTGTCTCCTTTCCGTCCTTGTCTGGCACGACCCCTATTACGCGACGGCTCATTTAGGCATTATGCAAATTTTGACGCACAGGGCAGGCATTCCCGACCCGCCCTTGCTAGTGCGGGCGTTGTCTAGGTGTGGGTAGTTCGGCAGGATCGCGCCTATTTGACCAAGTGGGCAGAGCGGTGATAACCGCATACATTTTGACGTCCGAGGCCTAGTTGTGGGCAGGTCGGCGCGCCCTGTCCGTCCATGCCTCCGCTCACCCGGCTTTCGTTCACACGGGATGACCACGCGCGCACAATCCCGGCGCAAGATGGCGCCCATCTCTGATGCCCATCGGGTGTCCGGCCGGACGGCTGACCCGTCCGCCATTAAGTTATAACGAGCCAGATTGTGCCGTCCTGCAATGCTCAAGGTTGTAGCCGACGCAGGCGCCATGGCAAGCGGGGAGCTTGGACGGATGCTCGAGTCCGGCGAGCTGCGAGGCTCGGGAATCATCGTTCCGGCCGCGGTGATCGACGAGCTTCACGCGATGGCGACCTCGGGGGACTCGCGCGGCACGCGAGGACTAGACGAGATTGCGCAACTCCAGCGCAGCGCAGCCGAGGCCGGAACGTCGATCAGGGTGGTCGGCGAGGGCGCCCCGTTCACCGACAATGCGCCCTCTGACAGGGCCGCAGTTGCGGCCACGGTGCGAAAGATCGCCCTAGAGTCCGGCGCGACCCTGTGCACAGCGAGCCGCGCGCACGAGCTTGCGGCGGCCGCGGCCGGAATTGCAGTCAAGAGGTGCAGGGTTCAGGGCCAGGGCGAGCGCCCGTGGTTTCTGCGATACTTTGATGAGACGACGATGAGCGTTCACATAAAGGAGGGCCTGCCGCCAATGGCAAAACGCGGAAAGCCGGGCAGCGTGTCACTCGTCGAGGTGGGCACGGAGACGCTCTCACAGGACGACATGAGGCGCGCGCTCTCGCTAGTCGAGGGCATTGCCGGCTCGACGGGTGCGGACATTTCACTGCCCGGCGCGCTAGTCGTGCAGCACGAGACGTACCGCATAGCCGCGACGTTTCCGCCATTTTCTGAGGCCGCCGAGATTACGATCGTGCACCCCACAGTCACGCTCTCGCTGGCCGACTATGAGATGCCTGACGAGTTCAGGGAGCGCCTCGCATCAGGCGCGTCTGGCATACTGATATCAGGCTCGCCGGGCTCGGGCAAGTCGACACTCGCCTCGGCCCTCGCAAACCACTATGCGGCCTCGGGCAAGACGGTAAAGACGTTCGAGTCCCCGCGCGACTTGCAGGTGGGAAACGCCATCACGCAATACTCGCGCCTTGATGGCGACTTTGCAAACTCGGCAGACCTCCTGCTCCTAGTGCGGCCAGACTATACGATATTCGACGAGGTCAGGAGGCGCGAGGACTTTGAGGTGTTTGCCGACCTGCGCCTCGCCGGAGTCGGCATGGTCGGCGTGGTCCACGCAAGCTCGCCCATAGACGCCGTGCAGAGGTTTATCGGCAAGATAGAGCTCGGCATAATCCCGCACGTCCTTGACACCGTCGCCTTTGTAGAGGCCGGCCGCGTGGGCAGCGTCTACTCGCTGAGCATGCGCGTAAAGGTTCCCTCGGGCATGTCCGAGCAGGATCTCGCAAGGCCCGTCATCGAGATCCACGACTTTTCGACTGGCGAGCTTGCGTATGAGATCTATGCGTTTGGCGAGGAGAACATGATCGTGCCCGTGACCGGCGGCAGCGAGCCGTCCGGAGTCGACCACCTCGCGTGCGAGCGCGTTCGCGATGTCATGCGCAGGTTTGACCACGACCCGCAAGTCGAGATAGTCTCGCCGGGCAGCGTGCGCGTTGCAGTCTCAAAGGAGAACATTGCGCCGATCATCGGGCGCTCAGGCTCAAACATTGGCGCCCTGGAGCGCGAGCTCCACGTGCACATTGACGTTGTAGAGTCGACTGGCGCACGCCATGCAAGGGGCGGGCGGGGCGGCAATGGGGCATCTGACGTCGATTTTGACATCCACGAGTCCAAGGCGTTTCTCGTCCTGGAAGTCGACCGCAGCCACGCCGGCTCGCACGCTGACATCTATGTGGGCGACGATATTGCCGCGACGTCCAGGGTGGACCACAGGGGCCGCATCCGCCTGCCGCGACACTCTGGCGGGGGACGCGACGTTGCGCGCGGCTTTTCGGAGGGCCGCGTGCGCGTGGACCTCAAGAGTCCATAAACTCCTCGATGACCCTGGGGTTGGAGTGTAGATATGTGACGAACTTGCGCAACTGCCTCGTCGTCTTTGGGTTTAGGTGGTGCTCGACGCCCTCGGCGTCGATGTTTGCCGTGTCACGGTCTATGCCGAGCATCTCAAAGAACTCGACGAGAGTGCCGTGCTTTTGGCGTATGGCCTCGGCGAGCTCGAGGCCCCGCGGCGTGAGGTCTATGCCGCGGTACTTTTCGTGGCGAAGGAGCCCGTTGTCATCAAGGCGCTGTATCATGCTAGTCACGCTCGGCGCGCTCACGTTCATGTAGCGCGAGACGTCGATAGTGGTCGCATACCCCTTGAACTCGACGAGCTCGAGTATGACCTCAAGATAGTCCTCCATTCGCTCCGTCGTGCGCGGCCGCTTGCCCTTGTGGGCCGACCTTATGGACTCGAGCCTCCTGCTGCGATCCCTGGCCATGGCAGCACCGCCGGTTCGCTGTAATTTAGCGTTTGTGGGGATGCTGCCATCGCCGCCTTGCGCAAAAGTGTGCGGGGCGGCAATGCCTGCGGGGCGCAGATCGGGGCGTCCTGGGCAGGCCAGGGAATGCCCAAACCGCGCATGCCGTGGACTGGGCCTGGACTCGTGGGCCCTGTACGGCGCACGCATGTGCCCGCACCGCACATGTCACCAACATTTGACCCATGTGTAATGCCATCCGATCATCCCGCCTTAATTACGCGGGGCATGACTGGTATACAGTGCACAATGATCCCCTAAAGGCGAGGCTGGAGCGCATCCGCGCGTGCGCCTCGTCTGCCAGGCGCAGGGCAGGCCTCTATGCCGAGGTCGCAGGCATGGGTGATGGAGGCACGGCCGCGTCCCTCGGGGCGCTCCAGAGGGCGCCGGCTCCGGGCAAAAAGCTCCAAAAGGCCGGATTTATCATGCTCTGGATACCCGAGCCGACCGGAGTCACGCTGGCCGTGGGCGCGCCCATGATCCTGGCGGGCCGCTACCTGGACACAAAGTACAACGGTGCGACCATATCGGACATTGGACATGGAGTAAAGTCAGTCTCTGGCACCCTGGGCGAGTTCGGCACGCTCTAGGGCCCCTGTGGGCTCAGTAGTTGGTCATGTACCCAAAACCGCCCAAAACGGCCCCGGAACCGCCCGAAATGCAAACAGATCAATTGGGGGGCGGCCCCAGGCGGCCCGCTTGATTCGAATAAGGGGCCGCCTGAGGCGCCGCGGGATCGCAAACCCCCGGATATATGGGGCTATCTACGGGGCGTTCTGCGCGATGTGCCGCGTGCCCGTGTCCGCGCGGCACAACGCGCTGTACGGCGCCGCGGACTTTCACCGCTGCATGCTGGGGGCGTGCCTCCTCGCCCGGTCGGTCTCGTCGGCGGCGGCCGTGTCGGCGCTGTCGGCGCACGGCAGGATCCCCGGCGCCCTGTGGGTGAGGCGCGCGATCCACCGCATGGACGCCACGGAGATGGAGGAGGACTTTGACAGGATGGTTTACGGCCTCCTGTCGGCGACGGTGACGGGGAGCCTCGCCAGGCGCGGCATCGTCGTGGCGATCGACAAGCACAACATCCCGCGCTACGACAGCGGCGACCGATCGCACCTGTCGCGCGGGCGCTTCAAGAGGGGCACGACGTGGGCCGAGACGTACATGTCCGCGCAGGTCGTCATCAGGGGCGTGCGCTTCCAGCTCGCCGCGGTCCCCATGCGCCTCGGCGACAGGAACGCCGAGTGCGTGCGCCGCATAATGGAAACCGTGCTCTCGCACGGCGTGCGCGTGCGGCTGGTCCTGATGGACCGCGAGTTCTTCAGCGCCGACGTCCTCGAGACGCTCGACTCGATGGGTGTGATGTACCTCGTCCCGTGCCCGAACAGGCCCGGCGTCACGGCCTCGCTGCGCGACTACGCGGCCGGAAGGATCGGCGACGTGTCGGAGACGGTGGTGACGCGCACGGACGGCACGACCGTCCCGTACACGATTGTCATCAAGCGGAGGCTCAAGAGGGAGAGGGAGCCTGGAATGCGGGACTCAAGATCCCCGGAGGCCAGGTACATAGCGTTCGCCACCAACGTCCCCGGCGGGTGCGACCCCGACGAGGAGTACCCGAGGAGGTGGGGGATCGAGAGCGGCTACGCGAGCCTGGAGGGCGTGCGGGTTCGCACGAGCAGCCGCGACCAGAAGTACCGCCTGTTCTGCTTCATGTACACCATGATGGCCTACAACGCGTGGGTCCTCGCAAAGTGGGAGCTCGCCGCCGGCCAGCGGCTGGGGCGCGGGGCGGGGAGGGGGCCGACCCTGGTGGAGTTCATGGCCTGGATCGGCGGGGGCGGCTCGTGCGTGCGCCCCCGGAAGCCGCCCCCATGGCTGACCGTGAGGGCCGGTACATGATCATGTACTGGGGCTCGCTAATGGTTTAAAGCAGACGCCTGGGCCTGCCCTGCGCATGGCGAGCAGGGCACAGGTTCTCATCCCGGTGACGATTGCCGCCGTGATAATAGGCGCGGCCGGAATCCTCACCATACCGGCAGACCACAAGCTAGAGTCAACAGAGTTTCCGCGCGGGACGGTTCGCATCGACGGGGAGCTCTTTGGCGTCCAGGTTGCTGACACACCCCCGCTGCGCACGCGGGGCCTCATGTTCCAGGATCCGCTGCCGCTCGATGAGGGAATGTTCTTCATATTTGAGATGCCGGCCCGCCACTCGCTCTGGATGATGAACATGCAGTTTGGCATTGACATGATGTGGTTTGACGCTGACGGCGTCCTCGTCCACGTCGAGCTCGACGTGCCCCCGTGCCAGAGCGCCCTAGAGGCCGCAACGTGCGCCTCGCGGGCACCGCCAGTCGACACCGTCTATATCCTCGAGGCCACTGCGGGATTTGCCGAGGCGCACGGCATAGGCGTCGGCTCTGTCCTCGAGATCGTCTCAGTCTAGGGCTTTGGCGTGCCGGACACGCAGGCGCCCTTTGTGGGCGCGGACTGGCCCAATATCGTTGAAATTATCGCATATTATGCTCTAATTTTCTATATTATTTACGTAAAATTGGCTCAAATACCGCACCCGTCCGTTCACAAACTCTAGATTCTTGTAAATGGCTATTCGTGAAACGCAACCGTGAACAAAATATATTGATCTATCCTTATATACTTTCAATTCCCTTACATAACTAATGACGTGCAAAGGGATCTGCGTGAGGTACAAGGCGCAAAAGCCAGTCGGTAGCGGACGCTACGCGACGGGCCAGCGTCGGTGCCAGATATGCGAGATCTTCATAAAGTGGGCCGGACTCTGGTGCCCCTGCTGTGGCTATAGGCTTCGCACAAAACCGCGAAACCTAAAGTACAAGGCAAAGCTGCGAGCGCGCGTCCAGGCCGACTCGGGTGCTGACGCAGTCGAGGTAAAGGCATAGGCGCGTGGTGCTGCGCGTTGAACGCGGGGCAGCCATATGCAGAGTCCACAGTAGAGGCCGCAGGCCGCAAGTTTTCCATCCGCGTGCTCGCCTTTGAGAATGGCGCGTTCGTCTCGGTTCACGAGGGAGGTGCGGCGCGAATGGGTCCAATGACAGTATCGATGCACGTCTCGCAGGTTCCGGTGACGACGCCGGTGATACCTGCGCAGACAGAGTCGCTCTTTCTAAAGATGGCCGCCGAGATGGTCGCAAGCCGCACGCGCGGCATTGCGGCAGTCACCGTCTCGGCCAGCTCGGGCATGTCAGCAGAGGCGACGCGCGCGATAATGAAGGGCATAATGGAGATGGTCTAGGTGCCAGACCTGCGCACGTACATCGCCGATGTTCGCCGCGCCGGCTCGCTAAAGAGGTTCACAAGGCCAGTCTCGGCACGCCACGAGATCGCCGCCGAGACTGCGCGCCTCGAGGGCTCGGACGCTGCGCTATTTGAAAAGGTTCGCGGGAGCCGCCTGCGCGTCGTCTCAAACCTAGTCGGGACGCGCGCTCGCTTTGCCATGGCCATAGGCGCGCGCGAGCCGGCGATCCACCGCAGGATATTCTCAGTCTCGGGGCGCACGCGCGCCCCGCGCGAGTCGGCGCGGGTCCCGCCGTTTGCCAAAAACTCCACTCGCACGCTAGCAGCCCTGCCCGTTGTGACGCACTTTGCCAAGGAGCCCGGCGCCTTTATGACGGCATCTGTCGTCCATGCCGAGAACCCCGAGACGCGCGCGCAGAACATGTCGTTTCACCGGATCATGCCCTTCTCTGCCCGCCGCGCCTCGATCCGCATGGTCGAGGGCCGCCACCTCCACCGCTGCTTTGTGGACGCAAAGGATCACGGCGAGGACCTGCGAGTCTCTGTGAGCATAGGCGTCCATCCGGCGGTCCTCGTCGCCGGCGCATACCAGGCAGAATGGGGCTGGGCCGAGCTTGCGATGGCCAATGCCATGATGGGCGGGAGCCTCGAGGTGTCACGGTGCGCATACTCGCGCATGATGGTCCCGTCACACTCGGAGATTGTCATTGACGGGCGCATACTGCAGGACGTCACGCGAGAGGAGTGGATGGTCGAGATGCTGCGCACGTATGACCACAAGAGGCGCCAGCCGGTGCTCGAGGTTGACCGGATATACCACCGCGACGGCGCGATATTCCACGACATACTGTCCGGATTCGGCGAGCACCGGCTGCTCATGGGAATGCCCGCAGAGTCAAAGGTTGACGGGCATCTGCGCAAGGCGTTCCCGTCGACGGTTCGCGCAGTGTCGCTGACTGGCGGCGGATGCAACTGGCTTCATGCCGCAGTCGCGATCAAAAAGACGCGCGCAACGCGCGTGCGCAGGATAATTGACGCGACGTTTGGCGCGCACAGGTCATTAAAGCAGGTGACAGTCGTTGATGATGACATTGATGTCAACTCGGCCGAGTCGATCGAGTACGCGATGGCCACAAGGTTCCAGGCCGACAGGGGACTGCACGTGACGCGCAACGTTCGCGGCTCGAGCCTCGATCCGTCAAGCGACCAAAAGAGGCTCCGGACATCAAAGCTCGGAATTGACGCCACGCGCCCGCTCTCAAAGAGGCCAGAGGGCTTTGAGATCGCAAAGATTCCCGGCTATGGCTAGTCGAGTCCGGTCTTTTTTCTATAGCACTTTGTGCAGAGGCGCCCTGCGCAGATTATCTCGCCTCCGGACAGGTCTGTCCCGCACGCCGAGCACTCTATCTTCATTTCAGCTCTGGGAGCATGCTGAGCAGGTCGTACTCTACCTTGTTTTCGTCGGTCCGTATGGACGTGCCCGAGCCGACCCTGTGGAACCTTATCGTGTCGCCTAGCCTCCACTTGGAGCTTGCGTCAAAGACTGTGGAATAGCGCACGCCCTTTTTGATGTTGGATGCCAGCGTGCTGCGGTCGATTATAGTGCCCTCGCCGAGCTCCCCGCCGGTGTCCTCGTGCTGCATGACGCGCTCGATCTTGCGCCCTGCGCCGTACTCTACTGCTGAGACGAGATAGTCGGCCCACTTTTCGCCCATCAGGGTCGCCTCGCCGGAGGGCAGAATATAAACCAAAAAATGGCCCGTGGCGGGCCTGCCCCGCGCGCGCTAGGCGTGGATCCGGGGACAGACGGGCATATGGTAAGCTGCCTTTTAGCTTGATATGCCACAAGTTTACACACTCTTTATAATTACCAAAACGTGGAATGCGATGCGTTGGCAAGTCCATGGATTGCCCTGATGGCCGTGCTTGCGGCACTGGCCGCCGTCGCGCTTGTGGCGCCGGCTGAGGCCGCCGTATCCACGCTTGTCGCCGATGAGACCTCGTATGCGGCCGGCACGTCGATGACACTGAGCGGCAAGAACAGCGGTGGAACAGGACAGCTAGTGAGCCTGACGATCGAGCCTCCCACCGGGCCTGATGTGCATTGCGCTGGCTTGGTTGACTACTGTAAATCTGATGTCACGGACAGGGACGGTAATTATGAATTCGCCGGGATTTCTGTGGATGACGCGTTTGGCGCTGACGGGACGTACAAGCTTTATGCGTATGCGGGATCGCTAAACAAGGACACCGCGCAGATCCTGCTCGTCAGCAAGTCTGATGGCACGGTTACCGTAATTGGGGGCGAGCTTGAGATAAGGGACATCTCGCGCCGATCTGCGCGTGCGCTATCCGAGCTGACGTTTACCGCAAACGTTGAGGGATCTAGCGATGGAGTCACATTCTCGCTAAAGTCTCCGGTTCCGGATGGTGCGCGTATAGCCAGTGATGGGGAATTTACATGGACACCAATCCCGTCTGATGTTTCCACCCGTTTATACGATGTCACCATAGTCGCAACAGGCCGTGGACAGACTGCAGAAAAGACCGTCGAGATTATGGTGAGTGCGCGCCAGGCCACATCCGGAACAGGCGTCACGTCTGTGACTACCGACCAGACTACATACTCTAGGACCGAGTCGATCGTATTTTCGGGTACGACTGAAGGAGGATCGACTGGCGATAGGGTAAAGCTTCGCATAGACTACCCCACAGCATCTGATGCTGCAGGTGAGATTGCAGATCAGATCACTGCCAATACACTCGCCAACGGAAATTTCGTGATGGACGCGTTGAGCGTGAGCTCCACGTTTGGCTCAATAACCGGTGAATACATTGTAAGTGCATACACAGACGAGCAAAGGCTCACAAACGCGCACGTATCGTACATCACATACAGCAACAACAGGGTCGAGTTTACCGGCTCACGCTTTGCGCTGGAGGACATACCGCGACAGGAGACCATTGTCGGATCGCGCGTTGCCTTTCTCGCAGAGCCCTCTGATGCCTCGTTCCAAAACGTTGACTATAACCTGCCAACAAAGCCATCAGGCGCCAGAATCGACGACGACGGCGTGTTCACGTGGACTCCGCGCGCATCTGATGCGGGAAGCGGCACCTCTGCCAAGGAGCACCCCGTAACGATCAGCGCCGAGGTGGGCTCGGGGGACAGCCGACAGACCGCGACAAAGGACGTCATCATAGCCGTCAAGGCCGCTCCGGCCAACGCGCCTGCGCCAACTGCGCAGGGCGGGGGGAGCCAAGAGCCTGCAACGCCGCCGTCGGGAACGAGCCCGGACACAGAGTCGCGCGTGCTGACCTTCAAGACTGATGCCGTCTCGTATGACAAGGACGACAGGATCATATTCAGCGGAACCACAGAGGGTGTTGCTGTCAGAGAGCCCGTGTCTATCGTGATAAAACCGCCAACTGGAAAAGACAAGATTCGCACTGGGCTAGCCACGGCGGATAACACGTTCACAACCTTAGGAATAGACGTCAGCGACGCATTCAAGCGGACAGGCGTGTACACCATACAGGCGTTCACACCAGACCAAAGTGCCTCCAACGCCGTCACTCTGCAGATGGAGTACAAGAACGACCGTGTTAGCGTCAAGTTTGAGAGCCCACTGGTGATCGCCTCCATACCCAACCAGTCCGTAGAGGTCGGCTCAAGGCTCACGTTCACGGCGGCTCCGACAGAATCGTCGTATACCGGCCTCACATGGTCCCTTGGGGGCATACCGCTAGACGGCGCGACGATCAGCGACCGTGGGGTCTTTGAGTGGACTCCGCAAACGCTGCGCAACGCGCAGGGTGAGTCATTCCAGATCATGGTAAAGGCAACAGACGGGCAACAGTCCACCGGCACGACTGTCATGATTGCCGTGACGCCAAAGGCTGCGGCGCCCGAGCCGACCCCGCCGACCACTGCGCCAACGCCTGCCCCTACACCGACGCCAACGCCGACTGCTCCAGAGCCTGCACCAACTGCGCCTGCGCCAGCACCGGCACCTGACCCGCTTGCGGCAAAGCGCACACAGTTCCTCACCACGGTTCAGGGAGCCACGCCACAGTCGCTCATAGACCGCTACGAGAACGATGCGGGATACAAGACATGGTATGACGATAACTTTGCAGGCCTTGACATCCGCGAGGCTCTGGGAGTCACGCTGGCCACGCCGCCACCTGCGCCCGCAGGCCCTGATCCCAGATTCGTCTCCTCCATGACGCAGGGCGACGACCCTCAGGTGTACGTCGACCGGTACAACTCGGAGCCCGCGTACAAGGCGTGGTTTGACTCGGCGTTCCCCGACCTCACGATCCAGCAGGCAGCCGGCCTGGCCACGGCGGCGCCTACCCCGGCAGCGCCTGCCGCCCCGGCCCCGCTTCCGGATCCCGATCCCGACCCGCGGTTCGTCTCCTCCATGACGCAGGGCGACGACCCTCAGGTGTACGTCGACCGGTACAACTCGGAGCCCGCGTACAAGGCGTGGTTTGACTCGGCGTTCCCAGACCTCACGATCCAGCAGGCAGCCGGCCTTGCCACGGCCGCGCCGGCACCTGCGGCACCAGCCGCGCCCGCTGCCCCCGCCGCCCCAGCCCCGCTGCCAGACCCTGATCCGGATCCGCGCTTTGTCTCCTCCATGACGCAGGGCGACGACCCTCAGGTGTACGTCGACCGGTACAACTCGGAGCCCGCGTACAAGGCGTGGTTTGACTCGGCGTTCCCGGACCTCACGATCCAGCAGGCAGCCGGCCTGGCCACGGCCGCGCCGACACCTGCGGCACCGGCTGAACCCGCTGTGCCTGCGGCCCCCGCCGCCCCCGCCCCCCTGCCAGACCCTGATCCGGATCCAAAGTTCGTCTCCTACATGACGCAGGGCGACGACCCGCAGGTCTATGTCGGCAGATACTTTTCAGACCCAGCCTACAAGGCGTGGTTTGACACGTCGTTCCCCGACCTCACGATACAGCAGGCAGCCGGACTGGCCGCAGACGTGCCGATTATGCTGGCCGCTGCCCCGCAGCCCGACCCCGACCCCGAGTTTGTCCCCTACATGACTGCAGGTGACGATCCGGCAACATATGTCGAGCGCTACAACACGGATACGTCATACAGTGAGTGGTTTGACACGTCGTTCCCGGACCTCACGATAGAGCAGGCGACCGGATACGTAAAGCCTGTTTCCATCTCGTGTGCGCCGGGCACCGAGATGATCAACGGCAAGTGCGTGCCAATAAAGTCATCACCGGTTCCGGCTCCGGCAGTGGGCGGATGCCTCATAGCGACTGCCGCGTACGGGACGGAGCTTGCACCACATGTCCAGGCACTGCGCGAGGTTCGCGACTCGACGCTCCTGACGACTGCATCAGGCACGTCGTTCATGTCGGCGTTCAACGGCATCTATTACACGTTCTCGCCGACAGTTGCGGACTGGGAGAGGCAGAGCCCCGAGCTGCGCGCAGCAGTCCGCGCGGCGATCACGCCGATGGTCATGTCACTCTCGATAATGTCGGTGGCCCCTGACGGCTCGGAGTCTGGCGTCCTGGCCCTCGGCCTGGCCGTCATTGCGCTAAACGTCGGCATGTACGTCGCCGCGCCGGCCGGAGTGGCCCTGGCGGCCCGATCCGCGATCCTGCGCCGAAAGGGGGTTTTGGTGCGGAAGGTGGGATTCGAACCCACGTACCCCTAAGAGACAGGGACCTAAACCCTGCGCCGTTGACCTGGCTTGGCGACTCCCGCGCCCACGCGTGCGCAAAACACAAATTTATCTATATTGGGCACGCCGCTTCATGGGCCTCTTTGGCACCAACGGCGTGCGTGGGATTCTCGGCGAGGGCCTGACCCTGGGCGGCATCCACGGCATCGCCATGTCGATGGCGACTCATATCGGGCGTGGTCCGATCCTCGTCGGCCGTGACGGGCGCGACACGAGCGGGCCAATATCCTCGATGGTCCTCTCGTCTCTTCGCTATGCGGGCATTGCGTGCGCCGATGCCGGCCTTGTCCCGACGCCATGCCTGCAGCTTGCAGTCAGGAACCTTGGATATGCCGGCGGGATCATGGCGACTGCGTCACACAACCCGCCCGAGTATGGCGGGCTAAAGCTGGTCTGGCATGACGGTATAGAGGCCTCGCGCGATGACGAGGCCGCCGTTGAGCGCATCTATGGCGCGCGCTCATGGCATGCGGCATCCGCATGGGGTGCCGAGTCTGTTGAAAGCCGTGCGCTTGAGACGTACCGGCGCGGCATTGCGTCAATGGTAGACACTGCGGCGATCGCGCGCTCTGGGCTGCGCATTGCTCTCGACCTTGGAAATGGCGCACAGGTAGCAGCCGCCAGGGACGTGCTGTCTGGCATATGTGACAATGTGGTGTGCATCAATGACGAGATTGACCCAAACTTTTCTGGACGCGGTCCGGAACCGCGGCCTGACAACCTGTCAGCCTTGTCAGATGCGGTCTGCGACTCTGGTGCTGACATTGGAGTGGCGTTTGACGGGGATGGTGACCGGAGCATGATGTGCGATGAGCGCGGCAGCATACTAAGCGGTGACACGTCCGCACTATTTCTCGTGGCGCACCTGCTGCGCCACAACGAGTCCTCTGAGATTGTCACGCCGATAAACTCTGGCGACGCAATAGAGGAGATTGCCAAAGATTCGCACTCGCGCGTGATCCGAACCGGTGTCGGCAGCGTGACAGTCTCTCGCGAGATGGCACGCCGCGGCGCACTCGCCGGCTTTGAGGAGAATGGCGGATTCATGTACGGCCCACACCTTCCGGTTCGCGACGGCTGCATGGCCGCAGCACTTGCGCTCGAGGCCCTCGCCGAGTCAGCACCACTCTCCTCGGCAGTCGCTGCGCTCCCAAAGTCGTTCACCGCCAAGACTAGCGTGCGATGCCCGCCGGATCGCGCCGGTGCTGCCCTTGCGGCCATAAAGGCTGCGCACCCCGATGCGGACACGCGCGACGGCGTAAAGGTCCGTCTGGGCCGCCGGCGCTGGGTCATGGCTCGTCGCAGCGGAACCGAGCCCATAGTGCGCATATACGCCGAGTCTGACTCGTCATATGGCCTCGAGGAGCTCCTATCTCGGTACTCGGCAATGGTTGCTGACTCGCTCGGATAGTGGCCGCCACAGTCGACGGGGTCGGCTGGTGGGGATGCGACTTTTGGGGCTCGCACGTGCCCTGTCGCATGGCGTGCTGCGCCTCCGGAATGCGCCTGAATGGGAATAAAGGGTTAAATGATCTGCTGATGCCCTCGTGCCTAGGCAGGACGTATACAGTTACCCCTGCTTAGGGTTCGGCAGCCCCGCGTTGGGGGGGCTGTCCTACCTGCTCATATCAGGTGGATTTGTGAGCTCCTCGGGTCTCTCCGGGGCGCATGGCCAACTATGACCCAGCCAACACTTTTAACCCCTCTAGCGCGCCCGTGCGCTCGGAGAAATGGCAAAGTCATACTATGTCAAGTTCGAGACGCCCTCAAACCTCGTGAGCCCAATCCTCGAGGCCGTAAAGGCGTCGGCCCAGACGGGCAAGGTCAAAAAGGGCACCAACGAGGTCACAAAGGCCATCGAGCGCGGCCAGAGCAAGCTCGTCATAGTCGCCGAGGACGTCGAGCCCCCAGAGGTCGTCGCGCACCTCCCGATACTCTGCGAGGAGCAGGGCGCGCACTATGCGTTCGTGCCCTCAAAGCAGGACCTTGGCAAGGCCCTCGGCATAGACATCATCGCCGCGGCTGCGGCAATAATAGATCCAGGCGAGTCAAAGCAGATAGTCGAGCAGGTCATAGAGTCGATCACTGGCCTAAAGGGCGGCAGTGATTCCAAATGAAGGCCGTCGCCTCCACTGATGACTCGATAACTCCCGCAGAGGTGATCCAGATTGTTGGCCGGACCGGCATCGCCGGCGAGGTCATACAGGTTCGCGTAAAGATACTTGGCGGGAGCGACCAGGGTCGCATCCTCACGCGCAACATAAAGGGGTCTGTGCGCATGGGCGACACGCTCATGCTGCGCGAGACAGAGCGCGAGGCCAAGAAGATAAAGTAGGTGAATGCCGTTGAGCCTTCTAGTAAAGCCATGCAGCTTTTGCAACCGTCCAGTCGCCAAGGGGTCAGGAACGATGCTAGTGAAGAACGACGGGACTGTCCTGTGGCTCTGCTCCTCAAAGTGCCGCAAGAACATGCTTGTGCTAAAGCGCGATCCCCGCAAGCTAAAGTGGACAAAAAAGTACGTAAAGGGAGGCATACGCCGTAGTTGAGCAGCGGGCGCACGCTCATTGTGATAAAGCCTGATGGCGTAAAGAGGGGACTCGTCGGCAGCGTGCTGGCGCGCTTTGAGCAAAAGGGCTTTGCGATCGCCGAGCTACGCATGTTCCAGTTTTCAGCAGACCAGGCAAAAGAGTTCTATTCGCCGCACAGCTCCAAGCACTTTTTTGGCGAGCTCGTGTCGTTTGTGACATCAGGCCGCGTTGTGGCCGCAATACTCGAGGGCAATGACGCCATAGCGGCGACGCGCCTCATGATCGGCGCGACAAAGTCGTCTGAGGCGGCCCCCGGCTCGGTCAGGGGCGACTTTGGCCTCGGCTTTACTGACAATATCATACACGCCTCGGATTCAGAGCCGAGCTTTGACAGAGAGTCCCGTGTGGTGTTCGGGTGATCGGCCTTGCGCGTTCGGCAGCCAATCGTGGCCGTCCTCGGCCATGTAGACTCGGGCAAGACGTCCCTGCTTGACACGGTTCGCGGCACGGGCGTGCAGGGCCGCGAGGCCGGCGGCATCACGCAGCACATAGGCGCGAGCTTTTTGCCGGCCGAGACGCTTCGCGAGTCGTGCGGTTCGCTGTATGGCCGGCTAGAGTCCTCTGACTTTCAGGTGCCCGGCCTGCTCGTCATCGACACGCCGGGCCACGAGGTCTTTCGCAACCTGCGCACGCGCGGGGGCTCGGCTGCTGACATTGCGATCCTCGTCGTGGACGCCAACAAGGGCTTTCAGATGCAGACCAATGAGAGCCTCGACATACTGCGCAGGCGCGGCGTGCCCTTTGTGGTCGCGCTAAACAAGGTCGACGCGCTAGGCGGTTGGCGCAGCACGGAGACCGAGTCGATAACCGAGTCGCTAAAGGCGCAGGGCGAGTCGATGCGCGCGACGCTTGATGAAAAGATATACGCAGTCGTCGGCTCGCTCTCGGTCCTGGGCTACGAGTCTGAGGCGTTCTGGCGCGTCGGGGACTTTAAGCGGCAGGTCGCCATAGTTCCGGTCTCGGCGCGCACGCGCGTCGGCATACCGGAGCTCCTCACGGTTCTCGTGGGCCTTGCACAACAGTACCTCCAAAAGCGCCTCGAGCAGTCATCAAAGGAGTCCCATGGGATCGTCCTTGAGGTCAATGACGAGCCCGGCCTCGGCGAGACGGCCAACGTCATGCTAATTGACGGCTCGCTTGGAATGGGCGACACGGTGATTGCCGCGACGCGCGACTCGGCAATATCGACGCGCCCGCGCGCAATACTCTTGCCAAAGCCGCTCGACGAGATGCGCGACCCGCGCGACCGCTTTCTTCCTGTCGAGCGAGTCGATGCGGCTGCCGGAGTAAAGATAGCATCACCGGGTCTCGCCGGCGTCCTGCCGGGCAGCACAATGTATGTTGCGGCCGATGCCGCCGCAATTGAGCGGCACAAGTCGGAGATCATCTCGGAGATAGGCTCGGTCTTTATCGACACAAAGACGACTGGCGTGATTGTAAAGTGCGACACGATAGGCTCCCTTGAGGCGCTCACAGAGATGATCTCCTCGGGTGCCACGGCAGTCTCAAAGGCAGACATTGGGGCAGTCACAAAGCGCGATGTCGCCGAGGCCCGCGCGATCAAGGAGCGCGACAGGCACCTGGGCGTCATACTCGCGTTTAATGTAAAGATCCTGCCTGATGCGCGCGAGGAGGCCGCAGTCCACCATGTGCGCATATTTGAGAACCGCGTGATATACGAGCTAGTCGACTCGTACACGCGCTGGGTCGGCGAGGACTCGGCCAACATTGAGGATGCGATATTCTCCGAGATCACGCCAATCTCGCGCTTTACGTTCCTTGACGGGTGCGCGTTTCGCAACAGCGGGCCGGCCGTCTTTGGCGTGCGCGTCGATGTTGGCCTGCTGCGCCAAAAGGTCCAGTTTATGGATCCCACGGGGAGGCGCGTGGGCACGATACACCAGCTCCAGCGCGACAAAAAGCCAGTCGACTCGGCGCGCGCCGGCGAGGAGCTCGCATGCTCGGTCAACGGCGTGACTATCGGGAGGCAGCTCATAGAGGGCACGACATACTATACGCTGCCGACATCCTCTGAGGCAAAAAAGCTCCTCGCCGCATTCCTGCACCGCCTGTCGAGTGACGAAAAGACCACGCTCAACGAGGTCGTCGAGGCGCAGCGCGCGCGCGATGCCGCATACGCGTACTAGGCGAGGCGCGCGGCAAGTCCCCGCAGGCCGGCCGCACCGATGGCGCCTACTGCGCGCGTGACCTCGCGGCCCTTTGAGAACGCGATGAACGTAGGTATCGACTGGACGCCGAGACGCTGCGCGACGGGCTGGCAAGAGTCGATATTGACGCGCGCGACTCGTACGCGGCCGGCGAGCTCGGCGGCCACGGCCTCCACTGTCGGATGCATTGACCTGCATGGGCCGCACCACTCTGCCCAAAAGTCCACAATGACTGGAAGCTCGCCGTTTATTGCCGCATCAAATGAGGCTGCGTCAAGCTCGACGACGCCGGCCGGCTCGGGAGGCCTGGATGCCTCCTCGACCATCCTGCGCATCTTTTGTCGCATGATCGCCTCTACCTCGGGGTCTTCCATGCGGCGCGCCGGACGGCGGGCTGTATTTAACGCATGGCCGCCTGCCATGCCGTGTCGCGCCAAAAAGGCTTATGACGAGTGCCGCGCCGACTGCCCCTAATGATCGAGGACTCGTGGCTTGTCCTGGTAGGCCTTGCAGCCGGCATGGTCGGCTCCACAGTCGGCCTCGGGGGAGGCCTCATCGTGACGCCGGTCCTCGTCTCGGCCGGATTTGCGCCGGCAGTCGCGGCGGCCAACAGCCTCTTTGTCTCGCTTGGCAACGCGACGGCCTCGACTGTGTCGTACTGGAGGCAGGGGCGGGTTCGCACCCATGCCCTCTTTCGCATCACAGTTGCCGCCGTGCCGGGCACGGCCGTCGGCGCACTTGCGTCTGATGCGATACTCCCGTCGTCGTTCAAGGCGCTCTTTGCGGTACTCCTCGTCGCGTGCATCGTCTACATGATGACGCGCCGGCGCGTCACAAGCTCGGATGCGCCACCGGCAGCACCATTTGCGCTACTTGGAATGTCTGCGAGCTTTTTTGCAGGCGTCATGTCGAGCTTTTTTGGCATCGGCGGTGGAATCATATTCGTCCCGCTCCTCCTGGCGATCCTTGGGCTGACGATGCGCGATGCAGTCGCGACCTCGCAGGCGATACTGATTCCAGTCTCGCTTGCCGGCGTCATCTCGCACACGCTCCTGGGACATCCGGACTATTACCAGGCAATGCTCCTGATGGCCGGCGCGATGGTTGGCGGGTACATTGGCGCGCGCATGTCAGCGCGCGCACAGGACCGCCCGCTTCGCATACTCGCGTCTGTCGTCATGGGACTCGCGGCAATAAAGCTCGCACTAGACTCGGTGGCCGAGGCCTAGGAGCGCGACTCGTCGGTGCAAAAGACGACCTCTGATGAGGACGCCGCACCATCAGAGAGCGCATAGTCGAGCACGTCGGCGATCCTCTCGGTGCTCGCCTCGGCCCCGCCGGCCGAGCCCGGAAGGGCCACGAACGCCCTCATCCCTGCGCCTAGCACGTCGGCGAGCTCTTGGTTTACCGTGGCCGCAAACGGCCTCAGCGCGCCGCGAAAGACCTCGGCGCGCGCAGACTCTGCCCTCGGCGCCCTCTTGCCAGACGGCAGTGAGGGCCCTACTAGCAAGAGCGCGCCGCCGGCCCCGCCGTAGAGGCGCGGATCCTTGCCGCCGCCGGGAACCATGGCCTCCATGCCTGCGCGCATCGTGCGGGCCGGCCCGCAGAGAAACCTCTCGACTAGCGCGTCCCAGCCGGCCCTGTCAAGGGAGCAGAGGCGCGAGCCGGCCGGAACGTTGCCCGTGACGTGGACGACTCCGGCGATGCCGCCGGCCATCGACGATGCGGCCTGGAGCCATCGCGAGACCTCCTCGGCCCTTGTGATGTCAGCCGTATGCGAGTGGAACGCCTCGAGTCCTGCGCGCATGTCCGGCGGCACGCCGGCCCCAATCACAATGACTGCCTTGCCGCCGTGCGACTCTGCCCTCTTGGCGAGCTCGACTGCGGCATCGCAGCCTGCGGCGTCTGTTGCGCCGACCACGATAACGACTGCCCTGCCGCCAAGGTCGCCGGCCTCAACTCGCGGTGCCGGCCCGCCAATGTGCGGCCTCACCGGATAGAATACCCTGTCGCCGGGGATCACCTTTCCGTTGATCGTTGCAGCAAGTCGCGGCTCGCATAGCGCAACAACGGTTAGGGCGACCTGGTCCTGTGAGAGGAACTGCCCGTCGGCTATCATGCCTGCCGTGTTCTTTTGTATCTTTTCGGCCACCTTTGAGACCTTTTCGAGCAGGGATGTCATGGTGCCGGCGTCACCTGATGGCACCTCGGATGCGGCCTGCTCGGATGCGGCCTTTACGGTCTTTTCATCCTCGCCTAGTGCTGGCAAGAGTATGGCGCACGCGCGCTCGACGTCTGCCGGCGGCATGTCGCCAAACCCGCCAACGCGCATAAACTCTGCGGCAGCCTTTGGGTACACTGTCTTGTATATGCGATCAGAGTGGACCGGTCCGGGGTTTGTCGCAATCGAGATGATGCCCTCTTCGACGAGCTCGACAGAGAGTGCCTCGGCCAGGCGGTTCTTTGCGCCCTGGGCCGCAGTGTATGGCGTCCTGAACCTGTATGGCCTCTGCTCTAGTGGGCGCTCTTCGGCAAAGAACGTCGTTATCGTCAGAATGATGCCGCCCTTGCCCATGACCCTCATGGCCTGCGCTGATGTCCAGAACGTGCCAGTCAGGTGTATGGCCACTGCGGACTCGAAATCCTCCTCGGACGCGTTGGCAAAGCATGTGACAGGTCCGGAGACACCGGCGTTGTTGACTAGAATGTCGACCCTTGCGCCGTCTCGCTCCAGCTCGTCGAACATCTTTGTGACTGCGCCCGCATCGGCCACGTCGACTCCGGGGAACATTTTGATCTTGCCGCCGCGCCCCGCCCTTGCCGCAATGGCCTCCAGCTCGCGCATTGCGGCCTCGAGTGGCTCGCGGCGCCTGCCGAGTATGATTATGCTGGCCCCGCGCTCGGCCATGGCCTTTGATATGGCAAGGCCGATCCCGGTCCCGCTGCCGGTTATGAGCGCGGTTCGGCCCCCAAAGTCCTCCATTATGGGGCGCGTGCCTGCCGCGCATTATTTAATTGGATTGTCGCACATGGGGTATGGTGCCCGCATCCCTGCCCGTTTGGTCAAATGGGCTCGATCCTGTCAGTCCATTTACCGTAGTGGCTCCCGCCGGGGCGTGCGGCGAACAGGGGATGGTGTGCGGCGCCTGGCCATAATTGCCATGGTGCGCAGGCAAATGACTTGCCGTCGCGTGCCCGCAGGCGCACCTGCAATGGCCAAGATCAGAAACCATTTTATCACAAGCGGGGCAATCTCTGCACCATGAACGCGACGGAGAGAATACTTGCGCGCGCCTCGGGGAGGGACTCGGTCTCGCCCGGCGATGTCGTGTTTGCCAACGTTGATAGCGCAATGCTCCATGATGTGTCTGGCCCCGGCGTCATCAAGGTCCTCGAGCGCCTCAAAGGCGAGGGAATAGAGACGGGCAAGGTGTGGGATGCCGAGCGCATATGGGTCGCCGAGGACCACTTTGTGCCGTCAGCCGAAAAGGCGTCCGCCGAGAACACCGCAAAGCTCTCGGCGTTCACCAAAAAGCACGGCATACGGCGCCACTTCAAGTATGGCCTCGGCCAGCACGGCATCTGCCACACAATATCGCACGAGGAGGCCATGGTGATGCCAGGTGACGTCTATGTCGGCGGTGACTCGCACACAAACACGACAGGCGCACTCGGCGCGTTTGCGTGCGGCCTGGGACACACGGACATGGCATATGTAATACTCAACGGCCGGATATGGTTTCGCGTTCCCGAGACGATATACCTAAAGATCAACGGGACACTGCCTGCCCACACCATGGCAAAGGACGTCATACTGCGAATAATCGGCGACATTGGGACAGACGGGGCGACATACCGCACGATGCAGTTTGGCGGCACGGCAGTCGCCGCAATGTCCGTCGAGGACCGCCTCACGCTCACAAACATGACGACAGAGGCCGGCGCCAAGAACGGCATAGTCGAGGCAGACTCCAAGGTCGGCGAGTACCTCACGGCCCACGGCGCGCCGCAGGCGGCTGCTCGCTGCGGCGGCGCGGAGGCGATCGAGAGGGCTGATGAGTCATCATTTGCCGAGGTTCGCGAGTATGACGCCTCAGAGATCGAGCCGCTAGTGGCAAGGCCGTTCTCGCCGCAGAACGTCTCGACTGTGCGCGAGGCGCCCTCTGTCGAGCTTGACAAGGCGTATCTCGGGTCATGCACGGGCGCAAAGATGGAGGATCTAGAGTCAGCAGCCCGCGTGATCAAGGGCCACACCGTGCGCATACGAACCGAGGTCGTTCCTGCTGCGATCTCGATATACAAGAGGGCACTCGAGCGCGGGCTCATAAAGATATTCCTTGACGCCGGTGCTGTCATCGGCCCGCCGACGTGCGGCGCGTGCTGCGGCGCGCACATGGGCGTCCTGGGCAAGGGCGAGGTCTGCGTTAGCGCGACTAACAGGAACTTTCCCGGCCGCATGGGCCACGTAGAGTCGCAGACGTACCTGGCCTCCCCGATGGTAGTCGCCGCGTCTGCCGTCACGGGCCGCCTGACTGACCCGAGGGACCTATGATGCGGGGAATCACGACAAAGTACGAGCGCGACAATATCGACACTGATGTCATAATACCGGGAACGTACCTAAAGGTCCACGACCACGCCGAGCTTGCCAAGCATGCCATGGAGGGGCTCGATCCCGGCTTTCATGCGCGCATGGAGGGCCGCAGCCTCCTAGTTGCGGGACGCAACTTTGGGTGCGGCTCGAGCCGTGAGCACGCGCCCATTGCGCTTGCCGGATGCGGGGTAAAGGCGATCCTCGCGCCGTCGTTTGCGAGGATATTCTACCGCAACTGCGTTGACGGCGCGTACCTCCTGCCCGTCGAGATCGGCCAGGACGCATACGAGTCGATCCTTGATGGCGACGAGCTTGACATTGACATGAAGGCGCGCCGCGTGACCAACGTGACGCGCAAGGCAGACTATGAGATGGCGCCAATCCCCGAGATCATATCCGGAATAATCGAGGCCGGTGGCCTCTTTAGGTACAGGGTGTAGCGGCGCATGGCAGGCACCGGCGCGCCGAGGACGCTCTTTGGCAAGATATGGGACGCGCACACCGTGGCGCGCCGCGATGATGGGGCAGCACTCATCTACATTGACCGGCACCTGGTCCACGAGGTGACCTCGCCGCAGGCCTTTGAGGGACTTCGCGAGTCCTCAAGGCGCGTGCGCCGGCCAGACCTGACGACTGCGACGATGGACCATATAGTCCCCACCGGCGACAGGTCGCTCCCGATGGTAGATGACACGGCAGTCGTGCAGATGCGCGCACTAGAGCGCAACTGCTCCGAGTTTGGCATCGAGCTCCATGGCATGGGCAGCGCAAGCCAGGGCATCGTCCATGTTATCGGTCCGGAGCTTGGCCTCACGCTGCCCGGCTCTACCATTGTGTGCGGCGACAGCCACACTGCCACGCACGGCGCATTTGGCGCACTCGCCATGGGAATCGGAACCAGCGAGGTCGAGCACGTCCTGGCCACGCAGACGCTCTGGCTTGAGCGCCCGCGCGAGATGCTCATCGGCATGGACGGCTCGTTTGGAGACTCGCGCGCGATCACGCCAAAGGACGCTATACTCTCGGTCATACGCGAGATAGGGCCGGCCGGCGCGCGCCAGACTGCCATCGAGTACGCCGGCGCCGCGATATCCGAGATGTCAATGGAGGGACGCATGACTGTCTGCAACATGTCAATAGAGGCCGGCGCGCGGGCCGGCATGATAGCTCCGGACGAAAAGACATTTGAGCACGTGCGCGGCAGGCCGCACACTCCGGCGGCGATCGAGTCGCTCATAGAATCATGGCGCGCAGAGCTGCACACGGACACCGGCGCCGAGTACGCCAGGACCCACTCGATCGACGTGTCGCGAATCGCCCCGCAGGTCAGCTGGGGGACAGACCCCGGCATGACGTGCGACATCACCGAGCCGATCCCGACTCCTGCAGAGTTTTCGCGCGGGGATGACTCGCGTCGCGCTGCCGCCGAGCGCGCACTGGAGTATATCGGCCTGGACGCCGGCACGCCGCTTGAGGACGTGAAACCTGACAGGGTCTTTGTCGGTTCTTGCACCAATGCGCGACTCGGCGACCTGCGAGAGGCTGCTGCCGCCGTGCGCGGCCGGCGAGTTGCTGACGGCGTTCGCGCCATGGTCGTGCCCGGCTCCCAGGAGGTAAAGAGGCGTGCGGAGGCAGAGGGCCTTGATGCGGACTTTGTGCGGGCCGGCTTTGAGTGGCGCGAGTCCGGATGCAGCATGTGCCTTGGCATGAACGATGACATACTCGGGCCCGGCGAGCGCTGCGCGAGCACGTCAAACCGCAACTTTGAGGGCCGGCAGGGCGCGCGCGGGCGCACGCACCTGATGAGCCCCGTAATGGCCGCCGCATCGGCAATCGCGGGGCACTTTGTCGACGTGAGGAAGTGGGAGCTCGTTGAGGCCGTTTGAGCGCCTAGAGAGCGTCATCACGCCGCTCCCGAGAATCAACGTCGACACCGACCAGATAGTCCCAAAGCAGTTCCTGCGCCTCGTGCAGCGCTCGGGCTTTGGGCAGTACCTGTTTCACGGGTGGCGCCACGAGGGTGACGGCACGACGCCAGACGCGTCGTTTCCGCTCAACGACCCGCGCTATGCGGGCTCGCGCATACTCGTGACGGGGGAGAACTTTGGGTGTGGCTCTAGCCGCGAGCATGCCGTCTGGGCGCTCCTGGACCACGGGTTTGGCGCAGTTATAGCGCCGTCGTTTGCGGACATTTTTGCGAGCAACTGCATAAAGAGCGGCCTTCTGCCCGTCACGCTTGCGCGCGACGCAGTCGATTCGCTAATGTCAACGACGGGCAAGGTTGCAGTGGATCTCGAGTCGCGCCTCGTTTCGGTTCGCGAAACGGGCGAGTCGTGGACATTTGAGATCGGCGAGCACGCAAGGAGGATGCTCCTCGAGGGCCTCGACGAGATTGCAATGACGCTCATGCGCGGGGATGACATCACCGCCTATGAGCGCACACACGCCGTGCCGCCGACCTAGCCGGCAGCGCGCCGTGCGGTGCGCCGGGACATTCGCGCCGCTATGCGTTTTGCTGCTGCGGCGTTGCGCTCTAGAATTACGGGTGACTCTACGTCAAGCCACTCGGCCTTGCCAATGTCATATGCGCTAACGCCGCCAGAGGCGGCCATCGGCTGGAGTATGTCATACGAGAGATCAACGCGGGCCGCATCGCGCGACTTGCGGCGAACATTGCGCAGGACTGTGGCATCAAGGATGTACATGCCGAGGCACTCGGACATTGGCAGGCTGACAGTTGGCTTTTCCCTAAACTCCTCGACTAGGCCGTCACGAACGACGGCAAAGCCCGTCTCCTCCTTGCGCGTCGAGCGCACGGCAACACACGCGTCGCGTGCGCTGGACTCGTGGTGGCGAACCATTGCCCGTATGTCAAGGGCGCACAGGTTATCCGAGAACCACAGCAGAAACGCCCCGTCGCCAAGCTCAGGGGCCGCGTGGAGGAGGTCACCGGCAGTGCCGGCTGACGTTCCCTGCACGAACGAGACGGGGCATCCGAGCCTGGCGCGCTCTAGGTGGTTTCTGACCTGCGAGCCCTGCGCCTGCAGGTCGGCAATGACTACGATGCCGTCGACTGCGCGCGAGGAGCCTATATGGCGCGCGATGAGCTCGACTATGGGCCGCCCGCCAAGCGGCGTCATCGCCTTTGGAAAATAGTCAGTGTATGGCCTCCCGCGCGTCCCTGACCCACCGGCCATTATGACGGCCTTCATGGCGGCTATCGGTAGGACTTTTGCTTGCGGCGCCTGGCGCCCTTGCCGCCGAACTTTTTGGGCTCCTTGCGCCTGGCGTCGCCGCTTATGAGGTACTTGTCGTGCTCGAGGATGCTCTTGCGCAGCTCTGCCCTCTCGGTCTTTGTGAGCGGGTGGTCCTTTGGCTCGTTCTTTGACTTTGTCCAGCCAACTAGCGCGCGCGATATCGCCGTCGCCGCAGCGCCGGCCTGGCCCATAAACCCGCCGCCGTTGACGCGCACCGAGACGTCGATCTTGTCGCGCTTTTTTCCCGCTAGCCTGAGTGGCAGGAGGATCGTCTCGCGGGCCATCTCGTGTCCCATGAGCTCCACTGGAACGTTGTTGATTCGCACGCGCCCCTTGCCGCCTATGATGTGGACGTGTGCGCTAGCGGCCTTGCGCGTCGCAAAGTAAATCTCGGCCTTTGGCGTCGTCATTTCGTCCAGCCCACCGTAGTGCCGAGGTCTGCCATGCTCGTGTACCTCGAGTGCGCGCCGCGCACCTTTGCCTTTTCAAACTGTATCTTTTTGTGCGACTTTAGGGGACTCGGAGTCCCAATGTATGCGCGAAGCCTCTTGTGTGCCGTTATTCCCGAGGGCTTTTTCCTCGGGAGCATGCCGCGAACCATGCGCGTCATTATCGTGTCGGGCCGGCGCGGGTGGAACGGGCCGTGCTTTGGGTGGAGTATGCTGGCAATCTCGAGGAACTTGCGATACTCGCCGACAATGCTGGCCCTGCTGCCGCTTATCATTATGCGCTCACAGTTTACCATCGAGACCCTGTTGCCCTGGAGGAGGAGCTTTGCGACGTTTGATGCGAGGCGGCCGGCAATGTGGTCAGTCGCGTCAACGACTATCATGCTGCCGGGATTTGGTGCGCTCACAGTCTCCTGCTTTGCTGCAGCGCCGTCTGCTGCGCCTGCGGGACTATCCAAGGAGCTTCACCCCAGTGCCTGCCGGATGCATCTCGGCGAGGCGCTCGATCGTGACGACGTCCCCGCCGGCTTCTCTGACCTTTGCGGCCGCCGCGCGCGAGACTGCAAATGCGCCAAGCGTCACGGCATGATCAATCCCGCCGGTCCCGAGAACCTTTCCGGGAACTGCGACGACATCGCTGGCCTTTGTGAGGCTTGCGATCTTGTTGACGTTCACGGTTCGGCGCGCGACTGTCGGCTTTAGGGCCTGCTCGGCCATGCGGGCCCATATGGGCGCGTCATTGCCGGCTGCTGCCTTTTTGAGGCGGCGGGCCATGTCGACGGTGTGCTGTGCTGCCATCTGCGAGACCCCTCTCTGGCCCAAATGTAATATACCTTGCTAGGCGTTGGGCATATGCGGTCCACGCCTATCTGCCCATTTGGTCATATGGGAGCGATCCTGTCGATCTACTTGGCCACTGCGGCGCCTGCCTGGGCATGAACTGGCATGGGGTGCTGACTCCACACCGTTGGTCTTACGCGTGCTCTGGGTGGGGGCCCAGGATGGTCTTTTGCGGCATAATTGCCCAAAACGCTCTTTTTCAGTTTTTGAAAGGGGTCGTCTGGACGTGTGTGGGGCCGTTTGCCGTCAGTCATCCGTGTCAAGCCTGTGGGGGACTAGTCTCTGCCCATGTGTCATCGTGAGTCTTGATGGTAACTTCACCAATGTTAGCGTGTGGCACGTCATGATTTCCTGACTTGGTCGGTTATTGAAGATTTTGTTCGTAATCTATCGCGTTCTTCCTCTATCTGATTATCAAACAACATCTTAAATGTGCCTTTTATTAGGCCATCTCTGATTGTTACGTGACCCCAATGATTGAATGCCCCTTCTAAAGCTTCTAGAACATTCTTCTTGTATTCTGTATCGGGATTGTCTAAATGCTTGCCTTTGATCTCATATATGTGCAATTCTCTCTTTTTCATGTTTTTTCCAAATACTGCTACGAAGTCGGGCCATATACGATCTTTTTTCCATCCGCGCAAATAATACTCTCCTTGCTCTTTGGCGGCGATCCTGTGCCACCATTCTATTGCGTCAGCTTCTTCTAAATATATCGCAAAGCTTTTTTCAGGTTCGGTATCAAAATGTTCTTTGTATACGGGATCAAACAAACTACGTTGAACCGATTGTGTGTTTACCGCCAATAGATTGTCTCCGCTACTAGAAACTGAATATTTTTTTTTCATTGTAAAATTATCACTTTCAATTTCTAAGTCAAATCTAATTTCTTTGTTTTTGATTTTATTTTTAAATATAGATTCAGCTTGCTTGATCACTTCATTAGATACATGTTCGTTGATTCTATTTGTAAATGTGTGGCGCATATTATATATGTCGTCATCACTTTTTTTCGATTCACGAGCTTGGCGGATTGCATCTTGCACTATTCTAGAACCATGCCATTTGTTGGGAACAGTTTCTGAGATTATATTTACAATATCGTACATTCTAAGTGTTTTATCAACATGCACATCTTCTTTAATTCGCTTTTTGCTTAATTCATCATCGTTAATTTTTCCTTTTGTGGTCAAATTTGTAACATCTATCCTGTGAGTCCATATAAAATCATCATAGGCTTCGATATCTGAGATATCGGGAGCTTTTATGGCATCCCATTTTATCTCGGATAGTATGTGCCTTTCATAGTCAAGCTCGATCCACTGTTTTCCATATTTGTGCAATACTTTTGGCAAATATATTTTTGCTCGTGTGTGATTAGAACGCATATGTAATTCTTCTCGACTGTGCCGTACATCATCTTCCAATGTTAGGCTGTTTGTGAGATCCCCTAGCCCTTCATTTTCGAGACCTTCCTTTATGTATTGGACGGATCTTTGCGTGGTGTCTGTTCTACAATACACATAGCATTGATTAAGATGTTTGTTATTTCGATATTTTTGATAAGGCTGTCGTAAAATTCTGCCTAGCATTTGAGTTATTGCAGTTTTGCTTTTTAGCTTATCGAGTATCACCAGTATGTACGCAAATGGGCAATCCCATCCTTCTTGTAATGCATTCTTTGTGATTACATATCTTATTGATGATGTTTTTTCCATGAGTTCTATATCGCCTATTTCGTCCACTTCACTAGTTTTGACTGCGATGGAAGAGCTAGTTATGCTCATATTTTGTAAAAATTCTCGAACGTCTTCTGCATGTATGTGCTTTCCATCACGGTGCTCTGATCCTGTCCGTTCTACACGTATGAGCATTATGGGCCGTATGTATTCATCTTGCTCTTCTGCATTTTTGTCTAACCTGACCAGCTTATCATGCGCCATGACTAACACTTCTTCCCAACTTACACTTTCATCCACTGGCTTTACATTAATGGGCATCTTGATCATCTCTTCTTTTTTTAATGCAACTCCACTTATATTTACAAGTATATTGCTTAATTTTGGGAACGGTGTTGCTGTGAGTTCAATAATCAAACTCGGTGACATGTTATTGACATATGATATTATGTCATCTAATCTTCTACCATGTGTCTTGTGAGCTTCATCAAGTATTATCGTTGGATGTTGCATTTTAAATATGTTCATGAGGCTGTGTTTTATGTGCTGCCCATTGTTTTTATCAAGGTGTGGGGAGTGTTCTAAAATTTTGTTATTGGAGGCATCATCATCAATATCTGGGAAAAAACTTTGATATTGTCCAGAATCCCTATGAATTATCAAAAAATCTTTGCTTCGATTATCTGCACTTTGTTTCATAAGTACCATTATACATAAATATTGTTTTATATCTAATGGCGTTAAGGAATCATCCTTTTTCAACACTTTTACTCGGTTACCGCTCACTCTATCGAGACATTCTCGGATCATCCCATCTTTGTCATGCAAACTTTTTAAAGTTTGATGATATATTGACTTGGTAGGAACTATCCATATTATCAAACCTGTCGATCGTCTCACTCTTTCTAACATTGCGGCAGCCATTAGAGTCTTGCCTCCTCCAGTAGGAACTTTTAAACATATATGCGGTATGTGTTCTTTATCGCTACCGATTCGATCTCTGTACTGCCCTCTACCGATTGTTTCCCACACAGCCTTGGGATAATTTACAATAAATGAACCTCCGTCTCTGCCCAACTGTATCCGATTCTTGACATATTTGGTTTTTGCTATCATCAGGACATCATGCCATTTTTGAAATTCGTCAAGTGCCTCGCTTTGATATTCTTTTAGCGCCAATCTCATCACATTCTCTTATTGATATAGTCAGGTATTCTACAAAATTGTATATTCATTTTTTTAAGTTCGCTTTGACTCATATTCTTCGATGCGGCGAAGATTATTGCGTCTCTTCCTTTCCTGTGTATTCTTTGACTCATACCTTCACTCAACACTGCTGCGTTACTTTGCATATATTTCACATTTGGTTTATATAATAAATAATAATCAATATTTTCATGAGAATAAAATAATCCGTCTTTTCCGGGTCGTAATTTTGTATTCGTTATAATTACATTGGAAATATAAAGAAGATGAGATGCTAAATCAGAATAATCGGGTAATATTTCTCCAGTGAGCATCTTCTCCCTGTCTATTGGTTTTCCTAGTGTGTAATATGAAAATGACCCACCAGTACCACTTTTCAATTCTGGCTTTTTAGATTTTGGCATCCCTTTGATCACTCTGCGCATTCGTTCTGCTGTAATTTTATTGGCATATTTCTCTCGTTCAATTAATATGAATTTTCGATGCCCGTTATCTTCCTTATTTAATGACAACACTGCGTGTGCTGTTATTCCACTCCCTGCAAAAGAATCCAGTATGATATCATCTGATTCAGTGATCAATCTCAAAAGCGTTTTGATAACTGACACATCTTTTGGGTTAGGAAAATCGCTCCCTTTTAATATTTCTTGCAATTCCTTTTTTGCTGCCCTCCTATCTTTATATAACACACTTGTTAATACTTGCCCCTCTGTTTCATGTAAATATCTTTTTAGTGTTGGAACTCTTGTCTCATCATCTCCAAAATATATTTTTTGTTCTGCAATCATTTCTAACATTTTCTTCTTACTTGCAAATCTCCACCCCCTCGATGGTGTTTTTACTGGTTTTTTTGTTTTAGGGTGTAGAATTTCATAATGTGGTCCTCCTCCGGGTGATGATATGTCGCCTGAAAAAAATACTCCTTTTTCGTCGACTTTATTGTAATGTCTGTTTGCCCATTCGGGTTCTGTCCTCTGCACATTTGAATACCATGTTTTCAACTCGGCACTTATTTTTTTGAAATCGGATTTGTGTTTTTTCTTAAGTTTTTCTACCTGTTTATATACATTATCAATACCCAATTTATTCAATCTCCATTTAGTTTTCAATTCTCTGAGATGGTTTTTATTCTTTGCGTAACACAAAATATAATCATGAGACACTGAAAAAAATTTAGAATCGTTTTTTCCTGTTCCTTCCCAAACTAATTCAGCCATAAAATTATTTTCTCCAAAAATTTCGTCCATTATAATTTTAAGTCGTGCTTGTTCATTATCATCAATTGAAATCAAAATTATCCCAGATTCGGCAAGGAGTTCTCTGAGTAGTTGAAGTCTGGGCCACATCATACACAGCCATTTATCGTGCCTTTGTATGTCCTCCTCGCCCACAATTTTCCCTAACCAGTCTTTTAGGACTGGATGATTGACATTATCGTCGTATGACCATCCGCCCCCCCCCCCTGACAAGATCTTTATGGGTATGGCCAGTGTTGTATGGTGGATCAATATAGACACAATTAATTTTATTACGGTACTGTGGTAATAGTGCTTTTAATGCGTCAAGATTATCACCGTGAATAATCATGTTGTCGTTGTTGGTGGGATTGCATGATTTTGCTTTGTCCATAACCAAATTTCTCGGAGGAATTGTTAGATGAAGGCTATGTATGATTTCTTTTCCATAAAACCTAAACTCAGTCATGGTGTGCGTCTCGTTTTAACGTGGTTGCCTGCCTTCCAGCATGGCATCTTGTATATCCTTGCTTGAACATGTCCGCGAACTGAGGTGGAATCATTTGAGATGCGCTATTTGCTGTGCTTGGTATTGCTTTTGCTCTAAACACAGGTATGGTGTTGTCTGAGCACATGCCGCCCACGCAATCACGAGGCCGCAGGAGCGGCCTTTATGCCCTCGACGACGTCGCGAAAGTCCTCTAGCCTGATCTGCAGCTCGTCGATCGCCGCCGAGAGTATCTGTGAGGGCTCTAGTGCGCCAGTCGACTCTACTGTGAGGAGGTGCTCGTCATCAGAGTCGCCCTCGGTGAGGACGGCAATGTTTGCCGAGTTCCACTTTGCGTGCTCTGTGCCGCGCCCGAGGCGCGCGTACGCCTCGACCTTTACCTTTTGGCCAGGCGCGAGCTGGACTATGGGTATCTTGTCAGATGACGGCTTTACGTACGCGTCTTGTGAGGTCATGTCGCCAGAGAGTATCGTGCGCGTCTCGTCGGCCACCTCGTCGATGACTAGCATGACCCTGTTTGCGGACTCGTTGACGTCGATCTCGCGGATGTTCTTGAACTCTGTGAGGTCTGTCTTTAGCGGAATTAGGCCCAGGCGGTGCGCGAGCGCCTCGTCTGGCAGCGATGACGTGTTCTCAACGACGTCGACTGCGTCCACGGCAAACACCATGATCCCGTTGAGGCATATTCTGCGCAGCGCGTTTGCGTACTGGAGGGGGATGCCCTTGAGGCGTGCAGTTGCGCGACCGCCCTCCTCCTCTGCTATCTCTATAGATGCCATCTTGCATCCCAAAATGCCCTGATCTCCCCATAAATACCTACTAGGGGCACGCGCGATCCCTGGCGGCATCTGAGGCCCGTGGGGGATCGGGACGGCCGGCGCGCAGGCCCGGCCACCGCGGCACGCCGCGACGGCACGCGCCGACGAACACCGTGCGGCACCGCGTGGACCGCGGGCCGTGCTGGTGCGATGGGCGCATGGGGGTGGAGGCCGTGGCCGAGGCGGTCATGCGCGCGGTCTAGGCGCCGACCTCATGCTGGCAGGTTTGTCCACTGGTTAAATAGACAATTCCGGCGCCCCCGCCTGTAGAATGTCCGGACAAGCAGGCAAGACAACAAGCGTGTTCCTAATGGCGATCATGGTCGCCGGGGGGCTCACCTTTGCGATTCCCGGCGCGCCGCCGGCGATTGCCCAGTCGACAAACCCCAACCTCTACGTCTCGGCCGAGAGCGCGGCATTTGGAAACCACTTTTCTGGCCCCCAGGTCGTCGAGGTCGTCATCATAGACCCGGACCTCGACGAGACCAACGAGTCAAAGGGAGAGCCCGACGTCACGATAAACGGCAGCAGTCTGCGCATGGTCCAGGCGACTGACGGCAAGTGGTACGCCTACTTTGCCAACAGTGCGCAGGCACTACTGGCCGACGCGACTGCCGACGGCAACGCGGGCCGGGGCCTAGACTTTGGGACCATATGCGAGGACACCGACGACGCGGATCGCGTCCTTGAGACTGCGCTTGAGGTCAACGCGGGATACTATAACGTCAACACGGGGTACCATGATGCCAACGCGGGATACTTCTCTGACGCCATCGCCGTGGCGTTCCCGTTCGCGCATATGCGGTACACGGTCGCCAGCGGCGGCGCGGCAGGGCCGGCGCTGTCCTCGATATGGGGGTGCGGCGCAGATGACGTCACCGCCGCTTTCACGGCCGTCCCCCCAGCGCCGCCAACTGCCGCCGGCACGCACAACTATGCCGGCGTGTCGATGAACGTCGTGCGCGAGCCCAGCGCCATAAACATTGCCACTTACACTTACAATCCCAATTACCCCCACAACAGCTTTGGCCAGAGCATACAGATGGGCGATGTGGAGCCAAACGCCGAGGCGACAGCCGGGGTCTGGCCGTTCATACAGCTCTTCGACTTCAGCCAGGGCGGCAACGTCGAGGTCCAGTACCGCCGCGGCGGCGGCATCCAGTCAGTCACGCTCAACTACGACACGATCGATGACTATGCGTCGCTCTCGCTCCTGGACCGCACGACGTACCCCGGCGGCGGCGCGCAGGTCCGCCTTGGCATGGCCAACACGTGGCTCAACGTTGACCCCACGGACAAGGACTCGTGGACGTGGGACGTCGAGGGCGGCGGCGTGGGTGGGGTGCTCTACGGTGCTTTTGACAGGAACGGCGCGCGCCAGGGGGGCGGTGCCGACCTGTCAGGCGAGCTGGCCGGCCTAATGTGCGCCGGCAACTGCGTGCCGGCGTTGGGCAGGGACGCCGGCGGCTCCCACGTCCTGTCCCTTGCGGGCGGCACCTCCCTGGTCCTGTCCGGCACGGACGATGCTGCGGCAGCAGACCAGCTGGTCACGGTCACCGAGACGCAGGATGCCTCGGGCATCTTTGAGGGCACCGTCATATTCCCGCCCGCCGACCAGTCACCCGGCCACCGCCCAGGGGTCGCCAAGGGCGACACGGTGACGGCGCGCCATGGCGAGCACGCGCTGCCGGGCACTCACGCGCGCAACGACGGGCTCAAGCTCGAGGGCACGACGATATCCGGCACGCTCGTGCCCCTGCTAGAGAGGGCCGTCGTGAGCAACGTTCGCCTGACTGACAACTCGGGCAACCCGCTTGACACCGTCACCGTCGGCCAGCAGATCCAGGTGGTCGGCCAGGTCACCAGCGGCCAGGAGTCCGAGCAGGCCTACGTGTACCTCGTGCAGGTCAGGGACTCCAACAACATCACGCTCTCGCTCACGTGGACAAGCTCCACGCTAAACCCCGGCGAGTCGCTCACGCCGTCAATGTCGTGGCAGCCGACGGCGGCCGGTTACTACACGGCGACGGTCTTTGTCTGGGAGTCCATAGACAACCCGATTGCGCTCTCGCCGCAGGCCGAGCTGCCATTCACGGTTGCCTAGGCCGGTGCACTCGGGCGGCTTGTTCACCGCCCTGGCCCGCTTTGTGGAGCTAACGCGCTGATCCTTGACCGCGACTGCGTGCTCGTCGACGTGTGCGGCTTGCACGACGCGGCGATCGCGCCGACAGTTGGGCGCCTGCTCGGGGAGCCCTGCGCGGCGGAGGGGCGCGGTGGGCAGGCGCTGATCGGACCCAACGCCTCGCTCGTCGACGCCGTTACGGTGCGCCTGCTACGGAGGGCGACCGGCCGCAGGCCCGGGGTCGTCACGGGCTCCATGCGCGGAGGCGGCGCCCACAGATAAATAGGCGGGCAGTCGGGGGGCTGCGACATGGCCGACATGAGCGTCGTAAAGTATTCGCACGAGGGCGAGCGCTTTGAGATACTCGTAAAGCCAGACCCCGCGCTTGACTACAAGCTCGGCAAAAAGTCAGACATCTCGCAGGTTCTAGTCTCTGATGAGATATATTCGGACTCTGGCCGCGGGACGCGCGCCTCCTCTGAAAAGCTCCAAAAGGCGTTCAAGACAGATGACGCGACTGCGATAGCCGAGCACATACTAAAGCACGGCGACCTTGGCCTGACGACTGACCAGCGCCGCAAGATGATCGAGGAGAAGCGCAAGAGAATAGTCGACGAGATAGCGCGCACGTACGTGGATCCGCGATCCCACCTGCCCCACCCACCCATGCGCGTCGAGCAGGCCATGAAGGACGCGCGGATCACGATAGACCCCCAAAAGTCCATCCCCGAGCAGGTCTCGCGCATCGTCGACGAGCTGCGCAGCGTCATCCCGCTAAAGTCCGAGACGATGACCCTGGAGATCGTGGTTCCGGCCCAGTATGCGGCCCAATCGTACTCTGTCCTAAAGTCGGCCGGCTCGCTAAAGCACGAGGAGTGGCTCCAGAACGGCTCCCTCAAGGCAATACTTGAAATACCCGCCGCATCGCGGCCCGGCGTGCTAGACAGGTTAGCCTCAGTCACCAAGGGAACGGCGAGCGCCGAGATGCAGAAATGACCCAGCATGGAATGCCCCGCACGGTGATGCCCGGAGACGTCATCACGCGCGAGGCCCGCAGGGCCGGCGACAATGTCGTCCTCGAGGGTGACACGCTTGTCTCCTCGGCCGTCGGCCTCGTCAACGTGACTGATGACACGGTGAGCGTCATGCCCCTTGCCGGCAAGTACATCCCAAAGCCCGATGACCTCATCGTCGGCATGGTCATATCGCACACGTCGCAGGCCTGGGAGCTGGACATTAACGCGCCGTACGTCGGCTTTTTGCTCGCCACTGACGTCTTTGGCCGCGACTTTGCCTCACACGCCGACGAGCTCACATCAAAGCTCGCCCTCGGCGACCTAGTGGCCGCACGCGTCGCCAACTTTGACCGGACGCGCGACCCGCTCATCACGATAGACGACCGCGACCTCGGCAAGATAGACTCTGGCGAGCTCGTAAAGATGTCGCCGGGCAAGGTCGCAAGCCTCATCGGCAAGCAGGGCAGCATGATCCAGGCCATAGAGACGGCCACTGATGCGGCCATCACGATAGGGCAGAACGGGTGGGTCGTGATCTCCTGTGAAAGCCCCGATGGCTTATTAAGGGCCAAAAGGGCAGTTGAGACAATTGAGCAAGGGGCATATTCACCAGGGCTTATGGACAGGGTCAAGTCCGTCCTTGGGTCGAGGAGCGGATAGGAAATGGGCGGACGGGACACAGACGTCGTACTGCTAGACGCCAATGGCATCCGCTGCGACGGTCGCAAGATCGACGAGCCTCGCCGCGTAATGATAAAGGCCGGCGTTCTCCACAACGCAAACGGCTCGGCGTACATTGAGTTTGGCGACAACAAGATAATCGCCGGCGTGTTCGGCCCGCGTGACGTTCACCCAAAGCACCAGTCAAACGCCGAGACGGGGATACTGCGCGTGCGCTACCACATGCAGCCATACTCGGTGAGCGAGCGCAAGAGGCCAGCGCCGTCGCGCCGCGAGATCGAGATATCAAAGGTGATAAAGGAGGCGCTCCTGCCGGCAGTCATGCTAGAAAAGTTTCCGCGAACCGCAGTTGACGTGTTCATCGAGATACTCCAGGCCGACGGCGGCTCGCGCTGCGCGGCCCTTGATGCCGCAGCCGTCGCGCTAGCTGACGCGGGAATACCGATGAGGGACATGGTCTCGGCATGTGCTGCCGGCAAGGTTGCTGACACGATCGTCCTTGACGTCAACAACGAGGAGGATCAGGCGGGCCAGGCTGACATGCCAGTCGCCATAATGCCGTCATCTGGCAAGGTCACGCTCCTGCAGCTCGACGGCGTGCTCAGCGCAGACGAGTACAAGCGGTGCGTGCAGACGGGCATTGACGGGTGCAGGCTAGTCTATGAGATACAGAAAAAGGCGCTAGAGGAGCGCTACTTTGCGGGGGCGAGCCAGTAATGGGGACAGTCTCGATACTTGACGGACTAAAGCGCAAGATGGTGACTGACTCGCTGGCCTCCGGGCGCCGCACCGACGGGCGTGCGCCAGGCGAGATGCGCGAGCTCACAATAGAGACGGGCGTCATACCAAAGGCCGAGGGCTCGGCCCGCGTTCGCCTTGGACGCACCGAGGTCGTCACTGGAGTAAAGGTAAACCCCGACAGGCCGTTTCCGGACACGGGAGACCGCGGCACGTTCATCTGCACCGCCGAGATTCCTCCTCTTGCCCACCCTGATGCCGAGGCCGGCCCGCCAAGCGAGGCCGTCATAGAGCTCGCGCGCGTCGTTGACCGCGGCATACGCGAGAGCCACATGGTCGACATGTCACAGCTCGTCATAAAGCGCGACGTCTCAGTCATCGGCGTGTTCACCGACAACGCTGTCCTGGACAACGGCGGCAACCTCTTTGATGCGTGCTCGTATGCCTCGACTGCGGCAATCCTCTCGTGCAAGATGCCGGTGTGGGAGATGGTCGATGACGCGCCAAAGCGCGTCGAGGGCCAGCTGCGCGCCCCGCCAATCACGACGGTTCCGGTCTCGGTGACGATGGGCCGCATAGGCGAGCACATCGTCGTGGACCCAAACGCGGACGAGTGGACGTGCCTTGATGCGAGGCTGACGATAACGACAAACTCGGATGGCAACATCTGCGCGCTCCAAAAGGGCGGGCGTGACGGCTTTACTCCCGAGCAGCTCAACGAGTGTGCCGAGACGGCAATCTCGGTGGGTGCGCGCGTGCGCCCAAAGCTAGAGGCGGCTCGCTCGAGCCAGTGAGCGCGCCATGGCCAAGAAAAAGTCGCTCAAGGGCCTTGGCACGAGATACGGGATAAAGATCCGCAAACAGTACACAAAGATACACCTCCAGCTAAAGCAAAAGCGCGCATGCCCAGAGTGCGGCGCGATGCGCGTCACGCGCGTCGCAGTCGGGATATGGACATGCAAAAAGTGCGGCTATACGATTGCCGGCACGGCGTACAATGTCAAGCTCTAGTGCGCGCATAGAGGTTCATGCCGGCGAGCTCGCCGGCTCGATCATCGAGTCACTCTCCGGCGAGGGCGGCTATGGCATGACCCTGGCGCGAGACGGCGACACGGTAATCATAGACCTCGACGATCAGGCCTTGCCGCACCTGCGCGCCGCGATTAACTCTGTGCTCCGCCTGGTCCAGGCCGGCCATGGCGCACTCGACGCGTCTGGCACGCCGCGCGGGTAGGTGCGCGGACATGCGCCGCGCGCGCGAGTCACCAGAGGTGCGCAGCCGCATAATGTCGGCCATACGCTCGACGAACACAAAGCCAGAGATTGCCGTGCGCCGCGCCATCTGGAGCCGCGGCCTGCGCTACCGCATACACGACAGGTCCGTTCCTGGCACGCCGGACATCTCCAACAGGTCGCGCCGCGTCGCCGTGTTCATCGACGGCTGCTTTTGGCACGCGTGCCCCAAATGCTACCGCGAGCCGCGCTCCAACGTGACGTTCTGGCGCGCCAAGATATCGCGCAACAGGGCCCGGCGGACAGAGGTCAAAAAGATGCTCAACGTCGACGGCTGGCTCGTCGTGCAGGCCTGGGAGCATGAGATTCGGCGCAGCCCCGAGCGTGTTGCTGACCGCATCGAGAAAAAGTTCAGGATCGGCGCAGCACGGGGGCGTGTGGGCCATGGCAGGGGGGCGACACGGCGGCGCGCCATCCCGCAGCGTGGCCGCCCCTAGGGCCTGCGCTTGTGCGCACGGCCACCGTGCGTGATCCCGGGATCGACGGTATAATTAAAATATGGACAGCCGCGCGCCCGCCTCGAGATCGACATGACCTTTGCGCACATATCTGACATTCACCTGGGCCAAAAGCAGTATGGCGCCGGGGAGCGCGAGGAGGACATGTATGACGCCTTTGGCCAGGCCGTCGACATCTCGATCAGGGATCACGTCGAGTTTGTCCTGATCTCTGGTGACCTCTTTGACATGGCCGGCAAGGGCAAGAGGGCAGTCGTGGAGTTTAGCGCGGCCGCTGCCAGGCTCTCCGACGCGGGCATACGGTCATACTATGTGCTCGGCGAGCACGACACGGCGAGGATAGGCGCAACGCCGCTGGACTTTGCGCGCAACACGCTGGCTCCGGCAAGGCATGCCGGCGACGGCGAGCCGCTCGTCCACGAGGGCACAATGATCATCGGCTTTGACATGTTCGCCCCTGACGAGCTAGATCGCGCAAGGGAGACCATTGCGGCCGCCGGACGCCTCGCCGGCGAACACAACGGCAAGAGCGTGCTGCTCATGCACCAGGGGATAATCGACGCGACGGGAGTTCCCGGCGAGCTCGGCGTTGACGCGCTGCCCTCACAGTTCTCGTACTATGCGATGGGCCACCTCCATGACCGCTATGACGCGCGGCCTGCCTCGCTTGGAGGCCCAATTGCGTATCCGGGCTCGACAGAGGTTGCCATACACGAGGGCATCAATGGCTCAAAAAAGGGATTCTATGAGGTGGACCTGTCCGGAGACTCTGCCTCGCTGTCGTGGATTGGCCTCGACACGCGCCCGCACATATCGTTCTCGGCCGAATATGGCGAGCTCGCATCGCGCGCCGGCGAGATTGCGGCAGCGGCTGCCGCGTGCGCCAAAAAGCCAGTCGTGGGCCTGAGCCTGGGGGGCACGTTTGATGCGGCCGAGGCCCGCAGGATTGCGGCTCCCATACGCGAGGCCTCGATATGGTGCCAGATAACGTCGGCCGGAAGATCCTGAGTCGGCATATACTCTTATTGATTGGTCCTGCGCCGCGTGAGCATGGCGCTGCGCGACCTCGACCTAAAGCAAGAGTACCGCTCTGACCGAGACGACATCGTCCACGGGTTCTTTATCAGGTGCCTTGCAAACTCGGTCAGCTATGACCGCTCAATAGAGCACGTCTCTGTCAAGAGCCTCACGACGCTTGCGCTAAACTCGACGAACACGTCTGACATGCGCCTCCGCATAGTGTCAGGAACGAGGTTTCGCGCATCAGACATTGCGACGCTGAGCAAGATGTTCTCGGATCGCAAGGTCGGCCATGCGGGCGAGCGAATGCGCGAGGGCAAGCTTGCGGCCCTCCAGTCAATGATTCGCGCGGGGCGCCTGCAGATAAAGGTCGCAATACCAAGCTCTGAGGACATCGTCGGCTTGTTCACCGAGAGGATTGGGATATTTGCCGATGAGGCCGGAGACATTGTCGCGTTCACCGGAACGTCAAACCGCACGTTTGACTCGCAGAGCCTCGACTTTGAGTCCATCGACGTGTTCACGTCATGGGAGGACACATCGCGCGTCGAGACAAAGGTGCGAGACTTTGGCAAGCTCTGGGCAAACGAGACTCGCTATCTCTCGGTGTGTGACTTTGCGCGCGCCGAGGCCGAGAACCTCCTAAAGTACTCGTCATCGTGGGCAGTCTCACTTGAGTGATGCGCCCTCGCGGGCCCTGTTCTCCGGAAACGTTGATGGCGTTATCTTGTAGTATATGACCTCGCCGCGGCCGTCAACGACGGCAACTATGGGCTCCTTTCCCATGCGCGTCATCTCTACCACCTTTTCCTGCAGTGCGCCGGCAGTCTCGCGCGTCCCGTCGCTAAACCCAAAGACGAGGTACTTTGCGCCCTTTTTGCCATAGTCGCCGCGCTCGTACACGCAAAAGTCCGTCCCAAACCCAAAGCCGTCGCGCACCGTGTACCCGCGGGCCCGCAGGTCCCTGTATATGAGAAAGCGCTCTAGTGCGCCTTCGGACTTTTTTCTTGCGGCGCGCATGAGCTCGTCAAACCCAACGGTGCGCTCCCCGCGGCGCATGGTGAGCGATCCGCGGTACACAAGGTAGAGCGCCTCGTGGGCCGCGAGGACCTGCGCCTCGCCGCTCGCCTCGCCGTACCCGTCGCCTCGCAGCTCGGCCGCGCCCGACCCGCCGGCGACGCTGACCTTGATGCCTGACACCGTGCCGGCAAACCTTGGCTTTTCTGCCTCCATGGGACACGCCGCATGCAATTTTTCAATATAAGGATACGTGGGGGGCCGCGATGCGGCCACCGTGGGTGCCGACTGCCGTCCACCGGTCGCCCCACCTGCCTATCAGGGTTAAATATGGGCACCATGGCGCGTGGGGACAGAATGCACGGGGCAAACTATCGGCACGGCAACGGCCAGCCATACACGCGAAAAAAGTACATCAAGGGCAAGCCGCAATCAAAGATCGCAAAGTACCATGGCGGCAAGCCCGGCGAGTATGACGTCTGCGTGCAGCTCCTCATACGCGAAAAGGTCCAGATACGCCACATGGCCATCGAGTCTGCCAGGCTCGCGGCCAACAAGACGCTAGAAAAGACGACTGGCGAGACTGGCTACTTTTCGCGCCTTCGCATATACCCGCACGTGCTACTTCGCGAGAACAAGATGATTGCAGCCGCCGGAGCCGACAGGCTTCAGGAGGGGATGCGCCGCGCGTTTGGCAAGGCCGTCAGCCTTGCGGCCCGGCTCCAGGCCGGCCAGTGCGTCATGGAGATGCACGTCAACCGCGAGCACGTCGAGGCGGCAAAAAAGGCGCTTCACATCGCGTGCATAAAGCTGCCGGGAACGCCGCTCATTCGCGTTATCGACAACTAGCGGTCCAGCGCGCGCTCGAGGTCCGGCCCCCTTGCGCCGAGCATCCTGACAAACTCGCCAGTCTCTGCCTCTGTGGGATCCCTCCCGCATATCCTCCTCGTCTGGTAATAGAACGAGTTGTAGAGCATGCCGACGAGCATTGCGTATGGCGTGACAGCGCCGCGCCCGACGGCATCGGCAATGCCGGTTAGCTCTGCCCTGCGCTCAGTCGCCTCGGCGATCTTTGCGTCTATGCGCTCCTTGACCCTTGGATCCATGGCGCGGCGCGTGCGCACGTGACTAAAAAGCGTGACGTGCGATCCGGCCGTCGGCGTTTTATACGGGCACGCCTGCGCCCCGTGCCGATGATCAATGTGCGCGAGGGCGACGGCGGCAAGACTGTCCATGCGGCAGTGACTGACTTTGTCAACGTCATGGGATACTGTGAGCACAAGCTCGCCCCCATCGTCGAGGGCGTGGAGGTTCCGACGCCGGTGGCAGTAAGGCGCGGCGGCGCGGCGCACGTTCTAGAGGAGGCCAAGGACGCCAAGGATGTCGCCGAGAGGATCGAGCGCGGCGAGCTCGTCGAGGCAACCGAGGAGGCAATCGCAGATCCGGGCACACAGGTCGAGCTAGAGCGCGAGAGCGTGTACACCACACTGGAGATGCCAGTGTCATCTGGCGGCCGCAGCGCATCGGTCTGCCTCTTTGGCAGGGCCGACAAGGTCTGCCGCGTCAACGGCGCGCTGCGCGTCATAGACAACAAGTTTGCCGCAAACCCCGCACGCTATGACTCGCGCGACGAGCCGTTCATGGACCAAAAGCTGCAGGTTCTCGCGTACCTCAACTCGTCATTCTCGACGACCAAGGCCCGCACCGATTCCCTTGACATACCGCACGAGAGCAAGGAGTGGTCCATCCAGATACATGACGCAATCACGCGCGAGCCGGCCAAGACGTTCCTCAAGACGCAGAGCGAGCATGACCGCAGGGTCCTGGCCCACAACGTGTCGCGCTTTGCCGGCATTGCGCTAGGGTGGGAAAAGCCCGTCCACCACGACAACCCGCGCAAGTGCCGCCCGTGCCAGTACATTGGCGTGTGCAAGTTTGCGCTGCATGAATAGCCTGCAGCCAAGGGTTAAGTAAGCGCGCCGTGATGGCCTGCGTGACGATGGCGATGATAAGCTCGGCATTGCGCGCAGTGGAGCTGCGACAGGAGCCCGCGCCGCTAATCATAGGGGAGCGCCTCAACGCGCAGGGCTCGCGCAGGGCAAAGCGCCTGGTCCTCGATGACGACATTGGCGGCCTCGTTGACCTTGCGCGCGAGCAAGTCGAGGACGGCGCGCACTGCATCGACGTCTGCGTTGACACCACAGAGCGCTCTGATGAGCGCGACATCATGCTGCGCCTCGTAAAGCGCCTCAGCCTTGAGGTCGAGGCGCCACTCGTCATAGACTCAACTAGCGCCGACGTCGTTGCTGCTGCCGTCGAGCAGATACCGGGCAAGCCGATAGTAAACTCGATCAACCTCGAGGGCGACGGGTCGCGCTTTGGGGCGATCGCGCCAGTCATGGCAAAGTATGGCGCGCCGGCAGTCGCAATGTGCATCGGTCCGGGCGGCATGGCAAAGACGCCGCAAGAAAAGCTGGACACGGCGCGCCTCCTACTCGACCATGGCCGCGACGCCGGACTTCGCGCAGACCAGTTCATCTTTGATGTCCTGACGTTCACGCTCGGGACTGGCGAGGCCGAGTATGCCGGCGCCGGCGCTGACACCCTGGAGGGCATACGCTCGGTCCACGAGGAGATGCCTGACTCGTACACGGTCCTCGGGCTGAGCAACATCAGCTTTGGCCTCACGCCGCCGGCGCGCAGGCTCATCAACTCGGCGTTCCTCCACCATGCCGTGCGCGCCGGACTCGATGCGGTCATCATCAACGTGCGCGACATTACGGCATACGCGCAGATACCCGCATCCGAGCGCCGTCTCGCTGACGCCCTCATATTCAACGAGTCAGAAGGCGCACTGCCCGAGCTCATCGCGCACTTTGAGGCCGAGGGCACCGGAGGGGGCGGTGCGGCCACGGCAAGGCAGCCGACAGTCGACCCGTCGATGAGCGCATCCAAGAGGTGCACGTTTCGCATAGTCAACAGGGTTCGTGACGGGATGGAAGGCGACGTGCTCGCCGCCATTGCCGAAAAGGTTCCCGGCGCGCCGGCGCCAGAGGGCGGCGAGCTCGCAATTCCGGCGCAGGCGGCGCACGAGGCGGCCTTGCGCACGCTCAATGACGACCTATTGCCGGCGATGAAGGAGGTCGGCGACAAGTTTGGCGCCGGTGAGATCATACTGCCGTTTGTGCTAAAGTCAGCCGAGTGCATGAAGGCCGCCGTGGTAGAGCTCGAGCGCCACCTCATCAGGACGGATGAGGCCTCAAAGGGGAGCATTGTGCTCGGAACCGTGTATGGCGACGTGCATGACATTGGAAAGAACCTGGTCAAGACGATACTCGAGAACAACGGGTACACCGTCCATGACCTCGGCAAGCAGGTTCCGCTCCAGAGCTTTGTGGACAAGATACGCGAGACCGGCGCTGATGCCGTTGGCCTCTCGGCGCTCCTCGTCCACACGTCGCGCCAGATGGGAGAGTTTGTCGACTATGCGCGCAAGAACTCGATGAGCATACCGATACTCTGCGGGGGCGCGGCAATACACACAAACTTTGTCAACAAGATAGCAAGCGAGGGCGGGATATACCCGAACGGCGTGTTTTACTGCAACACAATGTTTGATGGCCTCGAGGTCATGGAGCGCATTGCCGCCGGCGAGCGCGACGAGCTCGTCGCGTCATGGCGCACGAAAATAGAGTCATGGAAGCCGCCGGCCCCGCCGCAGAGGCGCAAGGACCAGGTGACGCGCACGGTAAAGCCAGTCGAGGCGCCGCGCGCGCCGTCCCTGGGCAAGGTCATTCGCCTGGGGCCACCCGATGTCCCGCTCGGGGAGGTCTGGCCGCTCCTTGACAAGCGGTCGCTCTTCAAGATGTCCTGGGGCGTTCGCGGGCGGGCCGCTGCTGCCTCTGAGGCCGAGCACGAGCGCCTGTATGACGAGTGGAGGGAGCGCGCCGTCACTGATGGCCTCCTCGAGGCGCGCGTCGCCTATGCGTACCACGAGTGCCGCAACGCCGGCGGCGGGAGCCTTGAGGTCAAGGATGCCGCAGGCAAGGCCGTGACCTTTGAGTTTCCGCAGAGGGGCGGCGTGGGCATTGCGGACTATTTTGGCGAGCGCGATGTCGTGGCGTTTCAGGCAGTAACCGTTGGCCCGCGTGTCGCAAGCACAGTCGAGGCGTGGAACGCCGATGGCCGCTATACTGACGCGTACTATCTGCACGGCCTGGCCGTCGAGGCCGCCGAGGCACTCGCGGCCTGGACGCATGCGCGAATCCGCTCCGAGCTCGGAATTGGCAGCCGCGGCCTGCGCTACAGCTGGGGCTATCCGAGCTGTCCGGACATATCGCAGCACCAGCTTGTGTGGGATCTTATCAATCCGGCCGAGTCGGGCATGACGCTCACGTCACACCACCAGATAGTGCCCGAGCAATCGACTGCGGCACTCGTGGTCCACCACCCTGACGCGTCGTACTAGCGTGCTGATGCAATGACTGACTCGGCCATTGCGCGGTCCCTGGGCGACGTCACAAGGACATTGCCGGCGATCTCGTGAACGCGCCGGACAAACGCGCCGGGATCATCCCTGTACGCCGACCAGTCCAGCCCGAGCGTGCGCGCAGATGCGGCATTCTTTGGGGACGGGATCATCACGCACGGCATAACGCCAACGCCGTGCTCCAGCATCTCCCCGACGATACTTGTGGCCTGCGCGGCCGACGAGATGACCTGCGTCACAAACCCGTCGGGCCTTGCGGCGAGCTTTTTCTGCGTCCTTGCGGCATCCGGCGCAGTCGGCAGCGAGAGGAGCATCCTGAGGCCGCACGTTGATGAGCCCGCGCGCAGCCTGGCGAGCACGCCGCCGGGATAGAGTCCCGAGTCGTGCGCGCCCTCGTACTGTGGCGGATCGCCCCTGACGAGCAGGACGCCTGACACGCCGGTGCGCGCCGCGGCGGCAATGTCAGATGTAATGCGCTCGAGGCTGCGGTCGCGCGTCCGCAGGCTCATCATCACGTCGATGCCGGCCCCCTGCGCGATGATCTCTGCGCACGCGTCTAGGGCGCCGATGCGCCGTGTCCCGAGGACGCCGTCAGTCACGAGCAGGCCGTCGGCGACTTTTATCATGCGCCCTAGGCGGCCTGTCATGGACTCTAGCTGCGCACGCGTCCCCTGGCCGTCCTCGACCCTCGGCGGATTGACTTCATACACTATGGCCATTGCCGGATCGGCAGGCCGTGCGGGGCGCTATATCTAAACCGTCACGGGCTGCTGCGCGTTTATGCGGCCGCGTGCGGCGGGGCTATGCCCGTGGCGGACGCTGCGTTCTGCCGTGTCGGGGATGGGGCAAACATATGCGCATGGTGGCATATATTCAATAAAAATCGTTCGCTCACGCCTGCTTGAGACGTTCATAACTTTATTAGCCTGGGGCGCCCATGGGCGTGACGTGAAGTACAAGTACGAGCGGTTCAAGAACACATTCGCCCCGCTCATCGACCACGAAATCCTCGATGTCGAGCAGATCATTCTTGGGATGCGCCTTGGCGTGGTGGAGCAGGACAAGTTGCCGCCTGCGGCAAAGAAAGCCATCAAAGATGAGATAGACAAGCGCGCAAAAGCGCAGGTGACCCCCGTGAAACTACTGATCCTGCTTCTTGGGTCGGTCGGTGATGTGAAATACAAGACACGCCTTCAAAAATACCTCTTTCTTGCAGATAACCAGCTCTTGAAAACAAGGCAGCCCAAAACAAAAAGAATGGTGTACGGATGGAAACCACATTACTATGGCCCGTTTAGCAAACATTTGGAGTTTGCTGTGAAAGATGCAGTTAAAGCAAATCTGATTGAGTGTTTTCCCATTCATGAAGATAACAAAAGTCCAGGTATTGGATACAGGCTCACAATTAAGGGACGCGCTGAGTTTCAACGTATATTGCCAAATTTCAACGAGACGTCAAATCTAATTCGTGGTATGCTGCTTAAATTTCAAAAAGACCGAACAGAACACCAACTTTTAGAGTTTGTATATCTGATGTATCCAAAATACACAGAAAAAAGCGTGATCCGTGACAAGTTTCCTATAATAACTAGGAATTAACACAATGCCTGGACGTGATAAGACTGCACTGGCAACTATTGCCCGAACTCTTGATCCTAGCAAAGAATGGGACATATACGAAACACAACTTCATGATCGTGATTTAGCGTCTAGATCTTATTCCTATTCCTTTGAAACTCGAAAGTTTTATTTTGTCGAAAACCCTGCACATAGAGCAGAATTGATGGATTTATATGGCGACGGGCGTAACCCACTTAACATTATAGCGTTCTACGATGTGTATGACCTTATATTGCAATACTCTGATATCGAACATGCTATAGATCAAGTAATCGATGATGGGGACATTCCATTTATTGGTCAATGGGGTTCTCTTGGCGATGTTTGTCGTGGAGTTTCGATTGTGGTAGATCATGGGATTTTTGATCAGGATGTTTTGAAATTACTTGATGAACTTGATCAAGATTACGCCGCTAGAATCACCCGTGACAAATTTAGCTATTTTCCGCCATTGCATCAACCATAGTCAAATCCGTGCCCCTTGTTCATTATAATGTGCGTCAACTGCGCAGCAGCTGGAGCATCTGAGGTGCTGACCTCACGCGTGCGCCAGCGTGGCTCTGTCCATGAATGATTCCGCAAAAGGATAGCAAAGCTTTTAGATCAAGGGCAGGCCGACTCAATAGCCCCTAGATCGGCGCGCCGGCCTTTCCCGCAATGACTGCAAGGAACAGGGGAAGCGCGAGCTCGAGGGCGGTCCTTGCCACCCTCGTGTCGCTGTACATGAAGGCAACCCGGAGGGGACCAAGGCCGTGGGAAACCAGCCCGCTAGGGCAACACGGCCTTGATCCCGTGGGCATGTCGCTGTGCATCGTGCTAAAGTCCATGTACGGACTGACGTACGACGGCACGTGCGACTACCTGTCGGAACACCCGCACCTGGTGAAGTCGCTGGGCCTCAAAAGGGTTCCGTCGCGGTCCGCGCTGCAGTGCGCCGCCGCGAGGATGGAGCCGGAGTTCACGGCATGGGTGCTCGTCGCGGCCGGCAGGCCGGGCATGAGGGGCACGCTGCTTGCCGACTCGACGGGGGTTGGCGTGCACACCCACGTGCGGTGGCTCGACGTGCGCGACGGCAGGACGTCGCGGCGGGACTTCCTGAAGCTGCACGCCGTCACTACCGCAGATGGCATAATAGTGGCATTTGCCGTGACGGACGGGACGGCCGGCGACGCGCCGGCGTTCCGGCGCATGTGCCCTTCGCTCCCGTCGGGGCGCGGGCACGTGATCCTGGACGCGGCGTACCTCTCTCGCGAGATATGCGAGATGGTCGAGGCGACGGGGCGCGAGCCGGTGATCAGGCCAAAGTCCAACACGTCCGACCGCGGGTTTGACGCGCGGGGCCGGATGATGCGCCGGTACCGCAGAGACACCGAGGCGTTCATGCGCACGTACGGCAAGCGCAACGTCGTCGAGTCCGTCTTCTCCTCGATCAAGAGGAGGATCGCCGGGACGCTGCGGGCGCGCACGCGCCGCACGCAGCGCACCGAGCTGTCGTGCATCGCCCTGGGGTACAACGTGCTGAGGCTGCTGGAGAGGTAGCGCCGGGGCGCGCCGGGATCGGAGGTGCGCGCCCAGCGTGAGCTGCGCACGCCGCGGGGATCCCGGCGCCCGACCCGGCGCCGGCGCGCTGGGATCCCCCGACGGAGCCGCCGGGGAGCCGGAACTTCACGCCATGCCGCCCCCGGATCCGCCCCCCACGCCTACTCGTGGACAGAGCCGACATGCTCATAACTTTTTTAACTTGGGACTACCTAGGCATGGTGTCATGTCCGAGACGTTCAAGAACTCATTTGCCCCGCTTATCGACCGCGAACTCCTCGATGTCGGCCAAATCATTGTTGGAATGCGCCTGGGCGTGGTGGAACAAGACAAGTTGCCGCCTGCGGCCAAAGAGGCCATCAGGAATGAAATAGACAGACGCAAAAAAGCGCAAGTGTCCCCCATGACGCTGCTTATCGTGCTTCTTGGTTCGGTAGGAGATGTAAAATACAAGACACGCCTGCAAAAATATGTATTTCTTGCAGACAAGCAACTCTTGCAAACAAAAAAACTCAACCCTGACCTGCTGGTGTATGAATGGAAACCACACCATTATGGCCCCTTTAGCGAAGATTTGGAGCTTTGTGTGAAAGAAGCCATTGAAGAAAAACTGGTTGCTTCCTTTGAAATTCATGAAGATGGTAAAAATCCTGGTATTGGATACAAGCTTACAATTAAGGGGCGCGTTGAATTTAAGCGTTTATTGTCACATTTCCATGACATATCACACCTAATTCGTGGCATGTTGCTAGATTTCCAAAAAGATCGTACAGAATACAATCTTCTAGAGTTTGTATATCAAATGCATCCAGAATACACCACACACAGCATGATTCGTGATAAATTTACTAACGTAGATCGGAATTAGGAAAAATGCCTGGCCGTTCTACGTCTTCGTTGGCGAATATTGCAAAAACTATTGTTCCTTACAACGAATGGGTCCTATACAAACCACAACTTAATGAGCGCGCATTGGAAAACCGTTCTTATTCTTACTCTTTTGAAACTCGCAAGTTTTATTTTGCTGAAAATCCTGTACATAGAAATCAGTTAATGGATTTATATGGTGATGGCGATAACCCGCTTAACATTATTGCGATCCATGATGTGTATGATTCTGTGTTGCGTTACCGTACAGTCGCTCAAACTCTACGCGAGGTCATTGCTAATGGTCACATTCCATTTATTGGCAAATGGGGCGCTTTGAACGACGTTTGCCAGGGGGTTTCTATCATTGTAAATCATGGGATTCTTGATTGTGATGTTTTGCAATGGCTTGATGACCTTAAGCAAGATTATGCTGCTAGAATCACCCGCCATGCATGTGACTATTTTCCGCCATTGCGTCAACCATAGCCCAATCCATGCCTTTTGTTTATGTTGATGTGCGCTCAACCACGGCTCTGTCCATGAATGGATCCCGAGGGGGCACCGCAAAGCTTATGGATCATGGGCGAAACCGGCCCAAACGCCCTTAGATCGGCGCGCCGACGGCCTGGCAATGACTGCAAGGAACAGGGGGACGCGAGCTCGAGGGCGGTCTTTGCCACCCTCGTGTCGCTGCGCATGAAGGCAGTCCGGAGAGGACCGGAGCCGCGGAAATGCAGCTGCTGGGGCAGCGCGGCCTTGATCCCGTAGGGGCATGTCGCTGCGCATCGTGCTGAAGTCCATGTACGGACTGACGCACGACGGCACGCGCGACTACCTGTCGGGGCGTCCGCACCTGGTGGGGTCGCCGGGGCGAGGGGATCCGCGCCAGGGGCGGGATGGGGCAGGAATTTCACGGTGCAGCGCCCCGGGACGGCCGCCCGTGCGTATTCGTGGACAAAGCCTGAAATGCTCATAACTTTTTTAACTTGGGACGCCCCCAAGCGCGGTGTGAAGTACAAGACGTTCAAGAACACATTCGCCCCGCTCATCGACCACGAAATCCTCGATGTCGAGCAGATCATTCTTGGGATGCGCCTTGGCGTGGTGGAGCAGGACAAGTTGCCGCCTGCGGCCAAGAAAGCCATCAAAGATGAGATAGACAAGCGCACAAAAGCGCTGGTGACCCCCATGAGGCTGCTGATCCTGCTTCTTGGGTCGGTCGGTGACGTGAAATACAAGACACGCCTGCAAAAATACGCATTTCTTGCCGACAACCAGCTCTTACAAGCAAAAGAGATCAAAACTAATAAGCTGGTGTGTCACTGGAAACCACATCATTATGGCCCGTTTAGCTACAATTTGGAGATTTGTGTAAATGAGGCCATTGAAGAAAAATTGGTCGCTTCCTTTCAAATTCATGAGGACGGCAAAACTCCGGGTGTTGGATACAGGCTTACAATTAAGGGGCGTGCCGAGTTTAAGCGTTTATTGCCAAATTTCCACAAGGCATCAAAACTAATTCGTGGCATGCTGATCGACTTTCAAAAAGATTCTACAGAATACAAGCTTCTAGAGTTTGTATACCAAATGCATCCCAAATATACAGAAAAAAGCGTGATTCGTGGAAGGTTTGCCAACGCAGACCGGAATTAGCAAAAATGCCTGGCCGTTCTAAGTCTACACTGGCTACTATTGCAAAAACTCTTGTCCCTCACAAAGAATGGTCTATATACCAGTCACAACTTGATGATCGTGATTTGGCGTCTATACTGCCGATCAAAAGTCCGTGCCGCATTCCAGCGACGTCCGGCCCAGGTATGCCATCACGTCGAGCCGGTACCTCGTGTGCCTGAAGTGCCGTGACACCGCCGTCCGCATATCCACCATGGTGGGGTAGTGCTCGGAGACCAGCAGCGCCCGCTTTGCCTGCCGCCACACCTCCTCGATCGCGTTGAGGTACGGCGAGCCGGTGGGCAGCTCGATCAGCCTCACCGCCCTGTGGGCGCGAAGATAGTCCTTCACCGCCGCGGCCCTGTGCTGCGGCGCCCTGTCGACGATCACGGCGACCCTGCCGAACTTCCTGTGCATGTCGCGCAGGAACGCGACAAACGTCTCCGCATCGAACCTGTCGTGCACCCGGAAGATCTGCTTCCCGTCAGTGGAGATCGCGCCGTACACCACGACCCTCCTGTGTCCCCCGGTGTACGGGGCGACGACGGGGACGCCCACGCGCGACCAGTACTTTGATCCGTCGGCTGCGCCGTGCACGGCGATGGTCTCGTCCTGCACTACGATGGTGAATCCCGCGCGCCTGAGGCGCCTTATCTCGCGCCGCACCCGGCGCCGCCAGCCGGCGACAGTCGGCCCGTCGGCCCTGTTCACGTGCACCAGGCGCGTCCGCTTGGCGGAGAGGCCGGCCCTGCGCATTATTTTCCTGACGTGCGACATGTGGAACCTCACGCCGGTGGCCCGCTCGATCTCCAGCATGACCTCTGCGGGCGTGACGCGCCCGGGCATTCGGCCAATCAGGCGGCCAAGCTTCTGCCGCGCGACCAGCGGCGGCCTGCCGGGGCGGGGGCGGTCCCGCAGGGCCTCGACACCGCCACTCCGGTAGCGCGCGACCCACTTGCCGACCCACCTGGGGCACTGCACGAGCGCAAGTGCGACCTCCTCGCGCGTCATCCCCAGGTTCTCGTGCATGTTGACCGCGGCAAACCTGTACCTGACGTCGCCGTCCCTCTCGTCGCGGAGTGCCCTGCGGAACGCTTCCAGCTCTTGGCCTTCCATGCAGGGCGTGGGGAGGGGCGATCCATATAGCATGCGGGTCGGGAAAGTTTGATCATGGCACGAACTTTTGCTCGTCAGTATAGCTCTTATTCTTATTCCTTTGAAACTCGAAAATTTTATTTTGCTGACGACTCTGCACATAGAGCGCAATTGATGGATTTATACGGCGACGGGCATAACCCGCTTAACATTATTGCAATCCACGATGTATATAATACTCCGTTGCACTATTCTGCCATCTCTGAAACTCTGTATCAAGTAATTGCTGACGGAAATATTCCATTTATTGGTCAATGGGGTTCTCTTGGCGATGTTTGTCGTGGAGTTTCGATTGTGGTCGATCATGGGATTTTTGATCAGGATGTTTTGAAATTACTTGATGAACTTGATCAAGATTACGCCGCTAGAATCACCCGTGACAAATTTGGCTATTTTCCGCCATTGCATCAACCATAGTCAAATCCGTGCCCCTTGTTCATTATAATGTGCGTCAACTGCGCAGCAGTTGGAGCATCTGAGGTGCTGACCTCACGCGTGCGCCAGCGGGGCTCTGTCCATGAATGATTCCGCAAAAGGATAGCAAAGCTTTTAGATCAAGGGCAGGCCGACTCAATAGCCCCTAGATCGGCGCGCCGGCCCCACCGCAATGACTGCAAGGAACAGGGGATGCGCGAGCTCGAGGGCGGTCTTTGCCACCCTCGTGTAGCTGTGCATGGGGGCGATCCGTAGGGAACCAGGGGCCGTGGGAAACCGCCTCGTCGGGGCAGCACTGCCTTGATCCCGGGCGTGATCCGGCATCGGGGAGCCAGAACTTCACACCGTGCCATTCTCCGGCTCTGTGGCCCGCGCCCACTCGTGGACAGGGCACTGCGTGCCTGATCACTTTTAAAGCCACGCCTGCGCGGCGGGGCATGATGGCCAGGGCAATCCCCCTAGCGGTGCTCGCGCTCGCGGCGCTCATTCCGGTTGCGGCCGCCGAGACGATCACCGTCGATCTTGACGGGCAGGACATTGACATCACGTATGAGGCAACTGATGTTGAGGTTCTTGGCGCATACTTTAGCGGCCCATCGATCTTTTTTGAAGTCGAACCTTCCGGTAGTCAGGGTTCCTTGGTCGTGACGCTTGAGCGCAGCGTGATCGACACGTTCAAGATAGCCGGCGAGGATTCGCCGTACATTGTGCTGCTCGGCGTTATAGAGATCGACACGTTTGAGGAGTCAGACACGACTGCAACGAGCCGAACGCTTCGCATACCGCTAGAGTTTGACACTGCCGAGATCGAGATTTTGGGCGAGATTGTCGGCGGATCGGCCGAGCCTGCGGCTAGCACGCCTGAAGAGCCTGTCGATGACGTCCCTGTGGACGATGCCATGATGGCCGATGTCCCCGAGGACACCACCGCAGAGCTCCCTGATGACGTGGCGCCTGCGCCGCCTGCCCCGCCGGAGGACGCGACATCGGATGTCTCTGAGGAGCCGGCGATGGAGGCTGGCCAGATGGAGGATGGTGCGATGATGGAGCAGGTGGAGGATGCAATGATGATGGAGGATGACGCAATGATGCAGATGGAGGACGGCATGATGGAGCAGACGGAGGGCGAGATGATGGAGCCTGACGCAATGGATGACACCATGATGCGCGACTCGTCGCCCGTGTGCGGACAGGGCACAGTTCTTGCCGCTGACGGCATGACATGTGTCCTGTCGTCCATGTCCTCCTCGCAGCCAGTCTCATACAGGGAACTCGTCTTTGGCGCCGGTGCCGGATTTGTCATATCGATAATACTCGTTATCATAATGGTCGGCATTGGACGCGCCGCAAGGCCATAGCGCGCCTCACTGTGCGACAAGCTTTTTGATTAGCCCCTCTATGCGCCCACCAGAGGCGTCCTGGCCAAAGGCGACGTCGTGCAGCATGCCCTTTCGGTCAACGAGTATGCTCGATGGCGTCCCGCGCAGCCGGTACATCTCAAAGGTCGATGCGGTGTACTCTTTTTTTGACAGGTGGTCGCGAACCTGGGCCATCACCTGCTCCCTGTATGGGGCCGGCTTTGAGTCAAAGTCCGGCAACTGCGAGTGGATGAACTCCATGACCTGGGCTGTGTCTGCCCCGCCGGCCGGCGCCTTTTCGAGGCGGTCAAGGCCGACTGGAAACGGTATCTTGTAGGTGAGCCTGTTGCCGTCGAGTAGGCCGTTCTGGCCCAGCGCGCCGAGCGTGTCGCCGATGACCTCGCCGGTCTCTAGCAGGAGGCGCAGGTTCTCTGGCGTGTTCTTGTCATGGTCCTCAAATGCCGTCGCGACGCCTAGGACGCGCACGCCCTCCTCGCGGTACTTTGTGTATATCGAGACGGCCTCAGGCAGCGCATAGACAAAGCAGCCGGGGCAGTTGACCTGAAAGACCTCGACGAGGACGACGTGGTCATCCTCGGCATCAAGGTTTGTCGGCAGGCCCTGAACCCACTCGGAGACATCCAGGTTTGGCGCCCTCTGCCCTATCTCCACGTCCATTGGCTCACGCCGCATGCGTGTTGCGATAAAAACATAGCTGCCCCATACACGCCCGTGAGGGCCGCCCTGGCCGTTCATGCGCAACTGTGCTGCGCCGGCGCCATGCTGCCCCCTGGCAGCCCCGTCTCTGGCGCAACATGGCCGCGTGCCGTCCCCGGACGCCAATGGTGGCCGGAGCACCCCTGTTCCCCGCCACACAAAATGTGGGAGCGCGAGGGCAACGCGGCCTGCCATGCGGTGCGCGATTCGCAATGCTTGCGCGCCTGCGCGACATGAATGTGGAAGCACCTGGCATTGCGGGGCACTGCATCATCCAATCATCAACATTACGTGTCGCCGATGCCGCACCGCGCGCCACACCATGGCAGGCCGTGGCGCCACCATACACTAGAGGAGAAACTCGGCGGCATTCCTTCCCTCCGCGGTAAGGTGAACCCATCGGTTCCTGCCGACCTTTTTGACCTTGACAAAGCCCCACCTCGACTCTAGTGGCTGTATGATGTTCTTGTCGAGGCTGGCAAAGCGCACCTGTGAATAGTTTCCCTTTGGCGAGCTTATCTTTATGATCCCCCTGTCATCGACTGCCTGCGCGAGGTCCTTTTTTGTGATCTTGCCGCCGCTCTCGCTTATTATCCCTAGCGTGCTGACTAGCCTGGGCTCTGGCGTCTGGATCTCGTATGAGGGAATGCTGACTATCTCCTTTATGCCTGTCGAGATCTGCCTGCCCTCAAAGGCCGCATAGTTTTGGGCCTCTGTGTAGAACGGCGTCACGTTGTGGCCAGGGTTGAACATCATGGTGGCCATCATTCCGGCGATCGCCTGGATCTTTGAGCCTGATGCGAGGTTTACAAACACGTCGTTGCCGGCCTCGACGTCGAGTATGTGCCTTATCGCCCTGATTATCCCAAAGAGCGCGCGCCGGTCATGGGGCTCGCGGATGACCTCGATCCCGCCGCCCTCTAGCGCGTCGGCGACCTGCTCTATTATGCCGGTGGCCTTGTCCTCGGCGGGCTTGTCGTGAACCAGGAGCCACACGCGCTCGGCCTTTAGCTTGCCTGCGGGCATGACTATGCGGTCGACCTCGTACCCTATGGGGGCGATGTGGACGCGTGCTCTCACTATCGACATTGTATGTTCAGTATCCACACTATGTTGATGATACATAATAAACTATACTCTGTATCCACACGCATGACACAGTCGATCGCCCTTGACACGTGCGTCGTGATAGCGATGCTTGAGCGGCCCCGCCTTGCACGGTCCATAAGGAAGGCCCTGCGCGGCAGGTGCGGCAGGGTCTTTCTGCCTGACACGGTCATAGACGAGGTTGGGCGCGTCCGTGGCCATGGCGCACGGTCCGTGAGCGGCAGGATCGCGCGCCTTCTTGGCAGGGACATCTCTGTCATCGTGACCACGCCGGCGCACCGTGAGCACGCGCGCAAGCTCACGTCGCGCTATGCTGTGTGCCACGCCGGCGACAACCTGATCGTCGCAGTCTGCGCCGCTCTTGACCTCGCCCTGCTCACCTTTGATCGCATGCTCCTGACGGCCTGCTCGTTTGTGGGCATTGCGGCGTTTCGTCCATCCGAGATGAGGGGATTCTAGGTGCGCACCACAGAACGCATCCTGTCAGCCGCGCGCCATGGTGGTGCGGCGTGCCGGCCCCACCTGGCGCTGCGTGGCCATGCTGGGCTCGTCGAGTGCGTCCACGCGCCTGCGCGCCCAGTGCAGCGGACGCTTGATGATGACATGCTGCCGCTGCAGGATGCGCGCACGGAGAGTGACATAAAGCACCAGCATATTGTCTACCGCCTTATCAACGGAAAGCGCGATGTGCCCGAAACGCCGATTGACTTTCTTGGAACCACGCGCGAGATGGAGGGGCTCGTGTATGGCATGGAGAACTTTATCTGCCTCACCAACAAGAATGTGGCCAGGGGCGGGTTTGTCCAGTTTATGCGCCTTGAGCGTGATGAATGGTATGTTGACATTCCTATCAACATGGGCAGGGGCTGGGATGGTTATGTGTGGGGCTGCGATGCGGACACGCGCCTGCTCACCGACACGCTGCGCCTCTTTTTTGAGGAGGTTCCGTGGTTTGGCATGCTGCCCTGGACAATGCGCCGCGTCGCGCATTCCTGAGCCCTGGCCGGGAAAGGTATAATTGGCTCTGGCCTGCGCGCGCGGACGTTGAGGATCACAAGTCCGGCATTTGCCGACGGTGGGGAGATTCCGCGCCGGTGCGGGTACAAGAACGGCAACGAGCGGCCGACCCTCCTGGTTGCTGACGTGCCCGACGGCGCTAGGTCGCTTGCAGTCATCATGGACGATCCTGACGCAGTCGCCGCAGTCGGCAAGCAGTGGGTCCACTGGACGGCGTGGAACATTGGCGCTGACGCAGCCGAGCTCTCGGCGTCGCTGCCTGCAGGCGCACTGGAGGGGACGACTGACTTTGGCGAGGTCGGGTATGGGGGGCCTGCCCCGCCTGACGGCGAGCACACGTACCTGTTTGCGCTCCATGCGCTTGACACAACGCTTGATCTCGCAAGCGGCGCGACTAGGGCAGAGCTCGACTCGGCGATACACGGGCACATTGTGGAGACTGCGATGCTCCGTGGCCGCTATGCGCCCTAGGAGGCTCGTGGGACGTCGCTGCCCTGTTGCGCACGCAGGCAAACAGCCGACGTGGCCGTGGCGCCTATGGTGGCTGACGGCAGCCAGAGTTTTAAATATCCCCAGAGGCGCTGGGGCGGCTAGCATGAGCACCTCGACAACACAGAGTTGCGGCACATGGATGATGTTGGAGGACTGGAAACAAGTCAAAGACATCACAATCACGTTTTCGAATGGTGACCCCATAGCATCCGGGCCAGAGCCAAATGGTGACCCCATAGCATCCGGGCCAGAGCCAAATGGTGACCCCATGGCATCCGGGCCAGAGCCAAATGGTGACCCCATGGCATCCGGGCCAGAGCCAAATGGTGACCCCATGGCATCCGGGCCAGAGCCAAATGGTGACCCCATAGCATCCGGGCCAGAGCCAAATGAAGAACCCGTGCGGATAATTTCTAGAGGCGTCGAAGAGATCATACACTATAGCGAACAACGCATGGAATATGGAAAGCTATATCCCATAGAATGGTATGGTGAAAAGTTTGTGCTAGTAAAGCGTGATAACAAGATCACCATGTTGGCTGAAGATGAAGTTTAAAGTTGGCGGCAAGGTCAGCGGAATGCCAGTGGCATGATGCCCGCTATTGGGCTTGGATTAAAGTAGAATAAATGGACAGATGTGCCAATTACACGGTGTGACGGCCGTGTGAAACATGCCACAAAACATGTCATTGACACACATCATGGCAATGTGGGGGCTGTTTCCTGTAAACAAGTCTGCTGTACACAAAAGGGTCATGGCCACCTTCCCCTCAAAGCAATGAAAAATGTTTCCCATGTGTGTGTCGTGAAAGATGGCGGGATGATGATCACTGTCTAGTCTGCAACCCAAAAAATCACCGACATTGGCAAATGAAAGGGTGACATGTTTGGCATTTCTAACGTTGTCATGTATGCGAAAAAAGGGGTTAGAGGGGAAAAGCCATCATCACGAGCACGGTATCTTGCCCATGCCCACTCTGCCCGTGATGTGCCCACGGCCACGCTGGCCTCGGAGGATCCCTTGAGGATGCCGCCAGACCCCACATATGCCGTTCGCCGACTCTGCCTGCGAGGCAGCGTCGCGCTGCCCTGCGGGAGTCATCCGCACCCAGATCTCTTCAGGGTCGTTCCCGTCATGGCACATCGAGAGTTGCCGACAGGCCGACAAAAGAATAATAACCAATGTTTGGGCCATGCGTCCTGTAGTGCTTGAAAGGAGGCTCCTCTCTGTGGGATCACGCGAGTTCCGGACGCGACACCTCATAGTGATCGCGGTCCTTGCCCTCTCATTTACGGTCTCGGCCCTGATCAGGGCACAGCCTGCCGAGTATGGGTTTACGCTCCACGAGTTTGACCCGTTCTTCAACTATCGCGCAACAGAGTTTCTCGTGGAGAACGGCCTTGGGGCGTATGCGGACTGGCATGATGACCTCAGCTGGTATCCTGAAGGCCGCGACATATCGCGCACGTCACAGTTCATGCAGCACGCCACGGCCGCCGCCCTCTATGGCGTCTTTGGCGGGGGCTCGGAGCTCCTAGACTTTGTCATCGTCCTGCCGCTAGTCCTCGGCGCGCTGACGGGCATTGCAGTCTTTGCGCTTGTGCGCGTGATTGCCGGAACCACCGCAGGCCTCCTCGCGTCGCTCTTTTACGCCGTGTCAGTGCCCATAATCATACGCGGCCCCATAGGGTGGTTCAAGGCCGAGCCCATCGGCCTCTTTTACGGCGTCATCGGCGTGTATCTGTTCCTTAGCGGCATAACCTCGTCCAACCGGCGCGAGGCGGCAATCAGGCTAGCCGGCGCCGGAATTGTAATGTCCATGGCACTCTCTGCATGGGGCGGCACGCAGTTCTTTATCATTCCGCTAGGGCTCTTTTTCATGGCACTTCCGTTCATCAGGAGGGATCACTCGTTTCTCCTGTGGGCAGTCCCGCTCTTCGTCGGCGTCCTCCTTGCCTCGTCTGCGGCCTTTGAGAGGCCCGGTGCGTCTTTTGCCCTTGGCCTCGGGGGCGCAGCGCTGGCAGTTCCGGCAATAGTCATGGTCGCGTGCATATTCATACAGCGCGCAAGCCCGGCTGCCTCTGCAATGCGAAACTCGCTGGCCCTCGTGCTCGGCGTGGTCATCATAACTGCTGCCATATTTGCGGTGAACAGCCAGACAGACTCCCTTGACCTGCCAAGCTTTCGCTACCTTAATGCGATAAACCCGTTTCTGACCACAGTCGACCCACTTGTAGACTCGGTCTCTGAGCACGTCTCGCTGACGCTTCGCCAGTCGTTCTTTTTCATGTCAGTTCTCATGATCTTTGCCGGCATTGGGGCGTGGCTCCTCCTGTCGCGGCGCGACCGCCTTGACTCGTACGGCGTGCCGTTGCGCACGGACATGGCAGTCTATGCGATGATGATGGGGTTTGCCGGAGTCTATGTCGCCTCGGCATTCACGAGGCTTGCGGTATTCTCGTCAGTCGCAGTGGTGATCCTGGCCTCGATAGGCATCGCCATCCTCGCCGCACTGGTCTTCTCCAACCCACGCGCCGGAATTGGCGTAAAGTCCGGATTCGTCGTGGCAGTTGTGGCCATGCTCATAGTTCCCATGACTGCCCCCGCTGAGGGAAACTGGATCACCACGGTCAACAATCCGCCCCCGATACTCAACGGTGGCTCGGTCTTTGACATCGCGACGCAGGACTGGCCGCTTGCCCTTGAGTGGATACGCGCCGAGACGCCCGAGGACTCGATCATAATGTCGTGGTGGGACTATGGCTATTGGATTGAGACGCTCGCAAACCGCACGACGCTGGTGGACAACCTGACCGTCTCGACTGGCAAGATACAGAACATTGCGCAGATCTTTTACAGTGAGCCGCCTGAGGCGTGGGAGCGAATGAACGACCTCGGGGTCGACTATGCGGTAATCTACATCGCCGCGCGCAACGTTGGCATTCCCGAGAGGCCCCTCTACACGCTTGCCGGAGGGGGAGACGAGACAAAGCGGGTCTGGCTCGCAAGAATCGCCGGCGTTGACGAGTCAGATTACCTCTATGGGGACTCTGTTACCCCCAAGGAGAGCTTTAATGACACGATCTATGGGCTGATGACGCCATTCACGCACGCGACATACGGCAACATTGCCACGGGCCTAAAGTCCGTCAGGTGGCAGCCGGGCTTTATCTCCATATATGAAAAGGACGTGCACTTTCCGGCCGACGGGGACGGCCCGTTGCGCCTCGTCTACTCGTCACCGTCCTTTGACGAGGACCATGACTCTAGGATTAACGGCGTGTTTGTGTACGAGCTCAACCGCGACTATGTCCCCCCAGCTCCCGAGCCTGTCATGGTCCCGATCACGACGATCCCGTTTATGGAGGGGGTGACGGGCGATGACGCCGATGCGATGGCCATGGACGAGACTGTCGGTGGCGAGATGGCCATGGAGGGGGCGATGGGCGATGACGCCGATGCTATGGCCATGGACGAGACTGCCGATGGCGACGAGCCTGTCGAGCCCTAGCTATTCCTCGTAGCGTTCGGCGAGCCTATAGCGCATATACTTGTCATCCGGTGAGAACTTTCCCGGATGCGCTGAGCGTGTCTCGCCGCTGCACTTGGGGCAGCTCTCCTTTAGCGTGTACTTGCCACACTCGACGCACCGGCGCATCATAAACCGCATGGACTATTCCTCCCTTACCTTCTTTGATTCCTCGCGCGCAAACTCGTACGTGCCCTTTTTTCCTATCTTTGCCTGTATTGTGGCAAGTATTGGCTTTAGCTCCTTTTCGGCTGACTTGAAGTCCGGCGCGCTGACTGCAATCCTGTATTTTGGCGCACCGAGATACGTGATGCTGGCCATCTTGCTCTTTTTTGTCGCGCTCTGCAGCGTGTTGATTATTGTCTCGACACCGTCTGGCGTGGGCACCCTTATCTTGAGGACGCCGCGTATCTCCACTGAGGGGAGCCTTATCTTGGAACATGCGTCTGATATTGCGTCGATGACCTTTTTGCCGAGCTTTAGCGCTGAAAGGGTCTCCGTGCCGTTCCTGGCGACGTCCATGAACACGTCATAGATCGAGTCGCCCTTTGAGTAGAGCTTGTCCTCAAGCGCACTCGTCTCCTCCTCAGAAAGTTCCGCCTTTTCCCTGATGCTCTTGAGGAGCGTCAGGCCCTTTTCATACCTCTTTACCTCTAGGAGCTTTTTCTTTCTCTGGTCATTGGACACCTGCTTTAGGGACAGGTCAATGTCGGCCCTCTCCTCGTTGACGCGCTTTACGAGGAGGATCTTTTTCTCGTTGACGCGAACAAACTTGGAGACAGAGCGTATCCAGCCCGGCGCAAGCTCGCTGATGTGGAGAAAGCCAGACATGTCACCGTACTCGTCCAGTGTGACGTATGCCCCATGGTCCATCACCTTTGAGACCGTCGCGAGGACTATCTCGCCGCGGACGGGCATCTCGCGCTCTTGTGCCATCACGCGCCCCCAAAACCGCTTCAAATTTAACCTTGACGTGCCTATGTGGCCAAATCGCCCCTCATGCGCGCACGGCTGCGCGCCTCAGGCCATGGGGTGAGCCATGGCCAAAACGGGCTCTCAGTCTCCCCGTCGCGGTTCGTGCCCTAGAGGGCGCGCTATTGGGGCGCAGGCTGTGGTCCTGCGCACGCGTCAAAAGTCTATTCCCTTTTTTGCCCTGATTCCGCGCTTGAACGGGTGCCGAACCTCCTTCATCTCGGTGATGAGGTCTGCCGCATCGAGTATGCGCTCGTCTGCGCGGTTGCCGGTCAGGACGAGGGTGAGCCCGCGGGGACGCGAGGTGATGAGGCCCAGCACGTCTGCCGCATCGACTAGCCCGAGGCTAGTCGCATAGTTGACCTCGTCTAGCATGACAATGTCATACTTGCCCGAGGATATTCTCCTTGCGGCCTCGCGCAGCGACTCGGCGGCGACCTTTACGTGAACCTCCTTGTCGCTCGTGTCATCCATTATTCCCACAAACCCGTGTCCGGACGCGACGAGCTCAAAGTTTGGCGCCAGGAGCTTTGCAGAGTCAAGCTCGCCATAATGCCATGATCCCTTGATGAACTGGACCATGCACACGCGCTTGTCCTGGCCGACGGCGCGCAGTGCCATGCCCAGGGCAGCAGTGGTCTTGCCCTTGCCGCCACCGGTGTACACTATGACTAGTCCGTCGTCTGCCATCTGTGCGGCACCATGAACTGCCCCGCTAATAGCATTGTCGGCGCCTGCCACGCACGCACTCGCGCGGGGCCGTCGAGCAGTCCCGGCACGCGTGCTGTGGGCCTGCATGGCGGCCTTGCGCGAACAGGGCTCGCCTGCAGGTGCCATGTGGGCAGCCTGCGCGCCTGCCGCGTGCCCACACTTGCCCGTATGCACTTAAATAAAAAAAGCGCACGCGCCCCCGCAATGAGGATACCTAGAATTGTCATCGCCGGCGTGTCTAGCGGCGTGGGCAAGACGCTCGTTGCGTGCGCCGTGACGCACGGCATACGCAAGCGCGGGTACACCGTGCAGCCGTTCAAGGTGGGTCCGGACTATATCGACCCTGGCTACCTCTCGCTTGCGGCCGGAAGGGACGCGCGAAACCTTGACACGTGGATAATGGGCCGCTCGCGCATGGTCGAGAGCTTTGCGCAGTCCTCGACATCAGACGTCTCTGTCATCGAGGGCGTCATGGGCCACTATGACGGGCTCTCCGGGCGGTCCAACAGGGCGAGCACGTTCGAGGCCGCGCAGATACTCGACGCGCCTGTCATACTAGTGGTCGACGCGAGCCGCGCGGCGCGCTCAATTGCGGCGACTGTCAAGGGGTTTGCGACATACCAAAAGCCCTCCAACATCATAGGCGTTGTGCTCAACAGGGTCGGCAGCAGGAGGCACGTGGACTTTTGCGCCGACTCACTAGAGCAGGCGGGCATGGCCGTCCTCGGCTCGATACCGCGCGACGAGTCTTATGCGCTAGAGTCTAGGCACCTTGGCCTGATCCCGCCAATTGAGGGCAGCGCAAGGGCAAAAAAGGCCATCGCGGCGTTTAACGGGGTCGAGGAGTGCATTGATGTTGACACCATAATAAACACCGCCGACTCGGCGCGCTCGCTAAAGATTGCGCGCCCTGAGCCAAGGCCAAAAAAGCCAAAACGCGCAACGATCGCCGTTGCGCTTGACTCGTCATTCAACTTTTACTATCGCGACAACCTCGATGCCCTCGAGCGCGAGGGCGCACGACTAAAGTTCTTTAGCCCCGTTGCCGACAAGCGACTGCCAGAGTGTGATGGCCTCTATATCGGCGGCGGGTTTCCCGAAGTTCTCGGCTCGTCACTGGAGAACAACTCGTCGATGAGGCGCGCAATACGCGCGCATGCGATAGACGAGCGCCGCACGATATATGCCGAATGCGGCGGCCTCATGTACCTGACGCGCGGGATCACCTCAGGCAAGCGGCGCTATGTGATGTCTGGCGTGATCGACGCGCAGACGAAAATGGCAAAAAAGCCGGTTTTGGGATACACGCGCGGCATGATCACGCGAAAGTGCATCATCTCGCCGCGTCCGCTCAACATGCGCGGCCACGAGTTTCACTATTCGACAATATCTGACGTTCCGCGTGACACGGCCTTTGCGTACTCGCTTGAGGTAGGAACGGGCATCGCCGGCGGGCGTGACGGCATCATGCAGGACGCGGTTCTCGCGTCTTATGGGCACCTCTACTTTGGGGACACGCTAGCCGGCAACAGGGCAGGCAGCATCGTCGAGGCGACGCGCGCGGCCGCGCGGCGCTAGGCTGACTTGAAGAGCGCGTTTAGTATGGCTGCAGCGGCCGCACTCCCGCCCTTTCTGCCCGAGTTTGTTATGCATGTGAGGCCAGATGCGGCGAGTGCCTCCTTTGACTCTACGGCCGAGACAAATCCCACGGGAATTCCCACTGTGAGGGCCGGCCGCACGATGCCCTCTTTGACCATCTCGAGGAGCTCGAGGAGGGCAGTCGGCGCATTGCCGACCACGACGACCCCGCCGTCGACCTCCTCGGCTGACTCGCGCATTGCGGCGCGCGAGCGCGTCGTGCCCTCGCGCCTTGCGCGCTCGGCGACCTGCGGCTCCGAGACGCGGCAGGAGACGCCGCAGCCGCACTCGGCGACGTGGCGCGCGCTTATGAGGCCAGTGACGCCATGGACGTCAGCCACGATGGGCGCGCCTTTGTGCAGTGCGGCAGCACCGGTGCGCACGGCATCGCCAACAAAAGAGATCGCGCACGAGCGCGCAAAGTCAAAGTCTGCTGTCGAGTGTATGACGCGCCTCACTATGGGCCATTCGGCCTCCGAGTACGGGTGATCGCCAATTTCAGAGTCGATGATCCTCATGCTCTCGTCCTCTATGTTCTGCCCTGCCCTAGTCTGCACTGCCCTCGACCTCCATTGCCCTCTCGACTATCAGGTTTACCATTACGGGATCTGTTCCGAGATGGCGCGTGACGTGTGCGGTCTTTATGCCGTGTTTCTCTAGTGCGGGGTTGAGGTCCGCATAGATGTCGCGCTTTACGTGCGCGCCCTCGTGCAAAAAGTAAAAGACGACGACGAGCGCCTCGGGCTTGTCCTTTGCGTATTGGGATATTCCGCTGGCAATGTCTGGCTGCTCTATCTCTAAGAGGCAGTATGATGCGCTCTTGTACGCTGGCCTTATGCGGTCAATGACGTACTCTAGTGATCTCTTTGCGTTCGGATCCACGCTGCCATGGCCAACGACGAGCACGTCGACATTTGCGCTCTGCATGCCTGAGAGTCCTGACCCGTCAAGCGCATCGCGTATGCGGCTGTTAACTAGCTCCACTAGCGTCTTGTGCATTCTCATGGACTGCGTGATGAGCAGCTTTGTGCGCGTCTTTGACTGCATGCGCATCGCATCACGCACGGCGACCTTTAGCTTTTTGCCCGGATACAAAAAGTAGGGCACGATTGTGAGCGTGTCGAGGTTCTCGGCTAGCGCATGCTCAAAGCCCTCGGGCATGAACGGCGGGATGACCTCCAAAAAGCAGTACGCCGCATAGTCGTACCCGCCCCTCTCTTTGACGCGCGCGCAAATCTCGTCAAGCTCGGCCTTGACCTCAGCCTCCCTGCTTCCCCTGTCTATTATGAGGAGTCCGCGCCTCATTGTCCCACCCTTGCCACGGCAAGCGTCAGGTCTGGCGGAAATTTGTGCTTTTGCACGATGAGCCTGCCCCCGCGCGAGGATGCGAGCGCGGCGGCCTCTGACACGCTCGGCGTGCCCTCGAGGCGCTCGACGGTCTCTGACGGGTTTGGCGCCTCGATGCGCGCAAGCTTTTCCCTGTCGATGAGCTCTAGGTCCACCTTGAGTGTGCGCGCTGCCTCCTCGAGTCCGGCCACATCAACAGGCTTTTTGACCGAGACGAGGCGCGCAACGCACATGGGGCTCAGCGAGTTGCTCCTTAGCGTGGACTCGAGGGACTCGATAATCTTTGATGGCGGCGTGTCCCTGTGGACGCCGACGCCGACGACTAGGCTGCGCGGCCTATAGACGACGGTGGGCACCGACATTGCGCCAACGTCAGTGTCGGCTATGACTAGCGCGCCGGCGCACCCCGACTCTGCAATCTCGGCAACACTAGAGCAGACGGTGACATTTGCCGGCAGGACTCTGCCGTCTCCGATGATGCCGCGCTTGCCGGCCTTTTGCAGCAGCCCAATCTTTTCACCATTGACCATCATTGCGCTCACGCGCGTGACGTGCTCATCGCCGTCTATCCTCCAGCCCTCCTTGCGCCCCACAAGGTCCACTGCGATGGTCTTGTTGACGTCAGCAGCCGTCGTTATGACCGGAGTCGCGCCGATCCTTGAGCCGATGTCGCGCGCAAGCTCGTTGGCCCCGCCGAGGTGTCCGGATAGCGTGCTGATGACAAATTCCGCCGAGTCATCAATCACTATGATCGCGGGATCCGTCTTTTTGCTCTTCATGTGCGGGGCCACTAGCCGGATGACGGCCCCTAGCGAGAATATGCACACGAGGCCGTCTGTCGACGCAAACAGCCTCCCGACTGTCTCGGGGGTGGGTTCGGCAAACCATGACACGCCGCCCTGCCCGTCGTCGAGCTTTGAGGGCGCATGAACCGTCCAGTCCGGATAGAGCTCACCCAGGCGCCTTCCGGTCTTTACGCCGTTCTTTGTGATCGCGACAACTGCGACTCGCTCCATGCCGCAGCGCGCGCGTGTTGGTATAATATCCTATTCTGGCGGCCACTCGGCGAGAACCCCGCCGTCAAAGCCAAAGAGCGTGACCCTCACGGCGAGCCCGCCCCCGCAGTGGCCATACATCTCGGCGTGCGCACGGCGCGCTATTCCCCCAAAAAAGCCGTCGATCTTGCGTTCTGTGGCGATCTCTCCGGCATGCCTGGCCGTGTTGGCCGCGGCGATCGCATCGACGGCCTCTGCGCCGGCGCCGCACTCGCGCGCTATGCCGGCGAGAAACCCCATGTCCACCTTTGAGCCCTTGACGTGCGTCTGCTTTACGCCTGCGGCGATTTTGGCGAGCTTGCCGACAAACCCGACGACATGCGCACTGCGTATGCCGGACTTTGCGCACTGGCGTATGGCATACCCGCCAAAGTCGCCCATCTGCACATAGCAGTGGTCATTGAGCGATACGATGCGCCTCGCATACTCCTCGCTGCGCCCACCCGTGCTGAGGACTACATCCGTCTCGCCCATTGCCACTGCCACGTCGATGTTTTGTCGTATCGACGCCGCAAAGGCCGCAGTCGAGAACGGGACGACAATCCCGCTCGTTCCCAGTATGGATATGCCGCCGACTATGCCGAGCCGTGGGTTGTCCGTCCTTGCGCCAATCTCCGCGCCGCCTGCGACTGACACGGTGACCCTGACGCCGTGGGTTGCTAGCTGCGCTGCGCCTGCCTCGCGCACGCCGCCCTCGATCATGGTGCGCGGCACGGGATTTATGGCCGCCTTGCCGATCTCGAGGCCGAGTCCGGGCTTTGTGACTGTCCCGACACCCTCGCCTCCGAGTATCTCGACGGCTCCTGCATCACCGACAAGCTCGCACTCTACGGCAATCTCGGCGCCATGCGTCACGTCAGGATCATCACCGCCGTCCTTTATGACGGTGCATCTCGCGCGCTCTGGAGAGAACTCGCACGTCGCTATCGCTATCTTGATCGAGCCGCCGCGCGGGAGCGGAACGTCGACTGTGTCGGTGCGCGACTGTGATGCGATGCTTGCCATGCACGCGCGCGCCGCCGCTGCCGCTGACGTTCCGGTCGTAAACCCCGTGCGCATCCCCTTTTTGCCCAACGTGCGCCATGGGGAGCCACCTTGTGTAATATCTCTTGGCGCGCAGTGGGCGCCTTTTGGCGCGCCTGGCGCGCAATTGCGTGCTGATGGCATGGCCTGGGGCGCCATGCGTGGCACGCGTGCTCGCCGGTTATGGGACAACGCCCGCATGGCAGAGCCTTTAAAATCGCCCCGCCTGCGTCGTGCCCCGTGCGCAGCGGCATTGCGGTAACTGGCGCGACGGGGTATGTGGGAAAGAACCTGCGCCGCCTCTTGGCGCGCCGACGAATTCCGGCAGTCTGCCTCTCTAGGAAAAAGTTTGCCGCACGCCGCACGGAGACTGCCGTGCGGTCCGGTGACTGGACCTCTGCGCGCGCCACATCTGCGCTGCGCTCGTGCCGCGCAATGGTCCACCTTGCCGGAGTCGGCAGGCATTCGGGTCCCGGAGGCTATGCGCAAAATGTTGCGCTCGCCGAGGCTGCCGTCCTGGCGTGCCGGCAGGCGCGCATCCCAAAGATCGTCTTTGTCAGCGGGCTTGGGGCCGACTCGGCGGCGACGGGATACTTTGCCTCAAAGCTTGCCGCCGAGCGGGCCATATCGTCCTCACGCGTTGCGCACGCGATATTTCGCGCCTCGTACATTGTGGGCCGGCAGGACGCGCTGAGCTCAAAGATACGGCGCATGGCGCGCTCTGGGGGGGTCGTCGTGCCGGGCAGCGGGCGCTATGAGATACAGCCGATCCATGTCGATGACGCGTGCGCCGTCCTGCTCGGCGAGGCGCTGCGCGCCGGCGGCGCGCGCACGCTTGACCTTGTTGGGCCCCGGCGCGTGGCATATGGCCGCTTTGCGGCAATGCTCGCCGGCACACGTTCCGTGCGCAGGGTCACGATGGAGTCTGCGCTGCGCGATGCCGCACGCAGCGCCAGCGCGCCGTATGACATTGACGAGCTGGCCATACTCGCCGGCAGCTTTGTCGGCGACCATGATGCGCTCCGGCGCTCCTCGGGACTAGAGTTCTGCGACCTGCGCGAGATGCTATAGGCCGGCGGCGCCACGAAGCGCGTCCACCATGTCCGTGCGCTCCCACGTAAAGCCCTCGCCGCTGCGTCCAAAGTGGCCATACGCCGCAGTCTGCGCGTATATTGGCCTCTTGAGGTCAAGCCTCGATATTATCGCAGACGGCCTCATGTCAAACGTGCTTCGCGCGCACTCCTCTATGCGCGTCTCGGGCAGCTTTTCTGTCCCAAACGCGTTGACCATGAGCGACACGGGCTCGGCCACTCCTATGGCATAGGCGACCTGGACCTCGCACCTTGAGGCAAGGCCGGCGGCGACTATGTTCTTTGCGACATAGCGGCACATATAGCACGCCGAGCGGTCGACCTTTGAGGGATCCTTGCCAGAGAACGCGCCGCCGCCATGCCTGCCAAACCCGCCGTACGTGTCGACGATTATCTTTCTGCCAGTCACTCCGGCGTCCCCGTGCGGGCCGCCTATCTCAAACTTGCCGGTTGGATTGACGTGAATGTCAATCCCGTCGCGCCAGAGCTCCCCGCACGATGGCGTGATCACCCTAGAGACGACCGTGTCGCGTATCTCCTCGTTTGAGACGTCTGGCGCGTGCTGCGTCGAGACCACTACTGCATCGATGCCAGTCGGCCTGTTGTCCTCGTACATTACTGACACCTGCGACTTGCCATCAGGGCGCATCCACGGCACCTCGCCGGACTTGCGCAGCTCTGAGAGGCGGCGCGTCATTGCGTGCGCCATCATTATCGGCATTGGCATGAGCTCTGGCGTCTCGTCAGTCGCATACCCGAACATGAGTCCCTGGTCACCGGCACCCTGCTCGCCATTGCCGGCCGTGACCCCGCGGCTAATGTCCGGACTCTGGGGATGGAGCCTCATGTCGACCTTGCACGAGTCAGCGTCAAACTCTAGTGCGGGATCGTTGTAGCCTATGTCGCGCACGGTCCTCCTCACGATCTCTTCTTGCTCGGCCTCGCCAATCCTTGCGCGCGTCGTGACCTCGCCGGCAACGGCGATAAACCCCGTCGTTATCAGCGTCTCGACGGCGACCCTCGAGTCGGGGTCCCCGGCAATGAACGCGTCGACTAGCGCGTCTGATATCTGGTCACATATCTTGTCGGGATGACCCTCCGTGACGGATTCGGAGCTAAACTGGGATCTGCGCGCCATGCGGGCTTGCACCGCCTAGAGGTCCTTTTCGAGCTTTATGAACAGGACATTGTTCCCGCGCAGTATGGCGCGCGCATAGTTGGCCACCGGCTTGCCATCGCGCAGCTCCTTGGCGTCAGTCATTATGAGGTTCATGTACGTGTCGACGCTGTCCATCCTGCCCTTGTACTCTGTCTCGTTCTTTAGCCTCACGACGACCTGCTTCTTGGTGCACTTTTGGAGCGTTGGGAGCGGCCGCTTGCCCTGGGTTGATGACACTATGACATCACTTGAGCGCATGGACCGCATGGTAGGTTAAAAGCCTTTATGCAAATCCCGGTGCAACCGCTTTAAGAGTTGGGCACGCCGGCCCATGATGCCTTGGGAGAGCCCACCGGATTCACCCGCCTCGACTCGCTGCTAGGCGGCGGCCTGGGCGCCGGCGCGATCACTGACGTTTATGGGGCCGCCGGCTGCGGCAAGACGCAGCTCGTAAAGCAGGCTGCGGCCTCGTGCCTCGCGCGCGGCCGGCGCGTCGCCATGGTCGACACGACGGGCAAGTTCCGCCCCGAGAGGGTCCTGGCGATGCTGCGCGCCATGGGCTGCGCAGACGGCGCGCTTGGGCGCCTAGATGTCATTCGCGCAACTGGCGCGTCTGAGCAGGCCGCCTCGACTGCGACCCTGGCGTCTTCGGGAGCAAGCCTCGTCATCATCGACAGCGCATCTGACCTGTTCTCCCTAGAGTATGGCCGTGAGGCCCAAATCCCAGAAAAGAACTCGCTGTTCATGGTGTACATGCGCGGCCTGGCCGACCTTGCGCTGCGCCTCTCGATCCCAATTGTCATCACCAACATGATCCGCGAGTTTGACGGAGTCGAGCGCGAGAACCTGCAGGCGTCGATCAGGCAGTTTGCGCACGCGAGGATCCGCCTCTCGCGCACCGGCGGGCGCTATTCGGGAAGCGTCATGCTGCCCGGCCGAACCCTGGCGTTCGGATACCGCATAGGCGAGGCTGGCCTGTGCGATGACGCTGCCCAAGATATTTAACTCGCCGCGCGCGCCGCACGGCGAGAGCTTGGCAGGAATCTTTGACGCAATACCCGCACTCGCCCTGGTCCTCTTTGTGGCGGGACTAGTGGGCGCTATGGCTTATGAGAGGTTCAGGCCAAAGGGGACACGGGCGGGTTCAGACTGAGCCGCGCTTTGCCGCGGCGTTTCGCTCCCTGGGCTTTGAGCGCCTGACGCCAATACAGGCAAAGGCGATCCCGACAATTGCGCAAAAGCGCGACACGCTCGTCATTGCGCCGACGGGCTCAGGCAAGACAGAGTGCTCGGTCATACCGGTCTTTGCCGGCGTGTCGCGCACGAAAAAAAGGGGCCGCACAAAGGTCCTCTATGTGACGCCGCTGCGCGCGCTAAACAAGGACGTCTTTAGGAGGATAGGGCGCTATGCAGAGGCCGCGCAACTGTCGATGGCCATACGCCATGGCGACACGCCCCAGTCAGCGCGCCGCAAGATTACGGCAAACCCGCCTGACGTGCTTATCACGACGCCCGAGACGCTCGTGGTCCTCCTCTCACAGGAGCGCATCCTCGAGGCCCTCTCGGAGCTAGAGTGGATCATCATAGACGAGGTCCACGAGCTGCTGCCAAGTGAGCGTGGCGCGCAGCTCGCAATGAGCATGGAGCGCCTGGCCCTCAACTCCTCGCGCGAGCTCACGCGCGTGGGCCTCTCGGCGACCGTTGGCAACACCGGCGAGGCCGCAAAGCTCGTCTCGGGGACCTCGCGCAGGTGCAGGATTGTGCGCGACCGCTCGATTCGCCGCTATGACGTTGACGTGATGCTCGTCGAGGGCGGCCTACCTAGCGTCGCCGACGAGATAGTGCGCGTTGCCGGCCCCACTGCGCGCTCCTCGCCGGTCCTCCTCTTTACCAACACGCGCGGCGAGGCCGAGCTACTTGCCGCACTCCTGCGCGAGAGGGCCGCCGGAATCGCCATCGACTTGCATCACGGTTCGCTCTCGCGCGCCGTGCGCGAGGAGAGCGAGGGTGCGCTGCGCGAGGGGCGCGGGGGCATCGTCGTGTGCACGTCGTCCCTCGAGCTGGGCCTTGACATTGGTTCAGTTGATCTCGTGGTCCACTATGGCTCACCGCGGCAGGTCTCGCGACTCGTCCAGAGGATCGGGCGCAGCAGGCATGCCGGCTCGCAGTCTGCAAGGGGAATAATCATCGCGCCGGGGCCAGATGACTATATGGAGGCGCGCGCCATACTCGACAGGGCGCGCGAGGGCTCGATCGAGGACCAGTCGGTCCACCATGGAGCCCTTGACGTGCTCGCGCACCACCTAGTCGGCATGACGCTGCAGCTCGGCACGGTCAGCGTCGGCCTCGCCCTTGACACGGCCCGTCGCGCGTACCCCTTTCGCGGCCTCACGCACGATGACCTCCTTCGCACGCTTGGGATGCTAGAGTCGGCCTCGCTCATCTCGCTTGACCGCAAGTCAATGTCGTTCCGGCGCCTCGCGCGCACCCTGCGCTACCACTATGAGAACCTCTCGACCATTCCGGACGTGCTAAAGTTTCGCGTTATCGACACTGCGACAAACTCGTTTGTCGGCACGCTTGACCAGAGGTTTGTCGGGGACCATGGCGAGCGCGGCAACATCTTTGTCCTTCGTGGCCTGCACTGGAGAATACTCAACGTTGATGAAAAGGACCTGCGCGTCAACGTCGAGCCAAACCGCTCAGGCGGCATGACTGCGCCATACTGGGAGGGCGAGAACATTCCTGTTGACTCTGAGACTGCGCGCCGCGCCGGCGCGTTTCGCGCGCGCACCTCAGGTGCCGCCGGCAGGGCTGCATCGCGCGCCATGGCGCGCGCACCGCCTGGTGCTGCCTCTGCCTCCACAATCGTCGCCGAGTCGTGCCGAGCTGACGGCGTCGTCGTCGTCCACGCGTGCCTGGGCACGCGAATAAACGCGACGCTCGCCACGCTCCTCTCCTCGATGCTCTCCTCCATCATTGGCCGGACAGTCGAGTCGCGCTCTGATGCGTACCGGATTGCGCTCTCCTCGCAGGCGCGAATCACCGAGGCGATGCTGCGCGATGCGCTCTGCGGCGACTATGGCGATATAGGGCCACTCGTGCAGGCCTCGCTTGCCGGCACGCACAACGTCAACTGGCGCACGTGGTGCGTCGCAAAGAGGTTTGGCATAGTCGAGCGCGGTGCGGTGTATGACCGGCGTGATGCGCGAATAATATACGAGCGCAACCTCTCTACACCGCTGGCGCGCGAGGCCGTGCGCGAGCTCTACCATGACAAGTACGACCTGGCCGGCACGGCCGGTGTCCTGGCCAGCATACATGACGGCGCAACGGGCCTCGTGTGGGCCGACGTGCAGGCGTTCTCGGCGCTCGCCGAGCCGATACTCGGGCGCGCCGCATACCGCGCATCGCCCTCAAGCGTGGATCGCGGCATACTCGACATGGTTCGCGACCGCCTCCTTGGCACGACCAACCGCCTCGTGTGCGCGCGCTGCGGCATGTGGGACAGGCTCGTCGTGACATCAGAGATGAAGGCCGGCGTGTCATGCCCGCTATGCCACGCGCGCCAGGTCGCCGTCGCACACAGGGCCGATGAGGACATTGCGCGGATTATCCAGAAAAAGAGGGCGGGCCGGCCCGTCGGCGATGACGGCGAGCGCCTGTATCGCAGGGCGTGGAAGACAGCCTCGCTAGTCGAGACGTTTGGGCAGGCGGCCCTCATTGCGCTCTCCGGATATGGCGTTGGGGCCGACACGGCTGCGCGCATACTGCGCGACATGGTCGGCGAGGACGGCATCTATAGGCAGGTCTATGAGGCCGAGAGGCAGTATGTCATGACGCGCGGGTTCTGGGACGACTAGGGCGTCGTGAGGGACATTGACGAGTACGGCGTGAGCATTAGGTCGATCCTGCCCTCCATGCCGGATCGCGCATTGAGGCCGGTGATCTCGTATATCTCGCCGGGCTTGCACTTTGAGACGACGTCGGCCTGGTCACGCCACCCCTTGACCCACGCCTGGCCCGTCTTGTCCTCGACGTATATCTCGGCTAGCGCGACGGCATCGCCGCTGCGCGTCTGGATCTCGCGGCGCTCGTTGACCTTTAGGACTATGGCCTTTATGACGTACGTGCCGCCGGACTTTGCCTCCTTTATCTCGGTCCGGATCTCCTCAAGCGTTGGGACCTTTGCGTCCTCATCGCCCATGCGGCGCACAAACGAGCTAGAGTCTAGCGTTACCGAGCTGCCAAACGCAGTGGTCGGCATGAGCTCGACAATGTCGCCGGCTGCGAACTCGCCTGTCTTGTTTGCCGCATCTGATATGAACACAATGTTCTTGGCGGCGTCTGCGCCGAGGACCATCGAGCCTGCCGTCCCCTCTGACCTTGACAGTATGCGCACAATGACGGCCTGCACGTCATCTGTCCCGTCCATCTCTACGATCGTCGCGTCATTGCCGTGCACCTCTAGGCCCTGGTTTCCAGGCTTTGCGTCAACGCCGACTAGCCTTACCTTTGCGTTGACGGGTATCGACTTTGGCACGTCGGCCTTTCCCTTTCCCCAGAGAACCGCGCGCAGCGCGCTGCCGGACTTGCCCCTGATGCTCACCTGCATGACCTTGCCCGGCCTGCCGTCGCTCTTTCGCGTAAACTCCCTAAACCCTATCTGCCCGTCGAGTGCGCCCCTGACGACCATGTTGCGGCCCTCCTCGGTAACCTCGCCGGCGTCGATCTCTAGGGACTCTATTCCCCTAATGTCGCTGTCCTGGTCCTCGTCGCGCTCTAGCGTGCCGCCAGAGCCTATGTTCAGTGCCGGCGTCCCGTCGCGATCCTCCTTTACGTACGCCTTTATGATCTTGACCATGTCGCCGGACTTTATCTCCTCGATGCCCGGCAGGACCGCCTTGTCGTTCCATAGCTTTACGTTCACCCTCTCGTTGCCGTCATACACGGTCATCGTGCGTATCGATCCCTGCGAGCCGTCCTTTCCGGTGAACTGCCTGACCGGCGAGATGTTCATGACGCGCGACCTGACGGAGAGCTCCTTTGCGCCGGCCCTGATGCCCCCGAGGTCAGCTGTCGCCTCGGCACCGGCCTCAAACGTGACGCCGAGGTCAGATGCTACTAGGTGGATAGCGCCCCTCTCGGTGAGAAACCCAGCTCCGACCCTCTTCATCTTTTCTGCAATCATCTCGTCTAGCGCGGCCCGCGTGATCTCGGGGCGCGACTCTAGGACCGAATTGACAGCATCCTCGTATTCGCCCATGCAGGGGGCACTCGATCCGCCTTGCAATATTAACCGATCCCGGCGTGCGTGGGCCAGTGGCGGGATCTCCTACCGACGCCTGTGCGGCATCACCGTGCGGCTTTGCCCGCGGGCACGCATGGCTGCGATCAGGTCGTGGGCTGCAGGACGCCTGTGGGCGCCCTGCCCACGCCTGATTATCAAGTTACGGTTATATTCCGCGCCGATGGCGGCTTGCCATGGTTGACGCGACCATGATCGTAGGAACTGCCACAGTGGCGATCACGATGATCGGCGTACTTTCGTACATTGCGTTTGAGTGGCGCAAGAGCTCACGTTATTCTGAGGCGAAGCGCCAGGCCGAGCGGGAGGCAGGCCGCAAGGAGCTCTTGAGCGTTATAGCGGAAGACCGCAAGGAGAGACGGGCGAGGGATTTAATCGTGGACGCCAAGTTCGCAGATGTCTGCGATCGCCTTACTAGACTCGAGACAAGGTTTGATGATCACTTTGGTGTGACGACTAGCACTGAGGGTCACCCTGGAGCCAGGACATAGGTGCAGCTTGTCGGTATGGCGTTTCACTACCTTGGCATGCAGGTTGCGGACATATTCCGTATCGTGAGGCTGGATGCGAGCGACGAGTTTGTGACGATGATAATGTACGTGCTGTTATTTGCAGTGTTCGCCGCATCGGTGTTTCTTGCGGCCTCTTTCCGTTATTTCCGCATTGCCGATGAGCGGGATGCAAAGCGCTGGGCCGAGCGGGATGCAAAGCGCCTGGCTGAGCGAGAGGCAGACCGCAGGGATCTCTCAAACACTGACGTAAGACCGCCAGGAACGCCAGAAGAGGTATAGTGTTTTATGATGATTGCAAGATGGTTACGTACACGTCAATACTGTGGTGACTATGGTATGTGTATTTTGAGCAACCCTGACTCGCGACGCAATTGCGTTAATGTGGCATCTCGACTTGCACGCACCGTTGCACTATTGTCGATTGTGGTGTGTGCACTATCTTCCTTGGGGGGGGGGAGAGATGGACACATTTCCCAAAGCTCACGCAATAAACGCAGACCGTGGTGATTTCATTCTTGAAGTGGAGCCCAGTCTGTCAGACCCTGACATTGCGCAATTTGTAAAGGAACTTGACTATTTTGAACTCCAGGTGGAGTTTCTTAACGACACGTTTGTCCTCCCATATGACCTCACAGTCAAGATTCTTGACTGTGGCGTAAGTAATGCTTTTTACGATCCGACAAACCATGAAGTGCACATGTGTTATGAGATTGTTCGCGACTTTATGCGCACTGCCTATGATCTTTACTACTATGACGATGATGCGGCACATGCTCACATACTTGACACAATTGATTTTGTGTTTTACCATGAGGTGGGCCACGCGCTGATTGACGCATACAACATACCTATTCTTGGGCGAGAAGAGAACACGGCTGACTCTTTTGCCGCATATGTTATCCTTGAATACACTGATAGTGATGGCCAATATATTGTGCTTGGTGCGGCCAAACAATTTCGGGCATGGGAAGAGGAACAGTCACACGACTATTCCGCAATTCACAACCTACACATCCAGAGATTTTATGATCTTGCGTGCTATATGTACGGAAAGGATCCCGAAACAAGTGTCGCGTTGAGCACCGCATATTTGCTTCCTAGTGAAAGAAGAGACTACTGCCAATACGACTACGAGAAGCTCGTCAGGGATTGGGACGGCCTGCTGTACGCGTGGTCACACCAGTCTGAGGGCCCGCCAGTCTTGTCACTCGAGCTTGATCAGGCAGTCTATACCTGGTCTGACAGGGTCTACATCACGCTAATCGCACCTGACTACAATGTGGATTCCCGGTGGATTGAGCAGATTGGCGGGACGTCGCAGTTACACTCGATCAACATATCCACTGCAGAGGGCGGACTCCTGCAGGGTGTCGCCCTCACAGAAACCGGTACGGATACTGGCATATTTTATGGGGAGATTACGCTCACGGGCTTTGCCCATGATGCTGACGGTGATCCGTCTACGGGCGACTCGGCCGGAAATGACATGCTTGGCCGGACGGTATCAGACACGCGCTCATCGGAGGGACAAATAGCGGCTGGTCGCAATGATAACATTACCGTCACGCTTGACTCCGTCTCTGGTGATGGCGCCACCGCAAGCGCACTGATAAGGTGGAATGTTGGTGACGTTGTGTGGGTTGCTGACACCTATGAGGCACTTGAGCGCGGGACGGTCAGGGTTGTTGATCCTGACATGAACCTTGACCCCGGCAGGGCTGATGCCTTTGACGTGCACGTGCACTCTGACACTGATCCCGATGGGGCGACCCTAACCGTCACAGAAACGCATGACGCATCGGGAATATTTGAGGCACGCGTAATGTTTGTGCTAACCGGCGAGTCCTCCGGCGACCAACTGCTGGTCGGCGGCGGGGATACCGTGACGGCCAGGTATGTCGATCACACGCTCCCAGACCCGTTCACGACTGGTGATGACCTGCATGTCGAGAACACGGCACTAATTGACCGCGTTCCCGGCTATGTGACTACGACTACGCCGCCAGAGCTGGCCGAACCTGATGTCCAGGAGCGGCCTGACCCACCGGCCGCCGATGCCCCGGTCGTCCACTCTGTGGCCTCAAATGCGGCATTCTATGACCTGGATGACACAATCACGTTTAGCGGAACCACGCGTGGGACTGATGTTAGCCAAATAATCACTGTGGCCGTGCGGCATCCAGGGGGCAGCTCTGAGCTCCATGACGGAATATCCAACCCAGACGGCACGTTCGTCCTGTCCCCGCTGGTAGTGGGTGACACATTTGATGGCGTGGGCGTGTACACGATAATGGCGTTCACTAGTGGCCAGGATCTTGGCACGGCGGCAACAATGCAGATGGAGCATGACGGAAGCCGCATCAGTGTCACGCGCGGCAGTGTGGCGCCTACTGTATCGTCGGGTGGCAGTGTGCCAGACACACAGACTGCCGAGCCTGCGCCCGGAGAGACCCTAACTGGCCCGCATCCGGACTTTGCGCAATACATGTCACAGGGTGACAGTCCGGCAACATATGTTGACAGGTATGCATCAGATCCAGTGTACGCGGCATGGTTTGACGAAAACTTTTCGTCCATAACGGTGTGGCAGGCAGTTGGCTTGGTGTCACGCGACGGCCCGCATCCGGACTTTGCGCCACACATGTCGCAAGGTGACGATCCCGCCACATATGTTGCCAGGTACGCAGGCGACCCGTCATACGCTGCATGGTTTGACGCAAGCTTTCCAGACATTACCATACGGCAGGCAGTTGGCCTTGTCGACGAGGACACTGGCGTGCCGGATCCGCCTCCGGCACCACCCCCGGTACCGCAGGATTTGCCCGAGCCCGAGAGTGCCACCGTGGAGCCTGAGCCGGACACCGCAGCCCCTGTCACTCTCGAGTGCGGAACAGGAACGGTGCTAAGTGATGGCAAGTGCGTGCCGGCTGCGCCACGCGCGTCAGGCGGCTGCCTCATCGCCACTGCCGCACACGGAACCGAGATGGCCGAGTCTGTGCAGTCACTTCGCGAGGTGCGTGATTCTGTGCTCCTCACCACTGCATCGGGCACGGCGTTCATGTCCGCATTCAACGGCGTCTACTATGCGTTCTCGCCGACGGTTGCCGACTGGGAGACGCAGAGCCCCGAGCTGCGCCAGGCCGTGCGCGCGCTCATCGCTCCAATGGTCGCCTCGATGTCGCTAATGTCCGCAGTCGGGGCAGGCTCGGAGGCCGGCGTGATTGCAGTGGGCACGTTCGTCATCGCGCTAAACGCCATAATGTACGTCGGCGCTCCGGTGGCGCTCGCCGTTGCCCTGCGAAAGCTGTCCAGGATGCGCCGCTCCGGCCTGCTCGGTTAATATCGGGGAGATCCGCGCCGCTCGTGCGCCCTAGAGCAATGGCGCGCAGACGGATCGCCGTGACATGGCCGTCTTGGCCCGAGTGAGCCGCGATTCACCCAGGCGCGCCACAGAGGGTGCCCCGGTTAAGGAACCGGCCTAGGCAATTGGCTTGCCCGTGAGGCCGCGTCAGTCAGAGCCGGGGAACACTCTACGTCTCTGCGCCTGCGTGGCGCCGATTCGTTGATATAGCGGCGTGTCCCCACGCGGCGGCATGGCGACAGCATACGTGCTCATCAACTGCGAGCTGGGCTCAGAAGAGGCCATCATACAGCAGCTAAAGGGCATAGAGGGCGTTCGCGAGGTTCACGGAACCTTTGGCGCCTATGACATCCTGGCAAAGATCGAGTCAGACACGGTCGTAAAGCTCCGCGAGACGATAACGTGGAAGATACGCAAGATCGAAAAGATTCGCTCGACGCTCACGCTGATGGGCATCGAGGGTCAGAGCTAGTCAGGCCTGAGGGCCGGCACCGGCGTGGACCAGGGGCTTGATTCTCCAATTTGTATTCATGGCGCACGGCGACGAGCTCGAGTCGCGCGCCGGCGAGCTCGAGTACGCGCGGCGCATGGCGCAGTTCTTCAAGTCGTGGATTGGGAATAACTTTGGGCGCGAGCTGGACGTTCGCTTTGACGCAATGACAGTCTCGCGCACCGGCCTGCTCGCGCGGCCCGGCGTGCACACCTTGTTGCAGGACCACAAGACGCGCGACGAGTCGACATGGCACTTTTACCTCGCAAACTTTAGGCCGTTCTGGACCGACTCGATGGCCGAAGGGTACCACTCGGAGAACATGTGCATGTCGATGTGGCGCAGGCCGCGCGGTGATGGCGAACACGTGGGGTATTTGGCAGAAAAGAACTGCACCGAGGTCTCATACGAGCTCGCACACGAGCTCCTGCGGCAGGCCGGACGGAGGGACTCCGTTGACGCGGTCAATGCGGCGTGGTCGAGGCACTTTTCTGGCGAGCTCCCCTTTGTTGCGTATGGCGCCGACCATGAAAGGACTGATGGCCCGCCAGAGTTCCTGACACTCGACGCGTCGCTTCTCTAGCACGACACAGTCGAGAATATGTTGTTCTCAAAGTTTGCCGCGCGAAACGCGATCGCGCCGTCTAGGCTCTTGCCCTTTATCTTTGATATTCGCGCAATTTCAGTCATTGCCTCCTCCCTGAACCCAACTGACGAGCAGTATGTCGCCTCCCCAAGCTGCGTTCCCTGGTCCCCGCGCTTTATGTCGTATGCGACCTCGTGCATTCGCGCCATGTCAGCCCTGCTGACGGGCCTGCCCGTTGCCTTGTTGAACGCAATTGCGATATAGACCCCGTTGCTCTTTACGGCGATTGGGATCTTGTGGTTCTTGCCGGACATGCCCTGTATCACCTCGTTTATGATGACCTCGCACCTGTGGTGCGTGCTAGAGACATACGCGTAAAACCTGTACGTCGCGTACCGGCCCGCGACGTCAAACTCGCCGTTGACAAACGTTCGGTACAGCGTCTCGAGGGCCTCCTTGTTTAGGCTCTGGAGCCTCTCGTCGACCCTGCCCCTCTCCTGGAGCGTCGACTTGCACTGCTTGGCGACTAGCCTGAGTATGAGGTCCGGGACGTTGTACTTGCGCAGGGCCGTGATATGCGCGCTCTCCTGCGTGACGCCAAACTTTGGAAATCCCGTGTTTACCATGTGTGTGTGACCCCGTGGTCGGTGGGCCGAGTGTGTGCTGCCATCCGCATATGCGCCGCGACGGGGCGCAATTGCGCTTATAATTGTTGGCTGCGGGACCGGCATGCGACCATACAAGCGTTAAATTCGGGTTCGCAGGCGCACGCTGACAATGGAGATTGGGTGCAGCGCCGAGTCAGTCAGGGCAGTCTATGCGCGCCTCGCCGAGCGGGCCGACGCGTATGCGCGCCTCGTCGGCCGGCCGCTCTCGCTCTCTGAAAAGATACTCGCCGGCCACATGGCCAAAGCGCCATCCTCTGATCTCGACGGCAATGCCGGCGCGTATGCGTACCTGCAGCCTGACAGGGTCGCCCTCCAGGACGTCACGGGCCAGATGGTCATGCTGCAGTTCATGACGACCGGACTGGCGCGCGCCGCGCTGCCCACCACAATCCACTGTGACCACCTGATCAGGGCAAGGGTCGACGGCGAGGCTGACATGGCCGAGTCACTCGGCGAGAACGACGAGGTCTTTCGCTTCCTCCAGTCGGCTGCCGCCGCATACGGCTGCGGGTTCTGGAGGCCCGGGGCCGGAATCATACACCAGGTCGTTCTCGAGAACTATGCGTTTCCCGGCGGCCTGATGATAGGGACCGACTCGCACACGCCCAACGCCGGCGGCCTCGGGATGGTCGCAGTCGGAGTCGGGGGCATCGATGCTGCCGAGGCGATGGCGGGGCTTCCATGGGAGGTTCGCTATCCGCAGCGGATAGGCGTGCGCCTGACGGGCCGGCTCGGGGGCTGGACTTCCCCAAAGGACGTCATACTGCGCGTCGCCGGCGAGCTCACGGTGTCTGGCGCGACTAATGCGATCGTGGAGTACTATGGGCCGGGCACCGAGTCGATCAGCTGCACGGGCAAGGCGACGATCACGAACATGGGCGCCGAGATCGGCGCGACGTGCTCTATATTTCCGTATGATGCCAGGATGCGCGACTACCTGCGCGCGACGCAAAGGGCCGACATCGCGGCCCTCGCCGACGCGCACGCGGGGCTCCTGCGCGCCGACGAGGGCGCACGCTATAACCGCACGCTAGAGATCGACCTCTCTGCCCTCGAGCCGCACGTCGTCGGGCCGCACACGCCAGACCTTGCGCGACCCATATCGCAGCTTGCGCGCGATGCCCGGGAGAACGAGTATGTCGAGGAGATATCTGCGGCCCTCATAGGGAGCTGCACAAACTCGTCGTACGAGGACATGACGCGCGCAGCCGGCGTGGCCGGCCAGGCCGCCTCGAGGGGAATCAGGGCCGCCACGCCGCTCCTCGTCACGCCGGGCTCCGAGCAGGTTCGCGCGACGATCGAGCGCGACGGCCAGATGGGCACGCTTCGCAGCATAGGGGCCACGGTCCTTGCCAACGCGTGCGGCCCGTGCATTGGCCAGTGGAGCCGGCCCGAGCTAGAGCGCTCGCGCAAGAACACCATCGTGACGTCCTTTAATCGCAATTTTCCCGGCCGCAACGACGGCAGCCGCGACACGATGAACTTTATCGCAAGCCCCGAGATAGTAGTCGCGCTCTCGCTTGCCGGACGCCTCTCGTTCAACCCGCTCACCGACACGCTCGAGGCCGCCGACGGGACGCGTGTTGCGCTCGAGGAGCCCGTGCCGGCACCAGACGTTCCGGAGGGCGGGTTTGTCCGCGGTGACGGCGCGTACGTCGCCCCGCCGGCCGGCGGCGCGCACACAATAGAGATCGACGAGTCGAGCAAGAGGATCCAGGCGCTAAAGCCGTTTGCGGCCTGGAACGGCGGCGACCTCGTCGGCCTGCGCGTCATGCTCAGGGCGCAGGGCAAGTGCACAACAGACCACATATCGCCGGCCGGCCCCTGGCTCTCGTTTCGCGGACACCTCGACAACCTGAGTGACAACATGCTCCTTGGCGCCGTGAACGCGTTTGGCGGCCATGTCGGCAAGGGAACCAACGAGCTCAGCGGAAACGTAGAGCCCTTTCCGCAGATCGGCCGCGCGTATCGCGCCGCCGGAATCCAGTGGGCAATAGTCGGTGACTCGAACTATGGCGAGGGCAGCAGCAGAGAGCACGCGGCGATAACGCCGCGCTATCTCGGGTGTGCCGCAGTGATTGCGCGCAGCTTTGCGCGCATACACGAGACAAACCTCAAAAAGCAGGGCATACTGGCACTTGTGTTCTCTGATGCGTCTGACTATGACAGGATACTCGAGGGCGACACGCTTGACCTGCTAGAGCTCGCCTCGATCGCGCCGTCGGCCCCCGTTCGCTGCGCAATAGGGCATGCCGATGGGAGCTCCGAGGAGATTGCGCTCTCGCACTCGTACAACTCTACACAGCTCGAGTGGTTCCGTGCCGGCTCGGCGCTAAACGTCCTTCGCGCCGGCGCGCAATAGTGGTTGGATGTGGGGCCGACCGGAATCGAACCGGCGACCTACGGGTCACTGCAGCTCCAAACCCACATCATCCCGTGATGGTCAGCAGTTCAGACTTTGACCTCTGGAGCCCCTAGCGGTGATCGCGTGCGTCACTGTCGCCCTACCGGACTAGGCTACGACCCCACGATAGGGCGCCGCCGGATGCCGGGATTTTAAGCTATTTGGGCCACTCTGCGCCTGTGGTGCCAGAACCGGCCTTTCTCCTCCGCCGACGCCGTGCGGCCTGCCCTGGCCGTTTATTGGGGGGGGGGGGGGCGTTTTCACCTTCAATTTCACGCCTAGTATTATATACTATGATAACACCCGCGTGGCACAATGCGTGGCGTGGTATGTGGCCTAGCGCTAGCGATCGCAGTGATCTGCATCGCTACGACGGCCGGAGACGTGATGGCGCACACCTCTCCTGCCTTTCATGCGGTGAGGGCGTCTGGTGACGTCGGGGCAGTGGAGGACATCACGTGGAGGGGCGTCGCCTCCTCGGCCCTCTCGCACACCAACATTGGCCCCATCAACAACGCCGCCGAGTTTACGTCGCTGAGCGGCATAACTGGCGCCCTTGACCGCCTCGCGGCAGGCACTGCCCAGATATCGCGAATCAGCTTTGATCCGGTGTTTACCACACATGCGACTGTGACGCCCACGCAGGACATATCAGAGTGGACGCTCATAGAGGGCAGTGCCGGCGACGTGAATGGCATGTGCGCCAGGGTGGGCAGCCAGGGGACACCCCGGGACATGCTCGGCGTCATTGCCGTGCGCGATGATGCGTCTGTCGTGTTTGTCCACGAGGCGCTCTCCACGACGGCCTCGCGCATGCACGCCATATACCACCCTGATGCCGCGCCGTCAGTTTCGGGAACGCAGCCCAGCTCGCGTGGCTGCGCGTACCTTGCCGACGGCGTCTCGCCGTACATCGAGTCGGCCACGTTTACGGCCTCTAACATGATCAGTGTGACGTTCACAGAGACGGTGACCAGGAACGTGGGAACAGGATCGATGGGCTGGTCGGTGAGCGGCCTGACCGTGTCAAACGTTGCCCACACCGGCACGACGTACACGCTCACCGTATCTGGCGCCACGTCTGGCACGGCGTACACGATCAGCGCAGCCAATGGGATCGCCGACCTCGCCTCGCCGACGGCAAACGTGATCCGCAATGACGCCACGGCGACGGCGACATACACGGACACCACGCCGCCGACGTTCACGGCGCGCGTGTACAACGTCACACATGTCGCAGTAAAGTTCGACGAGCCCATACAGGGCACGACAATGGCCGCCGAGTGGGCAGTGGGCGTGATTGACGCCGACCAAACGACCCTGACTACGGCAGCGATAGCGACCACGGACGTGGGTGAGACAGATTCAACAAAGAGGTCGCGCGTCACGATACCGCCTGACCCGCCGTTCACCGGCCTGCTGTATGTCGGGATTTTGAACTCCCTCGACCATAGTCTCAGGTGGGCGCTAACGGAGACCCCCATGGTGAGGTTTACGATGCCGTCTGGCGGGCTCTCCGACGTGGTGCCCGGCGGCACGGCCAACAGCCTGCAGACTGCAACCGTGGTCGCCTCCGCCAATGACGGAACGGGCCCGACAGTCGCGTCTGCCGCGTTTACGGACGCCCGCACGATCACAGTCACGTTCAGCGAGGATGTCGTGTTCACCATGGCCCCTGCCGACCTGGTGCACGAGAGAAACTATGCGACAGACGACGGGTGGACGGTGACGTCGCCGAGGGGCAACCTGGCCGTGACGTCCGTCGCGCAAACTGCCACTAACGCGTACGCGCTCACGCTGGGAGCCGACGCCGCCTTCGGCAGGGCGTACACGGTCACCCCCGACGCGCAAGTCAGTGACCTTAATGCCAATACCGTGCCCATCATACCTCGTAGCGACCCCAGAGTCGCCATGCCATTCCCAGTGCAGGCCTACGACGGGCCGTTTGACGCCGAGACGAGGACGTCCACCACGACGCTCGTCACGTTTGCCGGCGGGAGCATCACCGCCACGCTCGACGTGGCCAACTGGGCAGTCGACGAGGCGGCCCCCGAGGCCGCCGCGAGCATTGCCATATCGAGCATCGCGACGGTGACTGCCGACGGGACGGGCCAGGTCACCGCTACGCCGGTTGTCGGCTCGACGCCGGCAGTCACGCACGTGCTGGGATCCACGCCCGCAGTCACGTCGCTGCTTATCACGCACGAAGATCTCGACTCCACGGCCTCCACGCCCATAGTCACGTACACGCGCCCGGCGTCCGGCGGCCTGGTGGCCGGCACGACTGCCGTGCCGGCAGGCCCCGTTGACGCCGCAGACGGCGTTCCGCCCGAGCTTGACGACGGCGACTCGCTGAATATGCGAACAAGGGAGAACAGTCTGAGTCCAAGAATGCCAATTGCGCCGGCCGGCCTGAGCAGCGACGGCCCTGAAGGCGTGTGGGTGCGCATAAATCCCACCGAGCCTCTCTATGCGGCGGGCAGGCTCATCCAAAATGACTTCGCTACCGGTGGCGCCGGCGACGCCGTTGCGCCCGCCGACATCAAGTTCTTCCCCGGCACGGACTCTGAGGTGACGGGTCAGCGCGCCGCAGACGCCGGTGATGGGAATTACAACTATTCGCACAGTGTCGTGGGTACATCGCCAGAGGGCCCCGTCACGTTCGAGCTCACGGTGCGCGACGCCGCCGGCAACGCCGCGACGTTCACGCACGATGACCTCACGACAGGGGCGACTGACGATAACGGCATCGCCATACCGAACGCGGGATACCGCGTGAGCATCGACACGACCGCCCCCACGGTCATGTCCTCCGCGTTCACCGATACGGACGAGCTCACCATCACGTTTAGCGAGCACCTGGCGGCGCTTGATCCAGCAGCCGAATCGAAGTTTAGCGTGGTGGCGGTTCCGACAGACGTTAATATGTACCCCACAACGATCCCCGGCGGCACCGTGACCCTCACCGGCTCGGCCGTCTATGCCGAGCAGGCCACCACCTCGACAGTCACACTCATGCTGGCCTCGGCCTCGGCGCCCGGCACGGTTCACACGGTCCAGCTACCCGACAACATAGTCGATGACGCACTCAACCGGCTCGCCGCTAGCGCTACGGCGAGCGCGAGTCGCACGGTATCGGACATGACGGCGCCGGTCGCAAGCTCGATAGCCTTCCGGGTGTACGACGGCACGCCGGACGCCGGCACGCTAAAGTCCGGCGACAGCAAGCTGCTCGCAAGCGACGGGGACACGATCCGCCTGATACTGACGCTCAACGAGGCCGCGGCCGGCACGCCGACGATAGAGGTGGTCGGCAGGACGCCGGCGGGGACCGCGATGGGCGACAACGGTGACGGTATGGACACGACGTGGCACCACGACCTGCTCGTGACGTCCTCCTCGGGCGAGGCGGCCTATACGTTCACGATCAAGGCCGCTGACGCGGCGAACAACATGGCGACCATAACGCGGACCGCCGGCCTAGACACGGGAGTCACCGTCACCGTGCCGACCATAGACCTGACTGCGCCGACGCTCTCCTCGGCGGCCACGGCGACGACGGGCACGCTGACTGTCACGCTCTCCGAGGCAGTCACGGGAGCCGGCGTCATCGCCAAGTGGTCTGCAGAGGACGGCGCGACGGAGGCTGCGATCTCCAACGTCGACGTCTCGGGCAGCACGATAACGCTCACTTACGCGACGATCGACGACACGTCATTTGCGCCGACAGTCAAGTACACGGGCACGGGCCTGGCCGACTTGGCCGGCAACGCCATAACGCTTGATGCCACAACGTTAGATGCCACGGTAGCTGCCACTGACGCCCTGAGGCCGACGATAGCGCTCGTCACGTTTACGGCCTCCAACATGATCAGTGTGACGTTCACAGAGACGGTGACCAGGAACGTGGGAACAGGATCGATGGGCTGGTCAGTGAGCGGCCTGACCGTGTCAAAGGTTGAGCACACCGGCACGACGTACACGCTCACCGTATCTGGCGCCACGTCTGGCACGTCGTACACGATCAGCGCAGCCAATGGGATCGCCGACCTCGTCTCGCCGACGGCAAACGTGATCCGCAATGACGCCATGGCGATGGTGATATACACGGACACCACGCCGCCAACGTTCAGCGCAAGCCTCACGTCTGCGAACACCGTGACGATCACGTTTGACGAGAATGTCAGCGGCACGACGGCGCCGGCCGAGTGGACCGTCGCCGGCTCGACAGTCAGCACGGTCGCGCCCTCCTCGCCGTCCTCAGTCGACGAGATCGTCCTCACGCTGTCGGCCTCGCGCGTGGGCACTGCACTGGCCGACCCGGACGGTGATGGCCCGCTCGAGGAGATCACGCAGGGAAGCGTGGTCTATACGCGCCCCGCGACCGACTCGGCGACTGCGTCTAACACGCTTGCCGACGGCGTCGGCAACGACCTCGCCGCCGCCGGCAGGACGGCTGCGGCCACGGCAGTGACTGACGGCGCGCCACCGACGGCCAGGGCGGCCTTTTTGGGCAGCGCGATCGTCATCCTGTTCAGCGAGCCGGTCAACGGCGTGCCGGGTACGCTGCAGGTCACGCAGCCGGGCGCGTCGGCCGGCCCGCTTGGGGCAGACCACGCCGACGGCACCGCCAGGGCGTCAGTCACGATCTCCTCGCCGTCTGCCGGCGAGTACTCTGTCGCGCTGCCCACGGGCATAGACGACGCCTCGGACAACGAGCTCGCCGCTGCCTCCGTGACTGCCACGTACGCGGCGGACACGACTGCGCCGACGTTCAGGGCCGAGCTGACCTCGGCGGAGACCGTGAGGATCATCTTTGACGAGGCCGTCTTTGGCGTGACTGCCGGCTCCGAGTGGGCAGTCGCCGGCTCGAGCGTCAGCACTGCGGTGCCGTCCTCGCCCTTTGACGCCACAGAGATCGTCCTCACGCTAGACGACGCGGAGCGCCGCCCCTACACCAGCCTGGCCGACCCAGACGGTGCTGGCGACCTGACTGCGATCACCGCGGCGAGCGTGGTCTATACGCGCCCGTCGACGGGTGATGACACGCTCCGGAACTCGGCGGAGCTCCGCCTTGCAGCCGCCGCCGGCGGCTCGACGGCTGCCACGGCCATCGCCGACAAGGCCCCGCCGACGTTCACGGCGCGCACGTTGACGACGGCGACGATAGCCGTCACGTTCAGCGAGACGATACACAACACGGGTTCACACAGTAATCACACCCCCTACCGAGCCGTGGGGAACTGGGCCGTGGACGGCGCCCCGCCGAGCGGCCTGGCCGCGGCCAACGTTACGCAGGGCGGCGCTACATACACGGTCTTTACGCTCACCGTGGCGACCCTTGGCGTGGACGACATGCCCACGGTCACCTATACCCGCCCCGCCTCCAGATACCTCGCCGACGCGGTGCAGGGTCAAGGTGCCCCTCAATTCGACAATGACAGGAACAACCCTGTCATGGACGGCGCGTCGGCGATCGCCGCCGACGGCATAGCCGCCACGGCTGGCCCCTTCACGGCCGCCACGAGGAGCCTCACTACGACGCTCGTGGAGTTTGACGGCGGCGCGCTGGCCGGCACGCTCGACGTGACGGACTGGACGGTCACCGACAACGACACCGGCTCGGCCGACGCGGAGCTGATTATATCGAGCGTGGCGACTGTGGTAGGGGACGGGCAGACGCCGGTCACGGCTACGCCGGAGACCTCGGCGGGAGCAGGTGACGCGGTAACGCCGGCCATACCGTCGAGTCCTGCGTCCACGCAGCTCCTCATCACGCACGCGCCGCTCTCCTCGACGGCGGCCACGCCGCGCGTCGCGTACGCCGACGGCGATCTCAAGGAGGGCGGCACCGGCGGCTCTGACGTCGCCGACGGCGGCGCCGAGGCGACCGACGGCGTGCCGCCGCTGGCGACTGCGATGTCCTTCACGGTGTTCAACGGCCCCGCGTCCTTCGGCCATACAAAGTCCGGCGCCTCCGAGCTTCACGCAAGGCTCACCGACACGGTTCGCATCCTGCTCACGCTCAACGAGGCGATCACCGCGAGGCCAGTCCTCACCGGGGGCGGTGTCTCGAGCGTCCAAATGAACGCCGTTCCAGGGGACACCACCATGTGGACGTACGACCTGTCCGTGGGGGCAGCGACGCCCGAGGGCACGCTGGCGCTCTCGATATCGGTCACCGACGGCACGGCGACCGGCACGATAACGACGGCGTCAGGCATGGTGGCCGAGTCGGGCTTTGCGACCGGCAGCATGGCCGACGACCTGCCCGTCGTGGACAGGACTCCTCCGACGCTCCAGGACGCGGAGTTTGTGGGCAATGACATCGTCCTCACGCTCGACGAGGACGTCACGATCGCCGGCGGCATCGTGGTCACGCCGCCGTCTGGAAGCGTGGCGGTGTACGTGGCGACTGCGAGCGGCATGACTGTCACCGTCGAGGTCGGCGCTTCGGTGGAAGGGGGCTATCTCGTATATGTGCCGGCCACGATCCAAGACCTCGCCGGCAACGTGTTTGTGGCCGTGCAGAGGACGGTGCAGTACGTGACGCCGGACACCACGGCGCCGGTCGCAAGCTCGATAGCCTTCGAGGTGTACGACGGCACGCCGGATGCCGGCACGCTAAAGTCCGGCGACAGCGCGCTGCGCGCAAGCGACGGGGACACGATCCGCCTGATACTGACGCTCAACGAGGCCGCGGCCGGCACGCCGACGATAGAGGTGGACGGCCGGACGCCGGCGGGGACCGCGATGGGCGACAACGGCGACGCGCTGGCCACGACGTGGCACCACGACCTGCTCGTGACGTCCTCCTCGGGCGAGGCGGCCTTTACGTTCACGATCAAGGCCGCTGACGCGGCGAACAACATGGCGACCATAACGCGGACCGCCGGCCTAGACACGGGAGTCACCGTCACCGTGCCGACCATAGACCTCACGGCACCCACGGCCACTGCGGAGTTCAGGGCAGTCAGAACGCTCGTCATCATGCTCAGCGAGGCACTCGCCGGCACGGTATCGGCTATAGGGGGCTATACGTACGACGTGACGGTGCCAGACGCCGGCTCGGACGGCAACCCAGATGTCGTCCCCCTGAACAGCGCCATCCCGCCCGCCTATGACGCCACGGCCCGCACGATCACGCTCACGCTCGCCGGTGACGCCGCACCGTCCATCGTGCACACCGTCAAGCTGCCGGCACTGCTGGCCGACCTTGCAGGCAACGCGTTTGCCTCGCCGGCCGAGGTGACTGCGACGTACACGCCGCCGGCCACGCCTCCGCTCGCCACGTCAATATCGTTCAGGGTGTACGGCGACACTGACACCGGCGCCGACGACACGCTGGACCTCACGACGCTAAAGTCTGGCCCCACTGCGCTCATCGCCCGTGCAGGTGACACTATACGCCTCGCGCTCGAGCTCGACGAGGACCATCACGCCACGGCGCCGACAATAACGCTTGCCGGGAGGGGAGTCACGGGGGCGGCCATGGCAGACGCAGGCGATGACAGCCCGCGGACGTGGATATATGACCTGGCCGTGGCGCAGGGGACATCCGAGACCACAGCGCTTACGCCATTTGCATTTTCGATCGCAGTCAGGGACATAGCGTCAGAGCCGAACACGATAACTGCGACGTCGGGACACGACGGCACGATTGCGGTGAGCCTTCCGACCATAGACCTGACCGGACCTGTGTTTGACGCCAACGCGCCCCCCGCGTTCACCATGGACGACAAAATAACGCTCACGTTCAACGAGGCCATTGATCCGGTGGAGGCAGTAAAGCCGACGAGGTACACCGTCACGTCAGGCGGCAGCAGCGTCGCGCTGTCGACTGCCACGCCGCCGTCGCACTCTGGAGGCCCGCCGGCGACGGTGGTCCTGACGCTGGCCACGCCTGCCACCGTGCCCGGCACCGAGTACACGGTCTCGACGACCGTTCCGGACATCGTTGGCAACGCCGCCTCGGCCACGGCCACGCCGACATATGCCGTGACGACACTGCTGTCGGCCAGGACGGCCTCCTCCACGCTAACGGTCGTCACGCTCTCGCACCCCGTGACGGGATCCGGCTCGCCGGGATCATGGACGATCGACGGCAGCCTGGCCGGAGAGGAGCCGATGCCGGCCACGGGCATCGCCTCGGGTGCTGTCACGGGCGTCACGGCGGGCACCGCGGCGGTGCCGATAGCCTCCAACACGATCACGCTCCTCCACGGCGAGCTCTCGACGGCCTCGACGCCAAGGGTGACGTACGCGATGGGCACGGACACGCTCTCAGCGCCAGTCGGCCAGCTGGTGACAGACGCCACGGGAGTCACCGCCACAGACGGCGCGCCGCCGCGCGTGGTCGCCGCAGCGCTAGTCGACTCGCCGCTGGCCACACAATCCAATCCTCGCCCCAAGGCAGTGGAGCTCACGTTCTCCGAGGCGGTGAACGCGCCGGCCGCATCGGCGTTTGCGCTATATACGGAGCCCACGGGCACGACGGCTGCCGCCTCGATCACCTCGGCGACGCGCTCCTCTCCTAGCGGCGGGGTGGCAAACTCTGTTCTCACCCTGGAGCGAGACGACGTTATCGCGAGCGTGCAGCCGCGCTACCTGCACATCTCCCCGACACTGCTGACGGACATGGCAATGGTGCCGGTGCCGTACGGCACTGCCCCGAGGATTCCGGTCTCAGAAGGCGCAACGACGCGGGTTGACTGGTGGATTGTCAGCCCTAGGCAAATAACGGTTCAGTTCCACGAGAGGCTAGACAACGATCCGCCGTTGGGTCCGGAGAGCTTTACAGTTCGAGTTTCCCGCGATGGGAGCAATGTCGTGCTGCCGTTTGCATCAACAAACCCCGTCATGTATGATGACGCCACGCGCACACTCAGGCTCATGATGGACGACGACCTTTCCTCCTCGGTTACCGTGCTCTACACCATAACAAAGCTTGGCAGCACGCCTTTCTCAGGCTCTCGCTTTCTCGCCTACGAGCCACTATTTTCGGCAATGACCACTAGCGCCAACACGGCCAGGCTCACGCTTGCTACTGGTGCGAACTTCAGTGGGAACATGGCTGTCAGCGTGGCTGCCAGCGACTTTAGCGTCACTGAATCTGATGGCGCGACCTCAATTGCCGTCACCGGCATCTCTGCTGACGGTGTGAGCTTTTCGCCCTCGGCGACGCTCGAGCGCCCCCTTCGGAATTTTCACCTGCAATTCGACGCCGACCTTGCCTCGACTGCCTCGACTCCGGATGTGACATACACGCCTTCTGGGGATAGCGCCATCGCTAGAGACTTTCTCACACCTCCAACGTGGACGGCACCGGCATCAGACGGTGCGCCTCCGTCCATCGGGGACTCTGGGTTTATGGGTCCGACAAAGATACGACTCGAGTTCACCGAGGCCCTTGATCAGGTCGAGGCCGTAAAGCCGACAAACTATGCCGTCACGTCAGGGGGCAGCCCAGTTGCGCTTGATGCCGCCACGCCGCCGTCGTATGCCGACGGCCCGCCGGCGAGCGTCACGCTGACCCTTGATGATGACGCCGTGGACGGTACAGTGTACACGGTCACGCCGTCACGGAGCATCACTGATGTCAACTCTGTCGCGTACGGGGGCAGTGGGGAGGACGTGACATACACGCCCACGCCGCCGCTCGCCACGTCAATATCGTTCAGGGTGTATGGTGACACCGACACTGGCGCCGGCGACACGCTGAACCTCTCGACGCTAAAGTCTGGCGACAGTGCGCTCATCGCCCGTGCAGGCGACACCATACGCCTCGCGCTCGAGCTCAGCGAGGACCACCGCGCCACGGCACCGACAATAACGCTTGCCGGAAGGGGAGTCACGGGGGCGGCCATGGCAGACGCAGGCGATGACAGCCCACGGACGTGGATATATGACCTGGCCGTGGCGCGGGGTTCCGCCGAGACCACAGAGTCCGCACCGTTTGCCTTTTCGATCGTCGCCACGGATGCCACATCAGAGACTAGCACAATAACTGCGACGTCAGGACACGACGGCACGATAGCGGTGAGCCTGCCGACCATAGACCTGACCGGACCCATGTTTGATGCCAACGTGCCCCCAATGTTCAGCACGGACGACAAAATAACACTCACGTTCACCGAGGCCATTGATCCGGTGGAGGCAGTAAATCCGGCGAGATACACCATCGCGTCAGGAGGCAGCAGCGTTGCGCTGTCGACTGCCACGCCGCCGTCGCACTCTGGAGGCCCGCCGGCGACGGTGGTCCTGACGCTGGCCACGCCGGCCACCGTGTCGGGCACAGAGTACACCGTGTTGACGACCGTTCCGGACACCGTTGGCAACATCGCCTCGGTCACGTCCACGCTGACATATGGCGTGCCGACACTGCTGTCGGCCAGGACGGCCTCCTCCACGCTAACAGTCGTCACGCTCTCGCAACCCGTGATGGGATCCGGCGCGCCGGGATCATGGACGATCGACGGCAGCCTGGCCGGCGAGGAGCCGATGCCGGCCACGGGCATCGCCTCGGGCACAGTCACGGGCGTCACGGCGGGCACCGCGGCGGTGCCCATAACCTCCAACAGGATCACGCTCCTCCACGGCGAGCTCTCAACGGCCTCGACGCCAAAGGTGACGTACGCGAGGGGCACGGACACGCTCTCCGCGCCGGCCGGCCCTCTTGCGACAGACTCCACGGGAGTCACCGCCGTAGACGGCGCGCCGCCGCGCGTCACCTCTGCGGCGCTAGTCGACTCGCCACTGGCCACGCCCTCCAGTCCGCGCCCCAAGTCAGTGGAGCTCACGTTCTCCGAGGCGGTGAACGCGCCGCCCGCATCGGCGTTTGCGCTATATGCGGCGCCCACGGGCACGACGGCTGCCGCCTCGATCACCTCAGTCGCACGCTCATCTCCTAGCGGCGGGGTGGCAAACTCTGTCCTCACGCTAGAGCGAGACGCCGTGGTGCAAAGCACGCAGCCGCGCTACCTGCACATCTCTGCGACACTGCTGACGGACAAGGCAACGGTGCCGGTGCCCTACGGCGTTGTCCCGAGGATTCCGGTCTCTGAAGGCCTGCCGACGCTGGCCAACTCGTGGATTTCAGGCCCCAGGCACATATCGCTCCAGTTCAACGAGCGTCTGGACAACGATCCGCCGATGGCTCCCGGCAGCTTTACGGTCACCACCGCCAGTGACATGCCAACGCCCATATCGCTTGCCCCAACAGACCCCGTCGCGTATGATGACGCCACGCGCACAGTCAGGCTCACGCTGGCCAATGACCTCTCTGGCTCGTCACTAATTGTCACCCCCGCTGTCACAAAGCTTGGAAGCGCGGGCAGCTATTCCACTTCGCGCACGATCAGCGGATACACGCTGCTCTTTTCGGCCACGACCACTAGCGTCAACACAGTCATGCTCACGCTTGCCAGTGGCCTGGGCGGAAGCGTGGCTGCCGGCGAGTTTGGGGCCATTGACGCCGGTGGCGCTGCCCTGATTGCGGCCAACGGCGTGTCCACTGACGGCATAACATTTGCCGGCTCTACGCAGCTCTCGGGCACGACGCTTCACCTGCGGCTAGGCTCCGACCTTGCCTCGACTGGCTCGACTCCCGAGGTGACGTACACGGCCCCGTCATCTGCGGGCATCACTGCCTTGACTAGCATACCGATAACGTGGACGGCCGTGGCGTCTGACGGCGTGCCTCCATCCATCGAGAACTCTAGGTTTATGGGCCCGACAAAGATACGCCTCGAGTTCAACGAGGCCCTTGATCCGCTGCAGGCGGTAAATCCGGCGAGATACACCGTCACGTCAGGGGGCAGCCCAGTTGCGCTGGATGCCGCCACGCCGCCGTCGTACGCCGACGGCCCGCCGGCGAGCGTCACGCTGACCCTGCCCGGCAACGCCGTGGACGGGACGGTGTACACGGTCACGCCGTCACAGAGCCTCACTGATGCCAACTCTGTCGCGTACGGGGGCAGTGGGGAGGACGTGACGTACACGGCCATGCCGCCGCTCGCCACGTCAATATCCTTCAGGGTGTACGGCGACACCGACACGGACGGCGCTGGCACGGCCGACACGCTGGACCTCTCGACGCTAAAGTCTGGCGCCACTGCGCTCATCGCCAGTGCGGGTGACACCATACGCCTCGCGCTCGAGCTCGACGAGGACCACCATGCCACGGCGCCGACAATAACGCTTGCCGGAAGGGGAGTCACTGGGGCGGCCATGGCAGACGCAGGCGATGACAACCCGCGGACGTGGATATATGACCTGGCCGTGGCGCAGGGTTCCGTCGAGACCACAGATTCCGCACCGTTTGACTTTTCGATCGTCGCCACGGATGTCACATCCGAGACTAGCACAATAACTGCGACATCGGGGCACGACGGCACGATATCGGTGAGCCTGCCGACCATAGACCTGACCGGACCTGTGTTTGACGCCAACGCGCCCCCCGCGTTCACCATGGACGACAAAATAACACTCACGTTCAACGAGGCCATTGATCCGGCAGAGGCAGTAAAGCCGGCGAGGTACACCGTCACGTCCGGCGGCAGCAGCGTTGCGCTGTCGACTGCCACGCCGCCGTCGCACTCTGGCGGCCCGCCGGCGACGGTGGTCCTCACGCTGGCCACGCCGGCCACCGTGCCCGGCACCGTGTACACGGTCTCGACGACCGTTCCGGACATCGTTGGCAACGCCGCCTCGGCCACGGCCACGCTGACATATGGATTGCCGACGATACTGTCGGCCAGGACGGCCTCCCCCACGCTAACGGTCGTCACGCTCTCGCAACCCGTGACGGGATCCGGCTCGCCGGGTTCATGGACGATCGACGGCAGCATTGCCGGAGAGGAGCCGATGTCGGCCACGGGCATCGCCCCAGGCGAAGTCACGAGCGTCACGGCGGGCACCGCGGCGGTGCCCATAGCCTCCAACAGGATAACGCTCCTCCACGGCGAGCTCTCGGCGGCCTCGACGCCAAAGGTGACGTACGCGAGGGGCACGGACACGCTCTCCACGCCAGTCGGTCCGCTGGCGACAGACGCCACGGGAGTCACTGCCGTTGACGGCACGCCGCCGCGCGTCGTCGCCGCAGCGCTAGTCGACTCGCCGCTGGCCACGCCCTCCAATCCGCGCCCCAAGGCAGTGGAGCTCACGTTCTCCGAGGCGGTGAACGCACCGGCAGCATCGGCGTTTGCGATGTACACAGAGCCCACGGGCACGACGGCTGCCGCCTCGATCACCTCGGTGACGCGCTCCTCTCCTAGCGGCGGGGTGGCAAACTCTGTCCTCACGCTAGAGCGGGACGCCGTTGTCGAGAGCGCGCAGCCGCGCTACCTGCACATCTCCCCGACACTTTTGACGGACAGGGCAACGGTGCCGGTGCCCTACGGCACTGTCCCGAGGATTCCGGTCTCTGAAGGCCTGCCGACGCTGGCCCACTCGTGGATCTCTGGCATCAGGCAAATATCGCTCCAGTTCAACGAGCGGCTGGACAGCGATCCGCCGTTGGGTCCGGAGAGCTTTAGGGTTGTAATTTCCCGTGCGGGCATTGTCGAACTGCCGCTTGCCTCGACAAGTCCCGTTATGTATGACGACGCCACGCGCACAGTCAGGCTCGTGATGGCCGAAGACATTCCCCAGCAGACAACTAGGGTGTATCCCGCCGTGGCCAAGCTTGGCAGCACGGGGACTTTCTCAGACTTTACCCAGATCCCACCTACCTCATTTCTCTTCTCGGCCACTACCACTAGCGTCAGCACAGTCAGGCTCCTGATGGAAGGCAGCCTGGACGGGAGCGTGGCTGCCGGCGAGTTTAGCGTCACTGACTCTGGTGGCGCTACTCCAATCGCCGTCAGCGGCGTCTCCTCTGACGGTGTGAACTTTTTCTCCTCCGCGGCGAGCTCCAACAAGTTTGTTTACCTGCAACTCAGATCAGACCTTGCCTCAACTGGCTCGACTCCGGATGCGACATACACGCATTCTGTGGATACCGCCCTCACTAGCCAGATCGCCATACCTAGAACGTGGACGGCAACGGCATCAGACGGCGTGCCTCCATCCATCGAGAACTCTGAGTTTCTGAGCCCAAAAAAGATACGCCTCGAGTTCACCGAGGCCCTTGATCAGGTCGAGGCCGTAAAGCCGGCAAACTATGCCGTCACGTCCGGCGGCAGCCCAGTTGCGCTGGATGGCTCCACGCCGCCGTCGTATGCCGACGGCCCGCCGGCGAGCGTCACGCTGACCCTGGCCAACAACGCCGTGGGCGGGACGCTGCACACGGTCACGCCGTCACGGAGCATCACTGATGCCAACTCTATCGCGTACGGCGGCGATGGCGTGGACGCAACGTCCCCCGTGACAGACGCGATTGCCCCTACGGCCACTGTAGAGTTCACCGAGGCTGACACGATAGTGATCAAGCTGTCTGAGGCGCTGTCCAACACGCGCTCTGACATAGAGGGCTATACGTATACCGTGATGAGGGGGAGCACCACAGTCGCGCTGGCCACGGCTGATCTGTCGGCCACGCCGCAGGTAAGGCCAGTCGTTTACAATGCGGCCGAGCGCACGATCACGCTCACGCTGGCCGACGCCGCGACTCCTGACGTGTTCCATGTCGTGACGCTGCCGTCGAGCCTGACTGACCTGGCAGGCAACGCGCTTGCGATGTCCAGGGTCTCTGTGATATATGCCACGCCGTACCCGCTCGCCACGTCAATATTGTTCAGGGTGTACGACGACACTGACATGGGAGCCGGCGACACGCTGGACCTCATGACGCTAAGGTCCGGCGCGCTAGTTGCGGGTGCGGGCGACACGATACGCCTTGTGCTCACGCTAAACGAGAATCACCATTCTGATGCGCCGAGGATAACGCTGGCCGGAAGGGGCGTCACCAACGAGGCGATGGACAACGCAGGCGATAGTGACGCGAGGACGTGGATATACGATCTCGCAGTGACGGAGACGACTGTTGCCACCTCAACGTCCGCACCATTCGAATTTTCGATCGCAGTGCAGGATGACGACACGATGCCCAACATGGGCACGATAACAGAATCCACCGGCCATGCCGGCACGATGCGCATAGACCTGCCGACCATAGACCTGACCGGACCGGAGCTTGACGCCGATGCGCCAGCGGTGTTCACCACGGCCAGCGCCATAACGCTCACATTCAACGAGGCCCTTGATCCGACGGAGGCAGTAAAGCCGGAGAGATACACCGTCACGTCAGGCGGCAGCAGCGTCGCGCTGTCGACTGCCACGCCGCCGTTGTATGCTGATGGCCCGCCGGTGACGGTGGTCCTCACGCTGGCCACGCCAGCAAGCGTGGCCGGCACCGAGTACGCAGTCTCGACTACCGTTCCTGACGCCGTTGGCAACGCCGCCTCGGCCTCTGTCACGCTGCCATTCGCCCTGCCGACGATACTGTCGGCCCAGACGGCCTCATCCACGATAACGGTAGTCACGCTCTCGCATCGCGTGACGGGATCCAGCGCGCCGGGAGACTGGACGGTCGATGGCAGCATGGCCGGAGAGGAGCCGATGGATGCCACGGGAATCGCCTCGGGTGCGGTCACGAGCGTCACGGCAGGCACCACGGCGGTGTCCATCGACTCGAACCAGATCACGCTCCTCCACGGCCCCCTGTCGACGGCCTCGACGCCAAAGGTGACATACGAGAGGGGCACTGCAATGATCTCCACGCCGGCCGGCCCGCTGGCGACGGACTCTACTGGTGTCACCGCCGCTGACGGCGCGCCGCCGCTCGTCGCCTCGGCCATCTTTGTGGATTCGGACACGGTGAGGCTCACCTTTACAGAGGCCGTCAACGTGCCGCCGGCGTCGGCGTTTGCGCTTTACCCTGCTGCCACCGGCGGAACCGCGGCGTTCTCGGGGACGGGAACGCCGGTGCGCTCCTCGCCTGCCGGCGGAGCCGCCAACTCGGTCATCACGATTGACTTGACGCCGGCCGTGTCAGGCTCGCAGGTGCGCCATCTTGGGATCACCGGCGCAGTCACGGACCAGGCCACGCCGCCATTGCCATACGGCAGCGCCGACAGGATCCCCATCGCGTACAACCCACCGACGCTTGCCGACTCGTGGGTTTCAGGCCCCAGGCACGTGTCACTCGAGTTCGGCGAGCGGCTCAACAATGACCCGCCGCTGGCCTCCGCCGACTTTGTGGTGACCGCCGGTGATCCTGCCGTCGCGCTGTCGCTCGCATCCACAGACCCCGTCGCGTATGATGACGCCACGCGCACAGTCAGGCTCACGCTGGAGGACGACCTCACGGGCTCGGCATTCTCGGTAACCCCTGTAGTCACCAGGCTTGACGGCACTGCGCTCTATTCCACTGCACACACGTTTAGCGGCTATACGCTGCTCTTTTCGGCTAGCACCCGCACCACTGCGGCCATGGTGCTCACGCTGCCCAGTGGCCTGGCAGGCTCCGTGGCCGCCGCCGATCTTGCCGTCACCGACGCCGCTGACACTACATCCAGGACGATCCAGGTGTCATCTGATGACTCGACCTATGGCTCGACGGCAACGCTGTCTGGCACGGCACTCTACATCCTGCTCAGTCCAGCCCTTGCCTCAACTGGCTCGACTCCAGAGGTGACGTACACGGCTCCGTCACCTGCGGGCATCACCGCCTCGACTAGCATACCGAGAACATGGACGGTCATGGCGTCTGACGGCGTGGCGCCCACAATAGCAACTGCCGCGTTTAGTGCCGTGGACAAGATACGCATCAACTTTAGCGAGGCCCTTGATCGGACCGAGGCAGTAAAGCCAGCAAACTATGTCGTCAGGTTGGGCACCACCACAACGACCGTTGCGCTGGATGCCGACACGCCGCCGTCGTATGCCGACGGCCCGCCGGCGAGCGTCACGCTGACCCTTGATGAGGACGCCGTGGACGGGACAACGTACAGGGTCACGCCCCAATCCGCGCTCACCGATGCCAGCTCTGTCGCATACGGCATAGGCGGTTCGGTGGACGTGACTTACGACACACCGGATTTCGCCGCCCCCGTGGCAAACTCGATAGTGTTCAGGGTGTACGCCGACACTGACACGGACGGCGCCGGCACGGACGACACGCTGGATGAGACCACGCTAAAGTCCGGCACCGGCGCGCTGCTCGCAAAGGCTGATGACACGATACGCCTAGAGCTCACGCTTGACGAGGATCACAATATCATCCCGCCGACGATAACGCTGGCCGGCAGGGGCATCACCGACGCGCCGATGGTGATTGCCGGCTCCGTCGGCAGGTCAATGTGGATCTACGACCTGATCGTGACGGATACCACTGTGGACACGGCGTCTGCGCCGTTTGCCTTTGAGATAGCCGTGAGGGATGACGAGACAGTGCCCAACACGGGCACGATAACAGGGTCCATGGGCATAGTCGACGGTTTCACCGTCGAGTTTCCCACAATAGACACAACAGAGCCAACTGCCACTGCAGAGTTCACCGAGGCCGACACGATAGTGCTCACGCTGTCTGAGGCGCTGTCCAACACGCGCTCTGACATAGAGGGCTATACGTATACCGTGATGAGGGGGATCACCACAGTCGCGCTGGCCACGGCTGACTTGTCGGCCGACACGCCGGTAAGGCCAGTCGTCTACGATGCGGCCGAGCGCACGATCACGCTCACGCTGGCCGCCAACACGGTTCGGGGTGTGCCACACTCGGTGTCGCTGCCCTCCGCGCTGGCCGACGTTGTGGGCAACACGGTCTCGCAGGCCTCGGTGAGTGTGACACTGCCCCAGTTTGCGGTGTTGACACAGACCCAGACGACGACACTCGTCACGTTCTATGAGGGCGTGCTAGGCGGCACGCTGGCCACGGCGGACTGGACAGTAACGGATAACGACACGGACGGCGCCGACGTAGAGCTGACTATAGCGAGCATAAGCACCATGGTTGAGACGGGAAGTGTCACGGCGACACCGGAGACTGCGGCCGGAGCCAATAATGCAGTCGAGCCGATAGTGCAGTCAACCCCCGCTGTCACAAAGCTAGTCGTCACGCACGAGCCGCTCTCCTCGACTGCGGCCACGCCGGCCGTCTCGTACATGCCCGGAGCGCTGACCGTGGCCAGCACCCCCGTGAGCCTCAACAACGTCGAGGCTGCCGACGGCGCGCCGCCGACGTTCACGGCGCGCACGGTCACGACGACGACGATCGACGTCACGTTCAGCGAGCCGATACGCAACACGCTTAGTGGCGAAGTCCTGAAGGCGGACAGCTGGACGGTGAACGGCGCCATGCCGGGTGTGCCCAGCGCTGCCAACTTTACGCGGGCCGGCCTCCTGACGGAACAAGTCGACGAGGCATACACGGTCTTTACGCTCACAGTCGGCACTCCCTTTGGCGTGGACGCCACGCCCACTGTCGCCTATGTTCGCCCCAACTCGAACTACCTCGCCGACGCGCTGGTGGAAGGCGGTGGCGACCCTGACGGGAACAACCCTGTTCCGAACGGCGCGTCGACGATCGCCGCCGACGGCATAGCCGGCTCTGCGCCCCCGTTCGAGGCCTCGACTGCCAGCCTAACGACGACGCTCGTCGACTTTGACGGCGTGCTGGCCGGCACGCTTGACGTGGACGACTGGACGGTCACCGAGAACGACGCGGCCAGCGCCGCGGACAACGTGGCGCTGGACATATCGCGCATTGCGACTGTGTTCAGCGGCGTCGCGTTGTCGACTGTGGCGACGCCGGCCGTGCCGGGCGGCGCGTCGGCACAGACGCCGACGATCCCGCCAAGCCCGGCCGTCATGCAGCTCCTCATCACGCACGATCCGCTCTCCTCGCCGGCTGCCACGCCGGCCGTTGCGTACGTGGCCGGCGGCCTGACCGAGGGCGGCACCGCCGTCGACAGCGGCGGCGCGGAGGCCTCTGACGGCGTGCCCCCGGCGTTCAGTGCGGAGCTCACGGCGGTGGGCACGGTGAGGATCGTGTTCACCGAGCCGGTCACCGGCGCGACGATGGCCTCGGAGTGGGCGTTTGACGGCGCGTCGGACGGCAAGCTGTTGGATCGCCGCCTCGGCATGGCCGTGTCGACGGACGTCGATCTGCGCAACGCCGAGGAGCTCCTCATCACGCTCGCCTCCCCGCGCGCGCGCACGGACCTGGGCGACGGCGCCGGCGGCACACTGGACGCCGGTGACATCACGTACACCCCCCGCGCCACGGGCGCGCTGGCCGACGCCGCGCTCAACGGGTTTGGCACGGCCGGCTCGCCCGTCGAGGCCACGGCGCTGGCCGACAGGGCGCAGCCGACATTTAGCGCCGTGATCACCTCGCAGACCTCGATAACGGCGACCTTTAGGGAGCCCGTGACTAGCGAGTTGGCGTCCGAGGTGCCGGGCGGCTGGCTTGTGGAAGGGGGCGCCGAGAACCCTGTGATCCTCTCGGTCGCCTTTGACGACGACGACACGTACACGATCACGCTCTTGGCCACGGACACTAACCCTGGCGCGATCCTTGGCACGGAGTATGACATCACCGCGAGCGACAGTATCTATGACCTTGCCTCCCCGACGCCCAACAAGATCGTGGACGGCACCGAGGCGACGGCGACGTACGCGCCGCCGACGTTCACGGCGACGCTCGACTCGCCGACGTCAGTCACCGTCACGTTCCCGGAGGCGCTCAACGGCAGCACGTCGCGCACGGAGTGGAGCGTCGCCGGCGAGACGCCCGAGTCCGTCACGGTGGGCACGGCCACGACGTCCGACGACAGCGCGATCACGATAGCGCCGACAGTCTCCACGATCACGTTCACGCTCGCGTCTGTCAACGCGCAGGCCGCCGACGCGGCGCCGCCGGTGGCGTACACGCCCGCCGCCGGCGCGCTGCTCGACTCTGACGACGTCGCCATGCTACCGACGGGCGACAGCCCAGTCACGGCCGCCGACATGATCGACCCGTCCATCGAGTCGGTCCTGTTCATGAACGCCATGAAGATATTCGTGGAGTTCACCGAGCCGGTGACAGGTGACACGTCGGAGGCGAGCGGAATCGGCTGGTCGGTGAGCGGGGGCCTCATGATATCGACCGTGACATTTGAAGGCGACGACACGTACACAATCGACCTCTCGTCACCGGGCGCCACGGTCAGCACAGGATACACGATAGGCGCAGCCGACGGGATAGCCGACAGGTCCCCGGCGGCCAACTCCGTGGCCGTCGGCGAGGCCGTGACGGAGGAGTACACGGGGCCGGACACCGACCCGCCGACATTCAGCGCAAGCCTCACGTCGGAGAGGGTGGTAAAGATCACCTTTAGTGAGGACGTCGACGGCACGACGGCTAGCGGCGAGTGGGCAGTCACCGGCTCGACTGTCGCGTCGCTCTCGCTTACGGACGGCGGGGCCGCCGCGGCCGGCGACCTGGTGCTCGACGACGTGGGCGAGCTCTTTATCACGCTCACCGCCGCGCGCGCGGGCACCGACCTGGGCGGCCTGACCGCGGCGGGCGTCACGTACACGCGCCCGTCGACGGGCACCAACACGATCCAGGACGGCGTGGACAATCACCTTGCCTCGACGGCAGGCGACACGGAGGAGGCCACGGCGCTGGCCGACGGGATCCCGCCGACGTTCCGCGCCGAGCTCACCTCGGCGACCACGGCAAGGATAGAGTTCACCGAGGCCACCGGCGGCATGACGGCGGCCTCCGAGTGGGCGTTTGCCGACTCTGATGTCGAGTCGCTCTCGCTGACGGCCGACGGGACATTTACGATGGGCAACCTCGCGCTCTCCGGCACCAATCTCTTTGCCACCTTTGAGAGGGCCCGCACGTTGACTAGCCTGACAAACGGCGACGGCAACGGTGATGGCACCGTCGTGGCCGTCACGCGGGATGTCGTGACGTACACGCGCCCGTCGACGGGCCCCAACACGATCACGGACACCACGGGCAACGACCTGGCCGAGGACGCCGGCGACGAGGAGATGGCCACGGCCGTCGCCGACAGGGCACCGCCGACGTTCACGGCGCGCACGGCCACGGCGTCGACGGTCGACGTCACGTTCAGCGAGGCGATACACAACTCGGGGGATCCAGAGAGCAAGGGTATGCGCTGGGAGAACGAGGCTCACTGGAGGGTGGACAGTGCCATGCCGACCGAGGTCATGGCGGCCAACTTTACGCAGGCAGGCGCCCCGATAGGGGGCGGCGGTGCATACACGGTCTATACGCTCACCGTGGCGACCTTTGGCGCAGACGCCACGCCGTCGATCCTCTACGTGCGCCCCTCCGAGTTCTACCTCGCCGACTCGCTGGTTGGAGACGAGAATGACGATCCCGGCAACAACCCAGTCCCGTCCACGCCTGCCGGAACGCCGGTGGCCGCCGCCGACGGCGTCGGCCCGACGCTGGTGCGCGAGGCCTTTGCGTCTGGCGGCACGGCCGTGACGCTTCTCTTTGATGAGGCGATCGCCTCGCCGCTTCCCTCCACGCTTGAGTTTACCCTGTCGAGCGACACGCAGGGCGCGCCGACGGTCACGGCAGGCACACCGACAGTCTCGGGCAGCATGGTGACGATCCCCGTGACGCCGGCAGTCTCGACGGCTGGTGACGGGGCGGTTTACAGGCTGGTGATCGGCGGCGACGGTGACATTGAGGACGTCATCGGCAACGCCTACGCCTACGATGGCGTCGAGTCGCCGATCGACGTGACGTACGACGCCACGCCCCCGACGTTCACCGCCGCGTTCACCGCCGCGCGCACCATCGTGCTCACCTTTGACGACAGGCTCGAGCCGACGACAGTCGTGGCGGCCAACTTTGGCGTGACGGTGCCTGACGGCGACGACGATGGCAGCGACCCAGATGACGTCGCGCTGTCCTCTACTGACCCCGTGGCCTATGACGACGCCGCACTCACCGTCACGCTCACGCTGGACGAAGACGCGTCGTCGGCGATCCACACCGTCACGCCGACGGACTTGCTGACCAACACGGCACACCTGCCGTACGCCGCCGGTGGCGTTGCGGCCATGCGCGCCGCCGCGCCGACGGCGACTGCCGTGGGGTACACGGTCTTTGATGGAACAACGACCAACGCGAGGCCTGCCCCGTACGCCTCCCAGGCGCGCGAAGGCGACACGATCAGGCTGTCGATCACGCTTGACGGCGAGGCGAGCTCGGTCAGCGTGCTCTTTGTGGGCAAGACTGACGATCCGGACACGACGGCAGACGACGCCAACACGGTGGCCATGACGCGCGTCGGGAGCACGAACGAGTGGCGCGCGACGTACGTCGTCGAGACTATGGGCTCCATAGACGGCGCGTTCACGTTTGACGCGACGGTGGCTACCTCCTCGGGCACGACGCGCGCGGTGGACGAGACGACCGTGCCGGCGACGACGCCGCCGACGATCGACCGTGGCGCGCCGACGGCGACGCTGACTGCGAGCGTGAGGCTTGAGGGCCAGGGCACTGATGCGGAATCGGGCACGATCGCCGGAATCGGCGACGACGTCCTCGTCAACGTCGCGGCCAGCGAGCCGCTCGTCACGGCAGTCGGCGACATTGCGCTCTTTGGGACGTCGACTGCCGCCGACTCGGTGGACACTGCCGCAGGCAACGCGTACTCGTACGTGCGCACAATAGTCGCCTCGGACGCCAACGGCCCACTCGCGTTTACCCTGACGATACGCGATAGGGCAGGCAACGAGGCGGCGCTCACGCAGGCCGTCGTGGACTCGAACGTGACAGTCGACTCTGATGCGCCGACATTCAGCGCAAGCCTCGCGTCGGCCAGCACGGTAAAGATCACCTTTAGCGAGGATGTCGACGGCACGACGGCTAGGGGCGAGTGGACAGTCACCGGCTCGTCCGTCGAGTCGCTCTCGCTGACGGACGGCGGGACCGCGGAGACTGGCGACCTGCTGCTCGATGACGCCGAGGAGCTCTTTATCACGCTCACCGCCGCGCGCGCGGACACCAGCCTGGGCACCCTGATGGCCATGGACGTCACGTACACGCGCCCGTTGACGGGCACCAACACGATCACGGACGCCGCGCGCAACGACATGGCCGAGAGCGCCGGCGGCACGGCGAGGGCCACGGCGCTGGCCGACAGGGTGCCACCGACGTTTAGCGCAAGCCTCACGTCGGCGACCACGGCAACGATAACGTTCAGCGAGGCAGTCACCGGCACGACGGAGGCCTCCGAGTGGGCGTTTGCCGACTCTGATGTCGCATCACTCTCGCTTACGGAAGACGGGACGGCCCAGGAGGGCAACCTCGAGCTCTCCGGAACCACGCTCTTTGCCACGTTTGCCATGGCGCGCACGTCGACTGGCCTGGCCGACGGCGACGGCGACGGGGACGGCACCGCCGTGGCTGTCACGCGAAATGTCGTGACGTACACGCGCCCATCGACGGGCACCAACACGATCCAGGACGGCACGAACCACCTCGCCGACGCCGGCATGATGGCCATGGCCACGGCAGTCGCCGACGGGGCCGACCCGATGTCGGTTCGCGCGGCCTTTGCGTCTGGCGGCGCGAGCGTGACGGTGACCTTTACTGAGGCGCTGGCTCCGCTGCCCGCAGGGCTCACCTTTGCGCTGACAACCATTGTGCAGGGCGCGCCGTCGGCCGCGCTCGGCACGGTGAACGTCGAGGGCAGCATGATAACGATCCAGGTGACGTCTGACATCACGGCTGCCGCTGACGGGACGGTCTACACGCTGACGATCGGCGGCATGGGCGCCATAGGGGACACTAGCGGCAACGAGTATGGCGGGGCAGCCGTGGATGCCATATACGACTCGACGCCCCCGACGTTCACACTCGAGTTCACCGACGCGCGCACCATCGTGCTGACCTTTGATGACGCCCTGGCGGCAGCGACATTCACTGCTGACGACTTTGACGTGACGGTGCCTGACGGTGATGACGATGACACCGACCCTGATGACGTCGAGCTGGCCTCGACTGACCCCGTGGCCTATGACGCTACCGCACGCACAGTCACGATCACGCTCGCCGAGGCCGCATCCTCGGCGGCCCACACTGTCACTCCAAAGGACTCGCTGGCCAACGCGGCACACGTGCCGTACGCCGCCGGTGGCCTCGAGGCCACGTACACGCCACCATTTGCGGCCAGGACGACTAGCCTTGCAACCACGCTCGTCACATTTGATGGCGTGCTGACCGGCACGCTCGACGTGGACGACTGGACGATAACTGACAACGACACGGCCGACTCTGTGGACGTGGATCGTGTGATATCGAGCATTGCGACTGCGCGCAGCGGCGCCGCGACGTCGACTGTGGCGACGCCGGAGACCTCTGCGGGAGCCGACGACGCGGCCACGCCGACAATACCGTCGAGCCCTGCGGCCATGCAGCTCATCATCACGCACACAAACCTCTCCTCAAAGTCAGCCACGCCGCACGTCGCCTACTCGGGCGGCAACCTGGTCGATGGCGGCACCGCCGTTAACGATGACGGCGTGGAGGCCTCTGACGGCCTGGTGCCGCTTTTGGTGAGCATAAGCTTTACGGACGCGGCCACAGTCGATGCCATCTTTGACGAAGCCGTCGTGCGGACAGACGATGCGACTCTGACCGTCCTCGATTTCACTGACATTTACGCAAGGAGCATCAGCGCCGAGGCCTTTGACCCTAGCGTCGGGGGCACGGGGCCAACCACCGGCATGAGGTTCACGTTGGATAAACCTGTGGTCTTGGACGAGCGCGGCTATAGGCTGATCACGCAAAATGTGAAGGACGCATCCGGAAACAATTCGGGGAATCAGCTTAGGTTGAACGTGCAGTTCTCGGGGGCCGACTCGGCGCCGCCGAGGGCAACGGTCACCACGGCCGTAAGGCTCGCCGGCGAGACTGCCGACTCTGAGACGGTGACTACGGCTGTCATCGGCGAGCAGGTTCGCATTACCGTCTCGTCCCACGAGCCGCTCGTCACGGCCACAACTGACGTTGAGCTCTTTGGCAGGGTGTCGCCCAACGTCGTCAACGCCGATTCTGTGGTTCCGGGCACGGGCAACACGTACACGTACGTGCGCACTATACTGGCCTCAGACGCCGGCGGCCCACTCGCGTTTACCCTGACGATAAGCGACAGTGCGGGCAACGAGACGGTGCTCACGCAGGCCGACGTGGACGGCACGAATGTCGCAGTCGACACCGACGCGCCGGCGCTCTCCTCGGCTGCCACAACGTCGGCCACGACGCTCACAGTCACGCTCTCCGAGTCGCTGCCGTCCACTGCCACGACGGCTGCCGGCGATTGGTCGCTCAGCTCGCCCTCGCCGACAGTCACGGACGCCGTGCTCTCCGGTGACACCGTGACGATAACGCACGGGGGCGCCGGCACGTCATTTACGCCGACGGTGACGTATATGGGCACGGGCCTGACAGCCGAAAACCGCAACGCCGTGCCGTCTGGCTCTGAAGTGACTGCCACTGACGGCGCGCCGCCTCTCGTCGCCTCGGCCATCTTTGTGGACTCGGACACGTTGAGGCTAACATTTACGGAGGCCGTCAACGTGCCGCCGGCATCGGCGTTTGCGCTCTATCCGGCGGCCACCGGCGGAACCGCGGCGTTCTCGGGCACGGGCACGCCGGTGCGCTCCTCGCCTGCGGGCGGAGTCGCCAACTCGGTCATCACGCTTGACTTGACGCCGGCCGTGTCAGGCTCGCAGGTGCGCCATCTTGGGATCACCGGCGCAGTCACGGACCAGGCCACGACGCCCGTGCCATACGCCAGCACCGCCAGGATCCCCCTGGCGTATGACCCGCCGACGCTTACCGACTCGTGGGTTTCAGGCCCCAGGCACGTGTCACTCGAGTTCGGCGAAAGGCTCGACAATGACCCGCCGCTGGCACCTGCCGACTTTGTGGTGACTGCGGGCAGTCCTGCCGTCGCGCTGCCGCTCGCATCCACAGACCCCGTCGCGTATGATGACGCCACGCGAACGGTCAGGCTCACGCTGGAGGCCGACCTCACGGGCTCGGCATTCTCGGTCACCCCTGTCGTATCTCGGATCGGCGGCACTGCGCTCTATTCCACTGCGCACACGTTTAGCGGCTATACGCTGCTCTTTTCGGCTAACACACTGCCAACTGCGGCCATGATGCTCACGCTGCCCAGTGGCCTGTCAGGCTCCGTGGCCGCCGCCGATTTTGCCGTCACCGACGGCACTCTCTCCAGGACGATTTCCTCCGTGTCATCTGACGGCGCGACCTTTGGCCCGACGGCAACGCTGTCTGGCACGAGCCTCTTCATGCTGCTCAATGCCCCCCTTGCCTCCGGGGCCTCGACTCCAGACGTGACGTATACAACGCCATCGCCTGCCAGCATCACTGCCTCGACTAGCATACCGAGAACATGGACGGTCATGGCGTCTGACGGCGTGGCACCCACAGTGGACTCTGTCGCGTTTACTGCCGCGGACAAGATACGCATAGAGTTTAGCGAGGCCCTTGATCGGGCCGAGGCAGTAAAGCCGGCAAACTATGTAGTCACGTTGGGCACTGCCACCATTGCGCTCGATGACGCCACGCCGCCGTCGTATGACGACGGCCCGCCGCCGAGCGTCACGCTGACCCTTGATGAGGATGCCGCCGAGGGAACATACAGGGTCACGCCCCAGCCCGCGCTCACCGATGCCAACTCTGTCGCATATGGCGATGGCGGCTCGGAGAGCGTGACTCGTGTCATACCGGATTTCGCTGCCCCAATGGCAAACTCGATAGTGTTCAGGGTGTACGCCGACACTGACACGGACGGCGCCGGCACGGCCGACACGCTGGACCTGACCACGCTAAAGTCCGGCGCCGGCGCGCTGTTCGCAAAGGCCGACGACACGATACGCCTCGTGCTCACGCTTGACGAGGATCACAACAGCAGCCCGCCGACGATAACGCTGGCCGACAGGGGCATCACCAATGCGCAGATGGTGCTTGCCAGCGTCTCGGGCAGGACAATGTGGCACTATGACCTGGTCGTGACGGATACCACTGTGGAGACGGCGTCTGCGCCGTTTGCCTTTGAGATAGCCGTGAGGGATGATGAGACAGTGCCCAACACGGGCACGATAACTAGGTCCATGGGCATAGTCGACGGTTTCACCGTCGCCCCTCCCACAATCGACACAACAGAGCCAACTGCCACTGCAGAGTTCACCGAGGCCGACACGATAGTGATCACGCTGTCTGAGGAGCTGTCCAACACGAGCTCTGACATAGAGGGCTATACGTATACCGTGATGGGGGGGAGCACCCCAGTCGCGCTGGCCACGGCTGATCTGTCGGCCAACCCGCCGGTAAGGCCAGTCGTCTACGATGCGGTCAAGCGCACGATCACGCTCACGCTGGCCGCCGACACGGCTCGGGGTGTGCCGCACACGGTGTCGTTGCCCTCCACGCTGGCCGACCCTGCGGGCAACACGGTCTCGCAGGCCTCGGTGAGTGTGACACTGCCCCAGTTCGCGGCGTCGACGCAGAGCCAGACTACGACGCTCGTCACGTTTTATGAGAGCGCGCTAGGCGGCACGCTCGACACGGACGACTGGACGGTCACCGAGAACGACGCGACCAACGCCGCAGACAACGTGGCGCTGGGCATATCGCGCATCGCGACGATGACTGCCGACGTGCTGAGCCAGGTCACCGCGACGCCCGAGAGCACGACGGGGGTCGTTGCAGTCACGCCGACGATCCCGTCAACCCCCGCCGTCACGCAGCTCCTCATCACGCACGACCCGCTCTCCTCGACGGCGGCCACGCCGGCCGTCTCGTACACGCCAGGAGCGCTGACCGTGGCCAGCACCCCCGTGCGCTCCAACAACGTCGAGGCTGCCGACGGCGCGCCGCCGACGTTCACGGCGCGCACGGTCACGACGTCGACGATCGCCGTCACGTTCAGCGAGCCGATACGCAACACGTTTAGTGGCGAGGGCTTCCTGGACGATGATCACTGGACGGTGGACGGCACCATGCCGGGCATACCCAGCGCTGCCAACTTTACGCGGGCCGGCCTCCTGGCGCCAGAAGGCAGCGAGGCGTACACGGTATTTACGCTCACAGTGCGCACTCCCTTTGGCGTGGACGCCACGCCCACGGTCACCTATGTTCGCCCCAACTCGAACTACCTCGCCGACGCGCTGGAGGAAGGCTCCGGCGACGTTGACGGGAACAACCCTATTCCGAACGGCGCGTCGACGACCGCCGCCGACGGCATAGCCGGCCCTGCGCCCCCGTTCGAGGCCTCGACTGCCAGCCTCACGACGACGCTCGTCAACTTTGACGGCGGCGTGCTCGCCGGCACGCTCGACGTGGACGACTGGACTGTCACCGACAACGACACGACAGACTCTGTGGACGTGGTTCGTGCGATATCGAGCATTGCGACTGCAGCCAGCGGCGTCGCGACGACGACTGTGGCGACGCCGGAGACCTCTGCGGGAGCCGACGATGCGGTAACGCCTACGATCCAGTCGAGCTCCGCCGTCACGCAGCTCCTCATCACGCACGATGCGCTCTCCTCGGCGGCTGCCACGCCGGCCGTCGCGTACGCCGCCGGCGACCTGACCGAGGGCGGCACCACCGTCGCCAGCGGCGGAGAGGACGCCTCTGACGGCGTGCCACCTACGTTCAGTGCGGAGCTCACGGGGGCGGGCACGGTGAGGATAGCGTTCTCCGAGCCGGTCACCGGCACGACGAGGGCCCCAGAGTGGGCGTTTGACGGCGCGTCAGACGGCATGCTGTTAGAGCGCCTCCTCGACACGGCCGTGTCGACGGACCTCGAGCTGCGCGGCGCCGACGAGCTCTTTATCACGCTCGCCTCCCCGCGAGCGCGCACGGACCTGGGCGACGGCGCCGGCGGCACACTGGACGCCGGTGACGTCACGTACACCCCCCGTGCCACGGACGCGCTGGAGGACGCCGCGCTCAACGGGTTCGGCACGGCCGGCTCCCCCGTCGAGGCCACGGCGCTGGCCGACAAGGCGCAGCCGACATTTGACGCTGTGATCACCTCGCAGACCTCGATAACGGTGACCTTTAGGGAGGCCGTTACCCGCGTGGTGACGTTCGGGGAGGAGGGCGGCTGGCTTGTGGGCGTGGGCATCGGTTTCCCGGGCGTCGCGAGCCCTGTGGTCTCCTCGGCCGCCTTTGTCGCCCCGTCCACCTACACGCTCGGGCTCGCGACCCCGGGCGCGATCCCCGGCACGGGGTATGTGGTCAGCGCGGCTGACATGATCTACGACTTTGCCTCCATGGCGCCCAACCAGATCAGGGGCGATGCAACGGCGACGGCGACGTACGCGCCGCCGACGATAACGGGCGCCACGCTTGAGACGTCGACGACGCTCACCGTGACCTTCTCGGATGATCTTGACGGCAGCACGGCGGCGTCCGAGTGGACAGTCGACGACACGCCAGTAGAGTCCGTCTCTGCCGCCGGCGCGTCGACGGCCGGCGGCACGGTCACGATAAGCGGTGCGGTCTCCATGATCACGCTCACGCTCGCGTCTGCCAACGCGCAGGACGACGACGCGACGCCGGACGTGGCGTACACGCCCGCCGCCGGCGCGCTGCGCGACTCCGACGACGTCGCCCTGTTCCCGACTGGCGCCAGCCCCGTCACGGCAGCCGACAAGATCGCCCCGTCCATCGACTCGGCCATGTTCACGGCGCCCAACAAGATATCCGTCACGTTCACCGAGCCGGTGACAGGGGACACGTCGACGTCGGCGCCGGACGGAACCGGCTGGTCGCTAACCGCCACGGTGGGCACGCTTAACGTGCAGAGCGCCGCGCACTCGGGCAGCACGTCAACGCTCACGCTGGACGGCAACGCCGTGGACGGCAGGATGTACACGGTAAACGCGGCAGACGGGATCAGGGACACGTCCACGGCCCGCAACCCGATAGGCGCCGGCGAGACCGAGTCGGTGGAGTACGACGAGTCGCTGGTGGACACCACTCCGCCGACGTTCACGGCGCGCGTGTACAACAGCACGCATGTCGCAGTAAGGTTCAGCGAGCCCATCCAGGGCACGACGGTCGTGGCAGACTGGGCGATCACCCTGGCGGGCACGACAGTGCCGACGCTGACCGCGGCAAATCCAGATAAAGGCGCGACCAATACTGCTGGATCCAGATTCAAGGGCAGCGCCACGATACCGGCTACCCACGAGTTCGACGGCCTGCTCTACGTCGGCCATAGTGTGGCCCGAAATATTGCCACCCTCTTCCTGTCGGCTAGCTCCGAGCCCACGGTGACGTACACGCAGCCGGGCTCCGGCGGACTTACCGACGTGGCGCCCGAGGGCGGCACGCCCAACAGGATGCAGGGAGCCAGCGTGGTCGCCTCGGCCCTGGATGGAACGGTGCCCACGATCACGTCCGCCGAGTTTACGGACTCGCACACGATCACAGTCACGTTCAGCGCGGATGTCACGTTCGTGACGGCCGCCATGCACTATGCTACAGACGACGGGTGGTCGGTGACATCACCGAGTGGCGCCCTGACCGTAGAGTCCGCAGTGCGCACGTCCTCGGACACGTACACGCTCACGCTGGACAGCAGCGTTGACACCGTGCCTGACAGGGTGTACACGGTTGCCCCCGACGCACAGCTCGCGTCCTTTAGTGGCCAGCCTGTATCAGGCGGCATCGCGTCGACTACCGCAGTGTACGACGGGCCGTTTGACGCCGAGACGAGGACGGCGACCACGACGCTCGTCACGTTTGACGGCGGCGCGCTCGCCGGCACGCTCGACGTGACAGACTGGACGGTCACAGACAACGACACGGCCGACTCGACGGACGTGGTGCTCACGCCATCGAGCGTGGCGACTGCCTCGGCCAGCGGCGTCGCGACTACGACTGCGGCCACGGCGGGCTCCCCGATTGCCATACCGGGCACCTCGACTGCCACGCACCTGCTCATCACGCACGGGCCGCTCTCCTCGACGGCGGCCACGCCGCGCGTCGCGTACGTAATGCCTGGCACCGAGCCGACCGGCGGGTTCCTCGCCGAGGGCACCTCTGATGTCGCCTCCGGCGGCGCCGCGGCGTCAGACGGCGCGCCGCCGACGTTCACGGCGCGAACGGTCACGACGGCGACGATCGACGTCACGTTCAGCGAGCCGATACGCAACACGCGCAATGATGCGGAAGTCCTAAAGGCGGACAGATGGACGGTGGACAGCACAAGGCCAGGCTTGGTCAGCGCGGCCAACTTTACGCGGGCAGGACTCCCTGCACCAAACGAAGGCGAGGCGTACACGGTATTTACGCTCACAGTGAGCACTCCATTTGGCGTGGACGCCACGCCCACGGTCGCCTATGTTCGCCCCACCTCGAACTACCTCGCCGACGCGCTGGAGGAAGGCGGCGGTGACGTTGTCGGGAACAACCCTGTTCCGAACGGCGCGTCGACGACCGCCGCCGACGGCATAGCCGACACTGCGCCACCGTTCGAGGCCTCGACTGCCAGCCTCACGACGACGCTCGTCACGTTTGACGGCGGCGCGCTGGCCGGCACGCTCGACGTGACGGACTGGACGGTCACCGAGAACGACACGGACGACTCTGTGGACGTGGTTCGTGCGATATCTCGAGTGGCGACTGCGCTCAACGGCGTCGCGACGTCGACTGCGGCCACGGTGGGCTCTACTGTGCCCATACCTGGTGGCTCGACTGCCACGCAGCTCCTCATCACGCACATGGGCCTCTCCTCGGCGGCGGCCACGCCGCGCGTCGCGTACGTAATGCCCGGCACCGAGCCGACCGGCGGGTTCCTCGCCGAGGGCACCTCTGATGTCGACTCCGGTGGCGAGGAGGCCTCTGACGGCGTGCCACCTGCGTTCCATGCGGAGCTCACGGAGGCGGGCATGGTGAGGATCGCGTTCACCGAGCCGGTCACCGGCACGACGAGGGCCTCGGAGTGGGCGTTTGGCGGCGCGTCAGACGGCGCGCTGTCGGAGCGCCGCCTCGCTACGGCCGTGTCGACAGACTTTGATCTGCGCGGCGCCGACGATCTCCTCATCACGCTCGCCTCTCCACGCGCGCGCACAGACCTGGGCGACGGCGCCGGCGGCACCCTGGACGCCTCTGACGTCACGTACACCCCCCGCGCCACGGGCGCGCTGGAGGACGCCGCGCTCAACGGGTTCGGCACGGCTGGCTCCCCCGTCGAGGCCACGGCGCTGGTCGACATGGCGCGGCCGACATTTAGCGCCGTGTTCACCTCGGAGACCTCGATAACGGCGACCTTTAGGGAGACCGTTACTCGCGAGTTGGCGTTCGGGGATGTGGGCGACTGGCTTGTGAGAGGGGGCACCGAGGATCCGAGGGTCTTCTCGGTCGCCTTTGACGGCGACGACACGTACACGATCAGGCTCGTGGCCACGGACACGAACCCTGTCGCGATCCCCGGCACGGCGTATGACATCATCGCAAACGACGAGATCTATGACCTTGCCTCCCCGGCGCCCAACAAGATCAGTGTCGGCACCACGGCGACGGCGATGTACATGCCGCCGACGTTCACGGCGACGCTCGACTCGCCGACGTCGGTCACCGTCACGTTCTCGGAGGCGCTCAACGGCAGCACGGCGCGCACGGAGTGGAGCGTCGCTGGCGAGACGCCGGCCTCCGTCACGGCCGGTTCGGCCACGACATCCGGCGACGGCGCGATCACGATAGGGACGGCGGTCAACCCGATCACGCTCACGCTTGACCCCGACGACGAGCAGGACGCCAACGCAACGCCGGCCGTGGCGTACACGCCCGCCGCCGGCGCGCTGCTCGACTCCGGCGACGTCGCCCTGGCCCCGACGCGCACCAGCCCCGTCACGGCCACCGACAAGATCGCCCCGTCCATCGAGTCGGCCACGTTCACAAGGCCCAACATGATCAGGGTCACGTTCACTGAGCCGGTGAGCGGGGTTACCGAGGGCTGGTCGCTGACCGACACGGTCGGCACGCTTGACGTGCAGAGCGCGGCGCACTCGGGCAGCACGTACACGCTCACGCTGGACGACAACGCCGTGGACGGCAGATCGTACACGGTGAACGCGCCCGGCGGGATCGTGGACATGGCCGCGGCGCCCAACACGATAGGCGCCGGCGAGACCGAGGATGTGGAGTACGACGAGGCGTCCGTGGACACCACTCCGCCGACGTTCAGCGCAAGCCTCACGTCGGCGAGCACGGTAGAGATCACCTTTAGCGAGGACGTCGACGGCACGACGGCTAGGGGCGAGTGGGCAGTCGCCGGCTCGACTATCGCGTCGCTCTCGCTTACCGACGGCGGAGCCGCCGCGCTCGGCGATCTGATGCTCGAAGAAGCAGGCGAGCTCTTTATCACGCTCACCGCCGCGCGCGCGGGCACCGACCTGGGCAGCCTGACCGAGGCGGGCGTCACGTACACGCGCCCGTCGACGGGCACCAACATGCTCCAGGATGCCGTGGGCTACGGCCTCGGCACGCCCGGCACCGCCCTGCAGGCCACGTCACTGGCCGAGGAGATCCCGCCGACGGCCACTGCGTACTTTTCGGCCGCCAACACGGTCGTCATCAGGCTCTCTGAGGCCCTCGCCGGCACGCCCATGGCCATAGAGGGCTACACGTACGCCGTGACGGTGCCCGACGGTGACGACGCTGGCACCGATCCGGATCCCGTGGCGCTGACTACGGCGCCCGGGGTAAAGCCAGTCGACTATGACGCCACTGCGCTCACGATCACGCTCACGCTGGCAGGCGACGCCGACCTTGGCATCGTGCACACGATCATGCTGCCGACTGCGCTCACCGACATTGCCAGCATCGCGTTTTTCTCGTCGGCCGTGACTGCCACGTACGCGGTGCCGGACACGACGCCGCCGGGAGTCACTAGCCTCACGGTCACCGTGGCCGACAATATTGGCGGCACATTTGTGGATCGCACGGGAGGTCGTGCGACATGGGCGAACGCCGGCGACAGGGTCACCATAGCCGTGACGTTCAACGAGGCCGTCGTGACATCGCCGGCGCCGACGATAACGGTGCCTGGCGCGCACAGGACACCGACGGCCACGGCGATGGGCGACGCCGGTGACTCTGATGGCCTGACCTGGTCGCACTCGTTCATTGTGGATGCCGCTGACCGCGGTGGTTTCGGCCTCACCTTTACCATCGTGGCCACGGACACGGCAACTCCCACCGCAAACACAAACCCCGCAACTGGGACAGGATCGATAACACACTCACAGATCACGTCTGGCAACAATGCCCTGGTGAACGCGCGGCCGCTGGCTCTGTCCTCTGCAGAGTTTACGGGCTCAAAGACGATTCGCATGCAGTTTGACAGTACCATCGATATGTCCACCGTCACTACGTCCAACTTTGGGGTCACGGCGCCTGATAACACGTTAACTCCCCATGACACGGACAACATGCCAGACGTGATCACCGTGTCGAGTGTTGCGCGTACTACCGCCTTTGTCGCCACGGCCACGCTAGGCGCCAATGCGATCCCCGGCGTCGCGTACACCATCGTGCCAACATTCGAAAACAGCTATGGTACCCCATTTGACCCCACAACGTGCGCCGCCACGTGCGAACTGACGCACACGCCGCCGTTCAGTGTGGACAAGGTCAGCGCAACCTCCTTTGATGTGACTTTTAAGGCCAGGGCATCAGGCACGATTCGCGCGTCAGAGATCACCATCGTCGACGCGCCTCACTCCACGACGCAAATACCAGTTGACAGCCTTGGCGTTCCACCCATGGATCTGTCTAGCACGTACACGTTCACCAACAGGGACGACTTTGTCATTCGAATATCCTCTGCCAACTCCCTGGGGGGCAACTCTGCGCCGACGTTCACGTACGTCTCGCCGTCCACGGGCGGCCTCACGTTTGGCGGCACGGCACTGCCCGCCGGGACGTGGGTGATCGTCGCAGCTGACAAGATTGCCCCCGTCTTTAGTGGGGATCCGTCCATTAGCGCTGATGGCACGCGCATGAGCGCCATATTTGACACCCCAGTCGCCGCAGCCCCGACGTCCGTCTTTCGCGTGTTCACCGAGAGCTCCCAGACGGGGGCTGTCGCAGGCGAGGCCAGGGGCAGTGCCATCTCTGTCTCGTCGACCAACCCCAACGAGGTGTTCGCAACATTGAGCCCGCGCCTCAAGAGCGGCACATACTATCCCCTTGTGCAGGCCATTGCGGACACGGCCACGCAGCCAAACCTCTCCGGGATGAGGGGCGGGGAATCGACAGTCGACTCGTCGGCCCCCGAGATCGACGAGGCGCGCGCGACGAGCGAGCGCACGACGGTCGTCAGGCTTGATGAGGCCGTGAGCGGGACGCTCCGAGCTGCTGACTGGAGCCTCAACGACGGGACGCTCGAGGCTCCCGTGCCCAGGGCGATCCAGTCAGTCAGGACCGGCGCGCACGGCACAGTCCAGCTGACGCACACGCCAACAGTCACGCTCGCCTCGGCGACCGAGTTTACGCTGACGCACGAGGCGATATCAGACACCGCGTCGCCGCCGTACATCCTGTTCGCAAAGCCCGCGACGCTTCTGGTGGGACAGGCGGCCCTGGCCGACTCGGGCGGCGACCCGATCGATAGCGACCCGTTCACGAGGGCTGAGCTGAGCTCGGTCCCCTCTGGCACCCCGATACCGCCGCCAAAAAGGGTCATCGACGCCACTCCGCCGACGGCCAATGCGGACTTTTTGGCCGCCAACACGGTCGTCATCACGCTCTCCAGGGCGCTCGCCGGCACGGTCTCGGCCATAGAGGGCTACACGTACGCCGTGACGGTGCCTGACGGTGACGACGCTGGCACCGATCCGGACGACGTTCCGCTCGCGGACACAAACCCCGTCGACTATGACGCCACTGCGCTCACGATTACGCTCACGCTGGCGGGCAACGCCGGCCCTGGCATCGTGCACACGATCATGCTGCCTGCCGCGCTCACCGACACCGACGGCATCGCGTTCTCCTCGTCGACCGTGACTGCCATGTACGTGCCTGATGTGACGCCCCCGACGTTCAGCGCCGAGCTCAGGGACGCGCGCACGGTGAGGATCGTCTTTGACGAGGACGTCAGTGGCACGACGGCGCCGGCCGAGTGGGCAGTCGCCGGCTCTACGGTCTCCTCGATCGCGCCGTCCTCGCCGTCCTTGGCCAGGGAGATCGTCCTCACGCTCGCCCCGGCGCTCGCCCCTGGGCGCCCCTCCACGGACCTGCGCGACCCCGACGGCGCCGGCCCGCTCACGGCGCTCATTCCGGCCAACGTGGCCTACACGCGCCCGTCGCAGGATGCCAACGCGATCACGGACCGCGAGGGCAACGACCTCACCGCCGCCGCCACGGCAGTAGCCGACAGGGCCCCGCCGACGTTCACGGCGCGCACGGTCACGACGTCGACGATCGACGTCACGTTCAGCGAGCCGATACACAACACGCTTGGTGGTGCGGACTTTCTGGACGATGATCACTGGACGGTGGACGGCGCCATGCCGGGTGTGCCCACCGCGGCCAACTTTACGCGGGCCGGCCTCCCGGCGCCAGAAGGCAGCGAGGCGTACACGGTCTTTACGCTCACAGTCGGCACTCCCTTTGGCGTGGACGCCACGCCAGCGGTCGCCTATGTTCGCCCCAGCTCGAACTACCTCGCCGACGCGCTGGAGGAAGGCGGCGGTGACGTTGTCGGGAACAACCCTGTTCCTGACGGCGCGTCGACGACCGCCGCCGACGGCATACCCGGCCCGCCTCCCCCGTTCGAGGCCTCGACTGCCAGCCTCACGACGACGCTCGTCGACTTTGACGGCGGCGCGCTGGCCGGCACGCTCGACGCGAGGAACTGGACGATCACCGACAACGACACGGCCGACTCTGTGGACGTGGTTCGTGCGATATCGCGCATTGCGACTGCGGCCGGAGGCGTCCCGTTGTCGCAGGCGTCGGCGATCCCGTCAAGCCCGGCCGCCATGCAGCTCCTCATCACGCACGATCCGCTCTCCTCGCCGGCTGCCACGCCGGACGTCGCGTACGTGGCCGGCGACCTGACCGAGGGCGGCACCGCAGTCGACAGCGGCGGAGATGAGGCCTCTGACGGCGTGCCCCCGGCGTTCAGTGCGGAGCTCATGGACACGGGCACGGTGAGGATCGTGTTCACCGAGCCGGTCACCGGCACGACGATGGCCTCGGAGTGGGCGTTTGGCGGCGCGTCGGGCGGCTCGCTGTCGGCAGGCCCCCCCGTATCGGCCGTGTCGACGGACATCGAGCTGCGCGACGCCGACGAGCTCTTCCTCACGCTCGCCTCCCAGCGCGCGCGCACGGACCTGGGCGACGGCGCCGGAGGAACACTGGACGCCGATGACGTCACGTACACCCCCCGCGCCACGGGCGCGCTGGCCGACGCCGCGCTCAACGGGTTCGGCACGGCCGGCTCCCCAGTAGAGGCCACGGCGCTGGCCGACAGGGCGCGGCCGACCTTTGGCGCGACGTTCACCTCGGCGACCTCGATAACGGCGACCTTTAGGGAGCCTGTTAGCCGCGCGGTAACGTCCGAGGTAGTGGGCGGCTGGCTTGTGGAGGGGGGCACCGTGAGTCCGGTGGTCCTCTCGGTCGCCTTTGACGACGACGACACGTACACGATCAGGCTCGTGGCTACGGACACGATCCCCGGCGCGATCCCCGGCACGGAGTATGACATCATCGCGAACAACGGGATCTACGACCTTGCCTCCCCGACACCAAACCAGATCGTGGCCGGCACCAGGGCGACGGCGACGTACGCCCCGCCGACGTTCACGGCGACGCTCGACTCGCCGACGTCAGTCACCGTCACGTTCTCGGAGGCGCTCGACGGCAGCACGGCGCGCACGGAGTGGAGCGTCGCCGGCGAGACGCCTGCCTCAGTCACGGCCGGCGGGACCACGACGTCCGGCGACGGCGCGATCACGATAGAGACGGCGGTCAACCCGATCACGCTCACGCTGGATCCCGACGACGCGCAGGACGACGACGCGGCGCCGCCGGTGGCGTACACGCCCGCTGTCGGCGCGCTGCGCGACTCCGGCGGCGTCGCCATGCTGCCGACTTCCTCGCCCCACGTCACGGCAGCCGACATGATCGCCCCGTCCATCGACTCGGTCACGTTCACGGACGCCATGACGATATCCGTAGAGTTCACCGAGCCGGTGACAAGGGACACATCGACGTCGGCGCCGGGCGGGACCGGCTGGTCGGTGAGCGGGGGCCTCACGATATCGACCGTGACATTTGACGATGACGACACGTACACGATCAGCCTCTCGGCACCGGGCGCCACGGACGGCACAGGATACACGATAGGCGCAGCCGATGGGATAGCCGACAGGTCCCCGGCGGCCAACTCCGTGGACGCCGGCGAGGCCGTGACGGAGACGTACACGGGGCCGGACACCGACCCGCCGACGTTCAGCGCAAGCCTCACGTCGGCGAGCACGGTAGAGATCACCTTTAGCGAGGACGTCGACGGCACGACGGCTAGCGGCGAGTGGGCAGTCACCGGCTCGACTGTCGCGTCGCTCTCGCTGACGGACGGCGGGGCCATCGCGACCGGCAACCTGGTGCTCGAAGACGCAGGCGAGCTCTACATCACGCTCACCGCCGCGCGCGCGGGCACCGACCTGGGCACCCTGACGGCCATGGGCGTCACGTACACGCGCCCGTTGACGGGCACCAACACGATCCAGGACGGCGCGGACAATCACCTTGCCTCGACGGCAGGCGACACGGAGGAGGCCACGGCGCTGGCCGACGGGATCCCGCCGACGTTTAGCGCCGAGCTCACCTCGGCGACCACGGCAAGGATAGAGTTCAGCGAGGCCACCGGCGGCATGACGGCGGCCTCCGAGTGGGCGTTTGCCGACTCTGACGTCACGTCGCTCTCGCTTACCGACGGCGGGACGGCCCAGATGGGCAACCTCGCGCTCTCTGGCACCGAGCTCTTTGCCACGTTTGGCATGGCGCGCACGCTGACTAGCCTGGACGACGGCGACGGCAACGGTGACGGCACCGCCGTGGACATCACGAAAGAGAGAGTGACATACACGCGCCCGTCGACGGGACCCAACACGATCACGGACACCACGGGCAACGACCTGGCCGAGGACGCCGGCGACGAGGAGATGGCCACGGCAGTCGCCGACAAGGCCCCGCCGACGTTCACGGCGGCCACGGCGACTACGACGACAGTCGCCGTCACGTTCAGCGAGGCGATACACAACTCGGGGGAGCCAGATTTCAAGGGTTTGCGCTGGGAGAACGAGGCTCACTGGCGGGTGGACGGTGCCATGCCGACCGAGGTCATGGCGGCCAACTTTACGCGGACCGGCGCCCCGATAGGCGGCGGCGGTGCATACACGGTCTATACGCTCACCGTGGCAACCTTTGGCGCAGACGCCACGCCGTCGATCCTCTACGTGCGCCCCTCCGAGTTCTACCTCGCCGACGCGCTGGTTACAGACGATCTTGACAATCCCGGCAACAACCCCGTCCCGTCCACGCCCACCGGCATGCCAGTCGTCGCCACCGACGGCATACCTCCGCTGGTCTCCTCGGCGGCCACGACGAGCAGCGAGACGACGGTAGTAACGTTTAGCAACACGCTCGACTCCGGAACAACAGATGCCGCAGACTGGACGCTCATGCCCGGCCCAATCAGCGTCACCTCGCTGCGGGCCGGCATGCATGCCGAGGCCGACGCCACGCCGTCGACGACGCTGGACATGTCTGCAGTCACGTCGACTGACATGATAACGCTCGTACACCCCACCATAGGCACCGGCGTCAGGCCGATCGTGCAGTACGACGGGACGGGAACGATAACGGCCTCTGGTCAGCCGGGCAACGTGCCGGCCACGCTCGACCCGCACATCACGGCCACAGACGGAGTCGCGCCGCTCGTGAGGACTGCGACATACGCTGACACCAACCGCGAGATAACGCTCACGTTCAGCGAGGGCCTTGACGCGACTACGGCAGTGGCGGCCAACTTTGAGGTGCGCGGGTTCACCGAGCCCACGACGCGCTCGGACGCGCTGGCGCTCAACGCGGCACACGGCACGGCCGGAGTCCTCTACACGGCCGGCGACTCGGCCTCTGACCCCTCCACGGTCTCGATCCGCCTGAACGCAGACGACACGTACGACGAGTACAAGGTCATCATCGATGCAGCAGTCACGGACACGGCGACTAACCCATACGTGCCCATATCCAACCCTGACGGGGACGCGGCGACTGACGACAGCGACATCACGGTGCAAAAGACCGACATGACTGCCCCGCGGGCCATGGCCCTGTCCGTCGTCGTCTACGACGGCCCGCCGGGCGCGAGCACCGAAAAGACCGGCGATCACAGGAACTTTGCCGGCATCGGCGACACGGTTCGCGTGGACATCACGCTCGATGAGAACGCCGCCGGCGTGCCGACCATAGACATAGCTGGCGCGACGGGCATATCGATGGCCGACAGGGGAGACGGCTTCGCGACGACATGGCGCCATGACCTCACCGTGTCGACCACGACGGCCGAGACGGCATCGCTGGACTTTACGATAAGGGTCACTGACGGTATGAACTCTGGCCAGATAACTGCCACGACAGGGCACGCGGAGACGCTGATGGTCAGCCAGCCGACCATAGACAGGACGGCTCCGACGGCCTCGTCGGTCACGACGAGCGTCAGGCTCGAGGGTGCGGGCGCCGATGCGGCATCAGGCACCGTGGCCGGCATCGACGACGAGCTTCGCGTGACGCTCACGGCCAGCGAGGCGCTCGACGCGCAGGCCACTGACATTGCGCTCTTTGGCCTGACAGGCGCCAGCATCGTCAACGCCGACTCTGTCGCAGGCGCCGGCGCCAACGCGTACACGTACGTGCGCACGATAGCGGCCACTGACGTCGACGGCCCGATCGAGTTCACCATCACGTTCCGTGACAGGGCAGGCAACGAGTCAGCCGCGGCGGCAACGCACACCACGGCGAGCCCGCGCGTGACAGTCGACGCCACGGCGCCGACCCTCTCGTCTGCCGTGACGGTATCGACGAGCACGCTCACAGTCACGCTCTCTGAGGCAGTCACGGGAACGTCCATGGGCGGACACTGGTCGGCAATCGACACGGATCCCGCCGTGACGGCCGCAATCTCCGCAGCCGACGTCTCGGGCAGCACGGTAACGCTCACGTACACGGCGATCGAGGACACGTCGTTCAGCCCAGAGGTCACGTACACGGCACCGTCCTCTGGAGCGCCGGCTGACGCGGCGCGCAACGCGCTGGGCGGCAGCCCCGTCACCGCCGCTGACGGCGTGAGGCCGACGGCCACGGCGGCCTTTGTGGGCAACTCTATCCTCATAACGTTCAGCGAGCCTGTCGACAACGTGATGCCGACGCTGAGCGTCAGGCAGCCCAACGGATCGATCTCCCTGCGCAATGTCGTCCACACCGACGGCACGAGCACTGCGACAATACGCATCACCGATTTGACGATAGAGACCGGCACGTGGCAGGTCATCATACCGGCCAGGGTCACCGACGCGTCTGACAACGTGCGCGCCACGGAGACCGTGGATGCCATGCGCACCGACGCGCCGACGGCGACAGTGGCATATGAGGTGCAGGACATGACCAGCGGCAACGCGAGGCCCTCGCCGTTCCAGAACCACGCGCGCGCCGGTGACGTGATCAGGCTCTCGCTCACGCTCAGCGAGGCAGTCACCATGGCACCGACTGTCCTCTTTGTGGGCAAGACTGACCTTCCGGACACGACGGCAGATGACGCCAACACGGTAACCATGATACAGGAGGGAAGCACGATGGAGTGGCGCGCACCGTACACCGTCGAGACTGCCATGCAGAACTCCAACCTAGTCGACGGCCCGTTCACGTTTGTGGCGACGCTCAGGGGCAACACGGGCGCGGTGGGCATGGTGACAGAGGCCTCGATGACGCCGCCGACAATAGACCGCATGGTGCCGACGATCTCATCGGCAGCGTTCACCGAGTCCAACACGATCGTCATCACGCTCTCCGAGCCACTCGCCGGCACCGACTCGGCGATCGAGGGATACGACTACACCGTGACGGTGCCTGACGGTGACGACACGGGCACCGATCCGGACGAAGTCGCCCTCGCGGCCACAGACCCGGTAAACTATGACTCCACGGCCCGCACGATCACCCTCACGCTCGCAGACGGCGCGGCTGCCGATGTCGTCCACACCGTCACGCTGCCGACGGAGCTGCGCGACAGGGCCGAAAACGCGTTCACCACGAGCGCAGATGACGCGACGTACAGCCCGCCAGAGGCGTCTTCGCTCGCGTTCACCGTGAGGGCCGGCTCGCCGATCGCAGACAAGTCCGGCACGTACGCCAACGTGGCAGGCATCGGCAACACGATACGCATAACCCTCGGCCTCGACGCTGCCGTGACTGCGGCGCCGCAAATAACGCTGGACGGCAGGGACACGGAGTCGGTGGCCATGACCGCAGGCGCCGCCATGACGTGGAGCCACGACCACGTCGTGGACGCAACGCACGACAGCACCACGACCTCGGCCCCGCTGGACATCCTCATCGTAGCCACCGGCGCCAACGGCAACGTCGCCAGGATAACGAACGAGGACGGCCTGGCCTCGGGCACGACAGTCACGCTGCCCGAGATCGACACGGCACGGCCGGCCCTCTCCACGGGCAACGCGCTGGTGACTGGCATCCAGTCGGCCACGCCAGGAACGCTCACGCTCAGCACTGCCGGCGTTGATGACATACTCGTAGTCAGGGTCTTTCCCACCGAGAGGCTCGTCGGCGACGACCTCGAGGACGTCATGAACGCAGCAAGCCACTCCGACCCCGCGGCCTCGAGGATCAACCGCGACATGGCCTTCTATGCCAGCGCCACGGCGGCAAACCACGGCTTTGAGCGGAGCACCTCGCCGTTCCAGTACGACTTTACGCGCCTCGTCGCTGACGGCGTGGACGCCGCCGGACCGGTCACGTTCTCGCTGACCATGCGCGACGTCGCCGGCAACACGGCAACAGTCACGCACACAGACCTCGCGACAGTCATGGCACGTGACACGACGCCTGCTGACGCCGACGTCTGGGGCTATCGCGCAACAGTCGACTCGAGCGTGCCCAGCATGACCTCGGCTGTCACGGCCTCAACGGGCGAGCTCACAGTCACGCTTTCTGAGTCGCTCCCGTCCTCGGCCGACACTGCCGTAGGCGACTGGACCGCCATCGACGCGACGCTGGAGCCTGACGTGACGGCCATGATCCTCACCGCAGACGTCTCGGGCAGCACGGTGACGATCACGTACAGGACAGTCGAGGACACGTCATTTGCGCCGGTCCTCACGTACACGGGCGCGGGACTCGCCGACGCCGGCCGCAACGCCGTGCCCTCTGGCGCGCAGGTCACCGCCACTGACGGCGTCGCGCCGACGGCCATGGCGACCTTCCTGGGCAGCACGCTCACGATCACGTTCAGCGAGCCGGTCAACGGCGTGTCTGACACGCCGCTAACGCTCACCAGGCCAAACGGCAGCACGATCAGGCAGGCGTTCACGCACGACGATGGCGATCGCACGGCGACGCTGAGGATGCCCTCAACGCCGGCGACAGGCACGTGGGGCATCGCCATACCGGCGGCTGTCACCGACGTGACGGGCAACGCGCGCGACGTGGACTCGGCGAACATCTCTGCTGATGCGTCTATCGCGCCGATGGCGACTGCGATATCGTACACGGTCTTTGAGCCCGGCGGCACGACACCGCGCGCCTCGCCGTACACAAACTATGCGCGCGCTGACGACGTGATCGAGGTCTCCGTCACGCTCGACGAGTCCGTCAGCGGGACGCCGACGATCCTCTTTGTGGGTCAGACGGCAAGCCCCACACCGATGACACGCGTCGGCATGACTGACGAGTGGACCGCGCGGTACACCGTCGAGGCCGGCATGACGGACATTGGATTCACCTTTGTAATGTCAGTCACCGGCGCGGTGAGCGGCGCGATGGGCGAGATACGTGACACGACGCTCCCTGCTGTGACGCCACCCGCAATAGACCGCACGGTGCCGAAGATCTCGGCGCAGACGGCCGGCCTCGACGAGGTCACCGTGTCCTTTAGCGAGGACGTGTCGGGAACCACAGGGGCCACCGAGTGGACAGTCGGAGGCACTGCTGCCGAGAGCATCACCTCTGACGGCTCGGCGCAGACTGGCGACCTGGCGCTCTCGGATGAGCGCACGATCGCACTCGGCCTCTCGCAGGCCGGCGAGCTCGTCGGCGGCGAGGCGAGGCCCGCAGTCGCATTCACGGCCCGCACGCCGCCGGCCCTCCATGACGTCGCAGGCAACCCGCTTGAAACCGCCTCGACCACGGCAATAGACCGCATACGCCCGAGCCTCGTCTCCATGGAGTTCACGGCGCCCAACATGATCACAGTCACGCTGAGTGAGCCCCTTGACGCCAACACGCTGGGCACGACCATCCCGCAGGCCAGCCTTAGCCCGCACCTCGGGGGAATCACGGTCAACTATGCGATCGGCGCCGAGTCGCTCACGCTGAGAACCGTCAACAGTGCGGCCGAGCGCGCAAGCCACTCGCTCACGCTGCCCGCGCGCGTGACTGACGTGGCCAACCCCGCCGGCGTGTCGCGCAACGCCATCTCGCAGGCCGCAGTGGCCGCCACGCTGCCGGACACCACGCCGCCCACGTACACGGCGCGCACGTACAACGCCTCGCACGTCATCGTGACGTTCAGCGAGCCAGTCCAGGGCACGACGGCGGCCTCCGAGTGGACACTTGACGTGCCGACATCTGACCTGGTGACGCCAGATGGCGCAGGGCGGGCCGTAAACGCGGTGGCTGACGTGCCTCGCCCGCCCGAGGCAGATAGGCTCGATGACACGATCGACGCGTCATCTGCGTTCACCGGCCCGCTCTATGTCGGCCACAAGGATCCCGTTGTTAACACATTCCCCGTCTGGGAACCGGACGCCACGCCGAACGTGAGGTTCACGATGCCGTCAAACGGCCTCACCGACGTGGCTCCGCCCGGCGGCACGGCCAACGCGCTGGAGACGACTGCCACCGTGACGGCCAGCGACGGCATTGCGCCCACGGTGACCTTTGCCGTCTTTGTGACGACGACTGAGGTTCACGTCACGTTCAGCGAGGACGTCACCGTCGAGGAGGGCGGCGTCTGGGAAGTCTCCGGACTCGGCGTCACCAATGTCATGAGCGAGTCAGACGACACCGTGGCGCTCACCGTCAATCCGCCGACCATCGCGGGCGAGGAGCACACAGTCAGAGTTGCGCTCGCAAGCGTGCAAGACGGTGGCCAGAACACGCTCGTAGCAGACGCTAGCGTCGAGGGCGTGACATACCAGGAGACGATCGCTTTTGCGGCGACGACGTACAGGGACGCCTCTGGAGAGCACATCATGGTCGCCTTTGAGAGCGCCGTCACGGGCACGACAGTCGCCGGCGAGTGGTTTGTCGACGTGGATGCCGACGGAACCGGAGGAACCGCAGTGGCGACTGTTGCGATACGGTGTGTGGTTGGGGCAGACCTCGTGACATGGTCGCCGCTCAACCTCGCCAACCTCTGCTCTGGCGTAGAGGACGTCGAGCCGCACACGATCTACCTCGCGTATGACGCGCCGAACTCGGGCGAGACGCCGCGCGTGGCGTACAGGGCGCCGACCGGAGACGGCGCGACGCCCATCGTCTCGGAGCTCAGTACCCTGCCGGTATCCACACGCGCAGTGACGGCAGCAGACGGCCTGGCGCCGCTCTTCACTGCGGCGACGGCGAGCTCGAGGACGCTCACGGTGACATTTGACGAGGACGTCACCGCAGCGGCCGGAGGGCCGGACGCCTCGCGCTGGTTCCACTATGATTCGGCTGCCGACCCGCCCACGCGCGCCGAGCTCGACGCGGCGACCACAACGTTTGCCTCAGCCACGCTAGACGGCAGCACGCTCACGCTCACACTGCCGGCAGACTATGAGCCGGCAACCGGATGGGGATCCGCTGACACGGCTGCTGTCCCGCAGACGATAGGATACCGTGTGCCGGCCGGGGAGACGACGGACATACTAGATGACTCGCCGGCTGCCAACGGCCTGGCAGACGGCACGGCGGTTCGTGGCGTCATTGACGGCGCGCCGCCAGAGCGCGTCACGCTCAATGTCGTGGTCCTCGATGACGCCACGCCAAGGGTGCCAAAGACCGGCGACTATGCGCACATTGCCGGCGAGGGTGACGCAATACGCGTCACGCTAGATCTCTCCGAGCCGTCCTCGACTGGCGCGCCGCCGAGAATCTCGGCGCTAAACGTGCAGGCTACGATGGCGCTGAGCAACGGCGGCATGACGGCCACATCAGCAGACATCGCCGTGCCCGGCTCGTGGACGCGCGACGGGCCACTAGAGTTTAGCATAGTCGCCTATGACGTCGTGAGCATCATCAACGAGGCGAGATTCACGCAGGCGGACCAGACCAACGATCCGCCGGCCCGCGTGGACGTCAACATGCCGCGCATCGAGGCCGTCCTGGTAACGTCACCGGAACTCGTCCAGCTCGTCTTCTCCGAGGACGTCACCGGCACGGACACCGTCTCCTCGAGTGCTGACTCGACGCCAGACCCTGCCACGGATCCGTCGGCCCCGCTGCTCATCAGGCCGGCGCCGACGGGCAGCACGGCTACTGCCGCACTCACGCTCGCGCCGGGCACGTACATATTCACGATAGGGCCTGCCATCACAGACCTTGCAGGCAACGCGTTTGCGGCCCAAGAGGTCACGATCGGCGCGGTCGGGGAGATCGAGTCAGACACGCTCATCGTGCCGGCCGAAGACCCGATGCTCAACCCGATGCCCATCACGATCAGCGCGCCTGATGAGAGCGGCAGGCCCGGCGCGCCAGTGAGGCTCCTCGTCGACGACCTGGTGGACGGTGACGTCGCGTTTGGTGCCGACGTGACAGTCAACCTCGGCGACGTCCTGTTCACAATATACCGCGGGACCGAGATCAACGACGTCGGCCTGGCAGACGAAAGGAGGGCCGGCGACGACTATGTGCCCACGGATGGCACGCTCATCGCCGAGCTCTCAAGACGCCTGGCCGGCGTGACGTACCACGGCGCGCCTGACGCTGATGACGAGGACGCGCAGACGGCCAACGAGCGCGCAGCGAGCGCAATCGACTCAAGGGAGCCGGCCGCACTGGCCACGCTGGGCAAGAGGGGTGACTCTGTACTCTTTTCGCAGCAGGTCCTCATCAGGCTAGACGGAGTCGCAGATGCAGACCACATATTCTACATGGAGCCAGTCCAGGTCGGAGACGCGCTCTACGTGGCCGGCGAGAATCGCGTGCGAGTGACGGCGATACCGACGTGCGATGCTGCCGGATACGAGGACTTTGACCCCGAGACGGGACCGGACCTGGGAAGCGCAATGACAGAGGATGATGCGGACGACTGCCACGTGCGCGACGGCGGGGACATTGTCATCTGGACGAACCACTTTACGGACGTTGGAGCCATCGTGCCCGATGCCGGCGGTGGAGGGTGCGATGACTGCACGCCGCCTACACTTGGCATCGACTCGACTGGCCTGAGGCGCGTCAGCAACGGGTTCTCGTACAACGGCGACACAATAGACGCCGAGTACTATTACACGCCAATGCCGCTCATCACAGTCGAGACGGGCATCGAGAACGTCGCTGTCATCAGGGTCTTTGAGGACAGTGGCCCGCAAAACATCAGGCACGTCGGCATTGGCTTTGGCCTCTCGCGCGGGCAGCACTTTGCCGAGTCGCAGGCAGAGATAAGGGTGAGCCTGCCCTTTGACGGCAGTGGCCCGACACCCTCGCTTGATGACCCCGAGAACGCCATAGATGACGCCTCGCTGCGAGTTGCCTCGGAGATCGGTGAATGCATGGAGGGCTCGGCGGCCAGGTGCCTTGTCGTCACGATACACCACACGTTCCGCGCGCCGCTCAAGTTTGACGTCGTCTCGACGGTGGTCTGGGACGACAGGCGCAACTCGTGGCAGAACTTTTTCAACCACGGCGTGCACGTGGGCGGCGAGTCGCTAAACCCGAGCCACGGCATCGAGGTCAACGGCGGCACGCTCACGCTATACCCGCTCATAGCCGGCAAGGTTGACTCTGATGGCGATGGCACGTACGACTATGACGGGCGCCACGTGACATACATGCTGGACGCCGAGTTCCGCGTGTACCGCCTCACGCCGGCCGGCACGTACGAGCCGCTGCGCAACCTCGCCTCGCTCCACCACGAGATAGACGAGTCAATGTATGACGAGGCCCGCCCCACGCAGCACGGGCCCATCCGCGGGACCGACAGTTTTGATGACCTCATCGCCGAACAGCGCGCCCTTGCAGCCGAGATACTCGCCTCGATGGGCATCGAGCAGCCCGAGGAGGAGGCCCCTGACGTAACGTCGCACTATTATGCGCCCGAGCAGGAGCGCCTCGAGATCCTCGGCGATGCGATAGCAGCCGAGATAAACACCGCCGAGCTCGAAAAGCAGACATTGTACCCGCTGATGTACAGGTCAGAGTGATGCGCGCCACGCAGGCGCACGCCAAGACTTATTGGGCAAGTCGGGCACCGCGAGGGCCATGCCGCGCACAGCAGTAATCGTCGCCGGCGCCATACCGGTGGCAGTGGCGATTCTAATCGCCGTGCCGCTCCTCACACTCGAGCGCGTTCCGGCAACGACGCTACTGCCTAGTGACATGATTGACATTGAGCACACGATGCGCCGCATAGCCACGGTTCCGGGGGTCATCGAGCGCGAGCGCGCACTAGAGTCGCACGTTCTGAGGATCGACGCGTCTGGCAGCACAAGGCTGCTCGTCGCCACCGCAGACGGGACGTCCGAGCGCGGGGACCAGCTTGACGCCGGCACGCTGCAGAGGGCGCGCGCGCTAATAAAGGAGACTGGCTTTATGTCCATAACGCCGTCCTCGTTTGTCCCCGATAGCCTTCCGGCAGAATACGAGCTCCACACGCTGCGCGTGGAGCTCAACGGGGACGAGCGCACGGTTCGCTGGTCAGAGCACGACTCGCAAGACCACCTCGTCCCGCCGATCATACTTGCGCTTCGCGAGGAGCTCGGCAAGATTGCCGACATGCTGGAGCCATAGGCCGGTTGCGCCGCCGTGCGCGTGTGACCCAAAACCGTTAAATCAAGAGCCCGGTGCGCCGTGCCGCAGGGGAGTGGTCCAGCCTGGCCAAAGTGGGGCAGTTGAATGCCCCTTGGTGACGCGAGACTTAAGATCTCAATGGGTGATCTCGTCTCTTAGGAGTTCGTGGGTTCAAATCCCACCTCCCCTATAACAGGGCTAGTTTGGGCGCTTTATGCCCTTGGAGCCGAGCATGTCATACACGTCAGGCATTGAAAACACAAATCCCACATGGACGCAGTCGGTGCTCTCGCACTGCTGGCAGGCAAGCTCGCCGTCGCGTATGGCCACCTCGACTATGCGGTTGTTGACGTTGTCGCGCAGTATCACGCAGTCAGCCTCCACTGATATGCTCTTTATCCTAGGCGCGTGCCTCGCAAAGGTCTCGTCCTTTAGCATCTGCTCCTCGAGCATGTACGAGACATAGCCAGAAAAGCTCTTTACGCCCCTGCGGCTGAGATCCTCCTTGCTCTTTGTGTATGCCTCGTGGAATCGCTCATAGGCTGACTCGGAGACCGTTATCGACTTGAACCCTGGCTTTGGCACCGTACAAACACCTACCGCACCCCCCCCGTACATGACTATATAACTGTTTAGCGATATCCGGCCGCCTGTGCCCCGCGCCACGCCGCCATCGCTTTATACGCCGGCACCACACGGCGATCGCCGTGCGCGGATATGACGAGGCCGAGCTGCGCGGGCGCCTCCTCGGCCTCCTTGGGGGTGGGGAGGCCATGACGGGCTCGGCGATATCCAAATCGCTTGCCGTCAGCCGCATCACGATGTCAAAGTACCTTGACGCGTTTGCGACTGCCGGAGTCGTGCGCCGGCGGCGCGTGGGCAACGCGACGCTCTGGAGCGTGGGCGACGCCTCGGTGCGCTTTGAGTTTCCGGCAGACTATGCGCGGGCCGGCTCGGCATACATGGACGGCATCACCGGCCTCGACGGCGCGCGCGCCGGCTCGCTCGTCGAGGCGTGCATTGCGCACGGCGCGACTCCGGCCGGGATGGTCCGCGAGGTCTTTGCTCCGGCAATAGAGGGCGTGCAGAGGATGTACAGTGACGGCAAGGCCGGCCGCACCGAGGCAGCCCTCATGCGCAGCGCCATCTCGGCATCGATGGTTCGAATGCGGGGCGATGACTCTGAGGATCCGACAAGGCATGCCGTGATGGTCGCCGACAGCGCCAATGGCGCACTGCGCGCCGAGGCGGCTGCGGCAGCACTGCGACATATGGGATGGAAGGCCATGTGCGTCGGTGACATATCGTCATCAATTGACGCGCTCCTTGACACTGACATTGAGCGACTTTTGGTCAGGGCACGCGCGCCGCGCGGCGGGGTGACAGTGACAATTGCGTTCTCCGAGACGGCTGACGGACTCGGGACAATCGGCCGCGTCGTTCGCTCGGCGTGCTCTGGGGCCGCGAGGGGAACGCTCCTTGCGCTGTGCGGGCCGGACGGCCACGGCGTCGAGGCCGACGCGTCAGTCAGGGCTCCCTGGGACGCGGTCCACTGGGCAGCCTCGCTCTAGTTTTGTGGGCCGAGTGAGATTCGAACTCACGACCTTTCGATCTCCGAATTCGGCTTTATCAGTCGAACGCTCCAGCCAAGCTGAGCTACCGGCCCTGAACGCCGGCGCGCAGATGGCATGATTTAAGTCTAGTTTTGGCGCCACTTTATCGAGCAGCCTATTGAGGGCTCAAAGTCGCGCTCTATGGGCCTGCCCTCGAGCATCGCGCCAATGTTGGCGATCATCGTCTTTTCAGTCGCCGTGTCCTCGGGCTTCATCGCGTTGTCGATTCGGCCGTGAAAGACGAGCCTCATCTGCGAGTCAAAGAGGAACGGGTCTGGCGTGCACGTCGCGCCGTACTTGCGCGCAGTCTCCTGCGTCTCGTCAACTAGGTAGTCAAAGGCGATTCCGCGCTCGGCGGCCAGGGCGACCATGGCCTCATAGCTGTCATCCGGATATTCAGCAGCATCGTTGCTGTTTATGCCCACGACGGCGACGCGCTCGCCGTACCTTGCGTGAACCTCCTTTATCGCCTCGACCTTTGCCTTTACGTAGGGGCAGTGGTTGCACATGAACACGACTAGGAGGCCGTCGCGCTGGCCATAGTCGGCTAGCGTGTGCGTCTTGCCGTCTGTGCCCTTTAGCGCAAAGTCAGGGGCCGCATCGCCGGCCTTGAGCGACCTCTGCGACTCTAGGAGAACCATGGGACGCTGCGGGCAGGCGTGGCAATAAAACCCTTGGGCTCGTGGGCAGCGCACGGGGCCTGAACCCTGGGAGCTGCGCGCGTCGGTCATGGGTGGGGGCAGGAGTCCTGGAGCATCTGTCCCGGGCTGCCCGCCTGCCGCGTGCGCAGCCATGACAAAGTCACCGGCGCAGCCATTCGTGGTGCTGGTCCTTCCATGATCGCAGCATGAACGGCCCTGCCACGGCATGTCGGCGCGTGGCGTGTGCCCATAAATGCGACCGGGGCACAGGATTAAAGTACAGTACCCCATGGCGCAGGATTGCAAATATGAAACGCGCCATGAACAGTGTCTCCTGTCTGGTGAGATCGCCATGAGGAAAAAGGGCACATGTGTCGAGCTGTGCGCCGGTGGTGGCGGATCCTCCATTGGACTGGAACAGGCGGGCTTTGAGCATGTCAGGGTGGTTGAGCGCAATCCGACATACTGTGAAACCCTCACGCACAACAGGCCAAAATGGGGGGTGGTCTGTGGAGACCTAAAGGACTTTGACGCACATGGGCTCGGCGACATTGATCTGCTCTCTGGCGGTTTGCCGTGCCCGCCGTTTTCTGTGGCGGGTCGCCAGCTGGGCTCCGAGGACATGAGGGACTGTTTTCCAATGGCACTCAAGATTGTTCGCGCCTTGCGCCCGCGGGCGATCATGTTTGAGAACGTGCCAGGTTTGCTGCAGCCAAAGTTTGAGCCGTACAGGAGGCAAGTGACGAAACGGCTTGCGCGGTTGGGATACAAGTCCAATTGGCACCGCGTCGTCTCCTCGGAGCTTGGCGTGCCGCAGTATCGGCCACGAACGCTCCTCATCGCGTTTTTGGGCATCAGTCAAGCAGACTCTCCGCTGTACAGGCCAAAAGGCAAGAGAACGGTCACCGATTCGATACATGATCTAATGGGACAGAACGGATGGGGCGGCCTGAAAAAATGGGCAAGGCTGGCCAACAACATTGCGCCAACAATTACGGGTGGTTCAGAAAAGCACGGTGGGCCTGACTTGGGGCCGACTAGGGCCAGAAGGGCATGGTCAGCCATGGGCGTTGACGGAATGGGGATAGCCAATGAGCCGCCCGCCCGGGACTTTGTGGGCATGCCGCGCCTGACGCTACGCATGGTTGCGCGCCTCCAGGCGTTTCCGGACAGCTGGGCGTTCATGGGATCAAAGACTAGGCAGCACAGGCAGATAGGCAATGCGCTTCCGGCACCTGTCGCGAGGGCAGCGGGCAGCTTTATCCGGAGGCATCTGGGCTAGGTGAGCCTGGAGTGTGATGGTTCATGCCTGGCTCCACGTGTGCCTAGTTGGCCTGGCCCGACTAGTGGGCGCATGGGAGCGGCATCGGCACTATGTGCGATCATGCCCATGCGGCAGAAATGGCCTGGATACTCTTGGGACCCCGTGCGTGCGACGGCCTGAAAGGCATAATAGCGCCGGTTGCGGGGCGCCTGCCGTAGGGCTGATAGTATAGCCTGGTAGTATACCTGCCTTGCACGCAGGGGGTCGGGGGTTCAAATCCCCCTCAGTCCACCATACCCCATCTGGCATCGCCTAGCGTCGCGTGCGCGCAGACTCGCTGCGATCACACGGTGGACTTAAATAGCCTGCATCTGTCGTCCTGCCGTATGGCAAGCCCAGCAGAAGGTTGGCCCGTCTGGATCCCCCTCATAGTAGGTTTGGCTCCTGGTCTCGTGTACTGGTTCGTGATAACCGGTATGCGCAGGCGCAGATAGCTAGGACAGGGAGACTACGTGCCCATAGAGTGGAAGATGGCAATTTTGCGCCCAAGAGGAATGCACTCCATCGTGCGTCGAGTGGGGCTCATCGCAGTCGCATTGACAATTCTCGTATCGGCCGCCGGACTTGCGGATCGTGCCGATGCGCAGAACGTTGACACAGACCCAACGCTTGGGATAGAGCTGACGAGCACGCAGCCGACGCACTATGTGGACGCCGAAGGCCACACGGTCATAGTCGGCGAGGTCGCAAACCTAACGGACTTTCCGGTGACTGACGTGCGCGTCTGGGCGGGGTTTTACGCCGACGGCACAGCAGCGCCACTAGAGTCGCACATTGGCAGCACGCTGCTTGCCGTGATACCGGCCCACGGAACGTCGCCGTATGTCATACGGTCCCCGTCACCGGACCTTGATGTCATCGGCGTATCAGTCAACCTCCTTGGGTTCACGTCATCCTCGGCCAAGCCGCAGAACCTCACAGTCAGCAAGCCTGCCGTCTCGGCGGCCGGCCTCCTCGGCGTGGACGGCACGATAGAGAACGTCGGCGACGGCCAGTCGGCAAACACCGTCGTCTATGCGCTCGTCTATGACTCTTTTGTGCCCCCGCGCCTCCTCGGGATCCATGAAAACGAGCCGGCAGGCCTGGCGGCCGGCGGCTCGGCAGACTATAGGTTCTCACTCGAGTATGGCGAGGAGGCCGAGCTCGTGCGAGTCATTGCCGAGTCGGACAACTATGCGTCAAATGTCGCCGAGTCGCGCGTGACGCGCGTGCCGACATCACCGCTCTCAATCCGCAACATTGCCGTAGTTGACGCGACTGGCACTCCAGTCTCGGCGCTCCGCGAGGGTGCCGCGTCGTACATTCGGAGCGCAATATCAGGCAGCGGCGCAGAGGGCTCCGAGTACGAGTATATCGTGCAGGTGACGCGCTTTGGACACCTGCCAGTAGTAGAGTTTGTCGGCTCGACTAGCAGCGTGATCACGGCAGCCGGCCTCGCGCAGCCGCTCGTGGAGTGGACGCCGGACTCTGACGGGCTCTTTTACATCGAGACGTACCTGTGGAGCGCCTCGGCGACGCCGCTTGCGATGCCCGGCCCGCTCACGCTAGTCAACGTAGAGCCGAGACTGTGAGCGCGATGCCCGAGTTCCGCACAGCCGCCGTGGGGGGGACGTTTGACACGATCCACAAGGGGCACGCCGAGCTCATCGCCGCGGCATTTGACGCGGCCGACGAGGTAATCGTGGGCCTGTCGAGTGACGAGTTTGCCACTGCGTGCGGCAAGGCGCCGCGCAACACGTATGGCACGCGCCTCGCGGCCGTCTGCGCACACATTGGGGCCAGGTTTGGCGCGCGCCGGCACGAGGTTCGCATGCTCGAGGCCGACTATGGTCCTGCCGCATACGAGGCCCGCGTTGATGTCCTTGTGGTCAGCGAGGAGACTGCCCACAAGGCAAGGCAGCTAAACGAGGAGCGCAAGGCGATGGGCATTGATCCGGTGGGCGTCATTATAGTGCCCATGGCGATGGCCGATGACGGGGAGCGCATCTCGGGCACGAGGATACGCAACGGCGAGATAGACGCCGACGGGCACGTCATCTAAATTGACCCGCAGGCGCGTTTGATTCGAGCCCACAGCGTATATCGGCACGCCGCAACGCGCGAATCGATGCCCGTGTTTGACTCGATGCTCCATAGGATAGGCGCTGACGTGAGGGACCTGCAGGACGGCCTTGACCCGCAGACGCTTGCGTTCTGGTACCACAGGATAATACGTGACGCGCGCGAGATGGCCCCGCCGTGGCTAGTCGACAAGATAAACGTCAGGCAGGACCCAATCCTCACGATGAAGTTCAGGCTAGACGTGTCGCGCCGCGCGATCCGCCACGTGATGGCGGCCATCGAGGGAAACCTTGGCGCCATGCCATACTCGACACGGCTCTATTTTTTGAGGGTTCAGGAATCCATCGAGTCCGAGACGGACAGGTCACTCGTCTAGCGCTTCTCCAGCGTGACGTACTCGCCAGACGCACCGGCTGATGCCATCTCGTGGGCACCCTCGTGGATGGACTGGACAAAGTCCGCTAGGGCCGCGGCGTTTTTGGCATCGTGCAAGATGACGCTGTGGGCAGACGAGTCGCGCAGGGCCACCACGCACTCTTCGCCGATAACGTCGAGTATCTCGGTGAGCTGCGCAGTCCCGCCGTCCTCGGCGTACGCGATGCTGGCGAGCTTTTGGGCCTCATACGCGTCACGGCAGCGCACAGTCTCCCTCAAGGCTCCAAAAGGTAGCCGTCAAGGCGGCCGCGCGCCTCCTCGCGCCGTGCCTGGTGCTCGCCCAGATACTCGACTGCGCGCTCGACTAGTATTGCCTTGAGCTCGCCGGTGAGCATGTCGCCTGCAGAGTATGCGCCATGTATCTCGGCGAGGCGCGAGTCGTCTGGCTCAAAGAACATCCGCAAGTACTGGTATGACACGTCAATGTCCGGATTGCCCCCGAGGCGCCTGTGCTCGGCCACATCAGGCCGTCCGCCCGAGAACGCGTACTTGTTGACCTTTTTCCTGACGGCCTCTGGCGTATCTGTCGTGAATATTGCCGAGTTGGGATCAGAGCTGCCCATCTTGCCGCCGGCGCCCTGCAGCGGGGGCATCATCATGTTGTGGATTAGGGCCGGCTTTGGGCGGCCTAGCAGGGGCGCCACGTCGCGCGTCAGCCTAAAGTGCGGATCCTGGTCAACACCGAGCGGAATCAGGACCGGCGCATCCTCGATATAGCACATCGCCGACTGGATTGACGTGTAGAATATCATGCCAATGTTCGTCTCGCCGCCAAACCCGAATGTCGCCTTTGTGTTTGAAAAGTTTATGCGTTTTGCTATCTGCGCTGCCATGGGATAGAGGCGGTGTATGTCCCTCGTGTCGATCACGACCCTTGTCCTCTCTGGGTCAAACCCGAGGGCGACAAAGTCGAGTGCGTTCTCGCGCGCAAGGCCGGCAGTGTCCTCGAGCGTGAGCTCCTTTTTTGCAAAAAACTTTTCGTCATCTGTGAGCTGAAAGTAGACCATTGTGCCAAACCTGTCCTGCAGCCACTTTGCAAACACCCATGGAACGAGGTGCCCAATGTGGGTTGAGCCAGACGGTCCCCTCCCCGTGTACACAAAGAACGGCCTGCCTGCGGCATGCGCGTCAAGTATGCTGCCCATGTCGCGATGGGAGAAAAAGACCCCGCGCCTCAGCATAAAGTGGCTCTCGCCGGCGGCCTCCTCTATGCGCCTGAGCATGGGCGCGCCTATCCTCTGCGTCCCAAAGCGCTTGATGAGCTTTTCATAGTCTATCGAACCCTCGACCTTCCAGGGCGTGACAACAAAGTCCTCGCCGGGCATTGGCGCGCATGAACTGTGAAGGTTTAAAAAGTCTTTTTGGGTTTTTGGTGCCGATGCGGCCTGTCCTGCATGACATAGAGATAAAGATCGTCGACACGCTCCGGCGCGCGATGCCGACCCCGCTTGATGAGGCGGCCCTGGCGCGCGAGACGGGCCTTGGCGTGGACCAGGTTCGGCGCGGAACCGAGTGGCTGCGCCACAAGGGCCTCGCCGAGGTCAGCGAGAGCGTCACGAGAAGGGTCAGCCTAGGAGCAGCCGGCGCCATTGCCGCCAAGAGCGGCCTGCCCGAGAGGCGCCTCGCCGAGATGCTCATTGGCGGCCCAAAGGCCATGGCCGATGCGCAGTCCGAGCTTGGCGCGGACTTTGGGCCGGCGATGGGCGCTGCCAGGGCACTTGGGTGGATTGGCACGCGCGGACGGGATCTCGTCCTGTCCGGTGACGGGCCACCGGGCGAGGCGCCTGAGGAGTCAGTCATACGCGCAGCCTCGGCGAGCGGCGGCGTTGACGAGGCCGAGATTGCCAATGGCGGCGCACTCGCCTCGCTCCTGCGCAGGCCTGACATGCTGTCAGTCTCTGAGGCCACGACGCGCAGCGTCTCGCTGACGCGCAAGGGCCTTGATGCGGATCCGGCATCGGCGCCAGGACAGATAGACGTCGAGGCTGACGCGCCGACGGTCTATCCGGCGCGGACGCATCCGCTAAAGGACACAATCGACGAGGTTCGCGAGATATTTGTCACGCTCGGCTTCGCCGAGGTCTCCGGCGCGCTCTGCCAGCCGGGATTCTGGAACTTTGATGCGCTCTTTACGCCGCAGGACCATCCGGCGCGCGAGATGCACGACACGTTCTACCTCGATGGCCTTTCGCACGTGCGCTTTGCGAGCGCGCGTGAGGCCTCTGCAGTCGCCGCCGAGCACAAGAGGCACTGGGGAGGTGACTGGTCGTCTGCCGAGTCGCGCCGCAGCGTCCTGCGCACACACACGACGTGCGTGACGCTTCGGCACCTTGCCGAATCCAGGCCCGACTCTGCGCGCGTCTTTTCGCTGGGTCGCGTGTTTCGCAACGAAAAGGTGAGCTACAAGCACCTCGTCGAGTTCAACCAGGTCGAGGGAGTCGTTGTCGGCCCTGACGTCACGCTGCGCGGACTCATGGGACTCCAGGCCGAGTTCTATAGGCGCATGGGCATGGAGAGGGTAAAGTTCTGGCCAACGTTCTTTCCGTACACAGAGCCCTCGCTCCAGTCGATGGTCTACAGCGATGCGCTGGGCAAGTGGATAGAGCTCTTTGGGATGGGGATATTTCGCCCCGAGGTGACGCGCCCGCTGGGCATAAGGGGCCGTGTCCTGGCGTGGGGCGGGGGAATTGAGCGGATCGCGATGCTGAGGAGCGGCCTGTCTGACGTGCGCGAGCTGTATGCCAACAGGCTTGCGTGGCTGCGCGGGGGCGAGTCCTAGTTGCCAGTAGTCGAGCTCGAGATATCGCGCCTTGCGCGCCTCTCGCGCATACACCGCGACGCGATACTCGATGCGCTTCCGTACATTGGCCTTGACATCGAGTCAGTCGACTCGCGCACAATCAGGGCAGAGTACAGCCCAAACCGGCCTGACTATGCGACCGAGTACGGGATTGCGCAGGGACTGCTCGGGCTGCGCGGGGGCGTGACGGGCTCGCCGCGAGTGGCGATACACAGGCGTGGCGCGTATGCGCTGCGCGCAACGCCGCGCGCGCCGCGCGAGAGGCCGGCAGTCACGGCGATAGCGGCGCGCGGGGATCGCCTCGGCGAGCGCGGCGTGACGCAGCTCATATCGATGCAGGAGGATCTCCATGCCGGAATCGGCCGCCACCGCAAAATCTCGTCGATCGGCCTGCACAACCTTGACGCGGTGAGGTTTCCGCTAGAGTACACGGTGGTGCGGCGCGACACAAAGATGGTTCCGCTGGGATCAAAGACAGAGCTCACGCTAGATGCGATCCTCGAAAAGACTGACGTTGGCCGCGAGTACGGCGCGCTGCTAGAGACGCCGACGAAAATGCCGGCCATACTTGATGCGCGCGGCGAGATTGTGTCGTTTCCGCCAATCATAAACTCGACGCGCACGGCCATATCGACTGACACGCGCGGCATCTTCGTCGAGGTCACCGGAGTGGACAGGCGCTCAGTGGAGGATGCGCTCTCCATAGCGGCCACGACCCTCTCGGCAGCAGAGTTTGATCTCCATGAGGTCAGGATAACGGGCGGTCGCAACTCCACGCCGCGCCTTGAGCCCCGCAAGATGTCCCTTGATGCCGGGCTCGTGGGCAGCACGATCGGCGTGGATATGTCGGCCACCGAGGTCGCCGAGTGCATCCGCAAGAGCCGCATCGACGCCACGGTCTCCGGAAAGCGCGTCACGTGCATGGTTCCGCGCTACCGCTTTGACGTGCTCGGCGAGATGGATCTCGTCGAGGAGGCCGTTCTCGGGTATGGCATTGATGCGATCGAGCCGCTGCTGCCTCCGCAGGCGTCAGCCGGCTCGCCCTCGCGCGAGTCGGTCCGCCTTGGCGCAGTCTCGGCGTGCATGGTGGGCCTTGGATACACCGAGACGCTCAGCTCCGGCCTCGTCGGCGAGGACGTTCACGGCCTCTCTGATGCGGACAAGTCCTCGATGATCCACGTGGCCGCGCCAAAGAGCCGCGCCCACACGATACTGCGAGACTCGCTCGTGGCCGGACTCCTCGGCGTGCTCTCGCGCAACGTGCACGAGGCGTACCCGCAGCGCCTCTTTGAGACCGGCACGACGTTTGCGCGCGCCGAGCCGGTCATCGAGCACATGGCGATCGCCGGGGTGACGGCCCATGCCGGTGCGGGCTTTACGGAGGCAAAGTCCGTGGCGTCTGCAGTAATGCGCCTCCTCGGAAGGCAGATGTCCACTAGCGCAGCACAGCATGCGCCATACGCCGACGGCCACTCGGCAGACATCACAGTTGACGGGGTGCGCGTGGGCACCATTGGTGACGTGCGCGCCGATGCGCTAGAGCGCCTGCGCATACGCGAGGCCGTTGCGGCCTTTGAGATCGACCTTGATGCGCTGCCTGCCGCACCGGGGAGCCCAAAGCGCCAATACCGGCGCCGCAAGGCCGCTACGGCCAAACGGCCTGCAAGGGGCACAAAGGCCAGGGCGGATCAATAGGGCTCGCCCGCGCACGGCTGTCGCCTCTGGGTTTTGCCGTGCCTGTGGCGCGCGTGATGCGGGGAGTGGCCGCTGAAGGGTTAATTATGCCCAGTGCGTCTAGTGTGCCATAATGGCCGACGCGTGTGACGATCAAAAGGCGCTTGACGCGCTCCTCGATCCCGTCACGTCAGGACTTGTCTCCTCGCTGGAGGGCGGCTCGAGAACACTGGCGCAACTATGCGAGTCCTCTGGCCTTTCTGCAGCAGACATCACCGAGAGGCTGTCATATCTATCCGAGCACGGGCTGCTGGACAGGACAGGCGAGGGCGACACGGTCACCTATGCGGTCAATGCAAAAAAGATTGATGCGGTTCTCTCCAGGTCAGGCCACTTTGATGGCGCGATCGACATGGTCACGCAGATGGACTCGTTTCTCAACTAGCGCGAATCCGCCTTATGGCATATATCCCAACAGAGGCCGCAAGAGCCACCATGCCGGCGATTATGACATACGAGCCAATGCTTGCGTACACGAGAACCTCGTCACCGGGCACGTACCCTATTGCGGCAATGATCTCGGCGTCAGTCGTTCCGGCATTTTTCACCTCGAGCTCGTGCACTCCTGCCACGAGGATGTCAAAGCGCTCCTCGACAGAGTCGGTGCCCGAGTGCTCGGCGCCGAGCATGCCTCCCTCGGGCCATATGATGCGCACGTCTGCGTCCAAGTCGTTCCCGCCGACCTCGCGCAGCGCATAGACGCCGCCAGGCGAGACGGCGGGGTCGAGCACGACTGCCACTGTGAGGGTCTCCTCGGCGCCGAGCACGCCTGCGCCCGTCTCCAGGCCCGCAGTGGCCGCCTGCGTTCCGACATACGAGAGGGCAAGGCCACCGAGCATGATTGCGCCAGAGAGGGCAAAGAGCGCCATGGGCCTCATGCGCGCACGCCTTGCGTGCCCCACAGTTAAGTCTTGGCGGGCTCCAAAAGTATGAGGTCAGCACCTAGACCGCACGCATGACCTCGGCCACCACGCTCTTCCCCATGGCCCTCCACGTCAGGAAGCACGTCAGGAGGATAGACATGCGCCTGGCAGCCGCCGCGCCCCCCTTGAGCTGGCCGCTCACCTTGCGGCGCACGACCACGTCGCGCAGCTCCCTCTCGGCGGCGTTGTTCGTGGGCGCGACGCCGGCATGCTCGCAGAACGCGAACATCTGCGGCGCGGCGCGGCGGAGCCTGGCCACGGCGCGCGCCAGCTCCCCGCCCCCGCCGTCGTCGTGCCGGTCCAGCAGCGACGCCAGGGCATCCTCCATCGCGCGCCGCAGCTCCGCGCACGGCGCGACGGCGGTGTCCCTGGCGGCGCGGTACAGCGAGAGGAGGTCGGCGTGCAGCCCTGGCAGCGCCCCGCCGTGCATCCTGGCGGCGTGCTCCACGGCGCGCAGCTCGTGCGCCCAGCACCGCTGGTGCATCCCGCCGACGTCGAACCTGTTGTACGCCGGGTGCCCGTCGGTTATCGCCACGCCGACGAACCCCGGCAGGATCACGTCGAGCACCTGCGCTCCCCTGCTCTTGCTGAACTCCACCCCGACATGGCACCCGTGCTTCGCCGCCCACGTCCAGTGGCCCTCGCCGGAGCTTGGGAACCCCGTCTCGTCCACGTGCACGTGCGGCGCCCTCCTGATCTCCGCCCATATGCGCTTGGCCTCCGGCTCCAGCGCGTCGGCCACGTTGTCCCTTATGCGCAGCACGGTCGCCTTTGACATGGAGACCCCGTGCACTTCCAGCATCTCGGCGGCGATCCGCTCGACGGGCGTCCGAGTGCGCACGGACGACGCCACGGTGCCGACGAGCCTCCTGCCGTAGGACCCGCGGGCCGGCAGGCCGGAGTCCGCCCGCCGCGTCGCGCCGCAGTCCGCGCACGTGGCCGACTCGACATAGTGCCGCGTCTCGACCGGCCGCGGGGGCGGGATCTCGATGATGTCGCGCACCGCCGTCGTGACCTCCATGCGGCCGCCGCACTCGCACGGCCTGCGGTCGACGCGGTGCCGCTCCGTCTCGGTCGGCGCGTGCCGGCGCGACGTGCCGCGGTGGCCGGGCCTGCCGCCGGGCGTCCCGTGCGGCGGGAGCTCGCCGCGCTCCCTCGCCCGCCGCAGCTCGCGCTTCCTCCTCTTGTGCTCCAGCGACGCCGACGACGGCGGCGTGTTGGCGTTCTGGTAGTACGACAGCGTGCGCCTCATCGTCTCGACCTCCGCCTCCAGCTCGGCGATCCTCTCGTCCCTCGACCTGACGGTGTCCTCCAGCCCGTGGACCTCCCCCTGCAGCTCCTTGACCTGCAGGCCCAGCGCCCTGGAGATCCCCTCGACGGCCCTGAGCCTGCCATTGAGCTGTGCCAGCGTGCTGTCCTGCTTCCCGCGACCCTTCACGCCCCGGCGCGCGCCCCAGCGGTAAATGGATCGGTAGGATCGCGCCTATTTGACCAAATGGGCAGGGGTGCTGACCTCATACCTCCAAAAAGTTAGACGAGGGTAAAAAAGTTAGACTAGGCTAAATCTTTAATATGTGCCCCCGCCCTGCCCACGGCAGGATGGCAGTAACGCGCTCGATGGCGATGGCAATTGGGATCGCCGCAACGGCACTCATGGGCGTGGCCCTCATGATCCCGCAGGCCATGACCGAGCCTGAGGCGAGGGTCTTTGTGACGCACTCGGGCGCCGTGGTGAGGACGACCGGTGATGTCCTCGACCCCCTCTACACGTCCTCTGATGTCGAGTTTGACCCCATGGAGTACCTGCGCGAGTTCAACTATGGGGACATCTCGACGATGGCAGACGGGCGCACGCTGCGCGAGTTCACCATAGTCGCCGAGGACGACAAAATCATGGAGATCTCGCCGGGAGTCTTTTACAACGTCTGGACGTACAACGGGACAGTTCCCGGCCCGACGATTCGCGCCACAGAGGGCGACGTTGTGCGCATCAACTTTATCAACAACGGCGCCAAGGAGCACACGATCCACTTTCACGGAATACATCCGGCCGGCATGGACGGCGTCTTTGAGCCAGTCGGTCGCAACGGCGGGACGTTCACGTACGAGTTCGAGGCAGCCCCTGCCGGAGTCCACCCCTACCACTGCCACATAATGCCGCTCGAGGAGCACATCATCCACGGGCTCTATGGCGCGTTCATTGTGGATCCAGTGTCGCCTAGGGCAGAGGCCGACGAGATGGTCATGGTCCTCAACGGGTTTGACACTGACTTTGACTCTGAGAACAACTTTTACGCCGCAAACACGGTTCCGTTCTACTATCAGCACCACCCAATAGAGATAGGACTGGGCGAGCTCATACGAGTCTATGTCCTCAACATGGTCGAGTTTGATCCCATAAACAACTTTCACCTGCATGGCAACATGTACGACTATTATCCGACCGGAACGTACAGGGTTCCGTCAATGTTCACGGACATGATAACGCTCTCGCAGACAGAGCGCGGAATCATGGAGTTCACGTATGCCTATCCGGGCAAGTACATGTTCCACGCGCACAAGGTCGAGTTTTCAGAAAAGGGGTGGTCAGGCATATTCCTGGTCAGCGATGGCCAATAGGGGGCAGCCGCGCTCCGCGATCCGGATCGCCCAGGGTGCAGTCCCGCTTGCCCTGGCGGCGGTCCTCATCGCCTACGTCATCATCCCCGGACCCGGCCTTGAGCAGCCCGGCATGGTCATACTGCCCGAGATCACGATCGAGCGCATAGAGTTTGCCGACGGCGAGATACGCGCAAGCGTGCGCAACACGGGCCACCTCGACGTGAGCATCGCGCAGGCCGACATCAATGACCGCATACAGCCGTCTGCGGCCGAGCCGGACAAGTCGCTGGGCTGGCTAGAGTCAGCAACCGTTCGCATCCCGTACGAGTGGAACGCCGGCGAGCCCTATGAGGTTGGGATCACGCTCGATGACGGGACGCGCTTTGCGCGCGCAGTCGAGGCCGCAGTGCCGGCCCTGCGGGCCGACGGGCCGACAGTGTCGTACCTCCTGGCCATTGGCGCGTGCGTTGGCGTCATTCCCGTGATGATCGGCCTCATGTGGCGTCCGGCCATCGCGCGACTCTCGAGTGCGGCGCGCACGACAATCCTGGCGTTCACCATTGGCCTCCTCGCCTTTATCGCCGTGGACACGATGCGCGAGGCACTCGACGTGTCTGCGGCCTGGGGCATTGATGCCGGATACAACGGGACGCTCCTTGCGGTAACTGCGGCGACCCTGGTCTTTCTGGCCATGCGCTACGCATCCTCGGCGATGCGCAGGGCCGGCGCTAATGCGCCTGTCACGATCGCAATCCTCGTAGCCGCCGGAATCGGCCTGCACAACCTCGGCGAGGGCCTGGCCATAGGGGCCGCTGCCGCGCTCGGGCAGGCCGCATTCACGTCATTTCTCATAGTCGGCCTCGCGCTGCACAACCTGACCGAAGGCCTGGCAATTGCGGCCCCCGTGGCCCGCTCGAGGGTGGGCCTGGCGAGGATGGCCGGACTCGGCCTCATCGCCGGCCTGCCCGTCATGGCCGGAACGGCCGCCGGCGGCCTACTCTTCTCGCCGGCTGCCGCAGTCATTCTCCTGGCCGCCGCCTCGGGGGCAGTCGTGCAGGTCATCGTCTCCATGGTCTCGTGGATGCGCTCGGAGGGCATGGAGATCAGCGGTGGGCCGGCACTCGTGGGCGTGGGGGCGGGTATGCTTGCGCTGTATGCGGTAAGCGTGCTGGCCTGAGTGGATAAGCTTTGGCCCCCTGCGGGGTCAATTATGATCCCACTCAATACATAAATACTTTGGAGGCCGCTAGGGGGCGTTGATGGCGAAGACAGGGCGCATACTCGTCACCGGGGCACTCGTGGCCATCATGCTAATGTCAGCACCAATGGCCGCCTTTGCCCAGACAGCGCCACTGGCGCCACGCCTGGCAGTGACCGTTGACGCCGCCGGTCCGTACTCACAAGGGGACACAGTCACGGTATCTGGAACGATTCGAGAAGTGATTGACACGTCTCCGGATCTGACGATCAGGATACATCTCGTCCCCGAGGGAGAGGAATCTGCAGTAATACCGGCTCCAACCGGCCAGCGTATCCCGGCATTTGTAAAGGTGGCCCAGGTGCCAGCGTCCGAGCTAACCGACCTCTCGTTCACCACAGAGATCAGGGTTGGTGGCCCGCAATGGAGCAGGTCTGGTGACTATATCGTATATGCGCAGTATGGCTCGTACAACGCACAGACGACGTTCAACTATATCTCTGGTGCAGCATCCACACCAACGCCACCAACTCCGCCCGTCGTGGCGCCTGAACCAGAGCCCGTTGCGCCAGCGCCGCCGGCACCCGAGCCACCTGCGCCAGAGCCGATAATTCCACCGCCACCCCCACCGCCGCCGCCGCCACCACCACCGGCACCCACAACTGATCCACTCCCAACGCCAACATGCGGTCCGGGCACGTCGCTAGAGAATGGCGTCTGTGTTCCAGACGCAAGGCCTGGCGGCGCATGCCTCATAGCGACTGCGGCATATGGCACGGAGATGGCCGCCGAGGTTCAGATGCTGCGCGAACTGCGTGACACGACGCTGCTCGGGACGGGCTCGGGCTCGGCGTTCATGGCCGCGTTCAACGGCGTGTACTATACGTTCTCGCCGGCAGTCGCAGACCTCGAGAGGCAGAGCCCCGAGTTCAGGGAGGTCGTGCGCGCCCTCATCACGCCAATGATATCCTCGCTTGCGATAATGTCACTCGCCGACGGTGGCTCAGACGCCGACGTGCTCTCACTAGGCATGGCAGTCATTGCGCTCAATCTCGGCATGTATGTCGCCGCGCCGGCGGCTGCTGCCGTGGCGCTCAAAAAGGTCGCCTCTAGGCGCGCACGTGCGCACAATGCCCCCTAGATTATTATACACGTCCCGTGGGCGGGGTGCCTGATGAACATAGAGTACGAGGAGTTTGGGACCGTCGAGGACATCTTTCTCTACATGTCAGCGGCGGCTGCGCCGATGAAGAACACGATGCCAATAAGCTCGTACAAGGGCTATGTCATGTCATTCATACCGCTCAGCCCCGCCACGGGCGGCTCTTACCTCATGATCTACACAAAGGGCGAGCTCGAGCCGGGCATCTATGAGTTTGACGTCTCGACAAAGTCGCACAAGGTCGTAAAGTCGATCGAGCGCGCGGACAAGGTCTACTTTGTGGTCGTAAATCCAAAGCGCAACACGATCGCCGACACTGCGCTAAAGGGCCTATAGCCCCCAAACCTGCCTTGTGTACTTGCTGGACTGGAATGCATCCATCGCGCCGAGCCCATGCTCGCGCTGGAACCCTATAGCCTCTTTGTCTCTATCTTTGGGGCCGAGACTGACCTGCTACGGGCGTGCGACTCGATCACCTCATCAGGCGTCCGCCCGTTAAAGAGGTTCTTGCAGAGCCCGCGCAGGTAGCGCAGTATGGCCCACGTTCCGGCCTTTATGAGGCCGTACATGAAGACCTTCATCGGCGGCCCGTAGGACTTGTTTCGCAGGATTATGGGGATAATGTCGTTGATCACGCGAAGGTTGTTCTCCCAGCACTTCCAAAAGAGCGTGAACTGCGCCTCATTGAGGTTGCCAAAGTGCATCGAGTTGCGCTCGCCAAAGTCCTGGTACAGCAGGGGCGCAACGAGGCCCCTAAAGTCACTCGCCCTAAAGTCGGCCATCATGTCAAGCGTGTACTGGACGTCATCGGGAGTCTCATCGGGCCAGCCGATTATTATCGTCGCTGCCGGAAACCAGTGGTTGGCGTTGAGTATGCGCGCGCCCTCGCGCACGACGCTGCCCCACTCCTCTGGCCTGAACGGCCGCGTCTTTACGCCAAGGTGCTTTTTGACCATGTCTGGCGAGACAGTCTCTATGCCGAGGTTCGTCGCAAGCCAGCGCCCGCCCTTGTCCATCTCGTTTATCCTAGAGATGTCTGCCATTAGGTCGGGATCCGCCGCAACTGCAGAGAACGTCATGTGCGTCGTGCCGACAAAGTTTGCGCCAAGGCCCTTGAGGCCCGCCCAGAGGTCAGTTATCGCGTCACGGTTTGGCCTAAAGTCGCGGTTGTCGCACCCGTAAAGGAGCATCTCATCAGAATGGAGCCAGACGGAGTCAAACCCATAGTCGAGGTTTATCTGCGCCTCGCGCTGGAGCCTCTCGGGCGGAAGGTCCTTCTTTGAGCGCTTGTTGACGTCGCAAAAGTCGCACCCGCGCCCGCACCCGCGCATGGCCTCTATGAGCGAGTTGACAGTCGGCTTTTTTATCTCCGGGATGTTCTGTATGTTCTTGACAAAGCAGTGCATGATCTCCGGCGCACCGCCGGCCTCAAGGTCGTGAAAGAGGTCAAGGGCAAGCTCGTCGGCCTCGCCGACGACGACGGTGTCGATTCCATGGACGCGCATCCTGTCGGGCTTTGCGAGCTCCCAGGCGCCGTTGCCCCCGACGACGACGTGAAAGCCGTGCTTCTTTTTGAGCTGTATGATAGTCGCGCACATGCGCTTGAACTTCATCGCGATGTATGAGAGCTTTTCCGGGGACATCGTAGTCGTCACGGGAGCCATGCCGAGGGGATCCATGACGTTTATCCCGACGACCTTTGTGTTGGGCCCTATGGACTTTGTGAGCTGCTCGGGGTTTGCGACAAAGACCTCGTCCTTGTCGTAGCCCTGGTGGAGCGCGCTCTCGACCCTGCGCAGGCCGATCTGCGCAACCTTTGCCTCACCAGTCACGGGATCCGTCTCGACTGCGGGGCAGAAGACCTTGTCAAAGACCCACTCGGGCAGAACCTCATATGGCCCGCACGCGATAAACCCGTACAGAAAGTTGCCCCGATAGTTGGTCATGAGGCTGCGGTCTGCAGTCAGGACTATGCGTTTTCCGTCCAACGGCAAAAAGCCCTCCGCGCATTCTATATATCACTTGCCTACGATATGCACGCGTGGGCGCCCCCAGGGGAACCGCCGCCTCTTTAAATAATGGCGCTCGTGGGCGCCGCCCGCAGATGGAGTACAAGACGCGCTACCCGCGGACGGTCTCGTTTCTTGGGGACGTGCGCGAGCAGATACGCGCAGACCCAAAGACCGGCGTCGCGCAGCTCGAGCTAGTCGTCAGGAAGAACATCGACGAGCTCTTTGGGATATTTGCGAGCGAGGGCTTCAAGCGCGTCTCCCTTGAGCACAAGAGGCCCAACCAGATCGGCCATGGCCTCTGCCTAAAGCTCGCCAAGCCCTGGGAGCTCCATGTCCGGATGACGGCGATCAGGGACGGCCTCGTGGCGATACACTCTGAAGTCGAGGTCTCGCGCGACTATCTCCAGCACACGTTCAGCCAGAGAACGCACGTCATATACGAGGTCGCCGACATGCTCCAGAGGCACAGCGTGGAGTATCGCATATGGAGCCGCAGCCTCAAAAAGTACGTCGCTAGCGTGATAGACGACTATCGCGTGAGGCTCGCCTCGCCGGCATTTCCGGCCTTTGCGTGGAAGCCGATGCTCTTTGTCATCGCTACTGTGAGCATCATGTACCTGTGGAAGTACATCAACACGATATAGGGTGTAGTGCCGGAGGTGGGTTTCGAACCCACGACCTCCAGATTATGAGTATTGCCTCTGGTGTGGACTGGCACTCTAGGCCAGGCTGAGCTACTCCGGCACGATAGCGCGCGCGACAGGGTGGCAAATTAAACCATTCCCTCCCCCGCGCGGCTAGTACATGCGCTTTACCTTTTTCCAGGGGGTCTTTTCGTCCTGAACCCAGAGGAACTTGCGCTGGAGGGCGCCCGTGTAGACCTTTTCCCAGTTCGCGCCGACCTCGTCTATCCACGCCTTGAAGACACGGGGGTCGACATAGTTGCGCAGCGACGTTCCGAGGTTATAGTCACTCGTCCTCTCGGCCAGGTCGAGCTGCATCTTTAGGCGCTCTATCCTCTCGGCCTTTTTCTCGGCCTGCTTGGGTGTCTTTGTCGCCTTTGCCCTGGCGTTCTTGAGCGTCTCGCGCTTTTTCTCTAGCGACTTTGCAAACGTCTTGGGTATCGTCCTCTTGTGGTTTAGCATCTTTGCGGCCTCGAGGTTTGCCAGCTTTGCGTGATAGACCTTTGTGTTTGCCGACTTTGAGGTGATGTTGGCGTGGGCGGCGAGGTACGAGTTGACGATGTTGGAGCCCAGGTACGTCCTGAACACCTTGGCCGAGACGCCCTTTACGATGCCTGACAGGTACACATTGACGTTGCGCGACGTAATGCCGGCAAATATCTCCTCGCCGGCTCCCTTGCCCTCCATGAGGGACTTTAGGTTGTCGCGAAACTGCGTGTCATCGCCCACCTTTAGCGTCTCGGTCCACCTCACGCTGTCCTTGCCCAAAAAGTCAAACTCGATGGTGTCCTTGCCGACCTTTACGTGCTCCTTTCTGAGCGTCGTGGCGCCGACGGTGTCAGCCTCGTCTGAGTCCTTTTCGTCGCCGACCCTCATCGCCGTGCGGTATATGAGATAGCAGACCGTCGCGACGTTGCGAACCCTCTCGTTTCGGCTTGCCATGTCCTTTATCATGCTCTTCCTGACTGCGTCGATCTTGCCTGACAGCGTGACGGCCTTGTCGTACTTTGCCCTGTCACGATCCTGCTTTAGGGACACGGTGTCGGCAAACCAGATGTACTTTGCCTTTTTTGTGAGGCCGTCGGTCCAGCACGCAAGCCATATCGAGTCTGGCTTGCAGACGATCTTTTTCCAGTCGCCCGGCGGGCGTGCTGCCTTTTTGCCCATGTTTAGCGTGACGTCCCTGTGCGAGATTGCGGCCTTCCACTTTCCCCTAAATGGGTGCGCGCCGCGCCCTATGAATATGCCCGGCGGCTCGGCCATATAGTTGCCGACATCGACATCCTTGCCGTCAAGGACCGCCTTGCCATACTTTGCTTTTAGCTCCTCGCGGACGGCCTTTCTTCTCCTTGCGAGCTCCTTGCGCTCCTCCTTTGTCATGCGTTCACGGGCCTCCTTTTCGCCATCGACTAGCCTGTATGCGGCCGTAAAGTCGATCTCGCCATACTTGAGGCCGCGGTACTCTGGTCCCAGCTCGCGCGCAAAGTCGGCCGTAAAGTTTTTCTGAAAGACGGCATCCTGCACGTACGGCGTGTCCTTTTTCTTGGCCCACTGGTATGCCATCTCCTCGGCAAGCGTTCCCAGCCTTGTCTCCTTGCCGCGAATCCTTACCGTGATCCCCTTTGTCTCAAATGGGGGCGGAAAGAGTATGCCGTTGTGCTCGAGCGTCTTCCACCTCATGCGCACATGCCATCCGTTGCCAACTGGCGAAAATTCGCCGACATTGCGTATATCAACTTAGCGAGGCTAGGCGAGCTCGGCGCTTCCAAACAGAACACTGAACGGCTCGCACCATATGAGAACCGTGCCATACATTGAGATGTCAGTGCCCTCGGGTATCTCATAGTTTTGGTTGCCGCGGTTGGCCTTGAGGTCCCCGAGGTCAACATAGTCCGAGGCCTCTGTGTCCACCGAGAGGTACACGCGAAGGCCCGGCCCGTTGGTGGAGAAAAAGTCCTCTAGCCTGAGTATCTCGCCGCCTGAGCCGGCCAGCTCGAGCACCTTGGCGGTCCCGCGCGCGTCATGGATGCCATCACCCACGCCCACGAACGTTCCCGAGTATGACGCCATGGGCCCATCGACCATGGGCTCGCCGGCCATCCCCTCAGTACCAATGCCCTCGGACATCTCGACCATGTCTGATGCCATGATGACATCGGGGAGCGCCTCGTCTATGGTCGACTCGGTAAAGTATGGGCTCACCGCATATATCGCGCCGCCCCCGACTGCTATTGCGATAACTGCCGCAACTATGCCTGCACGCCTCATTGCGCGCACGTGGGCCGGATTTGGATATAAACCAAGCGTGCCTGCGGCGCCATCTCCCTCCAAACCCCGAGGCCGCACGCGTATGGGGGCAGTCCGCAAACCAGCATAAACACAAATACCTAGCACCGTTCACGGCGGAATCAAGTTGATCCCGCTTCCCACCGCACCGCGAGGCCGCCAAGAGGGCAGGGCCGGCGAGCCGGTCACGGGCACGCCGCTCCTAAAGCGCGGCTTTGCGCACATGCTCAAGGGCGGCGTCGTCATGGACGTCACGACAGTCGAGCAGGCGCAAGTCGCCGAGCAGGCCGGCGCCGTCTCGGTCATGGTTCTTGACAAGCTCCCGTCTGATGTCCGCAAGGCCGGCGGCGTTGCGCGCACGGCTAGCGTTCGCGTCATACGCGAGATCATGGACTCGGTGACGATTCCCGTGATGGCAAAGTGCCGCATAGGCCACGTCCATGAGGCCGGCGTGCTCGCCGAGGCAGACGTTGACATGATAGACGAGTCGGAGGTTCTCACGCCGGCTGATGAGCGCCACCACATATGGAAGTGGAACTATGACACGCCATTTGTCAATGGCGCGCGCTCACTAGGCGAGGCACTGAGGCGGATAGAGGAGGGCGCATCGATGATCCGCACAAAGGGCGAGCCCGGCACGGGCAACGTGGCCGAGGCGATCACGCACATAAAGGCGGTAAACGACGGCATACGCAGCATACGCGCAATGCTAGAGGATGGTGATGCGCAGGAGATCATCAGGGCATCGCGCGACCTTGGCGCCTCATACGAGCTCGTCGAGCAGACTGCGAAACTCGGTCGCCTCCCTGTCGTCAACTTTGCGGCAGGCGGAATAGCCACGCCGGCTGATGCGGCGTACCTCATGTCACTTGGCTGTGACGGGATATTTGTCGGCTCGGGGATATTCAAGGCCGAGGACGCCCTGGAGCGGGCGCGCGCCGTTGTCCTTGCGACCACGTTCTGGCGGGATCCCGCGCGCGTCCTGGAGGCCCAGGGGATGATCGACGAGCGCAGCTCGATGGCGGGCCTCGACGTCGCAAGCCTCGAGCTGCGCATGCAGGAGAGGGGCGAGTAGTGGTGCGCATAGGCGTCCTTGCTACACAGGGCGACGTTGATGAGAACGTTGCGGCCGCACGCGATGCGCTCGGTGACCCCGGCGGCGCCGTTCGTGTGGGCACGCCCTCAGAGATCGACACAGTGGACGCGCTCATCATACCGGGGGGAGAGAGCACGGCGATAGGCCCGCTCTCCGAGATCGCCGGCGCGATGCGCGCGATCGCGCGCAGGGCAGAGGCAGACTCGATGCCCATTCTTGGCATATGCGCAGGCCTCGTCCTCATTGGGGCCTCGGCGCGTGACCGCGTTGCGGGAGCCGGCGCGACGCCGCTTGGCCTCATCGACGTCGACGTTGAGCGCAACTCGTTTGGGCGCCAGCGCAACTCGTTTGAGGCGAGTGTGTCAATTCCAGGGCTGGGCATAGATGGTATCGTGGGCGCCTTTATCCGCGCGCCGACTGTCTCGCGCGCCGGTGACGGAGTTGAGGTCCTGGCCCGACTAGGCGAGAAGATAGTCGCGGTTCGCCAGGGCAACGCCATAGGCGTGTCGTTTCATGCCGAGCTTGGCAGCTCGGAGCTGCACCGCAGCTTTGCCAACATTGCCGCAGGAACCGCCTAGCGGGCCTGCAGGCCGTGCATGGGAACAAGGTCGGCTGCATATTTTGCGAGGTCGGCGGGAATCTCCATGTCTATTGTGTCCTTTAGCGAGAGGCCGCGGCGCTTTTTCTCGTTCCAGACTGACGAGTTGAACTCTGTTATGGCCCGCGTCACCTCGCGCATCGAGCGCGCGCCCTGCGGTGAGGGCATGGACTCTGTGTGTATGCTTTTGCTCGAATAGAGGCTGCGCCATAGGTGGTCCGTTATGAACGGCGTGATCGGCGCGAGGAGGCGCAGGACCGTGGAGAGGACCGTGTGGAGGGTGTGGCGTGCGGCATCGCGCCCCGCGTCATCAAAGCCATCCCCATACGCGCGCGCCTTTGCCATCTCTACATAGTGCGCCGCAAACGTTCCCTTTACAAACTCCCTGACTGCAACTGCGGGAACGAAAAAGTTGTGCTCCGCATATGCGGAGGCGCACTCGGAGACGAGCGCGTCAAGCTCGCCGAGTATCCACGTGTCAGTCGCGCCTGCAGCGCCTGCGCCCTCGCCGGGGTCGGGGAACGCCGAGACGAGGCGCGCAACGTTCCATATCTTGCTGAGGGACTTTTTGGTCGACTCGATCTTTTCCTCATCGCACCTAAAGTCCTGCCCGTGGCCGGCCTCGCACGCGCTCCAGAACCGAAACGTGTCTGCGCCCACGCGCCTGATGAGCGGGAGGGGGTCGACGACGTTGCCGCGGCTCTTGCTCATCTTGCCGCCGCGCGAGTCGAGGCCATACCCCATCACCCATGCCTCGGCCCACGGGGCCTTGCCCGTCAGCTGGTCGCAGCGAAGGAGCGTATAGTAGAGCCACGTGCGCACAATGTCCTTGCCCTGCGGCCTCACGGCAGCCGGATATGCCGCCGCAAAGAGCTTTTCATCGCGCCCGTATCCGGCAATAAAGAGGGGCGAGACGCTAGAGTCCATCCACGTGTCAAACGTGCGCGTCTCGCCGGCGAGCGCACCGCCGCACCTTGTGCACTCTGGCCAGGGCGCCTTTTCTGCCCACGGGCGGACGTACTTGCCCGGCTCGGGGACGTGGGCCTCGTCGCATGACTCGCAGCGCCATATGGGTATCTCGGTCCCATAGTAGCGCCGGCGGGATATGGGCCAGTCTATTGCCACCGAGTCAAGCCAGTTGTGGAGTATCTGCCTGTGCGACTCTGGCCTAAACGTGATCCGCGCGGCAAGCTCGCGCATACGGTCCAGCGCGTCGAGCTGCCGCAGGTAATACTCCTCGAGCGGGACTATCTCTATGGGGTTTTTGGTGCGCTCAGAGACTGGAACGCTGTGCCGTATCCTCTCGCTCTTTGTGATCGTTCCGGCCTCCTCGAGGTCGGCAATGATCTTTGCGCGGGCCTGCTTTGGGCGCAGGCCGGCGTACTTGCCGGCCGCCTCTGTCATCCTGCCATCAAGGCCGATCGAGGCGACCTCCTCGAGGCCAAGCTCGCGAAAGAGCGCAACGTCGTTCTGGTCGCCATAGCTGCAGACCATGACGGCACCGGACCCAAACTCCGCCTTTGCTGACGGGTGCGCGAGAATCTTGACGGTGTTGCCAAATATCGGCACCGTCGCGCCCTTGCCTATGCTGCCGGCATGGCGCGCGTCCTCGGCGTTTACGACTATGGCGCGGCACGCGCAGAGGAGCTCGGGCCGCGTGCTGGCTATCGTGATGGACCGCCCGCCCTCCACGGCAAAGTCCATGTGAACCAGGTCAGTCTCGGCGTCAGCGTGCGCAACCTCGGCGTCAGCGACGCTAGTTCCGGCCACCCAGTCATAGTTTGTGGGCCGCGTGGCGATATAGACCATGCCGCGCCTCCACAGGTCTATGAACGTCGCCTGCGTGAGGGCGCGGTACTCGGCCGAGTCGGTCCTGTAGCGCCCCGAAATGTCAGCCGATATGCCAAGTGACTCTAGCGTCATGGCCATCTCCTCCTCTAGGTCGTCAAGTGACTCGGCGCAGAGCCTGATGAACTCGCCGCGCTCAGTCTCGGCCATGCGGATTCCGTGCTTTTTCTCCGTGTACAGCTCGACGGGGAGGCCGTTGCGGTCTATGCCGAGCGCAAAATAGACGTTCTTGCCGGCCATGCGCTCGGTGCGCGCTATCATGTCGATCTGCGCATAGTGGGCCGCGGCCCCAACGTGCCATGGCCTGCCGGAGGGGTACGGGGGCGGCGTGTCAATGGTGTAGCACCTCTCGCCGGCCCTAAACTCGCATATGCGCTCGGCGGCCCATGCCTCAAGGAGCGGCGCCTCTAGTGCGGGATCCCACGCCTTTTGGCTGATGCGCGGCTCCACCGGAACTACCTCCGGAGACTCGATATTATGTGCGAGCCCTTGTTGTTGCCCTCGTATATGTACACGCCAACTGCCTCGACGTTGTCTGGCAGGAGCGGCGAGAGACGGCGTATTATCTCGCTTGACAGGTTTTCAACAGTGGCCTCGCCGTCAAGCGCGTACGTCGTGTCCTTTGGAACGCGCAGGTCAAATGTTCCCTTTGGACCGTCAAACCCAACGCGATAGTGGAGATCGTCCTCGTCTGTCACATACTTGCGGTTTATGAAGAACTTGTGGTCAAATGCGCCAATGACGCCCCTGACCATCTTTTTTGCCTCTCCAAAGTCCATGAGCAGCCCGTTGCGCGTCTGCCCGACAAGCTCGACCATCACTGATGACGTGTGGCCATGGAGTATTGAGCACTTTTCGACTAGCGGGAGTATGTGCGCATAGTCAAACGTAAAGGAGCCGTCCTCTATGAATATCGATCCGGCATCCCCGCTGTCAGTCTGACCATATGACACAATGTCGTCTAGCTCTCCAGCGCGCGCTGCATGGCGCGCATGGCCTATGCCAAGAACATTGCCAGAGCCGGACTCCTTTAGCGCATTGTACCTTGCGAGATCCTCGTCAGAGTCGATGACCTCGATGAGCCCGTGCTCTGTCACAAAGTCTGCCCGCACGGACCCGCTTGGCGTGTCGACATTTTCCCCGTACTTGTAGTCATGCCCCAAAAACTCGAGCATCCTCGCCACGGAGAGCTCTGTTCTCGACCTGAGGAGGTTCCCCTTTGCGTCGACATACCGAAAGTCCGAGTCTAGGACGGGTTTGGCCATATCTGAGCGCACGTCCACATGCGTGCGCATATAAAGCCTGCCACGGGGAGGCGCTTCGGCGCACACGTCCCGCATGACCGAGCGGGGCGTGTGTGCCGCCGGGCCGCCTTCAGGCGCGAAGGGCCTCGAGGCGCCGAGCAAGCTCGGTGTCGTTTGCCGTTATCCCGCCGGCGTCATGCGTCATGAGCTCGACTGTGAGGCGGTTGTAGACGTTGGCCCACTCGGGATGGTGGTTCATCCTCTCGATCTCCATGGACGCCCTGGCCATAAACCCAAACGCCTCGTTAAACGAGGCAAACTCGTACTCTTTGTGGAGCTTGCCGTCCCTGACGGACCACCCGTCAAGGTCCCTGACGGCCGCCTCGATCTCCTGCTCCGTGAGCCTCTCCACGGGCGCAGGGCAGGAGCCTTCCCTTATGTGCCTTCAGCCGCCCCCTGCGCCCATGGGCAGGATTTTGCGATTCTGCGCATATAGGCCGCCATCGCCTGCGTGCTGCGGCGCACCACCCCGTTTTTATCAACTTTTTACAATATTTAGTCTAACAATCCCAACCAATCCGATTTAAGAAAAATTAAGGACTCGGCTTTGCCATTGGCAAGGGCGAAAAAGGTCACAAAACGGCGCAAGGGCGCCACGCGCAGAAAGACGACTGCGCGTCGCAGGCCAGTACGCCGTGGGGCCACGACGCGCCGCCGGAGCGCCACTCGCAAAAAGGCGACTACCAGGAGATCAGCACGCCGTGGGGCCACGACGCGCCGCCGGAGCGCCACTCGCAAAAAGGCGACTAGGGGCAGCAGTGTGGCCAAAAAAAGGTATCGTTCGGCCATAGCGTACCGCCTCCGCGAGATTCCGATAAAGCAGGTCAAGGTGTGGCGTGACGCGCAGGCGCGCAAGCTAGACAGGGACGGCATTGCCGAGCTCGCAAAGTCGATAAAGCATGACGGCCTGCAAAACCCGCCAATGGTCCAAAAGAGCGGACCTGGCCAGTACCTGCTAATGTCCGGCCAGCGCAGGCTCGCGGCCCTAAAGAGGCTGCGCGCCAAGAATATACCCGCACTCGTGCTCACAAAACAGTCCGCATATGACCTCGGTGACGCAAAGGCCGCATCAGTAGTCGAGAACCTTCACCGCAGGGGCATGAAGTCTCGCGACATGGCGTCTGCGTGCGCGTTTCTCGCCGAGCGCATGCCAAAGACGCGTGCGGCGCAGATGCTTGGAATATCAATGCCGACGTTCAAAAAGCTCCACGGGTTCGCCGGCGTGCCCGAGGCGCTAAAGTCACTCACGCCAAAGACGATCTCGCGTGATGACGCCACAAACCTGTACCAGGTCGCGCCAAGCATCGCCAATGCGATAAAGATCGCCGAAAAGATCACAAAGCTTGACGCGCCAACACGGCGCCGATACATAAAGGCGTACGCGCGCAGTCCGCGCTCCTCGCACAAGACGCTCCTAAAGCGCGCGCGCGTCATGGTTGCGCAGCAAAAGGTTCGCCTACAGCTCACAAAGGGCAACGCGCGCAAGCTTGCAACGCGCTCAAGACGCCAGGATGTGACTCCTGACGAGCTCGCCGGCGAGATTGTAGCAAAGTGGCTTCGTTCCCACTAGAATATACCGAACTTGCTAGTCTCCATCTCTTCCTTTATCGCAAGCTTGAAGCGCGGGGACTTCTTGCCTACCCTGGTCTCTAGGAGCTTTAGGAACTTTTTGTCGGTTCCCTTTCCCTTTAGCGACTCAAAGTCGGCTCCCATCTGCCCGGCCACCCTGTGGACCATGTTCCTCGTGACGCTAACGACGAAAAAGTGCCATCCGAACGCAAACTCCGAGTCTGTTATGCGAAACTCGTCCTTTGCGTGGACCGACTCCTCTAGCATGCCTAGCTCTAGTCGCAGCGCCTTGCTCGTGGCGTCATAGTCGACTGCCGAGACGTTGATGTTCAGCGCGTCGTGCATCACGCAGGCGCGCCAAACGCGGCATTAAATTGCTTTGTGGGCATGCCTGCAGTGGCACGCCTGCCGCAGGCGCCGTGTGGACTCGGGCGGCAGGGGTATGGGCTCAGCACCAGCGGCTCATTTGGTCAGGTGGGCGCGATCTGGTCGTTCTACTAGTCGTGGGGGCACCTGCATGAGAATGAGCTGGAGTGATGTCCGCCTTATATTGTGGGGGCTGAACATTTATTAAGTCCGTAGGGTTGTCTTGTCCCATGGAAAACGACGAGTGCTCCAGCACTGAGTCTACGGTTGAGGCGAACCCTGAAAAACCTGAACGGCTAACGTTCGGCAAGATGAGGTTTGCAAGTGCCAAGGATCGTGCACGTCTTGCAGAACGCGCGGATAATAAATCAGGGTCGTAGCAATGGCTTCCCAGGGTGATCCGAATAACGTGGAACGTTCCACATCTAGTGTTGTTCACCCATCTTTTTTCGAAGTGCTCTGGAGGGTCGTAGCGTTGGCTCAGTGGAATGTGGAGCGCATCAACGACAAGGCAAAGGCCACTCTTGGAACAGGGGCGACGACTTTGTCCATCCTTGTTATCGCGATAGTGGGCTTTGCGACAATTCTTGATGGGGATCTTTCCAATCTTGCCCCGCTTACCCAATTGCCCACGTGGGCGCAGAACCTTATCTATGGTTGCGTATTTTTGGGGGTGGTTTTTATCCTGCTGTCTGTAGGATTTGCTACTATGTCCCTACGTACATTTCAGGTATATGATCCTGTGGTCTATGAGGATTTTACAAAACATAGAACCGGTGATGGAGAAATTGATATCGACATTTTGAAAAAATATTCTGCGATGCCCCCTAATGTCGTTTCTGCAATACAAGAGGCGTATATTCGTAGATTGCGCGAGCTGGGAGCGAATATAGATAACATATCTCGACACCTTCACCGTAGCCAACGGCTCTTGCTCTTTGGCCTTACGGCAATTGGCACTTCACTACTGCTGATCTTGGGAAACCTGCTCGCAATTTCAATTTTTGGAACATGATCGCCTTACCTGTGCGGCCTCTTGATGTCGACGCTTTCAGCATGCGACACACGGGATTCTGGTGCGCTCTGCCCTGTCGCCTCTGGCAGGATGCCTGCTGATCTCGCGCGCATGGGCGGACTCTGCCGTGCTAGAGCCGGCATCACCATGGCACGAATCGGAGAGATTGCGCCTATCTGACCAAAAAGCGCATGGATGCCCTGCCCCGTGCCCACGCATGGCCGGAAAGGGATTAATACGCCATGCCCGTGCGCCTGACGCATGGCGCCTGTCTATGAGGATCCCTTCATCAAGATCGCCACGATGATAGGGGGCGACGAGTACCACAAGGTGGCCCGCTCGCTCCTAAAGTCGATCGACGCGACTGACGAGGAGATTGCGAGCTCGACTGGCCTGAGGATAAACCTTGTCCGCAAGATACTCTATGACCTATTTGGCAAGTCGCTCATAAGCGGCGTGCGCGTCAAGGACGAAAAGAAGGGCTGGTTTGTCTACCGCTGGCGCTCTAGGCGCGAGGAGGTCGAGGGGTTCATCGAGAACCAAAAGAAAAAGATAGTCGACCGCCTCGAGCACCGCTTTTCATACGAGAGCGGATCAGAGTTTTACCACTGTGGCAACGAGGACTGCCGCAGGGTGACCTTTGAGGACGCGCTGGAGGCCATGTTCAAGTGCCCCTCATGCAGCAAGATACTCGAGTCCAAGGACAACGAGCGCGTAAAGCGATCCCTCACCTTAAAGATCGACGAGATAAAGGGCGACATGCAGCGCACATTCTAGCGCATGGGGACTTTAAGTTTATTATGTCCAACCTGCGGCCACGTGCGATGATGAAGGGATTTGGCTGGTGGATCGCAATGATCGCCGGAGCGGCCATCACGTACTATGGGGCCTCGATTCTCCTGCCGTGGAAGTAGGCGCGTGCGCACGGGCCCCGTGGCGCCCATCAGAAACCATTATTAGCAAACGCCTGCGACGCCGTGCCGATGAGGGTCTTTGACGGGCGCAAGGCAGCCGACGACTACATGTCGGCGCACACGCTGGCATTCTCGACTCCCGAGCTCACGCTCAAGCGGTTTGCCTTTTGGCTTGCCGACATGGTGCCTGATCCGGCCGGCAGCGGCGGCAGCGTTCCGCGAATCGACACGTTCGTCGAGGAGAAGGACTTTGAGCCCGTCAGGGTCGTCGATGACGACAAGTACACGCCGTCTGGCGCGGTTCTTGCGTCCTCGATGTATGGTGACCCGTCTGCCTCTGCAAAGTTTTGCGCCGAGTGCGGCTCTAAGGTGTCTGATGGCGCAAAGTTTTGCGCCGCGTGCGGAACTGCGGCCTAGGGCGAGAGGCTAGAGCCGCAGCCAGTGCAAAACTTTGCGCCAGGTCTCGTCTCCCTGCCGCATGATCCGCACCTGTTCTGCGGACTCGCAACTAGTGAGGGATCCGGCGTCGGCAGCGTGCCCGGCGATGTGAATGCCTCGCCGGCAGACACGATGCTAGGCGGCGCGCCGCCAACGGGGTTTGATGCGGTTCCGGCCCTTCCGTCCATTCCCATGCCTGCCATGCCGGGTGGCATTCCAGGCTGCATGCCGCCGGGCTGCATTCCGCCCGGCATTATGCGCTGGGGCCCACCGCCCTGCCCTGCGCCGGCTCCGCGATCCAGTGCCTTTTTGAGCTCAAACATTGCCTTTATCGAGAGGAACTCTAGTGCCGAGCACGCCACAAGATAGTCGCCCATCTTGCCAAAGAACTCGCGTTCCTCCATCTTGCCGGCCTTGTATAGCGTGTTGGCATCGAGGAACGACTCGTAATATCCCTGTGACTCGTTGAGCAGGTTGTCAAGCTTTTCAAAGAGCATGCTGAGCGTGTCGACCTCGCCGTACGACATGGCGCTCGGGCGACGAGCTGCCGTATTAATACCTAGTCTAGACGTGGGCAACACTGCGGGCAGTGGGCGGCTTGGGCGCCGGCCCACACGCGTGGCCTATATGCCCTGTTGCGCAAGGTGGGTTTTTAACCACGTTGATCACGGTGTCTTTGTTAACGTTGCTGGTCACGCACATTTCGACTGTTTTTGCATTGGCTGCCATCGTGGCAGTCGGTGCGCTCTCATGGGCGGATCTCGTTGACGCCCAGGCGCCCGAGGACTCTGCGATCCCGGGCTCATACGGGCTTGACTTCTCCAGGATGCGCATGTCGTCCCTTGGCGACACGCACAGGATATACGTTGGCCTGGCAAGCGAGCCGGCGGCCAACAGCCCTCTGCGCATACTCGTTGAGTTTACCGACACGGCCGGACGGCCTGTATCAAACGTCAACTATGACGTCACGGTCTCCCAGCGCGGCTCTGACCTCGTGGTGCTTCGAAACGAGCACGATGACAATTATGACCTGCGCCCAATAGAGGTCACGACTCGCCCGCTGCCATTTGGGGCGCCTGTTGATGTCACTATAATGTTTCATGGGTTTGGCAATGTGGGTTCTGAGCTGCGTGGCCCGACAGGAACGACCATTGGGTTTAGGCAGGTTCGCACAGTCACGGACATCACGCAGGTGGGCGCCGTGGTGTGGCTTCAGGACATGTATCCGGCGCCAGGCGGCGCAGTTGTGAGGGTGACTGACTCTGACATGAACAGGGATCGCCTTGTGGCTGACAGGCTTTCATTGCGCATATTCTCGGCCTCTGACCCAACGGGCGTGGCTGTGAGTGCCGTGGAGACTGGAGCCAACACGGGAGAGTTTGATGCGGCCATCACGACGATCACGTCTGGCCGATCATCAGGCTCAACACTATATGTCTCGCAGGGTGACAAGATCACGGCGCGCTATGATGACCAGAGCGTTCCGAGCGCAGGCGCCTCGTCGATCAGGGTTGAGGGTGACATGGTCATAGGCGAGTTTGTCCCATACCTTGAGCGCGTGAAGATCAGCGACGTGAACATAACGGACAAGTCCAGCAACGCCGCTACGCGCGAACCGACGGGGGAGCCAATACTGATCTCCAGCACAATCACAAACTCGCTGGGGATCGACCAAAAATATGCCTACGTTGTCCAGGTGAACGATGCGGATGACTCTACGGTGTCGCTCACATGGTCGAGCGGAACGTTACGATCGGGACAGACGACTAGCCCGTCCTCGTCATGGGTTCCGTCATCTGCCGGAGAGCACATCGTGTCAGTCTTTGTGTGGCGGTCCATAGATGATCCTGTGCCGCTCTCCGCCGAGGCGAGCTCGCGCCTGACCATAGTGGGAGGAACGGGGCCCGGCGGCGCCGTTGAGCCGCACTCTAGGTTTGTCCCCTACATGGTGCAGGGTGATGACCCACAGGTCTATGTGGATCGCTATGACAGCGATCCGGCGTACAGGGCATGGTTTGATTCGGGATTTCCGGATCTCACGATATGGCGAGCCGTCGGGCTTGCAGACACGGCTCCGCCGCCCCCTCCGCCGCCGCCCTCCACCACACAGCGCGGCACGCCGGATCCCGCGTTTGCGCCGTTCATGTCCTCGAGTGTGGATCCGCAGGTCTATGTCGACCGATACAACTCGGACAGGTCATACAGGGAATGGTTTGACACAAACTTTGCAGGACTTACCATACGGCAGGCCGTTGGCCTAGATCGGGTGGACGGCGCCGCTGATGCCCCAATTGAGCTCCGCGTCAGCAGGGACACCTACACCGTGGGCAGCTCTGTGCTCCTGGCTGGCACGGTCAACGAGAGGATCGCAGGCTCGGCGACGTTTGTGCGCGTCTTTGCGCCAAACGGCGACCTTTACGAAATTTCACAGGCCAATCTCCGCGATGACGGGAGATTCGTGCACACGATCACGACTACGCCCACATGGGTGTCTGGCAAGTACACAATAGAGGTCTCACATGCGTCCGAGATTGCCAGGGTGACAGTGGACATAACCGGCGGCGCACAGTTGCCTAGGGCGAACACTGCAATATCGATTGACACTGACATGGCGTCCTACGTGTCAGGACAAATAGTTGCCGTGCGTGGGTCAGTCAACGAGCTATCGCCTAGCGCGGCAGTCACAATATCGGTAAAGTCGCCTGACGGGATACTTGTGGTTGTGGATCAGATCACTCCGTCAAAAGACAACACGTTTGCCACATCGTTCCACACTTTTGGCTGGGCGTGGAACAGTTCTGGAACGTACACGATAACTGCCCGCTATGGTTCTAGCGCAATGGCAGAGGCCACAATACAGTTTACAAACCGTGCTGTGCCCGTGAGCGCGATAACGCTCAGCGCTGACCGTGCCTCCTACGCAGCCGATGACGTGGTCACTATAACAGGAGCCGTTGCAAACGTCGCGCATGGCGCGCTCACCCTAGTCGTCACGGCACCTGACGGAAACCGTGTGCTTTTGACACAGCCCAATCTCGACGCGAACAACCGGTTCAAGACGACGTTTACGGCCGGTGGTTCCCTGTGGGAAAACCCCGGAACATACACGGTAAAGGTGACCTATGGCCCAACAGGCTCACTCACAGCACAGACGACCATAGAGTATGCCGGAGGCGTGCCTGCCCAGGAACAAGCTCCTAGGCCACGATCCGCCATAGACTCCACACTAGCAGGAATAGTGTTTGATATCACCGGCGGCGAGGTAATCAGCATAGCCCGGGGAGCAAGCGGCAGCCCGTCCATTGAAATACTGATCGACGCCACTGATGATGGCAAATTGACTCTCGGCGTGCCAAGAATCGTGCTTGACTCTAGGACAGAGGGTGCCGAGGGCGATGACGTTCCCTTTAGCGTTCTGATCGACGGCGAGATAGTCGATGCAGTCGAGTCTAACAGTATCATGACACGCACACTCATCATTGACTTCTCTGCAGATGATAGGCAGGTCATAGAAATAATCGGCAGCTGGATTGTCGATATGCGACCCGGCGTGGCTGCCACTGTGTCAGTCTCTACTAACAGGGCTGACTATACGTCGGGTGACTCAATCGTCGTCAGCGGAAGCGTCACCTCTAGATCTCATGGCGACGTGGTATATCTCCGTGTGTTAACGCCATCCGGCCACGAGGTATATTCGTCAGCGGTTGACCTGGACAGGTCAAACTCGTACTCGCACAGAGTAATCTCTGTCTCAGATTGGGGCGATACTGAAGCCTACAAGGTGCGTGCGACATATGGATCGAGTCCAGTGGCCGAGGTGTCGATCAACATAGTTCGACTTGATGCTAGGACGACGGTGACTCTCACGACTGACAAGGCGCGCTACTCCCATGGCGATATCGTCACGATAACAGGCCAGCTGGGCGAGAGGCCGCGAAGCGAGCTCACGATCGAAGTTCTCTCACCTGGCGGCTCGCTCATCTATTCTGATGCGCATCATCTTGGATCCTCCACAACGTTCACGTCAGAGTTTGTCATCACAGACACAAAGTGGAAAGGGGTCGGCATATACACAATATCGGCCGTGGACGAGATGGGATCATCACGCACGGTGATCGGGCGCATCGCGATAGAGTTTGTGGGCAACCCGCCTGCACGCCCTCCGACTCCAGGATCAATCACAATTTCCACTGACAGGCCATCATACGCCAGCGGGAGCACGGTCACAGTCACAGGGACGAGGGCTCCGGCAGCATACGAGTTCCTCCAGGGTTCGCTTAACTTGGTCATCACGGCACCAAACGGCGCCAGCGTGATCTCGGGATATCCGACCTTGGGCTCTGACGGCTCCTTTGAGCACACGTTTGCCATATCCGGCTCCCTTTGGTCCGATGTCGGAACCTACACGATCACACTAGAGCTGACGCCTGACCCTAATCGTGTGGTCATTGACGAGACAACAATAGAGTACCTTGGCGACGCCACCCCGCCGGCTCCGACAACCGTGCTGGTAATATCGCCCATTCCGCAACAGTCGGCTCTCGTGGGCTCGACACTGACATTCACGGCAACGCCGACTGACCCGTCATTCACAGACCTCTCGTGGGGTCTTGGGGGCACGGCACTGGCCGGCGCGTCAATAAGCAGCCGTGGTGTATTTGAGTGGACACCGCAAGCGTCGGCACTGACTGACCCCGCCGGCGTGACCTATACGGTCGTGGTGAACGCCACTGACGGCCAGCAGTCGGCTGGAACCTCGGTTACCATAGTTCTCATGCCGCAGGCTGAAACGGCACCGCAACCGACGATCACGATGTCATCGCGCACCATGCAGTACTCGTTCATGGTCAACGAGCAGGCTAGCGTGTCAATCTCCACTGACAGCACGTATGCCTCAACGGTCACCGGCAGTGTTGATGTCAGCATAAGGCACAGCGCCGGCGGCACGCCGTTGCGCACGACACAGGTGTCCGTGACCATACCGACCGGAGCCTCGACCATAAACGTCGATCTGGGGACGCATGCTGCGCCAACAACGCTAAACGTGGACATGGCACTCAGCCATATGGTCGGTGGAGAAATTTCCAGGATCGGCACGGCCTCGACAGTGGTGTACATTGTTGGTGGCAACACCGGCGCACAGGAACAGGAAGAGAACCAGCAACCGGCAAATGTGCCGACTGCGCGCGGTGATCAGCCCGACGAGCCTCCGCGAGAGGCGCCCCAGGTTCCCAGGGCACGCGGGGACAACACCGAGGTAGAGCAGCAGCCCGAGCAACCGGCAGAACGCCAGGCAGAAGAGCCCGCGCAGGAGGATCCGCCGGCACAACCTGCAGAAATGCAGGCTGAACAGCCAGAGGATCCACCGGCGCAACCCGAGGAACAACAGCCAGTGGATCGCCAGGCCGAAGAGCCCGCGCAGGAGGATCCGCCGGCACAGCCAGTGGAGAGGCGGGGTGCGCAGCCCGAGCAGACGCCAGAGCAGCAACCAGTAGAGAGACAGCCCGCGCAGGAGGATCCGCCGGCACAGCCAGTGGAGAGGCAGGGTGCGCAGCCCGAGCAGACGCCAGAGCGGCAACCAGTAGAGAGACAGCCCGCACAGGAGGATCTGTCGGCACAGCCAGTGGAGAGGCAGGGTGCGCAGCCCGAGCAGACGCCAGAGCAGCAACCAGTAGAGAGACAGCCCGCACAGGAGGATCCGCCGGCACAGCCAGTGGAGAGGCAGGGCGGACAGCCTGGCGAGACGGGAGAGCAGCAGCCCGAGCAGACGCCGGTAGCAAGATAGCTATAGGCGGCCAACACGATGGCTGGCACTCCGCGGCCGGGCCAGCGTGGTATTGATGGCGTTTTGGCCTGGCCATGCCAATGGCGCAAGACCCACGTCACGGAAAATCTGCCCATGTGCCGAAAATCGGGTCTCGCCGACTACAATGCTGCCCCTGGTGGCGTCTCGTGAGCCCCTGCTATTGCGCGATCGCTGTGTCGATGGTCGACTTTAGCGCGTCCTTTGAGGCCGCACCGACCTGCTGGGTGAGGACCTTGCCGTCCTTGAACAGGACCATCGTGGGTATGCTAAAGACATTGTACTTTGAGGCGATATCGCCGGCCTTGTCCACGTTGACCTTGACAAACTTTACCGTCCCGTCGTACTCGCCAGAGAGCTCGTCGACGACTGGCCCGACCATCCTGCATGGGCCGCACCACTCTGCCCAAAAGTCCACAAAGACCGGCACGGGCGACTTTAGGACCTCGGCCTCCCATGCCGCTGCCTCCTCCACGTGGGTGACTCCCATGGCGGGGTGCCCAAATGTGCGGGGCTAAATACCTTGCAGTCGTTGCAGCCGTGTGGTGGCCTGCGCTGCCGCCCTCGCAGAATATACTTAAATGCGGCAAGGGTTCGCCGTGGCGCCATGAGCACCGACCAGCGGCTCAAAAAGCTGCGCGGCTCTGGCGGATTTGTCATGGCGACTATCGGCGATGACCTTCAGCAAAAGGGCAACCTTGGCGGCCCTGACCTATTCCTTGCGCCCATCGGGCGCCTGCCTGAGGCATCCGTCTCGTCATACCACTGCAACACGTGCGAAAAGGCGTACGAGGGCTGCCCGCGCATAGAGCACGAGGCGCCAAACGAGACGGTCTCGGATAACCTTGTGCTAGCCGAGAGGGGACAGTATGTCTGCACGGCGTGCGAGTCGCCGATCGCCGAGTACCGCGTGTTCCACAAGCCTGACGAGGGCGCCGACGCGGGTCTTGCGCGGCCGATGGCCCCAGATGCGGCACCGCCAAATGTTGCCCCGCCGCCGGCCTTTGACACGCCAGACGCGCAGGACGTCATGGCAGCAGCAGGAATGAACATGGTGCCGCCTCCGGGAGGCGACGCTCCGGCTGCTGCGCCGACGCCGGGTGACATTAGCGCCATTGTCGGAATGCCCGTATATGACGAGCGCGCGATGATGGTCGGCACTGCCAGGCAGGTCGGCGTGGACTCGGCGTCTGGCTCGCTTGTCCTGGCACTCGAGGCGCCTGACGGCTCACTCTCAAACGTGCCGTGGAGCCGCGTCGGCACGGTCGGCGAGATTATTCTTTTGGGGACCGCATCGCAGGCCGCCGCGCCGGCTGCGGGCTCGTGCCAATCGTGCGGCTTTGCCAACAAGGCCGCCTCAAAGTTCTGCGAACAGTGCGGCAAGGCCATCTAGGGCCGCCGCAGGCCACTAGCAATGTTTATGTTGTGAGCGTGGAGTCGCGCGGCGTCGATGGCAAGAAACAAGCTGGTCATGGAGCTCGCAGTCGCCGGAGCGATGCTCCTTGTGGGGTGGCTCATCATGTACATGGTGTTTGGAACGCCCTACCCGTTCTATGTCGTGGCCAGCGGCAGCATGATTCCGGCACTCGAGGTCAACGACATACTCCTCGTCCAGGGCCATGACCCCATAGAGGCCGTCATGGTCGGTGACATTATCGTCTTTGACCGGCCAGACGGGGCCGACAAGGTCATAGTCCACAGGGTCGTCGAGGTGATATCCGAGGAGCCGCGCATCCTGCGCACGCGCGGGGACGCAAACCAGATATCGATACCCGGAACGGACTTTCCGATAACGGGCGATGACTATATCGGCACGGTCATGCACGCAGTGCCAAAGGTCGGCTATGTCACAAAGGCACTCGCGCCACCGGTCAACTATATCCTGATTGCCATAATCATCGGCTTTATGGCCTACAAGCACGTGCGCTCCTCGCGCTCGCCGGCCGGCCCCGAGCCGGACAGCGACGTTGGAAACCTCGATGACGTGCCGCGCGATGGCGAGTATTCTGCCGGCGGGGGCTCTGTTGCGCCGGGACTCGAGCCGCCCAACGCGCCGCCTCGCGATGCGCCACCGGTGCCAGATAGCCCCCATGTCGAGCGCGACGAAACGCACGCCAAAACGCACACGCCTCCTGATGCGCCGCCTGTTCCTGACCACTATGGCGCACTTGGCCTCGGCAGGTCGGCCTCGATGCCGGAGATTCGCGCGAGATACGAGGAGCTGGCCGCGCAATGGGCAGGCAGCACCGGCGATGAGGCGCGAATCGCGAGGATAACTAGGGCATATGAAATTCTCTCAGACCCAGAGATGCGCCACAGGTACGACGAGTCACTCGGGCCTGCCGGCCGCTAGGGGTATCTTGAAGACGCGCTTGAAGTAATCCGAGTTCTCTGGTGCCTCCTCGGCGCCGTCATGCACTCCGGCGAGGCTCTTGGCGAGGCCCTTCTTGTATCCTAGCTGCATCTGCCTGGCGATCTGTATGCGCTGGGCCTGCGGCGAGCCGGCACCGTGCATGGACTCGGTCAGGTAACCGACGGCGTTGCGCCCGAGCGTCATGTTCTCTATGAGGCGCAGTATCCTCATGCGGCTCTCGACGTCGACGCCCCTGCGGCCGGTGAGGTATTTTTTCAATAGCGGGCCTGTCTCCGGATCCCTAAAGTCCATCTCGGAGGGAAGCGTGACGACTAGGCCGCCGGCTATGTCCTGCGCGAGGCGCGATATCTCGTAGGGAAAGCGCGTCACGTTGTGCTTGCAGACCTGCGCGAGCATGTCGTCGTTGAGCCACACGCCAGAGTCCATCCTGTGCGCCTGGTACGACGAGGCGATTCCGGCCGCATATATCGACTCGTTGAGGTGCGTCATCTCTACGAGCTTGTCCTTTATGTGCGAGACCTTTGGCACGCCGTTATAGTCGGCGATCGTGGCAGCAGCCCCTATCATGACATCGCCGAGGCCAGTCTTGCAGACATAGCTGCGGCGGTGATAGCACGTAAAGCGCTCGACTAGCATTGCGGCAAACTCGTGCTCGCCGTCCATAAAGATGCGCTCCCACGGTATAAAGACGCGATCGAGCAGTATGAGTGCCTCCTGGCCGGCAAACTTTGCGTTTCCGGCGTCAATGTCACCCTCCTCCATGCTGCGCGTGTCGCATGACTGCCTGCCATAGATGTACGTGACGCCCTTTGCGTCCACGGGAATTGCGCCGACTATGGCGTACTCCCTGTCGGCCTCGCCGAGGCGCATGGTCGGCATCACAATTATCCAGTGGGAGTTTATGCAGCCAGTCTGGTGGGCCTTTGCGCCGGTGACATAGACGCCGCGCTCGTCGCGCTCCACAACGTGGACAAAGACGTCAGGGTCGTCCTGCTCGGATGGCGCCTTTGCGCGATCGCCCTTTGGGTCAGTCATCGCCCCGCCGATGACGAGGTTCTCCTCCTGGACCATCGTGATGAACTTGAGGAGGCGCTCGTGGTACTTTGTGCCGTGAGCCGTGTCGATCTCGTGCGTTGTCGAGTGGAGCGAGTTTAGCGCGTCCATGCCGACACAGCGCTGAAAGCACGTGCCGGTGAGCTGCCCGAGCTTGCGCTGCATCTTGTTCTGCAGGACGAGATCCTCGGCACTCTCGGCTATGTGAAGGAACCTGTTGACGCGCCTGCCAGATATCGACGAGTCCGCCGAGGCAAGCTCCTCCTCGCGCACGGCAAGGTCGTATGTCTCGGCGACTGCGTTGATCGAGGGCCGTATCATGGGGTGGTCGACGGGCTCCTCGACGCGCTTGCCCATGAGAAAGACGCGCAGGCCCCTGCCGCGCAGGCTCTGCACGTACTCCTCGCCCGTCCTGATCGGAACGACGCTCTGAACTCCACCCTTGCCCACTGTCACCGGCATGGCACAAGCGCACCATGGGGCTCTATAAAAATTCTATACGTGATCGCAGGGATCATGCGGCGCGCGACACGCCTGAGATGCCTATGCGCACGTCAAGGACGCGGCATCCGCGCCCGCGGCCCATGACCCTGACGGGGTTTAGGTCAAGCTCGCGGATCTCGGGCAGGTCAGAGACGAGCTGCGAGACCCGCTGGATGCACTCGGCTAGGGCCGCCTTGTCCGAGGCCTCCTCGCCGCGCACGCCGTCGAGCAGGCGCGCAGTCTTTATCGACGATATCATCGAGCGGGCCTCGCGGCCCGATATGGGCGCGATGCCAAAGACGACGTCCTTTAGGACCTCGACGTATATGCCGCCGGCGCCGAGCATCACTGCCTGCCCGACGTTTGGCTCGAGCTTTGAGCCGATGATCATCTCCCTGCCGCCCTTGACCATCTCCACGACGAGAACCCCGTTGACCTGCGCGCGCCGGTCGTACTTTTTGGCGTTCTTCACAATCTCGGCATACGCCGCACGCACGGCCGAATCGCCATCAACGTTGACCTTTACGCCGCCGGCATCAGACTTGTGCGTTATCTGCGGCGATGCCACCTTTAGGACGACGGGATACCCTATCTTTCTGGCCGCCTTTACCGCATCGGCCGCCGAGCCGGCAAGGGCCGACTTCGGCAGCGGCAGGCCGTACGCGCGAAGTATCTCAATGCCCTCCTCCTCTAGGAGCGACTTTCTGCCCTCGCGCATGGCTCCCTCGACTATTGCCCTCGCGCGTGCCGCACTTGCCCTGAACCTTTTCACGCTGCCCACTGACTCGCGAGTAGAGGCGGCAAACCGCAGCATCACGCCAAGCGTCCTGATTGCCGCCTCTGCATATGGATAGTGCGGAACCCCGCCGTCAGCGAGTATCTGGCGGTTTGTGATCCCCTCATCAATTCCCATGAGGCTCGCAAGGACGGTCTTTTTGTGCTTTTTTGACATCTCGACGATGACGCGGGCCAGGCCGTCATAGTCAAGTGTCGCAGATGGCGTGCACATTGCGATAACCGAGCCGACGTTGCGGTGGCCCAAGACGACATCGAGGACTCCGCGAAACCTCGCATAGTCGGCATCGCCGACAATGTCGACGGGATTGCGCGAGCTGCCCCATGGCGGAATGACTGCGTCTATTGCTGGCCTGGCCGAGGAGATGTCTGCCATGCGTATGCCGAGGCGCGAGCACGCATCAGTCGATATTATCGCCGGCCCGCCGGCGTTTGAGACTATTGCGAGATCGCCGCGCAGCGGGAGCGGCTGCTTTGAGAACGCCGTCGCATAGTCAAAGAGCTCCCCCATTGTGTCGACGCGTATGGCGCCGGACTGGCGAAGGAGCGCATCGTATGTCTCGTCAGAACCCATGAGCGCACCAGTGTGCGACATTGCGGCCTTTGCGCCCTCGGGACTGCGGCCGGCCTTTAGCACGAGAACCGGCTTTTTGAGCTTTTTAGTTATGTGGCCGCACACGCGCATAAACTCGCCGCCATCGCCCATGTCCTCAAGGTACATGACTATGACCTTTGTCTGGCGGTGCTCGCCGAGCATCTTTAGGACCTCTGTCTCGCTCATTGCGGCCTTGTTGCCCATGCTGACTATGGCAGAAAAGCCGATCCCCTGCGCGCTGGCGTCCTCGGCGAGCGCTGCGCATATGGCGCCGCTCTGCGAGACGAGCGCGACGCCGCCGGACTTTGGCGTTATCTTTAGGAACGTCGCGTTCATCATCGTCTTTGGGTCGAGGTTCATCACGCCGAGGCAGTTGGGCCCTATCATCCGTATGCCGTGCCTTTTGGCGATCGCGCCAAGCTCGGCCTCTAGCCGGGCGCCGGCCTCGTCGACCTCCTTGAATCCCGCAGTGATGACGATCGCGCCACGGACTCCCTTTTTGCCGCACTCCTCCATCACAGTCGGCACGATCGTGTTCCTTGTCACTATGACTGCAAGGTCGACAGTGCCGCGCACGTCAAGGACAGACGCGTATGCCTTTTTGCCAAAGACGGTCTTGCGCGTTGGGCTTATCGGGTAGACCTTGCCCCTGTACCCGGAGATTATGTTTGACGTTATTGCGCTGCCGACGCTGCCCTTCTTGTCTGATGCGCCGATCACGGCTATGGACCTTGGCGAGAGAATTGCCGAGTCTGTCATTGTGTGCGGTGCGCGCGCGAGGCGTGTTGGATAATAAAGGTATGCGCCGATTCGGGTGTTTCTAGACCCTTGGGATGATGCCTACGCGTGAGCGTGCCGTGAGGGCGACTATGGCAATTATCGATATTGCGAGGACTGTCATCACGACTGCGCCAAACTCTGGCACGACGAGGCACTCGCTAATCTCGACGTCAACGCTCTTTTTGAAGATCGTGTTGGATCCCTGCTGGACATTTATCATATAGTTGCCGTCCTGCTCCCACTGTGGGCACCCGATCATGATGTCGGCGTTGAACTGCCCTGAGGATGACGGCGTCACCTGCTCGGTGTGAACCTTGTTGCCGTTTGGTGCCTCTATGATTATCGTGATGTCGTTGGCCTTTGATGTAGTCTCGCCCTGTATGGTAATGACGCTGGCGCCAGGCTGCGCGTCAGCCGTGAACTCTAGGCCGGGCGTCATTGCCATGCTGCGCTCCGGAGGAGTAGTGGTCGTCTGGCCTATGAGTGAGGACATTGCGCCGCTGCTAGTGTCAGTCACGCTGCCATCGGAGACGAGTATGTTGACTGACAGGTTGTGCGCCGAGGAGGATGCCGACTGGCTCTGGTTCACGTTTACGGTATAGATGCCGTCCTGCTCCCAGCCAATTATGCCCGTCCTGGCCGTAAACGCAAAGGCGCCGTCGGCTCCGGGATCGTCCTGGTCGACATGAACCACGTTGCCCTGCTGCGTCGTGATCTTTACGGTGATGGGGTCGGCCTTTGTCGTCATGCCGTTTATCACAATGTCGCTGCCGTCACTGGTCGTGACGTTGATGCTCATGCCGGTCTGGCCAATTGCCTGCGATGCCGGAACCATGAGGAGTGTGACTGCGATCAGGGCGAGTCCGCAAACTTGCGACTTCATCAGCGCGAGACCCCAATCTGTCTATATTTATGTATATTCAGGCAGTTCACGCCTAGTCAGTACCTTGGCAGGATGCTGAGCCGAGACCTTGCGCTTACGGCCACTATGGATATTATGGCCACTGCGAGGACGAGCATGGCGACTGTGCCAAACTCTGGGACGATAAAGCTCCCGATTATCTCTATGACCTGACCCTCGCCCGCAAAGAAGCTGATGACTAGGTTGCGAGTCGTGGGGTCATTGGTCTCGACTGCATCGACTATCTCGCCGTCGATCAGGACGCTAAAGGGAACGTCATCGCCCTCGGCACCAGCTGTCCTAGAGTCAAGTATGCTTCTGGGTATGCTGATAGTCAGGCTTCCGTCATCAGACGCGTTGACCACTATATCGATTGAGGGTGAGCCGCTTGCGCCTGGGGCTATGCTGACTACCTCGCCGCCAACGATCTCAAAGACCACGCCGGCTAGCATGGCGTCTATTGGAGAGACAGGCTCTGGCTCTGGCTCAGGCGTGGGTGCGCCGCCGCCATACTCTATGGTCGTCGTTGCCTTGAGCGAGCCTGTTGGGCCATAGGTAGCCGTTACCGTGTATGTTCCGGGGTTTGCCCATAGGGGACCGCCTGCCGTGAACTCTACTGCGAACTGGTTGTTCTCAACGCTCGGCTGGGCAAAAAGGACGCGATTGCCGTTGGGCGCCGTGACGAATATGGTGAGCGCGCCCTGCTGGGTACTGGTGACCATGCCGTTTATCGTGACCCTCTCGCCAGTCGCGTATATGTCTTGGTCAGGAGTGAGCGTTATTGGGGCGCTGGTGACAGGCGAGGCGATCTGGGCGTACGAGGAGCCCATGCCAACACTAGACAGCATTATTGCCGAGATGGCGATCGCTGTAATGGCTGCCGCATTCAACGTCCACCCCCCCAAAACGTGTGTTATTTAAGTATACTTTATGAGCCACAACACCTCACGGCCTGTGACATTATTCACCTGTGGGGGCATGATCGCCCCTTAGTATATATTGAGCGTTGCGGGCAGTGCCCGTAAATTGTTTAGCGAGCAGCCTGCCATGTCCATTGCTGCGCATGGGGGCTGAAAGGACAATTGGTAAAAAAGAACCCCGTTCTAGTTCCCGATCACGTCTATGTCCCCAGGCACGAGATAGTCTCCAAGGCCGAGGCCGAGGAGGTCATTCGCGAGTACAACTGCCGCCTCACCGAGCTCCCGCTCATATTTGCGACCGATCCGGCCATAGTCGGCCTCGGCGTAAAGCCAGGAGACCTGATCAGGATCACGCGCAAGAGCAGCACGGCCGGCGAGAGCGTATACTATCGCTACGTCGTGGAGGTGTAGGTGGGTATGGCAGACCCCTCTAGCAAGCGATGGCCAATAATCCAGGACATACTGCGGCGCGAGGGCATTGCGCGCCAGCACCTCAACTCGTTTGACGAGTTTCTCGAGCGCGGGATGCAGAGCATCATTGACGAGGTGAGCCAGATCGAGATCGAGAACGCCGAGTACCCGTACCGGATACAACTGGGCAAGATAAAGCGCAAAAAGCCGCGCATGATGGAGCTTGATGGGTCTATCACGAGCATAACGCCGGCCGAGGCCCGGTTGCGCAACGTCACGTACGCCGCGCCGATTCACGTCGAGGCGCACGTGATCGAGGACAACAAGGTTCTCGAGACAAAGGACATACACGTCGGTGACATACCGGTAATGATAAAGTCGAGCATGTGCGTGCTTAACGGATACAGCGACGAAAAGCTGATAGAGTATGGCGAGGACACGCGCGACCCTGGCGGATACTTTGTCATCAACGGCTCTGAGCGCGTCATCGTCGGCCTGGAGGATCTCTCCTACAACAAGATCATCGTTGACAAGGACAAGGTCAGCAACAACATTGTCCACAAGGCAAAGGTCTACTCGTCGATAATCGGATACCGCTCAAAGCTAGAGCTCTTGATGAAAAAGGACGACCTTATCGTTGCGCGCATACCCGGCTCGCCAGTTGACATTCCGGTGATTACGCTAATGCGCGCACTCGGCGTGGAGTCTGACAAGGACATCGCCTCGACAGTCTCGCTCGTCGATGCGATAAGCAACGAGCTAGAGGCGTCGTTCGAAAAGTCCAGCGACGTGCTGACATCCAAGGATGCCATAGTGTACATCAGCAAGAGGATAGCGCCGGGCATGCTCGAGGAGTTCCAGATAAAGCGCGCCGAGACGCTACTTGACTGGAGCCTCCTGCCGCACCTTGGCAAGCATCCCGAGAACCGCAAGGAGAAGGCGCGATTCCTCGGCGAGGCCGCATGCAAGCTGTTGGAGCTAAAGCTCGGCTGGATAGAGCCTGATGACAAGGATCACTATGGCAACAAGGTCGTAAAGTTCGCCGGCCAGATGCTCGCAGACCTCTTTAGGACCGCGTTTCGCAGCCTCGTGCGCGACATGAAGTACCAGCTCGAGCGCTCCGGCCAAAAGCGCGGAATCAACGCAGTCGCCGCAGCAGTCAGGCCCGGCATAATATCGGACAAGCTCAACAACGCCATAGCGACGGGCAACTGGGGCCGCGGGCGCATGGGAGTCACGCAGCTCCTAGACCGCACAAACTACCTCTCGACGATCAGCCACCTCCGGCGCATCCAGTCCCCGCTCAGCCGCACGCAGCCAAACTTTGAGGCGCGTGACCTCCACGCGACGCACTTTGGCCGCATATGCCCGAGCGAGACGCCAGAGGGCTCCAACTGTGGACTCGTAAAGAACCTCGCGCTCTCGGCGCTAATCTCGGTTCACGTGTCTCCCGAGGAGGTCATCGAGCGCCTCTACAGCATGGGCGTGACTGTCTTTGATGACACAAAAGATGACGTAAAGCGAAGCGGCACGCGCATATTTGTTGACGGCAAGCTGATTGGATACCACAAGGACGGACAGAACCTTGCTGACACGATGCGCGAGCTGCGCCGCTCGGGCAAGCTCCACGCGCACATTGGAATCTCGATACAAAAGCCGGCAGCCGAGGGCGCAACGTCGCGTCTCTATGTCAACTGTAACGCCGGCCGCGTCATGCGCCCACTCGTCGTCATAAAGGACGGCCGCTCGCTTCTGGCACCGGAGATGCTCGAAAAGGTCGAAAAGCGCGTCATCCCGTGGACGGACTTGCTGCGCGACGGCATTATAGAGCTCATCGACGCAAACGAGGAGGAGAACTATTACATCACGCTAAACGACAGGGAAACCAAAAAGTACACGCACCTCGAGATATTCACGTCGGCGATACTCGGTGTTGGCGCCTCGATAATACCGTATCCAGAGCACAACCAGTCGCCAAGGAACACGTACGAGTCGGCCATGGCAAAGCAGAGCCTCGGATTCTCGACGCCGGTGATGAACACGAGCACGTACGTGCGGCAGCACTTTATGCTATATCCGCAGGTTCCAATAGTCACGACAAAGGCGATGAACCTCCTGAGCCTCGAGGAGAGGCCGGCCGGCCAGAACTGCGTCGTGGCGGTCCTCCCCTTTGACGGGTACAACATTGAGGACGCCATTGTGCTCAGCAAGTCCTCTGTCGAGCGCGGCCTGGCCCGCACGTTCTTTTATCGCATCTATGACGCCGAGGCAAAGCAGTATCCCGGCGGCATGCGCGACTCCTTTGAGATACCGAGGGCTGACGAGAACGTGCGCGGCTACAAGGGGGACAGGTCGTACCGCCTCCTCGAGGCCGACGGCGTCGTGGCCTCAGAGGCCGAGGTGACCGGAGGCGATGTCCTTATCGGCAAGACGAGCCCGCCACGGTTCATGGAGGAGTACCGCGAGTTCGAGTCGAGTGGCCCCTACAGGCGCGACACGTCAGTCGGCGTGAGGCCGTCTGAGGGCGGCATGGTCGACACCGTGGTCATGACGCAGTCTGATGAGGGCGGGCGGATGTACAAGATTCGCGTGCGCGACATGCGCGTGCCGGAGATCGGCGACAAGTTCGCCTCGCGCCACGGCCAAAAGGGCGTCCTTGGCATACTCGCAAAGTGCGAGGACCTCCCGTACACAAAGGAGGGCGTCTCCCCTGACGTTCTCATCAACCCGCACGCGTTCCCGTCACGAATGACTGTCGGCATGTTCATGGAGTCGATCACCGGCAAGGCCGCAGCGCTGCGCGGCTCAAAGTTTGACGGCTCGGCGTTTGTGGGCGAAAAGATGGACGAGGTAAAGCAGGCCATGGAGACGCAGGGCTTCAAGTACTCGGGCAAGGAGGTCATGTACGATGGGCGCACCGGCCGACCGTTTGACGTCGAGGTCTTTATCGGCGTAGTCTATTACCAAAAGCTCCACCACATGGTAGCTGACAAGATACACGCGCGTGCGCGTGGACAGGTTCAGATGCTCACAAAGCAGCCCACCGAGGGGCGCGCACGCGGTGGCGGCCTGCGCTTTGGGGAGATGGAGCGCGACTGCCTCATCGCGTACGGCGCATCGATGATACTAAAGGACAGGCTACTCGACGAGTCTGACAAGTCCTCTGTCTATGTATGTGAGCGCTGCGGGCTAGTCGCATACCATGACGTAAAGATGCGCCGCTATGTCTGCAGGGTCTGCGGCGACAAGGCAAAGGTGTCCTCAGTGTCAGTAGCCTATGCGTTCAAGCTGCTCTTGCAGGAGATGCAGAGCCTCAACGTCGCGCCGAGGCTGCTCATCAGGGAGAGGGTCTGACATGTCGTTCCAGTCAACAAAGTCAATAGACGGCATACGCTTCTCGGTCTGGTCGCCAACGGAGATACGCAAGTACTCTGTGGCCGAGATAACGGCGCCCGAGACATACGACGAGGACGGCATGGCGGTCCAGGGTGGCCTCATGGACGGCCGGCTCGGGACGCTCGAGCCGGGCCAAAAGTGCCTCACGTGCGGCAACACGAGCGCGCGCTGCCCTGGCCACTTTGGCCACATAGAGCTCGCCGAGCCGGTGTTTCACATCGCGTTTATCGACAACATCTACAAGCTCCTCCTCATGACGTGCCGCTCGTGCTCGCGCCTAAAGATACCGCAGGACCACCTCGACGAGTATGCGCGCGTAAAGGCGCGCGAGGCCGCCTATACGATCGTGTCACAAAAGCACATCCCGGAGAGCATACTCGAAAAGTCCCGCAAGGCAAAAGAGTGCCCGCATTGCGGAAAGGCCCAGTACGAGCTCATATTCACAAAGCCGACCAACTTTATCGAAAAGACCGAGGCCGGCGAGAACAGGCTCCTCCCCATGACCATACGCGCGCGCTTTTTCCAGATACCGGACTCTGACCTCAACCTTCTCGGCTATGATCCCGGCACGGCGCGACCCGAGTGGTTTGTCCTCCAGGCGCTGCCAGTCGCACCCGTGACGGTGCGCCCATCGATAATACTCGAGACCGGAATACGCTCCGAGGACGACCTCACGCACAAGATGGTCGATATCATACGCGTAAACCAGCGCCTAAAGGAGAGCAAGGAGGCCGGCACGCCGCCGCTCATTGTGCAGGATCTCGTGGACCTACTCCAGTACCACGCAACGACATACTTTGACAACGAGGTCTCTGGCATCCCGCAGGCCCACCACCGCTCGGGCCGGCCGCTAAAGACGCTCACGCAGAGGCTAAAGGGCAAGGAGGGACGCTTTAGGGGCTCGCTGTCCGGCAAGCGCGTGGACTTTTCGAGCCGCACGGTCATATCGCCTGACCCAAACCTTGACCTCTCTGAGGTCGGCGTCCCGACATACATCGCGACAAAGCTCACGATACCCGAGATCGTCACCGAGTGGAACATTGCGCGAATCAGGCAGCTCGTCAACAATGGTCCGGACACCTATCCGGGCGTCAACTATATCGTGCGCCCCGACGGCGTAAAGATACGCCTCGACTTTGTCGAGGATCGCGCCTCGATCGCCGAGTCGATCGAGGTCGGCTATCGCATAGAGCGCCACCTCCTTGACGGCGACATTGTCATGTTCAACCGGCAGCCCTCGCTGCACCAGATGTCCATAATGGCCCACTATGTCAAGGTCCTCCCCGGCAAGACGTTCCGTCTCCACCCGTCTGTCTGCCCGCCCTACAACGCCGACTTTGACGGGGACGAGATGAACCTCCACGTGCCGCAGAGCGAGGAGGCGCGGGCCGAGGCCATGCTCCTGATGAGGGTCCAGGACCAGATAATATCGCCTAGGTACGGCGGCCCGATAATTGGCGCGCTGCGTGACTTTGTGACCGGCGCGTACCTGCTCACGCGTGATGAGACGCACCTGTCAGCCGTCGACTTTGCCAACTATGCCATGCTCGGCGGATACGCCAGCGAGCTGCCCAAGCCGGCGACAAAGGGGCCGGGCGGCGAGCCGCTCTATACGGGCAAGCAGCTCTTTTCGCTCTTTCTTCCGGCCGACTTTAACTATGTCATGACGTCAAAGTGGGCACGCGGAACCTCTGGCTCAAAGCAGGACATTGTCATAAAGAACGGCGAGCTCATCAGCGGCGTCATCGACAAGGCGTCGATCGGCGCCGAGGAGCCCGAGAGCGTCCTTCACAGGATCGCCAAGGACTATAGCAATGTGCAGGCAAAGACGTTCCTCAACTCTATACTCATAATCGCAAAGCAGTTCATAACGCACTATGGGTTCAGCTATGGCTACTCTGACCTCGAGATGCCCGAAAAGATGCGCGCAAAGATACTCGACAACATCAATGAGAGCTATGACAGGGTGTCAGAGCTCATCATGCAGAAAAAGCGCGGCACGCTCACCGCCACGCGCGGCCTCTCCGAGGACGCATCCCTTGAGGTCTATATCGTCAACGAGCTCTCAAAGGCGCGTGACAAGGCCGGCGGCATCGCAGACCAGGCCTTTGACGAGTCCAACTCTGGGCGCATCATGGCGACAACTGGCGCGCGCGGCTCCTCGCTCAACATAGGCCAGATGGCCGGCGCGCTGGGCCAGCAGTCGCGCCGTGGCCAGCGCCTCCTCAAGGGGTACGGCGACCGTGCCCTCTCGCACTATCGGCCATATGACGACAATCCGGACTCGCACGGGTTTGTAAAGTCAAACTACCGTGACGGCCTGTCGGCCCTCGAGTTCTTCTTCCACGCGATGGCCGGACGCGAGGGTCTCGTCGACACGGCCGTGCGCACGCAGCAGAGCGGCTACATGCAGCGCCGGCTCATCAACGCCCTAGAGCACATACGCCTAGAGTATGACGGGACCGTGAGGGATCCGCACGGCCACATCATACAGTTCCTCTACGGCGAGGACGGCATCGATGTCGCAAAGAGTGACCACGGCGAGGCGTTCAACATCGCGAGGCTCATCGAGTCCGAGAGAATAGTCGACAGCGGCAAAAAGGCCGTGCCTGCCGAGGTCGCCGCCGTGACCAAAAAGTACACGCGAACCTTCAACACAAAGCTAAAGTCAGAGGTCTCCGAGTCGATGGCCGACTCGGGCATAAGCCTCGATGGGGTCGAAAAGGTCTGCCGCAAGGGCCTTGAGCTCTACAACAGGGCAAAGGTCGAGCCAGGACAGGCCGTCGGCATCGTCACTGCGCAGTCACTCGGAGAGCCGGGCACGCAGATGACGCTGCGCACGTTCCACTTTGCCGGAATCAGGGAGCGAAACGTCACGCTTGGCCTCCCGCGCCTCATAGAGCTCGTCGACGCGCGCAAAAAGCCGACGACGCCGACGATGGACATCTACCTCGAGGACTCGATAAAGGCCGACAAGGACCAGGCCATCGCAGTCGCAAAGAACGTCCTGCAGACGAGGGTAAAGTCGCTCGTGACGTCGCAGACGGACTATACGACACAGATAACGCTGCGCCTTGATGAGGACATGATGCGCGAGCGCGACGTGACTGCAGCCGATATCGAGATTGCGCTCTCGTCAAACAAAAAGTTCAAGATTGAGGCGAGCGCCTCGACGATGGTCCTAAAGTTCGTCGAGGCGACTGACACGCAGGGCGCACTTGCCATACTAGACAAGGTTCGCAACGCGACTGTAAAGGGGGTCCCTGACGTCGAGCGCATCACGCTGATCCAGAGCGACGGCGAGTGGGTCATCCAGACCACGGGCTCAAACCTCGCCGGCGTCCTCAAGGTCGAGGGGATAAACCGCCGCAAGGTTCGCACAAACAACGTCATGGAGATAGCCGAGACGTTGGGAATAGAGGCCGCGCGCAATGCGCTAATCAGCGAGCTCAACTCGACGCTCGAGGACCAGGGTCTCGAGGTGGATGACCGCTACATCATGCTAGTCGCCGACCTGATGTGCTCGCGCGGTTACATGCAGCAGATAGGGCGCCACGGCGTCGCCGGAACAAAGGACAGCGTCCTTGCGCGCGCCGCATTTGAGATTACTGTCCCGACGATTGCGCGCGCGGCCCTTGGCGGCGAGGTCGAGCGCCTGCGCGGCGTCACCGAGAATGTCATCGTTGGCAGCAACATACCAATTGGAAGCGGAACCGTGGACCTGTACATGCAGGTCTCAAAGAGGCGATAGGTGCCATGGCGCATGGGCTTTTCACTCTGGGGGCAGGTAACTAGCGATGGCCACTGCACTCCAAAAGGCGCTAAAAGAGTCGCTAAAGGACAAACAGTGCGCACTGGGCGCGCGCGCCGTTGGCGCGTCGATCGCAAAGAGCAAGCTGGTCATCGTCTCGACCTCGGCCCCGTCCTCGCTTAACGAGTCTGCCGAGTCAGCCGGCGTGCCAGTCGTGAGCCTGGACTCTACGTCCGTTGAGCTCGGGCGCCTCTGCGGGCGCCAGCACCGCGTCTCGGCGATCTCTTTCACAAAGCTTGCAGCGGCGAGCGTAAAGGCCATCATGGGGGAGCACTCGCGGGAATGACCGAGATAAGGATCACGCAGGACCAGCTCCGCCTCATGTCTATCTTTGAGGGCAAGACGCACGTTGCGGCCCGCGACTGCGTCGAGGACGAAAAGCATGACAGGCTAATCTTTGTGGTCGACGAGGGCAAGGTTGCTGCAGCCATCGGCAAGGGGGGCTCGTCGATTCGCGCCGCGCAGAACGCCATGGGACGCAACGTCGAGATCGTCGAGTATGCCGACGATCCGGCGCGCTTTGTGGCCAACGTGCTCAACCGCAAGCTCGTCAGCAACGTAAGGATAAATAGGCGCGACGATGGCACGCTTGCCGCTACAGTCATGGTGGAACCCGACAAGAAGGCACTTGCGATAGGCCGCGAGGGGCGCAACGCCTCAAAGGCGCGCCTACTGGCGCAGCGCCACTTTGGGATAACGAGCGTCTCCATAGAGAACGCCGAGGCGGCGATACAGGAGGCATGAGGGGATAATGGCAAAGTCTCCACTGGGCCTGTTCGCTGGCCGCGTAATCCGCACAAAGCGCAAGCGCCAGAGGTGGTCAATATCGACGTACAAGAGGAGGCGCCTTGGCCTTGACCGCAAGGCAAACCCGATGGGCGGCGCGCCACAGGCCCGTGGGATTGTGCTCGAAAAGGTTGGCGTTGAGGCAAAGCAGCCAAACTCGGCGGTTCGCAAGTGCGTGCGCGTGCAGCTCATAAAGAACGGCAAGTCAGTGACCGCATTCCTTCCGCGTGACGGCGCGATGAACTTTATCGAGGAGCACGACGAGGTTCACATACAGGGCATGGGCGCAACCCAGGGAGGGGCCATGGGCGACATTCCCGGCGTGCGATTCAAGGTCTTCAAGGTAAACGACACGTCGCTCCACGAGCTCGTCATCGGCAAAAAGGAGAAGCCACGGCGATGACGACCAAGGATGCGCCTGAATTTAGGCTCTTTGGCATATGGGACACGTCAGGCGTTGAGATATCTGACAAGAGCCTCGGGCGCGCAATATCGCTGCGCAACGTTGTCATGCCAGTCACGTACGGCCGCTCTGCGCTAAAGCGCTTCAACAAGGAGGACGCGCACATAGTCGAGCGCCTCGCAAACAAGATGATGCACTTTGGCAAAAAATACGCAAAGAACACTGGCCGCATGGCGGGCAAAAAGATGCGCATATTCAACACGATAAAGGCCGCGTTTGCTATAATCGAGCTAAAGACGGGGCGCAACCCCGTGGAGATTCTCGTGCGCGCAGTCGAGCACTCGGCGCCCAACGAGGACACGACGAGGATCGTCTACGGCGGAACCGTCTACCACGTCTCCGTTGACGTCTCGCCGCTACGCCGCGTGGACCTTGCGCTAAAGTTCATCGCCGACGGGGTTCGCGAGAGCTCCTTCTCCAACCCGCGGTCCATAGAGGAGTACCTCGCCGACCACCTCGTGCAGGCCGCCGACAACTCGCCAGACGCGCCATCCGTAAAGCGCAAGCACGAGCTTGAGCGCATAGCGCAGGCTTCGCGATAGTCCCGCAGTTGCCGCCGGCATTCTGACGTGGGACAAATGTGTGTCATTGCGCGCATGGCGCACGACCCTATGATGATTGGGGTAGCCCGAGGCAGATTCGAACTGCCGTCCCCGCGTTTCTTCTCTTGAGATCCAGAGCGCGAGATCCATGACCCAGGCGCAATGCCTGATTGGCCGCTAGACTATCGGGCTATGCGAGAGATGCGCAGGGTGGCGCGTTATAACGATTTGCCGGCTTGTGGGCGTGCCCTCACTCCTTTCTGAGGCGGAGCGACGCCGAGTTTATGCAGTAGCGCAGGCCAGTGGGCGCCGGCCCGTCATCAAAGACGTGCCCGAGGTGCGCGCCACACTGCGAGCAGGAGACCTCTGTGCGCAGCATGCCGTGGCTCGTGTCCTCGCCGGAGGCGACATGACCCTCGCTTGTGGGCCTGAAAAAGCTTGGCCATCCGGTGCCCGAGTCAAACTTTGCGCCTGACTCAAAGAGGCCCTGGCCGCAGCACGCGCACGAGTACGTGCCGGCGTCCTTGCAGTCATGGTACTCGCCCGAGAACGGCGGCTCGGTCTGGCCGCCAAAACAGACGGCATGGCGCTCGGCGTCTAGGCTGCGCCTCTTGGCATCGATCTCTGCGGCGTCCATGCGCCACCGCGCACGCGTGCGCGTATTTAGGATTTTGCCGCGCGACGGCGCTTTTGCTCTGCCCTCTTTTCTGCGCCGAGGCGCTCGAGCCTATGGTCCCCCATGTCGGCAAACCTGACAATCCTGGAGAGGACGGGATGCCTTGCCTGAATCTGCGCGAGCATTGATTGTGCGGCCCTGCGGTAGTCGCCATGGCCCTGCGGCGCTGTGCGCAGCTCGATTAGGTGGCACGCCTCACGCAGGTTTATGCGCATAAAATACTGGTAAATGTACGCAAAGTTCACGACATACTGCGCGCGCGCCGCGCTCTGGCGGGCAATTTTGGCGTGCGTTTCCCTGGATGACTCCATGCATGCCATGTACTCGCCGGCCATGCCAATGTCGGCAAGCTCTGGGGGCATGTCATAGCCCATGCCGGTTCCCAGCGCCTTTCTCTGCATTGTCATTATGCGGTGGCGGTGGAGGTCGCGAAACATGCCATAGTTGGTGGCCATCTCAAAAGAGTACTCGGCGAGCTCAAAGGCCCTGGGCGGGCGGTGCCTCCGGTTGCGCCGCAGCGAGGCGGCTGCGCCGATGATCCTGCCCCTTGCCGCCGCGCCTAGCCCTGATGCCCACCTGGCAAGCTCCGCATGGGACAGCTCAGAGCCCTCGTACTCTAGGCCGGCGATCACGCGGCTCAGCGCGCGCGCCTCGCCCTCGCACTCTGTGAGGCGCACGCCGGCCCGCGCGCGGGTGGGCGGCATGCCGGCCCGAGGCGTGCGGCGCCTAAGCGATCTCAGGTACTTTTGGTGCGCAATGCCGTGCCTGTCACCAGAGCGCCTGACAAACGCGCCCATCGTGGGCTCGAGCTCTTGCCTTATTGCCTCGCCGAGCTCGCGCTCTTCGCGAAGGCTCGATGCGAGGAGGACGGTTATGAGATACTCAAACGCCCTGCCGTTGCCAGATATGCCGACGTTTGTCAGTGTCGATGCCGGCAAGAGGCCGCGCAGCGCGTCGAGCGCCTTTGCCTTTGTCGATCCGCGCCATGCAACCTGTGCGGACGCAATGTCAGAGCTGTCTGACAGCCTGCCAAACAATACCTCGCGTCCCCTTGCCGAGTCCATGAAAGAAAATCCCTCGATCGGCGTGCGCTCGCGCACAAGGGCAAGCATGGGCTCTAGTGCGCGCGAGTATGTCTCAAATGCCATGTTGCACGACTCGACGTACGCATCAGCATGCCTCGAGCTCATGATGTCTGGCTCGCGATAAAACATGTACTCACCGTTGGACTTTTTGTCCCATGCGACATAGCGCGAGGACTTTTCCAGGTATGACAGGCCAATGCGGCGATCCTCTATGGTCTTTACGGCAATGTTTGAGACTCCCTCGACTCCGACCTGCGCAAACCCGAGCTCGGCGATCGAGTCATCGCCGTACTCGCCAAGAACCCGAGAGTAAAACTCCTCGCCGCGCGAGGCGTTGCGCGCAAACTCGTCAAGAAAGACGCGCCTCATGCCCTTGGCAGTCCTGCTATAGCGCGACATTAGCGCACCCCTGTCAACCTGGCGCGGCGTCGTTATCTCAAAGACGGCACCGTCCGCATTGCTAAAGTGGCCCGCTAGGGCGCGCCGCTCGGCGCGCGTGAGGGCAGCCTTGCCGCGCCGCGGCGCACTAGCCATCCACGTCCCTTTTTCCGATCTGTATCAGGTCTGGCGCGTCCTGGTCCTTCATGCCCTTGGCCTGCCACCTCTGCAGGACGGCCTTGAAGGCCTCGGCGTCCTCCTCGCTCTCGGTGTACATCAGGGCCGTGACCCACCTTCCGGTGCCGGCCTTGCCGCCCACGGAGTTCATCCAAAAGTCGCCGGGGAGCATGTCCATGGACTTGTTGTCCGGGTTCCTCGCCATGTCTGTCCACCTCTTGGAGACGAACTGCATGACCTGCGCTAGGCCATCCTTGCTCAGCATGGCAGGCGCCGATACGCCGTAGGATTTTAAAATTGCGCTCCGCACGGCCATGTCAACGCATTCTAACCTAAACTTTAACAAATTTTAACACGGGTGCGGTTATATCCACATGTGGAGACGGGCGCATGAACACACCCGACGCAACGCTCGTTGGAAAGCGCGTCAAGGACATGCACGGCGCGCCCATCGGACACGTTGTGGGAACCATTACGGACATCGACGGGACGGTTCAGACGGTAGGCGTGGATCGGGGCTCTGGGGGCCTTGAGCAGATTCCACACCACCAGCTGGTCGTGCAGCCCGAAGTGGTCATCTACATCCCGATGTGGCGACTCGACTCACAGAGGCTGTTGCGTGAAAAGGAGCTTGCGCTCAGGCGCATAAAGGCCCTCATGTCAATCGTTCGCGAGAACGACGACATGAAGGAGGATGCCGAGCTCATTCACGACAAGTACAAGGCAAAACTCGCATCCCTTGACGAGCTGCAAGAGCAGATCAGGGCAAAACTCGAGTTTCGGCTCGCCGAGCTCGATACGCAGCTAAAGAGCGTCAAGACGCTGATATTCGACGCAAAGGTGCAAAACAAGAGCGGAGAGATAACCGACGACGCATTCGAGTCGGTAAAGAACCACACAAGCCGCCTAGTTGAGCAGATCACCAGGGAGCACGGCCAGATCACCGGCGTGCAGAGGAGAATCACGGACCTCAGCATAAAGGTGCAAGAGGCCATGGACCCAGAGGTGACCCTGCAGGACTCGGCGACATCGTACCTTGGGGGCGAACCGACGGCCGCAGAAAAGCTGCCCGAGGCGCCCACTCACAATCCACAACCGGCAGATTCGGGAGAACTGCGACCCACACCCACACCAATGCCTGCCGCCATGCGGCAGGCCGCAGACCAGGGTCCGGCCAACAGTGGAGAGAGCGTGGCGCCACAATCTAGCTGGCTAGCGCGGATGGAGTCCCAGTGACTGGGACTCTGTCCACTTTTTTCTCACGTTCAATAGCAACCTTCAAAAACCCTCTTGCGGGCGCGTCGCGCCGATGCGGCCTTGAATAACGGCTTTGTGATCGCGATCGTCTTTCTCGCCGTGGGCATAGGGCTCACGGCCTGGGTCACGGCGTACAAGGACTCTGTGCTGCGCCCCCTCGCCGAGGACCAGCTCGTCCTCATGCAGGCCATGGACTGCGAGGAGCTCGTCACGTATGCGGCAACAGGCTACTTTTGGTCTGCTGAAAACGGCAAGTGGATTAGGGAGCGCACCGACGCGTGCAAGGCCGGAATCTAGGGCACGGGGGGCGCAGTCGTGCGGGGCGTACAGGAGCCAGTCACGCCCTCCTAAATGGCCGGTGGCACCTTCAGGAATATTAGGCCCCGCGGCACGCTGCGCCCCAGATGCTCCCACGACTCGACTCTATACGCCCCGCGCGCCTCAAGCTCCGAATCACGCAAAAAAAGCTCGCCTCGATCGTCGGCGTGAGCACGTCAATGATAAACCAGATAGAGTCATCACGCTGCTCGCCGAGCTACGAGACGGCGCGCCGCATATTCGAGGCCCTCGCCTCCCTGGAGTCCAGCAAGTCGGCCCACAGGGCCGGCGAGCTCTGCAACCACGTCATTGTAAAGATGCGCCCAGATAACACGATGCAGGCGGCGATCATGAAAATGCGCCAGCACTCGATAAGCCAGATACCTGTCTTTGAGGGCAAGGTTCCAGTCGGCATAATCACCGAGGACGGCATAATGCGCCACATTGCCGACTCGGAGAAGCTCAATCTCCGCAGCGCGCTTGTGCGCGAGGCGATGGACGCGCCACCGCCAATCGTGGATCACGAGACGCCGGCCCACGCGCTAGCGCCGCTCATACGCCTGACAAAGTGCATACTCGTCTCGCGCAGGTCATCGATCATTGGGATCATGACGGCCTCAGACACGCTAAAGATCGTCGAATAGGGCGCAAGCGAATGTAAATCTACATAAGGTGGCCACAGTGCGCAGATGCCCATTGGGACCCTCACCGCTCCACTATGACCTGCGCTTTGAGCCTGACTTGCGCGCACGCCGGTTCTCGGGGCGCGCCCTGATAGACGTCAGCGTGCGAACGCCGACGTCGAGGATATCAATGAACGCCGCCGAGCTCGACGTGAGGCGATGCCGCGTGATGCGCGCAGACGCCGAGATCCCGTCGAGCCACTCCCTTGATGCGGCATCTGAGGAGCTCACGATCAGGACGTCATCGCGCGTCTCGGGCAGCGTGCGCATAGAGGTTGACTTTGAGGGGACGCTCAATGACAGGCTGCTCGGGTTTTACTCTAGCACGCACATGGTAGGCAAACGCAAGGCGCGCATGGCGACAACGCAGTTTGAGGCAGCCGATGCAAGGCGCGCCTTTCCGTGCTGGGACGAGCCGGCGGCCAAGGCGACATTTGACGTGACGATCGTCGCGCCGCGCGGCATGACGGCCATATCGAACATGCCTGAAGCCTCGCGCAGGACAGTGCGCGGCAAGGTCGAGCACGTCTTTGGGCGCACGCCGCCAATGTCGACGTACCTCCTCTACCTGGGCGTCGGCGAGCTCGAGTCCATATCTGCGAGCGTGCAGGGAATAAAGATAAGCGTCTATGCGACGCGCGGAAACGCAAAACGCGGAAGGTTTGCGCTAAATCTCGCAAAGCGCCTCCTAGTCGAGTATGGGCGATACTTTGGCACAAAGTACCCGCTCCCAAAGCTTGACCTCATCGCAGTGCCGGACTTTGCGGCAGGTGCCATGGAGAACTGGGGCGCAATAACGTTCCGAGAGGCGCTCCTCCTCCATGACGAGAGGACATCCTCGACGCGCACTGCGCAGCTAATCGCCGAGGTCGTCTCGCACGAGATCGCGCACCAGTGGTTTGGCAACCTCGTCACGATGAAGTGGTGGAACGACCTGTGGCTCAACGAGTCCTTTGCGACATTCATGGCCACAAAGTTCGTCGACATGATACGGCCAGAGTGGGCAATGTGGGACCAGTTCGCCGAGGACACCGTCTCCAACGCGCTTCGCCTCGACTCGCTAAAGTCAACGCACGCAATAGACGTGCGCGTCCGGAGCCCTGCCGAGATCCGCGAGATATTTGACGCGATATCGTATGACAAGGGCGGCTCGATACTCCAGATGGTCGAGCGCATCGTCGGCGAGCCGGCGTTCCGGCGCGGACTGCGCGCGTACCTGCGCAAGTTCGCCTATGCCAACGCCGAGGGGGCCGACCTGTGGCGCGAGATAGGGCGCGCCGCCGGCCAGAACCTCGAGCCGCTAGTCAGGTCGTGGATCGGCCAGCCGGGATACCCGCTCCTCACAGTCTCGCGCAGCCGCCGCGGCGCGCGCGTCTCCCAGGAGAGGTTTCTCCTTGCGCCCTCGCGCACCCGCAGCGCACAGTCCTGGCGCGTGCCCGTCTCGATAAGGGGCCGGCGCGGCCCGCCGCAGGTCCTCACCGGCCGCTCGGCGGCACTGCGCGGCCTCGGCGAGGCCGACGTCGTAAACCCGTCGCGCACGGCCTTTGCGCGCGTGAGGTACGGGAAGGCCGACCTTGATGCGCTTCGCCGGACCGCCCTTGGGGGCAGCATGGAGGGCGATGACGCGTGGATGGTCCAGGGGGACCTTCTTGCGCTGTGCCGCGCCGGAATGGCCGACGTGGGCGACTATATCGAGTTCGCCGATGCGTGCTCGGGATACACAGGACACCTCGTGTCTGCCGGCATTGCGCGCAGCCTGCGATTCCTGCACCGCATCTCCATTGGCGCGACATTTGAGTGGCGCCTGCGCGAGCGCTCACTGGAGCACCACTCGAGAATGCACGCCCGCCTCGGCTGGAAGCCGGCGCGCAGCGAGGGCCATGTCGACTCGATGCTGCGCGCCGAGGTCATTGGCGCACTGGGCGTCTCGCTGCGGGCAGGAAAGATAGTCAGGGAGGCGCAGGACGCCTTTGCGCGCCTTGCGTCAGGCCGTGGCCGCATTGACGCAAACCTGCGCGAGCCGGTCTGCTCGATCGCAGTGTCCGCCGGCGGCACGCGCGCTTACTCCAGGGTTCGCTCAATGTACGACTCGGCCGGCACGCAGGAGGAAAAGGTCAGGCTCCTCTCGGCAATGTGCGCAACTCCGGACGTGGCGCTCCTTCGCAGGACGCTGGATCTCTCGCAGACCCCGCTCGTGCGCTCACAAAACATGCACGTTCCAGTCATGCGCATAGCGGCAAATCCGGCCGGCGCCCCGCTCGTCTGGCCATGGATGAAAAAGAACTGGGCGCGCATATCGAGGAGGGCAGGACAGGGCAACCCGCTGCTGGCCAGGATGATCTCGGCTGTTGCGATAGCCTCACCTGATGCGGGGGTGGCCTCTGAGCTCGAGGCCTTTTTTGCGAGGCACAAGTCGCCTGGAACCGAGCGCACGGTGATGCAGGCTGCTGAGACCATGCGCATAAACGCGCGCCTGCGCGAGCGGATGGGGCAAGACCTTGGAGCGCTTGACTAGCGTTGCGGCAGTCGCAGCCGCAGTGGCAGTGGCCGTTGCGGCATACGCGCTGCTGTCTGGCTCACCAGACCACTCCTCGACGATATATGCGGATGCGACCTGGTATCCGGACGAGGGCAATGTCGTCATCACGTATGACGACTCTGCGCGCGCGACGTCGAGCGTGACACTCGAGGTTCTCGGGCTTGCGAGCACGTTTCAAAAGGTGCATGCGTCCTCGTCCTTTGTCGAGCGTGTCTCCTTTGATGGCGTGCCGGCCAACGGGTGGCGCGCGCACCCCGTGACGTTTGCCGTCTCGCACGGCGAGCTAGGCGAGATCGGAATAAAGGTGGAGGTGCACGGCCATGACGAGCCGCCCTCGCGCGTCGTGTACAGTGCTGCGCGGTAGGGGTAGACTTTTGGGGATGGGCACTGCAGGAGACTGCTCTGCCATGGGTACATGGGCAGACGCGTCTAGCACACTGGGGCAATCCTGTTATGCGTAGCCACATATTGGTGAACTGGTCAGTCAGACACCGAGCCCTGCCTGGGATCTACCTTCGGCAGCAACAATGCACCAGGCGCCTTGATGTTCGCTCCATGCTGTGCCATGAAGTTTCTCGCCCGGCACTTCGATCTTGCTTCTGTCTAGATGTGCTCATCATTACAAATGCGCATGTCTGCCATTTTGAGCCGTAAAAGCACACTGGGCCATATATTCTATCCGTGACTGTCTTCGCTAAAGGCTAATAAATGCCTGCCCGGGCAGGCATGGTGTATGGGCAGCGCGACGTATGACGCAAAGGCGACCTTCGTCAAAAACATGCAGGACATCATGAAGTATCTTGAGGAGGGTCAGTATGTTCCGTGCTTTCACCTCTCTGCTGATCTGACGCGTTTTTCGTGTTTATTAGGACAAAAGAACTGGGTTTTTACGTGTGAGGTGTTAGAATCGGTATACAACAACATGACTTATATGTCTAACCACCTTGTGCTCCCAAAAGATGACGAGGCGGCGATCCGTACCAAGCTTCATCAGAGCATGAACAAGTTGCTGCCTGCGATTGAAAATGACGATGAGGCTGGAGTGTGGCAATCACTCCAACAGATCAGATTTGATGCGACGGTCTTTCAGATGCGTGGGCTTGCTGCATATCCTCCAAAAAGAGGTGCGTCCAAATGACTACTAGTGAGTTAATTGCAGAACGTTATGATCGAATGGCTCAATCGTGGGCACTTAGAAACTCTGCGACTTCAACAAACCCAAAATCTGTCCCAGGCTTGGAATACGCAAACGAGGTTATGCAGCACAAATATGCCCTATATACAAAAACAAGATATGTTTCTGAGGTTGATGAGCATGAACGTGCTGACAAATGTCCTACATGTGCCGAACATGATTCCAACGTGCAAAATGTTGATGCTGAACGTCCACCAGCGAGGATCAGCGAAACGCAACATCTGTGGATATTTGGAGCCATGTCGGTCTTTGGGTGTTTCGCCATGGTTTACACTGGGCCATTTCCGCTCAATGTCATATTTGGAGCTGCTGCCTTGGTGCCCTTTTCGCACGCGTTAGTCAAAAAATTACGACGCAGGCGCAAGATGGGGCGAGATGCGCTATAATGTCGTGGTTTGCGCCTCCCATTTCCTATATTTTATGCATCACTATCACACTTGTGTTGCTTGCAGTGTCTGTCTCGTATATGTTTGACTGGCAGTCAGCCACACTGTCATACAATATTCATACTCCCATTGGGATGCTTGAGGCCGACATACGCGATATCACGCCCAGAGATGTGCTCATAGGAGATGTGGTCGTAGCCCCGTGGATTATGTCCTGTATCTTTTTCATCATCATGCTGTTTGTTGGCAACTGGTGCCGCACATGGCGCTCAATGGCCTGAGGCAGCACGCGCCATTGCCCCTGCCCCGCCATGGCTGTGCCCATTGCAGGGACGCATAGCTACGCTTTTTATCGCCATGCGTCTGCGCCTCGACCGTTGATAGAGCTAGCCGACATCAGGAGGCGCCGCCGGGGTGCCGTCGCGCGCGCCCTCACGCTAGTCGAGAACGAGCCGCGCCGTGCGCGCCCGATGCTCAAGCGCATGTTCCCCCACTGTGGCGAGTCAACCATAGTCGGCGTGACCGGACCGGCCGGCGCCGGCAAGAGCACGCTCATCGGCCACACGACAGCACGCCTCGCCTCACTCGGAATGCGGCCGGCAGTCCTTGCAATAGACCCCACGAGCCACGTCACGGGCGGGGCGATAATGGGCGACAGGGCACGCATGGCCGACCTCGACGGCTCAAAGGTCTATGTCCGCAGCATGGCCTCGCGCGGCTCGCGCGGCGCGCTCTCGGCCTCGGTGCGCGACTGTATCCGCGTTCTAGAGTACGCGCGATACGACCCCATCATAGTCGAGAGCGTCGGCGCAGGCCAGACCGAAGTCGACATTGCGGACATATCGGACATCACCATAGTCGTCTTTAGCCCGCAGACGGGGGACAGCATCCAGGCGATAAAGGCCGGACTGACCGAGATTGGCGACATTTACGTCATCAACAAGGCCGACCTTGACGGCGCCTCGCAGCTTCTCGAGTCAGTCAGGGAGTTCGTCGGGGGTCGCACGGACGGCAGCGAGCGCGCGGTCCTAAAGGTCTCCTCACGTAGACCATCTACCACTGCGGACCTCGCGCGGCGGATTCGTGAGCTCGCGCGCACGCGCCGGCGCGGGCGCAAGGCGCGCTATGCGGCGCGCCTCGAGTCCGAGATGCGGGACATCGTTTTAAATAGCGTCAGCGAGCGCGCCGAATCTGCAATGTCAGCAGACAATGCAAAGTACGCGCGATGCGTCAGCGCACTTCGTGCCGGCCGCATCGACCCGCACGCCGCAGCGCAGAGGATACTGGGGGCGCTCCCCTAGATGGCCTCAGGCGCATCCCCGCGCAGGGCAGCAGGCAAAAAGGCAGCAGGCAAAAAGGCAGCAGGCAAAAAGGCAGCAGGCAAAAAGGCAGCAGGCAAAAAGGCAGCAGGCAAAAAGGCGCCGCCAAAAAAGGCCGCCGCGAAAAAGATCGTGACTGACTCGGGCATACCGGTCCGTCCGCTCTACACGTCAGGCCCGCGCCGCACGGGCCGTGACGCTCCGGGCAAGTACCCCTATACGCGCGGAATACACCCCGGCATGTACTCCCAGAGGCTCTGGACGATGCGCCAATACTCGGGGTTTGGCGATGCCGCGCAGACCAATGCCAGGTTTCGCTATATGCTTGATAACGGCCAGACCGGCCTGAGCATGGCCTTTGACCTTCCCACGCAGATGGGCCACGATCCAGACTCGGAGAGCGCCGAGGGCGAGGTCGGCAAGGTCGGAGTCTCGATAGCCTCCATTGATGACATGATGCGCGCATTTGAAAAGATCCCGCTTGGCAGGGTCAGCACGTCGATGACGATAAACGCGACGGCCTCGACGCTCCTTGCGTACTATGTGGCGCTTGGCGAGTCGCAGGGAGTAACCGGTGCCGAGCTGCGCGGAACGACGCAGAACGACATACTAAAGGAGTACATTGCGCGCAACACGTACATCTATCCGCCAACACCGTCGATGAGGCTAGTCGGCGACATGATCGAGTACTGCGCAAAGAGCGTCCCGCGGTGGTATCCAGTGTCGATCTCGGGGTATCACATGCGCGAGGCCGGTTCCACGGCGATCCAAGAGGTCGCCTTTACCATTGCCAATGCGATCGCATACATTGAGGCATGCATTGGGCGCGGCCTAAAGATCGACGACTTTGCCCCGCGCCTGTCATTCTTTTTCTGCTGCACGATGGAGTTCTTTGAGGAGATTGCCAAGTTCCGCGTCGCGCGCAAGGTCTATGCCAAGATACTAAAGGAGAGGTTTGGGGCAAAAAACCCGCGCTCACTCCAGCTGCGCTTTCACACGCAGACTAGCGGCGAGTCACTCACCGCACAGCAGCCTGACAACAACATTGCGCGCGTCGCCATACAGACGATGGCCGCAGTCCTTGGGGGAACGCAGTCACTCCACACAAACTCGCGCGATGAGGCCCTTGCCCTCCCGACTAAAGAGTCAGCAAAGATTGCGCTTCGCACGCAGCAGATAGTCGCGCACGAGAGCGGCGTGACCAAGACGGTGGATCCGATGGCCGGCTCGCACTATCTAGAGTCGCTCTGCGACGAGATGGAGGATGCCGTCTGGAAGTACCTCGGCAAGATCGAAAAGATGGGGGGCTCGATTAGGGCAATAGAGCGCGGGTTCTTCCAGTCGGAGATACGCCAGAACGCCTACAGGCTAAAGGGCGAGATCGACGCCGAGGGCGATGGCGCGCGCGTCATCGTCGGCATGAACCGCTTTGCTGACACGGAGGCGGCCCCTGCGCGCCCCGAGCTCCTGAGGGTTGACGAGTCCGTTGGCCGCGCGCAGTCGCGCGCGATAGCGGCGCTTCGCAAGAGGCGCGACTCCTCGCGTGCGGCCGCGTCGCTCTCTGCGCTCCAGCGTGCCGCCGAGGACGACTCGGTCAACATGATGCCGGCGATCCTCGAGGCAGTCAGGGCACACTCGACGACTGGCGAGATAAGCGGCGCGCTGCGCGAGGTCTTTGGCGAATACTCGCCATCGGGGGTGTTCTAGGCATGGCCCTGGATATCGACCATGTCGCAATAGCGGTGAGTGACATAGATGCGGCCTCTGAGCGCTATTCTAGGGCGCTAGGCGCCGAGGTGATCCGCGAGACCGTAGAGTCCGAGGGCGTCGAGGTGGCGATCATGCGACTCGGAAACGCGCGAGTCGAGCTCATATCGCCGCTTGACAAGGACAGCCCAATTGCGGCGTTTATCAAAAAGCGCGGGGAGGGCATACACCATATCGCGCTGCGGACCGGCGACATTGACTCTGAGGTCGCGCGAATGGAGTCATGCGGCCTGCGGTTCCTCGGAGATGTCCGTGATGGCTCAGAAGGCACGCGCATCACGTTCATACACCCAAAGTCCCTCAACGGCGTGCTCACGGAGCTCTGCTCGGGCGGTGCATGAGCGCGTGCCTGGCACACGTGGGGGAACGTGAGGCGCGTGGGCGACATCCCCACGTCAATGCTAATCTCGGCTGTCTATGACGGTCCTAAAAAGCGCGTGATGCTAAAGTTTTACAATGGCAAGACCCACACGCTAGAGACGTACCATGACGAGTCAGGGCACCTGCCATACTGCTATTCGCGCCTGACGCCATCAGAACTCTCTGATATACATGACCGTGATGACGTTAAGGACATTGTTGTTCACCAGAGGCATGACAACATTACCGACACCGACGTCAAAGTCTCAAAGATTATAGTCATGGATCCCCTGGCCATAGGCGGAACACAGTCAGACAAGAGCATACGCAACACAAAGGAGACGTGGGAGTCAGACATAAAGTACTATGAGAACTATGTCTATGACAACGGGCTCGTGATGGGCATGTACTATTCGGTCAGCGGGGACAAGATTGCCCCACAGGCATTGCCCATCCCCGACACGGTCCATGCGGCGCTAAAGTCCATGCTCCTTGACCGTGACACGGGAAAGGGAATGGTCGATCCCGTCGAGTACCAGGGGTACGTCACGGAATGGGCAGAGACGCTAAACCAGCCAATTCCGCGCATCCGCCGTCTCAGCTTTGACATAGAGGTTGACTCGGAGAAGAATCGCATACCTGACCCGCAACTCGCCGAGCGCCGCGTGACTGCAATCGGGTTTGAGGCGGGGGAGGACTCGCATGAGGTCTTTGTGCTCGGCAAGAGGGGCGCAACTAGCGCGTCGACTCCGGCAAAGGTGACCTATTATGAGGACGAGAAGAAGATGATTGCCGACGCGTTTGCAAAGATAGCGCAATATCCGGTGGTTCTCACGTACAATGGTGATGACTTTGACATGCCATACATGTACAACAGGGCGAGCCGGCTCGGCATACCCGCCGGCGAGAACCCGCTCTACATGATGCGCGATGCGGCAACGCTAAAGCGCGGAGTGCATGTTGACCTCTATCGGACATTCTCCAACAGGGCATTTCAGGTCTATGCGTTCTCCAACAAGTACTCTAGCTATTCGCTCAACAGCGTCTCCCTTGCGCTCCTCGGCGAGGAAAAGCTCGACCATGGCGTGCCGCTCGGCGAGCTCACAGCCGAGCAGCTTGCCGCCTATTGCTATAATGATGCGCTCTTGACGTACAAGCTGACTAGCTTTGGCGGGGATCTCTTGATGAACCTCCTCGTCGTGATATCGCGAATAGCAAAGATGCCCATAGATGACATTGCGCGCCTCGGCGTCTCTCAGTGGATACGCAGCCTACTGTACTATGAGCACCGCAAGCGCAACATCCTGATACCGCGGCGCTCGGAGCTAGAGGCAAAGTCAGTCGGCGCGACGACAGAGGCGGCAATAAAGGACAAAAAGTACCGTGGAGGCCTAGTCGTGGATCCAAAGCAGGGCATCCACTTTGATGTCACGGTGATGGACTTTGCGAGCCTGTATCCGAGCATCATAAAGGTCCAAAACCTCTCATACGAGACGGTTCGCTGCCCTCATGCAGAGTGCAAAAAGAATACGGTTCCAGACACGTCACACTGGGTTTGCAAAAAGCGCAACGGGATGACTTCGCTCCTCATAGGGTCACTGCGCGACCTGCGTGTCAACTATTACAAGAGCCTAGCGCGCGACGAGTCACTTGACGAGATGGCCCGCCAGCAGTACTCTGTTGTAAGCCAGGCCCTCAAGATAATACTCAACGCAAGCTATGGCGTCATGGGAGCAGAAATGTTTCCGCTCTACTTTTTGCCTGCTGCTGAGGCTACAACTGCAATAGGGCGCCACATAATCATGGACACGATATCAAAGTGCAACGCGTCTGGCATTGACGTACTCTATGGTGACACTGACTCGATATTCATAAAAAAGCCAACGCCAGAGCAGGTTCGCAGGGTCATCGAGGGCGCAAAGTCCGACCACGGCGTAGAGCTCGAGATCGACAAAGAGTACCGCTATGTTGTCCTGAGCGACAGGAAAAAGAACTATCTTGGCGTCACAAAGTCCGGCAAGGTCGACATCAAGGGCCTCACGGGCAAAAAGTCGCACACGCCGCCCTTTATACGCACGCTCTTTTACGAGATAACTGACATCCTCTCTGATGTGTCCAACGAGGATGACTTTGAGCGCATAAAGGTGAGAATAACAGACAAGATGCGCAAATGCGCCGACAGCCTAAAGGCGCGCGAGATACCGATCGCCGATCTCGCGTTCAACGTCATGCTGAGCAAGTCGCCCTCCGAGTACACAAAGGCCATACCACAGCACATAAAGGCAGCAGTGCAGCTAGAGCGGGCACCAAGCTCGGCGGGCAACATGTCCTCGTTCATCTCCAAGCCTTCAGGCGGGCAGCATGTGCCCACGCGCAAGATCAAAAAGGGCGACATTATATCATATGTCAAGACCATCACAAAGCCAGGCGTAAAGCCAGTCGAGCTAGCAACGCCTGAGGAGGTTGACTCGGGCAAGTACATGGAGTTCATGGAGTCCACGCTTGACCAGATAACGTCGGTTCTCGGAATGGACTTTGAGGGCATTATGGGCAACAAGAAACAGTCAGATATACTCGACTTTTTCGGCAAGCCACAGCCTACACTCAAATAGCGACGCCTGCGCGCCTGTCCGCACAGGAAGGCACATGATCATCGTAAACTGCAAGAACTATGCCGAGGCCACGGGGCGCGGACTCGCCAGGCTCGTGCGCGCCGCCGAGGCCGCATCTGCGCGCCACGGGACGCGCATAGCAATAGCGCCACCCCCGCACCTCCTCTCGTCGGTCCACTCGCGCCGCGTCCTCACGTTTGCGCAGCATGCCGATGACAGGGACACCGGCAGCACCACGGGATACGTCGCACCCGAGCTCCTCCATGCAGCCGGCGTGTCCGGCTCGATCATAAACCACAGCGAGCATCGTGTGCGGCCCGCCGAGCTGCGCGCCGTCATATTGCGCCTGCGCGGACTAGGCATGACGTCGATCGCCTGCGCGCGCAGCGTGGCAGAGACTGCAAAGATCGCCTCACTTGGCCCGGATTATGTCGCAATAGAGCCACCATCGCTCATAGGGTCTGGGATCGCAATATCGCGCGCACGCCCCGGCCTCATCCGCGACGCCGCAGCAGCACTCGCGCGCAGCCGCGCACGCCTCCTGTGCGGCGCCGGCATTGTCACCGGAGAGGACGTCTCACGCGCCATCGAGCTTGGCTCAGAGGGCATACTTGTGGCAAGCGGCATCGTGCGCGCCCGCTCCCCGGCGCGCGCCCTCTCCGAGCTTGCATCGCGCATGCCGCGAACCGGCCGGCGCGCATGACGTGCCCTGCCTGTGCGGCGTCGGCTTGACCTCACTGCGGCCCTGCCTGAATTGCATGGTGTCCGCGTCCACATTTGGGGCTCGCGGCTTGTGGGTGTGGCCCACGTGGGCGTGCCCCCGCCGGCACGGGAATGAGTTTATAACCGCATTTGGAGGCTGCGCATGGCATTGAGCGAAGAGAGGGCACAGCAACTCTACGAGCACGTCGCCGCACTAGAGTCGCAATACTCGGAGATTGTCCGACGCGAGTCGGCACTCGCCAACGCGCACCGTGACGCGCAGGCCGCAGCAACGACGCTGCGCGCAGCAGACGGCGGCTCGGCCATCGACGCGTTCATTCCTGTCGGCTCTGGCGTCTTTTTTGGCGCACGCGTGGAGAATCCTGACAGGGTGATCATCGACATTGGGGCCGGAGTCGCCCTCTCCAAGACCCGCGCGGCTGCCCTTGACCTAGTCGAGGGGAACATAAAGGAGCTCGAAGTCGCACTCGGCCACGCAGCCGAGAACAAAAAGCAGATCGCCGGACAGATGCAGCAGGGGCGCATGGAGCTTGAGCGCATAGCCCACTCTGCGATGGCCGACGCAGGGAGAAATGTTTGAGGGCCTTCGCGGGACGCTCTCTGGCGTTGCGCGGGCCATAACGGAGAAGGAGATTGACGGCGGTGACGTTGATGCCGTCATGGCCGAGCTTGACATTGCCCTCCTGGAGGCAGACGTCGCAGTTGATGTCATTGACTCGATAAAGTCCGACCTGCGCAAGGCGCTCACCGGCTCGTCAGTAAAGCGGGGGGACGTGGGGGAGTTTGTGCGCGACAGGCTAGTTGGGTATGTCACCGACGCATTTGCGGCTACCGGAACGATTGACCTCACAAAGATGATATGCGCAAAGCGTGGCTCGGGCTCCCCGTTTGTAATTGTGTTTGTGGGGATCAACGGCACGGGCAAGACCACGACGCTCGCAAAGGTTGCCCATGCGCTTGCCGCCTCGGGCGTGACGTCCGTAGTCGCCGCCGCAGACACGTTTCGGTCCGGCGCAATCGAGCAGCTTCGCGCGCACACTGATGCGCTGGGAATCCACCTCGTTGCGCAGAACTATGGCTCCGATCCGGCCGCTGTCTCGCGCGATGCCGTCCTCTATGCGCGCTCGCACGGCGTGGACTGCGTGCTAGTTGACACTGCTGGGCGCATGCAGACCAACCGCAACCTCATGGACCAGGTCACCAAGATAGTCTCAGTCACGTCCCCTGATCTAAAGGTCTTCGTCGGCGACTCGCTTGCGGGCAACGACACGGCAAGCCAGGCGCGCGAGTTCCACTCGCACGTTGGAGTTGATGCGGCAATCCTCACAAAGGCCGACGGCGGCGGCGGGGGCGGCGCGGCCCTCTCGATAGTGAGCATAACCTCGGCGCCCATCATATATGCCGGCACGGGGCAGGAGTACGGCGACCTAGATGCCTTTGACTCGCGCGCCTTTGTCGACTCGGTCTTTGGCGCAGGGGGGGACACGCCGTGAGGGCGCACACGCCGTTCCACCTCCTCACGCTAGGCGAGCTCAGCTCGCGCCAGGCCGGAGCCATCATCGAGCGCGCCAGGCGCCTAAAGCGCTCAAGGCCCGCGCGCACCGCACCGCTTGCGCACCGCTCGATGGCGATGATCTTTTCAAAGCCGTCCACGCGCACGCGCGTCAGCTTTGAGGTCGCAATGGCCCAGCTGGGGGGACACGCCATACCGCTAGAGGGCTCTAGGATGCAGACATCGCGCGGCGAGTCGCTAGCCGACACGGCGCGCACGCTATCCAGGTACGTTGATGTCATAATGGCCCGTGTGTATGACCATGCTGACATTGAGGAGCTTGCGCAGAGCGCCTCTGTCCCAGTGATAAACGGGCTGTCAAACTCGTTTCACCCGTGCCAGACGCTCGCTGACCTCCTGACCATACGCGAGCGCAAGGGGCGACTCGCCGGCGTGCGCGTGGCGTGGGTCGGCGACGGAAACAATGTGTGCAACTCGCTCATACACGGCTGCGCACTGACGGGCATGGAGATCAGCATTGCGACGCCTGCCGGATTCGGACCGGACTCTGGCGTGGTCAGCTCGGCAAGGGAGAGGATCGCCGTGACAGTTGGCTCGAGTCCCGAGCGTGCCGTGCGTGATGCTGATGTCGTGGTCACTGACACGTTCTCCTCGATACACGACAGGGGCCCATCGAGAAGGAAAAAGTTCCTGCCGCGCTACCGCGTCACTGACAGGCTCATGGCAATGGCCGACAAGGACGCGCTGTTCATGCACTGTTTGCCGGCAAAGCGTGGCGAGGAGGTCAGCGCGTCAGTTATAGACGGGCCGCAGTCAGTCGTGTGGGACGAGGCCGAGAACCGACTCCACGCGCAAAAGGCGCTCCTCCTATGGCTGCTCGAGCGGGCGCGCTAGCGCATGGCATCGGCAATCAGGCCGTAGAGAAAGTAGAACGCTATTCCGCCGCCGATTATGGCGACCCAAGCGGCAATGGCGCGTATCCTTGACACGACGCCGGTGCGCCGAGTGTCCATAAATGAACGTATGCGGGGGTGGCGTCTCGATGCATGATCGTATGCCGACCCTCGCGGCCGACCTGGGGCGGCTTTCGGGGGCACCCGCACGAGCATCGCAGGGCGATCCAGACCCTGGACTCCCACGGGGCCCGATCTCCCCACCGTCTGCGGCTGCACCGGTTGCCCACAGCGCGCTCTCACTTTGCGAGTATCCGCACGCTGTGCGCCATCATGGTGTACAGGAAGCAGAACAGGCGGCATCTCGGGTCGCGACTGCCGGTCCGGACCTGCGCGCTCTCCGGACTCGCGTAGCCGCTCTCGATTCCCCACCTCCGCGGGTTGGTGGGGTCGTCCTCTAATCTGCCTATTTGCGTTTCGGGCGATCAGGAGGGCGTTTAAGCCCATTTCGGGCACGTGCCCTACTGGTATCTGGGGGTTACAGCCTTGCGGTGTGATTACTCCTGGTGCTCTGCCTGTGTGCACTAGGCACGACTAGACTAGGATGCACTTAAATTGTATCACGGGAAAACCCTGTGTCATGAATCCGTGGTGCGGCAGACTCCTCGTGATCGACACGTACCCCGTAGTTCAGAGAATCGGGGTGCTTGGCACTTGATACGCGAAAATGGCTCGTATGTAGGCCTAGACGACGCGACGCGCCAAAAATACCTCAATCGCAAGGCAGACTGCCAAATTGAGCCGTTTTTAAAGATGTTGAGAGTCCATGACCTAATAGAATGTGACGCCAACCCGCGCAAGGCAAAGCTGAAAACACGGATCAAGATTCAGAAATTTGTGTATTTTGCCCAAAAGTGTTTTGGGTTGGAATTTCGATATAGGCACAAACTGTACATCTATGGGCCATACTCGTCCGAGCTAGCTACTGACTATTTCCGAATCAAGGATATAGCAAACATTCCAGATGGCGGACTGGATGACTGGAATCGCCGAGATGAATTCCTGGAATTTGCCAAAACCTATAATGATGAAACTTGGCTGGAGATTGGCGGCACTCTAGTGTATTTGTACAAGTCTGGCCACAAATCAAAGGAACGTCTGATCAAAAACGCTCACGTGGTCAAGCGCAAATACTCCAAAGAGCACATAGAAAGTGTTTGTTCTGATCTGCAAAGTGCTGAACTGATAAACCTGTGATCTTTATGAGATTTTTGTGGTGGCTAACACTGGTTGCACTTGACATTGCATTCATCATTATGGTAATTATATTCGGCTTTCCATTTACTGAGGAGACTATGCAGATCATATTATTCGTAGTGTCTCTTAATGTTGGATTTATTGGAATTTTGTTGGGGCTAGAAGCTCGCTCAATCTCGCAAAACAGACATACTGCCATAAATAAATACGAGCGCCCGCACATAATTCGAACAATGGATATATTGCTTAGCGATATATCAGAAACCATATCTAATATGAAACAATACGACCAGACAGACAAACCCGGGGCACTCACAATTGTTGAGTATGTTCATATGCGTGCTCAATGGCATATGGAAACAATACGGTTACTCACACCCCAATTTCTTGATATTGGTTTGTCGGAGCATCATGTGCATTTAGAGAGCGTGCTTGTTGATCTGGGGATCATAGGATTTCCGGGAAAATCTTTCGACATGGGTGAACTTGTGGACATCTTTGACATGGTAATGGACAGTGTTTTTCAGGTAAGGGAAGACATGACAAATTCACCAGATCTATAAGCTGCTATAGATTAGATTTAACTGCTGTTCACGCCTGGGTCACAATTCATGTAAATGTGAGATCCTGCAGAAAACACAACAAGATTGCGTTTTGAACATGTGCTTTTTTAGGTGGTTATTTTGCAGAGTCAGTGTTGTCTAATATGCGCACGGGCGTGCCGCACAAATAGTGCGAGCAATAATGCCTTTTAGACCTGCCCCGTCACTTGCGTCAATCGCCACGGAGCGTTGCTGTGTGGGGACACATTGGGCGCACTTACCCCTGGCGCGCCAGGGATCAGATGCCTGTTTTATGGCCTGCATTGCGCTCAGAGCCAACTGCGCGGCCATGATCATGGAGAATCTGCGTCGGGGCCTGCGCGGCCACCTGCGGGCGCGCGTACACGCGCGGCACGGGGATTTGGTGGCGGACCCGACCGGACTCGAACCGGCGACCTAGCGCTCCGCAAGCGCTCGCACTATCCATGCTATGCAACGGGTCCGGCGCGAGGCCGCAAACGCCTCTTAATGTTGTTTGCGCAGCACCTACGCACAGGCGGGACAGGAGGGGTGGGCGGACCCGACCGGATTCGAACCGGCGACCTGGCGCTCCGGAAGCGCCCGCACTATCCATGCTATGCAACGGATCCACCCCGAGCCCAGCAGAGGCCGCTTTATTCTGTTTGCCCCGCGTGCTCTCTGGCGCGAGGGTTAATAGAATCAGCCCGCTGCGGCCGGGCCATGAGGACGTACACGGCGCTGCTCATCGCCGGCGTGGCGGCCATCGGCGTGATCGCCACAGTCGTGGCAGTCGACATTGGGCGCATCACGATCGCAACGCAGGACTATGACATCCGCGTGGACCCCATAGTCGACAGGCAGAACCTCTTTACGACGGCCAGGGTCACGGTCCAGAACATCGGCGCACGCGACCTCTCTGGCGTGACGGTCAACTTTGGCGGCGGCGACACGCTCCTCATCGGAGGCCTGGCAGCCGGCGAGCAGATGATAGTCTCACCGCCGGAGGGCAACGCCATGGAGATGGTCGTCGTCACTGCAGACGGCGGCGTGCTTGCAGTCGGCGAGTACCGCGAGCCGCCAAAGATGGTCGGCATGATGGGCTCCTAGTCAGCGGCTTACCTGCATTGCAATGACTGTTGACATTATCTTTGCGGCCAGGGCTGCAGTGGAGCCGTTGTCGCAGGCGGGGTTGAGCTCGACAATGTCGGCGCAAACAATCCTGGACTCGCGCAGCGCACCGACCATGGAGAACAGCTCGCGTGATGTCATGCCGTCAGCCTCGGGATTGCCCACTCCGGGCGCGTATGCGGGATCTAGCGCGTCAAGATCAAAACTCGCATACGCAGAATCGTACGACGAGAGCGCGTCGGCGATCATGGCCGGACCCTTTCCGTTGCGCACGTCAGCCTCCGTGACAGTCGTTATCTTGCTCTCAGAGAGAAACGCGAGCTCCTCGGCTGCAAATGCCCTTGCGCCGACATGGACGATCCCCTCGCCGCCCCTGGCCTCGACTAGCCTGCGAAGGTATGACGCGTGGCTCTGGTGTGCGCCGGCGTACGAGTCCCTGAGGTCATAGTGCGCATCAAAGACGACGTATCCGGTGTCGGCGCCAAACTGCGCATAGCTCCCAAGCGTCAGCAGGTGCTCGCCGCCGAGTATGACAGTCGGCATTGCGCTAGCTGCAAGCTCGGATGTCACCCTGCCGACCATCTCTAGCATCTCTGAGGCGACTACGGTCTGCTTTAGGTTCCCGTGGTCTGCGATGGCGACGCCCTCGAGGTCAACGCCGAGGCTGGCGTGAAACACCTCTATGTTGTTGAACGCCTCGCGTATGGCGTCCGGACCAAAGCGCGTGCCCGGCCTGTACGAGTGCGTCGAGTCAAAGGGCACGCCAAAGACTGCTGCCTTCGCCTCGCCGTCGCCTCCCACAATGAGCGGGCCGCCGCCAGAGTACAGCTCTAGATAGCTCAATGCCTGCGCACCGCAGCGCCCAACTATAACAAACTATTGCCGATGCCCCGCAGGCCTGCTGTGTCGTGAGACGTGATATGGCCACCACGCTTGCGCGCATCCACGCCACTGCCACGTGCGCGCGGGCGCGAAACTGTTTTTAGAGCGCCTTGCGGCCGCCGTGGGCGTGGAGATTCAGCAGGCATACCGTGAGCTCGACGTTGGCGAGTCGTTCACGCAGGACGAGATAAAGGCAAAGTACCGCAAGCTCGTCCTCGAGCTCCATCCTGACCGCAGCGGGGCGCAGACTGGCGAGCGCCTCGGGAGGGTTACTGAGGCATACCACACGCTAATGGAGTCCTCAGGCCACCGTGCGGCCGCACGCGAGCAGCGCGAGGCGCAGGGCGCACGCAACGCGAGTCGCCAGACGCCCCACGCGCAGCGGCGCGGCATGGCCGGAAGGGCCGACTCGGAGACGCCCACAGAGGACTGGTCGAGGTTCACCTCGGAGTTTGAGGCCGACGAGTCGTTCTGGAAAGAGTACGAGCGCAACTTTTGGCAGGATTACGAGAGGCGGCGCGCCGACACGTCCGGCGAGCCGGCCGAGCAGTCCGCCGGCGACGATGCGCAGGGGCAGGATGCCGAACCGGCGCAGCAGCCGACGGCGCGGACGCGTGCGGTTCCGCGCATGGACGTGAACATCGACAAGAGCCTATGCATTGGGTGCTGCAGTTGCGAGACTATCGCCCCGTCGGTGTTCTGCGTCGACAAGGAGTCGCAGGTGAACCCAAAGTCCAGCGTGACAGACCCCCTGGGTGCTGATGCAGAGACCATAATGGATGCCGCCGAGACGTGCCCGACAAAGGCCATCATTGTCAACGATGTGGCCAGGCGCAGGCGCATATACCCGCTCTAGGAATTTCGAATCGCGTCAAGCTCGGATGCGAGATCCGCGTCATCTGCCTTTGCCCCGGCGGCGCCGAACATGGAGTGGACAGGTCCGGCCCCGTCACTGGCGCTTCGCGGTATTATGTGAACGTGGACGTGCCCGACCTCCTGGCCTGCCAGCTTGCCGTTGTGGACTGCGACTAGCGCATCGCCGTGGAGGCGTCTGATGCGTGCGGTGACGCGCCTGGCAAGCTCAAACGTGGCGGCGCACTCGGCCTCGCCCATCTCCTCCATGCGCTCCCTGTGTGCCCTTGGCACTACTAGGGAGTGGCCGCGCGCAAGCGGAAACGCGTCAAGGAATGCGATCGCAAGGTCTGACTCTTCTATGACGTGCGCACTGATGCCACCTGATGCAATCTCGCAAAATATGCACGCCAATGGGCGCTCACCGAATTTCCGCTATGCGTGCCCACGCAAGATCCTTGCCATAGACTATCGTCACGTTGGTTCCGACCGGCACGTCGCACCCTGATATCGTCTTTGGCACGCCGTCTGCCGAGTCCGCATAGCACACGCCGTCAGCGCTTGCGAGGATCGTCGTGTCCTCATACACGTCCTCGCGTATGAGGTTCCAGAATGGAAAGACTAGCGTGGCGATGACTATTCCGGCCCCCGCTATGGCGCCAAGAAATATGATCATGTGCTTTTTGGACTCGCTGATCTCCAAGTCTACCACATCCCGCCGTCGCCGCCCTGCGCGTCGGGCTTTTTCTCCGGCACGTTGCCGTGGGCCTTCTTGGCGTGGCGCGCGAGGCGCTCTGGCGTGTGGAGCTCCATGCCGCACTCGGGGCACTTTGTGCCGCCGTCGTCCTTGTGCCTTCCAAATAGGCCCATGTGCGCCCCCGCGCTGCAAATGTATTATAAGGATATGTGGCGCGCACGCGCCCATGGCGGGCAGGCGAATCGCGGTTCTGGGCTCCGGTGTCATGGGCCACGGGATCGCGCAGGTCTCGGCGATCGCAGGCCATGATGTGGCCATGCGCGACATTGAGCGCGCCTTTCTCGACCGTGCCATGGAGAAGATACGCTGGAGCCTCGACAAGATGGCCTCCAAGGGCAAGATTGCGCCGGCCGAGGCCGATGCGGCCTTTTCGCGCATACGAGCCGAGACGGACCTGGGCTCTGCCCTCGAGGGCGCAGACATGGTCATCGAGGCGGTTCCCGAGACGATGGACCTCAAGCGCCGCGTCTATGCGGACCTTGATGCGGCAACGCGTGGGCGCGACATTTTGTTTGCGTCCAACACGAGCACGCTGCCGATAACGGAGATCGCCTCGACGCTTGAGCGCCCCAAAAAGTTCATCGGAATCCACTTTTTCAACCCGCCGCAGCTCATGCGCCTCGTCGAGGTCATACCCGGCAGGGAGACAGACGAGTCAGTCACCGAGTCGACGATCGAGTATGTCAGGTCAGTCGGCAAGGAGCCCGTACTCTGCGCGCGCGACGTGCCGGGCTTTATCGTCAACCGCCTGTTCATACCGCTGGTCCACGAGGCGTGCCACACAATGGACGCCAACGGGAGCACAAGGGAGGAGATCGACTCGGCAGTGCGCTTTACGCTCGGCTTCCCGATGGGAATACTCGAGCTCGCCGACTTTACTGGCCTCGATGTCATCCACAAGGCCACACAAGAGATGCACAGCAGGGACAAAAAGGTGATACGCCCGCACTCTACAGTCGAGCGCCTGTACGGCGAGAAAAAGCTCGGCCAAAAGTCAGGCGAGGGCTTTTACGGGTATTCAAAGGAAAAGTACGAGCGCGTTGGACTCTCTGAGGATCTCGCAGGCGCGTGTGATCCGGTTCGCATAGCTGCCGTGCTCGCAAACAATGCGGCATGGCTCATCAGCAATAATGTCGCCGACATTGAGACTATCGAGCGTGCGGCATCCCTTGGCCTCGGGATGAAGATGTCAATACGCGATATCGTCACAAAGTTTGGCGCCTCGGCACTCGCCGACAGGCTGCGCGCGCTTGCCGCCTCTGAGGGCGAGTTTTACTCGCCAGACAGGTCACTAGAGTCACTTGCGTGATGCGCGCTAGGAAATCCTTGTTGCGACCGTGGCGAGGTCAGAGTCATACCATGTGGCCGCTGACTCGGCGCCAGAGGGCGCAGGGAGGTTTATCGCAATGTGCGCAAACATGCGCGATGCCGACGTCGAGCCGTGCGTGTGGAGCTCACCGGCCTTGATGTGCGCGACGCTGCCGGCCACTAGGCGCATGCGCGAGACCTTCCTGATGTGCCCGCGCCTCCCTGATGCGCCGCGCCTTGCGTATTTTACGAGGCTGCCGCTTCCGGCAACGCCTATGAGTATCTGAGGGCCGGTGTGCGAGTGGAGCTTTGTGCGTGCCCCTGAATAAAACCTCACATCAAAGGCGCGCGCGGCCTCGCGGCTCCCCATCTTGACTGCCTCGACTAGCCTGACTCTGCCCGTAAAATAGTCCGGTCTTGCGCGTGCTGATGCGGCCTTGCGTGCCATCACGCGGGCCGCGCGCGAATGGGCGTATATACCATGCGCGCTAGGTTAAAAGGCGCCGCCGTGTCCACGCGCGCGCATGAGGACCATCATGGAGTGCTCGCCGCGAAACGTCGTGCTGCGCCGCAAGGTCGACGATGCGGGGGCAAAGGCGACCGTGGAGGCAAGAAAGGCATCACAGTTCCGCACGCTCCTCTCCTCGCCGTCGCGCTCGGAGATTCACACGCACTCTGTGCGCGTGGCATACGAGGCGACGACCATGCTAAAGGGGACATACCGCGCCAGCTATCACCGCAAGGCGATCCACACGATACGCGTGGATCCAAACGTCAGGAGGGTCGAGGTTGGCGATGGCACGTTTGACGTGCGGCCAGCCTCGAGGGTGAGTCGCGCCATCTCTGGGCGGGCCTCATCACGCAAGGTCGACGTCGAGCTCGAGGAGTTTGTCCTAGATGAGCGCGAGGGGACCGTCTTTGTCGACCATCACGGCCACGTGACAAAGTTTGCGCACAAGCTCCGACGCGATGCCGTTGAGGCGTACCCGAGGCGCGTCCTAGCCTCTGCCGAGCTTGTGCGCGAGCCAGAGATGGCACATGATGGGCTAGTTGACTGCCTCAGGGAGGCAATCTCGCCAGAACCATTGCGTGATGACGTGCGGGATCTAGAGGACACGATCACGGTGACTGACATGGCTCGCATATACGCGCCTGTCATCGAGGCGAGGCTAGTCGGCCCAAAGAGGCGCGTGCGCATACTTCGAATCGACGCAATAAGCCGTCGCGTGCTCAAAGCTTGAGCATCTTTCTGACCCGCCTGTCACCGGCGAGCGGCTCAAAGGCGGCCTCTGCGCGAGCCCATGCCCTTATCGTCTTTGAGTCCTTTTTCATGGCGCGCGCGAGCATCTCGATTGACTCCTCATCGCGCCGCAGTGATGCGAGGCTTCTGGCCATGGCATATGACACGCTCGCATTGTCGGCATGGCTGCGCGGAAGCCTGCCAAACGTGCCTAGCGCATCCTCGTGCCTTCCAAGCTCGGCAAGCTCTATTCCCTTGTGAAACAGCGCATCCATGTGGCCCGAGTCGGCCCTGAGTGTCGCATCAAAGCAGCCTAGCGCATCCTCGTGCCTGTTCATGCTGCCTAGTACGACTCCGCGGTAAAAGTGCGCGTTTGCGTTCTTTGGCCCGAGGCGCACTGCGGCCTCGATGCACTCGAGGGCCTCCTCGTTCCTGCCGAGGCGGTGGTGGAGGACGCCCATGTTAAAGTGCGCAGCGGCGTGCCGGGGATCCGCCTCGAGGGCCGCCTCGTATGCCTCGATCGCCCCGTCTGTGTTGCCCATCTCGGCGAGCGATATGGCCTTGTTGTTGAGCGCGCGAACCTCGCGCGGGGAGACCTCGAGGGCCGCATCAAAGCACGTTATGGCATCAGAGTACTTTTTGATCTGGTTTAGGGCGATCCCGCGATCACAGAGCGCGCGCACGTTTTTCGGGTCATCCTTGACTATCCTGCCTAGGAGCACGGCGGCGGCCTTTGCGTTGCCCTTGCGCATCATCTCGCGCGCCTGGCGCGCCATCTCCCTAGAGTCGGCATTTCCGGAGAATATCAAGCCCGCCTGCCCCCAAGCGTGGCCGAAAAGCGACCCGCCGCGTCAATGAGCGCGCGAATGTCGGCCCTGGTGTGCGCCGCCGAGACTGCGCCGAGCTTGCCGGGCAAAAAGAATATGCCGTCGCGCGCGATCATCTCAAAGTGAAACCGGTGCAGGAGCTCAGTGTCGCAGCGTGCGGCGTCTGCAGCACTGCGAACCTCCCTGCCGTCCTGCGCAAAGTGGGCCATGAACAGGGATCCCGTCCCCGTTGTCGTGACGCGCCCGTCAAACGCGCGCCTCAGGCCGTCGCGCGCCATCTTGCCGAGTGTGCCAATCCTGCCATATAGCGACTTGCGCGCGCGCAGCGCGCGAAGCGTCGCCAGGCCCGCTGTCATTGATGCGGGATTTGCCGAGAACGTCCCGCCCCCGACATATGACCTCGTGTCCTTTCCAAATGCTGACGTGTCGGCCACGCGCATTGACTCGTCCAGGCCGCACATTGCGCCGATGGGCATGCCGCCGCCGATTATCTTTCCGAGCGTGACAATGTCAGGCTCCAGGCGCATCGTGGGATACATGCAGCCCAGCCTGAAGCGAAAGCCCGTGACGATCTCGTCTAGCACAAAAAGTGCGCCACACGAGTGCGCAAACTCCTGCAGTCCGCGCATATAGTCGCGCTCTGAGGGAACGCATCCGCCGCCGCCGAGAACCGGCTCGACTACAATGCACGCAAGGTCGCGCCTCACGCGGCGCAGCATGCGCAGCGAGCCCTCGAGATCATTGTGCGGCAGCGAGACTATCTTTTCCTCGTTGAGCACGCCGCGCGACTCTGAGCCAAACGGCCAGTTGACTGACTTTAGCAGGTCAGATGCGTACCCGTGCCACCCTCCGTCGACCTTTGCAACAGTGTCCCTCTTGGTCTGCGCGCGCGCAATGCGCGCGGCATACATCACGGCCTCGGTTCCCGAGCTCACATAGCGCGTCTTTTCTGCCACGCGAACGGATCTTGCAATCTCCTCGGTCAGCGCAATCGACGGCTCGCTCACAGTCCCGTGCATCCAGCCGCGCCCAAGCTGTGACGCTATGGCGCGCCTTACTGTCGGCGGGGCGTGGCCGAGCACGAGTGCCCAGTGGCCCATCCAGTAGTCAGTATAGCTGTTCGAGTCGACATCGACTATGGTCTGCGCGCGCGCGGACCTGGTGACAAAGGGGTATGGGTCAAAGTGGCGTATGTTGTGGTGCACGCCATTGACGTGGAGCCTTGAGGACGTGGCATGCAGCCTTTGTGAGCGCGGCGTCTTTTGCCTGTATGCTGACTCGGCGTCCTCCCGCATGGCCGGCCATGCGCGGGCATCTGTACTTTAACCACTCGGAGCGCAGTACGGTACTTTGTCTGCCATTGTGGCCATGATCGGCACTGTTGGCGCCATTTCGTGATGCGATCACCCAATTGGTTTATAACCACTCGAATCGACAGTCCCGCTCGTGCGCGACGCAAGTGCGGCGCCCGTGGTGAGGTTTGGCAATGTGCCATTCTGTGACCTGTGGGCCTCCAGTCTCGCATACAGAAATGAGGAGCTGACCTCAAGGTCAGCTCTGAGCATGTGAAGACAAGTGCATTCCGTCCAATTCAGTTTAGGTAAAAACTTCAATAATAAAAGAATCCACAATCCGGTTGATCCTGCCGGACCTGACTGCTATCGGATTGATACTAAGCCATGCGAGTCATTGCAGCAATGCAAGGCAAACGGCTCAGTAACACGTAGTCAACCTAACTTGCAGACGGGGATAACCTCGGGAAACTGAGAATAATACCCGATAGGTCATGGTGCCTGGAATGGCCCATGGCTCAAATGATTTATCGCTGCAGGATGGGACTGCGGCCTATCAGCTTGTTGGTGAGGTAATGGCCCACCAAGGCGATAACAGGTACGGGCTCTGAGAGGAGAGGCCCGGAGATGGGTACTGAGACACGGACCCAGGCCCTATGGGGCGCAGCAGGCGAGAAAACTTTGCAATGTGCGAAAGCACGACAAGGTTAATCCGAGTGGTCTCTGCTAAAGAGACCTTTTGTCAGTCCTAAAAGCACTGGCGAATAAGGGGTGGGCAAGTTCTGGTGTCAGCCGCCGCGGTAAAACCAGCACCTCAAGTGGTCAGGAGGATTATTGGGCCTAAAGCATCCGTAGCCGGCCGTGTAAGTTTTCGGTTAAATCCACGTGCTCAACGCGTGGGCCGCCGGGAATACTGCACGGCTAGGGAGTGGGAGAGGTAGACGGTACTCCGTAGGAAGGGGTAAAATCCTGTGATCTATGGATGACCACCTGTGGCGAAGGCGGTCTACTAGAACATGTCCGACGGTGAGGGATGAAAGCTGGGGGAGCAAACCGGATTAGATACCCGGGTAGTCCCAGCTGTAAACTATGCAAACTCGGTGATGCACTGGCCTTTGCCAGTGCAGTGTCGCAGGGAAGCCGTTAAGTTTGCCGCCTGGGAAGTACGTACGCAAGTATGAAACTTAAAGGAATTGGCGGGGGAGCACCACAAGGGGTGAAGCCTGCGGTTCAATTGGAGTCAACGCCAGAAATCTTACCCGGAGCGACAGCAGGATGAAGGTCAGGCTGAAGACCTTACCAGACAAGCTGAGAGGTGGTGCATGGCCGTCGCCAGCTCGTGCCGTGAGATGTCCTGTTAAGTCAGGTAACGAGCGAGACCCTTGCCTCTAGTTGCCACTATTGCTCTCCGGAGCAGTCGGGCGAATTAGCGGGACCGCCGCAGTTAATGCGGAGGAAGGAAAGGGCTACGGCAGGTCAGTATGCCCCGAATCTCTGGGGCCACACGCGGGCTGCAATGGTAGTGACAATGGGATCCAAACCCGAAAGGGGGAGGCAATCCTCAAACGCTACCACAGTTATGACTGAGGGCTGCAACTCGCCCTCACGAATATGGAATCCCTAGTAACTGCGTGTCATTACCGCGCGGTGAATACGTCCCTGCTCCTTGCACACACCGCCCGTCGTTTCATCGAAGTTTGCCTTTAGCGAGGTGACGTCTAGTTGGCGTTATCGAACTTGAGGTAAGCGACGAGGGAAAAGTCGTAACAAGGTGACCGTAGGGGAACCTGCGGTCGGATCACCTCCTTAGACCAGAATTGTGCACGGACGCACAAGTCTTCACAGCATCGATGCAATGCGTCACGAAAGTGACGTATGAAGGATGTAGTGGGTACCCCCCAGGGTACCTGCGATGATCGTCGTGCATAGTCGTGTAATATGTGGCTGAATATGCCGGTGTAAAGACGCCAGTAGATGAATTGCTAGGCTTGAGGAGAGACGAAGGACGTGGCAAGCTGCGAAAAGCTCGGGGTAGGCGCACGCATCCTATGATCCCGAGATGTCCGAATGGGAATCCTGTCCTTTTGGACACTCCATCGCATGGGCGGTGGAGGTCGAACCGTGGGAATTGAAGCATCTTAGTACCACGAGGAAGAGAAATCAATTGAGATTTCCCAAGTAGCGGCGAGCGAAAAGGAAAGAGCCTAAACTGAATCCTTCGGGAGATGTGGTGTTTCGGCATGGCGATATGGCATCCTAGAACACAGCCAAAGTGTCCTGAAAAGTTCCGGCACAGAGGGTGATACCCCCGTAGGCGAAGTGGTATAGGGCCTAGCCATGCCAGAGTAGCTGTCCTTGGCAGTGGGCAGTGAACATGGGTGAAAGTAGCATCCAAGGCTAAATATCTCTCAAGACCGATAGTGAACTAGTACCGTGAGGGAAAGCTGAAAAGTACCCCGGAAGGGGGGTGAAAAGTGCATGAAATCTACTGGTTACAGACGTGCGTGGCATGGAAGGCGGTCTTTTCGGGCTAGACGTTCCAGCAATGGGGCAGAAGGCCTGAGCCCAGACCGTCAGTGTCACGCGTTCCGTCTCGAAACACGGGCCAGGGAGCTTGCCGTCATGGCGAGCCTAAACCTCCAAAGGTGGAGGCGAAGGGAAACCGAATTCTCGCAGCATTGTGAGGAGAAGCGTGTGAAAGTGCGTAGAGTCATGGCGGTAAGGCTAGAAGCCAGTCGATCTATCCCTGAGCAAGATGAAGGTGGGCGAAAGCCCACTGGAGGTCTGAAGCAGTACTGACGTGCAAATCGTTTGTGTGACTTGGGGATAGGGGTCAAAAACCAATCTAGACTGGCGCTCGCTAGTTCCAATCGAAGCGTCTCGCAGGGCGTGCTCTGTGGAGATTGTGTTTCCGGTAGAGCACTGATAGGGCGGCGCGGGGAGTAAAATCCTCACCGCCCATTCAAACTCCGAACGGATATACATCGTAGAAGCAGGGACACGGGTTCGTCTGACGTAAGGTTGACGACCGAAAGGGGTTTAACCCAGACTAGAGTTAAGGTCCCCAAATCTTTGCTAAGTGTCAAGCGGAAGTGCGTGTTCGCACCAAGACAGCAGGGAGGTAAGCTCAGAAGCAGCTATCCTTTAAAAAGTGTGTAACAACTTACCTGCCGAGTGTGGGCGCCGCAAAAATGGACGGGGCTAAAGCAAAGTACCGATACTCTGGATGGTCACCTATGGTGATCCATGGTAGATTGGCGTAGTGATTGGGAAGAAGCAGGGCGGTGACGTCCTGTGGACCGGTTTCTATTGCAGATCCTGGCGGCAGTAACAGCATAGTATGGTGAGAATCCATACCACCGCAAGCGTAAGGGTTTCCAGGCAATGCGTTATCAGCCTGGAGTTAGTCGGCCCTAAGGGTTGCCTCAACAGAGCAATCCGAATGGAAAACTGGTTAATATTCCAGTACCACGCAGAAGGCGCTTGAATCGCACAGATAGCTTCCAGATAGGGGGAGTATAACCGTCGTTATATCTAACCGTTTGAGGGCCGGGGAGTGTCGTAATGACGAGAACCGGCTTGAGGCGGGAATGGCCTCGCGTTAGCGGGGTTTTTCCGATTCTGGGAGACCGTGAAATCCTGTGCGGCTAGCCGACTGCGTGTCCGTACCCAGATCCGACACAGGTGCGCTGGCTTAGAAAGCCAAGGTGCTACGGGTATAACGTATGGCGAGGGAATTCGGCAAATTAGTCCTGTAGCTTCGGTATAAGGGATGCCTGCCGTCTTCGTGAGGAACGGGGATGGCAGGTTGCAATGACAAGGGGGTCTCGACTGTTTAATAAAAACACAGGCGACTGCTAGTCCGAAAGGATTCGTATAGTCGCTGAATCCTGGCCGGTGCTGGTACCTAAAACTTGGGTTCAACCGAGCTAAGGGCCAGTTAACGCCGGGAGTAACTCTGACTCTCTTAAGGTAGCCAAATGCCTTGTCGGGTAAGTTCCGACGCGCATGAATGGAACAACGAGGGCCCCACTGTCCCCGCCTGCAACCCGGTGAAGCCACATAAGGTGGACGAACAGTCCATCATCTTCCATCGGGGAGAGAAGACCCCGTGGAGTTTTACTGCAGCTTGTGCTTGTGGTATAGTAAGGATTGCACAGTGTATCTGGGAGCCATGCCCGCCGCCTTTCGGGGTTGCGGGAAGCGACGATGTAACACCAGACTTTTCTTGCAGTATCGCTTATCCGGCGCGAGTCGGAGACACGTGCAGGTGGGCAGTTCGGCTGGGGCGGCACCCCTTTGAAAAGATATCAAAGGGGCCCAAAGTTTAGTTCAAGCGGGTCAGAAATCCGCTGAAGAGGGCAAAGCCACAAACTAGACTGACTGGATTTCCAAACGCACGGAATTCAGAGACGAAAGTCTGGCTTAGCGATCCTTCGTGTGCCCACTATTGGGGCCCGGAGGTGACAGAAAAATTACCCCAGGGATAACAGGCTCGTCGCGGGCGAGAGCTCCTATCGACCCCGCGGTTTGGTACCTCGATGTCGGCTTTTCCTATCCTGGTCCTGCAGCAGGGGCCAAGGGTGAGGCTGCTCGCCTATTAAAAGGGAACATGAGCTGGGTTTAGACCGTCGTGAGACAGGTCGGTCTCTGCCTGATGGAAGCGTGGGTGTCTGAGGGGAAGTTGCTCCGAGTACGAGAGGAACAGAGCAGCGTGGCCTCTGGTCTACCGGTTGTCTGACAAGGCAGGCCGGGCAGCTAAGCCGTTTGGGCTAAGTGCTGAAAGCATCTAAGCACGAATCCCATCCCGAGACAAGACATCCTTTCGCAAGATGAAGGTTCGCAGAAGAAGACTGCGTTGATAGGATGGTGGTGTAGATCACAAGCTTCGGCGAGTGGTGAGCCAGCCATTACTAATCGACCAACACACCGGTTCAGCCACTTACATAGAGACTATGCACGACGTCATTTTTTGATTTTTCCTAGCGGACGCTATGCGCGACATTCGCGCCCCTGGCGGCTAGGTTTTTATTTTTGTGCCATGCGCGCCCCGCCATGGCACGTGGAGAGGGTCACGAGTACCGCGCGTACGACAAGCGCTGCGAGAGGCTCCTAGGGGAGGATATGGTTCGCTTTGCCGGCGTCATCGACGCCGAGGGGCGCCTCGTGGCCGGCGGGTTTAGCGCCGACATATCGCCCCTCGAGCGCGACGAGGAGCGCCTGCGCTCGTTCATGAAGTTCATCTCGCGCATCACGATCAGCAACGAGCACGATGACAGCCTCGGGCCGGTAAACTATATCGCGGTTCGCCGCGACAAGGCGGTCCTTGTGAGCTTTCCGTTCCCAGTGAGCAGCGTCCTTCTCCTAGTATCTGCCGAGCCCGAAGTCGACATTGAGAGCATGGCATCGAGAATCGTGGACATATTTAGCGGGGTGAGCTAGGTGGCCACTGCGAGGGCAACGTTTGCGGCTGGGTGCTTTTGGCATGTCGAGGAGGTGTTTCGCAGCATACCCGGAGTGCTCGACGCGAGATCCGGATACACCGGCGGCGACGAGAAAAACCCGACATACGAGCGTGTCTGCACTGGCCAGACTGGCCATGCCGAGTCAGTCACGGTGACATATGACGACTCTGCAGTTGACTATGCGCGCCTCCTTGAGGCATTCTGGTCATCGCATGACCCCACAACGCCAAACAGGCAGGGCCCGGACATTGGAACCCAGTACCGCTCGGCGATATTCTTTCACACGCCCGAGCAGGAGGCCGCCGCGCGCAGCTCGGCAGACTCCCTTGGGCGCTCGGGGCGACTCTCATCGCCCATAGTCACACAGATACTTCCGGCTCCCGAGTTTTACGATGCCGAAGAGTACCACCAGCAGTATATCCGCAAGGCGCGCCGCGCATAGCGCGCGCGGTGCGGCGTGCCGGCCCTGAGATTGGCGCTACCTCTAGTCCGCCAAGGGTGTGCGCTGCCACGCCGTGCGGGCAGCTAGCCTGCAGCCGAGTGGGCGCTCCCTGATGGTGACCCGGATGGTGCCCCTGTGGGCAGATCCAGGATGGTGCGCCCCGCCGGCCGCGCAGGGCACGCTGTGGACATGCGTGCGCGCGTGGGCTCTAGCGGTGCGCCAGTCTAGCACATGTTCATGGCAGCATGTGCCCCCTTTGGGCTAGGGGGGGACGGTAAGGGTTAAATCCGCCCGTCTGCGCGTGTGCGCTAGAATGGCAGAGCCACAAAAGATATCGTCGCTTGTCACCGGGGGCGAGGCCTCAGCCGGCCCCCCGCTCGGACCGGCACTAGGCCCGCTCGGAGTCAACATCATGGAGGTCATTGGCGCGATCAACGAAAAGACGGCCGACTTTAAGGGCATGAAGGTTCCCGTCACCGTCTCTGTTGACCCTGACACAAAAAAGTGGGACATTGAGATTGGCGTTCCATCCGTCGCGGCCCTTCTCCTAAAGGAGACCGGACTCCAAAAGGGCTCGGGCACGCCGGGCACCGAATGGGTCGGTGACATTGGCATGGACGCAATAGCAAAGATTGCAAAGACAAAGATCGACGGCTCGTATGCGACATCGATAAAGTCAGTCGCAAAGTCAGTCATCGGCACGTGCGTACCGCTCGGCATAAAGGTCGAGGGCAAGACGCCAAAAGAGATCACCGCCGAGATAAACGAGTCAAAGTGGGACGACGCGCTATCGTCGTGATCGCGAGCCGGCCTTCTCGCCGACCTGCGCATACTGTGGAGCCCTTGCCCTCTTTTGGAGCTCGACTAGGGTCTCGGTTCCCTGAACGCCGGCTATCTTGCCGATCTTTTCTATGACGATTGTGTGCAGGGCCTCAAGGTCTGACGTGCGCAGCGTTGCGAGTATGTCAAACCTTCCGGTGACCTCGGCCATCTCGGTGACCTCGGGAACCGCGAGGATTGCCTTGTGGACCTGCGCCTTGGCCTTTGGGTCGCGGTTTATGCCGATCGTGGCCCGCACGCCGATGCCGAGCATCGAGTCATCAACCTCTATCGTAAAGCGCACGATGAGGCCCTTCTCCTTCATGCGCTTTATGCGGCTATAGAGAACCGACGAGTTGACGCCCATCTTTTTTGCCAGGTTTGGTATCGAGACAGAGCCGTCATCGGTGAGCTCGCGCAGGAGCTTCATGTCCATGTCGTCAAAATCGGCCAACGCGCAGGACGCAATCCCGCCACTTCTTTAATAAACCTAGTTTGGCCTGCGGCCCCTGCGGGCATGCCGTGGGCCTTGAGCCCCATGCGCCCATAAACGGTTTTAATAGGGCCGAGCCGGCGTGTGCCCAAATTGGCTAGCGAGTCAGACCTCTCGGAGATGATCCAGAGGGCAAAGGAGGCATCAGGGACCAAAAAGTTCAGGCAGTCCGTCGAGCTCATCATCGTGTTTCGGGACATTGACGTCAAGAAGGGCTTTGCGATCAACGAGGTCGTGCAGCTCCCAAAGACGAGCGCGCCGGCGGCCGTGTGCGTCATGGCCTCTGGCGACATGGGCATCAAGGCAAAGGAGGCAAAGGCCGACATGGTCATCGATGCCGAGGAGCTTGGGCGCCTGGGGACCAACAAGCGCGAGTCTCGCAAGTTCGTCAACCGTTATGACTTTTTCCTCGCTGACACAAAGCTAATGCCGACAGTCGGCAAGGTTCTCGGGCAGATACTCGGCCCGCGCGGCAAGATGCCGACGCCTGTTCCGTTCAACGCGCCGATAGCTTCGTTCCTTGAGCGCTTCAAGTCCTCCACGCTCATACGAATGCGCAACTCGCTGGCCCTCTCGTGCAAGATTGGCGATGAGACGATGGCCGACTCTGACCTTGCGGCCAACGCAATGACAATAGTCTCGGCCGTCGAGAAAAAGCTGCCAAACGGCGAGAAAAACGTCAAAAAGATAATGGTAAAGACAACAATGGGCAAGATCGTGCAGCCCGCACCGCAGGCAAAGTGACATGTATGAAAATCGCCAGAAATGGCCTGCCAAAAAGGAGCGAATGTACGCGCAACTCCAAGAGCTGCCCACAAAGTACAGCGTCATGGCACTCGTCCGCCTAGAAAAGGTTCGCGCGTCGCAGATGCTCTCGCTGCGAAAGAGAATGCACGGCCAGGTCGAGTTTGTCAGCATAAAGGGCAAGGTGACAAAAAAGGCACTCGCGGGAATTAACGTTCCTGGCATTGCCGAGATCGCCGCCCAGGTCAAGGGCCAGTGCATGTTCATGTTCACAAACATGTCGCCATTCAAGCTAAACGTCCTCTTGGCGAGCAACAAGGTGATGCTGCCCGCTCGCGGGGGCGACACGGCGAGCATCGACGTCATCATCACCGCAAAGAACACGGGCATAGCTCCAGGTCCCATGCTCACCGAGTTCAAGGAGGCAAACGTGCCAACAAAGATAGACCAGGGCACGATCTGGATAACAAAGGACACCGTTGCGGCAAAGCGCGGTGACACGATATCATCAAAGCTTGCGGCGCTTTTGGGCAAGCTCGACATCAGGGCCGTAGAGGCCGGAGTCGAGCTCGCCGGCGCACTAGAGGCCGGCAAGACATACACGCGCGACGAGCTAGTCGTCGACGTCGCCGCGGTCCGTGATGCGCTCGCCGCTGCCCACCAGGAGGCAATGTCGCTCTCAGTCGAGGCCGGCCTCATCACCGCCGAGAACGCCCCACTCGTGCTTGCTCGCGCCGCGCGCGCCGCCGAGTCACTGGCATCCGAGTCCGGATACGTATCGCCAGACACTGCGGCCAGCGTGCTTGCGCGAGCAAACGCGGCAGCGCGCGGCGTGGCGTCTGCGGCAAAGGGCTACGAGTCTGCCTAGGGACTAGGGGGTTATTGCTCCCAGTGTGTGCTCTGCGTGAGGCTCTCGTGCCACTCTTGCGTTATAAAGCGAGCATTTGCCCGGTGTTGACCTGCGATTGACACTCTGCTCACAAATAGCGTTAAATTGGGTGTGCCTGTCATGTGGCGCATGGTGGGAACGCAAAGTCTGTGGCGTGGGAACCGCATAGCCGGTCTCAGAGCACGTGCGACAGGCCGATCTGTGGGTCAGGGTGCGGATTGTGTTGTTCTAACGGGGGGGCGTTTGGCATGATGCGCACAGAACCGTTTGAGTCCGTAAACTTGCCCATACTGCTTCTTGGCACCCTGGGCACGATCAGGCGCAGGCCTCGACTGGAAAAGCTGGCCTTTCTATGCGATATGGAGATCTTCAAAAAGATCAAGGTGTATGACGACTGGCTGCCATACATGTTCGGCCCGTTTAGCACAAAGCTCCATGATGACATGTCTGACCTCGCATCACGGCATATTGTGGCCGTGAATACTGTTGAGGGCGGATTTGAAGATGGCACATGCAAATATTCGCTAACGTCCGTCGGGCGTAAAAAATATGGCCAGCTCCTAGCTCAGTATGTTGACAAAGTCGCGCGCATCCATGAGATGCTTCTCTCATACAATTACATGGAAACAACCGTTCCGCTCATGGAACGCGTATACAAGAAATATCCAAAATTCTCATCAAGTATGTTGACATACGAGGAAGCGACAAACGCTAGAAACGGGAGCTGATCGCCTGTTGTCATTCCATAATTCTACATTGCAGGAAATTGTCACCACGATGACGCGGTTGGAGACTGAACAGTTTGTGTTTGTGGGGACATTTGAGCTGATTACGGGCGTTATCGCATTTTTGGGACTCCTGTTTGCCTTGAGCCGCAGAATAGATGATGGCGTACAACGCGTGGATCCTCGCAAAGTGGGAGCTCTCCGCCGGCCAGCGGCGGGGCCGCGGAGGGGGGAGGGAGCCGACCCTGGTGGAGTTCATGGCCTGGATCGGCGGGGCCTGCTCATGCGTGCGCCCCCGGAAGCCGCCCCCATGGCTGACCGTGAGGGTCGGCACATGATCATATGCTGCGATTGCCATTTTGCTCATAAACAGCGTTAAATTGGGTATGCGCTTCATGCGGCGCATGTCAGGGACGCAGTCTGCGGCATGGGGGACGCATGGTCGGCATCGGGCACGTGTGGGGAGGTGCCACCAACACAGCGCAGCAGGCAGGGAGTCTGCCATGATGCGACGCATGGAAGGAATGAGCCTGCTGCACTGCCAACTAGGTCATGCGATCACATTTCTGGCCTGGATTGCCGCGGCTGCCGTGATGCCGGGTCGCGTGATGCGCGATGGTGTCTATCTGTTACAGGGGTGCCGGGTGACATAAATGGCACCAAATGCGCCATTCAGGCCTAGTCGTGGAGACAGATCTGGCAAACCCGACATTGCCTCTGCGCAAAACGAGATGCTTCGCCTTCGGGCTCTTCTTACGCCTAGGGTAAATGAGGACAATATTCGCCATCGTGTGTGGAACATACTGGAATCGCTGTTTCCCAACTATCCGGTCTTTGGACAGACGGAAACTGGAAATGGCCCGGCAGATCTTGTGTGCAACAATATTGTTATTGAAACCAAGGCTCCCGGCACTGAACTTGACTCGCGATCGTCTAACCCGCTAGACGAAACGCCAAAAGAACAGGCTGTTCGATATATTGACGCCATATCCCCACAACAAACACTCGACGGTCACGTACAGGGGTGGAAGGCTTGCATCACAAACGGACACACTTGGCAGTTTTACGACTATGACGCAACATTGGGCGATCAAGGCACCGAGTCACGACTCACCAACCCCCACACGATCACATGTGACAATGACACGCACTGTATGGAGGTGCTCGACTATCTCTATAATTTTGTAAACAGGACGGCCCGCCCCATGCCGCCGATTGATGTGGGTTGGGTTGAGGTGCTAGAGGACGAGATTGTCAAAGCTGCCAAATCCGTCCAAAGCAATCCTGGATTTAACGTCAAGCTTAGGCTCTGGAAACGGCTGCTGAGGGGCTCACACATGCTTTCACTCATAGACGATTCTGACAAAATTGCCCTGTTTGCCAAGCATACGCTATTGATCATAATATCTCGCATAATACTGGACATCTTGAAGCCCCGTACCGGCGTCCCGTCGAGCAGGCGTCGAAAGCAAATTCTTGACGGTTTCCCGGGATGGCTCCTGGACTCGTACACAAAAGGGGGCAATCAGCTCTATGCCAAAATCTTCCAGACTGTCTCCACATATGAGTGGCGTGCGGCAGGCAGGGACGTGCTAAAAGATCTATACCATAACACAATCCCGGCCTCTCTGCGGCATGCATATGGCGAATACTATACGCCTGACTGGCTAGCCCAGGCCATGTGCGAACGTGTCCTGGACGACCTTTGGTGCCGTAATGCCCTAAAAAATGGGATGGATGACATTTACGATCACATGGTTATGGATCCGTCGTGCGGCTCTGGCACATTTTTGTATCATGCGGTTCGCAGACTTCAAAACGTGGCAGGGCAGATCCCTGGGCTAAAGGACGATCTCCAGCACCAGTCAGACATTATAACAAAACTGGTTGTGGGCATTGACATCCACCCTGTTGCAGTCGAGCTTGCAAAGGCAACCAAAATAATGGCTCTCTCCCAAATGCCTTCGACAACTGCAAGTCTGAACCACAATGTCTTTCTTGGTGACAGTGTCCAGTGGGACGCAAAAACTGAGGCAAAGGCTCTAAATGTGATCTTGACTCAAATCCCGGTCGACGATACCAATAATGTGTTTTTCCCGTCTGATGTGCTGCTCGGTGAAAACGTTGAGGATCAAATTTCCTCTTTTTTTCGCATAGTCGAAAAGCCTGATAATTCGTTCAAGCCAGAATTGGCAGTTCAGCTTTTTGGACTAGAGTCAAACGACATTTACAGACGATACATACTTGAGGCATGTTCGTTCTTTCACCGTGAAATTATGAATCACCGCAATCATGTGTGGAAATCATACTTGATGAACCTGATTCAACCGTTTAAATTCAGGCAAAATGCCCATTCTGACACTCCTGGACATAACCGCTTGATTGGAAATCCACCCTGGGTAGTGTTTAATTCAATGCATGATGATAAACTGCGTCAAGACGAATTTCGAAAACACGCAATCGATCGTGGTGTCTGGGCAGGGGGCAACCTTGCCACCCAAAATGATCTGGCCGCAACATTTGCCGCCACCTGCGTTGATCACTATATTGGCGAGGCTGACAAGTTTGGGTTCGTCCTGCCGTACTCTGCATTGAAGGGAAGGCAATGGGCGTTATTTAGAACCGGCAGGTGGGACTCTAAGAAAAGTAACCTGGAGTCTCGGATGGCTAGCCTGACTGAAGCGTGGGATCTCTCCAAAGTCAACGATCCTCCGTTTAAACAGGCAAGCTCGTGTGTTGTGTTTGGAACAAAAGAAAAAACCCCCTCTGCACTGACAGAAAGCAACATGAAAATTTTCCAAAACCATGACGACAAAAAAATTCTACGGACCATGCGCTGGCCTGCAGTAAAGCTAGCCCTTGACATGCACAAACCACGAATCTGGCACACGGCCTCTAGTGAGTATTCTGGAGCTTTTCGCAACGGTGCCACGATCTTTCCCCAAACGCTCATTGTGTGCGATGGGGACGAAACACACGTTCGCAACAAGTACACTATATTCAAAACACGCTCCTCAAAAGGCGCCTGGCAAAACCTTGTGCAGGAGGGCAAGGTCGAAAACTCCTTTATCTACATGGGGGTGTTCTCAAAAAATGTCATTCCGTTTGGCATTGCAGGCTTTGAACGCGTTGTTGCCCCTGACATTGTGGATCGCAAATTACGGACAAATGCCCTTCCGCCGGGGAAAGACGCATCACTATTTCGCAATTTTTGGACACTGGCCGAGCTGCTCTATTCTGAGCACAAGCCTGCCTCTGCCCCTGAAACACTTGCCGAACAGCTCGACTATAGCGGAAAATTCTCATCACAGTTTTCTCTGCGCGCTCATGTCCATAAGGTGATCTACAACAAAAGCGGCTCAATTCTGCAATCCGCTGTAATTCCGGCCACTGATGCCCAGGCGCCGATTGTGGTGGATGGGACTAACTATTGGTACTCGTCAAGGAGCCTTGATGAATTGCATTATCTGTGCGCAATTTTCAATTCTACGCATTTGCAAAAGTTTTTCTCTGAGGCATGCAGGATGTCGGATCGTGATTTTCACACAGGTCCTGTCGAAAACCTCCCAATGCCCAAGTTTGATTCCAAAAACAAGCTTCATAAAAAATTAGCTGCCCTTTCTCGATCAACTCACAGGCGTGTGGAATCTCTGCTAAAAAATAACCTCGATGGACTGGGCTACCATGATGTTGTATCGGACAAAAAGGTGGCCACTAGCATGACTTTAATCAACAATATCGTGGACAAGTTATTTCCAAAACAGTCTCTTGCGCCATGACCGGCTCACACGTGTGGGGGCGCTGCCTTCACATTTGGGTTGTCATTAATGCGTCAATTCACAGAGTCGTGTGCTGTGAGTTCGTGCCGTACGCCCGCACAGGTTAATACTCGGTGTCCTGTGCGCGCATGCCGGGAATGGGATACCGGTATGTTGACCATGTGACTGATGTCATCGTGGAAGTCGATGCGGCTAGCATTGATGACGCGTTTGCAGAGGCCGCTCACGCCGTGGCCGACATTACGCTAAACCAGTCCAGCGTTGCCGAGCGCGAGACGCGACCCATTGCAGCAGGTGGGCCGAACATGCACCACGCGCTCCTTGACTGGCTAGAGGCGGCAAACCTTGTGATGATAACTGACGGGTTTGCGGTGCGAAGGTTTGAGGCGCGCGTCTCGGGGAACGGCCCCTGTGTGGTGCGCGGCATTGCGCACGGTGAGCCACTGGACATTCAAAGGCACGGGTTCCGTGTCGAGGTAAAGGCCCCGACATTTCACATGATGGACATTACCGAGTCGCCGGATCGCGTGTCACTGCGGTTTCTGCTTGATCTGTGACGCGCGTGCCCGTTTCTGTGCATGGGTTTTGCGGACGTCACTCTTTCTCTAGTGTGCGCTCCACCTGCACATCCCTATTGTATGCCATCTCGGTGACTTTTATGAACTCGTCTTGGGATATGCCCGTATCTGGGGAATGTTTGACTTTTACAATTTCATGGCCTCCACTGGGGCATTTTTTAAACATGTATGGCGCCACATTGGCGTCGTCAATATGATCGGTTGCGCCGTCACAGTGCTTTTTCCTCTGCTCGTCTGTAAGTTGGCTCATTTTCACCAGCAGGCTTAGCTGTTCCAAAATGAACGGACTGTGGGTGCTTAGGAGCACATTGGCCTCTCTTTTCCTAATGTGCCTAACTATGTGGTTTGCCACCTTGATCTGGTTTGCGGGGTGGAGGTGCGCCTCGGGCTCCTCTATGATGAGCGTGTCTCCCTGCTGGGAGTAATCCTGGAAAAATGTGGGAAACGTGGCCATCTCGGCAATTCCTGATGATGCCCTGTGCATCGGAATGTCCACGTTTTTGTCCCTGTACATCATGCTTGGCAATCCGACCTTTGGCTCTTTTACGACTACCTGGCCGCCGAACATGTCCCCTATCATCGGCTTGCCGTTCTTTTGAACCTGATCATGGCCTCGCTCGGTCATGTTAATCAATGCTGTTATGAAGTCATAGGACACTCCGGTGAGCTGCTCTACTTGTGACTGCGCACGCCCTGTATGGGAGGCGCCATTCATGATGCCTAATGTTACTGTCTTGTGTGCGGCTAGTATGCCAGAGCGCACTGCGGGCACATAGTGCGAGTCGGCGATCTCGCCTGTGACGTCCTGCATCACTCGCATCACTGACATGCCTAGAACGCGCAGTCCTAAATCCTGCCCCTCTAGCAGCCCTGCCAACATGCGCCCCCTGTGGTCATTCATCCCCTCCTCGCCGCCTGCAATGTTCCTGGGAGCGCCTCTCCAAATCCAGTTCATGGGGATCTCTCCTGCGTGATTTCCTATGACAAGTCGTGCGTCTTTTCTGGTTGCACTTATGGTGGTGCTGCCATCCATGGATATGCGCAACTCGACCCCGCCACGGCACATTATTTTTATTTTGGCTGCCTTGCACCCTGTCCTCACAAGTTCGCCCAAATTGGATCCAAACACGTTCTGTATGCTGTCGTGCAATGTTTGGCGAAAGTGCTCTAGTGCCATGCGCTGCACGTCCCTTGCGCATTTAGTGGGAATCACGATGTCCTCTTTGCCAGATTTTTCTGCAATCTGGCCTATGGTTGCCAGAGTGGCCTGCAATTCAGGATCCGTGGCTTGGGTCTTGATCCATGCGCCAAGCGTCATGGGATTGACGCTATCCCTGTATGACGACAGTATAGAGTGCGCAAGCATTGCCGCGTATGTCTTGCCCGAGTTGTTGGGCCCGACGAACACAGTCAGCGGCTTTATCTTGAACCTGCCTTTGGCTATTGGCCCAAAATTGGTCACTTCCACGTCTAGCAGCACTCTTGTGCGATTCGTCGCTGCCTCTTGGCTCACGGGGCTGGCACGTCCTGTGGGATATATGTGGCTTTGACTGACGCACGGCCCTATTTCGCGCATTTGTGGGCATTTGTCCTGCCCGCTGCATGTCACGCCCGCTGCCCGCACGCGCATCACCCCCTCGCGCCAACGTGCGCGCCTGCCACCCCCTGCTCAACTTATACGCCGGCGCCCCTTGAGCCCCCCGCGTTGACGACGCTCTTTCTTGACATCGAGACGGTGCCGGATCTTGATGCGGCCAGGTACAACGAGCTACGGGCGATGGTCGAGGCCGGCACCCTCTCACCTGATGTCGATCGCCTCGCATACTGGAAGTTCAAGAAAGCCGCGCTCTCGCCCATTGACGGGCGCGTCATGCTCATCACGTACAAGGTTAATAGCGCACACACGCACCACCTAAAAGAGTGGGAGGACGGCGAGAAAAAGATACTCGCCGACTTGTTTAGGCTGGTCTTTGACCTGCAGCGTGGGCTTGGCGAGGGCCTGCGCATCGTTGGCCACAATATCATGAAGTTTGACATTAACTTTCTCTATGAGCGAATGCGCCACCACGAGATAGCCGAGCCCGGAATCCTCTACACAAGGATGATCCGCCAGCCCCTAGTTGCGGACTTTTTGCAGATGCACCTGCCGCTCAATGACATGAACGGCAAGGGCCTAAAGCACGACGTTTTGGCGCACGCGTACGGCCTGCCGACAAAGTCCACGCAGGGCTCAGACGAGACGGCGCACTATTTTGACGCAGACTATGGCCGGATAATGGAATACTCGGAACGTGAATTTATCTATCCAGACATGTATGCAAAGATATGCTCGGACGGCCTCGTCTCGCGCGAGGCCCTGCAGGAGTCGATACGCTGGTATGACTCGCTGCACGAGAATGACGCGCCGCGCACATCACTTTAGCGTGTCGAGTATCGAGAGGCCCATGAGTCCGGTCAGCGTGATGCCCCTCCTCGTCACGTCGCGCCGCGTCTTTTCACAGTACTTGTTGATGCCCTGGTGGCCACCAGAGACCTCTAGGACCATGATACTGTCGCTGAACGGGAACTCTAGGCGCGGCGGCACTCCGTAATAGCCCATGTGCGCGTGCGCCGCGCTCCCCACCCTGTCGCTCTTGCCGACAATGCGCGCAATCTCGCCCATTGCGTTTGCCGTGTCGCCATACTCTGTATAGTATATAGAGACAAAGTTCCTCTCGCCCTCTGTCTCGCGCTCAAAGAGGCTCTCATCGACGCCAAAGACAAAGGACGCGCTTGCGCACTCCCTTGCGGCGACCTCCCTGCCGGCCTCTGCGCAGTCACTGACCTTTGCGAGGAGATAGTGGTTGGCGCGCGGCGCAAAGTAGAGCTTGCCGTCATCCGAGAACGTCGCTGTCACAAAGTGCATCTCGCGCACATTGGGCGAGCCGGCCCATGCCTCCTTTAGCTCGACAGAACCGTGGTCATGCATGTACGGCGTGCATACGTACCCGCTTGTGCCCTGGGCGTGCCCTCCCACGGCGTGCGCAGGCGCGTCGGCGTATTTATGACTTGCCGGTGATCGCAGGGTTTCTCGGCGTGGGGTTCGGCGATAGTTATTTAACGCCGCGCCCTGCGGCGAGTGCCGTCCCAAGCTAGCTCAGCCTGGTAGAGCTCCCGGCTGTAGTTGCCGGCTTTGGGCTGGCGAAATGGCAGCATACTAGGCAGACAGAAACCGGGTTGTCGCAGGTTCAATTCCTGCGCTTGGGACACCATCCTTGTCGCGTGCGTGCGCCCTGCGCGCATGGCCCCTGCGCTAGGGGTTGATGACTGCCCTGCCGACTATCTTTCTTGCCTTTAGGTCAGAGAGTGCGGTGTTTGCGTCATCTAGGGAGTAGCGCCTCGAGACCATCGGCTTTATCGCGCCGCTCCTCGCAAGGCCGATGAGCTCGACCATGTCGTCATACGTTCCGGTGTATGCCCCCTGTATCGTTATTGCCCTGAGCGGGATGCTGACGAGCGTCAGGGGCAGGATGCCGCCAAAGAGGCCGACCATGACGATGTTGCCCCGCTTTCTGACGACCTCTAGGGCGAGTCCGGCAGTCGGCGGCGCGTTGACAAAGTCAATGACGCTCTCGGCGCCCGTCCCGCCGCACGCGTCGATGACCCTCTGCGCCACGCCCTCGCCGCTCGAGTTGACGGTGTGCGCGGCCCCCATCTCCCTGGCCGTCTCTAGCTTTGTGTCATCGAGGTCAACGCAGACAATGTTTGCCTCTGTGATCGCGTGCGCGATCTGGACGCCCATGAGGCCCAGGCCGCCGGCGCCGATAATGACAATGTTCTTTGGTTTTGATTCTGCGGCCCTCTTTACTGCAGTGTATGCCGTGAGGCCAGAGCACGCAAGCGATGTCGCCTCGTCCATGCCCACGCCGTCGATCCTTGCGAGGTACTTTTGGCTAGGAACCGTCATCGTCTCGGCATACCCGCCGTCCTGGAATATGCCCATCGACCTTGGCGCGTCGCAGACGTTCTCCATGCCCTTTTCGCATGCAGGGCACGAGCCGCATCCCGCCCACGGGTACACGAGAACCTCGTCTCCTATCGCAAACCCGCCGGCCCCCTCGCCGAGCTCCTCTACGGTGCCGGCGACCTCGTGGCCGGGCGTGACCGGAAAGCTCACCCCCCTGTCAGTCACCTTTAGGACCTTGCCGTCGCCCATGTCGTACCCCCCCTCCCAGAGGTGCAGGTCACTGTGGCACACGCCCGTGGCGCGCACGCGGATGCGGATCTCGCCTGCCTGCACGCTGCGATCAGGCGTCTCGGCGATCTCTAGTGGACGGCCCGCGGCGATGATTCTTGCGGCCTTCATTGGGTGCCGCTCCTGGGCCTAACAATATAAGAGTTGACTGGCCAAGGCAAAAAAGTAGAGCGCACCGTAATTATCTGGGATTTGCGCGCCACTGCGCCATGGAGGAGGCAGTTGCGCGCAAGGATCTCTCCGAGGAGCCGGTAAGCATACTCTTCAATCCTGCCTCGCTGAGCAAAAAGAACGTCTGGGACGTCGATATAGTGGCCATCCTGGACATTCTCGTGGCGATCCTCGAAAAGTCCGGCAAGAAGGACCTTCGGGTCGCCGGCATGGCGGCCCTCACGTCCTCGCTCATATACCGCCTAAAGGTCGAGAGCATATTCGCGCTCCACAGGGAGGCTGACAGGGTCGCCCCACGGCAGCGGCGCGACGTCGACATTCAGATGATCGGCGTCCCGTACCGCCACGAGTCGACATCGCCCGTCTCCCTTGATGACCTCCTTGGCCTCCTTGAGAGCCTCATCATGACTATTGCCAACCCGCGCGAGCGCCGGCGCAGCAAGCTACTCGAGCCGGCCGAGCCGCCGGACTTTGAGGACTATTTCGTCTCGATTGAGAGCATAATCGGCAAGTACGAGGATCTCCTTGTGCGCAAGGCCGGCCCGAGCGGGACTGCGCTTTTGGGGGATATCGTCTCTGGCCTTGAGCTCATCGACCGCATACGCTGCTTTTTTGCCGCGCTGTTTCTTGCTCGTGACGCGCGCGCCGAGCTCGAGCAGGAGGGCGATGACATTCGCATAACGCTCGTCGGCGAGGCGCAGCAGACGGGGGCATAGCCGGCACATGACAAAGGTTGACAGCACGCGCGAGGCGACGGCCAGGGTCGAGGCCGCACTCTACTCCTCTGGCCGGCCGATGCGAATAGAGGAGCTCATTCGCGCATCTGGGACAGAGTCGCGCCCGCGCACGCTTGCCATTCTAGAGTCGATAATAAAGCGCGCACGCGCGGCCTTTTGCGCGATCGAGGTGATCAGGCAGCCTGACGGCTCGTACGTGCTGCAGCTAAAGCCCGAGTATAGCGGCACGATCCGCCGCTATGCGTCAAAGCCGATTCTCCCAAACTCGACGCTAAAGACGCTCTCTTATATCGTCTATGCGCAGCCAGTCTCGTCGAAGGACCTCGTCGAGGTTCGCGGGACCGGCGTGTACTCGCACCTAAAGGAGCTGCGCCAGCTCGACTTTGTGCGCCACGAGTCTGTCGGCCGCACAAAGATATTCTCGACGACAGTAAAGTTCCAAAAGTACTTTGGCGTGTCAGGTGATGACCTAAAGGCCCAGATATTCTCGAGCAAAAAGGCAAGGGGTCGCGCAGTGGCCGCCACCTAGCGCGCGCAATGCGGGCTCTGCCCCTGGCCGCACGCCTCGCCGGAGCCTATGGTGCTGCGCCTCCTGCCGTGTGCGCCGGGGGCTGGCCTGCGCCGGGGCGCACCGAGCGGTGCGGTTCCTTTCTGCCCTGCTTCCCTGTGGCGCACACCGTGGACCCTGCTGCGTCTGGCGCGCGACGGTGAGCCATGGCTAACTATTTTTAAGTGGGCGCGTGCGCTCATCCCGCATGGTCGACGGGCGAGCGCTTCGCATGGGGCGCATCATGCGCAAGGGCAAGATGCTCTGCATTCCGATGGACCACGGCATATCCAACGGGCCCATTGCGGGCCTGGAGGACCCACACTCGGTCATATCGGCGTGTGACGGCCATGGCCTCACGTGCGTTATCCTCAACAAGGGCATCGTGCGCACGATGCCCTCGCCGCCACAGGCGGGCATACTGGTCCACTTTTCGGCTAGCACGTCGCTCTCGCCGTACCCGAACAGAAAGATGATCACCGGCACAGTCGAGGAAGCCGTGCGCATCGGCGCTGATGGCGTCTCGCTCCACATCAACGTCGGCGGCAAGGAGGAGCCCGAGATGCTCGAGCAGCTCGGCACGGTGGCTGACGCGTGCGACGAGTGGGGCATGCCGCTTCTCGCAATGATGTACCCGCGCGGGGAGAACATTGGCGATCCGCACGACGAGGCGACCGTGGCCCATGCGGCGCGCATCGGCGCCGAGTGCGGCGCAGACATTGTAAAGACGGTCTATACGGGAGATGCGGACTCGTTTGCGCGCGTTGTGAGGTCCACGCCGGTTCCCGTCGTTATAGCCGGCGGGCCGCGCGCCGAGACTGACATGGACACGCTGGCAATGACTGCTGACGCAATGCGCGCCGGTGCCGCCGGCGTGACATACGGGAGGAACATCTTTGCGCACGCCTCGCCACCACGCATGGTCGAGTCACTCGCTGGCATAATATTTGACGGCAAGTCCGCAGCAGAGGCCGCAGAGGGACTTGGCTAGCGCGCGCGAGCTAGTCATTGTGCCAAAGGTCGCGCGCTCGCGCCTTGGCGCCTTTGCGCGCGAGGCGATCTCGGCGGGCGCGACGATGGTCTATGCCGATCCCGCAGCGCTAGGTTCCGCGCGCGTCCCCACAATGCACACGTCACAGTCAGCCGGCCATGTGGTCCTCGAGGGCTCGGCGCGTCCGCGCCGCGCGCGCGGCAAAAAGGTGGGCCGGCGCTTTAGGATACTCTCAAATGACGACATTGACGGGGTTCTCAAGGCCGCATCGGCCGGACTAGACTTTGTCATTGTCGATGTGAGGGACTGGAGGATAATCCCGCTAGAGAACGTTATCGCAAAGCTCCACAAGGCCCACACGCGCATATTTGCCTCAGCGCGCACGCCTGCCGAGGTCCGCAAGATGTTCTCGATACTCGAGGTCGGAGTTGACGGCGTCATATTCACGGCGTCCTCGATAGGGGCGGTGCGCGAGGCCACGCTGTACCTGGGCTCCAAAAAGTTCGGCCTCGAGGCGGCCAGGGTGACTGAGGTCCGTGAGGTCGGCGACGGCGAGCGCGTCTGCGTGGACACGGCCTCGATGCTCCACAGGGGCGAGGGGATGCTTGTGGGGAGCCAGTCCAACTTTATGTTTCTCGTGCACAACGAGTCAGTCGGCTCGTCGTTCACCTCACCGCGCCCGTTTCGCGTCAACGCCGGCGCGGTCCACTGCTATACGACGATGCCTGATGGAACGACTAGCTATCTGTCAGAGCTAGAGTCAGGCAGCGAGATACTCGTCATGGGTCGCGGGGGAAACGCGCGGCGCGCCACAGTCGGGCGCTCAAAGATCGAGCGGCGCCCAATGCTCCTTGTAAAGGCCGAGACGTCCGGCGGCTCTGGCGGGATAATAGCGCAGGACGCCGAGACGATACGCTTTGTAAAGCCCGGCGGGAGCCTGGTCTCAGTCACGCACCTAAAGCGCGGTGACTCTGTCATGGTGCACTCTGCACCTGCGCGCGGGAGGCACTTTGGGATGGAGGTCTCTGACGAGTACATCCTTGAAAAGTGAGGCCAAATACCGGACGTGCGTGTCAGTTGCCGAGCCGACGCCGCGCAAGATGGCATCCTCGCTGCGCCGCGCCATGGCGAGCTCTGACTATGCGGAGCTCCGCCTGGACTTTATGCGCGCAGCCGACGTGCCTGACGCACTCGAGCTTGCCGTGCCATACATGCACAGGTGCGTCTGCACGCTGCGCCCAATGCACGAGGGCGGCAGGTTTGCCGGCACCGAGGAGGAGCGCATATCGACACTAAAGCTCGCCGCCGAATACTCGCCGATGCTCCTTGATGTCGAGCTGCGCACAATGTCCTCGCGCGCCTCGCTCCGGCGGTACCTGTCTGGCGCCGGCGCGCGCGTCCTCGTCTCGTGGCACGACTTTTCGGGGACCCCGTCAGCCGGCGCGCTCAGGGCGCGCCTTGCCTCGATGTCGCGCTACTCGAGTGACATCAAGATTGTCACGACGGCGCGCTCTGAGCTTGACCCCTCGCGTGTCCTTGCGCTCTATGCGCACGCGGCGCCCTCGAGGCTAGTCGCCTTCTGCATGGGCGAGGCCGGCCGCGCCTCGCGCGTGCTCTGCCTGTGCCTTGGCAGCCCGTTCACGTACGCCTCGCTAGGGGCTCCGGTCGCTGCCGGCCAGATGCGCATAGGCGAGCTCAGGCGCCTCCTGCCCGCGCAGGCACGCTATACCCTTTAAATGACGAGTGCCCAAATACCCGCCGTGCAGGGGACATACGCCGTGATAGGCGACCCGATTGACCACTCGCTCTCGCCGGCTGCCCACAATGCGGCATTTCGCGAGCTCGGGATGGACTCGTCATACATCGCATACAGGATACGGCGCGGCGACCTGCGTGATGGCCTCGAGTCCCTTGCCGCTGCGCGCATCGTGGGCTTTAACGTGACGATCCCGCACAAGGTTGACATTATGGAGTACCTTGACTCGACTGATGCCGAATGTGAGGATGTCGGCGCATGCAACACGGTCAGCATCGACGGCGGTCGCCTCAAGGGCCACAACACGGACGTGCGCGGCTTTGTGGATCCGTTCACGAGGCGCGACATACGCGTGAGGGGCAGGACGGCCCTCGTGCTGGGTTCAGGCGGCGCTGCGCGCGCAGTCGTCCTTGGCCTTGCGCGCAGCGGGGTGAGCAGCATTGTGGTTGCGGCCCGCTCGCCGGCACGTGCGCAGGATCTCGTCGCACTCGCCGGCCGTTCCGGCGTTGCTGCCTCGCATGTCGGGATGGACGGTGCGGCCGGCGCTGCGGCCGATTCTGGCGTCATCGTCAACGCCACGCCGATCGGGATGGGCGGCGAGGAGAGCCCAGTTCCTGCCGCCTCTATCGGGGCCGACTCTGTGGTCTATGACATCGTGTACAGGCCAATGAAGACGGCACTCATCGAGTGCGCGCTTGCGCGCGGCGCAACAGTCGTGTACGGCCATGAGATGCTCGTGGGACAGGCAATGGGATCATTTGAGATATGGCATGGCGTTCCGGCGCCGTACGGTCCGATGAGGGGGGCAATCCTGGGGGTTGGCCACGCATGATGCGCACGCGCGCCGAGATATTTGGCGCAATATCGCTTGTCAACGCCATTGCGACGGGGCGCGGCGCCACAATGGGCGTTGCGCTAAAGACCACATGCACGCTTGATGTGATGCCGGGCACGGGCATCACGGTAAAGTCCGGCATGCGCAGCCTGAGCTCGCGCCTCGTCGAGACTACTGTCGAGCGCGTTGTGGCAAAGCGCGACCTCGCAAAGTACGCGCTGCGCGTGCAGCTCGAGTCAGACGTCCCGTCCGGATACGGCCTAAAGAGCTCTAGTGCCATATCGCTGGCAGTCGCCATGTGCTGCTCGCACGCGCTCCATCCCGGAATGTCAGACCGTGCGCTCCTCGTGGCCAGCGCCGAGGCGTCGATCTCGGCGCGAGTGAGCATAACTGGCGCGTACGATGACGCGTGCGCGTGCTATTATGGGGGAATCAACATTACTGACAACACGGCGCGTCGCCTCGTGCGCCACCAGGACGCGCCAGATGACCTTGATGTGGCCATACTCATCCCGCGCGCCCGAAAGCGCGGCAAGCCGCGCGAGCTGCGCGAGCTGCGCGCGCCCATGCGCGCCGCCTGGGACATGGCCCGCGACCATGACGACTATTGGAACGCGATGACGCTAAACGGCCTTGCCGCAACGCCTGTCCTCGGTCCGGACACTGGCGCCATAGCGTCACTCATCGAGGCTGGCGCCCTCGGCGCGTCAGTCTCGGGCAACGGGCCGGCGGTGGCCGCCGTCGCGCCGCACGGCGACATTGGCGCCGTGGCCGGCGTCCTCTCGTCGATGGGCGGGCGCGTGATTCGCACGACGCCGAGCTGCCAAAAGGCGCGGTGCTCCATACTTTGATCTGCACAACGCGGCGATCTGGCCTGCGCGGCACGATTGCGTGTCCGGCCAGCAAGAGCTATACGCACAGGGCGCTCTTTGTGGCCTCGCTTGCCGACGGCTCGAGCGCCGTGCGCGGCGCGCTTGACTCACTTGACACGCGCGCAACGGCCCGCGCGTGCGAGGCATTTGGCGCTACTGTGGACGGGCTCGGGACGCGCGAGGTTTGCATAGTCGGCCGCCCGCACCCGCACGCCGCGTCTATAAATGCCGAGAACTCGGGGACGACACTGCGCATCGCCGCCGCAGTCGCCGCACTCTCGCCGGAGGTGACGAGGCTCACCGGAGACGAAAGCCTCTGCAGGAGGCCAGTCATGCACCTCGTCGACGCGCTCGAGTCAATGGGCGCGGCGTGCGAGTCTGCCGGCGGAACCCCGCCGCTCTCGGTTCGCGGGCCTGTCGGCGGCGGCCGCGTGAGCGTGCAGGGCAACGTGTCAAGCCAGTTCGTCTCGGCCCTCCTAATCATGGCCCCATGCACGCCTGACGGGATGGCGATATCTATCGAGGGCACCGTCGTGTCACAGCCGTACATCGATGCGACGATATCAGTCATGCGCCGCTTTGGCGCGCACGTCGAGGAGCGCTCTGCGCACAGGTCATACTTTGTCGCGCCGCGCCGATACTCGCCTGCGACGATCGACGTGCCATCTGACTATTCGAGCGCGGCCCTCCTCCTTGCGGCATCCGTGCTCACCGGCGACTCGCTCTGCGTCAGTGCGGGAGATGCGGGAATGCCACAGGGCGACACTGCGTTTCTTGGCATGCTTGACTCCATGGGCGTGCGCGTGTCAGATGCCAACGGTGCGCTGCGCACCTCCTCGCCTGATACCCTGCGCGGCGGCTCCTTTGACCTGTCTGACACGCCAGACCTCCTGCCGCCGCTGGCAATCCTGTCGCTAAGGTGCCCTGAGCGCATGGAGATAACGGGCATTGCGCACGCCCGAACAAAGGAGACTGACCGCATCGCAGTCCTCGCCGAGCAGCTCGCGCGCCTCGGCGTGCGCACCTCACAGCGCGATGACGCGCTCCTCCTCTGGCATGATGTCGGCTCTAAACCGCATGGCGCATCACTTGACTCTTGCGGGGACCACCGCATCTTTATGGCCCTGTGCATCGCCGGCCTTGCCCTCGGCGAGACGACAGTGGATGGTGCCGAGTCTGCCTCTGTGTCGTATCCGGGCTTTGTCGATGACATGCGCCGTGTCGGCGCGCAGATCGAGCTGGGCGCCTAGGCTGCCACATAGCCACGCCGTTCTGGCGCCCCTGCGATCACGTTCGGGGGGGGGGGGGGGGGGGGGCATGGGAGACTGGGTGAGTTATGGCCCGTGCGGCAGATATGGCAGAGTGATTATATACTTGGGCGTTTCTCTAGGCGCACAATGTGGGCTTGGAGGGCTGCCGTGGTGGCTCTAGTGGGGGTTGTTGCGCTCGGTGCGATCTCTGGCGTGATGGCCCAGGAGGCGCTGACGGCAAGCCCACTCACGACGCGCACGCTAGTCGACGGCGTGCCCACGCAGGTCCACGCAAAGGTCGGCTCGACAATATCCATCTCCGTAGAGACGTCCTCGGCAGTCACGATTACCACCTCGGACGTGTCGTTCTTTGGGCGTGGCAGCCAGGCCGTTGCGCCAACGTCAGTGACCGGCAGCGGGACGTCATGGGAGGTGCGCCTCAACGTGGTCAACTCGCACGTCGAGGGCCCGCTGCGGTTCTGGATTACCGCCCATGATGCGGTGATGCCGACTAGCACGATCACGCTCACCGAGGCCGACATTGCCGGACACCATGTCAGCATTGACCGGACGCGGCCAGAATTCACCATCACGCCGACGTCATCGACGACAACGCTAGTGACGCTCAACGAGCCGCTCTCGCCGCTAGTTGCCGCGTCGCGCGAGCTTGACGTGTCACGGTGGTGCGTCAATGACTCACAGACCCGGCAGATCATGTGCTCGCCTGATGCCGACTATAACAGGGACGTGACATCTGCGACCGTGCTGTCCTTGGGCCTGTCGCCGGTGATCCTGCTGACCCACGAGCCGGTGGTTCACCTCTCTGACATGGTTGTGGTCTTTGACCACCACGACACCTCCACGCCGTTCCTGTTCACCGACGCTGCGCTGAACCTCCCGGCGATCCCCGCATCACAGTCGGGTGTTGATGCGTCCATGCAGCGCATCTTTGTGTCCCCGCCGGCCGCCTCGTCTGACCACGTGTTTCCGTTCACCGCGGAGTATGACGTGGGCAACCGGAGGATCCTTGTGCGCATGGGAGACGCGATAGGGCTGACCGGCAATCTGACGCCGGCCAACTGGCGTGTGGAGCATGGGGAGCCTTCGCCTGATGTCACCACAAATGACCTCCTGACACGGACCATCACGCAGTCTCCGCCGTCTGAGACTGATCTTCACGTCAGGTACATCGGCCTTGTGCCTGCGGCGACGGTGCCCGAGAACGCAAACCTGTGGGTCACGTACACGCCGGGCGGCTCCCCGCCGCTTCGCGTGGGCACCGCCGGAATGATCCTCACGGGCAGTGCCCAGTTTGCGCTAAACCCCGACACGCGGCCAACGACGCTGACGGTCAGCGCGCAGCGCGATTCGGGCTCCGGACCGGCCTCTTATGATGGCGACTTGAGGGCATCTGACACCATCACAGTCACGATGCGCCTCAGGGAGGCGACACTGAGCACGTCAGTCCCGACGATATCGTTCTTTGGTGAGGCGGCCGTGGACATGACGGGCACTGCAGGCGGGCGGGACTGGACCGCCACGCTTGCCGTTCGTGACGATGACGCGTCCACCGATGGGGTCAACGAGGGCACGCCAGAGGGCAGCGTGGAGTTTGACATCACTGCGACGAACGTGGGGCTCACGGCGGTGCGCTACGACGAGTCGCACGTGACTGACGGCTCGTCGGTGAGCGTGGATCGCACGCCGCCACAGGTCCGCACGGCAAAGTTTGTGGACTCGCGCTCAGAGATACACGTTGTGCCCGATGAGCCCGTCTCGCACACGTCATTGACGGATCTCTTTACGGCCACTAGCGGCGGCTCGGAGGTGGAGCTCTCGGACGTGACGTTTGACGCGCTGCGTGGCGCATACGTGATCGAGATCACCGCGGCCGCGCAGGGCTCGACATACGTCCTCACGCCTACGGCGGGGGCGATCACGGACGGTGCGGGCAACGCGCTTGCCGGATCGTTCAGCGTGGTCGACGAGTCCGCCGCGCCGACAGTCACGTCAATGTCACTTGATGTCCTGCGCGCCGACGAGGCCGGCATGTATGTGCTCCGCAGCGGGGCGCACGCCGAGTACGCAATGGCCGATGACGTGATCCGCGTAACCCTCGGGCTCAACGAGATCACCCATCCCATCACGGTGCCGACCGTGCGCTTTTTTGACCAGCAAACTCCAGTTGCCATGAACGGCTCACCGGGCGACATGGCCTGGACGGCAGACTTTCTCGTCACGTCCATGACGCGTGAGGGGTCTGTCGAGTTTGACATTGTCGCCCTGGACTATGTCGGCAATGCTGCAGACATTGACGAGACTGGCGTCACGGACATGTCAGACGCAATCGTCGACCTCACGGCGCCATTGGCGTCACCGTCCATGACGTTTAGCTATACTGCGACTCCGACGGGATTCACGCTGTTCTTTGCGGAGGATCTTGACGACACGACTGTCATGACCTCGGCCTTTGTCCTAAAGAGCCCCGAGGGCGGCGTCGTCATGCAGAGTGCCGCGCCGACCTATGCGGCCTCGACGCCTAGCGCGCAGGCCGGTGTGAGCTTTACGACTGCGGCGCTCTCTGACGGGGACCATACAGTCGAGATCGCCACCTCGCTCACCGACAGGGCCGGAAACTCGTACGTGGCCGACGATGTGACCGTATACGTTGACACGACGGCCCCGACGGTGACTGGGATTGCCACCGAGTCCTCCACGACGACAATAGTGACGCTTGATGAGGCAGTCATGGCCGACGGCAACGCAGCTCAGCGCTTGCGGCACTGGACGGTGACTGATGATGACCCTGATGGGTCGTCTGGCCCTATAGAGGCTCCCGTGAGGGCGATCTCAAACGTGGAGGTGATAGACACGGAAGGCATGGCCGCCGCGTCTGGCGAACGCATACGCATCACGCATGCGTCCCTGGCCTCGACTGCCTCGACTCCGACTGTGGCGTATACGCCAGTGTCTACTGACGTTGGTGGCATCGGCGCAGTCACCCTTGGCCTGGTGACTGACGCCTCGCCACCGCTGGCCACCAGGCTTGCTGCCGTGCCGGCCACAGAGGCAGATGACCTTGCGTCCCCGACGGCGAATGATCCGAGCTTTACGAACGCGCGCACGATAACGTTTACGCTGAGCGAGCCTGTGGTGCGGACGTTCCTTGAGCGAACGACCGTCTCGCCCTCCCTTGGGACCGTGACTGTCAGCGTTGACGGACTCCGTGTCACCCTGAGCGGCACGACTAACGCCATTGACGGCACAACATACTCGATAGAGGTGCCTAGCGCCGTGAATGACTTGAGGTGTGTTGGCATGCCGGACACATGCGAGCCCAACATGTTCTCGCTCGATAGTGTGGAGCTGGTCTATGGTGACACATACGCCCCCACGGCAGATTCTGCGACCTTTCTGTCCTCCTCGCGCATAGATGTTGAGGTCAGTGAGACACTCGATGCAGACACGCTGTCTGGCATTACAGTAAGCCCGCCACTGGGAACTCTCACAGTGACCCAGTTTGACCTGACAGTCGTGATCAGCTTTACCGGCACGCCGAGTGCCGGCACGGAATATACGGTGACGATTCCGACGACGGTTACTGATGCGGCCACTCCGCCCAACGCCTTTGCCCTCACCACGCTCACGGAGACGTACAGCGCTGACATGACTCAACCCACATTGGTCTCTGCCACCCAGACGTCATACGGCGTGTTCGTCTTGAGGTTTAGCGAACCCATCACGGGGACTACCACAACGGGTGACTGGTTCGTGTGGGATAACCGAGCTCCGGATCTTGATCCAGATGCTATTCGATTTCCCGCCATAGTGAACGTCGCGCTGGACGGCGGCTTTGCCACCTCTGCGACTTCGCTCACAATACCTGGAACCGGCGCACTTGTGCGAGAGATCACGCTGTCAGTCAGGGTCGAGTCCACAGAATCCAGGCCGATAGTTCAGCATGTTGGAAGCGGCCTTACGGATCTGTCAGGTAACATCCTTCGAGACACTGACAGGAGCAATGAGCATGGTTCCGTACGTACCATAGACGAGGCACCTCCTGAATCCCTGGGCATCGTGGTAGAGTCGACCAGAGCGCGCCAGGCAGATCTGGTTCCGGGCATCGACATTGGCACACAGCTCGTAAAGACTGGAGACACGGTGACATTTACTGTTGAGTTTGATGGCAGCTCGAGCGCGCTTCGCACAGTTTTTCCGCGCACAACACTTGAGGTAAACCCAACAATACAGTACGTTAGGGGCGGTACGACATACCCGCTGGCATACCATAGTGATGTGGAGAACTGGTCGCACACCCTGGCCATCACAGGGGATATGCCTGATGGCCTGCTCGTGCCGTTCATAACGATCAAAGACCAAGCCGGCAACATCGGAGAGTACCTGGGAGCATCCACCAATCCCAATGCGTGTGACCGTATCGCGGACGCTATACCTGCGAATCGGGCGACAGGGTGCCTGCAGGGGGTGGGACTAGAGCAGGGCCTGCCACGGCTCTTCCCCACCGTGGACAACTCGCCGCCGGTGATCGAGTCAGCAGAGACGACGACGACTACGACGACGCTAGTCACGCTTGATGAGCCTGTCCTCACATCTACGGGCACGCCCGCCCAGATTGCTGACAACTGGGCGATGACTAGCGGCACAGATACCGTCAACGTCAGCTCGGCGGCCGTGGATGGCTCCGAGGTGACGCTCACACACGATACGCTTGACACCTATGCGACGCCGACGCTCACATACACGAGGGGGACAACTGAGGATGCGGGACGCATCATTGACAGGGTGGATAACAGCCTTGCCCAGGCAGACTCGGTTCCCGTGGCAGACGGCACGGCACCCGCGTTCGTCTCGGCAACCATTGGGGCATCACCGTCGCGCACGGTCACTGTGATATTCAGTGAGGATATCGCCCGGTCCTCGGTGAGCGCCACGACGATAATGCTTGAGGACTCGGACGGCACGGCCGTCGGGGGCACCCTGCTGTACCACGATCCAGACAACGAGGACACCGTGGCGATAACGTTTCCGTCCAGCGCTGTGGCGCTAGACGGCATGTACACCCTGCGCATAACGACGGGGATAACGGACGCCTCGCCGCAGGCGAACCCACTGCCAGCCGAGGCTACGGCAAGCATAGCCCTAAACACGGAGGCTCCGTACATGGTGTCGGCCACAACACGCCTTCCAGCCTCATCACTCCTTGCTCTCTCTGGATACAACACTCAACCTGGACCTGTCAGCACCGTGTTACACTTGTATGATGGGGCACAGTCTAGGTCTGTGGTGCCCTCGCCGCTTAGCGCAATCACTACGGTGACACTCAGCGAGCCTGTGACTACGCCGGGTTCTGCCACTATGGAGAATGTGAGATCCCACTGGAAAGTTGCGGCAGGCTCGACGGACCTGACCGTGACGTCCGTTGCCGTGTCTGGCAGGACAGTCGCCATAACGCACTCTATACCGGCCAGTACGGACAGCACGTTCACGGTAACGCACACGGTCGGCGACAGTGCGGGGCTCGTCATGGACTCGGCGAACGCCAACATCGCAGACGATGAGAATGCCCAGTCATCTGATGGCATCATCCCACTGTGGAGCGCGCGTCTCACAGGCCCCACGACTGCGCTAGTGACGTTCAGCGAGCCGGTGATGCAGGTTCCTGGCACAACTGCCATTGACGCGTGGAGGGCATCTGGCCGCGGTGACCTTGCTGACCAGCGAATGGGAGAGGACAGGTACAGCCGCGCAAACGACGGCGATCGCCGCCTGGCAAGCGCCACGCTCTCTGATGACGGGAGGAGCATGACGCTGGAGATGAGCGCGGCAATACCCACAGACGACAGGGCGTACTCGGCCACAAACCTCCCCTGGATAAAGTACTATCCTGGCGCATTTGCGAGGCAGTCGCCGGTGCCCGCCACAGCCATCGCCAACACAATCGTGGACTTGGCAGGCAATGCGCTAACTGACCGCGTGTACCAGACAGGCGACGGCATTGCCCCCGTTCTCACAGTCGCCTCGTTTGACGGCACGACGATGAGCGTGACGTCATCCAGGCCGCTTGACTCGGCGACGATCCAGGGCGGCAACTTTGTCCTGAGGGGGCCGGGCTCGCTGACAACCACGCACACGCCGACGCTTGTGGCGGGCGGCACGACTAGCGCGTTCTCGCTGGCCTTTTCGCCTGCCCTGACGCTGTCCGGCTCGTACACGATGGTTCTCGGGGACGTTTATGACACGGTCACCACGCAGCATCCGGGCGAGACCAGGGCAGGCAACCGCCTCGTCCTCAGCGAGCCAACAGTCATGTTCCTCCCGTCGGGCGCCACGAACCCAGTGCTCGCATCGGCCGAGACGCTCACAAAGACGACGACGCAAGTCACGTTTAATCAGCCCGTGGAGGGCATGACGTCGCGCAGCCAGTGGACCATCACGTCACAGGGCCTGACGATAAATGTCCTCGGCGTGGCCGCCGGCTCGGCGACACCCGTGGATAGCGCCGATCCAATAACGGTTGCCCGCAGTGGCGCGACGCTGACAATGACGCTGCTCCACGATGCCATCTCCTCGGGCCTGACGCCTGGGATTGACTATGATCCCGCCGGCGATACCAGTATAGCCGATGCGAACAGGCTGCGCGACAACTCCAACAACGCCGTATTGGGGACTGGCACCACTGGCCCCACGGCGACTGACGGCATTCCGCCGCAGGTGTCTGATGCGACGTTCATTGCACGCAACGGGCTCCGGTTGACCTTTGAGGAGCCCCTTGCGCAGGCAAGCGTGACGGCGATGGGCACGACATTTACGATCACCGACCCGTCAGGGGATCCCGTGAGCCTTGCGAGTGATAATCCCGTGAGCTATTCCGCATCGTCACAGTCAGTCACGCTGATCCTCGAAGACTTTACCACGGAGCATGGCGACTATGGCATCACAATCGTCGGCGTCACTGACACCGTGTCGCCTACCGCAAACTCGTGCACCGCCATGACGTGCACGACAACGGCGGACCGCGAGGTTCAGCTTCCGGTGCTGGGCACCACTGGCTCGCTTGTCGCCAGCGTCCTGTCAGGCGACCCGCTGGCCGCAAAGTCCACAAACCCAAACATCGCCACGGGTGGCGACACGCTGCGTGTGGCACTCACGCTGGCTGGCATTGTGCCGGATCCGGCCGCGCCGTCTGTGATCGACTCGGCACTCCTGAGGGATATTGACATCCCGACGATCAGCTTCTTTGGTGGCGCAGAGGTGATCATGACTGACGTCACGCAGGCAGGCTCGCCGGCAAAGTCATCCTGGTCTATTGACTATATCGTGCCGTCCACGCCGCAAAGGGATGCACAGGCCGAGTTTTCGATAACGATCGGACATAACCTCGACACGGCCACGTTCACGCGGGCCGAGCTGACGTCTGGCACGGCAGTCAGCGTCGACACAAAGCCCCCCGGCCTCTCGGCGTCTGCTGCTGACCCCCTGTACACGAGAACCGAGGCGGTGGGCGCGACTGCTGGCCTCGGCTCGGCACGCAACGCGCAAGTGGGCGACGTGATGCTCGTCGTGCTCACCACTGACGAGCCGCTCTCTGGCGTCATCCTCGGCGATGCGACATTCTCTAGCGGCCGTGCCGCAACAGATGTCTCGTCTGACCACACGTCGCGCGGAATCACCCCCGCGCTCCCGGAGGACACGTACGTCTATTCGCGCACCGTGGCCTCTGATGAGCCCGAGGGTCCTGTAGAGTTCTCGATCACGGTTCGCGACGCAGTCGGCAACACGGACACCCTGGACGCCGATGACCTGCCCACGGGGGATGACGCGACGGGCTATCGCCTGAGCGTCGACAGGACAGCGCCTACTGTGAGCAGCGCAATGTTCACCTCTCCTACAGTGCTGACCATAACGTTCGGCGAGTCCGGGATTCAAACGCTGCCTGCGACGCTGACGCTGACTAGGACATCTACGCCAGGCACGACGACTTCGACGCTGACTGCGACGCTCTCCGGGGAGCCTGATGGCGCGTCTGTGACATACACCGTTCCGGCAATCCAGCCGTACGCCCCCGAAAGCGCCGAGTACACGTTCACGCTGCCTGCGACGATCCTCGATGATGCGCTCAACGCATACGTGCCGCCCGCAGACGCCATTATGGTCTCCGAGTCACCCGTCACGATCTCCTCGGCTGAGACATCGTCGACTACCGTCACGGATGTCACGCTCTCGGCGCCGCCGGCCGCACTGGGCACCGACGCAACGCCTGCCACGCCAGCCACGCCTGCGCAGATCGCCTCGCACTGGTCAGTCTCTGAGGTTATCGACGGCACGACAGTCACCAGGGAGGTCACGGGCGCTGCGATAACGGACTCCACGATTCGCCTCACGCACGCGCCCCTTGCGTCATCATCCTCGACTCCCTCGGTGGCGTACACGGCGCCTGCGTCACGGGCGGTCGGACAGCTCGTTGATGCCACCTCGAGCACGCTCTCTGTCCAGACGTTTAGCGGAACCGCGGCTGATGGCGCGCCGCCCGTGATGACGGCACGCTTCACAACGCCTGCAATCATCACAGTCACGCTGGACTCGCCGTACGTGACCACGCCGGCCGAGCGGGCCCCGGCGCTGTCAAACACAATGTCCCCGATGGACAACGCCGCGACGTTCACGCTGGCCCAGGCCCCGCCTACGACGCTCACGCTGAGCCTTGGCGGCACCGTGGATGACGGGACATACGAGTTCACAATCACGGTATATGACTCAAACGGCAACATGGGAGTACAGGCCTTTTCACTCGACAGGGACTCGACTAGCATATTCGCCTCGGCAAGAACCCTCTCGCACACAAGCGTCGAGGTCTCCTTTGCGCTCGGCACGGCGCTAGCGCAGGGCGTGACCTCCCTTGATCCCGCGCGCTGGACAGTCATCACGCCCGTGGAGGGCGCCCAGGGAGCCACAACGATCACGGTGGCCTCCGTGTCGGCCCTCGCGGACAACAAGGTGACGCTCACGCTGGCCTCGCCGGGCATGGTGGCCTCGGACGGCACGCCTGACACGGCGGCAACGCCGACCGTAAAGTACACGCGCGGCGTGGGTGACGCCGTCGAGATCCTCGGCTCGACCTCTGAGGAGCTAATGTCAGACTCAAAGCGGGCAACTGATGCGGCCCCGCCGACTCCCCACTCGGCCGTGACGTCCTCGACGGCCAACGGCGAGAGGCTCGTCATGGCGTTCAGCGAGCCCCTGTACGTTGGATCCGTGGCCGCCCCCGGAATCACAGACGCTGAGATTACCTCGCAGCTCTCCATCCACGTCGACGGCGCCACGGAAGGCACGGCCCCGTCGTCCATATCGCGAAGCTCTGATGGCACAGAGCTCACGCTGACCTATACGGGAGTATCGCTCAACCCCGTGGCCGCATCCACGTTTGTCCGCTATGACGGCACGCTGCCTGTAGGCGAGCGCATTCTAGACGTCGTGCCCAACACGCTGTCTAATGCTGCCCTGGACACGCTCGTGACGGACATGATAGTGCCGTCGATATCATCGGCCAGGACTGCGGGGGCCACGACGACAGAGGTCACGTACGACGAGCCGATCGCCCTGGTCGGCGACCCCGCCTCACTCTACGCGATAGAATTTCCGGCCGGAACCACGACGTCCCCCGGCTCTGTGGCCATAAAGACCGGCGATCCCAGCGTGGCCGTCCTGACGCACTCGTCTGTCACGTATGGGGTGGACTCTACTGCGACCCTGGCCTACACGGCCGGCACGGCAGTGCTGTCCGTGACTGATGCGGCAGCGGGCGCAAACAGGGCAGAGGCGGCCACGGAGGTGCGAATTGCCGACGGGATCGCCCCAAAGATAACGGGGGTGGAGACTGAGTCGCAGACGACGACGATCGTGACGCTTGATGGCCCTGTAACGGCCGGCGGTGATGCCGCACAGCGCTCGCGGCACTGGACCGTGACTGACGTTGACCCTGACGGCACAGGGCCGGTGGCCGCGCCAGACAGGGCAGTCTCGGGAGTCGACACCATTGACGCGGCTGGCGCCATAGCCACATCGGGCATGAGCATTCGCCTCACGCATGCCGAGCTCTCAGACACGGCCTCGACGCCGACTGTCGCGTATGTCGCGCGCGTCGACAGCAATGCGGACGGCACGATCGACGCCTCAGACGAGCCAAGCAGGGTCATCGACCCCGCCGTCGATGTGTCCAGCATGCCGGCGCCAAACATACTGGCCGGCTATACGACGACTGCAATTGACAAGGCGCCGCCGGTTATAACGGCAAGGTTTGCGACTGCGACATCGATAACCCTGACGCTCAGCGAGCCCATAGAGCGCACGACGGCGCTCCTCACGCGCTCCAACTGGGACATTGACAGCGCAGGAACCGGTGACAATCCCCGCCTGCTCCAGACCTCCACGCAAACGGAGACGGCCGTGTCATACCCCGCCTCCACGCCATTATCCATGACGATTCGCCTTAACGATGCCGCATCTGACAATGTCCACACGCTTACCATCCCGGCCGGTATAGTCGACAGGGCAGATACGCCCAACGCCTATGTGGCATCGCGTGCGCTGACCGTCGATCCGATCGCAGGAGTCGCGTTTACGGCAAGTGCGACAGGACAGTCAACGATCGAGATCACGTTCACCACGGACGTCGAGAGGATCGGCTCCGCTCCGCTGGCCACCTCGGCATGGATCGTCTACGAGACACCAACACAGGGCACACAGGCAGAGCGCATCCCGATCTCCTCAGTCTCAGCCCTTGCCGACAACAAGGTGACACTGACGCTCTCGCCCTCGCCTGGCAGGGATGCGCAGACGTCGACTGGAAAAACGCCATACGTCGAGTATGTGCGCGACACCTCTGAGTTTAGGGATGTGGCCACGCGTGTGCCCCTTGCGGCAGAGGCGAGCGCGGTTGCCACTGATGACACCGACCCGACGATAAAGTCGGCTAGAACGTCATCGACCACGCAGATCACCGTCACGCTCAACGAGCCAGTCGGATTTGTGGGCACGGGAGCCAATGCGCCATCTACGGCAGGCCAGATCGCGCAGTGGAGTGCATGCGTCCCGCCCGAGGGTTCCTCGTCATGCACTGTGGCCGAGACGCTCTCGAGCATCGGCATAGCCATCTCTGGCTCCACAGTGACGCTGAACTTTGCGCCGGCTGACGAATGGGAGACAGACGTCGTGCCGGTTGTGACATACCGCAACATCGACGAGCCAGAGGACTCTGAGACGCCCGTGGCTGACCTCTCGGAGCGCGCGCGCGCACGGCTAGTCGACGTCAACGGCAATGGCATGGACGCAGTGTCGTACCAGTCCGCCGACGGCGTCGCGCCGGTCATCGTGTCGGCATCTACGGCCTCGGTCAGATCCATCAACGTCGTGCTCTCCGAGGTGTCCGTGTTCGCCCCCGCGTCATCCACGTCGGCACAGCGTGGGCCTCACTGGACGGCCACTGTGGATGGCACGAGCAGTGCAGGCTCGACTGCGGCGATATCGACGGTATCAGGCACCTCGACTCTCACGTTCCGCGTCGCCTCTGAAGGCGCATGGACTGGAGACGACTCCCCGACTGTCGCCTACGTGGACCCTGCCGGTGCCGGACGCGTGACTGACGTGCATGGCAACGCCATGCTGGTGGCCTCTGGGGTGATGACGACCAATGTGGCGGCTCCCGAGCTGCTCAGCGCAAGAACGGTGTCGCTTGGCCGCACCGAAGTGGTGGTCTCAAAACCCGCCCAGATCAACGCTGGCACAGCCGCACAGGTGATTGGGCACTGGTCACTTCTCGACATCGACGGGGGTGACGCCGGCGATGCCCCTGATCCCGTGACGATCAGGGGTGTCCGCCTAGATGACAGCATATCCCACGAGCCGGCCTCGTCTGTCGTAGAGCTCTCCCTGTCCGGCTCGCTGCCAAATGGTGTCCACGAGATAACCGCACGCAACACGATCGCCTCGACGGGGGGCACGACGCCCTCGTCTGACCAGACGACGCGCATTACGTCCTACGTCCCGCCGATGGTCTTTGAGGACCTGACCTTGGGTGATGATCGCATATCCCTGCTGTTCAGCCACGATGTGGAAGAGTCCACCATCCTGGGCAGCCTGGTACTGCCATCAACCATGACAGTGCGGGGAGACGACCCTGTGTCATTCCAAAGACTCAACAACAAATTGGTCCATGTGGACGTGACGAGGACGCCGGACCTCGTGGAGAGCGTCACAATACGGGACACGATACGCTCAACAGAGGGCCACCGGCCGCTCGGCGACCAGGTGATCAGCAAGTCGACCACCTCACAATCCCTCAACGATGCTGACGTGTCTCCTGACGGACGGTCAATATTGCTCAACTTTGACGCCGAAATCTCTGCAACCACGGCAGTCGTGGCCGCCTTTGAGCTCCCGACAGGAGTCAGCTTTGCCGCATCTAGCCCCGTGGTGACCACGGCAGGCTCTACTCTCGTCACGCTCAACCTGTCCTCACAGCTGCCCAGGGGCATTCACACAATCTCGACAAAGGAGACACCCGCACTGGTCAGTACGACTAGCTCCGTCCTGTATCCGGGCACGCACACAATTACGTGGGATCCGGAACCACACGTCCTTGAGCACGTCTCGACGTCGCCGGACGGACGGACAATAACGCTCCACTTTAGCAGGTCAGTGGACACGAGCACGCTCACGCCGGCCAACATTGCGCTCTCGACGGGCACTGCGCTAACGCAGTCCCAGATATCGCATGCCGTCGGCCCCAGGGTGACGATCACGCTTGATGCGCCGCTGGCCACAGGCACGCACTCTGTGACTGTGCGCACGGGCGTGACTGCGTCAGGGTACCCACTGCCCAGCGAGACGGTCAGGTCGTTTGTCCACATGCCGTCTGCGCCATCCATCACCTCGGCGTCGCTCTCAGATGACGGGCGAACAGTGACGCTGGTCTTTAGCCACGCGCTGGACTCGGCCACAGTCACGCCTGCGGCCCTGTCATACTCTGAGGCCCTTGAAGGCGTGGTCGGGGACAGAACGCGCCTGATCATAGATCACGACGATCTCTCCGGACCGGGGGCGGCACCAACACTGTCATACGACCCTGACACGTCGACTAGTGGGACCATTGCCCTCAATGGCGTCTCCACGTCGCTGGTGGAGGAGACGCCATCCCTGGCCGTGGCTGACGGCATCCCGCCGCGGCTCGTCGGCGACCCCGAGCTAGTGGGCTGGTCATTTGGCAAGATTTTTGGGCCTGACAGCACCGAGCCTCCCCCACGAAACCTGCAAGACGCCGTTAGGTTCACGTTTAGCGAACCGATGAACAGGGATGACCTGATCGTCACATTCGATGTTGGCGGCGCACAGGTTTCTGCTGCGCCGGGTCAGTTCGCTTTCTATCAGGGTTCTAGTGTGATGGCCCCTGGTAACACCTTTCTTAACACGCATAGAGGACAAATTATTTTCCCTTTGACATACAAGACCGACGCGGGGATAGTTCGATTTGCCCCCTTGCCTGAATATCGGGATGAATCTACGTGGGGCCAGGTCATTCCTGGCTATAACAGCTTTGATCTTCCCCGAGCTGCGCTTGGTGCACACCTTGACACCACGAACATGATATACACGATCTATAATCAGGGCGGTGCGACCACAGAGGGTCTTGGTTTCGTTCGATTTATAGATCTGGCAAATCACCCGACCGTTCAACTACGAGACGTGGCCGGAAATCCGTACATTCCCGACCAGTCCAGGAAACATGATGAATTTATCCTAGAGACAGACACTGTGGGTCCGAAGTTTCGTGCCAAAGTGGCCTCGCCGACACAGATCAATGTAGAGTATCTGGAACCCGTGGAGATCAAGCAGGGTCGGGAGCTGCGATCCGCTGATTGGAGGATAGATCTGACGCCAGACGACGATAGTGACAACGAAGACGGCAACCCCAATTGGATTGGGCCCACGGCAGTCACTCACGCGTTTGACGAGTTCCCCAACCCCGAATTCCTCTCCTATGGTGACCTTGGAACCAGGTCGAGACTCACGGTCATGCTCACAGTAGACCCGCCAACGGAGACTGTGAATGCCATGTCGCCCCTTGACGCGACTTCCCTTAACGTGCACTATGTCGCAAGCTCGGCAGATGTCGCCGATGCGCGCTCTCATGACGCCGTTGTGCCATTCGCCTTCGAGTACCGTCCAGGGGTAACTGACAACACAGGCCATGACGAAATCGCGCCGGCTGCGGCATCACTGGTGACCACAGTCGAGCGACCGACTGCCACGGAGGGGGAGTTTGCCGAACGAACAGGCGCGTTTGCGCATTACGCGATGGCTGGTGACAGGATCACGGTCAGCGCAGTGCTTGACTCACCGGCGCTTGCTGCAACCGCTGACGCGGGAGTGGACGTGGGCGTGCTCACGCCGTACCTGGAGCTGGGAACATACGCTGTGAACATGGAACAGGGCACCCCGCCGCAATACAGCGTCGTAATTCCCACGACAGTCACTGATGCTGACGGGATAGCGTTTGCCGCAGACACTAGCCACGCCGTGACGTACGTTGCCTCGCCGCCGACACTCTCAAACCCGAGCTTTGGCGCCCCGTCGAGGATATTCATTGAGACAAGCGAGCCGCTAGATGACACGACGCTAACGCCCACTAGCGTCAGAGTGGAAGGGCTTGAGACGGTGCGGGTTGACCGCGAGATCGACCGCGTGGTGATAAACACGCGACATGACGCGATCCCAGGAAAATCGTACACGATCCGCATTGCCGACACGGTCACTGACACTGACGGGGTTGCCACGGCCGCAACGACGCTGTCGGTGCAATATCCCGTAAAGGCAACTGCGACTGCAAGGTTTGCCAATGACAATCGTCTGGTTATAACGACCAGCGAGTGGATCGTCGAGAGCAATATATTGGACAGATACGTATCGCTCTCTGCAGTCGGGGGCACGTCGGAACCGCTGGATCTCGAATCCGCTACATTCTTCTTCCCGCATCTCGGATTTAATATTGATGATGACGTGCCGACTGGCACGTACGAGCTCACATTCTCTGACTCGTTCGTGACGAGCGCGGGCACGACGTTTGAGAGCCCGATCCTAGTTGAGCATGTGGCAGGCCTGCGGACGCCAGAGGGGGCGCCGACGGCATCCAACGTGAGGTTCTTTGGCCCGGAGCACATACAGTTCGAGATGGACCAGTATCCTGCCACATCGACGCTTGAGAACATTGAGGTTCCGACTCTTGGGGTAAAGCGCGTCTCGCGCGACGCACTGACGATCACGCTGGCCCTGGAGGGCCGCGCCGACAGGGTATCGTGGCAAGCGTCGTGGATCGTGCCGACTGCGGACTCTACGACGCTGACGCAGGGCCCAATTGACTTTACGATCACCGCCACGGATGCGGCCGGCAACGCAGGCGACATTGGGCAGTCAAGCGTGTCGACGGGAACCAACAATGCCATAGTCGACACGACGATGCCGACATTTGAGGCGGCCATCGTGGCCTCGGACCGCACGAGCGTGACGTTCGTCGAGCCTGCGCGCGGGACGATCGTGGCGTCCGAGTGGTGCGTCGAGGGCATCGCCTCGGTGGGAGTGTCAGCTGACGGTGTAGAGTTTGCGCCGTCATACGCTGTCGTTGACGCGGCGACAGTCACGGAGGGCCAGACGTTCATCCTGCGCCATACGGCAGTGCCGCACGGAACCGAGCCGACAGTAGAGTACTCGCCAAGCGAGCCGTGCGCGCCAGATGCGCCCAGCGGATAAGCCCTGCGGGCCGGCCCTATAGGGGCCTGAGCCCCGATATTGCGGCTAGGAGGCGAAGGTTCTGCAATGGCTCGGCCTGTAGGGATTTTGTCGGCGTGAGTCCCTGAACCTCCCCTAGAACCTGCCTTTTAATCTCTGCACTCTCGGCCCCGTGCGAGTCCTGCCTGCATGCGACCATGGTGTCATTTAGCAACCCTATGGCATCCTGCCTGCTGATGTGCGACTCTGCCACGGCCTTTAGGCATGACGCATACAGCCATGTCTTTAAGATGCTTAACTTTTGCGCGTCCTCGTCATATATGAAATTCCTAGAGAGGTACTGGCTCTTAAACTTGTTAAACATGCCCCTCTGCTCGTCTCCCATGCGTATGCCGTCGGCAAAGCTCAGCTGCTCGCTCAGGAACCTGTCTGTGTGCTCCAACACCTCGTCAATTGACGCGTCAGTCGAGGCGTGATCCACCTTGAACTGCGTGATGGTCGGAAATGTGGTAATGGCATCGTCTATGTCCTTTGGGCTTGATCCGTCTAGCAATACGCCCACATCGTACATCTGCTTTGGCGCGGCAATGTCCTTCTTCCTGACCGAGTAGCCGATGCTCCCAAAGGAGAGGGACGAGATCTTGTCTGCTAGCAGTGCACCTCGTGTGCTGGCCACTATGTCGTGCGTCGTCTCTCCGGCGTACGTCTTGAACCCCCTGGGAATCGTGCAGTGTGGCACATTGACGTTGACGTCATGCATTATGTCTAGCTTAATGCGGTCTTTCTTGTTGTCCTTGCCGAACTTTGTCTCATATTTCACCGTAAAGCGCGTCACAACGCCTATTCGCTCCATGGGCCGGTCTGGCTTGCACTTTAGTCCCGCATCCACCATAATCTCGGGCACGACTGACTTTATGCGCTCCTTAGTCTCGCTCGTGAGTATGTCGACGTCCACGCTTAGGCGCGAGGCTTCTGTCCTGCCAACATAGAACGGCATGCACAGGCCGCCACGAAGGGTGCATCTGACTCTTTTCGACAGCAGCTCGAGGACGTAAAAGTCCATCATTAGCTTTTCCACGTTTTCTGGTATGGCAAAATTGTACAGCATTGCGATTCGCTCTATTGCCTCCCTGCTGTGCATGTACCATGTCATAGCGTGTCACCTAGGTACTTGCTGACGGCCGCGTCAATCTTGCGGGTCCTGGCAAACGCGATGATCCTCCCCCTGCTGACCTGGTTTTCATGCACAAGGTCCTTGATCATCTCGAGTTCGGCCTCGTACTGGACCATCTTTTTCCTCTTGACCTCAAAATACAGGTCCACCCACGATTTCTCCAGTGGCGCGACTATGGAGTTTGGAACCTTTGCGTATTCGCGTATCGCAATGACGTTCTTGCGTGACAGCTCAAACACCGCCTCAAACTGCGCCCTTGTGGGATTGCGCAAGACGTCAAACTCGCCGTGCCCGCGTATTGCCCTCTCCAGCTGGCCTCCGGCGCCCTTGATCGTGTAGACTGTGTAGACCATCTTGTTGTACGCATAGTGCAGGTACTCTGTCAGCGTGGAGAGCCCCGTAAACTGCATCTTGTGGGGAAATTCCCCTAGGTGGGACTGCAGGCCGGCAAGATCCCCGTGGAGGGTCTCTAGGTTCCGCGTGCGTGTCTTGCGCGCCCTTGGCGCAAGCACGCCTGCTAGGTGACTCTCCCACGCCGCATTCCTCTCCTGCACGTGCCCTGGCATGACCCCGTTGCGTGGCATCGTCTCGACCTCTAGGCGCAGCATGATGAGCAGGAGCAATGGGTTGCGAAACGCGCGAAATGTGCCACTCTGGCGATTGACTAGAATCTCTGTCACGTCCCCACGCCTCTCTATGCGGTATACGCCCGAATCTGCGTTCTCCATCCTCATTACGGTCTTTCCAAACTTTGACTTTATGGGAATCTCCTCAATGCCGTCGATCAGCCTCTGCGACTCGGCATCGCCGAGGCGCAAGATGCGCTGGTCGCCTGCGCTTCCGCATGAATTGACTATGGACTCGACATCGTGCTCTTTGCGCATGTGCTCTGCTGCCACCCGCAGCATCTCCCTGACTGTGCGATCAGACCTGAACGCGTCCTGCGCCTGCCGATACCCTGCACTCTCTGTCAAAAACCCCGTCTTGAATATGTTTACGGGGACATTGTCAAGTGACACGCTGCCGATGATCCTGGCCACCGTTGGATGCTCTGGTATGCCAAACTTTGCGTATGGCCTGATCAGCCGCCCGTTGGAGTACAGGTGTATGCCATAGTCTCCCCTGATCGAGCGCCGCCTCTGCAGCGCTATCCACCCGTTTACCGTGGTGCCATTTCCGGTCGTGAACTCTATGCCCTTCACGCTGCTGTCCTCAATGTCGGGATTCCTTGCCACGCACTGCCTCCCGTTTACCGATATGGACACGATGCCGTCCCTGATGTACGGCCCGTACCGCATGCCAAACTCGTCCCTCAATTTCGTCGCCTGGGCTGCATAGATGGCGGCGCGAAGGCCAGATATGGCTATCTCTGTCCCGTGGGTTCTGCCCTCTGCTGCGCGGGCTGAGACCTTGATCTTGTCCCAGGAGGCACCCTTGTCCCCAAGCCACTCCTCCTCGTCATACGCGAGGACCAGCCGTTGGTCTGACCCGGCGGCCCTTGTGCCTATCGAGACCATGCTCCCCAGGGCCGACGTTGCGCTCTTTAGGCCCATCCCGAACTTGCCGATCCGGCCGTCTGGCCCTGATGACGCGCCGGCTATGGTCCATGCGCGCTCGAGGCCGCCGATATCCATGCCCCTGCCGTCATCGCGCACGGTAATGGTGCCCCCTGCATAGTCTAGCGTGACCTCGATGCTCTCGGCCTCGCCGTCGATCCTCGCATCTATCGCATTGTCGACGATCTCGGCGATGGCCTGTCCTGTGCTGTATCCTGCCATGCCCAGCTTTCTTATCAGGCTCTTGTCAGGCGTGGCGTTCACGGTGAGCTCGCTCATGCCTGAGCGGTAGGCGTCTCCTTATATATACATCAGGATTTTCGTTTAAATAGCTAAATACCTGTTTCACCCATAATTCCGACAAATGGCGTATTTTCTCTACTTTGCATGATTTGCACTTTTGCCGACAAATGGCGTATTTTCTCTACTTTGCATGATTTGCACTTTTGCCGACAAATGGCGTATTTTCTCTACTTTGCATGATTTGTTCTTTTTGCCGAAAAATGCCCCGCTACCGCGGCGACTCGACGACAGACGGCCTTGTGTGGGATGCCCTGCGCTCACGCGGCATCTGCGCTAGGCGCCTATGGCCTGCGGCCGTGTGCATATCTTGCGCCCTGTGCGCATTCGTTCGGCGAGCTATCGCGTAAGGCGATTGGGTGAATATGCGTGATACGGCACTTTCGGCATGGCGCCGTGTGCCTTGAGCCCATTAGAGACCCTGTGACGCGGTAGTCGTGCCGTGCGATGCGGCTCATCTGGTCGTGTGGGTTATGTGTGGAACTGGTGGCGCAAGCACGGCCGTGCCAATGCCTCCTGTCACTGCACGTCGCCTAGTGTCCCGCTTTCGATGGTCTTTATCTGGTTGCGTGTCAGGTTGACATATCTGCGTGGGTTTTGAGATCCGGGCAGTATGGCGCGTGCAATAAGTATCTCCGTTGATGCTACTGCCCTCACCGCATTTTCGTCAATATGTCTACGATATAGCGAAATAAACAGTCTTATATTTCCGGACAAGTGTGTCATTGCCGTGTACACACGCCTGTCATCTGGATATTCTTCTAGTGCGTCATCGATGATCTCTAGTTCCTCTTTACACTGATTTGCCAAGTTATATGCGTCTCTTATGTTAGATTTTTCTTCAGACTTTCGTGCATCGGCTGACTTGATTGATCTGTACATCTCATACACCAAAAATAAAAGTGGTGGTATTCCTGCCCAAAATACCACTTGGTTTAAAATGTTCGTCACCACCATAAATACAACAACTGCGGCAAACATGACAAACCACTCTACTTTGTACGTTTTGATGTGGTGTAGTGGATTTTTGAACTCGTGCTCACTCATGGCTCCTCCCTTTTGTTACCTATGGCATATTCAGACACCTGATCAAACGCGTCTTTGAACATGCGTTTATCATATTTCATATGGTTGTATTTCATGCGATCCGCAAATCCGTCACGTGTGGTGCCTTCATCAAGTTCGTGCAAGGCAAATGTGGCAATCTCGAGCCATTCTAAACTCTTTCCACTGACTAGTGTGATAAACGCGTCTGACTCGTGAGGCTTGCCCTCGAACGGTGACACGCCTCCCTGTGCAAGATCACGATCCTCTAGATCTATGGCCATGTCTGCCGAAAATGCCCCATTCTCAACAAAGTTAAACCTGTACTTTAGATCTGCTCCAAACCGCTGTGCAATGTACACGTATTTTTGCAGCATATGGCCACCAACAAACGTGTCGACATCACTAGTGTCGTTTATCACGCGCTTTTCTACTAGATATGTGATAAACTTCATCAGCGTCCCGATGGCCTTGACTCGAGTGCGCTGTGCTGCATCATGTGCCATGGCATGCCGGCTTGTGGTGTGCGCCATGGGACACACTATGCCTCCAGTGCGCGCTGGAGTTTCAGTCCCTGATTATACATGTCCATGCTGAGGTTCACAAACTCCTCTTGCGATATGCCGTCCTTGGGAGAATGTGGTATCTCTTTAACTGTGTATTTCCCCCTGGCGCGCTTTTGAAACACATAGGGCGCAACCTCGCTGTCGTGGATATAGTCGTCCTTTCCATACCCGAGTTTCCTGCGCTGGGCTGCCGTCAGATTGCTGGTCTTGACAAACGTGCCAAGCTGTTCGAGGAAAAACGCGCTATGCGTTGCCAAAAGCACGCGCACGCCGTGCCGTATGAGCCAGACTATGTGTCTTGCCAGCACAAGCTGATTCGCCGGATGCAGGTGCGCCTCGGGCTCCTCGATGATTAAAATCTCGCCCCTGTGCGCACCGTATCGCAAAAACAGGGAGAGTGGCGCGTTCTCTGCGATTCCGGCCGATGCCCTGTCCAGTGGGATATCTGAGCCCAAAAACGTGTGCCTTATTTCGGGTATTCCCAAAGGCGACTCGACTAGTGTGATTTTCCCATCAAACATGCCCTTCTCTAGGCTGTTGCCAATTTTTGAGAGGGATCCGGGTTTTGTGGCTGACAGTCTGATCACCATGCCGGCAAAATCGGCCATTATGCCATTGAGGTTTGTGCTCGGGGATGACGGTGTGCCGGGACTGTGCTGATTTTGTATGGCGCTAGCCACAAATGGCCTGTATGCCTGCATGATGCCAGACCGCACTGCGGGGAAATAATGTGACCGTGACGGAAAATCTGCCGTGGGATTGTGCAAAATGCTCAAAATTAGCGTCAATAGCGCAATCAGGCCATAGTTATTGCCCATGTCGAGCCTTGTAATGATGCTCTCGACTGTCCTTTGGATCGTCTTGTCCAATAGGCGCTGCTTGGCGCTGTCCTTGATGCTGTGTGGTTTTGCAGGGTGGACTACAATGCCTTTGGGGGTCTTTTTTAGCGTGTACGGGATTGGCAAAGAGTTGTACTTGCCGACAATTTTTCTATCAAGGGTCAGTTTGACCCTCATGGGACTGGAGACTTTGATCTGGGAGCGCCTGGCGGTGATCCTGACGAGGCTCTTGAGTTTAGAGTTGAAATTGCGTTCAAGCTGATGCTGAAAACTGTCCTCAAAAATTGGCCGCAGCACAACCCTGGCCACCCTGTTCACAAACTCCCCTGGGATTGCCACGGCCTCTTTTCCACGCGCCTTGTCTAGAATGGCCCCCATCTCCGACATGAGCCCCTGGAACTCTGGCTGCCTGATGTGGCCCTCCACTAGTTCTGGAGTTGACCAACCCTGGCGATTGCGCGCATATGCGGTGAACAGGGAATGGATCAATGCTGCGGCATATGTCTTGCCTGAACTGTTGGGACCCACAAGGATGGTGAGGGGCCTCATCTCAAAGCTTGCCCTCGATATGGGGCCAAAGTCGGCCATCTCGACCACCATGGAAAAGTCTTGCCTGTCATCATGCGGCCTCGCCATGGACTGGCACGTCGGGCGTGGCAAATATATCGTTTCGTCGCCCATGCGCCTGTTCTGGCCATGCCCATGCTCACACAAGCCCAAAAAATGGTGTATGGTGCGTGAACTGTTATGCGAGCCGGGCGCGCAGTCGTTGCCTGTGGCCGCCATGTGGCCAGTGATGGGCTGCCCTGCATTCCAATGTCCGCCCCGTGATGGCCGTCACCGCATGGCGTAATCGCGTATTGCGCGCGGCTGCGTGACTGCCTTGTGTGATCAGCAGGCTGGGCGGGGATTTCTGCAGGGCGCAGATCTGGAATCTCGAGCAAGGCCATGGGATTGGTCAGTCTGGCCACTTGGCCCCTATTGGAAAGCCTGGCGAAATGCGCTATGGGGCATTGTGTCTTTCCCCAGTGTGGTGCCCACGATGGTCATCTCTCCATCGCCTCCTCTAGCCTGGCGAGCACCTCGTTAATTCTGGCGATTCGCAGTCTACGTTTGACGTTCTCTGGAATGTGTCTGCGGTTTCTGGCGTGTTGCCATTGCCCCACATGTGGCTTAACTGTGTGGGCGCCATCACGTGGTGCCCATTGGCAGTCAAAGTGTTCTCTGTGCCAGAAATTTTGCCTGTTATACTCGAAAAACATGCGATCCCACTCTGCAGTCTTGCGCCTGTCGTCCCAATCCATGACGCCTCTGTGCCGGGATGTGACATTAATGCCTTGCACGACACAGGGGCTTTTACCATGCGCAAATGGCAGGCTGGCCAGGAATTCCTGCCGGGCGGGCGCACCGGTGCTCCGGCAGGGTCGTGGCCGCATGTATGCTGCCGCAACGCGCACTTGGGGAAACTAGTGCCGGCGGGCACTGCGCCGGCTGCGTGCCCCGGCATGCCGCCGGGGCAGGCAGTGTGCGATCCGGGAACCCTGACTGTGATCGCCATGTCGCGCTTTGGATCTCGTTTTCATGGGGGGGGGGGGGGCGCGATCATTGCGCAGTGGTGGCGTAGATCACATGATCACATTATATAGATCGGCGCACCCATGCCCCCTAATGGGTGTGGGTGGAGGTGTACTCCTAGTGTCAGCTCTAGCTGTCCTTGCGCTAGCTGCGCTCTTGCCGGGGGCGCTCCATGGCGAGGCCTGGGCCCAGACCGATCCAGATCCCGCCCCAGAGCCCGAGCCTGTCCCCTCGCTATCCTCTGCGGTGACCGTCTCGCGAGAGTCAACGAGGGTCACCTTTCCCGTAAACGTCTGGCACGGCGCCACGCCGACAGCCGGCTGGACAGTCGATGACGGGCAGGAGCACATCGTCTTTGGCTTCGTTCGCGAGTCCGCGACGAGCTATCTCCTGCGCCACTCTGCGCTCCTGAGCACGGCCTCGACTCCGGTGATAGGCTACGACGGGACCGGAACGTTCGTCACCGATGCGGGCGCTATGGGTGCGGGAACAGTCACGGCCACTGACGGCGTTGCGCCCGAGGTCTTTAGATTGGAATGTGACTGCAGCAATCGAGTCTTCTTGCCGCCTGCGGATCCTGTTGTGAACCCTGCCCGTCGGGGCAATACCATTACCATCACATTCTCCGAGCCCTTGAAGGAGTCGCCAGCACCCACATTTGAAATTCGGCACACCAATAGGGGCGGCGTTGGTTTACCCAACACTAGTGTCGGTGATGGATTTGATGTTGGGGGGTCTACGGGGGATCCGCGAGTTACCCGGCATGGTGACTCTAGGTATGGCCTGTATCTTCTCAACGAGCAGGCGCCAGCCCCCCAGGGGGATAGCTTTTATCTCAACTTCGAAGATAGGGTATATCACGTTACGACGACCAACATTGCCGACGCTCACGGCAACACCTTTGGCGGAACTATCACCACTCGCATCTCTTGGTACGATCCTCCCACCATTGCTGAATATCGCCCCCAATACCAGCCAAGCCCCGTTGTAAATTCCCACACGTTCTCCCAGACCCAGACGCTAGTAAAGTTCTCCCAATATGTCTACCCGTTCCACCCCAATCCGCCGGATCGTGGGGTTGGTGGCACTGCTGCGGATCGTGTGCGCCACTGGACCGTAAACGACGGCGTGAATCGCGCCGTCACCGACGTCCAGCTGCATTCGGCAACATTGACCACAGGCTGCAACTATGATCCGCCAACCACGACCCGCGGAACATACTGCTCCCTCAATCTAATTCTCACACACGCGCCGCTGGCAACCACAGGCTCGACGCCGCGCGTGTCATACACGCCGACGGGCACGGACTTTCTCGGCCAGGTCACGCCGGCCCATCGGTGGGCTCCACGCGCAACTGCGTTTACCCATCTAGCCGAGGATTACACGCTCCCGACGCTCATCTCGTCGACCTCGACGTCTAGGACCACAACAGAGGTCAAGTTCAGCGAGCCTGTCCAGTTTGGCACCTCGACGGCCGCACAAAGGGCAGCGCACTGGCGCGCCCTGGAGGGAACCTCGCCCAGGACGGTCAGCGACGTGGTCATGGGGGACACGCGCGACACCATCGTCCTCGTGCACGACCCCGTCTCAACAGGCTCGCCGCCCGCACTGTCGTACGTGTCTGGCGCGTCTGAGGGTCGCGTGCGTGACATGTCAGTACACCAGCACCAGCTTACCGCACTGCCCTCACAGACGCCCTCGGACAAGATCCCGCCGGGCTTTGGCGCAGCAGTCACGTCAGCGACGTCGGTGACTGTGACCTTTGATGAGGCCATTGTGGCCGCAACTGGCACCGGCGCGCGCGCCCTGGCGGCGACTGACTGGACAGTCGAGACCGGCTCGGTCACGGCTGCCACGGGCAACGACATTGCGGTCTCCTCGATGGCCGCAGGCACGACGCCGGGGACGTACGTCCTCACGCTGGCCTCGCCTGGCATAACCGACGAGATCGGCATGCCAGACACTGACATTGAGGCAGTCATCCACGTCACATACTCGGCCGGCGTGCCCACGCTGGTCGACTCGAAAGGCAACGCCATACTCGACGGGGAGACGGCCCGTGCGACTGACGCGTTTGCGCCAATCGTCCTGCACACCGAGACGACCTCGCCCACAACGACTGTCATCACGCTCACCGAGCGCGTCTCGATAAAGAACGACGCAATCCCATCAACGAACGATGACACCATTGCGATAGGGCACTGGCAGGTTCGCGACACGGCCGTGCGCGCAATCTCGGCCATTGCAGTCACGGGAGACTCCACGCAGGTCACGCTCACGCACGCAACAGTGGCCGACGTGACCTCTCCGCCGTCAGTCACGTACACGCAAGACGGCGGACAGGCCTTTGGGCGCATAATCGACGCGGGCGGAGTCGAGATGCGCAACTTTGCTGGCGGGGGCCTTGAGACGCTCATCCCGCGGATCGTCTCGGCTACCACGACAGGCCCGCACACCGTGTCGATCGAGCTAAACAAGGACATCCGGTACGGGGATGTCACAAAGATATCCGAAACCCTCGGCCTGTGGGCAATGAATGACGGGTCTCCGGCCGACCAGCGCTACCGTGTCTCCAACGTGGCAATCCTGCCGGGAGACGCCTCGGTGCTGACCCTGACGATAAACTCGATGACCTCGCCGCGTGACATCCCCGTATACGTCCCCTCATCACTCCTTGATGGCAGTGCACTTAAGCTCAGCTACAACAATCCCATGCCGTCACAGGAAAGCCTCTACAGGGACTTGCGCCTTGATGATTCGCGTGGAATTCCGCTTGTGTACAGGGAGGACGTCCTCGTCTCAGACGGCATCGCCCCACAGATCACCTCGGCGTCATTTGCGTCACATGACGCCTCGACATCACCGGCCACGGGAACCATAGAGGTGACGTTTGACGAGAATGTCAGGATCGCCACCGGCATGACTGCCATGCCGTCTGACTGGACGCTCACCGGCGGAACCACGAACACGGCGACATCCGTGTCAGTCACGTCATACTCGATCTCGGGAAACAAGGCGACGATATTGCTGTCAATGTCCGGCCCGCCTGACACGGGATATGCGCCAACGATCAGCTATACGGCAACCGGCAAGATGCTCGACACGATCGGCAACGTGCTGGCGACACCGGCAGCGGCGACTGTGTCTGATGATGTCGCGCCATACCTCGTCTCGGCGCGCACGCTCTCCTCCACGCGCACAGAGGTCATAGTGTCCGAGCCCGTTGCGCTCTCGGGCCTGCAGGCCGAGCGCCTCGCCGAGTGGCGCTACACGCAGGGCACCGTGCTTGACACGTCAAACATACTGGCACCGATCTCGATAACGCGCGGCACTGACGCTGCGAGGATTGACCTGGCGCACGCGGCCCTCGCTGATGCGGCCGACACGATTGCGCTCCGCCACACGCAGGGGCCAGTGGCTAGGATCGTCGACCTCGCCACGCCCCCCAACGGCCTGGTTCGCGGCATCACGCACATCACTAGCTCTGATGCGACCCCGCCGCTCGTAAAGTCGGCGTTCTTCAAGTCCTCGACGTCGATACGCGTTGTCTTTGACGAGGTCATGCAGGACGCGGCCCTCACGCAGGGCGTGCCGGTCCTCGCGCCGGGCGTGACTGTCGTGCCGCCTCCGGCAGACTATGAGTCCTTTTCGTATGCGGGAATGGACTCGCGCGCGCACGTCACGTTTGGCGCCGCGCAGACACTCGACGCCTCCTCTGGCACGATGCGCGAGTACCGGTTCTCCGTGCCCACAACGCTGGCCGACTCGGCCGGCACGGCATACGTCGCGCCAGTCGGCTCGTACGTCAGCGTGGCCGCCCATGACGGCGCGCCGCCCGAGTTCTCCGTGACTCGCGCCTCGGCAACGTCGCTCCACGTGACATTTGACGAGCCCGTGCGCCGCGTCGGGGCCAGCCCGCCGGCCCTGGCCACTGCGCACTGGCGCGTCGAGACTGGTGACGTGCCCACGCCCACACTGACTGCTGATGACATTGCGGCATCTGCGGTCTCGCTGTCTGGCAACGTGATGACCATCACGCTCTCGGGCGTGACGCTGGCTCCGGATGCCACGCCGCACGTGACGCATGTGGGCTCACCAGCCCAGATCGAGGACCTCAACTCCAATGCGCTGGCCACCGGCGCGACGGCCCAGGTGCCTGACACGACTGTGCCGTCCATCCTGCGCGCCGAGTTTGCCTCCCTTGCCATTGCCGCAGACAGGAGCAGCGCGACGGGAACCATCCGCCTGACGATCTCCGAGCCCGTGCGCGTGGCCGGCACGCCGGCGGCATCGGACTGGACGCTCACCGGCGACACGGGGGGAACCGCCACGACGCTCTCGATAGCCTCGTATGCCGTCTCGGGCAGCACAGTTGACATTGCCGTGTCAATGTCTGGCACGCCGCACACGGGACTGACGCCAACAGTCTCGCCCTCGCGTGCGGCACTCCTCGACATGGCCGGCAACGCGCTGCCCACAAGCGCCTCTGCAGTGGCAGCTGACAGGATATTGCCTGTCGTCCTGGCCGGCAGCACGACCTCTCATCTGCGCACAGAGCTTACGCTCTCCGAGCAAGTGACCCTTCATCCGCGTGCACCGACTCAAACCTCTGCGTTTACCTTCTGTTATGAGAGTTGTGGAACCTCGCGACTTACTGATAATGTGACTCTGTTGGATCTGGAAGATGGCAACACGATCGTCATATCGCACGCGTCGCCCGTGGGAACCAACAACCCACTGAGCGTCGTCTATCAGCCACGAACTGCCGGCGCCGGCAACCTCGTGTCGGATCTTGCCAGTCCTCCAAACTACCTGCTAGACATTCTTATCCGTTCGCCTGTTATTGCCACTGATGGCATGCCGCCTCGACTGCACGGAATCTGGTTTGGATCGGCCACGAGCATGACGCTGCGCTTTAGCGAGCCCCTCAATGCGGCAACAGTCACGGCCGCCGCGTCGGCAACGTCGCCGTCAGGGCAGTTTTCGGTCTCTGGCCAGACGGTCACGGGCGCGGCGCTCAACCCTGCCAGGAACGAGGTCACACTCACGCTCTCGCCGGGCGTGGCACAGGACACCACATACACGGTCACCGCACCGGCCTCCCTGACTGACGACATGGGCAACGCGCATGAGGCCCACCCTGTCACGGTGAGGCGAACGACTGATGCGCCCACGCTCTCGCAGGTGTCCTTTGAGCCGCATCGTGTTGGCCGCATTGTGCTGCACTTTAGCAATGCGATGGATCCCAGGTCAGTCGAGTCGCTCGGGCCGCAATTCTCGTACTCGCCCCCGCCCATCTTCTCCACGGGGTACTCGGCCCACATGGGACAAGACCCCAGCGAGGTTCGCATATTCACAACCCGGCTACAGATTCTGGGCGTAACAACCCGCACGATAACGGTTCCCACGGGCCTTCTTGACGCAAATGGCAACGCCTACGCGCAGCCGAGCACGCCGCACTCGGCCGCCCCGGCGCCGGCGCCAAGCGTGCAGACGGCGGCATTTACCGCCTCAAATACCATACTCCTCACGTTTAACGTGAACCTTGACGGGGATCACATACCGGCCACCGTTAGGGCGGCCGTACCGGGCTTCCTTCCACAGAACGCGGCCTTTTCACACTCTGGCAACACGGCCACTGTCATGCTGTCACCTGCGGCGACTGAGGGCCAGGCCTACACAATAGAGCTGCCCACCACAATCCGCAGCACGGCCGGCGTCCGCTATGTGCAGCCAGAATCGTCGATCATGGCCACATATGACACGACGCCTCCGCTGCTCTCCTCGGTGACCGTCTCGCGCACCTCTATCATCGTAGAGTTTAACGAACCCATCCTATCCCCTCCCCTATCGGCGACCTTGACCAGATCAAGCAGCTCGGAGAGGATATTTGTCGCGCCCTCCCTGCGCCCCGCGGGCTTTGAGATTCCCATCGCAACATTCAACCCCGTCGAGGGCGAGACGTTCACAGTCACCCTGGCTTTTAATGACATAACTGATCATGCGGGCAACGCGTGGGTTGCCGTGCCGCTGGCCGGAATCTATGACACGACCGCACCGGTTATAGAGTCGGCGCACTTTGGGGCCGCGAACGTCATTGTCGTAAGGCTGAGCGAGGCACTTGACGACTCCACGGTTCCGGCGAGCGTGACGGTGACGCCTACTGGCGGCACGCCGGTCAGCGCAACGACGTCATACACGGCAGGCGAGACGTCAATGACGCTAACACTTTTGGCCAGCGCTGCAGCAGACACGCCGCACACGTTCCGCCTTCCGGCCACGCTGACTGACGCAAACGGCGTTGCGCACATGCCGTCGACGGCATCGGCCAACCGCCAGACGGGCACGCTCTCCATAGAGGGCCACACGTACAGGATTGTTAGCACGCAGGGTGTCCAGTCTGCGGAGATCTATGTCAGGTTTAGCAGCCCGATATCGCCATACTCGCTTGACCAGCTCACGAACCCCATTCTGGTCCGTGTGGGCACCTCTGCTGGCTCTGACCGCCTCTTTTCCCAGGAGAGATCCAACGTGCCCTACAGCGACACGATACAGTTCACGCTCTCCGGCAGCAGCACGTTCAACGCAGATGACACGCTCCACGTGACGGTTCCCGCAGGCCTGCTGGCCACCAACGGCCACTCATACCCGGCACTGGTGCCGCCGTGGTCGGCCACGCTGGGACTGGCCACGGGATCCCTTGACACGACGCCGCCGACCGTGGCGAGCTCTGCGTTTACGGGGGATCGCACGATACGCGTGACGTTCAGCGAGGCGCTGCGCGCCACGAGCCTTCCGACATCCGTCGCCGTCACGCTGCCTGACGGCAGGGTGGTCTCGGCGGCCTTTGGGCCGGCATCAGGCAACTCGTATGACATATCGCTCTCCACGTCGCAGGCCCTCTCGGGCGTCGGGGGCGGCGGCGCGACGTACAAGTTTGTCATACCGTCGATTGTCCTCGACCTTGCGGGCAACGCGTACGTGCAGCCGACGGTGCCCCACAGCGTGCGCGCCTTTGACGTGTCGCCCCCGACATTCTCGGCGAGCCTAAAGTCCCCGACGTCACTGGAGGTAACGTTCCTCGAGGATGTCCGGCACGCCGACTTTGGCACCGGCATGGTCATTCCGACATCACACTGGCGCATCGAGACGGGAAACACGTCGGCCCTTGACACCTCCAATGACGCCGCACTCTCGTCGATATCGCGATCGGGCCGTGTCCTCACAATAACGCTGTCCGGTGACGGCCTGGAGGATGACGACACGCCGCACGTGACGTACACGTCTAGCGTGCCCGGCTTTTTCGACACGGCAGGCAACGCGATCGCAGCGGGCACGTACGCCCGCGCGACTGACGGCGCGCCGCCCGGCGTAGAGTCCATAGAGTTCACGGCACGTGACGTGATCACCGTCACGTTCGGCGAGTCGCTGGCCGGCACTGACGCCGAGATCACCGGCATGACCTACGTCGTCACGGCCCCTGACGGGACTGGCCCGGCCGATGCTGACACCGATGATGACGTTATACCGCTGGGCACTCCGATCGCCACGCACAGCAAAAATGCCGACGCGCACTCTGTCCTGGCGATAAAGCTTGGGGCCGCTGCGACGCATGGTGTCACATATACGGTCGGGCTGCCAGCCGGCCTGCGAGACGTGCCGGGCAACGCGCTCGTGGAGCGTGCGCCGGCAGTCGAGCATGACGCAGCCGCGCCAGTCGCGACGGCAGTGGCATACCGTGTACTGCCCCCGACCGGTGATGCGCCAAGGCTCGCGCCATACTCGGACTATGCGCGCATTGGCGACCGCGTGGAGCTCACAGTCACGCTTGATGAGGCGGTGAGCGCCTCGCCAACTGTCCACTTTGTCGGCAACACCGGCGCTGCTGACTCTGTGACAATGACGCGCGTTGGCATGGCCGAGTCGTGGAGGGCGACGTACACAGTCGAGACCATGGCGCAGAACGCCCGCATGATTGACGGCCCATTCTCGTTCTCGATGCGCGCACTTGACACGGCAACGCAGGGGGCAAACGTGGCGCTGATAACGGCGAGCCTGGGCCATGCGCCCTCGTACACCGCGCCGAGCCCGCCCGTGGTGGATCGCACGCCGCCTTCGGCGACGATGGCACTCTTCCTTGGGCGCACCGTGCTGGCAGTAAAGTTTGACGATGTCCTTGTTGCGAGCACTGTTCCGTCGGCCATATCGTCATACTCGGTGAGCGTGCCTGACGGCACGGTCGGCGCCGCTGACGGCTCGCCGGACACAATCACGCCAACGCAGCCAGTGAGGCAGGTGACTGGCGCCGACGGGACGACGAGGCTGGAGATCAGCATCCCGTTCGTGGCCGGAAGGGACATGATCGCGCACACTGTCACGGTTCCGGCCGGACTCGCCGACCTTGCCGGCAACGCGCTCGCCTCGCCTGTCTCGCTCACCACCGCGCACTCCTCGAGCCTGGCATTTGGCGCGAGCACCGGCGGCCTTTCACACGAGCTCTTTGTGACCTTTGCTGGCGCCATAGCCGGAAGCACGGTCACGTCTGACTGGCACGTGACGCATGACGGCCAGCGCCTCACCGTCATCGAGCTCGAGTACATGCTACAGCCGGCATCTCCGGGCATGCAGGGCGAGACGGGGGGCGGCTCGTCCATAAACTTTGACGGCCTGGCCCTCAATCCGGCCAACACGTTTCGCCTAGAGATGTACCCCGGTGACATGCTCCCGCCGGGCGCGACGCCGTCAGTGACGTACACGGCACCGTCTGGCATTGCCCGCCTTGGGGGCATAGTCGACCCCGCCAACGGGGGCCATGTGGTCACGCGCACGGTCACGGCATCTGATGTCATCCGTCCGGGCATCCTGGCAGCACACGTGACCTCGCCCACGCAGGTCTGGGTGGAGTTTGACGAGCCGCTATCGGCCGGAACGTTTGACGCCTCGCGCTGGGCCATGACGTTTGGCGCCAACGTGATACAGGTTGGATCCGCCTCGCGCGCAGCCGACCATGACTCCATTGAGCTCACGCTGCCTGCCGGCGTGACGCTGCCGCAGGCAATGTACGCCTCGTCGTCATCTAATCTCCGGTCCGCCGTGATATACTCCTGGCCACACGCGTCAAACCCCGAGATCAGCGATCTTGCGGGCAACCATATCACCGCCCCAATCGACATCGACGGCCAGACGCGCAGGGTGAGCACGAATGTGTTCTATGACTCGTACGGGCCGCACGCCATGTCAATAGCGTATGCGGTCCTGGAGCCTGGCGCCACGCCGACTGACCCGCCGGTGCCCAGGGCCGCGCCATTTACGACACACGCGCGCGTTGGGGATACCGTGCGCGTGACCGTGGACCTTGACCAGGACGCCTCGGCTCCGCCCAGCGTGAACTTTGTGGGCAAGACCGGCTCGTCTGGCGCAGTCACCATGTCGCGCGTCACCACCGGTGATGACACCGACTGGACGGCAGACTATGTCGTGGAGGACGCCGTCACGCTGCCCACACTTGATGCGTTCTCGTTCTCGATGAGCGCCACTGACAGGGCCGTTCGCGGAGTCCTGCCGCCCAACATGTCGACGATAACAGAGTCCTCTGGCCACACCGCCTCGCTGCCCACGCCGCCTGCCGTGCCGACCATAGACCGCATAGCGCCGGCCCTGGATCCTGCAACACCGCCGTCGATCTCGGGCAGCACGCTGACTGTGACGTTTGGCGAGGATGTGCGCGGATCCCCGACAGTCGGCCTGACCACGCCGTCTGGCGATTCACGCCAGGTCGCATCGACGACTAGCGGCAGCACGCTTGCCGTCGAGCTGGGCACAACGCCGACGTCTGGCACGTTTACCCTGAGCATTCCGGCAACGCTGACTGACCTTGCCGGAAACGCGCGCGCGCCGGCTGCAGGCACGGTGACGGCGTCTCACATGGCACCATTTGAGGCAACCACTGCCAGCGCGACTACGACGCTAGTCACGTTCGGCGCGGCGTTGGGCGGCACGCTTGACGTGTCCCACTGGAGCGTGACTGACCCTGCGGTGGCCATCACGGGAATATCGACCGTTACTGCCGATGGCATGGGCCAGGTCACCGCGACGCCGGCCGGCCAGGGCGGCACGCCGGCGGCCGTGACGCAGACGGTATCGTCGAGTCCGGAGGCGACATCGCTGCTCATAGCGCACGCGGCCGTCCCCTCGGGCTCGACGCCCAGGATAACGCACGATCCGATGCAGGCCAGCGGCCTCAGCGCGGCGGGATCGCCGGTGGGCGGCCCGCACGCCGTCGTGGCCTCTGACGGCGTGGCGCCGTCGTTTACGGCCATGACGGCTGCGCGCACGTCGACTGTCGTGACCTTTGCCGAGCCTGTCGACGGCACGACATCGGCGGCCGAATGGACCGTGGGCGGGGCAGTGGCGATCCCCTCGCCGGCATCACCGAGTGCGGCAAGCGAGATCACGCTCACGCACGCGCCGCTTGGATTTACGGCCGGGACTCCGGCAGTCGCGTACACGGGTCCGGCGACTGGCAACGGCGATGCGCTAGCCGACGCGGCCGGAAACGAGGTTGCCCACGCGACGCCTGACGCCGCCGACGGCGCACCGCCAGTCGTGGACTCGGTGGCGTACGACTCGGCGACGCGCACGATAACGCTGGCGTTCAGCGAGGGCCTTGCGCAGTCCACGGCCGTCGTCGCAAACTTTGGCGTGTACGGTGTCTCCTCCTCTGGCGTGCGCACGGGCAGCGCGCTGGCACTTGCCGCCACCGGCGGCTTTGCGTACACGGCCGGCGCCACGGCAGACGCAGGCTCGACAGTCGCACTGACGCTTTTGGCCGATGACACGCACGCGTCATACAAGGTGACAGTGTCGTCCTTGGTGACTGACACGGCGACAACTCCCAACGCGTATGTCCCCATCGTCAACCCCGACGACGACGCACTCACCGATGACAGTGACATTGCGGTTCCAAAGTCTGACACGGCCGGGCCGCTGGCAATGGCCGTCTCCTTTGTCGTCTATGATGACAAGCTCGATCCGAACATCGTGTCTGACACGCTGGACCTGACAACTGCGCGCGCCGGCCCATATGCGCTCTATGCCAACGCCGATGACACGATCCGCCTGAGTCTGACGCTCAACGAGGATGCGTCCACACCCCCGATGATAACCGTGCCCGGCACGGGCCGCACGCCAACTGCAACTGCCATGAACAACGCCGGCGACACGAGCGCAAGGACATGGCAGCATGACGTTATAGTGGGCGCGACTACGGCCGAGACGTCTGTGACACCGTTTTCATTCTCGATATTGGCAAGCGACGGGGCAACGCCGGCGAACCAGCAGACGATAACGGTGACTGCGGGCCACATGGGGGCGCCCATGGTGGCACTGCCGACAATAGACCTGACGTCCCCGACGTCGAGCTCGCTGACAACTGCAGTCAGGCTCGCGGGAGCCGGCTCGGACTCGGCAACGGTCACCACGGCCGGCATCGGCGAGGAGGTTCGCGTGAACGTCACGGCAAGCGAGCCCCTCGATGCCCTCGCAGGCGACATTGCGCTCTTTGGGCGCACGGGTTTGGCGACCCTTGGCGCAGACACAGTCGAGACGGGTTCTGGCAACGCGTACGCGTACGTGCGCACGATCGCCGGGACGGACAAGAGCGGCCTCTTGGAGTTCAGCCTGATGATCCGCGACAGGGCCGGCAACGCGGCGGCGTCTGCGCTCACGCACTCGACGGTGACGAGCCGCGTGGGGGTCGACGCCGTTGCCCCCACGTTCACGGCGCGCACGGTCTCGGCGTCCTCGCTCACAGTCACGGCCAGCGAGCCGCTCACGGGCACGACTGCAGCAGGTGACTGGACAGCCGTCCACTCCGAGCCGGGGCGCTACATAGCCGCCTCGATCACCGGCGCGGTGGTCTCGGGGAGCACGGTCACGATAACGTATGGCGCGATCGCCGACACGTCATTTGCGCCATCCGTGCGATACTCGGGAACTGGCCTGGCCGACTCGGCGCGAAACGCGCTGCAGGGCGACGCCAGCGCCGCAGACGGGAGGGCACCAGAGTTCACCGCAAGAACGTCAGGCACGACGACTACGACAGTCATGTTCGGGGAGCCTGTCAGCGGCACGACGGCCGCATCCGAGTGGACAGTCGGCGGAATGCAGGCCACGCCATCGCCGTTGAGCCCCACGACGGTGCGCGAGATCACGCTGACGCACGGCGAGCAGTCGACGGGCGCAAAGCCGTCGGTGTCATACACGGCGCCCACGGGTGATGGCGCCAACAGCCTCACTGACGCCTCCTCCAACGCGGCCGCCTCGGACTCGGTGACGGCCGCAGATGCCATAGCGCCCACAGTGATGACGGCCACATACGACTCCACCTCGCGGACCATATCGCTTACCTTCAGCGAGGGACTCTCGTCGACAACGGTTGTGGCGGGCAACTTTGTCCTGTACCAGACGACTGCATTTGGGGCGCGCAGCGGCCTCTACCCGTTTGCGCTAGGCGGCATCAACTATGCGCCGGGAGCCGACTCGTCGCAGCCCTCCACGGTGAGCCTGACTGGCATCAGCTCATCCTCGGACATGTTCAGGGTCGACATATCCTCAAACGTCGAGGACACGGCGGGCAACTCGTACACCTCGGCTGACGGTCCGGACGGCGACGTCCTCATCTCGCCGGCGGACAGGCGCCCCCCGAGAGTCCTGTCGGGCATGTTTGTGAGCGCGAGGGATATCGAGGTGAGGTTCACCGAGCCACTGCTCCAGTCGTCTGTTCCGGCAACGGTAAAGGTGACGCCCCCGTCGGCCTCTGAGATCGACGTCGCATTCTCGTATGGCGGCTCGCTGACGGCGACCATATCGTTCACATCGGCACGCACGCTCTCGGCTGATGCGGCGACTGCGCCAGTCTACACGTACGTCATACCCTCAACGGTCACTGACGTGAGCGGCACGGCGTACGTGCAGCCGGACACCCCGCTGAGCGTGCGCGCGCATGATGCGACTGCGCCGTCGTTTACGGCCCAGACATCCTCGACGTCCAGCGTGACTGTGACGTTCAGCGAGGACGTGCGCGCCTCGACGTCGCAGGCCCCCGCCGGCTCGGACTGGCGAGTCGAGCGTTCAGTCGCCTCGCCCTTTGACATGAGCAACGACATCTCCGTCTCGGCAGTCTCGCTTGTGGGCAGGGCACTGACGCTCACGCTGCCTGACGGTGCGATCGACACGGGCGATCGCCTGCACGTCACGTACGTCTCGGCCTCGCCTTCGATCCTCGACACGGCGGGCAACGGCCTGTCCGAGGGGACAAACGTGCGCGCCGGAGACGGCGTGCCGCCGGCTGTGCGCACGGCCGACTTTACGGAGGACGACAAGATTGTCGTGACGTTTACCGAGGCCCTGTCCAACACGGCAACAGAGATCCCGACACTCACGTACGCGCTCACCGGGCCGGACGGCACGGGCGCGCCAGATGATGACACCGCAGATGACGCGATCCCGCTGTCTGCCACGCTGCCGTCGCTGGGGGCCGGCGCGATGACCATAGCGATAACCCTCGCCGGCGATGCCGTGGCCGACACGACATACACGCTCACGCTTCCGGCAGGGCTGGCCGACGCGCACGGCAACGCGATCGCAGTGAGGTCTGTAATGGCGACATATGACGCCTCGGCGCCGGTGGCCACGTCCATATCGTACAGGGTCCTGCCCCCGACTGGCGCGGACACGCGGCCCGCGCCATACGCCAACCATGCCAGGGCCGGCGACAGGATCGAGATGACAGTCACGCTCAACGAGGCCACAAGCTCGTCACCGACGGTCCTCTTTGTCGGCAAGGTGGGCAGCTCCGAGATGGTGACGATGACGCGCGTTGGCGAGACGAACGCATGGACGGCCGTGTACACCGTCGAGACTGCGGTGCAGAACTCTGGACTCGCCGACGGCAGGTTCTCCTTTGAGATGGCCGTCTCGGACACGGCGACCCAAGGATCCAACACGGGAACAGTCAGCGCCACGACAGGCCACGCGCCGGCATATGTGGCCCCGCAACCGCCACTGATAGACCGCAACGCGCCGGTGCCCTCTGCGGCGTTTGGCGACACGCGCTCGATATATGTCAACTTTGGCGAGGCCCTCACCGGCACGCCCACAGTCATTGCGGGATATCCGTACACGGTCACCGTTCCTGACGGGGCCACGGGAATATCTGACAGTGACAATGATGCCGACTCTTTGGCGCTCACCTCGGCCATGACCTCGTACGACCCGTCGACGTTCACGCTGCGCCTCGTTCTGGCTGATCCTGCGATCGAGGACGTGCTCTACACGGTTGTGCTGCCGGCAAGGGACGGGCTCGCCGACGCTGCCGGCAACGCGCTCTCTGCGCTGCGGCCTGCCACCGAGTACGAGCTGGTGCGCAAAATAACGTCTGGCAGCATAGACAACGTCACGTACGACGGCACCGCCGCCTCGTCGCTGACGGTCCAGAGCCTCTCGGGCTCGGGCCTCACGCCCGCCGAGTTCGCCGCGCTCACCACCGCCGCGCGCGAGCGCCTCGCCTCAGGCGAGTCGCAGATATCTCGGGCCACGTTCGGCCTGCCCTTTGGCCTCGAGCGGCCGGCGGCCTCGTCAGTCGACGTCACCGAGTGGACGGTAATCGAGGGCGCCGAGGGAGACGTGGACTCGTCGTGCGCCAGGGTCGCCGGCGCCGGCACCGAGCGCGACGTCCTCTCCGTCGTCGCCGTGCGCGACAACGCCATAGTGTTTGAGCACGATGCCCTCTCGCAGACCTCCTCGCGCGCGCACGCCATCTACTCCCCCGACGCGGCCCCGTCGGTCCGCGCGCTGGCCAGCTGCGCGTACATGGCCGACGCCAACGCGCTCGTGCGCCTTGAGGTCAGGACAGCCTCGGCGACGCCGCTGGGCTACCCCGTCGACCGCCTCGTCGCCGAGTTCAGCGAGCCCGTGCTGGCGCCCGACGGGTTCAACCTGGGGCTGGGGATCAGGCACGCGCCGATCGCCGGGGTGCTTGGCGTTCTCGACGTCGACAGGATGACGAATCTGTCGACGACCGTGCCGGTGGCCACCGTGCTCATCACGCCGGCCGAGTACGCGTTCAGGCTGGCGCCGCACCCGCCGACGGGGACTGCGGCCACGTGGGAGACGTACCAGTACGAGCTGTTCTCCCAGACGTCGTTCCGCGCCCCCACCAGGGCCGACGGGACGTCGGTGCTGGCCGGCCCGACCGCCCCCCAAGGCGGCGTGCTCGACGGCCTGCCGCCGGCCCCCGTCGGGGCGCACTCGGTGTCGGGCAGCACGGCGGCAGTCACGTTCAGCGAGGCGCCCGCCGCGTCGTCCTTTGACGGCGCCGGCGATGACGACGCAACCGTCACCGTGCTCGACTCGGCGAGGAACGCGCGCGAGGTCACCGGCGCGGTCCTCGCCGGCAGCGTGCTGACGATAACGACGTCGACGCCGCCGCAGGCGACTGACACCATAGAGGTCGTCGGCGTGGCCGACGCCGTCGGCAACGTGGCCTCCAGGCCGGAGGTGGTGGCGACCACAAGGGCAAGCGCGACTACGACGGTAGTCACGCTCAGCGAGCGCGTCTCGGGCAGCACGGCGGCGCTCCAGTGGCTGGTGGGCACCGGCGCCGACCGCGCCCGCGCGACGGGAGTGGCCGCCGGCGAGGCCTCGTCAGTCACGGCCGACGCGGCGCAGGACGGCGGCACGGCAGTGCCGGTGACGTTTGAGGACACGCTGACCCTGCTCCACGCCGCGCACGCCGGCCCCGGCGCGCCAGAGGTCGAGTACGTCAGGTTCGACGACGAGCGCCTGCGCTCCAGCGGCGTGGCCCTCGGCGAGCCGCTCCCGCCCCTGCCTGCGCCGACTGGCGCGCGGACCGCGAGCCTGGAGACGACAGTCGTCACGCTCAACTCCGAGGTCACCGGCTCGACGTCTGCGCGCCAGTGGACAGTCACGGACAGCGCATCTGGCGCGACGTCCGCGCGCGCGCTGGGGGTGGCCCCCGGCGACATCACCGACGGCGCGACTGCGCCCACTGCTGACACCGCACTGGACGGCTCGACGCCGGTGGCCATATCGTCATCTGCCATCACGCTCCTCCACGCGCCGCTCTCCTCGACGGCCTCGACTCCGGTCGTGTCGTATGCGCACACCGGCACCGAGCGCCTCTCGACCTTTGTCGGGACGATGGCCGCCACGGCATCCCCGCACGTGACGGCAACAGACGGGATCGCGCCGGGTCTTGCGGCCACGGGAGATGCGCTCTACACGCGAGCTGGCGCGCCTAAAGAAATGCCTGAACTCCGGTTCGTAACGTCACGCGTGTCCGCGAAGGGATTCTTTGACAATGTTCAGGTGCTGGTCACACCGACTGAGAATCTTGCGAATTACGTGGCCGCCGACACGACGTTCTTTGCCGGAGAGGTGGACGGTAATGGCGTGTCACTCGCAAAGTCTGCGATGTCTGCTTCGTTAATGTCCACTTCGCCGCTACTGTACAACTTTACCTCGATGTCCATTGTGGCGTCTGACCCCAATGGCCCAATAAAGTTCAGCGTCGTGATGCGCGATGCGGCAGGCAACACGGCAACCGTGACGCATGACGACCTTGCCACGATGGCCGCGCGCAACGCCGCCTATGGCTACCATACAGAGGTCATCACAATGGGCGCCACGGCGACGGCCGTGTTTGCCGGCCCCTCGATCGTAGTCACGTTTGGGGCGCACATGGGAGGCACAGCCGAGACGATCCAGGGGTACACGTACGCGGTGACTGTTCCGGACAACACGCTGGGAGACTCGCCTGATGACGACAGTGCTGCTGACGTGATCACGCCGTCATCAATAGTGTACGCCGAGCAGGCCGAGACCTCGACGCTGACGATCATGCTCCCCGAGGACACTGACACGGCCGGCATCGTGCACACGCTTGCGCTTCCGGCAGCGCTAGTCGACGTGGCCGGCTATGCGCCGGCCACGACGTCATTCACGCTCACCGCGCCACCGACGTTTGAGGCAGAGTCGTTTCAGGGAAGGGACGCAGTGGTGACCCTGACGGGCACCGTCACGGGCCGTCTCAACGACGATGACTGGTCGTTCTCGCGCGGTGAGAGCACGTATGACGCGTCAGTCACGTACATGCTCTCAGATGGCCGCCGCGGGTCATCCTCGATTGTCCTGGACACCGTCCCCCTGGATCCCGCAAACACGTTCACGGTGGTGCCCAGCCTCCCGGCAGGCGTGAGTGTCGATGGCCTGACGCTCACGTACACGCCGCCGTCAGGAAGCGGCTCCTCGCCGCTCGTTGATCCCTCCACGCAGTTTTCCATAGGGCCACGGTCCATAGTCGTCTCAGACGGCACGGCGCCAGATATCAGCGCAGTGTCCGGGGTGTCCTCCACGCAGGTCAGGGTGACCCTCACGGAGCGTGTCATGCTAGCCGATGGTGCCACGTCACTGGACGTCTCGCGCTGGTCGTCACAAACGCGTAACCTCGATGGCACGATTGTGGGCACCAGGACGTTTGCGCTCGCCGAGCTTGGCGAGGACGGCATGTCGATCACGCTGACTGCGGCAAGCGGCCAGACAATAGACCCAAAGTTCTACGTGGCCCCAACTACGAGATTTTTCCTAGAATACGTGCGCGCGGCTGGTGCCTCAGCTGACCTCGTGGACATTGCGGGAAATGCGCCGCTTCGCATGGCCAGCCTCAGTGTGGTTGACATTGCGCCTCCGCGTGCCACGGCAATCTCGTATGCCGTAACGGAGCCTGCGCCAGGCGGGGGCACGCCTACTGCAAGGGCCGGAAACTTTGCAAACTATGCGCGCGAAGGTGACATGATCACAGTTGACGTGACGCTCGACCAGCCTGCTGCGGCATCGCCAAAGGTGCTCTTTGTCGGCAAGGCGGGCACCTCCAACGAGGTCACCATGACGCAAGGCGCCAACGCGATGTCGTGGAGCGCCACATACACAGTAGAGGGCGCGACTGCCGCACAGGGCATAGACGGCGCGTTCTCCTTTGAGATTGCAGTAAAGGACACGATAGCGGTTCCCAACGAGGCCACGATCACGCCAAGCGACGGGCACGTCTCCTCGTACACGGCTCCGGCGCCACCGGTGATAGACCGCGTGGATCCGGTGCCCGCACTCGAGTTTGTCGTGCCCACGACCATACGCGTGGACTTTGGCGAGACGGTGCTCGTGCCAACGACGACACTCGTGATCACCAACCCCGCCGGCTCGACTGTGGCCAGCTCCGACTATACGGTCTCCCATGACGCCTCGCGCCTGGACGCCGCCTTTAGGGCCAACCTGGCCGACGGGACATGGGCCGTGGCCATTCCCTCCGGCGTGACTGACCTTGCGGGCAACACGCCCACTGCGACTAGCGTGTCTGGCGCGTATGTCGGCCAGCCGAGCATAGCTGGCGCAATGACGGCAAGCCGAACCCTCACGGTAGTCGCGCTCAACGGTGCGGTCAGCGGCACGACTGCTGCGCTCCAGTGGTCACTGACTGACGGCGCGACTGCTGTCATCGTGCGCGGTGTCGCAGACGGCGACACGACTGGCAACACGACGCCAGTCACAGCAGACACGGCAGCGGGCCGGGACACCTCGGTGGCAGTCACCTTGCCACAGGTCACGCTGCTCCATGACACGCTCAGCTCGACTGCGAGCACGCCCACTGTCTCCTATGCGCACTCTACGTTTAGCGGCAGGCTCGCGCGCGGCCCACTCGAGCTGGCATCGACGCCCTCAACGGTCGCAACTGACGCCGCTCCGCCCGTTGTGGGGCCGACGCCGACGTTCAACGACAGGACGCTCACGATAACGCTCTCCTTCAGCGAGGGCCTGGCGCCGCTGACTGCAGTGGCGGCAAACTTTGACGTGTATGGCGTGATGGCCTCCGGGGCGCGCACTGCCAGCGCGCTCGCGCTGGCCGCCACGGACGGCTTTGCCTACACGGCCGGCGCGGCGGCCACGGACGCCTCGACAGTCACGCTAAAGCTGGCCGGCACTGACACGCACGCCTCGTACAGGGTCGTCATATCGCCGCTAGTCACTGACACGGCCACGCCGGCCAACGCGTACGTGCCGATACCGGACTCAAACCCCACTGACACAGTCGATGACGCCGACATCGCAGTCGCCAAGGTCGACACGATCGCCCCGTCGGCAAGCTCGCTACGGTTTGCCGTGTACGACGACCAGCTGGACGAGTCCACGCAGGGTGACACGCTGGACCTCGGCACGCTGCGGGCGGGGGACAATGCGCTCTTTGCCAACGAGGGCGACACGATCCGCCTGACCCTCGAGCTCGACGAGGACGCCGCAGGGACGCCGATGGTGACAATACCTGGCACGGGCAGGACGCCAACGACTCCGATGGGCAACGCCGGAGACACTGACGCAAAGACGTGGATACACGACCTCGAGGTCACGTCCACGACAGTCGAGACGGCGACTGCGGCGTTCACGTTCACCATCGCCGTGGCCGATGACACGACGCCGACGGCCAACACGCGCGACATCACGGAGTCATCTGGCCTCGGCACCGGCGTGACTGTCACGGTGCCGACCATTGACAGGACTGCGCCGGGCCTGCTCACCACGACGACAGTCGATGCGCTCCACACGCGCGTGAGGATAGCGGGCCAGGGCGCCGATGCGGCAGCGTCCACAGTCGCCGGCATTGGTGATGAGGTCAGGGTCGCAGTCTCGGCCACCGAAGAGCTGGTCACGGCAACATCTGACATTACGTTCCACGGCATGGCCGGCGCAGTCGCCACGGCAGTCGATGATGGCGTGGGCAACGCGCACACGTACCGCCGCACGGTGGCCGACTCGGATGCCACCGGCCCTGTCTCGTTCAGCCTGGTCCTCGCCGACAGGGCAGGCAACACGACGACACTCACCGAGGCAAACCTGACTGCGGATCGCGGGACAGGCTCGGGCAGGCGCGTCAGCGTGGACGCCGACGCGCCGAGCATCGAGTCGGCAAGAACGGTGTCGACGACGTCGCTGGAAGTCACGCTCTCTGAGAACGTCACGGGGACGTCGGCCAACGGCGACTGGGCCGTCGCCGGCGCCACCAACGTCGTAGTTAGCCCATTCTCGGGCAGCACGACGACGATCACGCTCACGTACACGGATACCGCGGACACGTCATTCGCGCCGATGGTAACGTACACGGAGCCGGCGACCGGCGGGCCTGTCGACGCGGGCCGCAACGCGCTAGGGGGCGGGCTGGTGAGTGCAGTCGACGGCGTCAGTCCGACGTACACTGCGCGCACGGATACCGCGACGTCGACGGTCGTGACGTTTGGCGAGCAGGTCAGCGGCACGACGTCAGTCGGCGAGTGGAGCGTCGGGGGCAACGCCGCGACGCCCACACCTGCGATGCCCAACAGGGCCGGCACGATCACGCTGTCCCATGCGAGCACGGGCACGACTGGCGCGACGCCGGCGGTCCAGTACACAAAGCCCGCAGCGGGCATGGACGGCAACGCGATTGCTGACATCTCGTCCAACAAGGTGGCGACTGCCGCGCCGGTTGCGACTGACGGTGCGCCTCCGGTCGTCTCGACTGCGGGATATGACGACACCAACTTTACGATCACGCTGGTCTTTAGCGAGCGCATCGTCGACTCGACAGTCACTGCGTCAAACATTGCGGTCTACGGCGTCACGACGGCCGGCGCGCGCACGGCCAATGCGCTTGCGCTTGACACGGCGGTGGACACTGACGGCATCGAGCACGACATGACGAGCCTGACGGCGTCAACTGTGACGCTCCACCTGGGCGCAGAGGACACGCACGCGTCATACAAGGTGACAGTGTCGTCCTCGATAACTGACACGGCCTCGCCGGCCAACGCGTACGTCCCCGTGGTCAACCCTGACGGCGATGCGGCGACTGATGACAGCGACATTGGAGTCGTCAAGGTCGACACGATCGCCCCGACGTTTACCATGAGCACAGTCCAGCCCGACATCACGCTAGTCACGTTTGATGATGACATCAACGGCCTAGTTGCCGCGAGTCACTGGACTATGATGGGCGCTCCGCTGGGTGATCCCACCAGGGCGCCGGTATCCGCGCCAATCTTTGGGCTCACGATTGGCGACGTGGTGAACAACGCTGGCCAGGCGACGCCGGTGATCGGCAGCACGATGGTTGCGGCGGGCTCGGAGTTTAGGACACTCTCGTTTGCGCACCCGTATCTCGAGACGGGGGCATCGCACACGCTGGCGTACACAAAGCCCACGGGCCTTGCGGCGGGCCAGTCCGCACTCGCCGATGAGTCAGGCAACGACCTGGCATCCACGGTCCCACCGCACGCAAAGTCCGCTGACATTATCGCGCCGTACTATTTTGCCAACACGCGCACGCCACAGGTCACGAACATACTGTTCACAGAGGGCATCGGCGGAACCGCGCGCGCCGCCGACTGGACGGTCACCGATGAAGATGACGGCGATGCTGCCACGGACGAGGAGAGGCGGGTCCTCTCCGTGCGCCCTGGCAGGCACATGTCCGCCGAGGATGCCGCAGACAGGCGCACGTCTAGCACGGTGCCCCCTGGCTCCACGTTCATCACACTAACGCACGAGCCGCTCTCCTTGACGTCCTCGACGCCGTCGATCCGCTACACGCTTCCAACCGGCAGCGCGCTGGACTCTGCGCTGGCCGACGCAGCAGGCCTGCGCCTCGGGACGCCCTCGTTCGTGGATGCCACTGCGGCAGTGGAGTCAGTGGACCTAATGAGCCCGTCGATCGCCGCGGTGAGCTTTACTGACAGGTCAGAGGGCGACTATACGGTGTCATTGATCACGTTTACCGAGCAGCTGGCCAGCGTGCATCCCATCGGTGTCACGCTAACGCCTGTCGATCCGCAGGGTTCAGTCATCACTGGCCAGTCTGACGCCCAGTCCACCACCCTTGTCCCCACCGGCACCTATATGCTCGTCAACTGGCCATCGATCATCGCCGAGGGGAGATACAACCTTGGGTTTACCACCACCCTGTCTGACATGAGGGCACCTGCCAACGCGTACGTGGCTGACCCCCTGCCAGTTGCGCGTGACACGACGGCACCAACGTTCAGTGCGCGCACGGCGAGCACAAGCTCGGTCACCGTAACGTTCAGCGAGACCGTGTCAGGATCCACTGCTGCGTCCATGTGGTTCGTCGACACCGTGAGGGCATCGACTGTCACAGTGGGCACTGACGCGCCGTCCTCAGGCGCACTCGACGTTGACTCGATCACGTCGATCACGCTTGGCCTGGCCAATCCGCTCTCGGGCCCGGACGCGACACCGCAGGTCTCCTATGTCAAGCCGTCATCAGGAGGCCTGGCCGACGACCAGCCGTTCGTCGTCTCGCTCAACTCGCTTGAGAGCGACTCCGTGACGGCCGTTGACGGCATTGCGCCGGTGATAGCCTCGGCGTCGGCTGCCTCGGCGACATCCGTGACAGTCATGCTCAGCGAGGGCGTCACCGGCGCCACTGCGCCCGGCGAGTGGCGCGTCGGCACGGCGACGCCCGAGTCAGTCACGATAGCCGGCGTGACGCAGACTGGCGTGCTCACAGTCGCCGCGGCGGCCGACTCGCTCACGCTCAACCTGCGCTCCGCCGACTCCCTGGCGCCCGGCGCGACGCCGTCAGTGTCGTATGTGGCGCCAACGGGACCGGGGGCAACGGTCCTGACTGATGGGGTAAGCCCGCTGTCCGGCACGCCGGTGACGGCCATCGACGCCACTGCGCCGAGGATAGCCTCGGCGGCTACTGCCACCGTGACGTCCGTGACAGTCATGCTCAGCGAGGGCGTCACCGGCGCCACTGCGCCCGGCGAGTGGCGCGTCGGCACGGCGACTCCCGAGTCAGTCACGATAGCCGGCGTGACGCAGACTGGCGCGCTCACAGTCACAGTCGCGACTGACTCGCTCACGCTCAACCTGCGCTCCGCCGACACCCTGGCGCCCGGCGCGACGCCGTCAGTGTCGTATGTGGCGCCAACGGGGCAGGGCGCAACGGCACTGACTGACGGGACGAGCGCGCTGTCCGGCACGCCAGTCATCGCCACTGACGGCATTGCGCCGGCGATAGCCTCGGCGGCGACTGTTACCGTGAAGTCCGTGGCAGTCACGCTCACCGAGGGCGTCACCGGCGCCACTGCGCGCGGCGAGTGGCGCGTCGGCACGGCGGTCCCAGAGTCAGTCACGATAGCCGGCGTGACGCAGACTGGCGCGCTCACAGTCACAGTCGCGACTGACTCGCTCACGCTCACCCTGGACGCCGATGACGCCCTCACAACTGGGGCGACGCCGTCAGTGTCGTATGTGGCGCCGACGGGGCAGGGGGCAACTGCCCTGACTGACGGGGTAAACCCGCTCTCCGGCACGCCGGTCAGCGCAACTGACGGCATTGCGCCAACGGCGAGCGCCGCATTTGGCAGCCCGACTGCGATCGTCGTGACGTTCAGCGAGGCGCTTGCCGGCACGGCAAGTGCCATATCGGGCTACACGTATGCCGTCAAGGTTCCGGACGGCTCGACGGGGATTGCTGATGCTGATGCGGATCCGGACGACGTCGCGCTGGCATCTACGAACGGCGCATCGTATGACGTGGCCTCAAGAACGCTCACGCTCAACCTCGCAGGTGGCGCAACGCGGGGCGTAGAGTACACGGTGACGCTTCCCGACGAGGATGGCCTCGACGATTCGGCCGGCGTGGAGCTTGCCTCAAGGGAGCTGCGCACGACGTACGCGCTCGTGCGCTCGATATCCGGCGGCGAGGTGGACAATGTCACGCATGCCGGCACTCCCGCAGCGTCGCTGACAACTGCAAGCTTTTTGGGCTCGGGCCTGACTGATGCCGAGTTTGGCGCGCTCTCGGCTGAGGCGCGCACACGCCTGGCGTCTGGCACGTCGCAGGTATCGCGCGCGTCATTTGACGCGCCGTTTGGTCCGGAGGCGCCGACTCCCTCCTCGGTGGACCTCACAGAGTGGACAGTCATAGAGGGCGGGGCCGATGCCGTGTCTGACTCGTGCGCCAGGGTCGACTCGCGCGGCACGGACAGGGATGTCCTCTCGATAGTGGCAGTTAGGGACACCCACATGCTCTTGGAGCACGAGTCCCTCACGTACACGTCCTCGCGCGCGCACGTGATATACGCGCCAGACTCCAGCCCGTCAGTGGTGGCCGCCGCAGGCTGCGCATACATGGTCGACGGCAACGCGCATGTGGGCCTTGGGGCGGTGACGGCGTCATCCTCGGCGGCCGGATACCCAGCAGACCGCATAGTCGCCACGTTCAGCGAGCCTGTGGGGCACGTGGCATCAGACGCCGGCGCGTCGGGGGCGAGCAGCGGAATGACGATCACGTGGAGGGACGCTGATGACACTGCTGACCGCCTGCTCACGGTGGGCGGCTCGGGGCTTGCGAGTGACGGCTCGACGTCTACTGTGACAGTCGTCGTGCCGGGCGCCTCGCCCCTGGATGACATTGCCGCCGCAGGCTCCACGACGGCGGCCCACTGGACGACGTATGCGCTTGGCATCAGGGCAGACCTCAGCCTTGGCGGCGTTGTGGACACCGCCGGCGCCATGATCCCGCGTGCCGGCACGACCATACTTTCCGGAGTCGCCGACGCGCTCGCGCCGGCGCCGACGACGCGCACGATATCTGGCACGACAGTGACGCAGGCGTTCAGCGAGGATATCACGACAGACGCTGACGACTTTGCTGACGGGACGGCCACGATCACAGTCACGGCGCCAGACGCGACGTCGCGCAGCGTCACGTCAGTCACAAAGCCCACTGCGAGCACGCTGAGCTTTGTGCTGGATCCGCCAGTCGGCGAGCGTGACGTTGTGGAATACTCGGGCATAAGCGATGCGGCCGGCAACGTGTCAGTAAAGCCTGCCGTCACGGGAGTGAGAAAGGTGAGCTCGACGACGACGCTAGTAACGCTCAACACGCCAGTCTCGGGCTCGACTGACGCGTCACAGTGGTTTGTCACGGGAAGTGCCGCCGGAGAGGTGCGCGCCCGCGCCGCCGGAGTAGCCGCCGGCGAGGCCTCCACAGTCACGGCAGACGCGGCCGGCAATGCTGCCGTAACTGCCACCATTGAGGACACGTTCACCATCCTGCACTCTGCACTGGCAGACTCGTCTGTCCCGTCAGTAGAGTACGTGCAGGCCGGCACGCGGCGCGTTGGGGCCTCTGGCCTCCTCCTCGGCTCGCCGATGCCGGTTCCGATGGTGCCAACGGTGGCCGGCGCGATGACGACTAGCGCCACGACCACGGTTGTGACGTTGAGCGAGCCGGTCACGGGAATGACGACTGCCATGCAGTGGTTTGTCACGGGAAGCGCCACCGGCGAGGCGCGCGCCCGCGCCGCCGGAGTCGCCTCTGGCGTCTCCACGTCAGTGGCAGCCGACGCGACCGGCACGACTGCCGTGGCCGTGTCCTCCGGCAGCCTCACAATCCTCCATGGCGCGCTGCAGGCCGGCTCAAAGCCCGTCATAGAGTACGTGCAGGCCGGCGCCGAGATGCTCTCCACGATCGCCGGTGCGCTGCAGGCCACCGCGTCGCCGCACGTGACGGCCACCGACGGCGTGGCGCCGACCATACTGTCTGCCGAGTTTACCGGCACCTCGACTATCACCGTGACGCTAAGCGAGCGCCTTGCCGGGACCGCCCAGTCGATCGAGGCCCTGCAGTACGTCGTCACGGCGCCAGACGGGACGGGTGCCCCAGATGCTGACACCGACGATGACACCATACCGCCGCATCCGACCATCGGCCCGTCATACGCCGAGCAGGATGACACCTCGACGATTGTGCTGAGGCTGGCCTCTGATGGAGTCGACGGCGTGACGTACAAGGTGACGCTTCCGGCGACCCTTGAGGACGAGTCGCAGAACGCCCTCGTCGGCCTGGAGCGCTCGGCGACACGTGACGCGTCGCCACCGCTGGCGACTGCAATATCCTTTGAGGTGTACGGCAACGTGCTTGACGCGACGACGCTAAAGTCCGGCGCCTCGGCGCTCTATGCGATGGCCGGCGACACGATCAGGATGAGCCTCACGCTCGATGAGGTCCACAACGCCTCGCCGCCAACCATTACGATACCCGGCGCCGGCGTCACGGGAGCCGCAATGGGCACCGCCGGCGACAGTGACGCAAGGACGTGGCGCCATGATCTCACAGTCATGTCCTCGACTGCCGAGACGACAGATGCCTCGCCGTTCTCCTTTACGGTCTCGGTGCGCGATACGGCGCTGGCGCCCAACTCTGGCACGATAACTGCGCGCGATGGCCACTCGGGCGTGCTCGACGTGGCACTGCCCACAGTCGACAGGACCGCCCCAACGTTCACCGCAACGCCATACGTCAACGGAACCGGCGTAATGGTCCTGTTTGACGAGCCCGTCTCAGGAGCCGTCCTCCCATCACAGTGGGAGGTAAAGAGCCAGGCAGCAGAGGCCTTGCACCCGTCGTTCATCGACACGGATAGAATTACCTCTGTTGACACAGCCGAGGTGCTGGCAGTGCAACTCCTAGCATCAGTTGGCTTTATCGACAACCAGCTGGGCGCACTAGTCGTGTTTACGCCGGCATCGCCTCCAACGCTGGCTGACAGGGCCGGCAACACGCTGGGCGAGACGAGGACCAACACGATTGCGTTTGACACGACCCCGCCAACGTTCACGGCAGTGACGACGACTACGACTACGACGACAGTCACGTTCAGCGAGCCTGTCCTGGGTCCGGCCACTGCCAGCCACTGGACAGTGGGCGGAGTGCAGCCCACGTCGGCTGCCCCCTCACCGATTGACAGGAATGTCTCCATCGAGCTCACGCACGCCGACGTTTCAGCACCGTTCACGCCGACGATAGGGTACACAAAGCCCACGACTAACGCGGATCTGATAGTCGATGATCTTGGCAATCAGCTAGAGACACAGTCAAGGGCCGCGGCTGCCGGCTCGGCGGTCCAGGCCGCCTTTACGGCACGAACCGTCGGCCTCGAGACGACGCGCGTGACGTTTGGCTCGGCGCTCGAGGGCACAGTCGACGTGGGCAACTGGTCGGTTCGCGATGACGGGGGGATGACGCGCGTGATATCGAGCATCGCGCTAGGGGATGCTGACGGCGCGCCGGTGGCAACGCCGGCTGAAGGCGCCACACCGGCGAGCGCGCACACCATAGCCGACGCGTCGACTGAGACGGTTCTTGTCATCACGCACGCATCGCTCTCCTCGACTACCTCGACGCCAGAGATCTCGTATGTCCGGCCGGCATCTGCCCCGACTGGAGGCCTGCTCTCGGAGGCCGGCACCCCGGTGGCCTCTGGCACCGACGAGTCAGATGACGCGATACGGCCGACGTTTACGGCAAGGACGCTGACTGGCGGGTCGTCTGCGCTCACGTTTGGCGAGCGTGTCCACGGGACACTCGACGTTGCGCACTGGAGAATAACGACTGTCGGCGGCTGGGATGGCACGGTGCTCGGGCCGTACACGCGCACCGCAACGAGCGTGTCGTATGTCAATACGCTGGGCACGACAGTCTCGGCCGTCGCCGGCACGCCCGTGACGATTGCCGAGGCCGACGCAACTGCGTCGCTGACCGTGGAATACTTTGCGGGCCACACATATGCGACCACGGCAATGATGCTCTACACGGCACCGACATCAGGCGCACTCGCCGACGCGCCAGACAATGCGCTGGCCTCGACGGCTGCCTCGCCAGTCGTCGCAGCCGACGGAGTCGCGCCCACCGTGGTGTCGGCCACATTCGCCGATCCGCTGACCGCAGGTGACCCCGTCACGCTCGTCTTGCGGTTTAGCGAGCCTGTCACGGTTCCGGGCTCGTGGCCCGCACATGCGCAGCTTGGCGTGCCGACTGTGACCAACCCCTCGCGTCCCATTGTACACCTGGCCTTCCCCAACACGGCAACTGCGGGGACCGCATACGAGATCGACGTGCCCAACGGCGTCACTGACAGGGCAGTGCCGCCAAACCCGATCACGCGTGACACAAAGGCCGGAGCCACGTACAACGCACTGCCACTCGGGCCGTTCTCGGCATCCACGGAGAGCGTGACAGTCACGCACGTCATGCTGCGGACTGCGGCGAGCGGAACCCTTGACGTGCGCCACTGGACGATAACTGATGACGATGACGGCGATGCCTCGACGTCTGAGGCCCGCACGATATCGGGCATAGCACTTGGACTGGGCGATAACGCGCCGGTGGTCAGGAACGTCGATCTTGCCACGACGCCCTTGGAGCTCGTCACGCTCGCTGGCCAGCAGACGCACGTGGTGGGAGATGTCACCGAGACGACGCTCGTCATCACGCACGCGGCCCTGGACTCGGCGGCATCGACGCCATCAGTGGCGTACACGCCGCCTGCGGATCCCGCAACCCCGTCCCTTGGTGGCGTGACCGCGCATGTGGCCGAGGCCGCCGACGGCATCGCGCCGTCGTTCACCGCGGTGACTGCGGGCCTGACCGAGACGAGCGTCACGTTCAGCGAGGCCGTGGCCCTCCCGACCTCTGGCCTGGCAGCCGGCTGGGCAGTCGACGGCACCGCGGTGAGCCTGGCCGGCAGGCAGCCTGACGGGACCTTTACGCTCGTCCACGGGCCGCTGGCCTCCCCGGCGGCCACGCCGACAGTCTCGTACACGGGAACGGCGAGCCCAGTCGCAGACCTTGCGGGCAACGCACTGGCCGCCGCGGGGACGACTGTGAGCGCAGTGGCCTCGGACAGGACGGGACCCTCGTTTGACGCGGCTGCACCGCCGCGATTCTCGGGCACCGACATTGTGATCACGTTTGATGAGGCGATAGTCGCGCTCGGCACGCCAACGCCGCCAGTCGCGCTCACAAACGCGCTGACGGGCTCGACGGTCCAGGCGACTCCGGTCATCTCGGGCAGGGTTCTCACGCTCGATGCGGGCACGAGCCCCGATGAGGGCACATGGGGAGTCCTCGTGCCACCGACAATAGTGGACGCCGTGGGCAACGCGCGCACCATGTCGGCCAGCACTGCGGGCGTGACGTACCCCGAGGACACGTCGGCCCCCACACTGGCGTCTGCCAGGCTCGCCACGCCAACGTCGATCATCGTGACGTTCAGCGAGGCCGTGACGTTGAGGACCGACCTGGCAGAGCCTGCCGCCTCGTCGTGGAGCCTTAGTGGCGGCGGGGATCTCACCGCGAGGAGCATTCGTGACGGCAAGGTCGAGATCGCAAGCGACTCGCTCCTCCCGTCGCTCACTGGAGTTCCGGCCGGCACGATGCTCACTATAAACAGCGCAGGATCGATATCAGACCTCGCGCTTCCGCCAAACGCGCCCCTCGCGCCGGCGTCGATCGCGCTGGTCGATGGTGCTGCGCCAATAGCCCTCACGGCGGCCTTTAGCGGGCCGACTGTGCTTGACGTGACGCTCAGCGAGCCGGTGAGGACTGCTGGCACGTGGAGCATCACCGCGCCAGAGGGCAACCTTGTGGTCACCTCGGCCGTGGAGGGCTCGACGCCTAGCGTCGTGCGCCTTACGGTGTCAGGCGTGACTGACGGCGCGACATACACCGTTGGGGTTCCCACCGAGCTCGCCGACAGGGCCTCGCCGCCCAACACGTACATTCGGGCCTCGTCGGTAACAGTGACATATACGGACACGCCGGCACAGTTCACGGCGGCGACGTCTAGCGTGCGCACGACAGTCGTCACGTTTGAGTCGGCCCTCGGAGGCGCGATCAACGTCAATGGGTGGGCAGTCACCGATGATGACGACTCGGATCCGGCGACAGGGGAGAACCGCATGATATCGAGCATCGCGCTGGGAACTGCAGGCAACGCGCCGAGGGCAACGCAGTCTGGCGCGCACACGATAGGCGGCACGTCGACTGTGACGACCCTTGTCATCACGCACGCGCCGCTCTCCAAGACTGACTCGACTCCACAGATCTCCTATGACGGATCCACGGGAGCGCTCACGGCCGGCGGGACGGCAGTCGCGCGCAGTGCCGCCGAGGCGACTGACGGGGCGCGGCCAGTCATCGACGTGGTTCACATAACGGGCCTGACCTCGATGGTCGTGCAGTTTAGCGAGCCCATGGTGGGCTCGACGAGAGCTGGCTCGTGGATTGTCGGCGACGAGGAGGATCCGAGCGGTGATAGTCTTAAGGATGTCAGGGAATTCTTGCTGCCTGATAGCGACCCCGTGCTGAGGCTCTCTATACCACCGTCATCCCCGTTGAGTGAGATTGCCCTTGTAACCAAGCAGCTCTCCTCCACGCAGATCGGCTACTATGAGGGCAAGCGTGACGTAGACTATGGCGCCACCCTAGAGTACACGGGCACTGCGCTGACTGACGTGGCCGGCAATGCGCTGCGGGTGGGCGCAGAGGAGCTAAAGGTGCCACGTGAGCGCATGCTCGACAGGGCTGCGCCTGAGGCAAACACCGTCAATCTTGACGTGAGCAGGGCGCGCCTTGCGGACGCAGACCCGACAGTGGGTTATGGCACACTGCTGGTAAAGGCCGGAGACACTGTGCTGGTGCGGCCGGAGATACTGTCATACACGCCAAATGGCCCAGATGCTCCGAATTGCCGTCTACCAGAGCCACAGTGCGCTGATCAGCCATACGCCATGGAGTCTGCGACGGTCAAATACTTTGCTACTGACACATCACGTCCACTCTCTTATGATGCTGATAACGACAACTGGACACACACGCTGACTGTGACCACGGACGTGCCGGAGGGCCGGCTAGTGCCAGTGTTTACGACGATTGACACTCCGGTGGGCAACGAGGTAACGTTCACGCAAGGCACCGACTGCACCAGGGACCTAAACGCGCGAGCTGCAGCGTGCGTCGAGGGGCACCCCGATGATGAAATTACGGAGAGCCGCTTTGCCGCACTGTGGCCAATAGTGGACCACGACCCCCCAACAGTCGTCTCGGCCACAATGACGTCGACGACTACGACAGTGGTGACATTCAGCGAGATAGTGAGGTTTAACGGCGGGACCGCCGCCGAGCGCGCAGGCCACTGGGCCATAAAGAATGCCGGTGCGCAGGCGGCGACAGGCTCTGTCTCCATATCGGGCAAAGTGATGACAATGTCGCACGCGCCGCTCCCGACTGGCGCAACGCCGACACTAGAGTACGCCCTGGGCACCTCTGCGGCCGGACGCGTGGTTGACAGGATCGCCCGCGAGCTTGCGGCAATCACGCCGCAGAGCCCCGTCATGGTCGCCGACAGCGTGCCGCCGACGCTCGTGTCCGTGCTTCAGCAGTTGCCGACGCGAACGATACACGCCACGTTCAGCGAGGCACTTGACGCCTCCACTGTCTCTGGCACGACAGTCTACCTAGAGGCCGGTGACACGACGTCTACTGGCAGGACGACGCCCGTGGCCGGCGTCACCGTGGCCCCAGTCACCGGCTCGCCAGAGACAGTCGCACTCACGCTTCCGCTCGCCGCAGCTGACGCACAGTACACGCTCAGGGCCACTACGGATATTGGTGATGCCTCACCGGCATCCAACAGCCCCGCGGCTGACCTCGTGGACACCGTGACAGTCGACACGATGGTTCCGCTCGCGACGGCGATCTCGTACACTGTCCTCGAGGCCGACTCGCAGGGGGCGCTCTCGGCGCGCGCAGCGCCGTACTCCAACCATGCGCGCGCCGGTGACACGATACGCCTCACAGTCACGCTCAACCAGGATGCTGTAGAGCCGCCGACGATCCTCCTCGACGGCAAGACCGACGATCCTGGCACCACGGCCGATGACGCCAACACCGTGACAATGACGCGCGCAACAGCCGGAGACGAGACGCGCTGGACCGTCGACTATGTCGTGCTAGCCGGAGCCGGCGAGCCTGCCGACGGCCCGTTTGAGTTTATGATGAGCGTGTCAGACGGGGCAATGCCCACGCCAAACATGACAGTCGTGACGGGCTCTGCGGGCCATGTGCCCTCATACGCCGCACCGTCACGGCCCATAATTGACAGGGCAGCGCCGACCCTCGTGTCCGCAAAGTCGACTACGACGTCTGATGTCGTGCTCACGTTCAACGAGGCGCTCACCGGAACGGTGAGCAGGGCCGACTTGAGCCTCTCTGGGGCAACGTCAGGCAACCCGGCAAAGATCATCACGTCGTCAGGGGCAGAGGCTGACTCGTACACGCTCTCCGGGCTCCCGCTGTCATTCACGCTGCGCCACGACGAGCTTGGGCACACGGGAGGCGGGGTTCGTGTCGCCTATACGGCGTCGGCCACGCGCCTGTTTGACGTTGCGGGCAATGAGCTGGCGACGTTTAGCGCAACGCCTGCAGCCGACGAGGTGAGGCCGACTGTGCGCAACGCATCATTTGAGATCGGCGGCGGCGCAATACTCGCCACGTTCAGCGAGGCGATGGGGACACCGGCGGCCGGCTGGGTCGCGATAGACGCCGCACTCGGCACGCTCGGTGACATTACGCTTGATGATACGCGCACGAGGCTTCGCGCCGAGGTCGGCACGGCGGCGATGGCCAACACGAGATACGTCATCGCGATCACGACGTCTGCTGCAGATGACGCCGCTGTCCCCAACACCCTGGCAACAAGGGCGGTCTACTTTTTGGACGGCCCGCCTGTCAGCCTGGGCGTCACGTCGATGGACGTCAGGGTCCTGCGCGAGGCCTCGCCAAATGACGGCGTGGAGAACCTCGTGGCGCGCACGGGCGCGCACGCGCAGCACGCGATGGCCGGTGACACAATAGAGATCAGCGTCGTGCTCGACACTGCGGCGCAGGCCGGAGACGACCATGCCCCGAGGGCATCGTTCCTTGGAGGCGTTGCCGTCGGCATGGAGGAGGTCACGTCAGGCAGCCCCGCGCCTGCGGCGCGCACGGCATGGACCGCCCGGCACACGGTAGCTGCGGCTGATGCCGAGGGGCCGGCGGCCTTTGAGGTGTCAGCGGTGCGCACTAGGTCCGTGACAAACCCGATTAGCGGCGATGCCGAGGATGTCATGACGACGGGCATTGCCACGCAGGAGGCCATCACGGGCGCGGCGGGCAACGCCATCATTGACACGACGGCTCCGGCCGTCGCCGGCGCGCGCTTTGCCGGCACGTCGGCGATACTCGTCGAGTTTGGCGAGCCGATCACAGCAGCGCCGGCGACGGTTCGCGTGAGCTCGCCGGACGGCGATGACGCAGGCGATGACGCAGACGTCGCCGACGCGGCAGTCACGCACGTGCCGCCCTCGCGCTCCATCTCGCTGGCAGTCACGCAGGCCTCTGATGGCGACACCTACTCGGCCATGCTGCCGGCCACAATCCTCGACAGGGCCGGCAACGCGCTAGTCGCCGTCTCGCGCGACGTGACGTTTAGTGACGGCCCCTATGTGACTGGAGCGAGGACGCTGGACGCGACTAGGACGCTCGTCACGTTTAGCGAGGCAGTTGGCGGCACGGCCGTGCGCCTCGAGTGGACGCTCACTGAGGGCTCGACTAGGGTTGCGGTGGACGGCATCGCCGCCGGCGAGGCCGCATCGGTGGCGACTGCGACGACGACGCAGATCACCGGCTCCCCGACGAGCATCACGCTACTTCATGACGCGCTCTCCTCGACGGCCGCAACGCCGACTGTAGAGTTTGTGCGCTCTGGCGGCGCCTCGATGACAGACGCCGCCGGCGCTGACCCGCTGCTCGGGACGTCTGCCCCGCTGCCCGTGGCAGTGGATGGCGCACCGCCGGCGATCCTGTCCGCCACGTTTGCCGACGTCAGCACGCTTGACATCTCGTTTAGCGAGCCCATAGACCGCACGCTCACGACGCCGTCGGAATGGACCGCTGACAACGGCCTCACAGTTGACAGCGTAATGGACGGCATGGACTCGGCACGAGTTCGCCTTGAGGTCTCCCCTCCGGCAGCCTCGCTTGTGCCATACACGATCGGCCTGCCAGACGAGCTGCGAGACCTGGCCATTGCGCCAAACTCTGTCGTTGAGGGCACCACTGCGACTGTGACGTACTCGGGCACCGCGCCGTTTGGGGCCACAACATCGGACACGACGACGACGCTAGTGACGTTTGCCTCGGCGCCGTCAGGCACCATAGACGTCGATGACTGGAAGGTCATCGATGATGACGGGACTGACAGGGTGATATCCCGCATCGCGCTAGGAACCGCTGATGGCGCGCCGGCCGCAACCGGCGGGGACAGCGCGCAGGCCCACACGATCGCGCAGGGCTCAACAGCACTAGTGCTTGCCGTGTCGCACGAGTCCATACTGCCGTCCTCGACGCCCATAGTCGTGTATGTCGCGCCGGGCTCGGGAGGGCTGTCCGTGGGCACCACGCCGGTTGCCTCCGGGGGAGTCGAGGCGACTGACGGGATTGTGCCGGTGGCCGGCGCGACGTTTGGGATTCCGCCCACGATCAGGGTCGCCTTTAGCGAGATCCTCTCGGGGACGCCCTTGGAGATCGAGGGGTACGCGTACACCGTCACTGTTCCCGACGGCGCCACGGGCATCGTCGATGGCGACAGCCTGCCTGACGCCGTGGCCCTAAAGCAGGGCGCAGGAGCCGTCTCGTATGATGCTGACACGATGGTTCTCACCATAACGCTTGCGAGCACCGCGACAGTTGGCGTGGACTATACGGTGCGCCTGCCTGACGTCACGGGCCTGCGCGACATGGCCGGCAACGCGCTGGCCTCGCGCGAGCTCGAAGTCGCATACGTGATCACGCGCGCAATAGTGGGCGGGGCAATAGACAACGTCACGTACGACGGCACCGCCGCCGCGTCGCTGACGGTCCAGAGCCTCTCGGGCTCGGGCCTCACGCCCGCCGAGTTCGCCGCGCTCACCACCGCCGCGCGCGAGCGCCTCGCCTCAGGCGAGTCGCAGATATCTCGGGCCACGTTCGGCCTGCCCTTTGGCCTCGAGCGGCCCGCGGCCTCGTCAGTCGACGTCACCGAGTGGTCCGTCATCGAGGGCGCCGAGGGCGACGTGGACTCGTCGTGCGCCAGGGTCGCCGGCGCCGGCACCGAGCGCGACGTCCTCTCCGTCGTCGCCGTGCGCGACGACACGATCATCTTTGAGCACGGGGCGCTCTCGCAGACCTCCTCGCGCGCGCACGCAATCTACTCCCCCGACGCGGCCCCGTCGGTGCGCGCGCTGGCCAGCTGCGCGTACATGGCCGACGCCAACTCGCTCGTGCGCCTTGAGGTCCGGACCGCCTCGGCGACGCCGCTGGGCTACCCCGTCGACCGCCTCGTCGCCGAGTTCAGCGAGCCCGTGCTGGCGCCCGACGGGTTCAACCTGGGGCTGGGGATCAGGCACGCGCCGATCGCCGGGGTGCTTGGCATTCTCGACGTCGACAGGATGACGAATCTGTCGACGACCGTGCCGGTGGCCACCGTGCTCATCACGCCGGCCGAGTATGCGTTCAGGCTGGCGCCGCACCCGCCGACGGGGACTGCGGCCACGTGGGACACGTACCAGTACGAGCTGTTCTCCCAGACGTCGTTCCGCGCCCCCACCAGGGCCGACGGGACGTCGGTGCTGGCCGGCCCGACCGCCCCCCAAGGCGGCGTGCTCGACGGCCTGCCGCCGGCCCCCGTCGGGGCGCACGCGGTGTCGGGCAGCACGGCCACAGTCACGTTCAGCGAGGCGCCCGCCGCGTCGTCCTTTGACGGCGCCGGCGATGACGACGCCGCCGTCACCGTGCTCGACTCGGCGAGGAACGCGCGCGAGGTCACCGGCACGTCCCTCTCCGGCAGCGTGCTGACGATAACGACGTCGACGCCGCCGCAGGCGACTGACACCATAGAGGTCGTCGGCGTGGCCGACGGGGCCGGCAACGTGGCCTCCAGGCCGGAGATACTGGCGACCACAAGGGCAAGCGCGACGGTGACGGTAGTCACGCTCAGCGAGCGCGTCTCGGGCAGCACGGCGGCGCTCCAGTGGCTGGTGGGCACCGGCGCCGACCGCGCCCGCGCGACGGGAGTGGCCGCCGGCGAGGCCGCGTCAGTCACGGCCGACGCGGCGCAGGACGGCGGCACGGCAGTGCCGGTAACGTTTGAGGACACGCTGACCCTGCTCCACGCCGCGCACGCCGGCCCCGGCGCGCCAGAAGTCGAGTACGTCAGGTTCGACGACGAGCGCCTGCGCTCCAGCGGCGTGGCCCTCGGCGAGCCGTTCCCGCCAGTGCCTGTGGTGACCGGCGCACAGACTGTGAGCCTGGAGACGACAGTCGTCACGCTCAACACCGAGGTCACCGGCTCGACGTCTGCGCGCCAGTGGACCATCACGGACAGCGCATCTGGCGCGACGTCCGCGCGCGCGCTGGGGGTGGCCCCCGGTGACGTCACCGACGGCGCGACTGCGCCCACTGCTGACACCGCACTGGACGGCTCGACGCCAGTGTCCGTATCGTCCTCCACAATCACGCTCCTCCACGCGCCGCTCTCCTCGGCGGCCTCGACTCCGGTCGTGTCGTATGCGCATACCGGCACCGAGCGCCTCTCGACCCTTGGAGGAACGCTGGCCGCCACGGCATCCCCGCACGTGACGGCAACAGACGGGATCGCGCCTGCATCACTGGCGTCATTTGAGGGCTACAGGACGATTCGCGTGGCGTTTGGGGAGGCACTCTCGGCGACACCCTCGGAGATCGCGGGGTACGCGTACACCGTCACGGTTCCAGACGGCGCCACGGGTATAGTCGATGGGGATGACCTGCCCGATGAGGTGGCCGTTCTGGCCGCCTCGACGTCGTATGACGCCGCGACGTTCACGCTCTCCCTGGTGCTCGCAGGCTTTGCGACTGACGGCGTCACGTACACGGTGGGCCTGCCCGACGAGGCGGGGCTCAACGACATGGGAGGCAACGCGCCGGCAACTGGCGGCCTGGGGGCCGAGTACGACGCGCCGCCGCCAGACACAGTCGCGCCGACGATCGTCTCGGCGACGCTCACCTCTGCGTCGGGCATAAGGGTGGTCCTAAGCGAGGCCACAATCGGAAGCGTCGTGCCCTCCGAGTGGGACGCCGGCGAGGGCACGACTATCGCCTCTGGGACCCTCTCAGGGAGCACGCTGACACTTGTCATCGATCCGCCCCGCCGGTCAACCGGAGTTGAGGCCGGCGTGGTGCTAGCCTACGCCGGCTCGTCGATCATTGACCTCTCGCCGGAGGCCAACGCGCTAGTCGACGGCTCCAGTCCGCTAGTCGACGGCGCGCCGCCCATGGCCACGGCGATTGCCGTGAGCCTTCCGGGCCACTCGCCCTCGACGCACACGTCTGCTGCGCTTGTCAGGTTTAGCGAGCCGGTCTCAGAAAAGTCAGGCTCAGACAAGCCAGACTCAGACAAACCAGACTCAGACAAGCCCGGCTCAGGCGAGTCAGCCCCCCTTACCTCGGAGATTAACCCCGGCACGCCCAACAGCGCAACACCCCGGCACGTGGCCCCCTCGTTCATTGACAGGGGTTTGCCCTCAGTCAGCACCCTGCTTGCTGCTGACGACAAGATTACCACTGTTGAGCTGTCTGACACGGTGAGCGCGGCAATCGTGTTCCCCCCAAACCTTGGCACCAATGCGATCAACCTCGCGGGAGGAACGTCGATGTCCATTGGCGGCCCTGCGGATAGCGCGGGCAATGTGCTGCCAACGACGACTATTGTGGTGGGAGCCCAAGAGCTTGCGCCGCCGACATTCTCGGCCACTGCCACGGGACTCACGACAACCGTTGTCACGTTTAGCGATCGCATTGCGGGAACGACGCTGAACACGGACTGGCGCGTCGCCGGCTCTGTGGCCTCCTCTGTGTCGCCCGCGCTGAGCTATGGGCCGTCCACAAGCTCGCTCATACGACCAGTGTGGACCACCGAGCTGACGCTCACGCACGCGCCCCTCACGTCACCCTACACGCCAACGGTATCGTACACGCAGCCGTCCGGCCAGCGCGCCGTGCTGCTCTATGACGACCATCGAAACGCGATAGCGTCCGCGTCGACTGTGGCAACCAACGCCGTGAGGATTCCACTGGAGGCAACGGTTCGCACAGTCGACGCGACGACTACGCAATTGACGTTTGCCTTGGCGCTGGCCGGCACGATCGACGTGCGCAACTGGGCGGTCCTGGATGATGACGACCTGGATCCGGCGACATCTGAGGCACGAGTCGTGTCAGGCATTGCGCTCGGCACAGCCGACGGAGCGCCTGCGGCCACGATTGGGCAGCCACACACGATCGCCGCAGGCTCAACCGAGACTGTGCTCCTGATCACGCACGACGACCTCTCTTCGACCTCCTCGACTCCGACTGTGACATACACGGCTCTGGACTCTGGCGGGCTGCGCTTTGGCACGCTGCCCATACTCACAGGAACGCTAGAGGCCGCCGACGGCGCGCCGCCGGAGGTGGTGTCGGCCTCGTTCACCTCCGGCGAGAGCATGGCCGTCACGTTCTCCGAGGACGTGACCGAGGTGACCACGGTGGACACGGGAGACGGCTGGACCGTCACCGGCACTGCCAACCTCTTCGTTACGGAGGCCGAGCGCACGGGGCCGGCCACGTACACGCTCACGCTACTCGCCGGTGCGGTGAGCGGCAGGACGTACACGGTTAATGCGGCCAACGGGATCAATGACCTCGCAGACCCCGCAAACACGATAGGCGATGCGGCTAGCGCGACGGCGACATACATGACGCCATTCTCTGCGGCAACGCAGACGCTGACTACGACAGTCGTGACGTTCCAGAGCGCTCCGAGCGGAAGGCTCAACCTGCTCCAGTGGACGGTGACTGACGATGACGACGGTGATACAGGGACATCCGAGGCGAGGGCGATATCATCGCTCGTGCTAGGCTCCGTGTCAGTGGATGCGTCACTGCAGACATCCGCCCCAATAGGGACATCGAGCACGGCAGCAGAGATGACGATCACGCACGCGGCGCTCTCCTCGACGGGATCTACGCCCACTGTCACGCACAATATTGACAGGATGGCCTTCGAGCAGGGTGGACCGGGCAACCCCACCGGACTCTCTGTCCCATACCATGTCGCCGAGGCCGCCGACAGGGTGCTGCCGACGTTCGAGGCCGAGCTGACCTCGGCGAGCACCGTGAGGATCCTCCTTGCCGAGGCCGTCACCGGCGCGACGGCGCCGGCCGAGTGGGCAGTGGGCGGCTCGTCAGTCGCGTCGCTCTCGCTTGCGGCCGACGGGGATCCAGAGACCGGCAGCCTGGCGATCAGCACGGCCACAGACGAGCTGTTCATCACGCTAGAATCCGCGCGCGCAAGCACCGCCCTCGGCGGCCTGACGGCCCCTGGCGTCACGTACACGCGCCCGTCCACGGGCACCAACACGATCGAGGACGCCGCGCGCAACGCCCTCGGCACGGCCGGCACCGCCGTGGCGGCCACGGCCCTGGAGGACAAGGCGCCGCCGACGTTCACGGTCAAGGGGTCGAACAGCGACAACTTTGACTTCACCCACACCGTGACCTTCTCCGAGCCGGTCATGCTTGCCGCCGGCAAGGATGAGCCGACACATGACGACTGGACGTTCACCGGCTCCGGCCGCTCCTCAGATCGCAGGATTCGTGGGGGCACGTTTGCGATCACGCCTGGGGCGTACTCGGCCCCTGACCTCGACGCCAATTCGCCCGCCAGCGGCTATACCCTCAGCCTGGACGAGGACAAGGCAACGATGGTGCCAGAACGCGGATTCTACGGCCGGCGCAGCATCTCATTCGATCGTATTATCGGCACGATCACGCTCACGTTTAGCGCAACCCACGCCGACAGGATGGGCTCGATAGTCGATGCGAACAACAACGCGCTGGCCGACGGGACCTCGGTAGCGACGGAGCAGGACACGACGGCGCCGGACTTTACTGCCGTCACGGCCTCCCTGACGAGCACGAGGGTGCTGTTCACCGAGGCAGTCACGGGCACGGCGCGCGCGACTGACTGGTCGATCTCTGACGGGGGCTCGACGATAGCCATCACGGGAATTCAGGGCCTAACGCCCGGCGGCGTTCCCACCTCGGTGACCGAGCTCCTGAATCCTGGTAGCATTTTGTTCCTCCACAATACGCTCGACTCGACGGGCTCGATGCCGACAGTCTCGTACACGCGGCCGTCAGTGCCGGGGGCCGGTGAGCTGAAAGACCGCGCGGACAACTACATGGGCACCGCCGGCACGGCGCTGCAGCGTGTTGCGGCAGACGGGATCACGCCGGTTGCGAACGCGGGCCGCTTTACGGAGGCCAACATTGTCGAGGTTGACTTTAGCGAGGCCATGGCGGTGCCGACCACGCCAACGCTGACGGCCACGCTCGAGGGCACGGGAACCGCCATAATGGACGACGGCAGCCCGACGCTCTCCACACCGACTGGCGGCGTGGCCGACTCGCGCCTGACGTTCACGCTGGTATCCAACGCCGCGCCGGGCGCCCACACGCTGGACCTGTCGACTGCCATAAAGGACGCCAATGGCGTGAGGGTGGCCGGCACCGCCGAGCTGTCCGGCGTGCGCTACGAGAATGTGGGACCGACGCTGGTCCGCGCGCAGTTTGCCGCCGACTCCCAGAGCGCGACCCTGCTCTTCAACGAGGCGATAAGGTCGCCTCTGCCGGCGGGCCTGACGTTCACGCCGGACGCCACGCCGGCCATCACTGTCGGCACGCCGTCACTCGACGATCGCACGATAACGATTCCGGTGACGTCTGACATCACGGGCGCCGATGACGAGACGGTCTACGTGCTGAGGGTCGGCGGCACGGGCGCAATAGAGGACCTCCTCGGCAACGACTATGACGCCTCGTCCCCCGTGCGCATAACGTACGACTCGACGGCCCCGACGTTCACCGCCGAGATCACCGGCCCGAGGACCATAGTCCTGACGTTCACCGACATCCTCGCGCCCGAGACAGTCACGTCCCCCAACTTTTCGGTGAGGTCGACTGACGGCCCTGTCCAGCTGGGCGGCACAAGCCGTGTCGACTATACCGCAGGCGAAAGGACAGTCACGCTCAACCTCCAAGGAGACGCGTCGGCGGCGGTCCACACGGTCACGCCGACGGCAGGGCTGGCCAACGCCGCATACCTGCCGTACGCCGCCGGCGGCGTCGTGGCCACGCGTGCTGACGCGCCGACGGCGACTGGCGTGGCCTATGCGGTCCTCGAGGGGACAACGGGCACAGCGAGGGCGTCCCCGTACGAGTCGCACGCGCGCGCCGGCGACACGATCCGGCTGTCGATCACGCTTGGCGGCGAGGCGCGCTCGGCGAGCGTGCTCTTTGTGGGCAAGACGGACCCTGCTGACGCCGTCGCGATGACCCGCGTTGGTTCGACAAACGAGTGGCGCGCGCCGTATGTCGTAGAGACGACAGGAGACATAGACGGCGCGTTCACGTTTGACGCGACGGTCACGGCAGCCTCGGGCGCGACGAGCACGCTGGACGAGGCGACGTTCGCCACGCCTGCGCCGCCGACGATCGACCGCGTCGCTCCGGTGGCTACCGTGACGACGAGCGTGCGGCTCAAGGACGCGAGTGCTGATTCGGCATCGGGCACCGCGGCTAGCATCGGCGACGAGGTCCGCGTCAACGTAGCGGCCAACGAGCCGCTCATCACGTCCAACGGCGACATTGCGCTCTTTGGCCGCACCGGCGGGAGCGTCGTGGACGCCGACTCGGTTGACGTCGGCACGTCCAACGCGTACTCGTACGTGCGCACGATAGTCGACTCGGACGCCAGCGGCCCGCTCGCCTTCAGCCTGATGATACGTGACAGGGCCGGCAACACCTCGGCGCTCACGCAGGCCAACGTGGCCTCGAACGTGGAGGTCGACGTCGACGCGCCAGAGCTCTCCTCGGCGGCCACGACGTCGACCACGATGCTCACAGTCACGCTGTCAGAGGCCGTCACGGGAACGAGCGTCGACGGCGACTGGGCAGTCGCCGGCGCCACCAACGTCGCAGTTAGCCCCTTCTCGGGCAGCACGACGACGATCACGCTCACGTACACGGATACCGAGGACACGTCATTCGCGCCGACAGTCACGTACTCGGGCACGGCCCTGGCCGACTCGGCCCGCAACGCGCTGGGCACAGGACAGGTGACGGCGGCCGACGGCGTGGCGCCGGCGGTAACCAGGGTCGAATTTGCGGCCGACGGCAACGGCGTGACGCTGACCTTTGGCGAGGCGCTCGGCGCGCTGCCCTCCGGGGTCACATTTGCGCTGACAAGCGCGGACGCGCAGGATCCCACTGCCGGCACGGCGAGCTCCTCGGGCAGCGCAGTAACGATCCCGCTGGCGCCCGGCGTCTCGGGCGCGGCTGACGGGACGGTGTACACGCTGACGGTCGGCGGCGCGGGCGCCATAGAGGACGCAAACGGCAACGCGTACGTCCCGGACCCCGCCAACGACCCCATCGAGGTGACATACGACACGACTGCGCCGACGTTCAGCGCCGAGTTCACCGGCGCGCGCACGATTGTCCTCACGTTTGATGACGTCCTCGCCGCGGCGACAGTCGTTGCGGCCAACTTTGGCGTGACGGTGCCCAACGCGGTTTCCGGCGGCGTCCCCGTCAGCGTCGCGCTGGACTCCACAAACCCCGTCGCCCACACGCCCGGCTCGAAGACAGTCACGCTCACGCTCGCAGGGGACGCTACGCGGGACGTGGTCCACACCATCACGCCGACGACCTCGCTGACCAACGCGGCGCACGTGGCGTACGGCACCGCCGGCGTCACGGCCGCGTTCGAGCCGAGTATGATCACGGCCTCGGCTGTGGGCCTGACGACGACGCTCGTGACGTTCAGCGTCAGCGCGCAGGGCGATGCGCTCTCGGGCACGCTCGACGTCGATAACTGGACGGTCACCGAGAACGACGCGGCCGACGCCGCGGCCAACGTGGCGCTCAGGACACTGAGCGTGGCCACGGCGCAAGGCGGCGTCCCGACGTCGACTGTGGCGACGCCCGAGACGACAACGGGAGCCGATGACGCAGTCACGCCTGGCATACCGTCGAGCCCGGCGGCCACGCAGCTCCTCATCACGCACCCCGCACTCTCCTCGACGGCGGCGACGCCGCGCGTCGACTACGCCGGAGGCGACCTGAGGGTCAGCGGCGTCAAGGTGCCCAACATGGGCGTCGAGGCAGCGGACGGGATAATGCCCACTGCCAAGGCGGCCTTTGTGGGCCGCACGCTGACGGTAACGTTCAGCGAGCCGGTCAACGGCGTGCCGGCCACGCTGCAGGTCACGCCGCCGGGAGCCGCGGCGACCACGCCGACGTTCGACCACAACGACGGCGACAGCACGGCCACGGTGACGCTGGGTGAGGCCACGGCGGTAGGGACATGGCGCGTCGCCATACCGTCGGCCGTCACCGACTCGAGAGGCAACCCCGTTGCGTCTGGCACCGTGGCCGAGGCGGTGGTCTTGGCTGCGCCGGGGATTGATGGAGATCCAGAGTTCACGGCCCTTCCGCCCACCGGTGATGCCCTGCGGCCGTTCCCGTACCAGAACCATGCCCGCATAGGCGACCGGATACAGGTCACGCTCTCGCTCGACGGGAACGTCAGGACGCCTCCGACGATCGTCTTTGTGGGCAAGACCGACGATCCGAGCACGCCGCTAGTCGACGAGTCGGGCATGGTGCCCATGACGCGGGGTGCGGGCGCGCGCGAGTGGACCGCGAGGTACACAGTCGAGACCAGGGAGCAGAACCCTGGCCTGGCCGACGGCGCTTTCACGTACATTGCCACGGTCACAAGCGACACGGGTAACGAGGGCACCATTACTGGATCAGGCACTGCCGTTCCGCTAACGATCGACCGCACGCCGCCGACGCTCTCCTCGGCGGCCACGAAGACGACGGGGACGCTGGCAGTCACGCTGTCAGAGACCGTCACGGGAGCCGGCGTCACCACCGAGTGGTCGGCAGCCGACGGCGGCACGGCGGCGATGGTCACCGGCGTGGGCGTCTCGGGCAGCACGGTGACGCTCACGTACGGCACGGTCGACGACACGTCATTCACGCCGACAGTGAGGTACACCGGCACGGGCCTGCTCGACTTGGCCGGCCACGCCATAGCGCTTGATGACACGACGTCTGAGGCCACGATAGCTGCCACTGACGGCGTAAAGCCGGCCATAGAGCTCGCCACGTTCACGGCGCCCAACAGGATATCGGTGGCGTTCAGCGAGGCCGTGGACGACGTCTCCTCGGAGGGGACGGCCGACTGGACCGTGACTGCAACGGAAGGCGACCTCACGGTGAACAGCGTCGGCTTTGACTCTCCGGCGACGTACACGCTCACGCTGGGTACCAGCGCGGTGACTGAAAGGACATACACCGTCAACGTCGCCGACACGATCGACGACCTTGCCACGCCGACGCACAACAGGGTCGAGGCCGGCGAGTCTGCCATGGTGTCGTACACGGTGCCGTTCTTTTCGGCCGAGACGAGATCCGACAGGACTGTCCTCGTCACGTTTGGCGGCTCGCTCACGGGCACGACGGCGCCATCGGAGTGGCGCGTTGGCACGGCGATGCCTGAGCGCATCGCGGTGGGGAGCGGCAGTGCTGTTCAGGGCACGTCGACGCTGTCTGCTGACGCAGAGATCACGCTCCACCTGGCAGGCGATGACGCGCTGGCCCACACGTCGGCCACGCCCACGGTGTCGTACACCAGGCCGACTGGCACGGGCGCCAACACGCTGAGAGACGCCGGCACCATCGCGCAGGGCACCGCCGGCACGCCAGTCACGGTGACGGCGACGGACAAGGCCCCGCCGACGTTCACGGCGCACACGCTGACGACGGCGACGATAACCGTCACGTTCAGCGAGCTGATACACAACACGAGTTCACACAATAATCACACCCCCTGGCGAGCCGTGGGGAACTGGGACGTGGACGGCGCCGCGCCAAGCGCCCTGACCGCGGCCAACGTTACGCAGGGCGGTCCCACGCACACGGTCTTTACGCTCACCGTGGCGACCCTTGGCGTGGACGACATGCCCACGGTCACCTATAGCCGCCCCGCCTCCAACTATCTCGCCGACGCGCTGTTTGCCAGCAGATTGTCAGAAGACAATGCCAATAACAACCCGATTCCGGACGGCGCGTCGGCGATAGCCTCTGACGGCATCGCCGCCACGGTAGACCCCTTCACGGCCGCCACGAGAAGCCTCACGACGACGCTCGTCACGTTTGACGGCGGCGCGCTGGCCGGCACCCTCGACGTGGACGATTGGACGGTCACGGACAACGACACCGGCTCGGCCGACGCGGAGCCGGCGATATCGAGCGTGGCGACGGTGGCCGCCTCCGGCTCGGTGACGGCGACGCCCGAGACCTCGGCGGGGGCCGGTGATGCGGTAACACCGGCCATACCGTCGAGCCCTGCGGCTACGCAGCTCCTCATCACGCACGGGCCGCTCTCCTCGACGGCGGCCACGCCGCGCGTCGCGTACGCCGGAGGCGACCTTGACGAGGGGAGCGCCGACGTGGCCGACGGCGGTGCCGACGCGACTGACGGCGCGCCGCCGACGTTCACGGCCCATGAGGCGACTGAGGCCGAGGAGGCACTCGTCGGCGTCACGGACGACGACGGCCGCGCGCTGTACGCCGTCTACACGGCCCGCATGTCCGAGGCGATGGACGCGACGGACTTTGCGACAACGCCTAGCGGCGCGGACGGGCAGTGGGCCGTGACGCTCGGGACGGCCACAGCGGCAGTCGACAGGGTCGCCCGCGCCGCCGCGGCCGACCCGGCGCCCGACAGGGTCGTCGTCAGGTCGTCCTCGACGTTCACGCCGCTGTTCCCGATCCCGGAGGGCAGCCCGACGCTGACGTACACGATGTCCTCCGCAGCCCTGGCGCTGGCCGACGCGGCCGGCGTGCAGATGAAATCGCCGACGAGAGCGGCGGTCACGCCGGCACCAGTCGTGCCGCCGTTTGCCGCCGAGACGCGCAGCGCAACGACTACGCTCGTGACCTTTGACGGCGGCGACCTGGGCGGAGCGCTCGCAGTCGCCGACTGGTCGCTCGTGGACAGCGAGGGGCTGGTGTCGAGCCTGGTCGCGCTGGTCGTGGAGACCGTCACGACCGACCCCGCCGACTCTGTCAGGTCGAACACGGTCGGCACGCCCCACGGCGCGGCGGTGGCCTCGGTGCAGGTGGGCGCGTCGCCGGCCGTCACGCAGATCCTCATCACGCACCCCGAGCTCTCCTCTACGGCGTCCACGCCGACGGTCTTGTACAGGGGGACGGGCCTGACCGAGGGCGGGACCGCCGTGACGCTCGGCGACGCGGTGGCAGCCGACGGCGCGCCGCCGACGTTTGAGGCCGAGCTGGCCTCGGCGAGCACCGTGAGGATCATCTTTAGCGAGCGTGTCAACGGCACGACGGCGCAGGGCGAGTGGGCAGTGGCTGGCTCTGTGGTCAGCTCGGTCGCGCCGCCCGCGGCCACGGAGGTCGTCCTCGCGCTCGCCTCGGCGCGTGCAGGCACCGACCTCGGCGGCCTGGACGCCTCGGGCGTCACGTACACGCGCCCGACGGTGGGCGCCAACACGATCCAGGATGACGCGGACAACCACCTCGCCACCAATGCGGGCGACACGGTGACAGCAGAGCACGTTACTGACAAGATCGCCCCGACGGCGACGGTGACTGCGACTGTGAGGCTCGAGGGCGAGGGTGCTGACCATGCGACAGTCACAACGGCCGGAATCGACGACGACGTCCGCATCAACGTCGTGGCCAGCGAGCCGCTAGTCACGACCGTCGGTGACATTGCGCTCTTTGGGACGTCGACTGACGCCGACTCGGTGGACACTGCGGCGGGCAACGCGTACTCGTACGTGCGCACGATACTCGACTCGGACGCCAGCGGTCCACTTGCGTTTACCCTGACGATAAGCGACAGTGAAGGCAACGAGGCGACGCTCACGCAGGCCGACGTGGCCTCGAACGTGACAGTCGACTCTGACGCGCCGACGTTCAGCGCAAGCCTCACGTCGGCTAGCACGGTAAAGATCACCTTTGGCGAGGACGTCGACGGCACGACGGCGTTCGGCGAGTGGGCAGTGGCCGGCTCGGCCCCCGAGTCGCTCTCGCTGACAGAGGACGGGACGGCCGTGACGGGCGACCTGTCGATCACCACGGCCACCGGCGAGCTCTACATCACGCTCGCCGTCGCGCGCGCAAGCACCGACCTCGGCGGCCTGACTGCATCGGGCGTCACGTACGCCCCCCGCAGCACGGGCGCGCTGGCCGACGTGGTGAACAACGCGTTCGTGACAGTCAGCGGCAAGGTTGCGGCCACGGCCGTAGCCGACAGGGCGCCGCCGACGCTCATCGCCGAGAGGCCGTCGCTGGACCGCACAAGCTATACCCACACCGTGACCTTCTCCGAGCCGGTAATGCTGGCGTCAGGCAAGGCGCTGCCCGAGCCGGCGGACTGGGAGTTCTCCGGCCGGACCAGCCTGGGAGACAACCCTGTGACGTTTGCAGCCCAGACGGGAGCATACAGCTCCGAGGCGGCCCTTGGCTATGCCATCGACCTGGGCACAGACGACAGGGTGACGCTGGTCCCGCAGGAGCCCTCAAGAAGGGACCAACGCGTTAATGGCGCTCCCGCGTTCAGGCAAATCGCCCCGGCCACGGTCATGATCACCTTTGACGCGCAGGCCGACGGCAGGGTCGGCTCGATCGTCGACGCCGAGGGCAACGCGCTGGCCGAGGGGGTCTCGACGCCGGTGGGCGACTTTACGGCGCCGACGTTCACGGCCAGGACGCAAAGCCTGACGGTCACGGAGGTCTCGTTCAGCGAGGCCGTCACGGGCACGGCGCGAGCGCAGGACTGGTCGGTCTCCGGAACGCAGGTCACCGGCGTCTCTGACACCCGTGGCGGCGCAGGCTCGGCCACCCTCGAGCTCACCGGCGAGTCGTTGATGTACCTCGTCCACGCCGACCTCGCCTCGACTGGCGACGAGCCGGCGGTGTCGTACACGCGCCCGTCCGTGTCGGGGACAGGAACGCTGGCCGATCCTGCGTCCAACGCCATGGGCACCGTCGGCACGGCGCTGGAGGCCACGGCGGAGGACGGCATTGCGCCGCTCTTGGAAGGCGCGGCGCTTGACGCCACGACCAACACGATAACGCTGACGTTCGGCGAGGGCCTGAGCCGAGCACGGCCACGGCGGCCAACATCGCAGTCTATGGGTTCGAGCCGCCGCGGACCCGCACCGCCTCGGCGCTACAGCTTGACGCCTCGCACGGCACGGCCGGCGTCCTCTACGCGGCCGGCTCGTCAGACTCTGATGACTCGACGGTCTCGGTCAGGCTCCCGGCCGCCGACACGAGCGGCGCGTACAAGGTCGTAGTCAAGCGGTCAGTAACGGACACAAAGGGCCACATGTACGCCCCCGTGCCCAACACCGGCGGCCCGCACACCGACAACGGCGACATCACGGTCCTGAGGGGTGACACGGCGGCCCCGCTGGCCACAATGATAGTGGTCAGCGTCCACGATGGCCCCGCCACGGTCCCGGCAAAGACCGGCGAGCACGCGCCCTTTGCCGGCGTCGGCGACACGGTGCGCATCGCGCTCACGCTCGACGAGGCCGCCGTCGGCGCGCCAGAGATAACGGTCGCCGGCGCGACGCGCGCGATGACAAGCACGGGTGCCGCCGGCGCAATGGAGTGGTTCTATGACCTCCTAGTGGTGGCCGCCGCCCCCGGGACGCCCGCCACGCCCGAGGTTGACGGTGCCCCCGAGATGGGCTCCACGCCCCCGACGCCTGCGACTCCCGAGGAGGCCATGCTCTCGTTCTCTATATCCGTCACCGACGGCGTGAACGGGGGCACGATAACCGAGACGGCAGGCCACTCGGGCACTCTAACAGTCAGCCGCCCCGCCATAGACGTCACGCCGCCGACGGCCTCGTCGGTCACGACGGCCGTGAGGCTTGCTAGCGCCGGCGCCGACGCGCCGGCGGGCACCGTGGCCGGCATCGGCGACCAGGTCCGCGTGACGCTCACGGCCAGCGAAGCGCTCGACGCGCAGACCTCCGACATTGCGCTCTTTGGCGCGCTCGCCGTGCCGGCCGACTCCGTCGCGCCCGCCGGCGCCAACGCGTACATCTACGTGCGCACGGTGGAGGCGACTGACGCCGACGGCGCGATCGAGTTCAGCCTGACGGTACGTGACAGGGCCGGCAACGAGGCGGCCGCGCCGGCGACGCACGCCACGGCGACTGAGCGCGTGAGCGTCGACGCCACGGCGCCGACGCTCGAGTCGGCCAGGACGACGTCGACTGCGACCCTGGAGGTCACGCTCTCCGAGGACGTCACGGGAACGAGCGCCGACGGCGACTGGGCAGTCGCCGGCGCCACAGGGGTCGAGTTCGTGTCGGCCTCGGGCAGGATCGTGACGCTGCGGTACGACATCGCGGCGACGTCATTTGCGCCGATAGTCACGTACTCGGGCACGATCCTGGCCGACTCGCAGGGCAACCCGCTGCGCGCAGGCTCGGTGACGGCCGCTGACGGCGTGGCACCAACGCTGGCCCGCGCGGCCTTTGCGTCCGGCGGCACGACTGTGACGATGCTCTTTAGCGAGGCGATCGCCACGCCGCTGCACCACCAGCTCTCCCTTGCACTGTCAAGCGATGTGCAGGGCACGCCCTCCCCGCGAACCGGTCCGGCGACGGCCTCGGGCAGCACGATAACGTTCCCGCTGACGATCGCCGTCTCGTCGGTGGCCGACGGCACGGTGTTCAGGGTGGCAGTCGTCGCGGGCTCCATAGTGGATGCCGGCGGCAACGCGTACGCCGAGGACGCCATGAACCCCGCGACGGCTACGTACGACCCCACGGCGCCGACGTTCACCGCCGAGTTCACCGGCGCACGCACCGTCGTGCTGACCTTTGATGACGTTCTCGCGGAGGCTACGGTCACTGCCGCCAACTTTGGCGTGACGGTGCCCAACGCGACTCCCGGCGGCGCCCCCGTCAGCGTCGCGCTGGACTCTGACAGCCCAGTTGCCTACGCCTCCGGCTCGGTGACAGTCACGCTTACGCTCGCCGGCGACGCGACGCAGGGCGTGGTCCACACAGTCACCCCGAAGGCCTCGCTGACCAACAGTGCGCACGTGCCGTACGCCGCCGGCGGCGTCGAGGCCACGCGCGCGATCACCGACATGACCGCACCTACGGCAAGCTCGATAGCCTTTGAGGTGTACGACGGCACGCCGGATGCCGGCACGCTAAAGACCGGCGACAGCGAGCTGCTCGCAAGCGACGGGGACACGATCCGCCTGATACTGACGCTCAACGAGGACGCCGCCGGCACGCCGACGATAGAGGTGGACGGCCTGACGGCGGCGGGTACCGCGATGGGCGACAACGGCGACGCGCTGGCCACGACGTGGCACCACGACCTGCTCGTGACGACCTCCCCGGGCGAGGCGGCCTTTACGTTCACGATCAAGGCGGCTGACGCGGCGGGCAACTCGGAGCCCATAACGCAGGCCGCCGGCCTGGCCTCCGGAGTCACCGTCAGCGTGCCGACCATAGACCTGACTGCGCCGACGGCGACTGCGGAGTTCACGGCGGCCAGGACGCTAGTCATCACGGCAGGCGAGGCGCTACTCAACACGAAGGCGCAGGTGGAGGGCTATACGTTCGCCGTGAGCGCCGGAGGCAGCACCGTCTCGCTGGCCACGGCGGACCCGGCGGCTGACCCGCCGGTGATGCCCATCGTCTATGACGCGACGACCCGCACGATCACGCTCACGCTGGCCGCCGACGCGGCCGCCGCCGAGCACACAGTCACGCTACCGGCGGGCCTGGCCGACCTTGCCGGCAACGCGTTTGCCTCGGGCGCCACGACGAGCGCGACGTACACGGCAGACGCGCCGGACACTACTGCGCCAACGTTCAGCGCAAGCCTCACGTCTGCGAGCACCGTGACGATCACGTTTACCGAGGCTGTCAGCGGCACGACGGCGCCGGCCGAGTGGACCGTCGCCGGCTCGACAGTCATCACGGTCACGCCCTCCTCGCCGTCCTCGGTTGACGAGGTCGTCCTCACGCTGTCGGCCTCGCGCGTGGGCACGGCACTGGCCGACCCAGACGGTGATGGCCCGCTCGAGGAGATCACGCCGGCAAGCGTGGTCTATGCGCGCCCTGCGGCGGACTCGGCGACTACGTCTAACACGCTCGCCGACGGCGCTGCCAACGACCTTGCCGCCGCCGGCATGAGGGCCACGGCCACGGCAGTGACTGACGGCGCTTCACCGACGGCCAGGGCGGCCTTTTTGGGCAGCGCGATCGTCATCCTGTTCAGTGAGCCGGTCAACGGAGTGCCGGCCACGCTGGGCCTCACGCCGCCGGCCGGCTCGACTGTCACTGGCGGCCAGCTTGGAGCAGACCACGCCGACGGCACCGCCAGGGCGTCAGTCGCGATCTCCTCGCCAGATGGCGGCGAGTACTCTGTCGCGCTGCCCACGGGCATAGATGACGCCTCGGACAACGAGCTCGCCGCCGTCTCGGTGACTGCCACGTACGCGGAGGACACGTCGGCGCCTACGTTCAGCGCCGAGCTGACCTCGGCGCAGACCGTGAGGATCACGTTCAACGAGGCCGTCTTTGGCGTGACTGTCGGCTCCGAGTGGGCAGTCGCCGGCTCGACAGTCAGCACTGTGGTGCCGTCCTCGCCCTTTGATGCCACAGAGATCGTCCTCACGCTGTCGGCCTCGCGCGTGGGCACGGCACTAGAAGACCCAGACGGTGATGGCCCGCTCACGGAGATCACGACGGCGAACGTGGTCTATACGCGCCCGTCGACGGGTGATGACACGCTCCGGAACTCGGCAGAGCTCCGCCTTGCAGCCGCCGCCGGCGGCTCGACATCTGCCACGGCCGTCACCGACAAGGCCGCGCCGACGTTCACGGCGCGCACGGCGACCACGACGACAGTCGCCGTCACGTTCAGCGAGCTTATACACAACTCGGGGGAGTTCGGTGAGAAATGGGAGAACGTGGCTCACTGGAGGGTGGACGGTGCCATGCCGACTGGGGTCATGGCGGCCAACACGACGTCTGCCACGATCTACACGCTCACGGTGGGGGCGGCCTTTGGCGTGGACGCCACGCCGTCGATCCTCTACGTGCGCCCCTCCGTTTACTACCTCTCTGACGCGCTGGCTGATAGCTCAGCTGACTTGCCCGACGCCAACCACGTCCTGTCTACGCCTGCCGACATGCCAATAGTCGCCTCTGACGGCATCACCCCGCCCGTCGCAGTAGACCCCTTCACGGCAGCCACTGCGAGCCTCACGACGACGCTCGTGACCTTTACTGGCAGCGCGCTCACCGGCACGCTCGACGTGACGAACTGGACGGTCACCGACAACGACACGGCCGACTCGATGAATGTGGAGCACACGCCATCTAGCGTGGCGACTGCTGCGGCTGACGGCACCCCGACGTCGACTGCGGCCACGGCGAGCACCCCGATTGCCATACCGAACGGCTCCACTGCCAAGCACCTGCTCATCACGCACCCCGAGCTCTCCTCGACGGCGGCCACGCCGCAAGTCGCGTATGAAAAGCCCGGCACCAGGCCGACCGGCGGGTTCCTCGCCGAGGGCACCTCGGATGTCGCCACGCGCGACACTGCGGCGACTGACGGCGCGCCTCCGACATTCACCGCCGAGTTCGACGGCGCCACCACGATCACCGTGGAGTTCAGCGAGGCCGTGACCGAGGTTACCGCGGGCTGGTCGGCGAGCGGCGGCCTTTCGGTGTCGACCGTGGGCTTTGACGACGACACGTACACGCTCACCGTCTCTGGCGCGACTGACGGCACAACGTACACGGTCAGCGCGCCTGGCACGATCAAGGACAAGGCCACGCCGACGGCCAACACGATAGACGCCGACGAGGATGCAGACGCGACGTACACGGCGCCGCCGGAGGCCTTGACTGTGGCCTTTTCGGCGTACAACGAGCTCCGCGTGACCTTTGGCTATGACATAGTGGAGTCGTCGATCCCGTCAACGCTGACGGTGACGCCGGCCATAGGCACAGCGACGGCGCACGCGGCGAACGCCGACCCCGACGACGCCAGGACGATCATAGTCAGCCTTGGCGGCGGCGCGGCGGATCAGACCGCGTACACAGTCACGCTGCCTGCCGCAATATCGCGCACCGACGGCGTCGCGTTTAACGGCGCCACGGGCAGCGCCGCCGTGCCGGTGTCCGTCGAGCGCGAAGGCGGCGTGGGCGATGCCTCGCGGGTGGTCCTGGTGTTCCATTATGACGCGCCGGACATGCGCACGCTGGCCGGCATGGCCGCGCCCACGGACTCTGAGGGGTGGGGCACGCTGCGCGTCACGCCAGTGCGCGGCGACCTGCCGGGCAGCGTGGCGCTCGGCGCGGCGTTTGACGCCAGGGTCACGACAAGCGGCTCGACACCCGACGGATCGCGGATCAGCGTCCATGTCGACCCGTCGCACTTTGCGCTCGCGACGCCGCAGTCCTACGAGATCGTGCTCCCGTCGTCGCTCAAAGAGCACGTCGCAGGCGATGACACGCCGGCTGACAACGACTCCCTCCTGGCGATACCCTTTACGTTCACGACTGAGGCGCATCCGGCGTTCACGGCTGAAATCGTCTCGCCCACGCGAATCGACGTCACGTTCACCGGCCCTGTCGGCGTATTCGACGATTTCGATATCGGCAACTATGAGGATGATGACGACCACCCTGACGGCGAGATATTTGTGCCGTACCAGACGCTGCCTGCGCACTGGATCATCGACCAGACCCCCGGCGACCTGCCCGCGGTGAACGCGAACGTGGCGAGCAGGGACAACACGGTGGTCTTTTCGGCCGCAGAGCTCGTGTTCGGCGAGTTTCCAGAGGATGGCGCCATGACCATGCGGCTGACCCTGCAGGAGTCTGACGCGCTGCTGCCCGATGCGGCGCCCGTGATCCGCTACTCGCCCAGGGTTCCGTTTGCCGTGGATCGTGACGGGTACTATCTGGTTGCCGTGGACCCCGTGTTTGGCGCTAACGAGGACCGACCCGTGCTCCCGTTCACGACGGCCGTGGCGCCGGACACGACGGCTCCGACGTTTAGCGCCGAGCTCACGTCGGCTAGCACGGTAAAGATCACCTTTACCGAGGACGTCGACGGCACGACGGCGGCCTCCGAGTGGAGCTTTGACGGCACTGCACCGGCCTCGCTCTCGCTGACGGCCACCGGCGGGACCGAGACCGGAGACCTGGTGTTCACCGCGGCCGCCAACGAGCTCTACCTCGCCCTCGCCTCCGCGCGCGCTAGCACCGCCCTGGGCACACTGGCCGCCTCGGACGTCACGTACACCCCGCGCAGCACGGGCGCGCTGGTCGACACGGCGGACAACGCGTTCGTGCTGGTCAGCGGCATGGTCGAGGCCACGGCGATAGCCGACAGTGCGACGCCGACGTTCAGAGCCGAGTTCGACGGCGCCACGACGATCACCGTGGAGTTCAGCGAGGACGTGACTAAGGTTCTGTCGACGGATCCGGCGGAGGGCTGGTCGACGTCTGGCCTGTCCGTGTCAAACGTAGCCCACGCAGGCGCCGAGTACACGCTCACCGTCTCGGCTGCCACGTCCGGCACGCAGTACACGATCAACCTGGCAGACGACATCGCCGACATCGCCACGCCGGCCAACGCGATAGGCGACGGCGCCATGACGACGGCGACGTACACGGCGCCTGACCCCTTCGCGGCCGCCACTGCGAGCCTCACGACGACGCTAGTGACCTTTGACGGCGGCGCGCTGGCCGGCACGCTCGACGTGGAGGACTGGACGGTCACGGACAACGACACCGGCTCGGCGGACGCGGAGCTGGTCATATCGAGCGTGGCGACGGCTGCGGCCGACGGCACCGCGACGTCGACTGCGGCCACGGCGGACACCCCGGCCGGCATACCGGGCGCCTCGACTGTCACGCGCCTGCTCATCACGCACGACGCGCTCTCCTCGACTGGCGCCACGCCGCGCGTCGACTATGCCGGCGGCGACCTCAAGGAGGGCGGCGCCAGCGGCACCAGCGTCGACGACGGCGGTGCAGACGCGACTGATGGCGTAGCGCCGACGTTCACCGCCGAGGGGTCGAAACAAGACCGCATCTACACCGTGACCTTCTCCGAGCCCGTCTCGCTGGCCACCGGCAAGACGCCGCCGACGGCGGCCGACTGGACGTTCACCGGCACCGGCATTGCTAGAGGCCGTGCTACTCCGGCCACGTTTGCGATCACGCCTGGAGCGTATTCGCCCCCTGACCGCGTCAACGATACGCCGGCTAGCGGTTATGCCCTCAACCTGGCCGAGGACGAGGCAACGATGGTGCCAAGTCAGAGAACAGGCGGCGGCCGAAACGCCGTCTCATTCGCTACTCTTTTCGACAGTACGATCATGCTCGTGTTTAGAGCTGCCGACGACACCAGGATGAACTCGATAGTCGACGACGCCGGCAACGCGCTGGCCGACGGAACATCGGTACAGCCAGAGGAGGACACGACGGCGCCGGACTTTACTGCCCGCACGAGCACCCTGACGCAAACGAGGGTAACGTTCACCGAGGACGTCACGGGCACCACCCGCATCGGCGACTGGTCGATCACTGACGGGAGCTCCCAGATAACCATCACGGGCATTGTCACCGTTGACACTGCCACCGGTGATACCACCTCGTCAACCACACACGAGAATCCTAGTGGCGTGACCTTTATCCACACCAGCCTCGCCTCGACGGGCGCCGAGCCGACAGTCTCGTACACCAGGCCGTCTGAGTCGGGTACCGGAACGCTGGCCGACCGCGCGAACAACGTCATGGGCACCGTCAGCACGCCACTGGAGCGTACGGCAGACGACGGGGTCACGCCGGTTGCGAATGCGGGTCGCTTTACGTCGGCCAACACAGTCGAGGTTGACTTTGGCGAGGCCATGGCGGCGCCGACCACCCAGACGCTGACGGCCACGCTCGAGGGCACGCAGACGACCATAGTGGACAACGGCAGCCCCGCGTTCTCCACCCCGCCTAGTGGCGTGGCCAACTCGCGCCTGACGTTCACGCTGGTCTCCAACGCCGCACAGGGCACCTACACGCTGGACCTGTCGACTGCCATAGAGGACGCCAACGGCGTGAGAGTGGCCCAAAGCGCCGAGCTGACAGGCGTGCGAAACGACAATGTGGCACCGACGCTGGTCCAGGCACAGTTTGCCTCCGCGCAGAGCGTGACGTTGCTCTTTAGCGAGGCGATAGAGCCGACGCTGCCAGACGGGCTGACGTTCACGCTGGCCGGCACGCCGACTGTCACTGCCGGCACGGCGACAGTCGATGACAGGACGATAACGATCCCCGTGACGTCTAGCCTCACGGCCGCCAACGACGGGACAGAGTACACGCTGGGGATTAGCGGAGGCGCCATAGAGGACCTCGCCGGCAACGACTATGTCGCCACGGCCCCAGTGACCATAACGTATGACACGACTGCGCCGACGTTCACCGCTGCGATCACCGGCCCGAGGGTCATTGACCTGACGTTCAGCGACGCCCTCGCGCCTGCGACAGTCGTGGGCGCCAACTTTGCGGTGACGACGCCTGACGGCGACGACGCTGACAGCATAGCCGAGACTGTCGCGCTGTCCAGCACAACCCCTGTCGCTTATACTGCAGGCGAAAGGACAGTCAGGCTCAACCTCGCCGGTGACGTCATCTCGGCGGTTCACACCGTCACGCCGAGCACAGAGCTCGCCAACGCCGCATACCTGCCGTACGCCGCCGGCGGCGTCGTGGCCACGCGCAGCCCGGCGCCCGTGGCGACTGCGATAACAGTCACCGTTCACGACGGCGATCCGGCCACGGTTGCGGCAAAGACGGGCATCGCTGCAGGCTTTGCCGGCATTGATGACACAATCCGCGTCGCGGTCACGCTTGACAAGGACGCAGTCGGCACGCCGACAATAGACATCAACGGGAACACCGGCGCGTCCATGGTGAGCACCGGCGGCAGCGACGCAAAGACGTGGCACTATGACCTCGCCGTGTCAACAGGGACGGCCGAGACGACATCGCTGGACTTTACGATCAGAGTCACCGACGGGACGACTGCGGGCACGATAACGCCGACGAGCGGCCACTCGGCCTCGCTGACTGTGCCCCGGCCGTCCATAGACGTCACGCTGCCGACGGCGACGTCAGTCACCACGAGCGTCAGGTTCGGAGCCTCGACTGCCGACGAGCCATCGGGCACAGTGGCCGGCATCGGCGACAGGCTTCTCGTCACGCTCGTGGCAAGCGAGTTCATCGACGCGACGACAGGTGACATTACGCTCTTTGGTCGGACCGGCGCGAGTGCGGTGAACGCCGACAGATTCTTCTCTGACTCTGGACCCACCGGAGTCGCGTACGAGCGCGTGATACAGGCGACTGACGCCGACGGCGTGATCGAGTTTAGCATCACGTTCCGCGACCGTGCCGGCAACGAGGTGGCCGCGCCGGTGACGCACGCCACGGCTACTGCGCGCGTGAGCGTCGACGCCACGGCGCCGACCCTCGAGTCTGCTGCGACGACTTCGACTGAGACCCTGGAGGTCACGCTCTCCAAGGCCGTCACGGGCGCCGGCGTCAACGCCGAGTGGTCTGCAGTGGACGGCACGACGGCGGCTGCGATCTCCGACGTCGACGTCTCGGGCGTCACGGTGACGCTCACGTACGCGACGATCACCGACACGTCATTTGCGCCGACAGTCACGTACACGGGCACGGGACTGGCCGACTCGGCCCGCAACGCGCTTGGCGGCGCCCCCGTCACCGCCGATGACGGCCTGAACCCAACGGCCAAGGCGGCCTTCTCGGGCAACGTGATCACGATAACGTTCAGCGAGCCGGTCAACGGCGTGCCGGACACGCTGCAGGTCACGCCGCCGGGCGCGTCGGCCGTCCAGCTTGGCGCCGACCATGACGACGGAGATTCGACGGCGACTGTCGAGATCGACTCGCCGGAGTCTGGCGAGTACACAGTCGCCCTGCCGTCTGGCATAGACGACGAGGCTGACAACGTGCTGGCCGCCGGGGACGTGCGCGCGACGTACACGCCCGCCGTGCCAACGGCGACTGCCGTGGCGTACACGGTCCTTGATGGGAGCACGGCCAACGCGAGGCCTGACCCGTACGCCTCCCACGCGCGCGCCGGCGACACGATCAGGCTCTCGATCACTCTTGACGGCGAGGCGAGCTCGGTTAGCGTGCTCTTTGTGGGCAAGACAGACGATCCGGACATGACGGCAGACGACGCCAACACGGTTACCATGGTGCGCTTCGGGAGCACGAACGAGTGGCGCGCGTCATATGTCGTAGAGTCTGCAGGCTCCATAGACGGCGCGTTCACGTTTGACGCGACGGTGACGGCCGCCTCGGGCATGACGCGCCCTGTGGACGAGGCGACCCTGCCGACGCCGCTGCCTCCGACGATCGACCGCGTCGCGCCGACGGCGACGGTGACTGCGACTGTGAGGCTAGAGGACGCGACGGCAGACTCGACCACTGTCACGCTGGCCGGAATCGGCGATGACGTCCGCGTCAACGTGGCGGCCAGCGAGACGCTCGTCACGGCAGTCGGCGACATTGCGCTCTTTGGGACGACGACTCCCGCCGACTCGGTGGCCACCGGCACGTCCAACGCGTACTCGTACGTGCGCACGATAGCCGCCTCGGACGCCGGCGGCGCGCTCATGTTCAGCCTGACGATAAGCGACACTGCGGGCAACACGGCGACGCTCACGCAGGCCAACGTGGCATCGAACGTGACGGTTGACTCTGGCGCGCCGACGTTCAGCGCAGAGCTCACGTCGGCTAGCACAGTAAAGATCACCTTTGTCGAGGCCGTCAGCGGCACGACAGCGCCCGGCGAGTGGGAAGTCACCGGCTCGTCCGTCGAGTCGATCTCGCTGGCGGAAGACGGGATGCCCGGGACGGGCGCCGTGACGCTCGATGAAACCGACGAGCTCTACATCACGCTCGCCTCCGCGCGCGCAAGCACCGACCTTGGAGGCCTGGCCGCCTCGGGCGTCGCGTACGTGCCGCTCGCAGCCGGCACGCTAGTCGACCTGGCCGGCAACGCGTTCGTGACGGTCAACGGCAAGGTTGCGGCCACGGCCCTGGCCGACAAGGCCGCCCCGACGTTCACCGCCGAGTTCGACGGCGCGACCACGATCACCGTGACGTTCAGAGAGGCTGTGACTGCGGTTACCACGGGCTGGTCGGCGAGCGGCGGTCTCACGGTGTCAAACGCGGCCCCTGACGCCGACGACGCCACCACGTACACGCTCACCGTCTCTGGCGCGACTGACGGCACAGGGTACACGATAAGCGCGCCTGGCACGATCATGGACAAGGCCACGCCGCCCAACACGATAGAAGCCGGCGAGGAGGCCACCGCGACGTACACGGCGGCGCCCGCGCCGACGGCGACTGCCGTGGCGTACACGGTCCTTGAGGGGAGCACGGCCAACGCGAGGCCTGACCCGTACGCCTCGCACGCGCGCGAGGACGACACAATCAGGCTCTCGATCACGCTTGACGGCGAGGCGAGCTCGGTGAGCGTGCTCTTTGTGGGCAAGACAGCCACTGCTGACGCAGTCACGATGACCCAAGTCACCGGGACCAACGAGTGGTTCGCGACGTATGTCGTAGAGTCTGCAGGCTCCATAGACGGCGCGTTCACGTTTGACGCGACGGTGACGGCCGCCTCGGGCTCGACGCGCCAGGTGGACGAGGCGACCGTGTCGGCGACGACGCCTCCGACGATCGACCGCGACGCGCCGACGGCGATGGTGACTGCGACTGTGAGGCTTGAGGGCCAGGGCACTGATGCGGCATCGGGCACGATCGCCGGAATCGACGACATTGTCCGCGTCAACGTGGCGGCCAGCGAGACGCTCGTCACGGCAGTAGGCGACATTGCGCTCTTTGGGACGACGACTCCCGCCGACTCGGTGGCCACCGGCACGTCCAACGCGTACTCGTACGTGCGCACGATAGCCGCCTCGGACGTCGGCGGCGCGCTCACGTTCACCCTGACGATACGCGACACTGCGGGCAACACGGCGACGCTCACGCAGGCCAACGTGGCATCGAACGTGACGGTTGACTCTGGCGCGCCGACGTTCAGCGCAGAGCTCACGTCGGCTAGCACCGTAAAGATCACCTTTGTCGAGGCCGTCAGCGGCACGACGGCGCGTGGCGAGTGGGCAGTCGCCGGCTCGTTTGTCGCGTCGCTCTCGCTTCCGGGCGGCGAGGCCAACAGACTGGCGATCATCAATGCAGGCGACGAGCTCTACCTCAATCTCGCCTCCGCGAGCGCAGGCACAGACCTCGGCGACCTGACTGCCTCGGGCGTCACGTACACGCCGCGCGCCGGCGGCGCGCTAGTCGACGCGGCGAGAAACGCGTTCGTGACGGACAACGGCATGGTCGTGGCCACGGCTCTGGCAGACAGGGCGGCCCCCATGTTTGTTCGCGCCGCCTTTGCGACTGGCGGCACTGGCGTGACGCTGACCTTTACTGAGACGCTCGCCTCGCTGCCCTCCACGCTCGACTTTACGCTGACAACGACGGTGTCGGGCGCGCCGTCGACCACGCTCGGCACGGCGAGCGCCGAGGGCAGCATGATAACGATCCAGGTGACGTCTGCCATCACGGCTGCTGATGACGGGACGGTGTACACGTTGACGATCGGCGGCACGGGCGCCATAGAGGACACCAGCGGCAACGAGTATGCCGGAGCACCTGTGGACGTCATATACGACTCTACGCCGCCGACGTTCACCGCAGGGTTCACCGGCGCGCGCACCATCGTGCTGACCTCCAATGAGGCCCTCGCGCCGGCGACAGTCGTGGCGGCCAACTTTGGCGTGACGGTGCCCAACGCAGTGTCGGGCGGCGAGCCCGTCAGCGTCGCGCTGGCCACGGCAGACCCGGCAGCCGACCCGCCGGTGATGCCCATCGCCTATGACGCGACTGCACTCACAGTCACGCTCACGCTCGCCGCCGACGCGCCGCAGGGCGTGGTTCACACAATCACGCCGACTGACTCGCTGACCAACGTGGCGCACGTGCCGTACGCCGCCGGTGGCATCATGGCCTCGCGCGCACCCGCCGCGCCGACGGCGACTGCCGTGGCTTACACGGTCTTTGAGGGCACAACGTCCACCGAGAGGACTTCGCCGTACGCATCCCACGCGCGCGCCGGCGACACGATCAGGCTCTCGATCACGCTTGACGGCGAGGCGAGCTCGGTTAGCGTGCTCTTTGTGGGCAAGACGGCCGCTGATGACGCAGTCCCAATGGACCGTGTCGATGCGACTAACGAGTGGCGCGCGACGTATATCGTAGAGTCTGCAGGCTCCATAGACGGCCCGTTCACGTTTGTCGCGACGGCGATGACCTCCTCGGGCGCGACGGCGCCGGTGGACGAGACGACCCTGTCGACGCCGCCGCCTCCGACGATCGACCGCGCCGCACCGACCTTTGGCGCAGAGCTCACGTCTGCGGACACCGTGACGATCACGTTTAGCGAGAATGTCAGCGGCACTACGGCGCCGGCCGAGTGGACCGTCGCCGGCTCGACAGTCACAGCAGTCACGCCCTCCTCGCCGTCCTCGGCCAGCGAGATCGTCCTCACGCTGTCGGCCTCGCGCGTGGGCACGGCACTGGCAGATCCGGACGGTGATGGCCCGCTCGCGGAGATCACGCCGGCAAGCGTGGTCTATACGCGCCCCGGGCCGTACTCGGCGACTGCGTCTAACACGATCGCCGACGCCGCTGCCCACGACCTCGCCGCAGCCGCCATGACGGCTGAGGCCACGGGGGTGACTGACGGCGCGCCACCGACGGCCAGGGCGGCCTTTTTGGGCAGCGCGATCGTCATCCTGTTCAGCGAGCCGGTCAACGGAGTGCCGGACACGCTGCAGGTCACGCAGCCGGGCGCATCGGCCGGCCCGCTTGGCGCAGACCACGCCGACGGCACCGACAGGGCGTCAGTCGCAGTCTCCTCGCCGCCTGCCGGCGATCACTCTGTCGCGCTGCCCACGGGCATAGATGACGCCGCAGACAACGCGCTCGCCGCCGCCTCGGTGACTGCCACGTACGCGGCGGACACGACTGCGCCGACGTTCAGGGCAGAGCTGGCCTCGGCGAGCACCGTGAGGATCGTGTTCAACGAGCCCGTCTTTGGCGCGAGTGCCGGCTCCGAGTGGGCAGTCGCCGGCTCGGGCGTCAGCGCCGTGGTGCCCTCCTCGCCATTTGACGCCACAGAGATCGTCCTCACGCTGGCCGTGGCGCGCACCCAGACCGTCCTGGCCGACACCGACGGCACTGGCCCGCTCGCGGAGATCACGGCGGCGAGCGTGATCTACACGCGCCCGTCGACGGGCGATGACACGCTCCGGAACTCGGCGGAGCTTCACCTTGCAACCGCCGCCGGCGGCACGACGGCTGCCACGGCGATAGCTGACAAGGCCCCGCCGACGCTCATAGCCGAGAGGCCGACGCTGGACCGCATCGACAACACCCACATCGTGACCTTCTCCGAGCCGGTCATGCTGGCGTCAGGCAAGTCGCTGCCAGAGTCGGCGGACTGGACGTTCTCCGGCAGGACCAGCCTGGGGGACATCCCGGTGCCGTTTAGAGCCCAGACGGGAGAATACTTCTCCTCCGGGGTGGCCTTTGGCTACGCCATCGACCTGGGCACAGGCGACAGGGCGACGCTGGTCCCGCAGGATACGTCAAGAAGGGACCGCGATAATGGCGTTCCCGCGTTCAGGAACATCGCGCCGGCCACGGTCATGATCACCTTTGACGCGCAGGCCGACGGCAGGGTCGGCTCGATCGTCGACGCCGAGGGCAACGCGCTGGCAGAGGGGGCCTCGACGCCGGTGGGCGACTTTACGGCGCCGACGTTCACGGCCAGGACGCTTGGGCTGGCGCTCACAGAGGTCGCGTTCACCGAGGCCGTCACGGGCACGGCGCGCGCGGCGGACTGGTCGGTCTCCGGCACGCAGGCCACCGGCGTCTCCCTCACCAGTGGCGGCGCAGGCACGGCCACTATCGGGCTCGACCGCCAGTCGGTGATGTACCTCGTCCACGCCGACCTCGCATCGACTGACGCCGAGCCGACGGTGTCGTACGCGCGCCCGTCCGAGTCAGGAACCGGAACGCTGGCCGACCCCGCGACTATCGTCATGGGCACCGTCAGCACTCCGCTGGAGGCCACGGCCGCAGACGGCATCGCCCCGACGGTCAGGACCTCCGAGTTCACCGGGCCGAACAAGCTCGTCATCACGTTCAGCGAGCACCTGGCGGCGTTTATACCGGTCAATGTTGATAATGATAGTGGTAAGTATGTTGTATTGCGCTATGGAGAGGCGGTTCCGACAGACATTGGCGAGTACCCCGTAACGCTCCCCGACGGCGAGTCCGTGCCTCTCACCGGCACGGCCGACTATGCCGAGCAGGCCACCACCTCGACAGTCACGCTCACGCTGGCCTCGCCCTCGGCGACGGGCACGATCCACACAGTGGCGCTCCCCAACAACATAACCGATGACGCACGCAACCAGCTCGCCGTGGACGCGACGGCGAGCGCGACGTACACGGCGTCGACGCAGACTGACACCATGCCGCCAACGTTCACGGCGCGCGTGTTCAACACCACACACGTCGTGGTAAAGTTCGACGAGCCCATACAGGGCACGACGGCCGTGGCAGACTGGGCGATCACCCTGACGGGCACCACCACGCCAACGCTGGTCGGGGCGACTCAGGATCCTGGTGCGGGCAACAATGCTCCGCGCCTCAAGGGCAGCGCCACCATACTGGCCGCCCACGAGTTCGACGGCCTGCTGTATGTCGGCGCCCTCAAAGCCGCCCCATTCCTGGCGCTCACTGACACGCCCACGGTGACGTACACGCAGCCGGCGACCGGAGGCCTCACCGACGTGCTGCCCGAGGGGGACACGCCCAACAGGGTGCAGACCGGCAGCACGGTGGCCTTGGCAGGGGACAAGACGCGTCCCACGGTCACGTCCGCGGCATTTACGGCCGAGCACACGATCACGGCCACATTCAGCATGGATGTCACGTTCGTGACTGGAGTCGATAACTACGCGTCAGACGACGCGTGGACGGTGACGTCGCCGAGGGGCAGCCTGGCCGTAGAGTCCGCCGAGCGCACGTCCTCTGACACGTACACGCTCACGCTGGATGATGACACCGATACAATTCCTGGCAGGGCGTACATGGTTACCCCAGACGAGAACGTCCTGGACTTTTATGGCAATTCCGCGCTCAGAGTCAGCGGCGGAGACACCGGCCCCCTCATGTCATACCCCGTGCAGGCCTACGACGGGCCGCTTGATGCCAGGACACAGACGTCCACCACGACGCTCATCACGTTTGACGGCGGGAGCCTCACCGGCACGCTCGCCGTGGCCGACTGGGCAGTCGCCGAGGCGGCCCCCGAGACTGCCGCGAGCATTGCCATATCGAGCATCGCGACGGTGACTGCTGACGGGATGGGCCAGGTCACCGCGACGCCGGTTGACGGCTCCACGCCGGCAGTCACGCACGTGCTGGGATCCACGCCCACAGTCACGTCGCTGCTCATCACGCACGCAGAGCTCTCCAACACGGCCTCCACGCCCATAGTCACGTACACGCGCCCTGCGTCTGACGGCCTGATGGCCGGCACGACTGCCGTGCCGACAGGCCCTGTTGACGCCGCAGACGGCGCGCCGCCGGCGCTTGCCGACAGCGGCTCGCTCTTTATGCTCAGGGCCGATCGCCACACTGCCCAGTCACAATATTACACCCAGAATCCTGCCGGCGCCGGCCATAACGCATGGGTGATCATAAAGCCCACCGAGCCCCTCCATGCCGGCGGCTCGCCCATAGAGTTTATTGGCGCCAATCCTACCGACGACAGCTACACTCCATCTGCCGCCGCCGCTGACATTGCGTTCTTCCCCGGCACGTCCTCGCCCGCAGGCGCCCTGGTCGCGGGCAAGGCCCAGAGCACGCAGGTGTACAACTATTCGTACGCCGTCACGGCCTCCTCGCCGGAGGGCGCCATCCCGTTCACGCTCACCGTGCGCGACGGCGCCGGCAACACGGCGACGTTCACGCAGGCGGACCTGACTGACGACTCGTCTGACACCGGTTCAGGCGCCCTGATAGCCGGCGGGGGATACCGCGTGAGCGTCGACCGGACCGCCCCCACGGTCGACTCCTCCGCGTTCACCGCGCCGAACGAGCTCACCATCACGTTCGACGAGCACCTGGTGGCGCTTGCGGCACCGGCGAGTGCGGGGGCGATCAGGGACGTGGCAGGCGTTCCGACAGACGTTGCCAGGTACCCCACAACGACCCCAGACGGCACCGTGACCCTCACCTCGGCCGTCTATGCCGAGCAGGCCACCACCTCGACAATCACGCTCACGCTGGCCTCGGCCGCGGCGGCCGGCACGGCCCACACAGTCACGCTTCCCGTCGTGGGAGTTGACCCAAACACGCTCACCGCACTGGCAGATGACGCAAAGAACCTCCTCGCGGCCACGACGGCGAGCGCGACGCGCCAGGCATCGGACACCACGGCGCCAGTCGCAAGCTCGATAGCCTTCGAGGTGTACGACGGCACGCCGGATGCCGGCACGCTAAAGACCGGCGACAGCAGGCTGCTCGCAAGCGACGGGGACACGATCCGCCTGATACTGACGCTCAGCGAGGACGCCGCCGGCACGCCGACGATAGAGGTGCACGGCCGGACGGCGGCGGGGACCGCGATGGGCGACAACGGCGACGCGCTGGCCACGACGTGGCACCACGACCTGTCCGTGACGTCCTCCTGGACTGAGGCGGCCTATACGTTCACGATCGCAGCGGCCGACGCGGCGACCAACTCGGAGCCCATCACGCGGACCGCAGGCCTGGCCGCCGGAGTCACCGTCACCGTGCCGACCATAGACCTGACTGCGCCGACGGCGACTGCGGTCTTCTCGAGCACCAACACGCTCGTCATCACGGTAGGCGAGGCGCTACTCAACACGAAGGCCCAGGTGGAGGGCTATGCGTTCACCGTGAGCGCCGCCAGCAGCACCGTCTCGCTGGCCACAGAAGATCTGATGGCTAACCCGCAGGTGATGCCCATCGTCTATGACGCCACGGCCAGCACGATCACGCTCACGCTGGCCAGCCTCGCGGCGGCGGGCGTGGAGCACACCGTCACGCTGCCGGCCGCGCTCACCGACAGGGCCGGCAACGCGTTTGCCTCGCCTGCCGAGGTCGACGCGACGCACATGTTGCCGTTCTTTTCGGCCGAGACGAGATCAGATAGGACTGTTCTAGTCACGTTTGACGCGGCGCTCACGGGCGCGACGGCGCCATCAGAGTGGCGCGTGGGCACCGCAACGCCTGCGGGCATCGCAGTTGGGGACGGCACTGCGCTTCCGGTTTCGCAGACGCTGACGGCCGACACAAAGATCACGCTGCACCTTGCATCTGGGGACAGGCTGGCCCACACTGCGTCCACGCCCACAGTGTCGTACACGAAACCGTCTGGCACCGGCGCCAACGTCCTGAGGGAGGGCACCAACGAGCAGGGCATCACCGGCACGGCACTAACGGCAACGGCAGCGGACAAGGCGCCGCCGACTGCGTCGATCACGTCTGGCGAGCTCGACGAGCTAGTCATCACGTTCAGCGAGCCGCTCGACTCGGCCACGCTGCCGACGACGTACGAGATCGAGGTAGAGAGCGACGGCACGCTAGTGGACCTGCACGAGACCACCCTTCCAGCGTACGCCGCGCAGGCGACCTCCTCTACAGTCACAATCACGCTCGCCGATGACGCCACCGTCGAAGTCGAGCTCGTCGTAAAGATACCGAATTCGATAACGGACGCAAACTCCAATGCGTACTCGGGCGATTCCCTCTCCGTTACGCCAAAGGCCGCCGCTGACACGACGAGGCCGACGTTCACCGCCGAGACCGTCAGGCCCGGCCACGTCACGATAGAGTTTGACGAGCCGGTCTTTGGCGCGACGGCTACGGCCGACTGGAGCGTCGGCGGCGCCACGCCCTCGGGAATCACGGCTACGACAGTAGGCGGCGCACCCGTCAGGACGTCGCTGATTCCGAGATTTGTCGAAGGCGTCCAACAGCCACCGCCGCTGGTTCTGGGCCCGATGATCGTGAGAATCGCCGACCCGATCACCTCGATGACGCTGCAGCTCAGCCCAACGCTCGGGGCTGACGCAACGCCGAGCGTGGCATACACGGCACCGGCGCCTGAGACGCTCCCGCTCCCGCCCCCGTCATCGCCGACGAGGGGCCTGCGCGACACGGCGCTGCCCACGTCCAACGGGATGGCGACTGCGACGGTTATGGCAACTGACGGCATAGTGGGCGCCATCGTGCCGTCTGCCACGGCGCTCACGCTGAGCACGCTCACCGCCGGCGACACCCCTGCGATCCCGCCGACCCTCGTCGGCACGGGCTACAAGGTCACGTTCACCCTCACGCTTGACTCAACGCCGGCCTCGCTGCCGCAGATCAGGCTCTTTACGACGGGTGCGACGGCAACTGCCATGGCCTTGGACAGTGGCCAGGGCGTGCCGGCCAACACGTACACGCACACGCACACCGTGGTGGCCGCAGACCCCGACGGCCTCCTGTCGCTCTGGATAGACGTGGGCGCAAACACAGTCGTCTCGCACGTCGCGACGACAGTTGACCAGGGCACGCCGACTGAGAGGATAGAGTATGTCACGACGGGCCTGCCGAGCCAGGCCCCGCCGCCCCTGGCAGTGACAGTCGACACGACGGCACCGGGCGTTGAGTCCATCGTGCTCGGCTCGCCGCCTGATGACCCGACGACGACCGGAACGGACGAGTCGACAACGCGCTCGACGATAACGCTGACGTTCAACGAATTCATGAATCGCCCGACGCTCACCAGGAGCTCGCTCCCCGTGACGCTGTCGACCGGAACGGCAAGTGTCATCGCAGACGACACGAACACGGCCGGCATAGACGAGGGCGTGCTCATTGGCCAGGCTCCGCTGAGGTCGCTGACCGACGCGCCCCGCACGCAGGTCACCATCACGCTTGACTCCCCGCTGGTGGTCAGCACAGAGTACACGGTCACACCGGCAACCACGGTGACTGACACCGTGGGCAACGCGTACGCCGGCACCGCCGTCTCTGCGACGCACACGGTCATACAGCCTCTGGCCTACACGGCGCGCGCGACGTCGACGACAACCACTGTTATCACGCTTGCCGGCGCGCTGGCCTCGTCAGTCACGACGTCGACTGACCTCGACGAGCTAGAGTGGCATGTCGAGGACGCAGTGAGGGTGGCCGGAGAGCCGTCCGTCTCGGGCTCGCAGAGGATCGTCTCGCTTGCGGCAGTCACGGCGACTGGCACTGCGCCCACAGTCACGCTCACGCACGCGCCGCTGACAGTCACGCAGACGCCGCTCATAACGTACGTGCCCGGCACGGAGGCCGACCTTGCCGGCGACGATGGCGCGCCGCTCATCACGACTGGCGTGCGCGCCGCTGACGGCATTGCGCCGACGGCGACTGCGGCATTTGGCACGGGGCTAGTCGCCGGCGATGACACGTTCTCGACGGTTCGCCTTACGTTCAGCGAGGCCCTCTCGACAATAACGGGCGCGACATTCGCCGTGAACGGCCCGAGGGTCGACTCGGGCAACGGCCCGACAGTCGCGCTCCGGCAGGACGACCCCGCCACTACCGGCGTTGACGAGTCTGCAGCCAATGCCGTCTATGCGGCCGGCCCGCCGGCCACAGTCACGCTCACGCTTGACTCGGATGTTGCCGACGGCGTGTACACCGTCACGATCACCGGCGTCAGCGACGCGAACAGCAACGCGTACGCCGCCGGCGCGATCAGCGCGCGCAGCCCAGTCGACTTTGTGCCGCCGCGCACGGACTTCCACGTCTCCTCCTCCTCGTTCACGTCCCTAGACACGCTACGGCTCGAGTTCAGCGGCGTCCTTGTCAACACGGATGGCGCGCTTGACGGCGTGACGTTTGCGGTGAGCGGCCCGAGGGTCGACTCGGGTGACGCCGGTCCGGCAGTCACGCTCCTGCAGGAGAGCGGCAGCCTGTCAGCGTCGGCCGTCTCGCACACCCTCATCACCGAGTCGCTTCCGGGCATGGCGCCCACGCCGGTCAACTCGGTCGTGACGCTAAGGCTCAACGCAGACGCCGCTGACGGCGAGTACACCGTCGCGATCGCCGGCGCCAGGCAGGCAGCAGACGCGACTGCCACGCCACCGCGCCTCGAGCGCGCGTACGCCGCCGGCGACGTCGCCGTGACGCTCGGGCCACTAGAGCCCAGGGCAGTGGAGCTGGACATTGTGGTTGCTGACACCAATGATGTGGAGCGGACCGGCGAGGCGACCTCGCTTGCGCGCGCCGGCGACAAGATAGTAATCACCGCAACGCTTGCGGACATGACGGCTAGCGCGCCTGTCATTCGCGCGTTTGGCGCCACTGTGTCAGAAGGCGAAGAGGAGACGACGACCTTTGGCGGCAGCGCCGTGGCCATGACTGCCGGCGCGACTGCGCGCGAGTGGACATCAACGTTCACGGTGAGCGCCGCAGACGCAGACACGCCGGTGCCGGCAGCCGACGGCCCGTTCACGTTCCGCATGTCAGCGGACTGCACTGACGCGACTGACACGGCCGCAGACCGCGACGGCTGCGTGGACACCGACCACGATGACGCCGCGCTCCTCGGCGCGATGCTGCCGACCATAGACCGGACACCGCCTGTGATCGAGGACGTCACCATCGCGACAGTCAACGCCGCGAGCGCAAACGCGCTAGTCGTCGAGTTCAGCGAGCCCATAGCGGCCGGCACGCTCTCGCGCGACAGCCTCGTGGTGTCCACGGGAACCGGCGCGTCTGCGACGCGCGCGGCACTTGTGGCCGATGACGCCGACGAGGCAGGCGACTCGGCGCTCCTCCACAACGGAGCGACTGTCACGATCGTGCTCGCCGCCGCGCTGGCCGACGGCACGACGTACGTGATAACGCCGACGAATGCGCTCACCGACATCGCCGGCAACGCGTATGCGGCCTCGTCATACAGCGCGGCATACGGCTCGCTCGGCTATGCGGCTAGCCTGGAGTCGAGGACGACGACTGTGCTCACGTTCGGCGCCGCGCTACAGTCCTCACTCGGGGTCGGCTCCACGCTTGACGCCTCGCACTGGCGAGTCGAGGATATTGCCGGCTCGACCCCGCTGGCACTGCGCATCGCCTCGGTGGTTCCCTCGACTGTGGGTGCGACGACTGTCATGGAGGTGACGTTCAGCGACGCGCTGCGCTCCTCGACGGTGACTGCCTCGTCGATCACCGTCGCGGACTCTGATAACAACGCGCTCACGCCGACAGTGTCGCACACGTCGGCCTCGCAAGTCGTGAGGCTCACCTTTGATCCCGCGCTGGCAGCCGGCACGTACACGCTCGGCGCGACCACGGCCGTCACGACCACGTCCGGAGAGGCGCTGGGCGCCGCCGTGAGCAGAGCCGTCGCCTGGGACCCAGCCTCGTCGCCGACGGTCCAGTTTGACGACGAGGGCCGCCCCACGCCGCACCCCTCGCGCGCCGCCGAGAGGAGCGTGATCTCGGCCACGCTGACGAGAGCCGGCACCTCGCCGCAGGTGACGATCGTCCACTCGCCGCTGCTCAACACGGACACGCCGGTCATCTCGTACTCGCAGTGCGACGCGGCCTGCCTGGCAGGCGCATCTGGCGCGCCGGTGACGACAGGGCGCATGGTCGCCGCCGACGGCGCGCCGCCGGAGGTCGTCTACGCCATGCGCACCTCAGACGGCAGGATTGCGATACCCTTCCACGAGGCCGTCGCCGGCACGTCCACGGCGACGTTTACGGTGAACGGCCCGAGGGCGAGTGCAAGCGACGCCGGCCCGGCAGTGCCGCTCCACGGCACTCGCGCGACTGCCGTCTCGTACAGCGACGCGTCACGGACGATCACGCTAACGCTGGTGGATCCGCTGCCGGAGACCGGCGAGTACACGGTGAGGATGATCGGCCTGACTGACACGGCGAGCCCCGTCAACCTGTACGACGCGGCTGACACGGTGAGCATATCACCGATCGACATGAGGCCGCCAGTCGAGTCCGTGGCGTTCACGACACCCTCGAGCCTCCTCGTCACCTTTGGCCTCGGGGTGGCCGGCGTGGGCGACATGGTGGGCGCCGAGGTGTGCGGCACTGCCGTGGAGGAGGGAGTCTCCGTCTTCCGCTGCGTCCTCGTCCCGTCTGATGAGACAGAGGGCACGGGCCTGACTGGCATCTCGGTCAGCTATCGGCGCGTCACCTCGTCAGTTGTCAACGGCGAGACAGTGCTGGCGCCACACTCCTCCTCCACGCTCGCCGGCGCGACCTTTGAGCTGCGCGGCCCGCGCGTTGACGACTCTGATCCCGGCCCGGTCATTGGCATATCGCAGGCGGCGTACTCTGGCGTCCCGCCGCCCACCGTCGGCATCGCGCTGGGCTCGCCGGTCTCGCCCGGCGCGTACTCGCTGAGCATCGCCGGCGTGACCGGCATCACGCAACTGCGCCACGAGCTGGTCACTAGCATCGGCGTCGTCCTCGAGGCGCCAAGGCGCGCGGCGACTGCAATAGAGTACGATGTCCTAAAGGGCGCAGAGGGCAGCAAGACCATCGTGACTCCGGGCGACGGCAGGCTCTCACAGTTTGTGGGGGCTGGCGATGACATTAGGCTGACAGTCACGCTCAACGAGGCAGTCACGATGGCGCCGCAGGTCCGCTTTGTCGGCAAGGTCACAGCCGACGACGCCGACACGGCCGTTGACGAGTCCCTCGGCGTGCCGATGAGCGCAGTCTCGGGCAGGACCAACACGTGGACCACGACGTACACGGTAGAGACTGCCGAGCAGAACGCGGGACTGCGCGACGGGCCGTTCACGTTTGAGATACCGCACCCCGACGGCGTGTCTGTCGGCCCGACGATCACCGGCGCCTCTGGCCACGCCGCGCCGCTCATCGCGGCAAACAATGGCGTGCCGATAGGCCCTGTGGTGGACACTGACCCGAGCAGCCCAACGTTCGAGCAGGTCCTCGACAGGCTTCACTCGGCGCCGACACCGCCGACGATAGACCGCACGGCGCCGACGATAGCGACAGTGTCGTTTGTTAGCGCAGATGCGGCCGCATCCAACGCGATCAGGGTAATGTTTGACGAGCGGATCAACCCCGCCACGCTCACCAGGGCAAGCCTGCCGGTGACTGCCACCGACTCGTCAGGCAGTCCGCTGACCATCACGCTGCACACCGACGACGCGACCGAGGATGGCGACTCGGCGATACTCGTCTCCGCGGTCAACTCTGGCGTCGGCTCGGGCGCCTCCCAGTACACCGCCGTCACGATCGTCCTGGCCTCGGCGCTGACTGACGGCGCGACGTACACGGTCACGCCTGCGCCCACAGTCACCGACCTGGCAGGCAACGCGCTGGCGCTCACCGGCACGGAGCCTGACACGCGCGCCGTCTCGGCGACGTACAGCGCCCCGCCGGCGGCCCTCACGTACACGGTGATGACGGCCTCGCCGACGCAGACGACAGTCACGTTTGGCGCCGCGCTCCATGCGAGGATCACGACGTCGACTGATCTTGACGAGGCAAAGTGGATCGTCGAGGACATTGCCGGCGCGAGCCCCGCCACGACACCGTCGGCCGCCGATGACCGCGCCGTCACTGCCATCACCGTCACCACGGTGGGCGCATCACCCGTACTGACGCTCACGCACGAGGCGCTCACCGAGACCTCGCGCGCCCTCGTCTCGTACCGGCCGTCCCTCGGCGACCCGCCGACGTTCGACGCGGCAGGCGCGCCGGTCACGAGCCAGCCCGGCGCCACCGCGGGCCATGACATCGTCGGCGCCACCGGCGCAGCCGTCTCGACTGACGCGGTCCACGCCACGGCAGGTGGCGCGCCGACTGTAAGGACGGTCTTTGAGTCATCTGCCACCACGCGCACGATCCTGCTCAGCGAGGAGGTGTCTGCCACGCCGACAGTCGAGATGCGCGCGACAGGCACGCCGACGTATGCGAGCGCCGCCGTGGAGGCCACCGCGGGCCGCGCGATACTCGTCGCCTCGACGCTCTCTGGCAGCGTCGACGTGAGGATAGCGGGCATACACTCATCGACCGTGGAGGCCACCGGCGTGCCAGTCGCCACGGACCGCATAGACACCGACGTCTATATCGTGCCCGGCGACGCGACGGCTGCCACGGTGGTCGGCAGGGACGCCTCGCATGGCCTGCGCGACGCCTCGGGCCGCGCCATGGCGCCGCTCTCGGCCTCCTTTAACGTGCCGGCCGACGGCGAGCTCGTCCTGATCGCCGTGTCCCCGTCAGTCAGCGACAGGTCAGTGAGGCTCCTGTTCAGCGAGGCCATCGATCCGGCATCGGTCAGCGCCTCGGCCTTTGAGGTCACCGGCCCCTCGCCGTCCACAGCACCGCTGACGATAACGACTGCCACGCTCGATGCCGCGTTGTCAGTCGGCGCGCCTCGCAACGTGGTGACGCTGGTCATAGCAGAGGACATATCCGCCGCGGGCCAGTACGTCGTGACGGCAAGGGCCGCCGGCGGAATCACGCAGCCTGACGCGGTGCCCGAAGGCGCACTGGCAGCCGACTCGGTCTCCGTGTTCCGCGTGGCCGCCGCCGGCACCGCCACGCTCACGGCCGCCGCGCCGTCAGGCGCGCAGACAGTCGTCGCGACGCTCACGCCGGCGATCGACATGACCTCTGCAGGTCCGCAGGTCTTTAGGATAGTCGGGCCGTCAGGCGCGCAGCAGTTCCGCGCGATCGAGTCGACTACGGCGACGTCGGCCACTACGGTGAGCATATCGGTGCGGGCAGCACTGCCGGCAGGCACGTACACGCTGGAGACCATAGAGCCCCCGCGCGCGACTGGCCTGACGCTCAACCTCGACAGGCTTGACGGCACGGCGGGAGCCGGCACGGCAGCAGACACAGTCGACGCGCCGATAACTGCGAGGATTGACGGCGCCGAGCTCGTCATCCCGTCCGGAGCCACGTTCACGTTTGGCAGCGCCGCCGAGGCGGTCCTCCTGGAGCGCGCCGCACTCGACGCGGATGAGGCATACTCGGCGCCGGGCTCGTCGCCGACTGCAGCGGACACTGCGGCTGCTGCTGCAATCTCCGCGATCATCGAGTCTGACGCGGCAGCCAGGGCGCTTGGCGCACGCGGCGACGCGCTCTCCTCGGTACCGCTCATAGAGGCCGGCAGCGCGTCATCGGGCATATCGCTCTCGGCACCCGCATCGCTGCGCATAGACGGCGATGCGTCTGACACCGGCGCCATCCACGCGTTCTACCTCTCTGGCGCCGATAACGACGTCGTCAACGCCGTGCCCGAGTGCGCGGACAGCGTGACGCACACGACTGCGCCGACGCTTGGCGCCGGCGAGGACTGTTACGTCGAGGACGGCGCCGACGTCGTCATCTGGACGAGCCACATGACGCAGTTTGGCGTCGCGACTTCTGGCACGCCACTCACGTTCGTTGCGTCAAGCACGTCGGCCACGCAGACCCTCGTCACGTTCAGCCTGCCGGTGTCCGGCACGACGGCGGCAGCCGAGTGGGCGGTAAACGGCGTGCAGGCCACGGGAGTCGCCTCTGCTGGCGCAAGCGCAGCAGCGCAGACGCTCGACGACGACTATACGCTCACGCTGACCCACGCAGACGCCGGCACGGCGGCAAGGGACTCGGTCACGTACACCAGGTCGGCCGGCCAGTCCTCACAGATCCTCTTATCGGGCACTGGAGACGACACGATGGAGCTCGCAGCGCCGGGAGACACGGTTAGCGCAGATGCGCTTGGTGATGCGGCATCGCCGACGTTCACGGCAGAGTTCCTTGATGCCGACACGATCACGCTCTTGCCAAGCGAGGCTCTCGACGCTGACACCGTCACGGGAGCCAACTTTGGGCTCAGCGGCCCGGACGGCCCTGATGCGGGCAGCCTGCGCGACATTCTCGCACTCGACGCGACGACGCCTGTAGATTACACGGCCGGCACGACGACTATCGCGCTAAACCTCGACGAGTCGGCGATTGCAGACGGCCTCTATGTCATCAGGCCATCCACGTCAGTCACCGACGTCAGGGGCAACGCGTACGTCAGCAGCGCCGGCTCGCTTGCCACAGGCCTCGTCTTTGCTGCCACTGACGCGACGGCGACATACGACCCAACGCTCGGCGACTTTGATGCGCGCGCGCAGAGCCTGGTGGTGACGCGCGTCACGTTTGGCGCGGCCCTGGCCGGCACGCTTGATGTCGGCAACTGGACCGTGACTGATGATGACGCAGACGTGGCCATGATCACGCGCGTGGCACTGGGCTCGGCGGATGACGCGCGCGAGGCTACGCCTGACACGACGCACGCGATCGCGCAAGGCTCTGCGGCTCTCGCACTGTTCATCACGCACGAGGAGCTCGACTCGACAGCTGCCACGCCGAGAGTCGCCTACGCCGGAGGCGACCTGACTGCCGGCGGGCTCGACGTGGCCGACCGCGGAGTCGAGGCCGCCGACGGGATCGCCCCGTCCATCGAGTCGGCCATGTTCACCGATGCTGACATGCTCGACATCACGATCAGCGAGACGCTCCTCAACTCAAAGGCAGACGTGGACGGCTACACGTTTGGCGTGACGGTGCCAGACACCGACTCGGACGGCGTTCCTGAGGATGTCCAGCTGGACGGCACCAACCCCGTCGACTATGACGCGACGGCCAGCACGATCACGCTCACGCTCGCCGGTGATGCCACGTCGGCCATCGTGCACACCGTCACGCTGCCTGCCGCGCTAGTCGACAGGGCAGGCAACGCGTTTGCCTCGCCGGCCGAGGCGGACGCGACGTACACGCCGGATGTCGCGCCGGCGGCGACTGACGTGGAGTACACGGTTCTTGAGGGGACAACGTCCAACGCGAGGCCTGACCCGTACTCCTCGCACGCGCGCGCAGGCGACACGATCATGCTCTCGATCACGCTCGGCGGTGAGGCGAGCTCGGTTAGCGTGCTCTTTGTGGGCAAGACGGACGATCCGGACACGACGGCAGACGACGCCAACACGGTTGCCATGGCGCGCGTCGAGAGCACGAACGAGTGGCGCGCGATGTACGTCGTAGAGTCTACAGGCACCATCGACGGCGCGTTCACGTTTGACGCGACGGTGACGGCCGCCTCGGGCGCGACGCGCCCTGTGGACGAGGCGACCCTGTCGGCGACGACGCCGCCGACGATCGACCGCGCCGCGCCGACGGCGACGGTGACTGCGACTGTGAGGCTCGCGGGCCAGGGCACTGATGCGGCATCGGGCACGATCGCCGGCATCGGCGACACTGTCCGCGTCAAAGTTGCGGCCAACGAGCCGCTCGTCACGGCACCCGGCGACATTGCGCTCTTTGGGACGTCGACTGCCGCCGACTCGGTGGACCCCGGCACGTCCAACGCGTACTCGTACGTGCGCACAATAGTCGCCTCGGAGGCCAACGGCCCACTCACGTTCAGCCTGACGATACGCGACAGGGCAGGCAACGAGGCAACGCTCACGCAGGCCGACGTGGAATCGAACGTGACAGTCGACTCTGACGCGCCGACGCTATCCTCGGCGGCCACGGCGACGACGGCCACGCTGACTGTCACGCTCTCAGAAGCCGTCACGGGAGCCGGCGTCACCACCGAGTGGTCTGCAGAGGACGGCGCGACGGAGGCTATGATCTCCGGCGTCGACGTCTCGGGCAGCACGGTGACACTCACTTACGCGACGATCGCCGACACGTCATTTGCGCCGACAGTAGAGTACACGGGCACGGGCATAGTCGACGCTGCCCGCAACGCCATAACGCTTGACTCCGCGACGTCTGCGGCCACAGTGGCTGCGACTGACGCCCTAAGGCCGGAGATAGACACCTCCACGTTCACGGCGGCCGACAAGATATCGGTGACCTTTAGCGAGGCCGTGACGAGTGACCTGAGGACAGGGGCGGAGGGATGGTCCGTGGTGGCCGGCTCCAGCCTCACGGTGAGCGACGTCATGTTTGCCTCCCCCACGTACACGCTCACGGTGTCCGACGTGGTGCCCGGCACAGAGTACACGATCAACGCAGCAGACATGATCGACGACCTCGTCACGCCGACGGCAAACAGGGTTCTCTCCACCGAGTCTGACACTGCGACGTACACGGCGCCTGACCCCTTCGCGGCCGCCACGAGAAGCCTCACGACGACGCTCGTCACGTTTGACGGCGGCGCGCTGGCCGGCACCCTCGACGTGGACGACTGGACGGTCACGGACAACGACACCGGCTCGGCTGACGCGGAGCTGGTCATATCGAGCGTGGCGACGGTGGCCGCCTCCGGCTCGGTGACGGCGACGCCCGAGACCTCGGCGGGGGCCGGTGATGCGGTAACACCGGCCATACCGTCGAGCCCTGCGGCCACGCAGCTCCTCATCACGCACGGGCCGCTCTCCTCGACGGCGGCCACGCCGCGCGTCGACTATGCCGGCGGCGACCTCAGGGAGGGCGGCGCCAGCGGCACCGGCGTCGCCGACGGCGGCGCCGACGCGGCCGACGGCGTGCCGCCGACGTTCACGGTTCACGACGCGACAGAGGCCGAGGAGGGACTCGTCGGCGTCACGGACGAGGACGGCCGGGTGATGTACTCCGTCTACACGGCCCGCATGTCCGAGGCGATGGACGCGGCGGACTTTGCCTCCACGCCGACCGGCGCAGACGGGCAGTGGTCCGTGGCGCTTGGCACGGCCACGGCGGCAGCCGACATGGTCCACCGCGCCGCCGCGGCCGGCCCGCTGCCCGACAGGGTAGTCGTGCGGGTCCTGGCGTCTGGCCTGGTGGCGTTCCCGTTCCCGCAGGGGACCCCGACGCTGACGTACACGGCCTCCGGCGACCTCGCGCTGGCCGACGCGGCCGCCGTGGCGATGGCCTCGCCGACGTCCGCTGCGGTGACCCCGGAGCCCCCGGCCGGGCCGCCGTTTGCCGCCGAGACGCGCAGCGCGACTACTACGATCGTGACCTTTGACGGCGGCGACCTGGGCGGCGCGCTCGCAGTCGCCGACTGGTCCGTCATGGAGAGCGGTGGCGTGGGGCAGCGCCTGGTCGCGCTGGTCGTGGAGACCGTCACGACCGACCCCACAGACTCTGTCAGGTCGAACACGGTCGGCACGCCCCACGGCGCGCCTGTGGCCTCGGTGACGGTCGGGGCGTCGCCGGCAGTCACGCAGGTTCTCATCACGCACCCGCAGATCTCGACGGCGGCGACGCCGACGGTCTCGTACAGGGGGACTGGCCTGACCGAGGGCGGGATCGCCGTGGAGCTCGGCGACGCGGTGGCCGCCGACGGCGCGCCTCCGACGTTCGAGGCCGAGCTCACGTCTGCGAGCTCCGTGAGGGTCATCTTTAGCGAGCCCGTCGACGGCGCGACGGCGGTTGGCGAGTGGGCAGTGGACGGCTCGGCTCCCGAGTCGCTCTCGCTGACAGAAGACGGGGCGGCCGAGGCGGGCACCGCGTCGCTCGCCGGCACCGAGGAGCTCTTTATCGCGCTCGCCGCGCCACGCCCAGGCACCGACCTGGGCGGGCTGACCGCAGCGGGCGTCACGTACACGGCGCCGACCCAGGGCGCGATAGAGGACGACACGGACAACGACCTTGGCACGGCAAACACCGCCCTGCAGGCCACGGCAGTCACCGACAAGGCGCCGCCGATGATCGTCTCGGCCACGTTCACCGACGCCGACACGATATCCGTCACGTTCACCGAGGACGTGACCAACGTGACTGACATTGTGGGAGGCGACGGCTGGTCGGTGGAGCTCGGCAGCACCCCCGTCGGCCTGAACTCGGCGGCGCGCACGGCCGACTCGACGTACACGCTAGAGCTCACCGCCGGCGTGGACACCGGCATGGCGCACACGATCCACGCGGCCGACGCGATAGCCGACGTCTCAGACGCGGCCAACCCGATAGACGCCGGCGCCATGACGACGGCGACGTACACGGCGCCGGCGCAGGCGCCGACGATAACGGGCGCGACGCTTGACACGCCGACGTCAATCACCGTCACGTTCTCAGAAATGCTTGACGGCGAGACGGACGCCGACGAGTGGAGAGTCGACAACACGGCGCCGGCCTCGGTGACGGCAGGCGGCTCGACGGCCGCCGCCGGCACGGAGCTCACGATAACGGCGGCCACCATGACGCTCACGCTAACGCTGGCCAGCGCGCAGGACGCCGACGCGACGCCGATAGTGACGTACACGCGGCCGACAGGCACCAGCGCCAACTCGCTGGACAACCCGGCCGACACCCCGCTCGACTCGACGCTCTCGCCCCACGTCACGGCCGCCGACATGATCGACCCGTCCATCGATTCGGCCAGGTTCACGGCGGCAAACATGATCGAAGTCACGTTCACCGAGCCGGTGACAGAGGACACGTCGACGTCGGCGGCGGGCGGAACCGGCTGGTCGCTGACTGACACGGTGGGCAGCCTCGCCGTGCAGACAGTCGCGCACTCGGGCAGCACGTACACGCTCACGCTCGACGGCAACGCCGTGCTTGCCAGGGCGTACACGATAGACGCCGCTGACGGGATAACCGACGAGTCTCCGGCGGACAACCCTGTAGACGACGGTGAGAGGGTCGGCGTGACGTACACGATACCGGACACGTCAGTTCCGACGTTCAGCGCAGAGCTCACCTCGGCGAGCACGGCAAGGATAGAGTTCAGCGAGGCCGTCAGCGGCATGACGGCGGCCTCCGAGTGGGCGTTTGCCGACTCGACTGTCGAGTCGCTCTCGCTGATGGCCGACGGGACGTTTACGATGGGCAACCTCGTGCTCTCCGGCACCGAGCTCTTTGCCACCTTTGACAGGGCCCGCACGCGGACTAGCCTGGACAACGGCGACGGCAACGACGACGGCACCGCCGTGGAGATCACGCCGGCAGTCGTGACATACACGCGCCCGTCGACTGGCGACAACACGATCCAGGACGGCACGAACCACCTCGCCGCCGCCGGCGACTCGACAGACGCCACGGCCGTCACCGACAAGGCCCCGCCGACGTTCACGGCGCGCACGGTGACGGTGACGACGATCGCCGTCACCTTTAGCGAGGCGATACACAACACGTCCGCTAGCGCCGACAATCCGCGCGCCGACGTGCTAAGCGTGACAAATTGGGACGTGGACGACGGCACGCCGAGCTCCCTGGTCGCGGCCAACTTTACGCAGGCCGGTGCCCCGACGGGTCCCGGTAACGCGGCATACACGGTCTTTACGCTCACATTCGCCAGTGCCTTTGGCGTGGACGCCACGCCCACAGTCACCTATGTCCGCTCCGGCCCAGGCTATCTGAGCGACGCGCTGACGAGCCACTTCAGAGACCATTCCGACAACAACGAGATTTCAGACGACGCGCTGGCAGCAGTGGCGACCGACGGCATCGGTCCGGCCATCGACACGACAGCGCCGACTGTCAGCACGGACGACGTGGAGTTCAGGCGCAGCGCCGACGGCATGACCTATAGCATAAGGATCCACTTCAGCGAGGCACTCGACAGGGACACAGTCACGGCGGCAGGCAACTTTGCGCTCACGTCCAACAGCAACCCCGTGACGGTCACCCCATCCTATGTCGCGCCGGCCTCGGGGCAGACCACCTCGCACGTGGATCTCGCCCTGACGACTGCGCCGACAATGTCTGCCAGATATTCGATCACCATCGCCCCCGCCGTCACTGACGTGGCGATGAACGCAGTCGCCTCCGCAAGCCGCTCCTTCACGGTGGATCTCGACATCACCCCGCCGACGGTCTCCTCGGCGGCGTTTAGCGGCCTCTCGACCATAGTCCTCTCGGTCAGCGAGCCCCTTGACACTGACACCGTGACCGGCCTGACCGTCATGGGCCTGGGCAGTGCCACGGACCTCACGGTCTCCACGGCGGCAAACATGGGAACCTCCGCGCCATACACGGTCCACGCCACGACAACCGACGCGACGGCCAACGCGAGGTACACGCTGACGGTCCCGACAACGGTGACTGACGACTCTAGCACGCCAACTGCGCTGGCAGCGCCGGCGACGTTCACGGTCACTGCGCCGGCGACGGGCGGGACGATCGCCACGCCGACTGTGATGTCTGCGCAGACTACGAGCCGCGAGACGACAACAGTCACGTTCAGCGGCACGCTCGCCCTCGGCGAGACGAGCGCCTCGGACTGGGCGCTAACGCCTGGCTCAATCACCGTCACATCGTTGCGGGCCGGCATGCAGACCGAGGCCGCCTCGACGCCGTCGGCTACGCTGGACATGGGAGACGTGTCGATCACGCCGACCAACATGATAACGCTGGTCCACACCACCATAGGCACAGGCGCCACGCCGACCGTGCAGTATGACGGGACGGGAACGATAACGGCCTCTGGCGCGCCGGGCGTCGTGCCGACCACGGCCTCCCCGCACACCACGGCGACTGACGGGGTCGCGCCGCTCGTGATGACTGCGACATACGCTGAGACAAACCGCGAGATAACGCTCACGTTCAGCGAGGGCCTGGACTCCGACACGGTCATCGCGGCCAACTTTGCGGTGCGCGGGTTCACCGAGCCCACGACGCGCTCGGACACGCTGGCGTTCAACACGGCGCACGGCACGGACGGAGTCCTCTACACGGCTGGCTCCTCGGACTCTGAGACCTCGATGGTCTCGATCAGGCTCGCCACCTCTGACTCGTATGACGACTACAAGGTCGTCATAGCGGGCTCGGTTATGGACACAAACACCAACGCGTACGTGCCCATAGACAACCCTGACGGCAGCGACGCTACTGACGACAGCGACGTCGACGTCGAAAAGGTCGACGAGACTGCCCCGCGGGCCACGGAGATAACAGCCACAGTCCACGACGGCACGCCGGGCGCGAGCACGGCAAAGACCGGCGATCACAGGACCTTTGCCGGCATCGGCGACACGGTTCGCCTGGACATCACGCTCGACGAGGACGCCTCTGGCACGCCGACCATAGACGTGGCCGGCGTGACTGGCGCCTCGATGGACGACATGGCAGACGGCGACGCGACGACGTGGCGCTATGACCTCGTCGTGTCGGCCACGACGGTCGAGACGTCATCGCTGACCTTTACGATAAACGTCACCGACGGCGATAACTCTGGCACGATAACGGAGACGACCGGACACGTGGGCACGCTGATGTTCAACCGGCCGACCATAGACGTGACGGTGCCGACGGCGACGGTGACGACTAGCGTGAGGCTCGAGGACGCCCCGTCAGACTCGTCGACAGTCACCACGGCCGGCATCGACGACGAGCTTCGCGTGACGCTCACGGCCAGCGAGGCGCTCGACGCACGGGTCACTGACATTGATCTCTTTGCGGCTGCAGTGGACGCCGACTCCGTCGAGGGCGCCGGCGCCAACGCGTACGCGTACGTGCGCACGATAGTGGCGGATGACGCCAACGGCGATATCGAGTTCTCCGTCACGTTCCGCGACAGGGCCGGCAACGCGGCAGCGGCCGCATTGACGCACACCGACGCGACGCCGCGCGTGACAGTCGACGCCACGCCGCCGACCATAACGTCTGCCGCGACTGCATCCACCACGACGCTCACAGTCACGCTATCCGAGGCAGTCACGGGCGCCGGCACGTGGTCTGCAGTGGATGGCTCGACGACTGCAATGATCTCCTCGGCGGGCGTCTCGGGCGACACGGTGACGCTCACGTACACGGCGATCGCAGACACGTCATTTGCGCCGAGAGTCACGTACTCGGGCACGGGCATAGTCGACGCCGGTCGCAACGCCCTGGTGTCCGGCAGCCAGCAAGGCGCCACTGACGGGGTCTCGCCGACGGCTGAGGCGGCCTTCTCGGGCAACTCCATCGTCATAACGTTCAGCGAGCCTGTCACCGGCGTGACGTCCATGGACGTCACGGCGCCGATGGCGTCCACGTCCGTGTCCACGACCGCACACCACACCGCCGGCGAGGCGACTGTGAGGATAGACCCACCCACGCCGGTGGCAATCGGCACGTGGACAGTCGCCATACCGGCAACAGTCACCGACGTGGCGACCAACGCGCGCGCCACGACTAGCGTCACGGCCGAGCGCGCAGAAGCCCCCACGGCGACAGTCGCCTACGAGGTGCAGGAACAGGCCACAATGACGGCAAAGGCCTCTCCGCACACAAACCACGCGCGCGCAGACGACACGATCGTCCTCTCGCTCACGCTATCCGAGTCCGTCGACACGGCGCCGACTGTCCTCTTTGTGGGCAAGACGACAAACCCGGTCACGATGACCAGGGCCGGCACGACGAACGTGTGGAGTGCGCCGTATGTCGTAGAGTCGACCGGATCCATAGACGGCACGTTCACGTTTGCCGCGACGCTCACGGGCAACACGGGCTCGACGCGCCCCGTGAGCGCCGACCCGGCCACGGCACCGACAATAGACCGCGTGGAGCCGACGGTCTCCACGACGGTGTTTATGGGCAACTCGATCGTCATAACGTTCAGCGAGCCTGTCTACAATGTGCCGATGACGCTTGATGTCACGGCTCCGGGGGAGACCATGGACGAAGACACGACTGCACACCACACCGACGGCGAGGCGACTGTGAGGATAGACCTGACTGAGCCGGTAGATGTCGGCTCGTGGACAGTCGACATACCGGCAGCCGTCATCGATGTGGCAAACAATGCGCGCGCCGCAGCATCGGCGAGCGTAATGGCCATGCGCACCGACGCACCCACGGCGACGGTGGCCTATGCGGTCTTTGAGTCTGACGGCACGACGCACCGCACCGCACCGCACGCGGACCACGCGCGCGTCGGCGACAAGATCAGGCTCTCGCTCACGCTCTCTGAGGCCGTCACCACTGCGCCGACGGTCGTCTTTGTGGGCAAGGTCGACGATCCGTCCACGCCGCTAGTCGATGAGTCGGGCAGTGCCAACATGGTGAACGTGGCGGGAACGAACGAGTGGCGCGCGACGTACACCGTGGAGACAGACATGCAGGACACGGCAGAGCTCGGCAGCCCGTTCACGTTCATCGCGACGATCACGGGCAACACGGGCTCGACGGGCACGGCGACAGAGGCCCTGGCGACGCCGCCGACAATAGACCGCGTGGTGCCGAGGATAACCTCTGCAGAGTTCACCGAGGCTGACACGATTGTCATCACGCTCTCTGAGGCCCTCGCCGGTACGGCCTCGACCATAGAGAGCTACACGTACGGCCTGACTGCCCCTGATAACACGAACACGCCGGACGACTCGGACGCCAATCCGGACGTCATCGTGCTGGCCACGGCAGCCCCCTCGGCCACGCCGCCAGTAAAGCCAGTCACGTACAACGCCGGCTCGCGCACGATCACCCTCACGCTGGCAGCCGACGCGACTGCCGATGTGGCCTACACAGTAGAGCTGCCGACGGAGCTGGTCGACGTGGCAGAAAACGCGTTCACCGATAGGACAGAGGACGCGACGTACGACCCGCCAGAGGCCTCATCGCTCACGTTCACCGTGATGACCGGCTCGCCGCTGACCGAAAAGACTGGCGCAAACGCCAACCTGGCCGGAATAGGCAACACGATACGCATAACCCTCGGCCTCGACGCTGCCGTGACTGCGGTGCCGCAGATAACGCTGGACGGCAGGGACACGGCGTCAGTGGCCATGACCGCAGGCGCTGCCATGACGTGGAGCCACGACTATGTCGTGGACGCAACGCATGACAGCGCCACGGCCTCAGACCCGCTGGACATCTCCATGCTCGTCACGGGCAACAACGGCAACGTCGTGAGGATAACGGCCACGGACGGCCTGGCCTCGGGCACGTCAGTCACGCTGCCCCTGATCGACGCGGAGAGGCCGACGGCCACGGCGCTCACCGCCGCCGTGGTGCTCGCAGGGCAGTCCGCCGACGCGGCAGCCGGCACGGTGGCGGCCATCGGCGACAATGTCCTCGTGCGCCTCACGGCCGACGAGGAGCTCACCACGGCCGCTACCGACATTGCCTTCTTTGGCCGCACCGGCGTGAACGCCAACTCGGTCACGCCGGGTGCGTCCAACCTGTACACGTACGCGCGCACGATACTCGACACGGACGACAACGGCCCACTCGCGTTCAGCCTTACCATGAGCGACATTGCGGGCAACACGGCGACGGCGGCGCTCACGCAGGGCGACCTGACGGGCACGAACGTGACAGTCGACTCTGACGCGCCAACAGTCACCGCCATGTCGCACAGCGACACGGCGCGCACGATAACGCTCACGTTCAGCGAGGGCCTTCTCGCGACCACGGCAGTGGCGGCCAACTTTGAGGTGCGCGGGTTCACCGAGTCAACCCAGGTGCGCTCCCCCTCCGCACTGGCGCTCAACGCGGCACACGGCACGGCCGGAGTCGACTACACGGCCGGCACCCTGGCCTCTGACGCCTCGACGGTCACGATCGGCCTGAACGCAGACGACTCGTACGACGCGTACAAGGTCATCATCGCGACAGCAGTCACGGACACGGCGACCAACGCGTACGTGCCCATATCCAACCCCGACGGAGACGCGGCGACTGACGACAGCGACATCACGGTGCAAAAGACCGACATGACTGCCCCGCGGGCCACGGAGATATCCGTCACAGTCCACGACGGCGCCGCCACGGTTGCGGCAAAGACGGGTGACGCTGCAGGCTTTGCCGGCATCGGCGACACGGTTCGCCTGGACATCACGCTCAACGAGGACGCCTCTGGCACGCCGACCATAGACGTGGCCGGCGAGACTGGCGAGATGATGAACGACAGGGGAGACGTCGACGCAAAGACATGGCGCTATGACCTTACCGTGTCGGCCACGACAACTGAGACGTCATCGCTGGACTTTACGATAACGGTCACCGACGGCACAACACAGGGCATGATAACTGCCACGACCGGCCACGTGGGCACGCTGACATTCGACCGGCCGGCCATAGACAGGACGGCGCCGACGGCCTCGTCTCTCACCACGACGGTGAGGCTCGAGGGCGCGGCAGCAGACTCGTCCACTGTCACGCTGGCAGGCATCGATGACGACGTTCGCATCAACGTCACGGCCAGCGAGCCGCTAGTCACGGCCGTCGGCGACATTGCGCTCTTTGGGACGTTGACTGCCGCTGACTCGGTGGATCCAGGCGCGTCCAACGCGTACTCGTACGTGCGCACGATAGTCGACTCGGACGCCAACGGCCCGCTCGCGTTCAGCCTGACGATGCGCGACAGGGCCGGCAACACGGCGACGCTCACGCAGGCCGACGTGGACGGCACGAACGTCACCGTCGATGCCGACGCGCCGACCATCATGTCTGCGGTGACGGCATCGACTACGACGCTCACAGTCACGCTCTCTGAGGCAGTTACGGGGACGTCCATGGGCGGACACTGGTCGGCAATCGACACGGATCCCGCCGTGACGGCCGCAATCTCCGCGGCAGACGTCTCGGGCAGCACGGTGACGCTCACGTACACGGCGATCGAGGACACGTCATTCAGCCCAGAGGTCACGTACACGGCGCCGTCCTCTGGAGCGCCGGCTGACGCGGCGCGCAACGCGCTGGGCGGCAGCCCCGTCACCGCCGCTGACGGCCTGAGCCCAACGGCCACGGCGGCCTTCTCGGGCAACTCTATCGTCATAACGTTCAGCGAGCCTGTCACCGGCGTGACGTCAATGGGCGTCACGGCGCCAAGTGCGTCCACGCCAACATCCATGACCGCAGACTATGACGACGGCACGAGGACCGCGACGATAGACCTCACCGCGCCGATAGCAACAGGCACGTGGACAGTCAACATACCGATGACAGTCATTGACGCGTCCAACAATGTGCGCGCCACTGCCAGCGTCACTGCCGATCGCGCGGCGGCTCCCACGGCGACAGTCGCCTACGAGGTGCAGGACCAGAGCACGGGAACGGCGCGCGCCGCGCCGTACACAAACCACGCGCGCGAAGGTGACGTGATCAGGCTCTCGCTCACGCTCAGCGAGGCAGTCGACATGGCACCGACTGTCCTCTTTGTTGGCAAGACTGACAGTCCGGACACGACAGCAGATGACGCCAACACGGTAACCATGATGCAGGTCGGCAGCACGATGGAGTGGTACGCAGACTATATGGTCGAGACGGTGGCTGCCGCACCGGCCATAGACGGCCAGTTCACGTTCATCGCGACGCTCACGGGCAACATGGGCGCTATGGGTCCTGTGACGCAGGCCTCGACGTCGCCGCCGACAATAGACCGCGTGGCGCCGACGCTCAGCGCGGCGCAGACTGACGGCCTGCGCGAGGTCTCTGTGACGTTTAGCGAGAGCGTGTGGGGAACCACAAGTGCCTCCGAGTGGACAGTCGGCGGCACTGCTGCGGAGAGCATCACCACTGACGGCTCGGCGCAGACCGGCGACCTGAACCTCGTGCGGAGGGCAACTCTGGCCATCGGCCTCTCGCAGGCCGGCGAGCTCGCCGGCGGCGAGGCGAGGCCGGCAGTAGCCCTCATGGCACGCGCGTCCGGTGGCCTCGTAGATATCGCCGGCAACCCCGTGGATGGCACACCGGTCACGGCCATAGACCGCATACGCCCGAGCCTCGTCTCCATGGAGTTCACGGCGCCCCGCATGATCACAGTCACGCTGAGCGAGCCCATTGATGCTGACACGCTAGGCAGGAGCATCCCGCAGGGCAGCCTGAGCCCGCGCCTCGGGGCAATCACGGTCAACTATGCGGCCGGCGCCGAGTCGCTCACGCTGATGACAGTCAATGGCGCAGTGGAGGGCACAAGCCACTCGCTCACGCTGCCCTCGCGCGTGACTGACGCGGCCAACCCTGCCGGCGTGGCGCGCAACAACATCCTGCCGACCTCCGTCTCAGACAGCCTGCCTAGCACGGTGGAGCCGACATACACGGCGCGCACGTACAACGCCTCGCACGTCATCGTGACGTTCAGCGCGCCCGTTCAGGGCACGACGGCGGCGTCAGAGTGGACATTTGAAGTGCCGCCATCTGACCTGGTGACACCAGATGGCACAGGGCGGGCGGTAAACGCGGTGGCTGACAAGATTGATCCGGACATGACCGAGAGGCTTGATGACACGATACTGGCGTCATCTGCGTTCACCGGCCCATTCTATGTCGGCCACAAGGATCCAAGTGACGGCACATTCCCCGTCTGGGGACCGGGCGCCACGCCGGTCGTGAGGTTCACGATGCCGTCCAACGGCCTCGCCAGCGTTGTTCCGGAAGGTGACACGCCCATCACGCTAAAGACGGGTGCCGTGACTGCCGCTGACGCCATCGCGCCCACGGCAGCCTCGGCAGTCTTTGACACGCCGACTGAGGTCCACGTCACGTTCAGCGAGGACGTCCGCATCCAGAACCGCGACGGCCTGACAGTCTCCGGACTTGCCGTCACCGGCGCCATGCTCGGCATGTCAGACAACATAGTGGTCCTCACCGTCAGTCCGCCGGCCGTCGAGGGCACGGCGCACACAGTCGGCATCGCGCGCGCAAGCGTGCAGGATGGCGGCGGCAACACGCTTGCGGCAGACAGGACATTTAAGAACGTCATGTTCCAGGACGTTCTGGCGTTCACGGCATCCACGTTCAGGGCCGCCTCTGGCGAGCACGTCAGGGTCGTCCTCGATGACGACACGGTGGGAACGACGGTGGCCGGCGAGTGGTTCATCGGCGTTGCCGCCGACGGGACCGGCGGTGCGTCGGCGGCCTCGCTCTCGGCAGTCTGCACGGCCGGCGCAGGCCCCGCGGTCCAGGCGTCGATCAACATGGCCGACATTTGCCCCGGTGCTGCCGAGTTTGAGCCCAACACGATATACCTCGCATACGTCGCGCCGGACTCGGGCGCGACGCCCCGCGTGGCGTACAGGGCGCCGGCCGGAGACGGCGCGACGCCCATAGTCTCGACGGTCAACATGCTCGGCATATCCGATCGCGCAGTGCTCGCCACAGACGGCCTGGCCCCGCTCTTTACGGCGGCGGCGACGACGAGCTCGAAAACCCTCACGGTGACGTTTGACGAGGACGTCACGGCAGCGGCCGGAGGGCCTGACGCCTCGCGCTGGTACCACTATGACTCGGCCGTCGACCCGCCCACGCGCGCCGAGCTCAACATGGCAGTCTCGGCGATGACAATGTTCGACTCGGCAACGCTGGACGACCGCACGCTCACGCTCACGCTGCCAGAGGATTACGCGCCCTCAAGCGGCTGGGGACCCGGCGACACGGCCGCCGTCCCGCAGACGATAGGCTATGTCGTGCCGGCCGGGGAGACGGCGGACATACTCGATGCCTCACCGGCGGCCAACGGCCTGGCAGACGGCACGGCGATCCGTGGCGTCACTGACGACGCGCCGCCAGAGATCGCCATGCTCACAGTCGTGGTCCTCGATGACAGCTCGCCAAGGGTGCCAAAGACCGACGGCTATGCGCACATCGCCGGCGCCGGTGATGCGATACGCGTCACGCTAGAGCTCTCCGAGCCGTCCTCGACCACCTCGCTGCCGAGAATCTCGGCGCTAAACGTGCAGGCCACGATGGCGCTGAGCAACGGCGACATGACGGCCACATCAGCAGACATCGCCGTGCCCGGCTCGTGGCCGAGCGACGGGCCACTAGAGTTCACCATCACCGTCAATGACGCCGTGAACCCACCCAACGAGGCGTCGTTCACGCAGGAGGACCATGACAACCAGGAAGACGTTCAGCCGGTCCTCGTGGACGTCAACATGCCGAGCATCGAGGCCGTCCTGAGAACGTCGACTGACATGGTCCAGCTAGTCTTCTCCGAGGATGTCACCGGCACGGACAGCGTTTCGGTGAGCGCTGACGCAACGCCAGACGCGGCCACTGACCCGACAGCGCCCGTACTCATCAGGCCGTCGCCGGCGGGCAGCGACGCGACTGCGGCACTCGCACTCGTGCAGGGCACGTACATATTCACGATAGGGACCGGCGTCACCGACCTTGCCGGCAACGCGTTTGTGCCCCAAGAGGTCACGATCGGCGAGGGCGGGGAGATCGAGTCAGACACGCTCGTCGTGCCGGCCAGCGGCGCGCTGCCTGTCACGATCAGCGCGCCTGATGAGCGAGGACGGCCCATGGCGCCTGTCACGCTCCTCGTCGACGATCTCGTGGCAGACGACAGCACGTTTGATGGGGATATCACGATTCGCCTCGGGCGCTCCGAAGTCACTATATTCAGCGGGACCATGATCAACGACCTCGGCCCGACAGACGACGACGCGCCCACGCAGGGCACGCTCATCGCCGAGCTTGCGCGCCGCCTCGCCGACCTGACATACCACGGCGCACTTGATGCTGACGACGAGGCCGCGCAGACGGCCAACGAGCGCGCCGCGCGGGCCATCACCTCCAGTGAGCCGGCAGTCCTCGTCACGCTAGGCAAGAGGTCTGATGCCGAGTCGGTCCTGTTCTCGAAACCAGTCCTGATCAGGCTTGATGGCGTCTCCGAGTCAGACCACATATTCTACATGGAGGCCGACCAGGATGTCGTGGACCGCATGCTCGTGACGGCGATACCGACGTGCCGTGATGCCGGATACGAGGACTTTGACCCCGAGACGGGACCGACACTGGGCAGCGCAATGACAGAGGATGATGCGCGCGAGTGCCACGTGCGCGACGGCGGGGACATTCTCATCTGGACGAACCACTTTACGCAGTTTGGCGGCAGCTTGCAGGGCATACGCGTGGGCGGCGGCGGCGACGGGTGCGATGACTGCACGCCGCCAACGCTAGGAATAGACAGCACCGGAGTCCGCAGGGTCGCCGGCGGGTTCTCGTACAATGCCGACACAATAGACGCCGAGTACTATTACACGCCGCTCCCGCTAATCACGGTAGAGACTGGCGAGGAGAACACGGCTGTCATCAAGGTCTTTGAGGACACCGGGCCGCAGAACGTGCGCCACGTCGGCCTGGGCTTTGGCCTCTCGCGCGGGCAGCACTTTGCCGAGTCGCAGGCCGAGATTAGGGTGCACCTGCCGTTTAGCGGCGCGCCGACCATCTCGCTTGACGATCCGGCCGGCGCCATCGACGTCGACTCGCTGCGTGCCATGACGGCAACGGGTGACTGCATGGCCGGATCGACTGCCGAGTGCCTCATCGTCACGATATACCACACGTTCCATGAGCCACTCGACTTTAACGTAGTCTCGACGATGGTCTGGGATGACAGGCGCAACTCGTGGCAGAACTTTTTCAACCACGGCATCCACATCACCGGCGAGTCGCTAAACCCGCGCCACGGCATCGCAGTCAACGGCGGCGGGCTTGTCCTCTACCCGCTCATCTCGGGCCACGTCGATGATGACGGTGACGGGATATACGATTATGACGCGCGCCACGTGACGTACATGCTAGACGAAGACCACCGCGTGTACCGCCTCACGCCTAACGGGACGTACCAGCTTGCGCGCAACCTCGCCTCGCTCCACCACGAGATTGACGACTCGATGTATGACGAGTCGCGCCTGACCTCGCATGGGGCCGCGCGCGGAACGGTATTCTTTGATGAAATAATCGATAGGGAGCGCCGCATAGCCGCCGAGTACCTCAGGTCCATGGGAATGTCAATTGACATTCCCAGGGACGAGCCTGACGTGGTTCGCTCGCATGCGCCAGAAGATCGGGACGCGTACATACTCAAGCTGCAGGAGATGATAACGCGCGAGATAAACCTGGCCGAGCTTGCCCTGCGCGAGATGTATCCCGAGATCGCCGATTCGCTCTCGGAGAGCGACATGCCGTAGGGGCAGCCTGCGCGCCATGGGCGGGTTAAGGTTTAATGCAGGTTGTTGAGATACTGCGTGTGTTGGCCTTTTGCACCAACTGTGGACGGGAATTAAAGGACGAACACAAGTTTTGTCCATCATGCGGCACGGCCGCGGCAGGGTCTGAACCAACTCAAACATCAGAACCAGAACACACGCAAGAACGTGCTGCGAATCCACCTGAACCGATCGCCGCCTCCGCCCCGGAGCACATGCCCGACGTGGCGTCAGAATCCCCTGATGCGCTTCGCCAAGCTGGTTCTCCATACATGATAGATCGCAAAACGCTTTTTGAGGACGGTATGTTGGTAATGACGTCTAATGACCTCATTCTTTATTCCAGTGACGAGCAAGACGAGCTCCTCCGCCTTCCTGTATCAAAAATTGACTCGTGTGGGTATAGCATGATGCGCCGTAAACTCGTTGTGAAACGACGAGTGCACAAAGACGATAATCTTCAGCAGATCATCATACAGAAAGATCGTGATATTGCAGATTTAGTCTCCAAAAAAGAAGCTCTGATAAAAAGCAAAAGGGAAACTCGCGTGAAACAAGAACGTAAAAAACTAGAGAATGAAATCAATGACACAAAGAAAGAGTTGGGTGGTCTTCAAAAAGAAAAAGATGCACTTGAAAAAGACCCTGCAACTATCCAGCAAGCGATGGAAGAATGTGCAGATACAGAAAATGTGTCGTTTAGATTAAGTGATGGATCGCGTGATGAGTATCGTATATGGGAACACGTGATCAATCGACGCATCCAGGGTGTTGAGCGTTTAAAGGTGGAGTCGCTTCCTTATGGGGCTGTTGTGCTCATTAACGGCTCACCAGTTGGAACAACGCCTATCACAGTGGACAAGCCTATTGTGGATGATGCCATACTGTCTGGCAAGTATGATGTGTCGATCTTGATGGAAGGCCATGAGGCAGCACTTCACCGTGTGTCAGTTGGATGTGGGGGAGAGTCAACTATCCTACATGACAACATCCGGAAAATTGATGTCCCTGATGTGGATCTTGACACACAAGTGTCCAAGCTACGTGCTAACGCACCCGTACTGAGTATAGATCTTTCTCAATGTGGTGTAATGCGAGAAGTAGAGTGCAGCAATGAAAAGCTGGTTTTAACATCTGATGCATTACTTGTTGTTTCAAAACTTGGAGACGTTCTCTATTATGAAATACCCTATAGAGCAATCGCTGATATCAGTTACGGAGGCAGGCTTTTTGGGCGACTTGGAACTAAACATATGCGCATCACTTATCGCGAATTGCCTTACCCAAATTTGAATTTGGAGTTGGTATTGGATGATTGCGAGGGGACAATCTCTGAAGCTGAGTTAAAGCGTCGTGGTGAGAGTGTTGTTGAGCTTGCGCGTGCTCATCGAGACGATGCTGAAACTAAGACTAGATCACGCATACGACGTCCATCTCAACATTATGTGATTACTGAACAGGATTTAAACAATGACTTTCGACGATTCAGCCCAATAGATTTTGAAACTGTTATTATGAAGCTATTTGAAAAAATGGGATACAATGCAACGGTGGGTCCTGGAAGGAGCGACTTTGGAGCTGATGTGATCGCACGTAGTGGTGGCGAAACACTGGTGATTCAAGTAAAGCACTGGGATGGAAAAGTTGGCGGCCCTGACGTGCATAAAACTCTGGGTTGCATGCCAACATTTTCTGCCCAACGTGCTATTGTGGTCACAACATCAGATTTTACAAATCAGGCCTATGAGATACAAAACCTTGGATCTCCAGTAGAACTCTGGAATGGTGAAAAGCTCAAAGACAAAATTCGTCAGTATATGTTGGGGCAGGAATAGCTCTACTTTGCTCGACCATGGTGCCCTAATTTGTGACGGCACTTATAGTGTGCACTGAACCCATACAACAAAATCTGATGATGCTGGGTAGATAGGCCACTCCCTGTAACACGTAATCAGCACCAGTCGAGATTACCCAGATCCTGATGGGGCAAGAATCAGATATGGTCACGATCACATGCAGGCTATGTTCGTCGATGGAGACCGGACTGGCCTGCGCGCCTCAATAGTCGAAATCAGGATGAGGGCGGTGTGGAATGGCGGGATGATTGTGGCTGTCTACCGTATGACAGGCTCTGATGCACAATTGTTCTAGGACGTGGGACTTGTGGCAATCTCCACATGTTGCCAAAATCACGCCTAAAAGCTGTGTGGAACGCCACAATTGATGGATCGTCTTTCCGCGCCTAGGGGAGCCTGAGACACGTACTGAGAGGGGAAAAACTCGGCGATCGGCCACCATGGTGTTCACTACGTGGGCATATCTGTCGCTACGCAAGAGTCACACCTGACATACGAAGGAAGTTATGATCACACTGTGTGCATCTGACAGATCCCAGTTGATGTCCTAACCGCAAAAGAACTGCCTTGCATCTAGTGGTGATAGTTTGACTTTGCAGTGTTGTGTGCTGCGAGCTCGTGACGCACATCCTCGAACACGTGACTGCTCTGACCAGACGAGTCTCAAAAGCACAAGAGTTGCGCAATGTCGCAAGTGTGTGCTGGTGTCGAGTCGGAGAGTGCGCTGACCGGCGTCTCGTGGACGTGGCCACATGGGACGGGGTGATGAGCCGCAATGGGGAGACAGACGACATGGGCGGGAGCTGACATGGCCGGCACGGCAGTGCCGTGGCGCCGAGTTCGGCGTCGAGCCCCGGCTGCCGCACCGGCGCGCCATTGTGCGGGGTGAGAGGATCCGGCATGATCCTGGATCGCAGGGTCGACACGTCCGTGGACTGCCCGTTTTTGGGCGGATCCGGCCGCTTTGTATAAATTAGAGCCAATGTGGGGGTGCGCCATGAGAAAGTCGATGGAGAATCTTGCCACGAGCAAGATCACCGGGGGACGCAGGAGGCCACTGAGGATACGGCGCAAGTACGAGATAAACCGCTATCCAAACGAGGCGCCGGCCGGCCCGCAGGCGACTGTCACGCGCAGCACGCGCGGTGGCGTGCTAAAGACTGCGCTAAAGGCAGCAGACTATGCAAACCTCACCGCTCCCGGAGCAAAGACAGTTCGCACAAAGATACTAAAGGTTCTTGACAACCCAACCAACAACGATTACCGTCGGCGTGGAATCATCACGCGCGGCGCCGTACTCGAGACGGAGGCCGGCAAGTGCAGGGTCGTCTCGCGTCCTGGACAGGACGGCGCAGTCAACGCAGTGCCGGTGCAATGAAGGACTATGATCACATAGTCGTTTGGCTGGACTATTTCAACAAGACCATAACGAGGGCAAAGGGCCGACGCCTTGGCCGAGAGAGCTGTGTCTTTGACCCGTCGCTCGCCGAGCTCGAGGGGGCCGCCAAGGCTGCGGGCCTCGAGGTCTCGGCATCCGAGTCCTCGGTGAGGTACCCGCGGCGCCAGTATGTTCGCTCGGGCTATATCACGGTGCCAAAGTCTGCCTCAAAGTCATCACTCCTTGCGACCATCTCCTCGCGCCTGGTCGAGGCGCGAGCTAGGCGCAAAAAAGATCGCTCCTAGCTCTAAGATCAAGTATTTTTGACCGGACCCTTATGATATAGGGTGTATTGACCCCCTGTCACTTGCAGGAGGTAGGACATGTGACACACGTCGCAAAGAGTGGAAGGGTCATCGTTGAGCTGGCAGCCTCGGTCAGGGACGGGACGGTCCTGTGCGACAGCCTCGGAACCCGCCTCGCGCGCGTGATGGAGACGATAGGTCCGGTCTCGCGTCCATTCGCCTCGGCTAGCCCAATAACCAACAACATGTCACCGCACGTCGGCAAGGAGATATTTGCGATTGACGAGGAGCGCGCCTCAACACGGTACGAGAGCCGCACGCGGACAAATGATGATGATGACAATGGTGGCGAGCCCCAGACAGAACGCTCCGAGCGCACCTCGAGCACGTCACGCGAGGAGCGCACACCTGCACGGCGCGAAGGTGGCGGATCGCGCTCGCGTGGGCAGGGCAGGTACTCTGAGCGTCGGGGACCGGCGCGACGCGACTCTTACTCAAAGTCCGGACGCAGCGACGGCCGGCGCACTCCACGGCGCGACGGCGGGCCGGCCTCGCGTGGACAGGGCAGGTACTCTGATCGCAGGGGGCCTTCACGGCGCGACTCTTACTCAAAGTCTGGAAGCAGCGACGGCGGTCAGGGCAGGTACTCTGATCGCAGGGGGCCTTCACGGCGCGACTCTTACTCAAAGTCCGGAAGCAGCGACGGCGGCCAGGGCAGGTACTCTGATCGCAGGGGGCCTTCACGGCGCGACTCTTACTCAAAGCCAAGTCGCGAGGGCGGTCAGGGCAGGTACTCTGATCGCAAGGGGCCTGCGCGGCGCGACTCTTACTCAAAGCCAGGACGCGACGGCGGCCAGGGCAGGTACTCTGATCGCAGGGGGCCTTCACGGCGTGACGACTATTCAAAGTCGGCGCGCAGTGACGACAGGCCATCGTCTCGCGGCCAGGGCAGGTACTCTGATCGCAGGGGACCGGCGCGGCGCGACAGCTATTCGTCATCATCTCGCAGCGGACCGCGCGGTGACGGCCGTCGCGCACCGCCAAGGCGCGGTCCGGCCCGACGTGACGCAAGCTCGGGGACGCCGCGAGAGGACGGCGGCCATGGCGCGTCGCGCAACAATGTCACATTTAGGTCGCGCGGGCCGGATCGACGTGGAACCGGCCGTCGCGACAGGACAGGGAGGCGGCGTGAATGAGCAAACTCGAGGTTCCCGCGTGTGCCGAGTGCAGCAGCACGTCACTCATTGACGACCTCGAGCGCGGCGAGACGGTCTGCCAGTCATGCGGAATCGTTGCGGCCGACCAGATGGTCGACCATGGCCCGGAGACCGCACGCACGGGCTATGAGGACAAGATGAACCTTGCGCGCGCGTCAGGAACGATGACATACTCGCAGCATGACCTTGGCCTCTCCACGACCATAGCGACCACGTCGAGGGACTTTAGCGGCAAGTCGATATGCTCTGACACGGCCTCGACGATGCGGCGCCTCGACAAGTGGCAGTCGCGCGTGCGCGTGACGAGCAACGACGAGAGGCGCCTAGTCGGCATGCTCTCAAAGCTCGGAGACGTGTGCCGCAGCCTGGACCTGCCTGACAACGTCCTAGAGACGGCCTCCATGATATACCGTGACCTTGACGGCAAGGCAGTCAAGGGGCGCCACATCGACAGCATGGCCGTCGCGACAGTCTACATGGCATGCCAGCGCTGCGAGATCGTCAGGTCACTTGAGGACATCTGCCGCAGCTTTTGCGACCCGCGCGAGATCCGCTCAAAGACAAAGCTCGCAGCAAAGTACTATCGTGACATGCGCCTGAGCATGGAGACGGCACCGACAATATCAGTCACGATGGACCGGAGAATATCGCAGATAGCCAACATCACGAGGACAGACCCGCGCGTTGAGCGCCTCGCGCTCAGGCTGGCCGACAAGACGCGCAACGGCGGCTTTGCCGGAGGCAAGACGCCGCAGGGAATAGCGGCCGCGTACCTCTATGTCGCCTCGATCCTAAGGGGCCAGAGCGTGCTGCAGCGCGACATCTCGTCTGTGGCGCAGGTCACCGAGGTGACGATTCGCAGCCGCTGCAAGGATCTCTTGGCAAGCTATCGCCTCGTCGTGACGCTCTCGCCTGCATGACGCCTTAGGGCAAGCTAAGATACGCCAATGCTATATAACTCGGGACTGGTGCCCCATGCCAGTTGGCACGCCTAGAGATACGGGACCTGCACGTAAAGCGCGAGGGCAAGGAGATCCTAAAGGGGGTAAACCTCACGACTGGTCCCGGCGAGGTCCATGCGATAATGGGGCCCAACGGCTCTGGCAAGTCCACGCTGGCATACACGCTGCTTGCGCACCCAAAGTACGAGGTCGTCTCTGGTGACATACTCCTTGACGGCGAGAGCATCATGGGCATGTCTGCTGATGAGCGCTCAAGGAAGGGGCTCTTTTTGGGGTTCCAGTACCCCGTCGAGGTCTCCGGCGTCGGCTATTCGCACTTTTTGCGCACGTCATACAACTCGCTCAGCAAGGCCATACAGGGCGATGAGCGCGAGGTCTTTATCACGGTTCGAGAGTTCCAAAAGTACCTAAAGGAGAACCTGGCGCGCGTTGGGCTAAAGGACGAGTTTTTGAGCCGCTACCTCAACGAGGGCTTTTCGGGAGGCGAGAAAAAGCGCTCCGAGGTCCTGCAGATGGCGGTCCTAAAGCCAAAGGTGTCGATACTCGACGAGCCAGACTCGGGACTAGACATTGACGCAGTTCAGTCCGTGGCCAAGGCGATAAGCGAGGTGTCAGGCAAGGACTCGACAGTCATCGTGATAACGCACTATGCGCGAATACTAAAGTTCCTCAACAAGCTAGATCATGTCCACGTCTTTGCCGAGGGTCGCGTGATCAAGAGCGGTGACGCGTCCCTGGCTGACGAGCTAGAGTCAAAGGGGTACGAGTGGGCAATAACGTCGGCGACATAGGTGATCCTACGATGCGCCAAAATGCATCCAATGGGAGTGTTGAGTTCCGTCATGCCTGACATGCGCACAATCCTGGAAAAGTCCATGGATGGGCTGACCTGGAACATCAGCGGAATTGTGCATTCGGACAACACCATCTCTAGCCTTCCTCCGGAATCTCGTGTGGTCACAGAGCTATTACAATCTGCAGTCATTAGGCGCCTTTTATTGCTCCCAAAAACGTATCCGCAGTTATCGGTTACTGATTATTCTCAATTTGGACGAAGTTACCCTGATGCTGCAATTAATTGGAATGGTGACTTGCATGCCATTGACGTCAAGTCAGCAAGGGTTGTCCCAACGGTTCCAAATCGTATAACTCGTATGACGTTAGGGACTTACAACGGTTATTTTTTGCACCCCAATGAAAAAAAATTACATAATAACAAATATTGCTATAATGATTATCATCAACATTGGGTAATCGCACTTATCTATCATTGGAAACCTAGAGAAACAACACAGAACATGGTCACAATCAACTCCGTTTGCGTTGGACAAAAATGGCAATTTGCTGGAACAGTTGCTGGTTCAGGCGACACTGCAAACATTGGTGGCATTACTTCATTGAGGCGTTTACAAACCCTCGATAGTGTTTTTGCCAATAATGAGAAATTTGAGCAATACTGGCGAGACTACGCTAAAAAGCATCCCAGAAAACGCACACAAATTTCTTGACTTTAATTTTTGATTATCAGAGCCTCAATCATGGGGTGTCTCAAATCCTCTGTTGAACCTAGGTGATAGAAATGCTCGAATGTTTTAATTTCGTAATTTTTGAACAACTGAATATCGGGGTTTTTTCTATATTTGTTCTTGTACCACAACGACAATGCAAACTTGCATGGCACACTCTCCAACATCCGTGACAACTCTGTTATTGCATTTTCATCCCACACGTCATAATAGTTTGCGCTCCTTCCTGAATATGGCGGGTCTAGATAGATAAAATCATTCTTGGTTGCGTCTAGTAGTGTTTGCTTCCAATCGTTCGTTGTGAACATCCATGATCTATGTGTTTGTAGTGTTGCACATATCCACGTGGATTGATTTGTGATCTTTGTTATGTATGACTTGCTAAATCTGCTTGTTTTTCTGCAAAAAGGCACATTGAATTTTCCTTTTGAATTAAACCTCATGAGCCCATTAAATCCAGCTCGATTTAAAAACAAAAAATCCAACGAATTAAAGTCCTTGTTGAACCTATCGCGAATTTCATAATAGTGGGATTCCCCATCCTTGTGCAATTTGGCCCCCTCAAACTCCAAATATTCGCGTATTGATTCTGGTGTTATCTTTTTCTTTTGAAGTGCTTTGTAAAAATCAATTATGTGTATATTTGTCTCTGAGCCTAGTGCGTTTTTTGGAGATGCGTTAAACAACACCACCCCAGATCCCAAAAATGGCTCGATCCACCTGCCTTTGTCGCCCCATTTGACGCTTGTTAGTATGAAATTCACAAGTTTTGTCTTTATGCCCTGTGTCTTGATTGGGGGCACCTTTACTATTGAACTTCGCTCCTGCGTCGCCATGGTTTGCTGTTGAACTGCCCGCTTCATCGAGACTGGGTGCCGGCCTTTGGTTTAAGAATTTTACGCCAATCGGGACTGGCCGCCTGGGTGAATTTGCACGGTTTCTAGTCGTGGGCGTCTGGCCGGGACCATGCCGGATCCTGCGTGTGTGGTCTCGGGGGCGCCGCAGCGTGCCCGCGCAGGCGTGGCGGATCACCGAGCTTAAAATATCCCGTTACCCGCCGCCTCGCTGTCAATGGACGATTCTGGCGAGCAGGGCGGAGCAGAGGCGGCACCAACGTGGTTTTACACGCACGCGTTCTTCAAGGTGGACCCAAAATGGCGCTGGATGGCCGACCTGGCAAAATCCGAGTCAGCAAAGGAGGTCGAGGCGACGATGGCCTCATCAGGCGTGCGCTTTAGGACATACTCGACGCTTGGACTGCGCGATGACTCTGACATACTGTTCTGGTTTGTCTCCGAGTCAGTCGAGAAGATGCAGGAGGCCATATCGCGGCTGTACCTGACGGTCTTTGGAAAGTATATCGTGCCGTCGCGCTCGTACCTGTCATGCTCGCGCCCCTCGACGTACTCGGGGGGCACTGGCAAGAGCACGACGTCGTTTGCGGACAGCTCCGAGGCGCGCCGCTATGCCATAGTCTACCCGTTCACAAAGACGCGCGAGTGGTATCTCCTGCCGATGGCGAGCCGGCGCGAGATGATGTCCGAGCACATACGCGTGAGCCAAAAGTATCCCGGCATACTCCTCAACACGACATACTCGTTTGGCATACACGACCAGGACTTTATGCTCGCCTTTGAGACTGACAGCCTCGTGGACTTTCAGAGCCTCATCGTGGACCTGCGCGCCACGGCCGTCTCGGCGTATGTGCAGTCTGACACGCCGATGATCGTCTGCGTAAAAAAGGACATTGTCCCGCTTATAGAGAGCCTGGGATAATGCGCGCGCTAAAGGAGTGGTCATCGGTGGTTCGCGCGCTAGAGGAGGGCACGCAGAGCGTCATACTTCGCAAGGGCGGAATTCACGACGATGAGGGCGGCATCACGTTTGGCAGCGGCACATTTGCGCTATTCCCGACACACGAGCACCAGGACGCCTCGGCCATAAAGCCGGACTTTCGGCACTATCTTGGGGACGGCGTGCCGCACGGCGACTCGTTCAACACGGTTCGCTCGTACGCCACAGTCATCGCGACATCCGAGGTCTGGCCTGGCCCGGCACTCGATGCGCTCTCGCCGATGCACATATGGAGCGATGACTATGTCTCAAAGCGCGCGGCGTGGAAGCCCGAGAGGCCAATATGGGCGGCCCTATTGCGCGTTCACAAGGCCGCCGAGTCGCGAGTCCAGACCGGTCCAGAGCACGCCGGATGCAAGTCGTGGATCGACGTTGGGTGCGAGCTCGGCGGGGGCGAGCCGGCACTCGGGGACAGTGAGGCGGCGTCTGCGCGTGAGGCCTTTGAGGTGGCACTCGCGAAATGAAGTACAGGAGGCTTGGGCGCAGCGGCATTCGCGTCTCGGAGATCGGCTTTGGCGCATGGGCCATAGCCATGGACTGGTGGGGCAAAAAGATCGAGGAGGACGAGGCGATTCGCATGATAAGGCGGGCATATGACCTCGGAATCAACCTCTTTGAGACTGCTGACATGTATGGCCGCGGCAAGAGCGAGCGCCTCCTTGGCCGCGCGCTAGATGGCGTGCGCGAGGAGGTCGTCATATCGACAAAGTACGGATATGACTTTGCCAACGCCGAGCAGATCGGCCACTCGGAGCTCCCGCAGTCCTTCTCTGAGGACTTTACGCGCGCTGCGCTGCGCGCAAGCCTCGAGCGCCTCAGGACAGACCACGTTGACGTGTATGGCATGCACAACCCAAAGATAGGGCATATCAGGGACGACTCGATATTCGCGACGCTCTCGTCGATAATATCAGAAGGCCGTGCGCGCGCAGGCCAGGTCGCCCTCGGGCCCGCTATTGGCTGGACGCGCGAGGGCATTGAGGCGATGGACAGGCCCGAGGTCTCGGCAGTCCAGACAGTCTACAACATACTCGAGCAGACGCCGGGCAACGAGCTTGTGGAGCGCGCCTCAGACGCTGATGTCGGCATCCTCGTCAGGGTTCCGGACGCCTCGGGCATACTGACGGGCAAGGTGGGCGCAGACACAAAGATAGACGAAAAGGACCACCGCTCCGTCAGAAAGGGCGAGTGGATACGCGCATCGCTGGCAAAGGTCGAGGAGCTTCGCCCGATAGCCGAGTCCAACGGCCTCCGAATTGACGAGCTCGCCATAAAGTTCCTCCTCTCGCGCAGCGCAGTCTCCTCTGTCCTGCCGACCGTGGTGAGCGAGGCGGAGATCGAGTCGTTTGCCGCAATGTCTGACGGGAAGGGCCTTGGGGCATCTGACATGGACGAGATTGCGCGCCTCTACTCGTCATGGCCGGCGTACGACCTAAAGGCCTCCGCATAGGGGTACAACTGTGGGTCAAAATCAAACGAGATGGTCTGTTGGGCTGTCCTACCCGAACAGTGACGAGAGGCCCTCAATGGCCTGCTCCTCGGACTTTGCGTCCTTTTTGGCCTCGGCCTTGGCATCATCGCCCTTTGCGGCCGGTGCTGCCTCGGCTGCAGGCGCTGCGGCCACCGCCACGGGGGCGGCCTTTACGGCCTCGTCGATGTTGACGTCGGCCAGGGCAGCCACTAGTGACTTTACCTGGGCCTCGTTAACCTCGGCACCTGACGCCTTTATGACGCTAGAGACGGTCTCCTCGCTGACCTCCTTCTTTAGCTTGTGAAGGAGGAGCGCGGCATAGACGTATTCCATTTTCAACGCGACGCTCGAACGGCTTTATATAAAACTATGGCGTTATGGGCAGGTATGAGGCCAGCACCTCTGCCCATTCATGCCTAGACAGGCGCCGAAATGGCAAGTAGATCGACAGGATCACGCCTATTTGGCCAAATGAGGGGTGCTAACCTCATACTATGGGCAGGCCTGCCCTATACGAAAAGTAGTGGACTGGGCGAGAACGCCTGCCTGGCGCAGATCCTGGAGCCCCGGAGGGCCGGCGGGTTCGACAGGCTGCCAAAACAAACGTTTGGGGGCCTCCGGCGCGGGCAGGCCACGCCAGTCAGGAGGCCGGACGCGCGGGCGCTTCGGTACGTGGCAAGGACGCTGGCGATCCGGAGCGCCGGGAAGGTGGCGCAGGAGCTCGGGATTTTCCGGTCGTGGGCATACGAGCTGCGCGCGCACTGCCGGCAGACCGACGCGCCGCCGGAGCCGCTGCCGGTGGGGAGGCCGCGCAGGGAGATCACGCGGGCGCAGGGTTATGGCGTTTGCTAAACGTCGCAAACTAGACAGGGAGATCGGGCGCTATGTCGGGGATGCCATATGATCTTGGATCGGATGAATGGCCAAAAGATCAGGGCTATGGCATGAGAACATCAGTTTCATCAACCTCTTTATCTTGAAATGTTTGTGGCCTTTGGCCTGCCATGGGCTACGCATTCAGGGGCACTACGCGCGTGGGCTTGCGATCCCATGATCTTGCAGCACGCCGGCAATTCCTGATGCGTCATCGAGGCGCGCATAGTCTGCGAGGAGAGACTCGTTTAGCTCGTAAAACGTGTGCCCCCACGCAAACCTGGCGAGTATGTCCTGCGCCCATGTGTCATCTCCCAGGATAAAGAGCGCTGCGGCCATGGCCTCGGCCGTGGTGAGGAATCCGATCCTGGAATAGTTTACGGGGTTTCCGGCCATCAGCGGCGGGAGGCTCTTGCGCGATGCCATCGTGGTGGACGCAAAGACGCCGTCGGCGAGGCGCCATGAGCAGTCTATGGCAGTTATCGATCCGGTGGAGCGCGCATCGCCGCGCAGCAGGACGCTCTCCGAGTATGGATCCAGCACAACAGCGCCACTGCTGCGCGGTGCGTGGCGCACGCCTCGCGCAATGCCGAGGCGAACCATCTTGGCGGCGGTGCACTTTTTTGGATCGTCCTGGCGCATGAGAACTACTCCGAGGTGCACTCGCCGCGGCTGGCCACGTGGCATGTCAGGGTGTCTGGGTCGTGTAGACGACCTTGTGCGTGAGCTCCGCGTCGCCAGCATTGCCTGCCTCGACTGTCCACTCTGAGTCTGGCAGCGAGCCTCCGCGCTCCATGGGTATGATGGTGAGCTTTACCGGCCCTGATCCGTCGCCGCTGTACCTGACGCTAAAGTCGTGCGCCCCTATGCTGACCGTGCGATAGAGCGAACCGGCAGACCTCGTCGGGCCGTCGACTAGGCATCCGGTCGACGATCCAATGACGCATGTTCCGTCCACGTGCGTGAGGCTCAGCGAGGCGCCGGTTCCGGCCGGCGCATGCAGCGTTGCGACTATCGAGCGCGGCAGGAGGATCGTCCCGCTCACATCGCGCGCCACGACCGAGATCGACGCAGTCGTCCCGTCAGCATCACGCTCCTCGACTATGCGCCGCGGTGGCTCTGCGCCCGTGGCCGCATCAGAGGGCTCGGCGAGGCTGACACTCGTCGCCTTGACGTCCATGGGCACCTCGCCAACGTAGAACGTGTCGCGCGCCTTGTCTCCCCTGTACGTCGCAGTCACGACGTATGCGCCGTCGGCATATATGCCGGGCGTCATCCTCTCGCTTATCTCGAACTCGCCTGACCTGTCTGGCGTGACGAACGTCTCGTTGCGCATGTTGCGCGGGTTGTTCGCATCGGCGATGACCACCCTCACCTGGTCATTGGCCGGATAGGTGTAGCTGCCCCTGGCCTCAGGCACGTCTGCCGTGCCAGTTATCATGACCACCGAGCCGCGCTCGTGTGAGTCGCCCTCGACATTGATCGTCACCGGAGGCCGGTCCCCGTCATCACCCTCGACCCCGCCGACCCTAAAGACAAGCTCGCGCGCCTCGTTTGTCGAGGCGACCGTGAGGAGATATGGCCCCATGTTGGACTCGTGCCTCTCTGTCGGCGTCTGCCATCCCCACTCGTACGTCCCGTCCTCGCCCACCGTCACTGATGAGGACGTGCTCTTGCCGTTGGGCCGGAGTACTGTCACGTCTAGTGCGCGTATGTCGACTACTGCGGACGTCAGGCCCGTGAGCCTCACGCTGTCGCCAAACGTGAACGCCTTGCGCTCAAGCTCTGCGGTAAAGTGCGCGCCCTCTAGGTCTCGCGGGTCATTTATGATGATCATCTTTGTCGCAGAGTGCTCGGGCTTGTTTGAGATCGACTTTGTGTGGTATGTGCCCACAAAGTCGTACTCTACGCTGGACTCTATCCTCTCGCCAACCGTGTTCTCCCTGACCGAGCCGAGGACAGACTCCACTGTGCCGCGAATGTACATGGCAGTCACCTTGTACTCGCCGGGCTCAAAGACGCCGCGCTCCACGGTGTTTGTCACATAATAGTTGCCGGCAGCGTCAGGCGAGGCGGACAGGAGGAGGGCGTCTGAGGGATCCGCGCCCTCTGCGAGGAACCTGACTATGACGATCGCCGTCTGGTACAGTGGGTCAAGCTCGCCTAGCGCGCCAGAGATGATGAACTTGCTGCCAATGTCGTACGAATCGGCGTCCGTGCGTATGGAGAACTCGCTGTCGGTGTGCAGCTCGGGGTCTTCCACAACGCGAAACGACGTCGATGCCGAGTGTGGCCCGTCTGTGGCCGAGACTGTATAGCGGCCAATCCTGTCAGGGTCATCCGGTATGGAAACCTCGTGGTCAAACCGGCCGTCCGGCATTGGCTTTAGCTGCTTGAACACGACAAACTTTGACGCCGGCGTGACTGCGGTGTTCTGTATCTGCTCAATGTTCAGCATCACCGTGTCGGCCCACACCCTGTTGACCCTGCCGTCAATGCTCACGATGTCGCCAATCCCATAGACGGGGCTGTCTGAGGCAAGCGATATGTCAGTGTCCTCCTTTACGTCCCTGTCTAGCGCAAATGCCGTAGATGCCGCAAGCGTGCCGTAATTGCCCACTATCGAGTAGGAGCCGTACACGGGCTTGATCGTGCTCATATAGATCGTGCCGGCAAACTGTACCCCGTCTGCCCCAAAGCCGCCCTGCGCGGAGTCTCGCTGCACGCCACTGGGAAACAGCACGCCCTTGTCGATCACCGTTCCCCTGGGGTCGATGACGTCGTACTCGAGGCCCTCTAGCGCAAAGGTCTGGCTTGACACGGCAAGCACGCCGACCTTGTCACCGGGCAGGTATGACTCTGTATCGGTCCGCATGGCGAGGCCCTCGATTGCCTCCTCGGGCTCTGGCTCGGGCTCGTCACTCGCCACGGTAAACGACGTTGCCGCAGTGCTCCCAACGTACTTTGCCACGACATCATAGACCCCAAGCCCTGTCCCGAGTGCCTCGCGCAGCTTTATGCTCGTTTCGTACCGGAGATCCTCTCCGGGGGTTATTGATGTCACGCTCGTATAGTCTGTTCCGTTGACCGTTATCTTTACGTGCGCAGGCAAAAAGAACGCCGTTGACTCGGGGCGAATTCCGCCGACACTTCCGCTTATCGTCACCGTCTCGCCGGGCTCATACATATCCTTGTTTGTGGCCACGTGAATGGAGATCGTCTCGGGCACCTCGCGCTCAGTGGACTTTCCATTGGACGTCCCGCGTGTGTATATGTCAAAGTGCCAGTCATTGCGTGAGTCTGTGTCAAGGGCATCGTGCTTTCGCTGCCATGTGTCAAGGTTGTCCTCAACGTCAATGAGCTGTGGCGTTTCATCCACTATCTCCCACTGCAGGTTGCGCAGTATGGCCGACTCGGCAACGTTGACAAACCACTCGCCGGTTCTTGTGAACGTAAAGAACTGCTCTGGCCGAAGCACGACGCCAGACGGAATGGTCGTTGTCGTTTGCGTGACGCCAGAGGTCACGGTCCAGCCCCCGACGTCCACTTTGGAGGACGTTGGGTTGTATATCTCCACCCACTCAAACGTGTTAAAGCCGTCCTCGCCAAACGGGTTGATCTCAATCTCGTTGATCACAATGCGTCCCTCGTCCTCTCTTGCCATGGCCGCAGTACCTGCGGCATCCCGCATGGAGTCATCCTCGCCCTCGTGCGTGTGCTCCTCCTCGCCCTCGTGCGTGTGCGGCTCAGGGTCACCCTCGTGCGTGTGCTCGTCTGCGTCATGCGTGTGCGGCTCAGGGTCACCCTCGTGCGTGTGCTCTTCTTCGCCCTCGTGCGTATGCGGCCCCGCATCGCCTTGCTCCATGGCCATGGCCGGATCCGCAAGCTCGACTGCCTGCTGCCCCGCATCCTCCTGGGCGAGTGCTGAGGGAGTGGCTAGCGCAATGGCTAGGACCACCATGGACATGAGAGCTGCCGGTGTCATGTGTGCTCGATTTCTATGATCAGGTATATAACCCTTAGAGCGTCTCCCCGCCTAGCATTCCACTGCCGTATGGCAGGACGCTAGGATCTTGGGCGTCTTGCGCACGGGATGTCCGGCCCAGTCGGCAACAATAATAACGCCGGGCATGCGCGCAGCACGCATGGGAGAGCGTAGCGTCACCGGCGCGTGCACGCTCGCGGCTCACGCGCGGATGGTGTGCCCCGCATGACAAAGCTCATCTTTGTGACAGGCGGCGTGATGTCTGGCCTCGGCAAGGGCGTCGTCTCCTCCTCCATCGCCAAGCTCCTGCAACTCTCAGACCAGCGCGTCTCTTGCATAAAGATCGACCCATACCTAAACTATGACGCCGGCACGATGAACCCAGTGGCCCATGGGGAGGTCTTTGTGACCGAGGACGGGGGCGAGTGCGACATGGACATTGGCAACTATGAGCGCTTTCTCAACCAGAACATGACAAAGTCGCACAACATCACGACATCGCAGGTGTACTCGTCGGTGATGGAAAAGGAGCGGCGCGGGGACTATCTTGGAGCGTGCGTCCAGATCATACCGCATGTCACAGACGAGATAAAGTCGCGCATACGAAAGACGGCCGAGGACGAGTCCCTTGACATGCTCGTTGTGGAGTGTGGCGGAACTGTCGGGGACATTGAGAGCCTGCCGTTTCTTGAGGCATTGAGGCAGATACGCGTGGAGGACGGCCCGCAGAATGTCGCATTTGTCCATGTCACGCTTGCGCCATCGCTTGAGGCCGTGGGGGAACAAAAGACAAAACCGACACAGCACAGCGTGCAGGAGCTTCGGCGTATAGGCATACAGCCAGACTATGTCGCCGTGCGGTGTGAACAGGAGCTCGAGGGTTCCACAAGGAAAAAGATTGCGCTCTTTACAAACGTTCCAGAGGGCGATGTCCTCTCGTGCCACGACGTGAGCACGATATTTCGCGTGCCGCACGAGCTGTACGGCCAGGGCATTGTGGACTCTATGTTCAAAAAGTTCGGCAAGGTTGGCCTCGTCAACACGTCTGGCCTCTGGACCGACTGGTCGTCCATAGTCGACTCGTTGGCCCCACAGGGAGACGCCGTCCGCATAGCCATGGTCGGCAAGTATGTCACTCTAGCTGACAGCTATGTCAGCGTAAACCACGCGCTCCACCACGCCGGCGCGGCCATCGGGCGCAAGGTCGAGATTGATTGGCTTGACTCTGAGCATCTCGACGAGGGCTCGCTTGGCGGATATGGCGGGATAATCGTGCCGGGCGGGTTTGGCACACGCGGCGCCGAGGGGATAATCGCCGCCGCCGAGCACGCGCGCCTCACAAACACCCCGTACCTCGGGATATGCTTTGGGTTCCAGCTCGCCGCAGTCGCCTTTGCGCGCGGCGCGTGCGGAATCAAGGGCGCAACGTCCACGGAGCTCGACGAGTCGGCCTCCGAGCCAGTCGTGGGCCTGCTCCCCGAGCAGCGCGACGTGGACGGCATGGGCGGCTCGCTGCGCCTCGGTGCCCACGAGATCGAGCTAACAGCCGGCTCGCGCGCCGAGTCGATATACGAGACGGGCGGCATATCGCGGCGCCATCGGCACCGCTACGAGTTCACGCTTGACTATCGCGAGCGCTTTGCGCAGGCCGGCATGGTCTTTAGCGGCCAGAGCGACTCTGGCAGGCGCATGGAGATCCTCGAGATACCAAGGCACAAGTTCTTTATCGGCGTGCAGTTCCATCCAGAGTTTAGCAGCAGGCCGGGCGCGCCAGAGGGCGCATTTGGCGCCTTTGTCGCAGCCGCAGCCGGCGCCTAGGGCGTGTGGGCGAGCTCATAGATGCCCTGCCTAGAGTCCCTGTCCGAGACGCGCCTGTTCACGTGGCCGTTGTCGATGAGGTTCCTTAGGGCAAAGCGCATCGTGCGCGCCGGCAGCATTGTCCTCGACGATATCTCGCGCAGCGTCATCGGCGTGCCCCCGTACTCTAGGGCCTTTAGGATTAGCTTTGCGCTCGGCGACATCTTTAGCAGGTCACCGGCGAGATCAACCTTTTTTGCGAGGCCAGACATTGCGGATATGGCAGTGCCCATGCGCACAATGTTTGCCGTGTGGTCCATCCTCGTGCATTTCACCCTCTCCTTGACGGCAAGGCGATCAATGCCGTCAAGGACAACCTCACAGTGCGTCTTTGAGGATATTCCGACTATCTCTATTGAGCTGGTGTCCGGAACAATGACTGGGCGTCGCGTCACGTCAAGCGAGTTTACCGAGACGATTCCAAATGCGCGCGTGCTGGGAAATATCACCGGCCCGCCGGCTGACATTGAGTATGCCGAGGAGCCCATGGGAGTTGCCACAATTATGCCATCCCCGTTGTCGTGCCAGACCTCCTCGCCGTCGACCCTGAGCTCGTGCTCCATGAGCATCGCGCTCTTTGAGGCAAAGACGGCCACGTCGTTGAGGGCCGGATGCACGCGCTTTCCGTCAATGCTCACCCCTATGCGCGGCATCGCATCAACGTCATACTTGCGCGCGGCAAGCCCGTCGATGTGCGAGCGCAGGCTCTTGACGTCGAGGCTTGCTAGGAGCCCGGCGGACTCGCCCTCGCCTAGGCCGAGCACGGGAACCTCCGAGAGCGGCCTGTCATGAAAGTAGGCGCGCACTCCCCTGTCGCCCCCTAGGACGACGACAATGTCAGCGCTGTCGGCGTCTGCCTTTCGGGCACCAATGACGAACGCGTCAATGCCGCCCCACTGCAGCTCGCCTACTATGGCCTTGGGCGTCGTGCGCGTGCCCTGGCCGTATACCCCCACCCTCATCTGGACGCGGCGCTGTGGCGTGGGTGGTATATTTGGATCCCGCGCCCAACGCCGGCATGGGCGTGGTTTTGGCACTCATGGCATGCCCACGCGCGCGCCGCGCCATGGGCATTCATGCGTCCGGCCCCGGCGCGGGCGCACCCTGGACCACGTGGCTCATCTACACATAATAACTCGCGCCCTGGGCCTCGCGGCGTTGTCCACGGTCTCTGAGACGAGCACACCGCTACTGGAGCTGATGGCCCGAACGCGCGCCGAGACGATGTCACTCGTCTCCACGCTTGAGCCTGATGACCATGTCGTCCAGACTGCGCCGTACACGAGTCCGCCAAAGTGGCACGTGGGGCATGTCAGCTGGGTGTTTGAGATGGTCATTCGCAAGCTCGATACATCCTATGCGCCAACGCCGATGGCCGAGTCGCCATACCTCAACTCGTACTATCGGCAGGCCGGCAGCCCGCACCCAAAGGCCGAGCGTGGCGCAGTCTCACGACCCACGGCACGCGAGCTGCTTGACTATCATGGCGAGGTGACGCGCCGGCTGGGCGATGCCATGCGCCACTGCAAAGGCGCAGCCGAGGCGCAACGCCTCCTCGCAATGGCTATCCACCACGAGTGCCAGCACCAGGAGCTCATGGTGTACGACCTACAGCACATGCTCGCCTCGGCATACGAGCCGGCATCGCGAACCGGCCCGCCGGCGCCTGCACTGCATGAGCGCCCGCGCAGCGTGCGCATCGGCGGAGGCACGCGGCGCGTTGGCCACGACGGGCGCGGATACTCGTATGACATTGAGATGCTGCGCACACGGTTCACCTTGATGACTATGAGATTGATGTCTTTCCGGTGACGTGCGGGGAGTATGCCGAATTTATCGATGACGGGGGCTATTCGGACTATCGCCACTGGCTCTCTGACGGATGGGACGCGGTGTGCGAGAACTCGTGGAAGGCGCCAATGTACTGGGAGCGCGACGGGGACTCGTGGACTGTCCATGACTTTGCCGGAAGGCGCGTGATCGACGCAGACGAGCCGGTCTGCTGCGTGAGCTATTACGAGGCCGACGCGTACTGCCGATGGGCCGGCAGGAGGCTCCCGACTGAGTTTGAGTGGGAGGTCGCCGCCTGCCATGATGACGATGGCCGCGCCATGGCGTTTCCGTGGGGAGACTCGCCGCCTGATGCGACGCGCGCAAACCTCCTCGAGTCGCGCCTCTGGAGGCGCGCGAGGGTCGGCTCGTATCCGGCCGGCGCGAGCCCGTCCGGATGCGAGCAGATGATCGGCGATGTCTGGGAATGGACGAGCTCCGAGTTTGCGCCATATCCGGGATTCCAGTCTGGATTTGACGAGTACAACGACAAGTGGTTTGGGGGCCAAAAGGTCCTGCGCGGCGGCTCGTCGGCGACGCCGGCGGCCTCGATCCGCCCCACATACCGCAACTTTTTCCGGCCCCATGAGCGCTGGATGTTTGCGGGATTTCGCTGCGCGAGCTAGCGCGAGCAGAGAACTAGCGCATAGCGGCGCGCCGAGTCATTCCATGTGCGCCTCACGCGCAGGCCGGCTCCGGCGAGCATGCCGGTGATCCCCTCTGGCGTGTACTTGTGCGAGTATTCGGTGAGGACAAGCTCCCCACGGCGCAGGCTTACGCGCTTGCCGCACACCTCTATATCCTGCATCTCTAGTGAGCGCAGGTACATCTCTATCCTGCGCTCATCTGCATTGTACACGACATGGTGCTCGAACTTTGAGACGTCGATGCTGCCGCCGAGCTCCGAGTTTATGCGGTGGAGGAGGTTTAGGTTGAACTCTGCGGTGACTCCAGAGGCGTCATCATATGCGGGCACGAGGGCCGACTCGGGCTTGTCGAGGTCGACTCCGATGAGCAGCATGTCATCATCGCCCATCACCGAGGCGATAGTGCCAAGAAACGAGCGCGCCTCGTCATCGGCAAGGTTGCCTATGCTCGATCCGAGAAACGCGATCAGTGCGGGCGTGTCGCCGGAGTCGTGCGCTAGGCGCAGGCCATTCTCGTACGTGTCCTCCACGCCGACTATGCGAAGCCACGCGTACGCGTCAAGGAGGCCGCGCGAGCTGGACTCTAGCGTGCGCGAGACGTCTATTGGCGAGTACACGACGTCGCCCTGCGCCTCGTTCATCCTCTCTAGGATTATCCTCGTCTTTGTCGACGAGCCGCTTCCGAGCTCTATCAGGCGGCAGCGCGGCGGCAGCATTGATGCAAGCTCGCCGCCGGCGCACTCGAGTATCTCAGTCTCGGCGCGCGTGAGATAGTACTCGGGCAGCGCGCATATCCTCTCAAATATCTCCGAGCCGCGCTCATCATACAGGAACCTCGCGTCTAGCCTCTTTTCCTGCCCGCACAGGCCCCGCCTCGCGCAGTCGCCAAAGTCCGCAGCAGCGCCTCCATTCTGCGGCACATAGTACTCGAGCCGGGGGGACGGACTGCGCCTCTCGTATGCCGTGCTGTGGCCTGTCTCTGTATTCGTGCGCGCCGCGCGCGGAGATTTACATAAATGCCTATTGCAACGGCGCCGACCCATGGTCGGCGAACCGCTGCTGCGCATGAGCGGGGTCTCAAAGTCGTTTCTCGGCGCGCGTGGGGGCACCGTGGACGCGGTCCGCGACGTCTCCGTTGAGGTCTCGCGCGGCGAGATACTCGTGCTAGCCGGCGAGTCCGGCTCGGGCAAGTCGACGCTAGCGAGGCTGATTCTTGGGGCCGAGAGGCGCGACTCGGGAAGCATGACGTTTGCGGGCCGCGAGATCGGCCATGGTGCGGCTGACATGTCATACGTGCGAAGGCGCTGCTCGTTCGTCCAGCAGGATCCGTACGACTCGCTAAACCCGCGCATGGCACTCGACGAGATAGTCGCCGAGCCGCTTGAGGCGCACAAGATCGGCAGTGGCCGCGAGAGGCGCGCGATCGCCACATCGGCCCTAGCGTCCGTTGGACTAGAGCCGGCCGCCGAGTTTGCCGCGCGCCTTCCGCACGAGCTCTCCGGCGGGCAGCGCCAGCGCGTGGCCATAGCGCGTGCGCTGTCCACAAAGCCTGACCTGATAGTGGCCGACGAGCCCGTCTCCATGCTTGACGTGTCAGTGCGGGCCGAGGTTCTCGGACTGATGCGCGAGCTGCGCGACTCGCGCGGCGTGGCGTTTGTCTATATCACGCATGACCTGGCGACTGCGCGCCACCTTGGGGACACGCTGGCACTCATGTATCACGGGCGCATAGTTGAGCACGGGCCAGTAACGCGCGTTCTCCAACGCCCGCGCCATCCGTACACGCAGGCGCTCATCGATGCGCTTCCTTCCGCTGAGCGCCGCGGGCGAATGGACACGCCCGTCATGGCCTGCGGTGCTGCGTCTAGTGGGTGCGCGTTTCGCCCCCAGTGCGCACATGCCATAGACGAGTGCAAGAGCGTGCCGACTCTTCAAAGGCGCAACGGCGAGTGGGATGTCGCGTGCTTTGCGCCCCTGGATCGCGTGGACGGCTAGGCCGCAACACGCTGCGCGTGGCGATCCTTGTACACCACCACGTGCGAGACGCCGTTCTTGGGATAGACGCCGTATATGAGACCGGCCCTCTTTACTACAGAGTCCTTGAGCGAGACGGCGATAAACTGGCTCTCGTCTGCGCGCTCGGCAAGTATCTTTGAGAGCCTCTCGGAGTTTGGCGTGTCAAGGTGCGCATCGACCTCGTCGAACAGGTAAAACGGCGAGGGCTTTAGCTTTTGCAGCGCGAGGACGAACACTATGGCGGCCAGTGACTTTTCCCCGCCGCTTATGGACGCCGAGTCGCGCTTTGGCTTGTTTGGGAACTGTATGATATACGATATGCCCGAATTGAATATGTCATCCTCGTTTTGCAGCTCTATCCACGCGTTGCCGCCGGTCATCTTTTCAAATGTCTTGCGTATCTCGCCTTCCACGGTGTCAAACGCGTCAAGGAATGTCTGGCGCTTTTCCTTCTCGACACCCTCGATAAAGCTCACAATGCCGTTCCTCTCGGCCTCGAGCGAGTTCTTTTTGGCCGACGTCTCGCGGTATCCGCCTGACACCTCGATGTACTTTGCGGGCGCGCCGGCATTGAGGCTGGTCATCAGGTCAAGCTCCGCCCGCAGTGCGCGCAAGAGCGGCGCGACATCAATGTCGCCGGCGTCAGCATCCACGCTGTGCGCTGCGCACACCCTGCGCAGCGATGTCTCACTTGATGCCAGGTCGTCTAGGTCACGCCGCAGCGCGTCCTCCTGCCGCTGCGCCGATCCAATGTCCCTGCCGATCGAGCGCTCGCGCTCGCGCATCTTGCCGAGCCTTGCGTCATACTCGGACAGTTGCGAGACGGATGCGCCAGTGGTTGATATGAGCTCCTGCTCGCGCTCGCGCATCCTCACCACCCTGGCCTCGCGCTCTGACGCGTGCGACTGGAGCTCGGACACCCGCGCCTCAATGTCAGACTGCTCGGCGACCAGCTCGGAGCGTTCGGCCTCTAGGCGCTCGATCGTCATGTCTGAGCGCTCCACCGAAGACTCGGCGGCAGTCAGCCTTGATGAGACCTCGCGCTCCTCGGCGAGCGCGAGCCTGTCCTCGTTCTCGAGCTCTGCCTTTTTCTCGCCGAGGCGCGTGACCTCGCCGGCTATTGCGTCATGGCCATCACCGCGCTCTGACCTTATTGCCGATATCTTTGCGTCAAGCTCCTTCACTGCGGGCTCTAGGCGAGCGACTTCGCCCTCGGCATACTCGCGCCTCTGCGCAAGCCTTGCGTTCTGCTCGTCAAGCCGACTGACAACGCGCCTTGCGCCACCAATCTTTGCCACAAGGTCATCGTGCGTGCTCTTTGATGTCGCAATGCCTGACTCGTGCGTCGCAAGCCTTGTGCGCGCGTGCTGCATGGCTCCCTCCATGCGCAACTGCATTGCCCTCTTTTTTTCAGCATAGCGCTTTATCATGCCTATTGACTGGAGCAGCCCGTCAACGGTGGCGCCCATTGATATTCGCTTTGTCAGGTCAGTTATCCTCGAGCCCGCATCCATGATAGAGGCCGAGGCGCCGGGCTCAAAGAGCTCCCCGTCAAGCGTGACTGCCCTGTGGCCCGCTGCTGCTAGCCTGCGCGCTGCCTCCCCCGAGCCCGCAATCGCGACGTCCCCAAAGAGAAACGCCACGATCGCCGCATGGCGGCGATCGCACCTAATGTGCTCGGCGAGGAGCCCGTCTGAGCCCTCGGGGGCCACGGGTCTTGATCGCGGTATGCCCCCTAGCGCGATCACCTTTAGGCGCGGCATGCCCTGGGAGCGCGCATACTCGGTGATGCCGACCATGGTGTCAATGTCCCTTGTGACTATGGCCTTGAGCCACTCCGAGCCTGCCGCAAGCACTGCGCGCTCGTACGCAGGATCCCAGGAGACCATCTCGTATGCGACTCCCTCGATCCCAATCTCGCCGGCATTCTCCCTGAGTCGCGACACCGAATAGTCCTCGTGCATTATGCCCTTTATGATCTTCATCTTTGCCCTGTACCGCGTTGCTGCCCTCTCGGACTTTGCGACTATGGTGCCAAGCTCCTCAATGTCCTGCGCGATTTGGGACTTTTTGGACTCTAGTGCCCCAATTCGCTCGCGCATGTCTGCGTGCGACCTAGTGTGGTATGCTATCACGCGCCGAAGTCGCGAGTCTATGGACTCGAGCCTTGCAATGTCCTCGGCGATTGCCTTGCGCCTTGACGCGTTGGCCGATGATCTCGTGTCAATCTCGCCCATCTCCCTCTTTAGGTTTGATGCAGAGAGCGCGCCGGCATCGCGCGTGCTGGCAGCCTCCTTTGCCCTGCGCTCCGAATCCGCTGCGCGCTCTGAAATCTCGGCGTGTCGCTGCAGCGCCTCGGCTAGTGCTGCGCCGCTCTCCTCTAGCCTGCCGCCGATTCCACTCCTCCTCTCGCCAACTGTGTCAAGGGTCTTGCGCAGCGCATCGGTGTTCAGGACGGCCTCGCCCCGTTCCGCAGATGCTGACTTTACCTCTGTGTCGATCGCCGGAAGCCTCGCGCGTATGTGCGCAGCGCGGCGCTCGGCCACTGCCACGGTGCCCTTTGCCTCCTCGACCATTCGGTACGCCTCGGCTAGCTCTGTGTCGACCTCTGCCCTTGCGCGGCTGTGAGCGTCGGCCTTTGCGGCAAACTCGGCCTTTTCTGCCTCGAGTGCGGCCATCTCTGCGGACAGGGCCGTGTCCTCCTCGCGTTTCACGCGTATGCGCTCGGCAATGAGCCTGGCCTCCTCGCCCTTTGCGGCCCTCTCTGCCACAACGCCCCTGAGGCGCGCTGCGGCATCTATGGCGTTGAGGCGTGATATCTCGGCCTCTAGTGCGCCATGGCGCAAGAACGCGTTGCGCTCGGCCTCTAGGTCATCGATGTACTTTTTGACCTCGCCCATCTTTGTCAGCGCGATCTCGAGCCGGTGGTCGGCATCACTGAGCTGCTTTTGCGCCTCTTGCTTTTTCTCATCAAAGTACGACAGGCCGACGAGATCCTCGATCGCCTTTCGCTTCTCCTCGGGGGTAAACTCGGATATCTTGGTCACGGTTCCCTGCTGGAGCGCATTGAGCTGGTTGAGGCCCGCATTTGCCATGTCGAGGAGGTCGAGCACGTGGCCGCGCTGCGACTTTTTCTTGTTCACATAGTATGTGTTGTCCCCCGAGCTGTCCATCTCGCGCGTTATCTCCACAGAGTCAGAATTGATGGGTATCTTGCGATCCGAGTTGTCAAAGACGATGCTCGACCTGGCTATCCTCGGACCCCTGCGCTGGCCGTCAATGTCATGTATGAGTGATCGCAGCTTGTCGACCCTCATCATTCTCGGCTTGTTCTCACCCATGGCAAATATGATCGCATCTAGTATGTTGCTCTTGCCGCTTCCGTTGGGGCCGGATATTGACACGAGGCCTGGCCTAAAGTCGACTGCCGTGGTTCTAAACCCAAACGACTTGAAGCCAAAGATCTCCACCCTCTTTATGTGAACCACGCCGCACCCGCGCCTAGTGCCTAGCTCAATATTGCTTTATTGACAACATTAGCTGACAAAACCCGTAATGGCGCGCACCACACGCCGTGGCGCTAGCTACCCTCTTCCTCGGCGATCTTTGCGGTGATCGACGCGATCTCGCCGAGAATCTCCTTTCTGGCCGCCGCGTCGCCCTCTGCAGAAAGGCGCCCAGTGAGCTCCACTAGCCTCGCCTCCAGCTCGCCGCGCCGCGGCGCATCAGCACCCTCGCCGGGGGCCTTTCTCGAGGCGTCTGGCTCGCTTTGGCACGATGAGCAGAACGCGTGGCCTCCCTTCATGACACGCACGCCCTTGCAGTATGGGCACGGCTCGCTGACCATCCTGGCCCCCCCGAGGAGCATCTCGGCGGCCTTTTTGACGGCGTCATCGGCCATGTCGATCCGGCAGGCTGGCTGGCTTAAAAGCTCGACGCCAATCTTGATCGCAGTAGGCGCGGGCATCCCAACAAGGCTTAATAGTGCGCACGTCTCCCATGTTCTCGTACGCATGGCAGTGATCTGTAGCACGTGTGGACTCCCTGAGGATCTTTGTGCGTGCGGCGAGCTCGCCAAGGACAGCGCAAAGATTATCGTCAGGCTTGAGACGCGCAGGTTCAAGAAAAAGGGCACAATGATAGAGGGTCTTGACCCAAAGATGGGAAACCTCGAGGGCGTTGCCCGTGAGCTAAAGGCAAAGTACGCGTGTGGCGGAACCGCAAAGGAGGGCTATGTGTTTCTGCAGGGCGACCACAGGGACACGATCAAGGAGGCGCTCGTGGGCCTCGGGTTTACCGAGTCGGCCATCGAGCTGCACTAGGGGAAGGGTATCCTGGCATGCGGCGCCCTGCGCTGCGCGCGCTTGGCCCGCCACATGCGGCGCTCTCATCGGCACTCGTTGCCCTCATGCTCGCCTCGCTGCCAATGGGCGCGTATGTCATGTTCAGCTCTGCAGACCTTGATGGCGAGCTTGACGGCGTAGAGTTTACGCTTGGCGGCCTTCGCGTGTCCCTGCCCGTCGGCCCGACTGTCGGATATGCCCTAGCCGCCCTGTGGTGCGTGTATGCGGCAATGCTGGGCATCGCCCTCGTCGGCCCGCGCATTGGGTTTGCCCGTGCCATCATGCGCATTGCCGCCGGCCAGGACAACGGCGCATGGCTTCACACAAGCGCAATGGCCGCAGTGGCAAGCTGGTTTGCGGTTCTCATACTGGTGTCTGCTGCCATCAACGCAGTGCAGTCTAGCCAGGGAATAGAGATAGAGCCGCCCGAGTACGGCAACGACCTCTTGCGCCTGTATGACGCCACGCGCGCGCCGATAGCCGAGGAGGTTGGGTTTCGCATGTTGCTCATCGGCGTGCCGCTTGCGGTGATCTGCATGAGGCACATGCCTGTCACGCGCGCACTGCGATCGCTCCTGCACCCATACGCGTCACTAGACGGGCGCGGCTCTAGAATTGCAGTCGCACTTGTGATTGGAGTCGCAGTCCTCTTTGGCGTGCTTCACGTTGTTGGTGATGGCACATGGAGCGCAGGCAAGGCGACGCAGGCCGCCGCTGCCGGAGTCATATTAGGATGGGTCTATTACCGCCACGGCCTGCTCGTCGCCATACTTGTACACTGGGCAGCCAACTATTTTGTACTTGCGTTCCTCTACTTTGTGTCATCCTCTCCGGGAGACATTGCCGCTGTCTCCTCACACCCTGCGGCAATTGCCCTTGAGGTGCTCCTCATCGCCTCAGGGGCCGTTGCCATTGCCGCGATTGCCCTTGGACGAGGCCGCCGCCTCTAGCCGATCAATCTCGTGCTTTAGGCCCTTGTACCTGTTCCTGATGGTCACCTCGGTGACATAGGCTGCGCGCGCAATGTTCTTTTGCGTCTCGTGCTCGCGCAGCCTGGTGCATGCGAGGTATAGTGCGGCTGCCGCAAGTCCCATTGGATCCTTTCCTGCCGAGATGCCGCCTGCCTTGCTCTTTTTGAGCAGCATTGCGGCCTCTTTGCGAACGGCCTTTGTGAGTCCGGCGTTGTCCGATATGCGCTCTATGCACTCTGTTGCGTCAACGACGGGCATTGTGATGTCCAGCTCGCGCAGCATGAGCCTATAGCAGCGCGATATGTCCTTTCTTGTCGTGTTGCATGCCTGCTGTATGTCCTTTAGCGTGACCTGCGCGCCGCATGCGCGACATGCCGCATAGAACGCCGAGGCTGTCAGCGCGGCTATCGAGCGGCCGCGCACCAGGCTCTTCTCTATTGACATGCGGTATATCTCGTGTGCCTTCTCCATGACGTCATCTTCCACCTGCAGCGTGTCCCTCAGCGCCTCTAGCTCAATCTCGGCCTGCCGGTAGTTTCGCTCAAGTGATCGCGGCGATCCGCCCGTGGTGCCATAGTTTACGCTATTGCGCGCCTTTGCCGGCCTTGCGCGCGCTGCCTTGCCGCCCCTGCCCTTGGGGCTGGCCTTGCCCTTCGAGGCAGCCTTGCTGACCCTGGCCTTGGGGGCGTCCTTGTCTGTCTTGCCCCTGCCTGCGCCTTTCATGACGGTCAGCAGGTTCATGTCATGACTTAAAAATCTGCTCATCAATCTGGCCCATGAAATGGCGTCAAAGCGCGACCTCGTGGCCACGCCTGTGCGTGCGCAGCGATCACTCAATAGGTTTTTAAGATAAAACTAGCGCGTGCGCCCTCGTGAGCAAGAACAAGGGCGCACCGCTGCCGGCCTCTAGTGCCGGACTCCTGCGCTTCTTTGAGGACGAGACAAAGGGCTTCAAGGTGGACCCAAAGATCGTCGTCTCCATGCCGATAAGCCTAATCGTCGCGTCGTGGCTGATCGACATATTCCTTACCCCGTGATGGGACAATGAGCGCCCCGACAGACAATGTCCACAGCATCCATAGATGGCACACGCTCACCCTCATAAACCCGTCCTCACACAGGCAGTCATTCGTCTTCTCCCTGGCGATCACGCTGACGCTTGCGCTCGTTGTGCACTTTTCATACGTGGAGCCCGGCGACTGGCTAGTTGTGCACGTGCTCGCCGCCATGGCGATCCTGCCCGCAACGCAGCTTGCCGACATGCTCGCGATAAGAAACCGCGAGCACTCAAAGTCAATACACCTGTCCCTCTTTGGCACCGCAACGTGGCTTGTGGCCGCGTCAGCAGGGGTTGGGGCCGCGGCCATACTCGGAAGGGACGTGATCCCGTCGCAGTACCTCGTCGTCGGGATGTTTGTCCTGGCGGCATTTAGGATTGGGATGCTCACGTCTGTCCTGGGTGTCAGCCTGCGCAGGGCATGGATGGTGTGCGCAATACAGCCAGTCGCGCTATTTTGCGCAATCGTGCCGCCTGGAATGTGGAGCATGCTCTACGAGCCGGCATCACTCGCATTTGGCGCGATATTTCTCACCATTGCGACTGTGTGGTCAACGCTGACTGACAGGGCTGGCAGGCCGCCACTGCACAGCACGCATGAGGTGATCCAGGCGTACCTCACGTCCATTCGGCATGACCATTCCGAGATGGAGGCGCTACTTGAGCGCCACTCGCACCCACTTGACGTCTCGACGACACAGCTCAGGCTTCGAAGCGGGGACGACTCGACTGACATGCGGCTTGTCCTACCAGACGTGCATCCCGGCCCATACCATCCGGTGGGGGGAAGCAACATACCGTATCTCATATACGAGCGGCTCGACTCGTCGGCAATGGTGATGCACAGCGTCTCAAACCACACGCACAACCTGCCCTCGCGCGGGGAGGTCACGAGGTATCTTGACTCCCTTGCGTCTAGCACGGTGGCCATGTCTGGCTCCTCATGCACGGAGCCAGTTACGGCCAGGGTCAACCACGCGCGCGCCATAGGGGTGATGTTTGAGGGCAGCGCGCTGCTCGTCCTGTCGCTCTCGCCCCATGGGATGGAGGACCTGCCCACACGCGTAAAGACGGCGATCGAGGGGCATGCGCGCAAGATCGGCATCGAGCGCGTCATGGTCATTGACTCGCACAACGCAATGGGCGCCGAGATATCCGGAGACGACGAGGATGACATGCTGTCTGCGTCACGCTCGTGCCTCGACTCCCTGCGAAGCAAGCCAATGCACCCAATGGAGGTTGGATACGCCAATTCTGCGGGGATGGCCGTCGAGGCGCCAGACATTGGCATGGGCGGCCTCGGCGTGCTCTGCCTAAGGGTGAACGGCAAGGAGCACTTTTTGGCGTGGGCCGACGCAAACAACATGGAGAACGGCATGCGCGAGCACATTGTGGACACGCTTGCCGGCGACGGGCTTGACCTGCTTGACATCTGCACGTCAGACACGCACTTTTCACGCACGACGGTGAGGACAAAGAACGGGTACTATCAGTTTGGGGCAGTGACTCCCCGGACCGTTGCCGCATCGTGGATACTGGAGATTGCAAAGCGCGCGAGGGTGTCGGCCAGCCGCGCATCATTTGAGGTCCTAGTGGCCAGCGCGCGCGTGCGAATCATGGGCGAAAAGGTCTTTGAGGACTATTCTGCTGCGCTCTATAGGGCGCTTGGACTCACAAAGGGACTATCTGCCCTCGGATTTGGCGTGTTTATTGCGAGCCTCGTGCTCGTTCCATAGTGTCGCGCGCGCAGCGGCAATGTGTGCCGCTGCGCTGGCCCTAGCCGTGTGCGCCGGCAGCGCGTATGGCGCGCCGGCCACGTTCATTGACGGCGTGACGTATGTCCAGTACTCTGATGACGCCGTCGCGCTAGCCGACGTGCGCGCGGGCCGGCTTGATGCGCACTATGCGGGACTGCCGCCCGAGCTCCTCGATGCTACCCTGCGCGAGGGGGTTCGAGTCTACGAGTCAAGCAGCGGCTCGTACAGCCTGCTCGTCAATCCCGCCGTCGGCGATCGCCTAAACCCGTTCTCTGATCGCACGGCCCGGCAGGCGCTCAACCTAATCGTCGATCGCGCGCTAATCGTCAATGAGCTCCTCGGCGGCCACGGGACTCCAATGTCATCGGCATACGCCCCGCATGATCCCGACTATGCGGCACTGGCAGCCGCCGGCGCGCCCGAGTTCTCCTATGATCCCGAGCTTGCCCATGACATGCTCTACGAGTCGCTTCGCCGTGCCGGCGCCGAGAGGGTTGGAGACTATTGGACACACGACGGCGAGCGCGTTCACACGACAGTGTTCATACGCGGGGATGACCTCGTGCGCAAGTCAATAGGCGAGCTGCTCTCCCTGGAGCTCGAGCGCGCCGGAATCGAAGTAGAGCGCGAGTACGGCGACCTCAGCAAGGCGTTCTCCGTCGTGTATGGCTCTGATCCCGCCGAGCTGCGTTGGGGTGTCTACACGGAAGGGTGGGGTGGCAAGTCGGCGTTTGTCAGGTATGACCCCGTGACCCTGGCTCAGATGTATGCGCCGTGGTTCTCCTCTATGCCGGGGTTTAACGACCCGCTTTACTGGAACTATCACAACGCGACAATAGACGGGCTGACACGCGACATTTATGCCGGAAAGTTTGCAGACTCGAACGAGCGCAATGGCATGGTTCGCCGCGCCGCGCAGATGGGCGTCGAGGAGGCCGTGCGCGTGTTTCTTGCGGCCCGTGATGACCTGTATGCCGTCGGCGATAAAGTCGGGGGAATAGTCAACGACTTTGGCGCCGGCGTTCCGTCGAGGTTTAGCGCAATAAACGCGCAGACGCCGTCCGGACACATGCGCATAGGCGTAAAGCAGGTGTACCAGGGGGCGTGGAATCCGGTAATGGGGTTTAGTGACACGTACAGCTCGAGGGTATGGTCAACACTGTCGGATCCCGCCGTGTTTCGCAACCCATACAGCGGCTCGCCAATGCCTGTTCGGGCCACATGGGACGTGGAGACGGGTGGCCCGGACGCAAGGATCGACGTGCCGCCGTCTGCGGTCCTCTGGGACACGGCAACGCAGTCGTGGACCGGTGCGGCCGAGGGCACGACTGCGTCTAGTGCAGTGACGTTTGAGCTAGAGATGTCGCGCTGGCACAACGGTGAGATGATGGACATGCGCGATGTCATGCACGCCGTCTACTTTGCGCTGGAATGGGGCTCAGAGGCCACGCCGGCTGACACGACGCATGACGCCGAGTATGCCTCACGCGCAGCACAGCTGGTCTCGACGCTTCGGGGAGTCGAGCCGCTTGACGGCGACACCGTGCGCGTGTATGTGGACTATTGGCACTTTGATGAGGCAGAGATAGCCAACTGGGCCTCTGTGTGGGCACTGGTTCCCTGGGATCTCCTTGCGGGCATGGAGCGCGCAGTCTCTGCGGGCGAGGCGTCCTTTTCGCGCTCGGGGGCCGGCGCCTCTGGCGTGCCGTGGCTCTCGCTTGCGATACCGGCTGATGCCGCCATGGTCGCCAGGCATGTCTCCGAGATGGACGCCTCTGGCCATGTCCCCGGCGCCCTCGCGCAGCTCGGCGCCGATGCCGACTATGCGCGCTCTAGGTACGGCGCCACGCTTGACTGGATTGGGGAGCGCGATCATGCGGTGATATCCAATGGGCCATACGAGCTAGTGGCGTACACGCCCGAGTCGCGCACAATTGACACAGTCGCCACGCGTGACCCCTCGTACCCGTTTGGGCGTGGCCACTGGACGTGGCTTGTCGACGTCGAGCTGCCTGCCATCTCGCACGTCGACCTTCCGCTCGCAGTCGACGCGGGACTCCCGCTAGATGTCGCCGTCGAGGTTGATGCCGCCTCCGAGGTCGCGTACCTCGTCTCGGCCCACGGCGAGGCCCCTCTGCTGTCCGGGAGGCTTGATGCAAGGGACGGCTCGGCGACAGTCTCGCTCTCGGCCGAAGAGACTGCGAGCCTTGGGCGCGGAGCGCACACGCTGCGCCTGTTTGCCGTTTCAGAAACCGTGCTGCGCCCTGACACGTACTCTACTGGATTTATGGTCGTCGAGCAGGGCTCGTCGCTTCCGGACGTGGACATCTCCACCGCAACGGGCATTGCGCAGGCCGGAGACGAGGCGCCAACGCTGGCCGTGGCGCTTGCAGTTGCGGTGGGTGTGCTCGCCGTGGCGGCATGGCGAGTTCGAGCCTCGCGCGCACAGGGACACGCGTGACCTATATCATGTGGGCATGACGCCTGTCACAAACAGCGTGCCGGCCTCGCGGCGCCACCTCTTTGGGCTTGATGCGTCCTTTACCGTTCGTGTTCGCGTGCTCAGGCCGGCACGCCGAAATGCCGCAGCCCACTCTGGGCGTGACAGCAGGTGCATCGTTATTCCCATCTCGCGTGCCCACCAGCGTGTTGCGTGGTTCTCGGCATAAAAGTCAGTTCCGCATATGAGCGTCGCGCCGGGCGCCATGAGGCGCACAATTGCGCCGATCGCGTCCTCTACCGAGTCCGCATAGTATAGCGACTCCATGGAGAACACAATGTCAAACCTGCCGCGATACCTCCAGGACTCGACGCCTGTGGCGACATAGCGTTCGGTGCGGCGCTCGGCGAGGCGCCTGGCCTCGCGGATCATGCCAGGGCTCTTGTCGATCCCGACTGCTGCCCTGCAGAGTGGGTTTTGGGCCATGCGCCTCACGAGCCAGCCGTTGCCGCACCCCACGTCAAGAAACCGAAACGGCCCTGTGGGGCGCAGCGTGGCAAGGCGCACCTTGACGGCCCTGCCGTGCTCGCGCTCCATCTTTTCGGCCCTGCCGTTGGTGGCCCACATGTCAAAGGTCTCCTTTACGCTGCCGGCGGCGACTGCGTGGCGTCCCCCCAGTCCCCTGCACTCCTCAGAGACGCCTCTCTCCATTGCCATGCGCGGGTGTGGACTAGGGTTTTATACCCACTTTCTGGCACTTGTGCGCGTTGGCTGCACGCGGGTACAGGGTTCGCAACATTGGGCTCGCCCCGCGCGGGCGCCTCTCCTACGAGTGGGCGCGCGACCACATGGTCATACTCAACAACACCATGGCGCGCCTGCGGCGCACAAGGCCACTGCGCGGCGTGACTGTGGGATTCTGCCTTCACATCACAAAGGAGACTGCGGTTCTCCTTCTTGCCGCCCGCGAGCTTGGCGCCACCGTTGCCGCATGCGCAGGCAACCCAATGTCCACGCAGGATGACATTGCGGCGTTCCTGGCCAAGAGCGGCATCCACATGTACGCGTGGACAAACCAGACGCAAAAAGAGTATGACTCGTGCATAGCGAGCGTGCTGTCGCACAAGCCGTCGATTCTCGTCGATGACGGGGCTGACATGAACGTCATGGCCCACTTTGATCGCCGCTTTGCGGACCTTGGAATACTTGGCGCCACCGAGGAGACAACTGCCGGAGTGTCGCGCATCCGCGCAGTTGAAAAGGCAGGCCGCCTGCGCTATCCGGTGATAATAGTGAATGATGCGCACACAAAGCACCTGTTTGACAACAGGCACGGAACTGGCCAGTCAACAGTGGACGCGCTCCTCCGGTCGGCCAACCTCCTTGTGGCATCAAAGCTAGTTGTCGTGGCCGGATATGGGTGGGTCGGCCGCGGCGTTGCGGCGCGCTGCCGCGGCCTGGGCGCGCGCGTCATTGTCACCGAGACGGATCCCGTAAGGGCACTCGAGGCCCACATGGACGGCTACGAGGTGACGAAAATGGCAGATGCAGCCCGCAGGGGCGAGATCTTTGTCACGTGCACCGGACAGACTGGAATCATAACAAAAAAGCACATGGTGACTATGCGCGACGGTGCCATTCTAGCAAACGTTGGCCACTTTGACGTCGAGATCGACACAAAGTTCCTCCTTCGCCCACAGCACAAGGTCAGGGAGGTCAGGCCAAGCCTTGACGAGTGCACGATAGGCGCCAAACGCCGCATCTACCTTGTGGGCAAGGGCCGCCTCGCAAACCTCGTTGCCGCCGAGGGCCATCCGCCTGAGGTCATGGCCCAGTCGTTCTCAAACCAGCTCCTCTCGATACTTCACATACTCAAAAACCACGAGTCAATGGAGCGCACTCTCCACCGCGTTCCCGAGGAGATTGACGTCCAAGTCGCGCGCGACGCGCTCGCGGCAATGGGCGTAAAGATAGACAACCTGACGCGCGAGCAGTCAAATTACGCAAACTCGTGGTGACCGTGGCGCGTGCGGCCGCCTCGCACATTCGCGACGCCCGCATGGGGAAGCGTGGACGGGTTTTGCACGAGTGGGCAGCATCACGGATGGGCGCGCTGCGCTGCACGTCAGGCTCGTTTGCGCGATCCATGCCGCTTGACGGCCTGACAGTCGCATTCTGCCTGCAGCTGACCGCCGAGACGTCGGTTCTCGTGCGCGAGGCGATGCGCCTGGGCGCACACGCCGTGGCGTGCGCGGGCAACCCGCACACCACAGATGACGCAATTGCCGCACACCTTGTCTCAGAGGGCGCGACTGTCCATGCGTGGGCGGGCCAGAGCGCGCGTGAATTTCGCGCGTGCATTGCGCGCGCCATGGCCTCGTCTCCGGACATTGTCGTCGATGACGGTGGCGAGCTCTCCGCCCTTGCGCACATGCCGGGGCGCGCCCCGCCGAAAATTCTCGGCGGGACAGAGGAGACGACAACAGGCGTGCGAAGGATGCGCGCACTCGCGCGCAAGCGCCGTCTCCATTACCCGATAATCGCAGTCAATGACTCTCGCACAAAGTCCACGTTTGACAACGCACATGGCACAGGACAGTCAGCCGTTGATGCGCTCATGCGCTCATGCGGCCTCCTCTTTGCGCAAAAAACTATAGTCGTTGCCGGATATGGCCATGTTGGCCGCGGCGTTGCGGCGCGCTGTTCCGGACTGGGCGCGCGCGTCATTGTCACGGAGACTGACGCGCTTCGCGCCCTAGAGGCGCACCTTGATGGACACGAGGTCACAAGGATGGCCGACGCGGCGCGCAGGGGGGACATGTTTGTCACGTGCACAGGACAGCGTGGGGTCATCACAGCACGGCACGCCTCGCTCATGCGAGACGGCGCAGTCCTCGCAAACGTTGGGCACTTTGACGTGGAGATTGACGTCGCGGCACTGCGTGCTGCTGCGCTGCGAGCCAGGCGACCTAGGCCAAACGTCGAGGAGCTCACCATGCGCAACGGACGCCGCATCAACATTGTGGCAGGCGGATATGTCGCAAACCTCGTTGCCGCCGAGGGCCACCCGCCTGAGATAATGGACATCTCCTTTGCAAACCAGCTCCGCTGCATCGTGCACCTTGCCCTGCACTCGGGCTCCATGGAGCCCGGCCTGCATGTAGTCCCTGTCGAGATTGACTCTCGCGTGGCCATGGACGCACTCGTTGCCGCAGGCGTGCGCATGGACACCCGTGCGCACGGCGGGGCTGAAGCTTTTAAGCGCACTACGCGATGGGGAGACCATGGCAGATAGGGCCATACTCACAAGCGCTCTGCCGTATGCCAACGGCGAGATACACCTTGGCCACATAGCCTCGACGTACCTGCCGGCTGACGTGACGACACGGCACCTGCGGCAGCGCGGCGTCGAGGCATACTATGTGTGCGCGACTGACGACTATGGCACCCCGATACTGATCCAGTCCGAGCGCGAGGGCAAGACGCCGGCTGACTATGTTGCCGGCTGGAACACGCGCGATGCGGCGGACTTTGCGTCCCTTGACATACGCTTTGATGCGTTCTCCTCGACGAGCAACCCGTCATGTGCGGCGTTTGTGCGCGATGTCTACTCGAGGCTTCGCGAGGCCGGCCACATCTATGAAAAGGAGGTCGTGCAGCTCTACTGTGACAAGGACTCGATGTTCCTGCCGGATCGCTATGTGCATGGAACGTGCCCACACTGCATGGCGCCAGACCAGTACTCTGACCTGTGCGAGTCGTGCGGCAAGGTTCCGGACAACATACTTGACCCAAAGTGCTTTATCTGCGGCGCGACTCCCCAAAAGCGCTCAACGACGCACCATTTCTTTGCGTTGGGCCACTTTTCTGACTCGCTGCGCGAATGGCTAGAGGGCGCTGACGGCCTGCAGCGCGATGTCAAAAAGTACGTCCTTGACTGGATATCGCAGGGCCTGTCTGACTGGGATATCACGCGCGACATATCCTGGGGAGTGAGCATCCCTGGCGACGAAAAGCGCGTCTTTTACGGATGGTTTGACAACCACCTTGCGTACATATCGGCCACGCTCTCGGCCCTCGAGGAGCGCGGAATCGACGGCAAGGAGTTCTGGAACTCGGCTGACGTCTACCACTTTATCGGAAAGGACATCGTGTACCACCACTTTCTGTTCCTGCCGGCAGTCAGAATGGGCATTGGGGGCGAGTTCAAGCTTCCGGACCACATGCCCGTTCGTGGACACCTCACGCTCGGCGGAAAAAAGATATCAAAGAGCCGCGGATGGTACATATCAATTCGGGACTTTTTGTCGCACTATCCGGCAGACTATCTGCGGTTTTACCTCCTCCTTGCCGCCCCCTACTCGCAAGACGACCTCAACTTTGACTGGGACGACTTTGCGCTACGCATAAACAAAGAGCTAGTCGGCAACATCGGCAACTTTGTCCACCGCACGCTCTCGTTCACGGGCAAGTCCTTTGACGGGCGCGTGCCGCAGCCTGGATCCGAGTCTGAGGCAGACGGGTCTGCGCGCGCCCAGATCGAGGGGTTGGCCGCCAGGGTCGGCGAGCTTGCCAGTGTCGGCCACCTTGATCGCGCGCTCAAGGAGATACTGGCATTCTCTGCGCACTTTAACCAGTACTTTCAGCACTGTGAGCCCTGGAAGGGCGGCCCCGGCGCGCCGACCTGCCTGTACCTGTCGGCAAATGCGGTTCGGAGCCTCGCCATTGCGCTGTGCGCGTTCGTGCCGTCCTCTGCGCAGCGTATGTGGGAGCAGCTTGGAGAGACGGGCAGCGTTTCAGGACAGAGATGGGAGTCGGCCTCCGAGATCTCCCTTGGTGTCGGACACGCGATAGGCACCCCTAGCGCGCTCTTTGCAAAGGTTGATGCCACCGAGATTGATGGCCTAAAGGCATCCCTTGTGGGCAACGCGCACCCTGCGTGAGGGGCGGCATATATGGTGGCCGTGCCTGCATACGTGCCTGAATTGCTGCTTGATCTGTACGGTGACGGAACACTATTTTACATAACCGTGCGATGATTACGTGCTGATCTCCACACTTCATTTATTATCGGGCATCTCGCCATCATTGGACGCAATGACAGCAAGGAGGAAGCGACAGAGTGCCGCACGCCAGACCAGGCGCGCCATCCCGCGTATATCCACCCGTGGAACGTATGACCTGAGGACAGGCGCTGACCTCAAGCGCGCATCACGCTACACCGTCTGGCCCAGGGCAAAATTTGGCGCAACTGCGGCCGTGTCGCCCGAGATCGCCATTGTTGTCCATGGCATGAGAAACAACCGTGCCGGAGCCGCCGAAAAGTTTGCAATCGCGCAGAGGCGCCTGCGCTCCCTGGGATACAAGTTTCCCATAGTGGGGTACACGTATGACGCTGACGTCCGTGGCGCACACTCGGCAGCCACGGAGGCCAGGGCACTTCGCACTGCCGAGGCAATAGCGGTGCGCAACGGCCGGCACCTCGCGGCGTTCATTGCCGACCACGTGGCGGCGCACCCCCATGTGCGCATCCGCCTCATTGGCCACTCGCTCGGATCGCTGGTAATAGACAGCGCGCTGCGCCGCCTCGACTCCCTAAAGGCAGGAGCCAACGCAGTGGAGAGCGTTCACCTCTTTGGGGCATCACTCGGGGCAGCGCGCGCCGCCTCTGCACAGTCGAGACACGCAGTCAGGCGCGTCGTGCGCCGCCGTCTAGTCAACTGCTACTGCCCGACTGACGAGGTCCTGCGCCACTCTGCAGACGCCGGTGACATTGATGCGCCAGTTGGCCTTGCGGGACTGCCGACACCGCGCAGGCTGCCTGCACACTATGCGCAGCGGCGCCTACATCCGCGCAACCACAGGTTTGCAAGCTATGTGGCCGCATTGCGCTCGTTTCCATGATGCGCGCTAGAACCACTTGTCAAGGTTGTTCGCCTGCCTCTCCTTGGCCTTTTGCAGCCTCGAGAGCGATGCGGACACCCTATCCTCTGAAAAGCTCCGCTCGCCGGCAAGGTATGCGACTATGGCCTTGACGTCAACGTCACCGGGGCTCAGGTCAGCCTCGCACGCCTCGGGCTCATCGAGGAATATCTTTCGTATTGCGCCATGGTCAATCCCCGCAAGCTCGTCGGCGATGCTTGGGATGTCCTCGAGGCGCCCGTGCTCCTTGATGAGCTTTATTGCCGTCTTTGGCCCAATTCTTGTAAACCCGTCAGGGTTAAAGTCAGTCCCAACGAGTATTCCGACGTCCACTAGCTGCTCGCGCGTTATTCCCAGCGAGTCAAGCGTCTTTTGTGAGCTTATCGTCTCTATCTCGACGTCAACGTACGTGTTCCGGTTTGGCAGCTTGCGCCTCCCGCTCAGGCTAAAGTTCCTCACGAGGCGTGTTGCGCCAAAGAGCACAGAGTCATAGTCCTGGCTTGCCGACGCGTGCGCCTGGCCTGTTCTTGTCAGGTGCGCGGCAAATGCCTCGCCCTCTGAAGGCGCCTCCACGCACGGTATGCCAAACATTCCGAGCAGCTTTTTTGCGTCAACGACCATCTCGTCCCGCATGGCCGTCGTCTGCTGCGCGTACTTTTTGGCCGACTCCATGTCGCCCTCACGCACGGCCTTTTCGTACTTTATGGCCGCATCCTTTTTTGCGCTGCGCCTCCTCTCTATCTCGGCGGCCTTTAGAGACGGTGGCCTGCCGTCAAAGACGTACACGGGCTTGACCCCGTGGGAGAGGAACTTTACGTTTCGATAGAACAGGCCGGCGAGGTGGCTTGTCGTGCGTCCGCGCGCGTCTGCCAGCGGCGCGCCGTCGGCTCCGCGTATGGACGCCATGAACTGGTACATTGCATTGTATGCGTCAATGGCCACGGTCTTTGACATGAACGCCTCCATGCTCGACTTTTCCCTGACTATCAGGGGCTTTAGGTCAAGGCCCATGCGCGCGGCCCCGGCGCTGTCCTAATTTGTGTATGTCGGCGAGGCCGTGATTGGATCCCCCATGTGGGCCGCGTGCGCCCCCTGGCGCGCCCAGTCTGCACCCATGCGTAAGGCAGGCGCCTTTCTATATTAAGGAGTGCGCAGGCGTGCGGCACGCCGGGTTAGCCAAGTGGTTACGGCGATCGCCTCGAGATCCAACAGGTGAGCGATTGCGCTTACGGCGCGCAAGGGTTCGAATCCCTTACCCGGCGCCAACCAATTCTGGCCTGGGATCATGTGTTTTGGTGCCGGGGGCGGGACTTGAACGCGCGACAGCTCGGTCTTCAGCCGAGTGCTCTCCCGGGCTGAGCTACCCCGGCACGTGTCCACACACGCCAGGCAGGCGTGATTAAAGTGTGTCTTTGGCGCTCCACGTGCGCTCGGCGCACCCATCGGCGGTGTTGGCCGCGCGCGCCATGACAAAGAGGAGGTCTGATGCCCTGTTGATGTATGCGAGGCACTCCTTGCGGGCGCCCCTGTGCTCTAGCCCAACGGTGAGCGTCTCGGCGCGACGCATGACCGTCCTTGCGAGGTGGAGGTGGGCGGCTGCAACACTGCCGCCGGGGAGGACAAAGTTGGAGAGCGGCTCGAGTCCCCCGTCGAGCTCGTCGATGAACTCTTCAAGCCGGCTCACCATTGCGCCACTGACGAACACCTTGCCCTCGCCCTTCTCGTCTGCCAGGTCTGCGCCGACTGTGAGCATGTCGGCCTGCATTATGGTGAGCATCTTGGCGAGCCTTTTGCCCACGCCGTGCGATATGGCCACGCCGATGGCAGCGCTGGCCTCATCTACTGCGCCATAGGCCATGACGAGCGGGTCTGACTTTGAGACGCGCGTGCCGCCTGACAGGGCCGTCTCGCCCGAGTCGCCCGTGCGTGTGTATATGCGCATTGTCGCGCCTGCGCGCGTGCCCTGTATTATGGATTTTGAATCCTTTAATACGGGACCGTGCGCAAGGCGGCACGATGGAGCCAAAGACCAAGTGTCCCTACTGTGACTCGGAGTTTGATGACAAGGATGAGCTCTCGCGGCATATCGACAAGATACACCACGGAAGCGGTCTGCTTGAGGGAGACACGAGAAAGTACTGAGCCCCTGCGCGAGCTCTTTGAGCGCGCCGCGGGGCTAAAGGTGACGCGCCGTAGTGGCTGGGTCGAGAGGCTCGGCCTCGAGTCAGCCGAGTCAGTCGCCGACCACACGTACGCGACTGCGTTCATGTCCATGGTCTATGCCGATATCATGGGACTTGACACGTGCAGGGTGGTGCGCATGGCGCTACTCCATGATCTCGCCGAGTCGATAACCGGGGACATCACTCCGGGCTCGGCTCCTGCAGGCAAAAAAGAGTCTGATGAGCGCGCCGCAATGGACTCGATACTCTTGCTGGTTCCGCAGGACGTGCGCGCCTCCTACTCTGAGGCATGGGCAGAGTACCTTGCAGGCGAGTCGCGCGAGTCGCGCCTTGTGAGGCAGGCCGACAAGCTCGAGATGGCAATGCAGGCGCGCCGCTATGCGCATACCGGCGACATTGGCCCGTTTATGAAAACGGCGCGCGAGCACGTGAATGACCCCGGCCTCACTCGTATGCTGGACGCCTGCGAGCGCGGCTAGGGGCGCGCGCATGTCCGCGCCGGGATAGGTTAATTACGCTAGCGCGTCGGCGCGTCTGCCAGAGAGTTGCCCGAATATGCAGTCAACGTCACGATCGAGAACCGTCCCGGCATGGCCGATCCCGAGGGCGAGACGATACTGCGGGATCTCGTCCTGAGGGCGTCCTTTGACAGCGTGCGCGAGGTTCGCACGGCCCGCGTGCTGCGCTTTAGGGTCGATGCCACAGACGCCGGCGATGCCGAGGAGCGCATTGGGCGCATGTGCTCGGAGCTGCGCATATACAACCCGCTCGTGAGCCGCGTGACAGTCAAGGCTGACGGTGCGGCCGAGTCCAAGGTTAATTAATGCGGGCACTCACGCGCTGCGGCGTGCGGGTGGCAATTCTGGTTTTTCCAGGGAGCAACTGTGATCGCGACGTGCACCATGTCCTCTCTGACGTGCTCGGCTTTGAGGTCGAGCGCGTGTGGCACGAGCGCAGGGTGCCGGAGCGAACCGACGCCGTCGTGCTGCCGGGGGGCTTTTCGTACGGGGATCGCCTCAGGGCAGGCGCCATAGCGGCACACAGCCCTGCTGTCAGGGATGTCGCCGAGCTGGCAGGCAGGGGCACCCCAGTCATCGGCATATGCAACGGGTTTCAGATACTCGTAGAGGCCGGACTCCTGCCCGGCGCGCTGCTCCACAACGAGCGCCTCTCCTTCATGTGCCGCTGGACAAGAATATCCGTCGAGAGCGCCGACACGCCATTCACGAGGCTCTTTTCGGGCGGCGACGAGATTGCGATCCCCGTGGCAAACGGGGAGGGGAGGTACTATGCCGACGAGGCGACGCTGCGTGAGCTGGAGCGCAACTCACAGGTCGTGTTTCGCTATGCCGAGCACGTCAACGGCTCGACTGCGAGGATAGCCGGTGTGTGCAGCAGGGAGCGCAACGTTGTTGGCATGATGCCGCACCCCGAGAGGGCGTCTGAGCCCGAGACTGACCGGCACACCGGCGGGGCCGCCTCGGCAATATTTCGCTCTCTGCTCGAGCTTGCAGGGGCTGCCGCATGACCGGACTCTCGGGCCAGGAGATGGCCACGCTGCGGCAGAGGATTGGGCGCGAGCCTAGCGTGACTGAGGCGAGCATTGTGGCGGCCGAATGGTCAGAGCACTGCTCGTACAAGTCCTCAAAGAACCACCTCTCGATGCTTCCGCGCGAGGGTCCACACGCGCTAGCTGATGCGACATACGACTCGGGCGTGCTAGATGTCGGCGACGGGTATGTCGTGACGGTTCACATAGAGAGCCACAACCACCCGTCAGCCGTGGAGCCGTACGGCGGTGCTGCCACCGGCGTCGGCGGCGTCATACGCGACATACTCTCGGCCGGAACGCGGCCAATCGCGCTGCTAGACGGGCTGCGCTTTGGCGACATTGGGTCAGACGCGCACGCAAGATGGCTCTTTCGCGGGGCAGTATCGGGCATTGCCGACTATGGCAACTGCATCGGCGTCCCGACTGTCGGCGGCGAGGTTGGCTTTGGCGCATGCTATGCCGGATATGCGATCGTCGACGTTGCCGCCGTTGGCTTTGGAAGGCGCGATCGGCTGATCAAAAACCACGCAGTGCAGGGTGATGCCGTCATGCTAGTCGGCGGCGCGACGGGACGTGATGGAATCGGCGGCTCGCAGTTTGCCTCTGACGCACTAGATGGGGAGGATCGCTCGGCGGTCCAGATACCTGACCCGTTCATGGAAAAGCTCGTCATAGAGGCGACGCTTGAGGCGCGTGATGCCGGAATCATCCACGCGCTAAAGGATCTCGGTGGCGGCGGACTCTCGTGCGCCACGTCTGAGACTGCCGACTCGCTTGGGGTGGGAATCTCGATCGACGCCAGCAGTGTCCACGTGCGCGAGGCCGGACTAGGCGCGCACGAGATAATGACATCCGAGTCGCAGGAGAGGATGATGGTCATAGTCGCGCCAGGCTCCGTGGGGAGGCTAGGCGAGATATGCGCAAAGTACGGCGTTCCGTGCTCGCAGATTGGGACGGTGAGCAGCGGCGGCGAGCTGCGCGTTGCCCACGAGGGCTCTGAGATTGCGCGCCTTCCGGCCTCCTTTGTGGCCAACGCGCCACGGCTGGACCGTGAGGCCAGCAAGCCGCCGTACATTGAAGAGCTCGCCGGCCTGCGGGCGCCAGACGCCGGCGGCGAGCGCGAGCTCTCAGCCGCACTCCTCTCGCTTTTATCCTCGCCGAATATCGCCTCGCGCGAGTGGGTCTATGGCCAGTATGACCACGAGGTCGGCATCCGAACCGTGGTGAGGCCTGGCGGGGATGCGGCCCTCCTGCGCCTTGACAACGGCAAGTACCTCTCGATAACGATCGACGGCAACCCCGCCCACTGCTATGCGAGCCCGCGCGACGGGGCGACGGGGTGCTTTGAGGAGGCGTGCCGCAACACTGCGTGCGTTGGGGCAAGGCCCATAGGGATGGTTGACCACCTGCAGTTTGGCAATCCGGAGGATCCCTGCGTGTTCTGGACGTTCCTCGAGTCGCTGCGCGGGATATCAGGACATGCGCGGGACATGGGAATACCGTGCGTTGGGGGCAAGGTGAGCTTTTACAACGAGACGGCATCCGGCCCAATATGGCCAACGCCGGTAATCGGCGTCGTGGGCCTCGCCGAGCGCATGCCGCCTGCGCGCGGTGCGGCGGAGGGAGACGCGCTAGTTGCGATCGGACTCACGCGCGATGAGCTTGGCGCCTCCGAGTATGGCCTGCGCGTTCACGGGACGCTTGCGGGCAGCGTTGCGCGAGTTGACGCCGGCGAGTCGCGCGCCGCAATGGATGCCGTCCTTGCGCTCCACTCTGCGGGCCTGGTCCATGCCGCACACGACTGCTCGCGCGGGGGCCTTGCGGTGTGCGTTGCCGAGATGTGCATAATGGCCGGCGCAGGCGCTGACGTCTCACTCGATCGCCTGCCTGGTGGTGACGCGATTGGCGACTGTGCGGCCCTGTACTCGGAGAGCCACTCGAGGTATGTCGTGGCAGTCGATGCAGCAGACGTGCAGCGCACACTTGATGTCGCCTCGTCTGGTGGCGCCGCATGTGCGCACGTCGGCTCACTTGGCGGGACGGCCGTTCGCTTTTCACGCCGCGCCTCGACGGCCGCAACAGCCAGTCTCGACGAGGCGGCTAGGGCGTGGAGGACATCGCTGGAGGTGGCAGCCAATGGTTAAGGAGAACTGTGGCGTTGTGGGGATATTCGCGCGCGGCGAGGACGACAATGTCGTGCCCATGGCCATAGACGCGCTGCGTGCCCTGCAGCACAGGGGACAAGAGGCCTGGGGGATCGCAGTCCCCGGCAAGGCGCCCGTGAAGCGCCTTGGGCTAGTCTCTGCTGCGGCCGGCGAGTTCGCCGAGATATCCGAGCAGTTCGCCTCGCGCGCAGCCATTGGGCACGTGCGCTACTCGACAGTCGGGCGCAGCAGCCTGGAGAACGCGCAGCCGCTAAAGGTCGCCGACCTGTGCGTCGCGCACAATGGGACCATATCAAACGCCTCCGAGATGTCCGGCATGGTTGGGGGCTGCACGTTCACGCCGCAGACGTCAAGTGACACGCTCGTCGTCGCACAGCGACTCGTCTCGCTAATGTCCGAAAAGTCAGGCCTTGGGCGAGCCCTCTCTGTCCTAAAGGACGAGATGGTCGGCTCGTACTGCTTTACGTTCCTTGCCGGCGATGACTCGGTGTACGCGGCGCGTGACCCGCGAGGATTTAGGCCGATGGTCATGGGGTCAAAGGATGACGGCAGGGTGCGCATGGTCGCCTCCGAGTCAGCAGCGCTTGCGGCGATCGGCGCGTCCCTCGAGCGCGACGTGAGGCCCGGTGAGCTCGTGCACCTGGGTCCGCAGGGCCTAGAGTCCGAGATGTTCTCCACAGAGATAAAGAGCGCGCACTGCTCATTTGAGTTCACCTACTTTGCGCACCCGTCTAGCACCATGGAGGGCAAGAGCGTCTATCTTGCGCGCAAGAGCATCGGGGCACACCTCGCAAAAAAGTTCCCGCTCCGAGACGCGGACCTCGTCATACCGGTGCCCGACTCGGCTAGGCCCGCGGCGCTCGGGTACGCCCAAGAGCTCGGCATCTCCTTTGACGAGGGCCTCATAAAGGACCGCTATAGCAAAAAGGGCCCACTGCGCAGCTTTATCGAGCCGCACCAGGACGACAGGATTGAGATAAACCGCTGGATAATCCCGATAAGGCAGATAGTCGAGGGCCGGCACGTCATAGTGATCGATGACAGCCTTGTTCGCGGGACGAGCTCGCGCGCCATCGTCGGTGCGCTTCGTGACGCCGGTGCGCGCAAAATCAGCATGCTCATCACATATCCGCCGATCATGCACCCGTGCTATGCGGGAATAGACTTTCCCTCAAGTGCCGAGCTTGCCGCGCACTCGGACGGCCCTGACCAGTCACTAGAGGCCGTGACCGAGAGGGTCAGGCGTGACATTGGGGCCGACTTTTTGGGGTACAATGACGCAGAAAACCTCGCGCGCGCCGTGGGGATCGACACGTCATCAATGTGCTTTACGTGCCACACGGGCGACTATGGGCCGCTTGGCGTCACGCCCGAGTTCAAGTCGCGCGAGGACCTAAAGGGCGAATAGCGCGCGCCTTAGGTCGTCACGTCATTTAGGCGTGATGACGAGTCCGCAAGTCTGATCTCGCGCGCTATGCGCCTCCCCATGCTCATCGGCTCGTCATACAGGAGCGCCGTGTACGGCGAGCCGTTCATGTAGATGTTGGTCCCGGCCACAATCCTCGCCGAGAACTCAAACGCGGTGAACTTTGCCTCCGCATCATACACGCCCTCGATGCAGAACGGCCCGTTCATGCCGGGCTCGACTAGGCGCGCTGACGCCTCCACAAACGACTCGCCCATCTCGTACACTCGCGGGAGGAGCGATTCGCGCAGGACCATTGCACTGTTGGCAATTACGTTAAACGAGGGCGTCATCGTCGATGACATCTGTGCGCTGGCCGGAATGCGCGCAAGCCCGTCAATGTCTGACTCGTGCCTCGAGTCCACGCCAAAGAACTCGAGCTTTTTAGTTAGTGGAGAGTAAAAGTATTGCAGGTATGCGAGGACGCCGGGAATGTACTCTTGAATGTATAGCTCCTCGTCCTTCCCGATCACTCCGGCCTTTACGAGCTGGCTGCGTTTTTGCTCATAGTCCTGCGGACTCGACGAGATAAAGTATCCCTTGCCGCCTGCCGCACCATGCCTCTTTGCTATGGTCATGCGGTCAATGTCGCGCGCGTCATCCACTGCGTGCGGTGTCGGCAGCTTTGCCTCGCGCATCAGCTCCTCCTTGAGGCTGCGGTCTGACTCCCACTTTAGGATGTGGCGGTTGCCGAATATGGGCGCGCGTATGGACTCGATCTCATCCTGTGCCATCTGCGCGACGAGCGTGCCGTGGGGAACCAGGACCGCTTCGCTGGACTTTAGTGCCGAGGCCGCCGGGCCGTCGCCCAGTATGTCAGAGAACGAGTCGACTGCGATGATCTCGTCAATGAACGAAAAGCGCCGGTAGAGTGACTCGCGTGACCTCTCGCAGACGAGCACTGAGCGCAGCCCCTCGTCTCGCGCCCCCTTTAGAACCTGGAGCGCACAGTGGGATCCGAGCGTCGCAACTGCGGCCAACGCGCGTTGCGCGCCCCATGTTCATTTATGAACCATGGGCTGTGCGGCTCGCCTGCTGCCGTTCCCGAGACGCGTGGGCGGGGGGCACGCGCTGGACATGGGGACAGGTGCCCACATGCCTGCCCTGGCGCCCAGGGCGCCTGCGCCATGAGGCTCCCATGGAGCCTCCTGCCGTGCGTGGGCATGAAAAATTAATTACGGTCGCCCTGCGGGGCTCGCCATGCCAGCTGACACCCTCGGCAAGGAGAGGCGCACGCACTATTCGTCGGATCTCCGGCCCGATATGGCCGGCACGCAGGTGACGCTCATGGGGTGGGTCCTGGCCGTGAGGGCACATGGCGCGATATCGTTCCTGACGGTTCGCGACAAGCACGGCAGCGCCCAGGTGGTCGCAAAGTCCGGAGAGTGCGCAGACGATGTGCGCGAGACCATCTCGTCGCTAAAGCCGCACTCTGTGGTCGGCATAACGGGCACGCTAAAGGAGTCGCCAAAGGCGCCTTCCGGAGTCGAGCTTGTCCCCGGCGAGATTCGCGTGTATTCGCGGGTTGAAAAGACCGCACCATTTGACCCGATGGCCAAGACGGTAAAGAACATTGACACGCGCCTGGAGATTCGTGCCGTCGACCTTCGCCGTGGCGTGCTCCAGGATATTTTTAACGCGCGGAGCGCCGCGCTGGGCGCAGTCCGCAAGTATCTCACGGGAGAGGACTTTGTGGAGGTGAGCACACCAAAGCTCATCAGCACGGCAACGGAAGGCGGCGCGTCGCTGTTCTCGATATTCTACTATCACACGCGCGCGTTTCTTGCCCAGAGCCCGCAGCTTTACAAGGAACAGCTCACCATGGCGTTTGAAAAGGTGTTTGAGATTGCGCCGATATTCCGCGCAGAGGCATCGCGCACCCCGCGCCACCTGTCTGAGGCCATATCGATGGATATCGAGGAGGCGTTTGCAGACCAGGACGACATCATGGACAGAGTCGAGCAAATTGTGCGCAGTGCGGCCACTGCAGTCTCGTCGTATCGCGGAATCGAGGGCGCGATCAGCGTGCCTGACATTCCAGGCACGATTCCGCGCTACACGTACACGGAGATGGTCGAAAAGCTGCAGGCCGCCGGTGCGCGCACAAAGTGGGGCGAGGACCTCTATCCGGTCGAGCTTCGCAAGGCGGGCATGGAGGGGTTTTACTTTGTGCGTGACTGGCCACTGGGTCCCAAGCCGTTCTATGTCAAGGCGAGCAGCGACGGCAAGACATCAGAGTCATTTGACCTCATGTTCGGGGATCTCGAGGTCTCCTCGGGCAGCACGAGGATATCCGAGAGGGCAGAGCTTGAGGCGCGCATGTCGGCCAAGGGCATGGACACGCGCGCATTCGAGTATCACCTGCGCGTCTTTGACTATGGCATGCCCCCTCATGCGGGGTGCGGAATTGGCCTCGAGAGGCTAATCATGGCGCTCACCGGAACTCCTGACATAAAGGACGCGACGTTCTACCCGCGCGACGTGGACAGGCTAACGCCATAGGTGTGGGAGATGGCCGAGATCACCGAGTCTGAAATTGTGCGCGTGGCGGCCCTCATGAAGATAGATGCCGGCGATGCGGCCTCGCACGTCCCAAAGATCCAAAAGATGATCGGGTACTTTGAGAGCCTTGACTCGGCCGACATGGGCGATGACGCGCCCAGGGCGCACGTCATCCCGCTTGACGCCCTTCGTGAGGACAGGCGCGTCGAGTGCCCCGAGGGGCTCATGGGACACCTAAAGGGGGAGGCCGGCGAGCACATTCGTTCGCCAGACCTGAAATGACTGCGAGGCTGGCCATTGGACTGGCCGAGTATGCCCAGGGCGTGCGGGCCGGCGAGATATCGTGCGAGGAGCACATGGCCGCGACGCTTGAGCGCATTGAGTCACACGATGCGCTGCTCCACGCGTATGTGTCACTCGATCCGTCTGCCCTTGAGGCGGCCTCGCGCGTGGACAGGGACGTGCGCGCCGGAAGGGACGTCGGGGCGCTCGCCGGCGCACCCGTTGCCATAAAGGACAACATATGCACGGCCAGTGGGCGCACGACATGCTGCTCATGGATGCTCGAGGGATACAGCTCGCCGTACGAGGCCACAGTCGTCTCGCGCCTTCGCGGGGCCGGCGGCATCGTCGTGGGCAAGACAAACATGGACGAGTTTGCCATGGGAATCACCACAGAGTTTGGGGCCTTTGGGCCGAGCCGAAACCCGTGGGACACGGATCGCGTTCCGGGCGGCTCATCGGGGGGAAGCGCCGTGGCCGTGAGCGCACTGGAGTGCATGGTTGCGCTCGGCTCTGACACCGGCGGCTCTGTAAGGAATCCCGCAAGCTTTTGCTCCATCGTGGGCTTCAAGCCGACGTACGGGCGCATAAGCCGCCATGGGCTAGTCTCGTACGCCAACAGCATAGAGCAGGTCGGCCCCATGGCCCGAAGCGTGCGCGATGTCGCCATGGTGATGAACGCGATATCCGGCATTGACGCAATGGATGACACGACACGCAAGACAGGGGACCCCGGAGACCACCTTGCGCACCTTGATGCCGGCGTCGAGGGCATGGCAGTCGGAATTGACACGAGGGCCGTGGACGAGTCGACTGACGTGGGCCGTGCGGCGCGCCGTGCAGCCGACGAGCTCGAGTCCCTTGGCGCAAGAATGGTCGACGTTCGCCTAGAGCACGAGAGCCTGTCAGTTGCGGCGTACTATGTGATCACTGCAGCCGAGGCGGGCAGCAACCTTGCGCGTTATGACAACATTCGCTACGGGTACGACATGCCAGTGGAGGGCTATGAGCATGGCGCGTATGTCACGCGCGCCCGCTCGCGCCTCGGGCCGGAAGTCGAGAGGCGCATGATACTGGGCGGGTTTGTCCCGTCAGCAGGCCACGCCGGCAAGTACTACCTAAAGGCGATGCGCGCGCGCGACACGCTAGTCGCAGAGGCCGACTCGTCATTCTCCTCGCTTGGAATCTCGTGCATGCTCTCGCCCACTGTCCCGGTTCCGCCGTTTCGACTGGGTGAAAAGATCGACGACCCCGTCGAGCTCTTTAGGATGGACTCAAACACGGTCATGGCAAACCTGACTGGCAGGCCGGCGATATCGGTTCCCTTTGCCATGTGTGACGGGCTTCCGGTGGGGATGCAGCTGGTCGGCAGCATGGGCAATGACGCCGAGCTCTTGGGGATCGCCAACGCGCTGCACGGGCGCTCTGAGGTCGTGGGGGCGCCAATCCCATGATTGCCAAGATCGGCCTCGAGATACACTGCCAGCTGACCACGCTGGAGAGCAAGCTCTTTTGCGGCTGCAGGGCAGACTATCGCAAGATGGCCCCGAACACAAACGTGTGCGCGACGTGCATGGGCCTGCCCGGCACGCTGCCGCGCCTGAACGGCGAGGCCGTGAGGAGGGCCATGGCCATAGCCGTCTCGCTTGGATGCCGCGTGCCTGACACGCTGTCGTTCTTTCGCAAGAACTACTTTTACCCCGACCTGCCAAAGAACTACCAGATAACGCAGCTCGACATACATGGGCCGGCAAGCGTGGGTCACGGCGGCTCGGTGGGCGTCGGATCGCGCACGGTCACGATAACTCGCGTGCAGCTAGAGGAGGATCCCGGCAGGATCGTCTACAGTGGGGCCTCAGAGAGGACACAGTCCACGCTAGTCGACTATAACAGGGCCGGCACTCCACTAGTGGAGATTGTGACAGGTCCAGACCTGCAGAGTGCCCGCGAGGTTCGCGCATTTGTGAACCTGCTCCATGACATGCTCGAAAACCTTGGGGTGTCTGATGTCTCCCTTGATGGCGCAATGCGCGCGGACGCAAACGTGTCAATAGAGGGGGGCAACAAGGTGGAGATAAAGAATGTCAGCTCGTTCCATGACCTCGAGCGCGCCGTCGAGTACGAGATAGCGCGCCAGACCGGAAATGTCGAGCACGGCCTTGAGACACGGCAAGAGACGCGCCAATGGGACGAGCGAAGGCGCACAACGGTGGCCGCGCGCTCAAAGGAGGCAGACCAGGACTATCGGTATCTCGCCGAGCATGACATACCGTCCATAGACGTCAGTGGCGCAGTTGAGGAGGTTCGCTCGTCACTGCCTGAGAGCATTGCGTCTAGGAGGCGCAGGTACGCCACAGAGTACGGAATGCAGGCGCAGGTGGCCGAGGTTCTCGCCTCACAGCCATACTTTGCGCGCCTGTTCGATGACGCAAGGACGCCGGAGAACTTGCGCGAGCTGGCAAACATCGTGACGACAGACCTCATGGGCCTCCTCGAGACGCGCGAAAAGCAGGCCGCCTCGAGGCTCACGCCTGCCGGCCTTGGGGCGCTGGCGCTTGCCATATCGCGCAAGGAGATAACGCGAACCTCGGCAAAGACTGCGCTCCAGTCCATGGTTAGCACCGGCGCCACGCTAGGGGAGACTGTCGGCGCCCTTGGCCTTGGCGCAGTCGATGATGCAGGCGAGATTGAGCGTGCGGTCATCGAGGTGATGGACTCAGAACCCGGTGCCGTGGCCGATGCGCGCAAGTCGCCCAATGCCATCAACTATGTCATGGGCCTCGTCATGAAGAGGTGCGGCGGCAGGGCGGATCCGGCCGCCGTCAGGGCGCTCATAGAGGCGCGCCTGCGCGACGCCTGAGCGCACGCGAATGGCCATGCCGCGCCGCTTGATGTGGGTTAATTAAAGAGGGGCACGGCGAATGCGCATTGAGCGCCGTGATGCCCGCAATCGCCGGAGCAGTCTGCCTTGCGGCCGGACTCGCCATAGGGCTTTGGGCCGCGGGTCTCTCTTTTGTTGACACGGCGGCCCCCGCAGACGGCATGGGTGCCGCCGACGAGGGCCTCTCGGGCACAGTCGAGATTGGCTTTCTCCTCCCGCTGACGGGCGGGCAGTCCACGCACGGCGAGGAGAATGCGGCCGGTGCCATGCTTGCGATCGAAGACCTCAACGACTACCTCACCGAGGTGGGCGCTAACTGGCAGGCACGTGGCGTTGTAGAGGACACTGCGACTAGCCCCGTCGTTGCCACCGAAAAGCTGACCACGCTCAACGCGCGCGGGATAGAGATCATAGTCGGCCCGCAGACAAGCGGCGAGGTTCGCGCGGCAAAGGGATATGCCGACTCTAATGGAATGCTGCTCTTTAGCCACGCGTCGACTGCGCCGTCACTTGCAATCCCAAATGACAGCGTGTACCGCATGATCGTCGATGACACAAAGCAGGGACCGGCCATCGCAGCCCTCGCAAAGCGCTCTGGGGCAGATGTCCTGATACCGGTCTGGAGAGGCGACACATGGGGTGATGGCCTCGTCGAGTCCGCGTCTGCATCGTTTGTGTCGCGAGGCGGCACAGTCGATGAGGGCATACGCTACAACCCGGAATCAGTAGAGTTCTCGGCCACGGTGTCGATTCTCGCCGAAAGGGTTGCGGCCCATGTGGAAAGCTCTGGCACCGATAACGTGATCGTCCTCCTGGTGGCGTTTGCCGAGGCTCTCCCAATAATGCAGACTGCAGCCATTCATGACATGCTTGATGACGTGCGCTGGATTGGCAGTGACGGAAGCGCACTCGAGCACAAGATCACGACAGACCCAGTGGCCTCGGCGTTCTCTGACTCTGTCGAGTTTACGACTGTCCAGATATCGGCATCGCACAACGAGATATACGAGAGTGTGCGCACGCGGCTTGCCGAGCAGTTTGCCGGACGCGACGTGAACGGGTATGCGTACACGGCATATGATGCGACATGGGTCATGGGCCTCTCGGTCCTGCATGCCGGCTCGTCTGATGCGCAGCTCGTCGAGCGCGCCATCCCGACTGTCGCCGCAAGCCACTTTGGCGCCATAGGCAACACACGGCTCAATGACGCCGGTGACCTGGCCGGCGCCAACTATGACCTCTGGGCCACCGTTGGGGGCGAGTGGGTGAACACTGGAATGTACATGCTGTCAACGGACACCATCATGCCTGTCACCGGCATGGCGGAGGGATCATGATGGCAGTAGGGGGCAAGACGGCAGCAGTGGGCATAGTGGCCCTCATCGTCGGCATCACGATCGGCTTTTTTGCTACCGGCGGCAACACGATCGCCGACACGCCTGCTGCGCTCCCGCCCGGAGAGATGGGCATGGGGACCCAGGACACATACACGCTGGGCCACATTGCGCCACTGACAGGCGATCTCTCCCAGTATGGGCAGGACGGCATTGCCGCAGCGCGCCTGGCCGAGGCTGACTTTAACGAGTATCTCGAAAAGGTGGGCGCGACATGGCGGCTTGCGCTAGCGCACGAGGACAGCCAGACAAACCCCGTGCTCGCGCTAGAAAAGATCACTGCGCTCAAGGCCAGGGGCATTGACACGTCGATCATATACTCAAGCGCGGCGGTCAACTCGGTAAAGGGATATGTCGACGCAAACGGCATGGTCGTCATTAGCGCAACGTCGACTGCACCGCAGCTTGCGGTGTCCGGCGATGGCGTCTTTCGCCTTGTCCCGGATGACACAAGGCAGGGGCCGGCCCTCGCAGAGCTTGTGAGTGGCTCGGGAGTCGAGATCATGGTGCCGATCTGGCGTGGCGACACGTGGGGAGATGGCCTGCACAGGACAGCAGTGGACGCATTTGTGGCCATGGGAGGAACCGCTGATGAGGGAATTCGCTACAACCCCGAGTCACCCGCGCTCTCCGTGTCAGCATCGGTTCTTGCCGAGAGGGTCGGCGCACTAGTCGACGAGCATGGCGCGGATCGCGTTGGTGTCCTCACGATAGGGTTTGCCGAGACGCTCGAGCTCATGCAGGAGGCCTCTGTCCATGACATACTCGATGATGTCTTGTGGTTTTGCACGGACGGCATAACCAACAACAGCGCACTCATTGATGACCCGATAGGGCTGGCGTTCGTCGAGTCAACGCGCCTGCGCGGCACACAGCCTGCGGCAGCCGAGACTCCACAGCGCACCGACGTTGAGGCGCGACTTGTGGACGAGCTTGGCCGTGTGCCAAACACGTACTCTTTTGGCGTGTATGACGCAGTCTGGCTCTTTGGCAAGTCTGTGCTAGAGTCAGGCAGCACGGACGCCGAGGCCATTCGCGCTGCGCTCCCGGCTGTTGCCGGCGCGCACAGCGGGGCCATAGGGCACACTGCGCTCAATGACGCTGGCGATCTCGACTCGGGAGACTTTGCCATATGGGGAGTCATTGATGGCGAGTGGGAGGTCGTGGGGACATACATGTCACAGGCCGGCACGATAGCGCCCGCCTAGCCAATTCCAAGGTATAGCTTGCTCAGGTCGTCCCTGGCGAGGAGCTCGTCAGGGCTGCCGGCAAAGACCGCACCCCCGTTTGCGAGAACCGTCACCGCATCGCCAACCTCAAGGGCGCGCCTGACGTTCTGCTCCACGAGGACGATCGTGATGCCAAACTCCTCGCGCATCTTGCGGATCTCGTCGAGAACCTCGCCGGCAAGCTTGGGCGAGAGGTTTGCGGTGGGCTCGTCAAAGAGCATGACATCAGGCTTTCTGACAAGGGCCATGCCCATGGCGAGCATCTGGCGCTCACCGCCGCTGAGGGCCTCTGCGCGCTCGTCAGCATGCCTGACTAGCGCGGGAAATGTCTCCATGACTCCCTCGGCGCGAGAGCGCGCCTCCTCGTCGCCTAGCGTGTATCCGGCCATGACGAGGTTTTCGCGCACGCTGAGGTTGGTGAACACGTTCTTTACCTGCGGGAGGTACGCAATGCCCTCGCGCGCAATGCTGTGGGGCGCCATGCCAGTTATGTCGCGCTCTGCGTATGACACGCTGCCAGAGTGGACCGAGCACAGGCCAAACATGCTCTTTAGGAGCGTCGACTTGCCGCTGCCGTTGGGCCCGACAATCACGGTGATCTCGTTCTTTTTGGCATCAAAGTTCACGTCAGATATGACCGTGCTGCTGCCATATCCGGCCACGAGGCTGCGCGTCCTGATGAGTGGGGTATCAGCGGCCAAGGTATGACTCTGCGACTCGCTCGTCATTGACGATCTCGTCTGCGCTCCCACTTGCTATTATGCGACCGTGATCCATGGCAAAGACGTGGTCTGCGTACTTTAGCGATATGTCAAGGCGATGCTCTATGATGAGAAACGTGATTCCCGACTCTGAGGCCATGTCCTGTATGCCCTTGAATATGTCGTGGGCAAGCGTGGGGTTTACGCCCGCTATGGGCTCGTCCATGAGCAAGACGCGGGCATTGCCGACCTTTGCCTTTGCGAGCTCGAGGAGCTTGCGCTGGCCACCGCTAAGGCTGTCACTCCTTGTCACGAGCTTTTCATGCAGGCCTGATGATGAAAGCGCGCCTATGGCCATGCCCATCGCGCGCTTTTCGTCCTCCTTCCACACGTGGTGCAGCGGCGCGTTGCGGTACGACTCGCCCACATTGTCGCCTGTGGCGACGAGGACGTTCTCGAGCGCAGTCAGCATCGAGAATGACTGGGGTATCTGGAATGTGCGCACGAGGCCAAGGCGGTGCGTCTGGAGCATTGGGCTGTTTGTGATGTCCTCCTCGCCAAGCCTTACGCTTCCGGCATCGGCACGAAGCGCACCAGAGATGACGTTTATGAGCGTCGTCTTGCCGCTGCCGTTGGGCCCGATAAGCTGGTGAATCCTGCCCTCCTCTAGGTCCATGTCCACGCCGTCGAGGACGACTAGGCCGCCGAAGAGCTTGCGCACGCCCCTGACCTGCAGTATTGCCATTGCAGCAAGCGCCTCGACTGGGCAGAATTAAGGGTTTTGAGGCGCCTGCGCCAACTGGCAGCTCGTGCCCCCTGCCCGCCTCCACACCGCAGAAGCATTGCCGCGACGCGAGACCGGCAGATGCCCACGGCACTCTTAAATCCGCGCGTCAGGGCACATCGCGCATGACGCGAGGTGCAAGAGCCCATGCGCAGCCGTGCGCTGAACCCACACCCTGGCCAGCCGACCAGTCGCGCCGCGCACACCCGTTGGGGCGGAAACGGGCACCATGATCAGGCTCAGGCTCTGGCATGTGCCGGTGATCGGCACTGTCGTGGCAGCAGCGGCAGTCCTTCTCGTCTCGCCGGATCTGTCGCCAGACCCGATATTCTCTGCGGCCATCATATACTCTAGCCTTCTTGTGCTCCTTGCGCTGGGACTCACGATGACATACATGACAACACGCGTGCCAAACTTTGCGCACGCGTCGGCTGCGACGATCGGCGTGTATGCCGCCCTCGTGGTGTCGCGCGTGTGGGAGCTCTCGCCATACCTGTCAATACCCATAGCCTTTGGAATTGCGGGAGCCTCGTCAATTGCGCTATACACGTTCATACTAAAGCCGCTCATACGCAAGAACGCCTCGCAGGCAATACAGATGATATCGACGCTGGCATTTGACCTTGTGCTCATTGCGGCCCTGAACATAACGGCAGACTATATTGTGCGCACGTACCATGTCACGGCCCGCGAGTTTACGCTTCGCAGCTATGATGCGCAGGTTGGCGATCTTCCGGCGGTTCTCTTTGTGGCACCTGTGGTCATTGCCGGAATCGTGATTGCCCTGCACATTATGCTAAAGCACACGCGCTTTGGAATTGCAATGCGCGCGACGATTGAAAACCCCGACCTGTCTAGCGTTGTGGGCATTAATGTTCGAAACGTGTATGCCGTGTCGTGGTTTATTGGCGGTGGTCTAGCAGGCGTGGCCGGAGCGCTAATGTCATTGTGGTTTCAGGGCGATCCCGGACTCGGCGCACTCTTGATACCGAGCATATTTGCGGCTAGCATAGTCGGGGGATTTATGAGCATATATGGCGCGATCGCAGGCGGGATTCTCGTTGGGCTCACGGAGATACTTGGCACGCGCTGGCTTGCCGGCGAGCTGGGCCCATGGGTCATTGCGTACAGGCCGCTAGTCCCGCTCATATTCATCGTAATCACGCTGATGATCGTGCCGCGCGGTCTGGCAAGCGTCGACTGGCGCGCACTGGGGAGGAGGTTGCATGTCATTAGGGCCTGAGGTGACGTTCTTTGTCGACCTCCTTGCGATATACTCGATATACCTGATAATCAACACGAGCCTAAACCTCGAGTTTGGCTACGCGGGAATCCCGAACTTTGGAAAGGTTCTCGCAGTGGGCGCCGGCGCGTTTGTCGCAGCGGCCATACCGGGGCGCATACTGGCAAACATGGCGGGCATCGAGGGCGACTATATCACCGAGAACATATCCATAATGTCGCAGGTCAACACATGGCTCGTTGACAATACGGGAGTCGGGTTTATCGTCTTCTTTGTCACGCTGGCGATCGCCGGAGTCGTGGGAGCTGTCCTTGGCCTCCTCACGGCATATCCGGCCATACGGCTGCGCGGGGACTATCTCGCGATAACGCTTCTTGCGTTTGGCGAGGGAATGCGCGTAATCGGGATCAACTATACAGAGATCGCCGGAGGCACACTCGGCGTGCAGCTTCCGGATCCGCTCGTGTGGCTGCCGCAGGACTTGAGGTTTCCAATAGCCACCGTTGGCCTCGTAGCGATGGCAGCCGTGGCCATGATCTACAGCGACAGGCTCGTGCGCTCCCCGCTAGGGCGCCTCTTGCGCGCCGTGCGGGACAACGAGGTCGCCGCCGAGTCTGTCGGCAAGGACGTCATGCGCGCACGCGTAAAGACGATAATGATAGCAGCCGCGATGGCCGGAATCGCCGGCGCAATGTACGCGTTTTATGTCGGCGGCGCAATATCGTTTGCGTATGACCGCCTCAACTGGACGTTCTGGCCGTTCATGATGATACTCATCGGCGGACTTGCCAATAGCCGCGGGGTCCTGCTCGGCACGCTTCTCTTTGTGCTTGTGCGCAAGCTCATCACGTTCTACAAGGACTCGCTGCAGGGCTTTGTCCCCTTTGACGTCGTCTGGCTCGACTATCTCCTTCTTGGGGCAGTCCTCCTTGCGGTCCTCCTCTACAGGCCACAGGGCCTGCTCTCAGAAAAGGCGACTCCGACAATTCGCGTGCCCGGCCTGCCGCGCGAGGAGTCAATCCTCTCGCGCCTTGGCGGCATTGCGCGCCGGCTTGCCGGCGCCTAGCGCGACTTTTTCAGCCGTGATATCTCGGCGGCCACTAGGGGCAGGAATGCCCCAACGTCAGTCACCACGCCTAGTGCTTGCCACGTGCCGCGATCCATCAGCTTTGTGACTGTCGGCTGGCTAATGTCCACGACGACGACCTTTACGTCTGCAGGGAGCATATTTCCAGTCGCTATCGAGTGGAGCATCGTTGAGACCATCATGACCATGTCGGCGTCCTTTAGGACCTTGCGGTACTCGCGCTGGGCCTCGACCATGTCGGTGATGACGCCAGGCAGCGGCCCGTCATCGCGTATAGAGGCGGCGAGAACCAGGGGCACATGCCCCTTTATGCACTCGTACACTATGCCGCGCCGGAGCTTGCGCGTGGAGACCATTCTCGAAAACGTGCCGGCCTTGAAGACAGAGTTTATCGCGTCCATGTGGTTGCGATGGCCGCGCACGGCAAGTGTCCCGTCGCGCACGTTCATTCCAAGGGACGTGCCCATCGTGGCGTACTCTATGTCGTGGACGGCTAGCGCGTTTCCGGCCAGGACGGCATCAATGAGCCCCGCTCGTATCATTCCGGCCACGGCGTCAGCTGCGCCCGTGTGCACTATTGCCGGACCGCCGACTAGGACTATGCGCCCGCCGCGCGCCTTTGTGCGAACAATGTCCTCGGCGACGCGCCTTGCTATGTGCTGCGTTGGCCTCTCACTAGAGCTGCTGCTTCCCATGAACTCAAAGACGTTGACGCCCTCGCGTGGCCTCTGCGGCGGCGTGACGCGGACTCCGGACTCCCCAGTGACGATCTTGTCACCGCGCTTTACGTGGCGTACGGGCATGCACGAGGCGCGCCCTCCCTTGATCACGATGCACTTGTCCATCATCATGTTGTCCACCTCGACCCACTTGCCATCGACGCGCACGTGCGTGCGGTTGTTCGTCGTGCTGTAAAAGTTCGCAGGCATCACCATGTCTCGCTGTGCGACGCGCACCACCGCATTCTTTGGCTCACTCGAGGTTGCGCCGTGGCGATACACGTGCTCTAGTATGCTCTCAAGGCCACCTTCCGTGTCTGCGCGAACGAGGAGACGGGCGCTGCTCTTGTCCTTTTTGCGCTTTCCGATCTCCATGTTTAGGACCTCAAACTCGCCGTCCATGTCCATGATGGAGTCAAAGACCCTTGACAGGGTCATAGAGTCGACAATGTGCCCCTTTACCTCGATCTCTTGCTCGTGCCGCGCCATCGCGCAGCACAATTGTGTGCGATAACTAAAACCTTGCCTTGCGCTGGGCGTGGGGGCTGCCCGCATGAAGGGGCAGGTCCGCGCGCAGGCCTAGACTGGCAGGGTCACCTCTCCCTTGAACTCGTGCAGGCCGTCAATGTCCAGGTCGCCGAGGAGGCGCTTTTTTTGCTCCTCGGTGACGTTTTGCACAATTGCCTTTGCCATGCCTTCAGAGTCAACTAGTGCGAGAAGGTACCCGCTTCCGTCAGCGAGGACAAACCCCGGCGCGTTTGACACAAAGGCGTACATCGTCTCCTCGCCGACAGGCTCCCATGACGCGCTGCTAGTCGTGTTGCGCAGCGCGAGTGCCGGAAGCGCGCCATCGCCGGCGATTGCGCCAAGATACTCGCGTGCCTTGGCCACCCTCTTCTGTCCCACCTTTAGGGCCGCAAAATAGCGCATTCTGGCACGCTCACGCGCCGTCGCCGATATAATTGTGTGGGAGAACCGCACTCACTTGTCGCCGCGGGGCGCGCCGACCATGTCGCCCTCGGGGACGTCCTGGTCCCATGTCCCCCTTGCGCCCTTTACCAGGGCAAATCCGGCAGCGCCGACTAGCGCAATCGGCAGCGCGATGGCCCATGTGCTCTCTGCGAGAACCTCGTCGCAGTCACGCGCCATACTGCCCGAGTCATCAAAGTTGCGGCACTTTTCAAACGTCTCGGCCTGCATGGCCGCATTGACATACACGGATCCAAACACGCCAAAGGTGACTAGTGCGGCAAACGCAAGCGCAACGCCGGCAACAACAAATCTCATGTCACTCATCGCGCCGCGCCCTCGACAAGCCTCTTTAGGCTCCCTAGTGATGCCGTGTAGAGCGTGCCTAGCGACGCGGCGACACGGCCAAACTCGCCGCTAGTGGCCTCTGCGTCAAAATAGGATCTCCACGTGACACGCGCGGCCCCGCGCCCCACCGGCACTATCCCGATTGTCGCGTGGTACGAGTCCAGTGGAAGCCCGTCTAGCATGATGTACGATATGTACTTGCCCTCGACCCATCCGACGATCCTCTCGCTTACGACTGCCCCGTCATCAAACTTTATTGTCCGCCCCGCGCCGATCCCGCTGCGCACAGAAGAGTGCGCCTTGACGCCCTTTACCCCGCTGACCCACCGGCCCATATCCATCACCTTGCTGACCCTTGCCCACACCGCCCGTGACTCTGCCCTGATGAGCACGCTGCGGCTAACGGTGCCGCTCCGGTGGGCCTTTGCCGAGCTTTTGGCCATGTGCCCCCTTTGCAGGCGCGCCGCGTATTAAATCTTGAAAAAACGCATAAAACTCCCCACTGCACGAGGCGCGCCAATGGTGTTTGGATGGAAAAAAAAGGCCCCGCCTGCCGAGCCGCAGCGCATGGAGGCCCCGCGCGAGATAGAGATCTCTAGCATCGGCGCCGAGCTCGACCGCCTGTCCTCGGCTCGGCGCGAGCGCCTCGTCAGTGACGCAAAGTCGATCGTCGGGAGCATCGGCGGCGGCCTCGGCGAGATGCTCGGGATGGTCGAGCAGCTCGAGCGCGAGGAGCTCATAGAGGAGGAGACTGACAGGCACATCCGCGCGATCGTGAATCGCGGCAAGAAGCAGGTTATCGCGATAATAAGGAGGGAGGCAAAGGCCGGAATCCCGGACGTGCGCGAGTACCAGGACGTCATCGAGGCCAACCGCGAGGCCCATCGCATACTAAAGATCATAGGGGATGTCCTTGGACGGCAGACGCGCGTCATCCACATATTTGCCAAAAAATACGCAACGCGACTAAAGTCCACACTGTCAACACTCAACACAAAAAAGGACGAGCTCGCGCGCGCTGTGCGTGACCACGAGTCATTCGAGTCATCTGTCAAGGACATACGTGAACGCATAGTTGCATTCGACGCGCTGCGTGAACGCGCGCGCAGCTCGTCAGGACGAGTGGCGGCCATCGTCGAGGAGCTGGGCAAACAACGCGAGGTACAGCAGGCAGCATCAGAAAAAATATCGACGATCATGTCGACGCCCGAGTTCGCCGAACGCTCTAAACATCTTGAGGCGCTTGAAAAGTTAGGTGCCGAGCGAACCGCACTTGATCGGGAGATAGGCGGATCATTTGCAAGGATAAGCCGTCCACTCTCAAAGTACGTCTATGTCACCTCGCTTGACAAGGAGAAAAAAACCGTAATGGCCAGGATGCTTGCCGAGCCGGCAGCCGCCCTGCGCGAGTCCGGCCCTGACATTGTGCTTGACATACTTGTTCACGTCAGAAAGGCAGTCTCATCGGCATCTGTCTCCGTAAAGGACATATCGAAATCCGAGGAGCAGATTGACGCAGTGTCTGAGGGTCTTGGGGAGTTTGTCTCGCGCATGGCCTCACTGGAGGAGCGCAAGGGTGAGATTGCCGAGCGCGTTCGCTCCTTTGACTCCTCGCAGCTTGACTCTGCGCGCGCAACGCTCGAGCGGGCCACGTCTGACATTGCGGCACTGGAGTCGCGCGAGCGCGAGATTCGGGCCGATGCCGTGGCCGCCGAGGCCGAGATTCCCTCGGCCCTCAGTGCCCTCGAGTCGCGCATGCGCGCCGTGACGTCAGTCGCGTATACGGTCCGGATGCCAGACGCCTAGCAATCGGGTTCTGCAGGCTGGTCAGATCTAGTAGTGTCACACTTTGCCGTGCGGGCGCTGCCGTGACGGCATTGGCAGGCGTCATGGCGGTAGCCGACAACACCAGATCTAAATATCTCATACCATGATCATGTTTTGTCATTATACCCCCTAACTTTTTGTGATTTTGGGCATTTTTCACACTTTTTCAAGGGGTATTTGATCACTGTTCAAAAACCAAATGATTTTTACTTTTCTTTATATACTCATTTGGCATTTCTTTATAAAGAGATAGTGGCCTGACTGGCACGGTTGACCCAGCACAAGATTGACGTAACACCGGACAAGAGCCTCATCAAGAAGCTGGGGAGTGTAGGGTACCGAACCGAGCAGGCCATAGCAGAACTGATTGACAACTCTATCGACGCCCGCCTAGACGGTGCGTTAGAGACGATCGGGATAGTCTTGGACTTTGCGAAACGAACGATTTCTGTCCGTGACGACGGCGCCGGAATGGATCTGGATGCGCTTAGGAACTCGTGGGTGCTTGGAGCACACTCAAAGTCATCAAACTCGAGCCTTGGCATGTTTGGAATTGGCATGAAGAGCGCATGCTCGGCCCTGGGCAAGTCGTTTTCGGTCAGGACAACAACTGCGGGTTCCAAGGCTGAACTTTACGCAAAATATGATGAAGATGAGTGGCTTGGAAGTTCAGGAGGGTGGGATGACTTTGAGGTTACTGAAACCCCAACTGATGCAGACACGCACGGAACAGAAGTCGTCGTGTCAAAGATCAATGTTGCGCTTTATCGTGCACAGGCTGCACAATTTCGAAAGCGCTTTGGAATACGCTATGCCCAGCATATGTTGGATCAACAAATAAAGATCACTGTCAACAGCAAGCCATGCAAACCAATTGAGCCAAATATTGACTATAAAACTCAAGAAAACCTTAACATTTCCCTACCTGATGGTAATCGTATCCATGGGTGGATTGCGCTTTTACGTCAATATTCAGTCAAGGGAGATTATGGGTTTAACCTGTATCAAAACAATAGACTAATCAGCTCTCACGCCAAATTCGGAATTCGTTACCATCCGGCAGTATCTCGTGTGGTGGGAAATCTGCATTTGGATCATGTTCCAGTAAATGTTCTTAAAACAGGGTTTTTGCCGGACACAGACGAATATGCGCAATCTCTTAAGGCAATTGAGAACGATCCGACTGTCAAAAAACTCATCAATGAGTCCGAACCTCATGAAAAATTTAGTAGTGACTATGCCTCTGTTTTCAGAAATGATGTGCCACCAACAAAAATTCCGCGTATTGGAGATGTGAACGCCTCTCGTTTGCTTCGCAATATGATCTCTGTGGATGTGCTTGACACTGCGTCTCCTCGTATGGCGCTGGAGGATTGCGACTCTGGAGTGTACCGCATTGAAGGTAGTGGCGACGAAACAAAAGTCATTGTTAATCGACAAAGTGCCGTGTTTCGAGCCTTTAAAAATCCGCTGTTTTTGCTGGGAATGCTGCGTCTTGAAGCTCAAACTCTATCCGGTCATTCTGAAGCACAGCGTCTAATCGCAAAAAGAAACAAAACATGGGAACAGTTTGTGGATTCACACTCTATTAATCGTGATATCAAACGTATAGGATCCAATGACACATTGCCCAATAATCTTGTGATGCTACGTAGTTCAATTATGAGAGAGCTTTCAAAACGGTTCCAGTTTACGGCTCTCTCGATCTTGTCGCCACATCTCATTAACGCATATCGTATATTGCCCTACACAGTATATGTTGCGCGAGGTTACGGCCAACTGTTAAAACATGTTATATCGCAACAGAGTGGTTATCACGCAATTTTAAATCCTGGCCCTGGACAGGCACATCCAATACTGGAAGCACTAGATGGCGGGGCACTCATGATAATACGTGAGCGATCTGATGTGCCCAAGTCAACTGCTGCATCGTATGCCAAAGCTTGGGTTGATCTATTTGTCGAGATACGACACGAGCGTATTGGAGTTTATGAAGAAGAGCTTGAGATGCTGTGGGATCTTGAAGACCAAAGCTTGCTTACTATGAACCAAGTGCAGTCATATGCGAAACGCCGCAGTGTTGCACAAGAGGTGGCTAAATATACTGGGGATGGCACCACGTGATTGTTGATGGTCTGACTAGACGTGATCTCAAGTCAAGAGCTAGTAAATTTGGTTTTTCTAATTCAGGCTATCTTGAAAAGTTTATGATGGATTTTGATGCCTACATTGCATTATCTAATGTGAGAAAATGTTATGTTCGTGGGGGCATGTGTGTGCCTTTTTATGTTGATTCTAAACATCGCCGTCTCAGTAAAGATCTAGATGTATATGTGACTTGTTCAGTTGACGAGATCACTGATAAAGTTTCTGCTGCATTGAAGGATGTGGGGTTTGTACATGCTAAACGCGATAAATCTCGCGGCAATCAGTCTCTGATTAATAACTGGGTTCGTTTTAAGGCTTTCTATGTTCCCGTGGGCTCTTCGGATCATCCATCAGCACCTAGTCAGTTAGATTCAATATCTGTTGATATCACCTGTGGGATTGATGCTGCTCAGCTTGACACTACTCTCCTAGAACAGGAACAAAATTTATTTGACTTTCCAATACCGCCTCCAATCCACACACTTTCTAGAGGAGCACTTATCGCAGACAAGATTCATTCACTGGGGTGTGGGTCTGTGGAATATCCTAAGCCTGTGGGACGTTCTAAGCCTGTGGGATATTCTAATCTTGAGTCTACACCAAAGCAGATATACGATATTGGCATGCTGCTGCGAAAAACAACAACCGATGATCTTATTATTTTGATACAGATGTACAATTATTTAACAAATTTTAAATTAAAAAACGGAAATCGCGATTTTGGACCAGTGGGGGTAATTCAAAGCGTTAAATCATATATTTCTTCTATTTTAACAAATCACACCTTGCCTCGGCTGACTAGCGCACATAGCGATCATTTTTCCACTTTTTCTCAAAGTATGCTCTCAAAACCCTATATTAACGAAGTCGAACATTCAAAAAATATCATGTTGACTTTTCTCTGTGCTGACTTTCTTGAGCGCTCTCTTGCTGCCCCTGACTCAAATGAACAATTGGCTGAACATATGCAACATACACTCGATGCTGCATTCAAACTTGAAACACTTGAAGACCAGATATCATTTTTAAAGCGACATGTTGAAGATGTTGGCTCACCTTGACAATCTTGCCACGTCGGATATCTTGACCGCTGTGGTGGGTGTGTCCTACCTTGAACATTTTCCTGTATGCCGTTTCTTGCAAACGTGTGGAGTCGGGCGGTCATGTTTTCTGGATCCTGCTAGATTGACATGGTGTCCTGTCGCCTGCTGACTCCAATATTGACGCATGGTCATGGCGTATTCCATGAGTGCAGTTAAATCCGGCCACGTGTGCATGCTGCGCATGAGCCTCGTGGCCTCTGGCAAGGTAAAGGACGTCTACGACGCCGGTGATGGCCTCTTGCGATTTCACTTTAGCGACCGTGTCTCGGCATATGACGTAAAGTTTGCCGAGCCGATCCCAAAAAAGGGTGAAATCCTCTGCAAGTTTGCCGAGTTTTGGTTTGGCGAGCTTGGGATGCCTAGCCACTTTGTTCGGCGGGTCTCGTACACTGACATGCTCGTCAGGCGAATGAAGATGCTGCCGATCGAGTGTGTCGCTCGGGGATACCTGTATGGCAGCCTCTATGACCGCCATCTGCGTGGCGAGTCAGGCCTCCGGCTTGATGACGAACGCCACGCGGCCAGGCTGCCTGAGGCAATATTTGACCCAACCACAAAGGCCGAGCACGACGAGCCGGTGACGCGCGACTCGGCAATCCGCATGGGCCTTGTGAGCGCCGCTCAATATGACTCCCTAGAGTCAATGACGCTAAAGATATACGGCCAGATGGCATCAGTGGCAGAGCGCGCAGGATTTGTCATGGCTGACCTAAAGCTGGAGTTTGGCATGCTTGATGGCGAGATTGTCCTAGGTGACTCTATTGGCCCGGACGAGTTTCGGATGTGGCCATCAGAGACATACGAGCCTGGACGCGTGCAGGACGCATATGACAAGCAGATACTGCGCGACTGGCTAGCCGCCGCCGGCCACAAGGATCGATTTGAGCGCGAACGTGCCGCCGGAGAGGCGCCACGGCCGCCGATGATACCATCAGAGATTATCGTCACAATGACGGGGCGCTATGTTGACGCCTATGAGCGCATAACGGGCAGACCGCTAGACGCATAGCCTGGCGCCATGTGCCATTGTTGGGTTCTCAGAATGCCCGTCTGCCGCGATGCTTCCATGCGGGGGCCTGATTGCGTGCCTTTCTTGCCTATGTTCACGCGTGCATGGGGAGATCCTGGCAGTTCGTGACCTCATATTGGCTGTGTGAGCAAGCCGACTAGGCGTAAAGACTCTAATCGTATGCCTCGGCGCGTCGGCGCTGATGCCCATTGTGCCTCAACGTGCCGCCGAGGTGCCGCCACAGCGGCGATCCGGTAATTTCCAATACTTATTGTATCATTTCATAACAAATCATATTATTATGATATATATCATTAGTATTAATTCTAATGTTAGCATTACAAGATATTTCCTATTACAACTATACATATCATATGATAGGGATATTATTCAGTTTCCTGTTATCAATATCATTCAAATGAATAATAGTGCTCTAATTCTAATAAGTGTAAACTAGAATCTATGCGAGCGGTCAAAAAATGCTGATCTTTCCCACTTTTGGCCTGGTGGGGCGCACGGGAGGCCGATGGAGACACTGGTAGACCGCCCTGTCAGCGTGACGAGGACTATAGCGTCGAGTCCTGACGAGGCAAGCGCGATAGCGGATCCCGTGAGGGCGGCCATACTCGCGCTCCTCTATCGCCGGACGCTGACGGCCGAGCAGATATTCGAGCGTCTAGGCAGGCGCGGCAAGAAAAAGGCGCTCACGACGGTGCGCCACCATATCGACGTCCTCCGCTCCGCTGGCCTAGTGGACATTGTGAAGGTCGTAGAGTCCCGAGGGGGAGTGACAAAGCACTATGGGACGTCCACGAGGCTCCTCATGCAGAACCCCCAGGATGATTTTGACGAGCAGCACTCGGATGCCATTGCGGCTGCAGCCGTTGGCCTTGCGGCCATCATAGAGTCAGCAGGCGCAAAGATTGCGCCAAAGGATGGAAAAAAACGCGTTGATCCGGCGCACAGACACTATGTCGTCGCCGAGATACTAAACCGCGCAATGACTGCGGCCATGGAGCGTGGCTCGCGCGCACCGTCAGGGTCATAGCCTGCAGGCGTGTTCGTGGGCGTGCCCAGTCGGCGATTATGGGCACAAGACCCCCTCTTGCGCCTGTCTGGTGGGCGCATGTGCCGCATGGGGCGCATTTGGCATATTTCTAAACTCGAGTTTAGAAATGCGTAATTTGTGACCATGCGCGCCTCGCAGACTCGTGCATGTGCCCACTGTGCCAATGTTAGGCACAAGAGCTAAACCCCCCTGTGGGGGGAGCCTGTTCACGAGGGAGGCCCTTTTTCTGAAAATGGCCGATCTGGAGGGGGGTTGAACACCCACGCCTAGATTAGACCGGCAACGCCCCAACCATGGGGCTAGCTGGCCCGAGGGTGCCCCGACGCACAATGTCGTGCCTAGAAGCTAAACCCCATGATTTTCGCCGTTCAGGGCATGGCTTGGCCCATGGATCCCCGTGCATGGCCTGCTGCGCGTGCGCCTGGCGCGTCATGGGAGGGGCACAAATTGTGCGCATTGGCCGGTGCGACGTGCCATGTGTGCTGCTGCGCGTGCGCCAGGCGCGTTCCGCGGAGGGGCACAAATTGTGCGCATGAGCCCGTACGGCACGCGATGCATGTCGCCGCACGCCACCGTGGAACATGTGGGCAGGTGCCATCCGGCGTTGGGCTGCCATGTGCGATATTGTGTATTTCTAAACTCGAGTTTTGAAAACCCTATGTGGCCGCACTGCGAGCCCTCTCTTGCGTTATGGCAATCTCGACGGCCTCTAGCGGACTGGCCTCCTCGTTGCGTCGAATGGAGAACATCTTTGGCCGCTCAAAGTCGCGCGTGCAGTCGGGGCACGCGTAGACTAGGACGCGATGCTCGTTTGGCGCCTTTGGGTTTGAGAGGCGTGGATAGTACACGAGGCGCGCACCACAGTCCACACAGTACCTGTTAACCCTGCGCGTCCTGGCCATGCAAACCTCCTGCACGGGGTCTTGGCGGTGGAGCATATTAGATCGGCATGGTCTAACAGAGTCAACCAAATGGTTCCCTCCGGGGCATGCGGGAACGCGCACCGAACACTGTGTGGTGGCGCCGCCCGACAGACTTGAACTGTCGACCAACGGATTAACAGTCCGTTGCTCTACCACGCTGAGCTAGGGCGGCAGCGCGCCGCCTTTGGAATGTTGCGATTTAATCCTTGCGTGCCCCCGTGGGCGTGGGGCGCAGGCGCGCCTGCCCTGTGCCTCAGGGCCGCCATGGCCATGGCAGCCGTGTCTGGTGCCTCTAGGTATGCGCTATGCAGGCCACCAGGGTCACCCCGTGCCCTTGCTGGCGGGGTGGGACATGGGCCTGCTGCTAGGACTCTATGCCGCGCTTTTTGTCGTACGTATAGATGCCGTCAAGAAAGACCCTGTGGTCCTTTTTCTTTATGCGGGTGTTTTGCTGTATGTTGGCCGCCGTCTGCGTCACGTCGGTGAGCACGGCGCCTGTGAGGATCACATCGTCATCCTTTACGGTGACCTTTGTGTCCCCGATGATGCGCGCGCGGCGCGGCGCGTGCTCGCCCTGAAAGTTCTCCACCAGGACCATTCCGGCGTCAACCTTTACGGAGACCGGAAAGTGCGCATAGACGACCTTCATCTTTAGGGTGTAGCCCTCCCTGATCCCATCAACGAGGTTTCGCACCAGGGAGCGTGACGTGTTTAGTATGGCATAGTCGCGCTTTTTGGAGTCGCGTGCGCTCAGGCTTATGGCTCCCTCGCCGATCTCAATGTCCACTGGTATCTTTCTAAAGTTCTTGAACGTGTGGCCAAGTGGTCCCTCGACACGCATGACGCCGCGCCTCATGCTGATCGTGACGCCCTCTGGCACGTCAACTGTTGTCTTTAGGCGGTCAGGACTAGTACGCATAGCCTACCAAAAACCCCCCAATCCCCATCTTTGTCGCGTCATGGTGCGACATGACACCATGGTTTGTCGTCACGACTAGTATACCGCGGTCATATGAGGGCAGATAGCGCTGCTCCCAGAACGCATACTCGTCCTTTTTGACCTTAAAGCGCGGCGATATCGCGCCACACTTTGTTATCTTTGCGACAAGGCCAACGCGGAACTTGCCCCCGCGGCCGTCCTCGATCCTCTCATACTCGCCGATATAGCCGTCCTTTTTGAGCGTCTTGAGAACCTCCGCACACAGGCCAGACGTGGGAAACACGGTGCACTCGGCCTTGCGCCTCGCCTCCGTGTTGTATAGTGTTACGAACATGTTTGCTAGTACGTTAGTGGCCGGCATCATCAATCACATGTATTTCCTGAATCCCAGCGAACCGGCGACCTCCCTAAAGCACCTGCGGCATATCATGAGATCGTACTTTTGAATGACTGCAGTATAGTCGCCGCACCTCTTGCACCAGCGCGAGCCACGCCCAAAAGAGTGCTCCTTGCGGCCGGTAAACTCGTACGAGCGGTCCTTCATGCGACAGCCACCCCAAACTTGCCAGTCACAAACGAGCGCGCCTCATCAGCCGTTATGATGTGCCCGCCCCCAACGCTGGCCTTGTGCTTGCTCCTGCGGCTGATCGAGTTGCCTGGACGCGCAAGCGAGACGCAGACGTCAAGGCCTAGTATGCCCACCTTTGGGTCATATTTCACGCCGGGCACGTCAATGTGCTCCTTTATGCCGAACGAAAAGTTGCCGTGGCCGTCAAATGCCCTGCTGCGCACGCTGTTGTCGCGCGCCTCAAGGAGGCGCTTTAGGAGGGTTGCGGCATCCTCGCCGCGCACGGTCACTGCCACCCCGATGGGCTCGCCCTTGCGCACACCAAAGTCACGGTATGTCTTTTTTGCGTCGCGCGCGCACGGCCTCTTGCCAGATATGTGCGCAAGGGCCGCCTTTGCGGCCTCGATTGCGTCGCCTGACTTGCCGATTCCCATGTTGAGGACGACCTTTTCGAGGTATATCACCTTCATTGGGTTGTCGACTTTGCTCATTCCACCTTCACCGCCGGCTCGTTGCCCTGCCCTATGGCCATCACAATCTCTGCGGGCACGTCGACCTTCCTGTCGCCTAGGGCCATAGTCGCCATGGCCGGAAGGACAAACGTCCCCTTTTTTATAGCATCGACGGTTCCCGTGCCTCCTGCGTTTGCCCCGCGCGTGACCATTGCGAGGCATCCGGCATCAAGGCGTATGACCTTTTCGATCTTTTGGTCCGGCACGCCTAGGACGCAAGAGTCGCCCACGCCCACGGCCTCGTCAGTTATGAGCGAGCGGCCGTCGTGGAAGCCCACCTGCGTCTTGCCTCCGCGGATCGTCACCTTTGATGTGACCTTGCATATCTTTTTGCCCATCTCGGTGGGGTCGTCGACCTTTATGGGGCGCAGTATCTGGCCGTCCCTTGGGATCATGCGATACATTGCGCCACTGCCTCCGAGCTCGACTGTGTCCATCAGGCCAATTCCGTGATGGAGTGACTTGCGAACGACGCCGTCGACCTTTACCTTGCCGGCATATATTGCGGACTTTGCCTCGCGCAGCGTGCGAACCACGCCGAGGATGTCCCTGAGCAGGACTGCAGTGGGCACTGACAGGCTACGCGCATGCTGGCCGGGCTTGACTGTCACGACAAAGCGCTTGTTCTTGCGCGATATTCCCCAAAAGCCCGGCGCCATCTGGCGCTTTAGCTTTTTGCTGCCAGCAATGCTGACCATTAGGCGCTCGCCTCCGTTGTGCGCTTGGCCGCCTTGTTAGCGCCGGCCTTTGCGGCATCGGCCTTCTTTGGTGCGGGCGCAACATCGCTTGCTGCTGCCTCGACCTTTTCGCCCTTGGCAGCAGAGTCCGCTGTGCCCTTGGCAGCAGAGTCCGCTGTGCCCTTGGCACTGTGCCCTGCCGCCTCGCTCGAACCGCTGTGCCCGCGCGTGGACTCGCCGCGTATGCGCTTCATTCTCCTAGAGTCATCAGAGTTTAGCGTCGTGACGACGACATTTGAGGAGTGTATCTCGACGTCAAACTTTTCGCCCTTGCCCTTTTCCTTCTTTACGCCCTCGATTGCGATTCTGCCCCCGATCGCAAAGACCGAGGAGACCTTGCCCTCGACATCCTTGTACTCGCCGCGAACCACCTTTACCGTGTCGCCCATGACGACCCTTACGCTGCGCCGCGAGTGTTTTTGGCGCAGGTCTGATGAGAGCGCGGCTCCGAGTTGCCTCGAGCGCACATTGTGCGTTGCCTGCCATATCTGCTTGTTGCGCATCTTTGAGGGCTTCATGTCATGCCACCATCGATGCCAGGTTTGCCAACCTTGGCCACTTTTCTGACGCCTCTGATGCTACCGGCCCCTTTATCTCGGTGCCCTTTACCTCGCCCTCCTTTGTCGTGAGGACAGCCGCGTTGTCCTCAAAGGTCACGCGCACGCCATGGAGCCTGCGCACAGGGTACTTTTGCCTGATGATGACGGCCCCATAGACCTGCTTGCGGAGCTCGGCCGGGCCCTTTTTGACCACAACGTTGACAAAGTCGCCGACGGCCGCAGCCGGCAGCCTCGAGACGCGCGTCTTTGTCTTTTGGACCATGACTATCTCGAGTATCTTGGCGCCGGTATTGTCGGCACAGACGACCTGTGCGCCTATGGGCAGCGCCCTGGTGACATATGGCCTAAACTCCTCGACACCGCGCGTCTTGCCGCGGCTGCGACCCTGCGACAACTAGGGTTTCGCCTCCACTACCACGAACGAGACGGACTTTGAGACCGGCCTGCACTCGGCTGCCATGACCTTCATTCCCACGCTGACGTCAATGTTGGATGGCACGTGCGCGTGTATTCGGCTGCGGCTGCGCGCGTACCTCTTGAACTTTGATATGTATGCAGGCGTGTCCTTTTCGACCACGACTGTGTTCTTTGCGCTAGATGACACCACAATTCCCTCAAAGAGCCTTCCGCGGATCGGCAGCGTGCCGTTGAACGGATTCTTCATGTCACCCTCAGTCGGCTCGCGTGGCGGCGCCGATATGTCGAGGCCAATATTGCGCGTCATCTGCGCGCGCCCCTCCTGTCATGTGGCCTGCCGACGAGAAGTGCCCCGTCAACCTCGACGGCACCTGAGCCGCCCACGTCTATGCTGAGTGAGGATCCCGCCTTTGGAATCCAGCGCGTGCGGCCGCCGTCACGCAGCGCAATCATTGACATCGTCTCGTCCATTGCGGTTCCGGCAATGCCGACCAACTGCGCATTGGTCGAACGCATTACGCGCATGTTTGCCCCGATGAGCTCGCGTGCGGCAATGGCAGTAATCATTGCGATTCCTCCTCGCGGATGCGCGTGAGCATACGCGCTATTGCCCTCCTCATTGGGCGAATCTTGCCGCTGTCCTTGCGAAGCGTTCCCTTTGAGGAGTCCGTTCGCATCTTTGTCAGCTCGGAGCGCATCTCTAGTATCTTGTGGCGCATGTCCGCCGTGCTGAGCTTGCGAATCTCCCTCATCTTTGGGCTTCCCATCAGGACTCGGCCTCCTTGGCGCCATCCGCACTATGGCCGGAGCTCTTTGCCACCTTGGCATCACCGGCGCTCTTTGCCGCCTTGCCGTCACCAGCACCCCTTGCCACCTTGGCATCGCCGGCACCCGAGCCGGCGCTCCTTGCCTCCTTGGGATCAACGCGCGCCTCCTCGGCCTTTTCGATGCGAATCTTTGGCCTCTTTGCCCCGGCGGACTTCATCTCAAAGCTCTCCCTTGCGCGGTACTCTTCCTCCTTTGCTATGCGGATGCGAATGCCGATGAGGCCCATGGGCGTCTCGACATGGACAATGTCCTCCTCCACGACGGCATCGGCAAAGGCGCCTGCCCTGGGCAGGACGCCTATTGTGCGCTTTTCAAAGGCTGACCTGTCCCCGCGAAGCTTGCCAGAGGCCGTTATCTGCACGCCCTTTGCCCCGCCGGCCATGACCTGGCGCATCGTCCACATCACGGCCCTGCGAAATGCCGTGCCGCGCTTTATGTGCGAGGCCACCCTGTTGCACATGACTGTCGGCGAGAGCTCTGGCTTTGTGTTCTCCTTTACGGAGATGCGAGGATCCTTGTAACCAAAGCGCGTGGCAATGTTGTCGGTGAGCCTACGTATGCCCTCGCCCTTGCGGCCAATGACAAGTCCCGGCCTGGTCACGTGAACAGTTATCGTTGTGCCCGTTGGGCGCGCTTCCACGTCGGCGCCAGAAAATCCGGCATCGCCAATCTCCTCGCGCAAGTATGCCATAAGCTGCAGCGTGTTATAGTTGTCACGTATGGCGTTCTTTGTGGATGACATGACTATATCTCCTGGGCCACCAGCTCGACATGCGTGAGCGTATTGTTCTTTGGCGATGCCCTTCCAAAAGCGCGTGGGGTAAAGCGCTCTATTACCATTCCCTTGTGGACAGTCGCGCCGACTATGCGGAGCCTGTCAAGGTCCATCCCCTTGTACTCGGCGTTTGCCTCGAGGTTGTCAAGGAGGCGGATAAACTCCGCTGCTGCCTTTACGGGATAGCGTCCGGCCATGACTCCGGGATCTGACTTGTGGCCCACCTGCCTCTTGTAGCGGCGCATCGGCACTGCACGCTCTAGCCTTGTGACTGCCTGCAGGTAGTCGCGCGCGGCCTCTAGTGTGAGCTTTTTGATGCTGACTGCTATCTCGCGCGCATGCTTGTGCGATATCTGCCTCTCGCGCATTGCGGCGCGCACGTGGCGCGTCTCGTCATAGCCCTGGAATGAGTAACCGTACGCCATGTCAATCACTTTAGAGGCACATAGAGGCTTGACCTCGACGCCCCCACGCCCGGCGCTCCGTGGTTTACGCGCTTGTTTGTAACAACGAACTCGCCAAGATAGCGGCCTATCATCTCGGGCACAATGGTGACCTCGCGAAACTCCTTGCCAGAAAAGACGCTCACCTTTGCGCCGACCATGTATGGCAGGACGATGAGATCCCTGACATGGGTCCGGATCGAGCCACGCGCCTCCCCTGCGCGGGCGGCCTTTATCTCCTGGGTCAGCTTGCGCTTGCCGTCTGTGAGGCCCCGCGAGAGGGATCTTCGCTGCCTAGCCGTAAACAGGCCAAACCAGCTCTCCGAGGGCATTGCCTCTAGCTCCTGCAGCGGAATTCCCCTATAGTCGAACTTTTTTACCATTGCTGGCTGCCTCTGAGGGGGGTTTCACGCGTGGCCATATTAGAGCATTCCTATTTTTGTGGCCAGATCGCGCGCTTTATCGGCCGTCTCGAACTTTACGAACGCCTTTTTGCCGTATATCGTGCGAGTCGTGTTGACGCCCACGGCCTTTTGGCCATAGAGCTCGCCTATGGCCTCGACGACTTGCGCCTTGGTCGCGGACCTCTCCACGATAAAGCAGACCTTTGCCTCCTTTTCGACCATCGCAAAGGTCTTCTCGGTGATGTACGGGCGAATGACCGTGGCTGCTGCCTCCTCGGCGTTCAACGCTGAACCTCCATGGCCTCTAGGTGCGGCGTGGCGATCTTTGATATCTCGCCTATCGCCGACTCGGTATAGACGGTGAGCCTTATCGGTGAGGCGCCTGGTGCGAGATCCAGCACGCTGAGGTCGCGTGCGCGGCAGACATCCACGCCCGGAACCGATCCGCATGCCCTGGAGAGCGCGTCGTCGTTTCCGGTCACAAAGAGGACACTCTTGCCGACCTTTTTTGTTCGTCCGCGCAGGGCCGGCTTGCCGCTACGTCGTCCCCTTGCGAGGAGGCGCTCGACGTCCGGATAGAGGCCGAGTGCGCCAAGGAGCGCAGTGACGCCCTTTGCAGTCGACGTCTTTTCAACGTCGTCGCTGACAACAATTGGCAGGTTGGCCCCCTCTGGAACGCGGTGCCCGCGCGCCACGACTAGCGCCCTGTCCGCAGTTGCCGCAATCGCCGAGCATAGGGCGAGCCTGCGCTCCTTGCGGTTTATCCTCTTGTGTATGCGCCGCTCGGCCTTTGGCGGGTGTGCCTGCCTTCCGCCGCGAACCGACGCGACGCCGGCGGCCTCGCCCTGGCGCCTCCCGCCACTGGTGCGGATTCGCGCAATCCTTGCCTGCCCGTGGCCAGTTGGCGGGTCAGCCGACCTTGCCACGACGTCCATGCCCGCAGTCGGGTGGGTCCCCTTTGGCTGAAAGTGGTGCGTGTTCATTATCGTGTATGCGCGCATTATGATGTCGTTGCGCACGGGCGTCTCAAAGACGCGCGGGAGCTCGACCTTTCCGCCGCCAGACCCGTCAGGCTTTACAACTGCAACGCTTGTCATGTGATTACCTCCAGGACGTTTGGCTTGGCGACCTTTGCTGCCGCGGCGCGCAACGGCGCCCTGAGCTTTATGAGCCTGCGCGGCGTTCCGGGAACAGAGCCCATCAGCACGACATAGTCTCCCTTTACGTTGCCGAAGCGAAGGTGGCCGCCTGCGGGGTTTATCGGATCATCGTCTCCTGCGCTGCCCATGATCATTATGCGCTTGTTGTACTCTACACGCTGGTGCGAGCCCATCTGGCCGGGGCGCGGGACGGTATACATGACATACTGGGGAGATATTGGCCCGAGCGAGCCGAGCTCCCTGACGCTCTTTCTTGACTTGTGCTGCTTTCGCTTTGCGCCGTATCGCTTTATGACGCTCTGCCATCCCTTGCCGCGCGTTATGGCCGCAACGTCGACGGTGGCACCGGTCTCAAAGACCCTGTCGACGCCGACCTCCTTGCCGAGGAGCCCGGAGACATACTCGAACTGTGCTGGCACGTCACCTCCGCCTATTGCGGCCTCAAAGATGTATGGCGTCTTTTGTCCGGTGCCCACGTCCTCCGGGGTCACTGCGAGTATCGCAAACATCTTGCTTATTTTGCCAAGCGACGACTTTGCCGCCTCTAGTGCGCCCTCGGCGCTCTTGAACGCAGCATGCTTGGAGATTTTTTTGGGAATGTCCTTTGCGTAAACGTCAAACTCGGCATGATGGCCATCATGGTCCTGCGAGTAGCCCCTCACGCCAATGACTGTTGCCGGTGGCGTCACGATGACGGTTCCAACGCTGACTAGCTGCTTGCCGTGGTTTGGCGTGTGCTCGCGATCATCAATGCTGACGACTCGCACGCATCCGGCCTTGAATCCGGCATGGGCCAGCATGCGCGGCTCGCCGTTAACGGTGGGCCATGTGCGAATCCTGGCCTCCATAGTCCCGGCGCGCTTTCGCGGCAGGTATGCGAGGCTGCCCCTGCGCGGCTGACTGTGCTTTCTGTGGCCCATTTGGGCAGGACCCACATTCTGCCCCTTTTAACTATTATTGGCTAGCCGGTGTATGGGGCCAGCAGACGCCTGCCATTTTGGCCAAATGGGCGCGATCTTGCCAATCCGCTTGGCCGCAGGGGCGCCGCGCTGTGCGCACTGCCATGCGGCACATGTGCTGCCATTAACCTCGAGTCGCACGCACAATGGCCACAAAGCCCGGGTCATTCCACAAGTGCGGCGATGGCAATCCACAAAAATGCCCCGCCGGCGGCAATGCCCGCACCGCCTGCGGCCATGGCGAGCACGAGGCGCCTGCGTGCCCTATGCACTGTCACCACCGCCGGGTGCCGCATCAAGTATGGCCAGCGTGCCGAGGATCGCCTCCTCGAGCCTGACGGTGGCCGTGCGCTGGTTTGGAAAAAAGTTGACCATTTTCGCGTTTTGCACCCGTGCGGCCTGTGAGCCAAGAATCTGTGGAAGGCCCCTGTCAGCGGATCCAAAGACGACTAGCGTATTGCCGTTGCGTGCCCTGCGCGCCGCTCCCGCACCGCCGGGCTTGCCGCGCCGCGACGTGAGTATGACCGGACCGTTCCATGAGCGCAGCAGATCAATGAGGCTAGAGCGCGCAAGCACGCCATATCCCCAGTAGCCCGGCGCCTCTTCGGCGCTTACCTCCTTTGATGCGAGCTCGGGCGGGCCGGACTTTAGGCGAACCGTGACGCGCGAGCCGGCGCGCTTGTCCCCGCGATACGCAAGGGACCGGCCGAGTCCAACGTCGACGACCTTTGATCCGCGCACGACGGCCACGACACCCTCGCGAACGTCACCTGCCCTGACGTCGCGCACATGGCGCGCGACTGTGTGGCTTGGAATCTGCAGTGGGTGCATGACGCCGACGTGGCGGAGTGCGTCGATCCTCGGATAGAGGACGCGGCGCAGGTACTGCGGGGTCTCGGCATAGCGCAACAGGCTCACAAGAAACGACGCGTCCTCGCGCGATGCGCGATCGCCATACACGTACACCTCCATGACCCCAAATATCGCGCACGCGCGGGCGATCGAGGATGCCTTTCTGGTCTTGGACTCGCGTGTCGGCTCATCGGATATGGCCGAGTCCGGTATGGCCACTGAAAGTGTCATGTCGCACGTGCTCCACGCGCCGCAATAAAAGGAATGTGGGCACTATGTGCCGGCACTGTCGACATATGCGGTCTTTGCCGCCTTTGTGATGGACTCCACGTCCGCATCCGAGACTATCTCAAAGGTGCGCGTGCTCGCAGACACGCGGGCCATCCTGATGCGGCTGCCCTTGTCGGCGTCGCTGCGCGACATCTGTATTGCCGCCGCTGCGAGCTTTGTGGCATCATCGAGCCCCATGTCAGCACTGTAGGCCTTTTCGAGGAATTTTGTGACGTCGTCAGTTCCTGCGCCGATGGCCACGGCGTCATACGATATGTACGTCCCGCTCGGGTCAGTCAGGAACAGCCTGCCTGCCCCGTCGCCGTCGACTCCGGCGAGTATGAGCGCGACTCCAAACGGCCTCACGCCGGCAAACTGCGTAAACTGCTGCGCCTGGTCGGCGATGTGCCTGGCGACTGTCTCGACGTCGACGTCCTCGTCGTATATGAGGCGGTTGCTCTGCGAAAAGAACCTTGCATTGTCAACCTGGCTCCTGGCGTCAGGAATGTATCCGGCTGCGGCAACGCCGATATGGCCGTCGACCTGGAATATCTTTTGGAGCCTGTCTGATATCTGGAGCTTGCGCGAGCTCTCCTCGACTCCGATCACGATTCCCTCACGCGACTTTACGCCCACTGCGATCGTGCCACGCCTGACTGTCTCGATGGCGTACTCGACCTGGTATAGGCGCCCGTCAGGCGAGAATACGGTTATGGCCCTGTCATAGCCCTGCTGCGCTGGAAGCAATGCGGCACGCCCGATTAACGTTTAATTTAAGTCATGCCGCACTCGTGGGCCATTGAGGTTTGAGATCGAGTTTTTTGGGCACGAGAACGTGCGTGCGCTGCATGAAAAGACCATAGAGGTCACGCGCGATGGAGCGCTCACGCCCGCGGGGGACTGCGTCGTCGGCGTGGGGGCATCGTGCGCGTGCTCTGGCCTGCCTGATGCGCTAAAGGCGCGCCTGCGCGACGCCTCAGCCGAGGTGAGAGTCGAGATCGCAGTGGACAGCATGGCCTTTGCCGTGCGGGGCAGGGGTGACCCCTCCCTGGCCCTGAGTGACACGCGCGACATTGTCGTGCGAAAGAGCTCGTACGCATGCCCGCGCACGCTTGCAGTCAGGTGCGATGCGGCCTCTGACTCGATGCCCCGCGAGATGGTCCGCGCGCTGCGCGAGGCCGGCACGCGAGCGACGCTCTCAATCGAGGTTTGCTAGGTCAGACTTATAGCCCACATGGGCGCCTATGGGGCACGATGAGCCCGTTTCTCTCAAAGGTTCTAGTCATAGTGCCCCTGGCAATAATGGCCGGCGTCATATTCGGGTTTGGCATATACAACACGCTCTGCAAAAACTCCAACATCGAGCTGGGCTGCTAGGGCGCCCTGTCCTGCTTTTGGGCCGTGGCGCACCGCGATCCTAATAAGCGCCGACGGCATGGCCGGGGCATGAGGCCGCGAATAGACGCCGAGCTTGGCGGGGAGGCGACTGACGAGCAGCTCGCCGAGATGCGCGAGTGTCTGCGCGAGATGCCAGTCTCTGAGGCCCTCGCGGGCCTGCGATTTGCCCGGCGTAGGTGGGAGTCAAAGGACTCGGGCACGCTTCGCGTGGGCCGCAAGAGCATCGTGCAAAGGGAAGTTCACTCTGTCACCGCCGAGCAGGCAAGGTGGCGCCTGGACAACTGGAGGCTCATGGTGACCAACTATCGAAGGCGCGGATACAGCTATCCTACGATCAGCCGCATAAAAAAAGAGCTTGCGGTACGTGCCGACAAACCCTAGGGCTTGCGGCCGCCGGTTATGCCCGATGCGTGATCCCACGTTGAATAGTATGTCGGCTCTATCTCTATGAGCACGGACTGGCCGCCCTTTACGCCATCTAGCAGTGCGGCCGCAATGTCATTGTCAAGGCTTCCTGTGTACTTTAGCATGATTCTCTCGGCTATGGGCAGTGCCATGCCAATGTCCTCATGCAGCGTCGCGATGCCCTTGCCGCGAACTCCCCTGTACGGGACGCGCTCGTCATCGACGCAAAAGTACACGCGTGGCCTCCTCCTGATGTTGGCCACCTTTTTGGACGCCCTTGCGGCATCGATGTAGAGCCTTTCGCGCTCATAGACATACCACACGGGATGGACGTTGGCATCACCGTCAGCATCAATGGTGCCAAGCTGCAAGTTTAGCTTGCTCTTTTCCAAAAATTCAATGGCCTGCCCCTCCTGGAGGGCATCGCCGAATCCGGGGCTTGCGTGATATATCCTCAAGTCTGCGCGCGTTGCGCACAACGGGTTTTAAAACACTTTGTGGGCATGTCGGCCACCACGGATGCGCTATGGCGGGATTGACCCCATGGGGTGCCTTGGCCACGGCAGGCTCCCGTGGGCCGGCAGTGTGGCCATGTTGGAAGGGGCAGCGCATTGCCCATGTGCTGGTCTTGTGCCGTGCAGGAGGTGGGGGTGAGCGCCTGTGCCCATGCGCGCAATGGATCGGCACATTGTTCAGAACCCGCACACGCACCGCACGGAAAGATCCTATGTGTAGACCTGTTTGTCAGAGATTACGTCCTGCTTTAGGTCCACAGGAGGCGTCGGCAACCTCTCTGCCTGCGTGGGCACAATGTCTAGCCCCGGCGGCGTCGGCAGCCTTGCAACCGTGTCCCGCTCTAGTGCGGCGCGCGCCTCGTCAAGTATTGCGTTGGCCTCGGGGTTTGACTGCGCACTCTCCGGCACAAGGCCGGTTCCCACAGAGGCACCCTCCAGTATGTCCCTCATGGACTGCTCAAAGTCGCCAAGTGACTCACTGACGTTTGGCATCATGCTCCCTATGCCCGGCGCGATATCCTTGATGAGTGCCATGCACGGGCTAAGCGTGACTACAATGTCGCCATACTCGGCCACCGTGCCCAGGCGCGTTCGCACGCCTTCGACTGCATTTTGCGCATTTCTTATCACATTGCGCATCCTCCTGATCTCGGCGAGCTCTTGCGCATATCCCCTGGCGTATCCGATGTTGCCGGCACGCTGCGCCTCGGCTATCTTTAGCAGCATGGCCGCATCCCTCTTTTTTAGCGTGTCCTGTATCCCGTCAAGGCGCGCTATCTGCGTCTCGAGCCTTTTTTGGGCAGTGTCGATCCGCGTCTTTAGCGGAACCTCTGGGCGAATGCCCCTGAGTATCCTTTGTGAGAGGTTTGCACCACCGTTTGACCAGCCCGGGATCAATATACATGAATGCGCAAAACCCGCCTTTAAAGAGCCATGTCACCGCGCATCGCGTCACCGTGGTGACATGGGCGGCGGATACTAGCCAAAGGTGAACGTGTATATCGCAAATCCGGGCTCGCTCGTGCGCAGCTCGAGGAGGCGCGGCGAGGAGGACTCGCTATTGACAATGTTGTACAGGCCATGCCCTGATATGGCCGCAACGCCGTCACTGACTGCCGAGCCGGCGTCGCCTGCGCCTATGGGCTCGCCGTCAAGGAGGACTTCGAGGGACGCCATGCCCTCACTGCCGGCCACGATATTGACCTCCTTTGCATAGTATGGGAGGTGCACCCTGCCGGACTCGGAGACGAGGATCATGCCGTCAGGCGTGTTTGTCCACGTGCCCTCGGGGTAAAAGTGGTTTGCCTCCAGCTCTGCAGGAACCGTGTACGTCACGTCCTGCATGGGTTCAAAGCCCTCGGGGCTGCCGAGCTGGTTTCGCCCGTACGCAAACGCATACCCAAAGTAGAGCTCGCGCGTGCGACCCTCGTTCTCGTACTCGGCAATGTCCACGGTGCCCATGTCGGCCATGGGGGACATGCCGCGCGCCTCGGCACGCTCGGCGAGGAGTGCCTGGATCACGCGCTCGGTGTTCTCATAGTCGCCCTCGCCGATGTGGTCATACCTGATATTGCCCTCATGGTCTGCGATGTACTTGCGTGGCCAGTACCTGTTCTCAAAGGCCTTCCATGTCTCCATGTCGTTGTCCATTACCACGGGGTATGCGATCTCGTGCTTTTGCACGGCGCGCTCGACATTTGCGATCTCTTTTTCAAACTCAAACTCTGGTGAGTGGACGCCGATGATGAGGAGGCCGTCATCGGCATACCTCTCGTCCCATGACGTGATGTACGGGAGCGTGCGTATGCAGTTTATGCAAGAGTATGTCCAGATGTCATAAAGGACGACGCTGTCCTCAATCTCCTCGGCGAGGGCCTCAGGTGTCGTGTTTATATAGTGCGCAATGCCGACTAGGTCTGGTGCGGGGTTGTCCGGCCTTGCCGGAACCGATGCGGGCGCCTCGCCGTCGAGTTGCTGAGGTACAACGGCCTCATCTAGCGTCGAGAGCGCAATGCCGAGAACCGCGACGCCAACGACAATTATGGCGCCATATACTATTGCGGTCTTTATGTTTGCATCCATCCTTCATTCACCCGAGTAGCACCAGCTCGTTTAGGAGCGGAAAGTTTGCAATGTATGCGAGCTGGCCGGTCAGGACAAGGACGCCGAGCGCAATGATCATGACGCCGAGGGCAACTGAATAGTAGCGCAGGTGGCGGCTCATTGCGCGCACTAGTGGCGTCGCGCGCGAAAAGAACGCACCCATTAGGAGAAACGGTATGCCCAGGCCCAGCGAGTACGCCAAGAGCAGGCTAAATGACGCAGACGGCGTCGTTGCCGCAAGTGTCAGGATCGTTCCCAGAACGGGGCCAACGCACGGCGTCCAGCCGGCGGCAAACGCGAGGCCAAAGACAAACGACATTGGAAGGCTTGCGCGACCCCCCTTTGGCAGGAACTTTTTCTCGAGGTTTAGCGATGCGCACTTTGTCGAGATGAGCATGAATGCGCCAAAGCCGATTATGATGATTCCGCCGACATAGTTTAGCGTGCCGGCGAGCTCGGCGGCCGACTCGGAGAGGACGCTGTTTATGAGGACGCCGAGTGACGAGAAGACGACTGAAAAGCCGAGCACAAAGAAGACCGTGTTGAGCATGACGCCTGTCCTGTTTATGGTCTGCGTGGACGATCCCCTCTGCGCGAGCTCCGTTACTGTCGTGCCCGATATGTATGCCAGGAATGCCGGTATCATGGGCAGTATGCACGGGGCGACAAAGGAGCCCACGCCGGCGAGGGCCGCTATGGCGATGCTAATCTCGGCCAATGCCCATGCGTGGACGCCCGGCGCTTTAAAGCGTTATTCCAGATTTGTTCCACCTCTGCGCGCTTGACTTTTAAGCGCACGCGTGACGCGCCCGGACCATGAACGTGCGCTTTGCCATAGTCGCCGCCGTGCTCGGCACTGCGATCATGGCGGCATTTCTCATGGGCTCGCCGATGTTTGGCGGCTATGACATGGCGGCCCGCTAGGAGACTCTCATCGCGTGGCATGCCCTGCGGACCTCGTCGAGGGCATCGCCGAGCTCGTCCGCATCAGGCCATGCCGTCACGGAGAGGCGGATTCTAGCCGAGCCTAGGGCAACGGTGGGATGGCGAACCGCGTGCGCAAAGATGCCGCGCTCATCAAGCCGTTCCCCGAGGCGAACCGCCTTGCGCTCATCGCCAACTATGATAGGCGCAATGTGCGTGCGTACGCCTTCCCTGCCGAGTCCCATCGAGTCAATGCACGAGTGCAGGAGGCGCGTGTTGCGCGCTAGCCTCTGGCGCCTTGCGGCCTTTGGCTCGGCGACCCTGGCACGGGCGTGCGCGATGACCTGCGGCGGGAGCGCTGATGTGTAGATAAGCGGCCTTGCGCGGTTTGCGCACAGCTCCACCGTGCGAGGACCGGCAGCGACATATCCGCCAAGTGAGCCGATGGCCTTGCTGAGGCTGCCCGTGTGCACGTCGATGCGGCCCTGAACCCCTAGCATGCTTGCCGTCCCGCCACCGCGACTGCCCAGGACAAAGTCGCCATGCGCGTCATCTAGGACGCTTATTGCGCCGTGCTGTGCCGCAACTTTTGCAATGCCCCGAATGTCAGCAACGTCGCCGTCCATGCTAAAGACGCCTTCAGTCACGATGATCCTTGCCCCTGCGGGCCGCCGAAGCTCCCTCTCCAGGGCGCCGACGTCATTGTGCGTATAGACTGCCGTGCGCGCACCGGAGAGCCTGCACGCGTCTATGACGCTTGCGTGGTTTAGCTCGTCAGAGACTACGACATCGCCCTTTTTTGCAAGCGCGCACACGGCGCCAATGTTGGCCATGTATCCTGTCGGAAAGACGAGCGAGGCGGCCTGCGAGCGGTGCGAGGCCAGCGACCTCTCCAGTGGCGCGTATCCGGCGGCGTTTCCGGAGAGGAGCCTTGATGAGGATGCGGCCTGCTCCCAGCGCGCCGCGCCGCCAGACGAGAGGCCCAGATAGTCATTGGAGGAGAGGTTTAGGAGGCGCCTTTTGCCGATGAGCACGTGCGACCCGTCGGCCCTTGCCGTGCGAAGCCTGCGCAGCAGGCCCTGGGAGCGAATGCGGGACAGCTCGCCGGAGGCGAGGGACTCACTTGGCCTCAAGGCCGATGCGCCTGATCATCGCTGCGTCCTCCTCGGCACGCCGTCCGCCAGTGGTCAGGTATCCGGCAGTTATTATCGCGTTGGCGCCCCCGCGCAATATGGACTCACCGGCGTCATCCAGCGCCTTTTCGCGTCCGCCTGAAACCCTCACTGTCGCGTGGGGGACGAGAAAGCGCATTAGCGCAAAGGTGCGCTCGGCCTCGCCGTCCGGAAGCGGCTCCTGGAGCTCAAGCGGGGTGCCGGGCATGGGCGTGAGGATGTTTATCGTGACCTCCTCGGGTGCCACTGATGCGATATCCAGGGCGAGCTCTAGCCTCTGGGCGCGCGTCTCGCCCATTCCTATTATCCCGCCCGTGCACACGCCGAGGCCTGCCTCGCGCGCGACGTGCAGCGTGTCCATGCGGTCATCATACGTGTGCGTGGTGCATATCTCGGGAAACTTTGAGCGCGCCGTCTCGAGGTTGTGGTTGTACTTTGCGACGCCAAGTGACTTTAGGCGGCGTGCCCTGGCCGGAGTCAGGAACCCCAGGCTGCAGTCGACGTCGATTCCGACGGTTTGGTTGATCTCCTCGATGATCCTGCAGACGCGTTCAAAGTCACCAGGCGGCGGCTCGCGCCAGGCCGCAACAAGGCAGTACGATGACGCCCCGTCATCGCGTGCGCGACGCGCCTGTGCGACAATCTCCTCGCTAGGCGCCAGCGTGTGCGTGCCAATTCCCGTGTCGTACAATGCCGACTGGGCGCAGAACGTGCAGTCCTCCGAGCACGCGTTTTTCTTGATGTTGGCAAGCTCTTCGACCTCGACTTGGGGGCCGTGGAGTTCACGCGTTATCCGATCGGCCTCGCGCATGAGGCCTGCAATGTCGCCATAGGCTGCCAGCATGCCCGCCTCGTCAGCCGTGATCGGATCGCCGCACACGACCCTGGTGGCCATCGCGCGCAGCCAGTTGCCGTCCATCACCGGCCACTCCACATGGCGCATTAATAAAACTGGCGAGGCGTGCTGCCGACATGGCGTTTGTGGACACCTTGGCAGCTTGCTGGCTGGGGACATGTTGGCAGCAGACGGGGTCACATTGTGCCTTCATGTGGCTCAACCGCACATGTTCTAGGGATGGTGTTATGTGAACGACAAAATGCCCGCATTCGGGAGTTCCATAAACTTGACCACTGCCGTCATGGTCATTATGTAGCCGAACAGCAGCATTGATGTGATGATGAGGTTTTTGTTCTCCCGGTGTTTTTTCTTTAGCACTATGGTGTTGTGGCGTATTGCTCCTTTGTATGCTTGTTCGCGATAACTATGTACGTGATATTCCGCGTCTGATTTCATACTGCCAATATCATGAACCGTGAGATCTGCACCTCCGAGCTTTACAGGCTTGTCTGCTAGCATTTTTACGCCTATTCTCATTGGGTATGCAACAGCAAACGCCAATGCCAAAACAAAGATGTATGGGCTGCCTATGTTGTTAAACGCATAGGCAAACAGCATCACTGCCACAAACGAGAGGAATATTGACGCCTTTATGTCTAAATGCTGGCACAGAATTGCCAAAAGCACGTTGTGCTGTTGCATGATCGATATGCGGCCAATCCTGTCACTCGTCATCCTTGTCCACGTCCTTCTTATGGCAGTCGCACCCTTCAAACTTACACCGCTCGGGCTCAATATTGTCAAAGTCCACCCGGCCGCCAAACTCCATGACGCCATGAACTATGCCGACGCGGCCTCCGAGTATCCACTGGGTGTTCGCCTCCCTGTCCTCCCTGTTTATCCTGTCCGCCTCCTCTTCGGTCGGGCCTAGCAAGGCAATCTTCCTGAACAGGCGGTATAGCCGATCGCGCATGGGGCAGGCCGGACGCGTCGCCCTATATATTAAAATCGTCGATATGGCGCACTTTTTGCGCATGGCGCAGCGTCACGCGCGCCGTGCTGCTGCATGACAGGCACGTGGCCAATCCTGTCACTCGTCAACCTCTTTCACGTCCATTTTCCGGCAGCCGCACCCCTCAAAAGTACACACAAAGGGCTTCACCCTGCTAAAGTCCACCCGGTAGCCATACTCCATGACGCCATGAACTATACCGACGCGGCCTCCGAGTATCCACTGGGTGTTGGCCTCCCTGTCCTCCCTGTTTATCCTGTCCGCCTCCTCCTCGGTCGGGCCCAACAGGGCAATCTTCCTGAACAGGCGGTATAGCCGATCGCGCATGGGGCAGGCCGGACGTGTTGCCCCATATATGCAAATCGCCGTTCTGATCTATTTCTTGCGCACGGTGTGCCCTTGTGGGCGTCGGCGCGCGCCATGGTCCGGCGATGCCGAAGAGCCGGCCATCCTGCGTGCGGCGGCGACTATGGTCTCGGCGGCGGCCTCGCAGAGAGTGTCGAGCTGTGCGGCCGGCATTGCCAGTGGCGGGACGATCATGACAATGTTGCCAAGCGTGCGCAGGTATATGCCGCGCCTCCTTCCCTCCTCGTAGACGATGCGGTTTATCGAGCGGTTTGGCGTGGGCGCCCTTTTCGTGCGCTCGTCCCGGACCAGCTCGACTCCCATTACCATGCCGCGATGCCTGACGTCACCGACCATTGGCAGCGTGGCCATCCTGTCGGCAAACGAGCCCAGTACGCGTGATGTCTTGCGTATGCGATCAAGCAGGCGGTGCCGCCTGTACAGGCGAATGTTTTCGAGCGCAACGGCGGCGGCAATGGGGTTTCCGGTGTACGTGTGGCCATGAAACAGGTGGCGTCCCTCGGCATACTCGCCGAGAAACGAGTCGTGGACCCTGCGTGTCGCAAGCGTTGCGCCAAGCGTCACATATCCGCCGGTGAGCATCTTGCCAAATGACACAATGTCAGGCCTAGAGCCCTGCGCGGTGTACTCGGCCATCGATCCAAGGCGGCCAAACCCCGTGGCAACCTCGTCGAGCACTAGGAGCGCGCCATGCCTGCGGCATGCCCTTGCGATCCCGCGCTGGTATCCGCGCGGGTATATGCGCACGCCTCCGGCCATCTGCGCGCCGCTCTCCATGACTAGCGCGGCGACATCCCCGCGCGCGAGCCGGCGCTCGGCGGCCTCGACGCACTGTGATGCGTCATCGTCCGGATCGCATGAGCGGTGGTACGCGTCAGGTGCCGCAACGCGCGAGACGCCAAAGAGGTGTCCCTTGAAGCGTGAAAAGAACTGTGCCGAGTACCCGATCGACATTGCGCCAAACGTGTCCCCGTGGTATCCGCCCTCGAGTGCCACGATCGCCGACCTGGCGCGCTCGCCGGCGTTCTGCCAGTGCTGAAGGGCAATCTTTGTGGCGACCTCCATCGCCGTCGAGCCATTGTCCGAATAGAACACGTGGGACATTCCTGGCGCGATGCTGACAAGCTCCTCGGCGAGTCGTTCGGCCGGCCCGTGCGTCAGGTTGAAGAGCGGCGAGTGGGCAAGCGTGGCGGCCTGGCGCGACATTGCGCGCACTAGCTCGCGGCGCGAGTGGCCCCACACATTGCACCACATTGACGCTACCCCGTCAAGCAGGCGCGTCCCGTCAGCGCAGACGAGGCTCATCCCGTCCCCGCGGACTATCTCATCAAAGGCGGCCCACTCGCGCATCTGCGTGTTTGGGTGCCACACGCGGCTGCGCGCCGCTCTTCCCTGGGCAGGCCTGCCGGTGTTCGCCACGGCAGTGCGCGCCCGCACATAGGACGTATAAAGCAATGGTGAGCATGTGAATTTTCGGTGCACATTTGGTCAGCACTGTGCGCATTGCTACCTCTATATGGCGAGCGCGCCTGCGCTTCGGGCATGCCGACCAGGACAGTCGATGGCGCCGTGCGCCCGAGGCGCGCATCCCCTGGGCAGGTTCACGCGGCATCGAGGGCGCGCCGGCAGCGCGGCTATAGCTGGGAGGGCACGATATCGCGCCGCTTTAATGCGCTAGAGGACTGGAGCGCATACCGCCTCGGCTCGCCTAGCACGTCGCTGCCTGACGTTCTGGCCCTAAACCCGTCTGAGAGCTCGGCATATATCATGGAGGCAAAGTCCGGCACGACCAACCGCCTGGTCGTGCCTGTCGACCAGGTCGAGCGCTGCGTCGATTGGGCACACGTTCTCGGACCATACCAGAAGCGGAGGGTGGTCCTGGCATTCAAGTTCCTCTCAAAGAAGCGCATTGCGCGCGGCGAGTACGGCGGAAGGGAGCTGCGCGAGTACTATAAGGAGTGGGATTCTGCTGCCAGGCCAGTCGAGTGCGTGTGCCATTATGACGGCTCGACGTACGGCCGCGATGGCGGCGTGCGCGTGGATCTTGACCTGCCTGACTGTGACGTGCCCATAGCGCGCAAGAGGCGCAGGCGTGCCCCACAAGGTATTTAGCAAACGCGCATGAGCGCGCGAACCATGGGAGACGGGAAGAGCACTGGAAGCCTGGGCAGGCTGCGCTCAATTCTGGGTCGCAGTAACGCAAAGTCACCGCCTGCCGAGGAGACCCTGCAGGCCAGCGAGCCGGCCGCACCGCATGATGATGAGAGTGCTGCCGAGCCTGCCGTCGACAGCGCGGTCCGGTCCATCCTTGATGATGGCACGTCGCACGCCGAGCGCAATGCCGAGTTTGAGGAGTTTCTTGACGAGCGTGTGCTAGTTAGCCGCGATGCGCTAGGAAAAAAGGAGATGAAGGTAAAGGTCATCGAGGTGACTGACGAGCACCCGCCCTCAAAGTGGAAGCTCGGCGATCGCGTAAAGGCCCGCCGCATACTAGTCACAATAAAGCACCTAGAGTCCATGAAGGTCGAGGAGGCAGAGTTTGACATCGAGGCCATCGAGGCCGAGCTTGCCGAAAAGCGCCACTATACGTCATCGAACCGCTGGATACCGACATCTGACATCAAGAACGGCTATGTCCTAAAGACAAGGCACATGGCCCTGATCAGTGACGCCCTGGCCCTAGACTATATCGCCTTCTAGGGGAGACGCCGATCCTGCGATCACCGGCGCAACGCGGCACGTCAGGCACACGCCGGGCCACGCATGAAAAGGGTTTTAAGGCAAGATTTTTGCGCGTGGGCCGTTGATCACAAAGCAGATCATAGTCAATGGAAACACCTACAAGGTCATCCTGACTGACCAGGTCATAAGCTATGTCAACTCGCTCAAAAAGCTCTACGAGAACACCGTGTACGAGGATCCCGAGACGTTTGAGCAGATGAGCTCCGAGATCTCGGCGACGGTCGGCGAGATAGCCACGGCGATCGACCCGCCGGCCGACGAGGGCGACCTCGACGGAATAATCCAGGAGATAATCAGGTCAGTTGACAGCAGGGCCGCCGAGATGGAGCAGCAGCTCTCAAAGAGCAAGTCCTCGCGCTAGGACACGCGTGCGCCGCGGCAACAAGTTATAACCCTCTGCGACTGCCATTCGCACGATGAGCAGGGGATGTGAGTGCGGGATATGCGGGCACTTTTCAGAGGACGAGTGCCTCGAAAAGGAGTGCAAGTGCTGCTCCAACTTTCACGTGAGGTCAGGACCGCGCCAGGTTGCGCCACCGGCCTAGTCCCTGTGGGCACAGCCGCACCGCCTTGCCGCATGGCGATGGCACCCAATGATCCAGTGATCGGCGCATCCGCACAGGATGCATCTTTTAGCCATCGGCAACATCCCTCAGCATCTCCATAAATCCCTTGTCCTCAAGTGACTCGGCAATCTTTAGCGCAATGGCGCGCGTGCGCGCAGGATCGCCGGCATACGTCTCGGCGATGAGGCCCAGCTCCCTAGAGAACGAGTATCCCGAGGTGTACCTGCCCGCGTGCGCACGAAGCGAGCTCGCCGTGTCCCCAGTGCTCTTGTCTGCTGCAAGCGTGTCGAGCAATGCGGCCATTGCCGCACAGATGCGATCCCACTCTGCGGCCACGCCGCGCACGCCTGCCTTTGCATAGTTCATGCCAAGGAGCGCGTCGTGCGCCCGCACGGCGTCGGCGGCTGCGGCAACTGTGCCCTCGCCAATGACAGACATCGCCGCAACGTCATCCTGATGCCCTATAAAGTCTGGTGCCCACGAACTCTTTAAATTGTCGTCCCTGGAGCGTGCGCCTCGATGTCGCAAGGCGCACGGTTAAGGTGCATTGACGGCGCCTGTGCGCTCGAGTATCCGATCAACACAGTGGGCGTGAGCTGCGAGAACGGTCACCTCCTTGATGTCGTGTATGACAGCACGCCCCCAAAGTCCCTAAAGGAGTCGTTTCTGCACCGGCGCGATCATGGGGGGAGCATATTCAACGAGAGCGGCGTGTGGAGGTTTCGCGAGCTGATCAACTTTTGCCAGATAGACACCGAGGACGATGCGGCGTGCGCGCACGCGCTCGTCTCCCTTGACGGGGCCGAGGGCAGGCAGTCGCGCCCGTACCGCATGTCCAGGGCAGCCGAGTTTGCGCGCATGGATTCTGAACGCCTACTCCTGCAGCCAGAGGGGTACAACCCGAGCGGCTCATTCAAGGACAACGGCATGGCCACGGCCGTCACGCACGCAAGGATGGTCGGCGCATCAAAGATCGTCTGCGCGTCGACTGGAAACACGTCTGCATCGGCAGGCATGTTTGCGGCCAATGAGGGGATGGAGTGTGACGTGTACATACCCCGCGGCAAGATCGCGCCGGGCAAGCTCGGGCAGGCATACCAGTTTGGCGCGCAGATTGTTGAGGTCGACGGCAACTTTGATGATGCGCTGCGCGGCTCACTAGAGGCTGTGAGTGACGGCAGTGGATACACCGTAAACTCGATCAACCCGTTTCGCATAGAGGGCCAAAAGACAATACCGTACAGGGTACTTGAGCATCTGGGGTGGGAGGCACCCGACTGGATCGTCTATCCCGGAGGCGCACTTGGCAACACGTCAAGCTGCGGCAAGGCGCTCCATGAGCTTCGCTCGTGGGGATGGATAAAAAAGATGCCGCGAATTGCCGTGATCAACGCAGAGGGCGCTAGCACGCTGTCTGACATGTATAACGGGGCAAACGGCGAGGAGGAGCTACGATGGAACTCTGGCAGGCCAAACATGGGAATCATAGAGCGGCACTATGCCGCACTCGACGCGTCCGGCAGTGTGCCGAAAACCCGCGCCACTGCAATACAGATAGGGCGTCCGGCAAACCTGCTAAAGGCCCTGAGGGCACTTGAGCTTAGCGACGGGCACGTCACCACGGTCAGCGACGCCGAGATGCTCGATGGCATGTCAGTAGTCGGCCTTAACGGGTTTGACTGTGAGATGGCATCTGGCGCGTCGATCGCCGGAATTCGCAAGCTTGTCAACGAGGGCATAATGCGCCGCGATGACACCGTCATAGGCATACTCACCGGAAGGCAAAAGGATCCAACCATGCCAGTAGAGTACCACGCAGACCCCGCAAACCGGTTTGCGCGGCCACCGCGCGCATGATGCCGCAGACGGGCCGCTCGCCAACGCTAAATAGCGGCAATATGCGCAAATCTCGCATGGCCAAGCCCACCGTAGTCGAGCTCTTTGCCGGCGCAGGCGGCATGGCCCTGGGCCTCCACAGGGCCGGCTTTGAGACCGTCTCGCTAGTCGAGAACGACAAGGACTGCGTGGCGACGCTAAGGATGAACCGCCCACGCTGGAACGTCATCGGAGACGACATTGCAGATGTGAAGTTTAGGGGGGTGCGCGCTGACGTCGTGACAGGCGGGTTTCCGTGCCAGCCGTTCAGCCATGCGGGAAACAAGCTCGGGTTTGGGGACGTTCGCGGGACGCTGTTCTACGAGTTTGCCAGGGCAGTAAAGCAGATCAGGCCGCGCGCATTTCTTGCCGAGAACGTCGAGGCGATCACGCGCAATGACGGCGGCAGGACGCTTGAGACCATACTGCGCATCCTAGACTCCCTCGGGTATGACGTCAGGTACCAGACGCTCAACGCGCTGGACTATCGCGTGCCGCAAAAGCGCAAGAGGGTCATATTTGTCGGCGTGCGGCGCGGGATGGCCTTTGAGTTCCCGCGTCCGCATGGCGGGGTAATCACGCTTCGCGAGGCGCTTCGCAAAACCCCGCGATCGGCGGGAACGACCTACTCGGAGAGGCGCAAAAAGATACTCGACAGGGTTCCGCCCGGCGGCTCATGGGTTAACCTGCCCAAAAGGCTCCAAAGGGTGTACCTTGGCAAGAGCATAAACTCCGAGGGCGGAAAGCGCGGGATGGCCAGGCGCCTGTCCTGGGACGAGCCGTGCCTGACACTCACGTGCTCGCCGTGCCAAAAGATGACGGACAGGATTCATCCTGATGAGACGCGCCCGTTCACCATCAGGGAGTATGCGCGCATCCAGACATTTCCGGACACATGGAAGTTTGAGGGCAGCGTGTCATCACAGTACCGGCAGATAGGCAACGCGGTTCCGGTAAAGCTCGCCGTTGCGCTTGGCCGCTCCATGCGCAAGGCACTTGAGCTGTAGGGCAGGAACACAACACTAGTGCCCAAATGCCCTCTTGAACCATTCATAAACGCGAGTATATTCCGTCTCATCAAACGTCCTGGATTTTCCAACACAATTCGCAATTGCCTTTGGGACCGCTCTCCACGTCTCTTCAAGGGCATTATCATCTCCGGTCACAAGGCCATAGACTTTTTTGCCCCAAACTTTTCTGATGTTTGGGTTTGAGTTACTGTTGTAAACCCACATCACATCTCCGGAGGTTCCATCGTTTGGAATTATGTATGCCCAATAGCATTTGGCGGATTTGTGCTGTTTTGATATGTTGCAAAGCCTGTCGTGCAGCTTTTCTTCGCTGTCAGAATTAAGCGTATTGTGCTTGTTCTTTAGCTCGACGAACACGCTATTGTCATTTTTTGCCAGGTCAATCTTGACATGTGTGTCAGAGACGGCCTGATGCCACCCTTCCACCCCGCCGAGCAACTCTTGGTGAAAAAGGCCCACTGCGTTGTTTATTGCCTTGTCCTTGATTCGCATAATGTCATTTCTCTCCCACGTGTCTAGTGCCATGCCGGCGTTTAGCGTGTCAAACACCAGCTTGAACGGGTCAACGACATTTTTGCGCTGTGTGGTAATTCTCGTCTTTACCGGGTTCGCGTATTTGTCACATAGCTTTTCGACGCACTCTCTGAAATGCCGGTCACTGACAAACCCCACATACTCGTTTTCCAACGCTAGCGATGGGGCAAGTCACGTATTAAAATCTTGTTTTGGCGCACAGCATTGGCGCAACGTGTGATCCTGAACCTGCAATGCATGGCCCTCCCGCAAGATGGCCGTCAGGTTGCGCGGGCCGATTCCGGGGTTTTTGGACTGTCCGCTGATACGCACGCGTGCGCCAACCTGAAGCCTTAAAGCCGGGACCGGCATTGCCTCTGCCATCAAGATATGCACGGTGACTTGTCACAGGCATGAGTGCGGCATTGCGCCGAGAGGCAGCGTGAGGGACACATGGTAAACCTCTGGTTGGACATACCACTGCTCGCCACGCTCATTGCCCTATCGGGGTTTTTCAGCGGCCTCGAAGTTGCCCTTGTGGGCACGCGACACTCCAAGACGCTCCAGTTTGTCAAGGAGGCCCGAAAGGGCTCCAGGGCGCTCCACAAGCTAAAGTCAAACCCCGGCTGGATGATGGCCAGCGTAAACCTCGGCAACAATGTCGTCAATGTTGGCGCGTCAGCCCTGGCCACAAGCGTTGCCATAGAGATGTTTGGCGACAGCGGCCTCGGGATAGCCATTGGCATGATGACGTTTCTCATACTGGTGTTCGGCGAGATCACCCCAAAGACGTACTGTAACGCAAACGCAGACAAGATTGCGCTCCGCTTTGCCCCGATACTCCTTGCGTTCAGCTATGCGACATGGCCGATTGTCAAGATATTCGAGGTGATCACGCGCAGCGTCGTAAAGTTGACCGGAAGCAGCTATCTTCCGCCGCCGATAACCGAAAAGGAGATAGAGCATGTCATAGACCAGGGCATGGCAGAAAAGGCCCTCGAGCGCGAGGAGCACGCGCTGGTTCGCGGTGCGCTGAGCTTTGATGACATTGACGTCCATAGCGTCATGACTCCGCGCACAAAGATGTTTGCGCTGCCCGGCCGCATGTTGCTCTTTGATGCGCTTCCGCGCATAAACGAGTCCGGGCACTCGCGCATACCCATATACGGCAAGGACATTGACGACATTACGGGCTTTGTCCACGTAAAGGACATCCTGCGCGAGCTAGAGCACGACAGGCGCGAGAGCAGCCTTGAGATGATCGCCAGAAATCCCGTCTTTGCGTCGCGCGAAAAGACCGTGAGGTCCCTGCTTGACGAGATGAAGGGCCGCAAGGTCCACCTCTCGATGGTCATAGACGAGCATGGCGGCGTTGAGGGCCTAGTCACGTTCGAGGACCTCATAGAGGAGATAGTCGGCGAGGTCGAGGACGAGGGCGACAGGGGAGAGCAGCCACGCTACACGTCCGTTGATCGCGACACGATAATTGTCGACGGCGACATCGAGATGGGCCGCGTCTGCAAGATACTCAGGGTCAGCATGGCCGGCATCGACACGCACTCCACTCTCAACGGCCTTTTACACGAGCGCCTAAAGGACATACCGCGCGAGGGCGACAAGGTCGAGCTCGACGGCGTGCGCATCGTCGTCGAAAAGGTCACAAGCAACCGCTCGGAGCGCGTCAGGATCGAGAGGCTTCGCGGCTAAAGTGCGCCTCGAGTGCGGCCTTTTTTTGCGCTAGGCCAAAGAGCGACTCTGTGCGGGCCTGCGCCTCGGCATATGGCCTGGCAAAGAGCATCGCCTGCATGAGCATGTGGTTCTCTGGTATGACAATGCCGGTCTGGTCATCCGAGTAGACGAGCTGCACGGTGTCGCCGCGGCTGGCCGTCATCTCGGCGTGCACGTGAACCATGTTTGTGTCAGCTAGCGCGTCTGAAGAGCCGGCAAACTCGCGAATCTCGCGCGTGCCACGCGCGCCCCAGAGCGTGGCCACTGCGGCCTCGTCGGCTAGCGCGGCGTGGACCTCCTCGACTGTCGGGGCGTCCCCGGAGAATCGCGCATCAAGTATGTGAACGTGCATCTGGCGCGTCGGAACCTTGATGGCCCTGACGTGTATTGGAATGGCATCGCCCATGTGCGCCCTGACGTCCTCGCCGTGGTGCGGCGAGGATGTCATCTCTATCGTGTCCGGAATGTCAGCATGCTGCTCCATGTCCGCCCAGCGCCGGATAAGCGCAATGTCGACGCGCACGAGCCTGTCCCCAAACGCCTCGCCTAGCGGCCGCGTTATCTTGCCGATGCCCGTGACGTTGCAGCTACCCTGCATCACGTGCTTCTTTCCAATGGCGGCCGCATAGTTTGTGCGCGAGCTAAACAGCGTGTCTGACACTGCATCCTTGCCGTATATCGTCTCGCCCCCCTGGTATATCGCCATTATGCCGCGCGGCCCATACAGCGCCATCTTGTTCGTGTGCCCCACTCCCCCCGGCGTGCAGTCAATGACAAGGTCGCACGAGTCCAGGGCCGACTCTATGCTTCCGCCTATTGCGGCCTCGCCAAACTCGCCCATCCTTGCCTCGGGGACATGCACTGTGTGGCCGTCGGCGATGGCCGCCTCGATGCCTCGCGGCGTCGCCTTGCCGACCCCGACAAGCTCTATCTCGTCATCACGGGCCACAAAGGCCGCAATCCTGCGCCCGATTGAGCCATACCCGTTGACAAAGACGCGCTTCATCGGCGCATGGCCCGCATCACGCACAATATTAGTGGTGCAGGTTAAAATAGCGCCGCCGTGGGCCTTTCGCGCGTTGAAAGTCGAGATCAGCCTGCCGTCGATGGGAATCGGCGCCGCAATCGCCATTGCCGCCGTCCTCGCGCCGCTCTATGCGCTAGAGGTCATGACGCCCGAGCCGGCCGTTCAGGCGCCCCTTGGCATACCCACGACCAATGTCCTCGAGCCCCCACCGGCCGAGCCGACGCCAGAGCTCCTCCTCGCAAACGCATCACCATTTCTTGGCGACGAGGGCGCCCCCGTCACGCTAATCGAGTTTGGCGACTATCAGTGCGCGTTCTGCCACAGGCACTTTGAGCGCACAGAGCCGACGATCGTCTCAAAGTATGTCGAGACTGGCAAGGTTCGCATGCTCTTCAAGGACTTTGTCGTTATAGGGCCGGACTCTGTCACGGCTGCGCGCGCGGCCCACTGCGGCGGGGACCAGGGCCTCTTTTGGGAGTTCCATGACGCGATATACCATGCGTACAGCGGCGAGCGGACCGGCTGGGCGTCCCTTGAGGGCATGCGCACAATTGCCGCCGGCGTCGATGGCCTCGACGAGTCGGCATGGGGAGCATGCATGGCAGCCGGCACGCACACTGACGTGATAAACGCGAGCAGGGCCGACGCGCAGGCCCTCGGGCTCAACGGCACGCCGGCGTTCTATGTCATCGGCGCTGACGGCGATGTCTACCTCATGCGCGGCGCCAAGGCCCTCTCGGAGTTTGAGGGCGTCCTAGATCGGGCCATTGCGGGCTAGGCGTGCGCAGGATATAAAGGCGTGACATATCCTTATAAGCAATCGGCATGGCGCTCCTTGCCATGCCAGCAGGCATTGACGACATTGCCGTGTACGTCCCAAGGCTGTATGTTGACGCCGAGGACTTTGCCGAGCACAGGGGGATTAGCGCATCAAAGCTGCGCCAGGGACTCGGCGTGTCGCAGATGGCCATGGTTGACGCAAACCAGGATCCCGCGTGCCTTGCGGCCAACGCGTGCCTAAAGATAATGCAAAAGAACCGCCTAAAGCCCTCTGACATTGGCCGCCTCTATGCGTCAACAGAGTCCTCGATGGACGAGTCCAAGGCGATGAACACGTACGTCATTGGCATGCTCGAGCAGGTCTATGGCAGGGGCACGTTTGAGCACTGCGGCGGCATCGAGACAAAGTTTGCGTGCGTGTCGGGATCCTACTCGCTCTATGACAATGCCAACTGGATACGTGCCGGCGAGGCCGGAGACAAAAAGGCCATAGTCGTAGTCTCTGATATCGCAAAGTATGACATGGGATCATCAGGCGAGCTCACGCAGGGCGCAGGCGCCGTGGCGATGCTCCTCAGCGACAACCCGCGCCTCCTCGAGTTTGACGCGCGCGTGACGTCGACTTCGATACGCGACGAATATGACTTTTACCGCCCAACTGGCAAGCCGACGCCCGTTGTCCACGGCCAGTACTCCAACCTCCTCTACCTCATACAGGTCCGCAACACGCTAGAGGCGTACAAGAAAAAGGCCTTTGAGACCGGCCTCATAAAGCTGGCAGAGGGCGAGACTATACTGGACCACATTGACTATCTGTGCGTCCACCTGCCGTATGCAAACATGGGCAAGAAGGCCCTTGCGTACCTGCTGCGCCACGAGTGGCGCAGCCTCCCGCGCTGGGAGAAGATCATAGATTCAGTCGGAATGCAAGAGCCGTCCCCGCAGTCTGGCGGCACGATAGAGGCCATACTAGATGACAGCAAGTTCATGGAGCAGGATCACCAGTTCAACAGAATGTTTGTAAAGACTGACGAGTACAAGGAGGCATATGAGTCAAAGCTCGCAAGCTCGCTGCGTGCGGCCACGATGGTAGGCAACATCTACACGGCGTCGCTATACCTCAGCTTTAGGAGCGCGCTAGAGTTTGAGCACAACCGTGGCGCAGACCTAGATGGCAAGAGGTTTGGCTTTGGCTCATACGGCTCTGGCAGCTCGGCGATGGTCTTCTCTGGCGTCATATGCCCCGGCTATCGCGAGGTAGTCGAGCCCATGAACATCGCAGCCGAGATGGGGGAGCGAAGGCGCCTGACGTTTGAGGAGTATGAGCAGATACACGAGAACATGATACGCCCACGCGACTCGATACTCGATGCGAGCAGGGAGTTTGTCCTGACAGACGTGATGACTGCGCCAGAGTCACAGGGTGAGCGGCGCTATGCCTACAACGAGTGATGACGTAAAGCGCATCGTCTATGACCACATTGGCAGTGTCGGCGAGCGTGCAGTTCGCGAGTCGCTCACCTCGTCGCACGGCGAGGCGTTTCTTGCCGACGCGGCCTCCTCATGCATGTCGCTCGTGCGCCCGCTGGGTGCAGCAGGCGAGTGCGCGCTAGTCACTGTCCTCCTCCACTATGCGCTCAGCGCTGCCGGCGTTCCAAGCCACAGAAAGGTCAGCGTTCGCGGCGTTGATGTTGACATTGTCGTGCCCGATGCGCGCACGCTGGGATCCTCGCCGCGCTCGGCCATGGTGATCTGCGTGCCCGAGGCGTCCGGTCCGGCAGATGCCGCACGTGCCGTCGCCGCAGTGTCTGCCGCACAGCCGATAAAAAGGAACATTGCAGTTGCCATGTGCCCCACTGCGCGCGGGCTGGACTGTGAGTCATACTCGGTGGAGGACGGCACGTTTGGCGGCATTGTCCGGCGCATGAGGGAGTTTCTTGCGGCGTCTGGCGGCGGGCGACTGGGCGTTATCGGCTCACCGGCCGATGCCAAATAGCGCGTCAAGGTCCATCCCCTCGCGCAGCATCGTGGCCATCTTTTCAATGTCCATGGTCCCGAGATGGTCCAGCGTTCCTAGCACGGGCACGTCAGTGATCGCCTCGATGTCACGGCGCAGGACGCGCCACTCATACCCGCCGGTAATGACGTCATTTGCGACAATGCCGGCAATGCCCACGCCACGCTCAACACACGCGTGAACGGTCATGACGGTGTGGTTTATCGTCCCGATTCGCCGCGAACAGACGATTAGCGCATCAAGGCCCATGTCAGATATCAGGTCGGCGACAAAATAGTTCCTGCGTATCGGCGTCATGATCCCCCCCATGCCCTCGACTAGCATGACATCATGGCGCGATGCGAGCTCCTTGTATGCGGCAAGCGCGGCATCCACGTCAGGCCTCATGCCGCACTCTTGCGCTGCAGTGTATGGGGATGATGAGAGCAGAAAGAACTGTGGGTTGATGAGGCCCTCGCCGTCATCGAGTGAGCCGGCCGCACGCGCTGCAGTCTCGGCGTCACTAGAGGCGAACCCCGACTTTTGCCTGGCCCCTGCGGCAAAAGGCTTCATGACCCCAACATTGACCCCGTTAGCGTGCAGGGCCGCAGCCAGGCCTGCCGTGATCACGGTCTTGCCAACTGACGTGTCGGTGCCCGCTATAAAGAGCGATTTCATAGTGTGTGTTACGTGTGCCCCATTCATTAACCTTTCAGTTTAGCAAATCGATAGATAAAATAATCGCTGGCGTCATTTGCGTGAAATGCACCCCCATGTCGAGAATTTGGCGTGCGGGCAGGATGCGTCATGCGGGCAGGTGCGCGTCCAGTCCGGCCCTTTTAGGCGTCCAGTTCTTTGGCTCAAACTCGTCTGGAAGCGTGGCGATTATGCGGTCAGACTCTGCGCCGACGTGCACGGCGCGCTCGATGACTGCTATAATGTCGCCCTCGCCCATGCCCTCTAGCGGATTGTTGACTATCTGGCTGTCCCTGTCGACTGTGCGGTTGTAGCGGTCAACGACCCACTCTAGGGGCGTGCGGCCGTTCACCGTGTACCTTGGCTGCGGAATGCCCTCAAAGACTATGACGTTGTTTATCTTGATCTTTGTCTTGTCGGCCTTCATGCCGATGCGGCCAAATGCCACCTTGGCTGGCTTGCCAAACTTTTCCTTTGGCCTTCCGAGGTTGAACCTCTCGCACGTGTCAAAGTTTAGGTGCAGGTCTGCGAGCTTTTTGCCTGCCTGGCTGAATTTCTTAAAGTCAGGAGCCATCGGGATGTTTGGTAGGTCTTTGGAGAGATTGTTGGCGAATTTGCTGCGATATCCGTAATGGTGGAGAAGGCCGTATACATAGTAAAATATGTCTTTTTTGAAAATTTGTTTATTTTGGTAATGTTGTCGGTATTCGTACAACGCGTGATCTGTAATATTGTCATTTCTGGAATTGGTGTTATCGTACACATACAACGAAAAATATTGACCATTTTTGACAATTTGTAGATCGGGAACAATGTTTGTTATAAACGTTGAAAAATTTCCTGTAAATTTGTAAGGTGTGCAGATTACCATGTTTTTTGAGTCTCCGTGAGGAAACATGTGTGGAATTTTGTAGACTGCCCCGTTGTACGTTCTGTCAAAATACAGGTGCTGCTTGAAAAATGGCCTATACAAGGCAGGCCTGATGCTCTTGGGGAAAAACCCGGGTCTTGATTTTTTGAGCTTTGTTTTTAGATCTGCCGACCACTGTGCCATCTTGGTGTCTATTTTTGGACTGGACAAGCTCTGTGTATTACAATACTCTATGTGCCTGCGCATGTTCTTTTTGAGCTCTCTTTCTGACGAGTTGTACGCCCACATATCACGATGTGTTTTTACGCCCGACGAATACAGTCGAAATATGGCGTTGCTTCTCCCCGCCTTGGCGGCTTTGCTCCCCATGGGCGAGTAGTCGGAAAACCGGTCGTCACGCTGGCCGATCCAGTCGTCGTGGCGATCCGGCCGTATGGTTTCCCAGTCCTCGATGCCACGTATTGACCCGAACCCCTTGACGGCCTCGAGCTTTTCCTCCCTTGTCAGGTAGTCGCCTATGTCCCTGTAGTATATCCTGGCCGCACCACGTTTGTCGGCGCTGTAACGTGGACTCCTAACCAGAATGGTGACTGCCACCGGCGCCCTGGAGCCCATTCCGAATATGTTGCCGCCCTCGCGGCGGCGCGTCTCGCCCTGCGTCCGCTGGTTTGCGCGCAGGTCGAGGCACCACACCTCATCAAACTCTCTTGCGATCGAGGCGCGTATGCCTGCCGCCGCGTCAGAGCGCACAAAGCTCGCGTTGGTAACGAACGCCACAATGCCTGTCTCGCCTATGCGGTCGCTCGCCCAGCGCAGGGAGCGAATGTACGAGTCGTAGAGCGAGTTCTTGTTGTGCGCCCGCGAGTGCCTGACGTACGTGTCGCCTATGCGCCTGTCGATCTCGGGGTACCTCATGTTGGGGTTCTCGTCGTTGTAGTTGCTCTGACCAGACGAGTACGGCGGGTTCCCCATGATCACGTCCACGCTAGTAGCCCTCTGGCGCCTGACGCGCTCGTGCGCCACCCTGAACATCCCGCCAATAGTGGCCTGCTCACCCCTGTGCTCCTTGCCGCTGAGGTAGCGCGGGTTCTGACGGAGCGTGTCGGTGTAGCTGATCCCCTCAAACGGAACATATCTACCGCCGTTCCCGCTAGAGTATGTCGTCTCTATGTTCACCGTGGCGATATAGTAGGCCAGCAGTATCATCTCGTTTGCGAGCAGGTCGTTCCGGTACTTTTGGTACGCGTTGTCGCCTAGCAGCCCTGAGTCAAGCAGGCGTGTGATGAACGTCCCCGTTCCTGCGAACGGCTCGAGGACCTTCACGCGCCGGTCGTCAAACCCCATGCCAAAGCGCGTTTTGAGCACGTGCTGCACGCTGTGTATGACAAAGTCGACCACCTCGATCGGGGTGAAGACAACGCCGTGCTTTTCCGTCGCCTTTTTGGCCGTGCTCTTGAAAAAGTTCTCGTACAGCGTCTTGATAAAGTTCTGGCGTGCCTCAGACTTTGTTATGGTTTTAACTTCTTCTTTTACGCTGACATAAAATCTTTCTAGCTCTTCAAGCTCAGAGTCCAGTCCAAAGCTTGCTGCCATCCCTGATATGACCTGCGATATGGGATTGTGCGACGTGAACTCTCCACTGAACAGCTCATCAAAGACACGCGCGAGCACGACGTGCTGCGCGATCACCCTTATGGCGTCATCGCGCGTGACCGAGTCGTTGATGACTGACTGTAGGCTTGTGTGAAACTCGTCCAGATCCTGGCTCCTTGACTGTGACGACTTTAAGATGGTCCGTATGCGCATCTCTACGGTGGCCGCCGCTTCTCCGATCTGACGACCATACGCGTTATAGTAGTCAATGTCACCAACCTTGCGTATGAGTGTGGACTTTATCTTGTCAAATAACTCCGGCATGGTGATGCTGTCCGGTTCTTTTACGTCTAGTATTGAGACGCTGATTCTGGGCGTTATCTCGCCTTTTTCACCAGGTGTCCTGTCCAAAATGAGTGAGTTAATCTCGCGAGCCAACGACTCGTCATGCGAGCGTAGCGCATTGAGAACCTGCCAGACGGTTCGGTATGACGGGTGTTTGTCAAGTGCCTTGGATCTGTCGACACCTGCAGGTATGGCAACAGGCAGCACGACATATCCTGTATCCTTGCCGGGCGCCCGCCTCATGACTCTGCCTACTGACTGGACAATGTCCACAATGGACTCTCGTGGGTTTAGAAACACGACACCATCCAGTGCAGGAACATCAACACCTTCAGAGAGACATCTGGCATTAGAGAGTATGCGGCATGTATTGGGCTTGCTGTCGCTCTCAGACAGCCATCGCATCTCCTCACGTCGGCGCAATGCATTCTTTTTGCCATCAATGTGCCTAACATCAACATCATTTGTTGCTGAGGTTACTGTCCCAATGTCGTTAACTACGCCCGCAAAACTTAGGTCATTGCCATTCTTGTCTGGAGCAGTGCCTGCAAACATCTCTGAACGGTCTATTCGATTTGTGAACGCAATGACTTTTTGCAAGAGTTTTGGCTTGCTCTCACCTTCTGGATGCTGCAGTCCATGCCATACGGCAGCCAAAAGGGTTCTTTCACCGAGGGGCATAGCCCCCTCCTTGGAAATTGACTGTTGAAACTTCATGTTCACATACTTTGTGCTCACCATGGGTATGATGACCTTAAAGTCGGCAAGCGCACGATGCTTGTGAACAGCATCAACAAAACCCAGATTATGGAATTCAGGCCCATAGGTCTTTTTGTCATCCATCGAGTATATTGCTGGAGACCCCCCATCTTCGTTCAGCTTGTGTTTGCGTGCTTGTGAGACTCTACCACGTGCTGCCCTCTTGACTGCCTCGCCGTATATCTTTGGCGTCGCAGTCATGTAGAGGCGCTTTTTTGATGGCACGTTTCGATCGCTATGAACATATGTATAGTGTGAGTCGTTCTCGGCGCCGGTGGTTCGGTGTGCCTCATCGCACAGAACCAGATCAAACTTGCTGCCAAATGCCCCCGAGGCAACCCTTATGGAATGATATGTGGAAAATATCACCGTCATCGCATCCTTTGCCAGCTTGCCGTTGACGTGCTCTCTCAAGTCAGCCTCTTTGGTTGATGCGGGGCACTCTAGCTCGGTGATCGACCCCTCCTCACCACCTGCGCTCCTGTCCGAGCAAACGGCTAGGTAACGGTGTTTTATGTCTGCATTGTCAGCCCATTCCCTCATACTCTGCAATATTAGCGAGATTGACGGAACAAGGTACAGGACAGTTCCGCCCTTGCCCACAATCTTCTCTGCAATTCGAAGTGCCACGAGCGTCTTGCCAGTGCCACATGCCATGATTAGTTTACCTCGATCGTCATCATCAAAGCCTGCAATAACGTCATCAAATGCGCTTTTTTGATAGTCGCGCAATTTTTTTGGGTATTTGGGAACTAGTTTTGGAAATGTCCTCCAGTCAACACTTCCGGCACGCAAGTGTGCCGATGTCATTATGTGGCATTTGGTTTTTGTAAGTACGTTCATGGCATTACGACTGATATATTCGCCGGTGTAGACCAAGATCAAATTTTCAATCTCGTACGCCTTAGCAGTAGTAATGAATTGTGAGACTTTTTTCATGTCAAGGTTGCTCTCTTTGTCATAACATTTGCATTGGATAGCACACTTTGTTCCATCGGCTTCCTCGGCCACAAGATCGACTCCAGTGTCTGGCTTGCCATCATTATCCGGCCACGAACCCCACTTGTATATTTTGACAAATCGGTTACGATAATGCCTATCTGTCTTGAAAAAATCTACCATAATGTTTTCAAACATGGTTCCAAGATTGTGTGTGCCTTTAGACTCACGACGGATGTCTTTTAACACGTCGTCGAACGTGCGTGGAGCCGTCTTGCGGCTCAATCATGCACCCACTCCGTTGTTTTTGTGTGTACATTGCAGAAATTTTGTTAATTTTAAGAATTGGCCTTTGGTATAGGCCTCATTTTTTACATATTTTTGGTGTAGTCTACCAGAGCGCCAGAGCGCCAGAGCGCCAGAGCGCCAGAGCGCCAGAGCGCCAGAGCGCCAGAGCAGGATCCGGATCGGAGTTAGCGCGGGTCTATGCGCAATATATGTGTATGATAATTTGGTGGTGAGCATCAAAATGATTCCCCCGCTCTGCCTGTGCCGGCCTCATCTCTCTCATCAGATGCCACATCGGCAAAATTGGCCAAGAGTGCACCACGCAGCGTCGCTACATGACATCGGTCATACGTCACATTCGTCACACAACCCATCCTTGATGTCATCCCCCAGCCCCCCAAGTGATTTTAAGTCTTGTGAGATATGGCTGCAGTGTGGCACGTGTGGGCACCGTGAGACACGGCCAACCCTAGGAGCGCATGACTAGCACGGTGGATGATGTGGCCGCCGCTGCCATGTTGTGGACCAGGCCAGTTCGGGCAGACTCGACCTGTCGCCTGTCAGCCCGTCCTCCAAGCTGCCTCGATATCTCGACGGCCTGTGCGATGCCTGTTGCCCCTAGCGCGTGGCCTGCGCCCAGTATTCCGCCACGCGGGTTTAGCGCCCTGCTGCCCGTTGAGTGCATGTCGCAGATTGCCGCAGCGCCACGGCCCTGTGGCGCCATGCCGACGGCCTCGGCTGCCATCGCCTCGCACACGGCAAACGCGTCATGGACCTCGGCTACGTCAATGCCCGCAGCGTCCGTGCGCGCCATGCGAAGCGCGTCAGCTGACGCCTTTGCGGCAGACTCGAGGCGTGACATTGAAGGGTTGGACAGCAGGCCGGCCCCAAGCGTGCTCTGGCCGACACCGCATATCCACGCAGGCGTCTCACAGGCCCTGCGCGCCACGCCTTCAGAGGCCACAATCACGGCCGCAGCGCCCGTGCACGCCCTCGAGCACTCTAGGAGGCGCAGGCCCGGCGCGACGGGGCGCGAGGCCATGACATCATCGACCGTCCAGGCGTCGTGCGCATAGGCATCAGGGTTTGCCTGCGCGTTCTGGTGCGCGCGTGCGGCGACTGTCGCAATCTCTTCGGCGTTTACGCCATGCTCGTCCATGTATGCGCGCGCAAAGCGTGACGCCCATGCCACCGGACGGCGGTCATCCCCGCGCGACTCGTCCCACTCAAACACGCGACCCGGCCCGTCATGCGCGTCGGCTCCGGCAACGAGAATCATGTCGGCAAGTCCTGCTTTGACGTGCGCGTATGCCGAGACTATTGCGTTTGTCCCCGAGCTGCAAAGGCTCTCAACGGTCTGCGCGGTTCCGGCCTGCGCGCCGAGTGCCTCGGCGAGGATTGGGCCAAGATATCCCGCATTGTCGTTAGTCGAGACGATGACGCCCCCAATGTCAGCACCCTCGATGCCATTCGTGGATCCCAGCGCGCCTTGCGAGGCTTCGCGCAGCAAGCCCTCGATCGAGGCGGTGCCATGTGCCTCAAAGCGCACAGTTGCGGCGCCCACTATGGCCACACGGTCCACTCACTCACCCCCAAAGGCCGACACTAGCAGGCCAAATGACTCGGCGACATCACCGACAGGGTTGAACTGGAGTATCGGGTGCGTCACGCCGGCATCGGCAAACCTTTTGAGCTGCTGCCTGCATGACTCGGGTGCCCCAAACACGGCGAGCTCGCGCGCCATCGAGTCAGGCACCAGGTCCGCACAGCGCGGCACGCCTGTCCTCGCGTACTCTTCATGGATCGCCGCAGTCTCTGAGGCGTACCCGTTGCGCGCGAGAAACTCCCTGTATGCCCTGCCGACTGCGACATAGAAGGATATCGTCGACTTTGCCCTCCTGATGGCCGCCTCCTCGTCATGCGAGACTGCCGTTATTATCTGGAGCGCGACGTCAAGGCCGGGGTTTGAGCTCCGCAGGCGCGCAGCGGCCGCAGGGATCTCGCGGATCGGCCGCAGGTAGAGTATCGCGCCGTCGGCGACCTCGGCGGCAAGCGAGACCATTGCAGGGCCGACGGCTGCAAGGTATATCGGAATCCGCTTGCGAACCGGCCGTATGAGCAGGCCAAAGCCCGAGAGGCTAAACAGGCGCCCGTCATGCTCTATCTTTTCTCCCGAGCACGCAAGGCGCACAATCTCGACATACTCGCGCACGCGCGCAAGCGGCGAGTCCTGGCTCATGCCATGCAGGCCGCCGACGATCGGCGCGCTGCTGGCCCCGAGCCCGAGTATCGCCCTCCCGCCGCCAAGCGTGTCAGCAGTTAGTGCGCCCATGGCGACTAGGGCCGGCGAGCGCGAATAGACGTTGATGATCGACGAGCCAATCCTGGGCAGGCGGGCCACCTGTGACACGGCGCCCATCATCGCAAAGCACTCCATGCCCCACGTCTCGGGTATCCAGATGGTGTCAGTCTCGGCCCTGTCAGCAACCCTTGCGCAGGAGACGACCTCGTCGACTGTGAGGAGGGAGCCTAGGCTGTACGACACGCGCATCTTGCGTGCGCGGCCGCACGCGCGTATATTCTAGTGTTTCACCGCCCTTTTGCCATATGGCGGCATTATCGAGCGCACGCGCACGGCACACTCGGCGAGGTCACGGTGCGAGTCTATCGAGTGCCACTGCGCGCCGGCAAACCTCTCCATGCCGAGTTTTCCACGCGCGGCCATCCTCGCAAAGAGCGTCCTCTCGGCGTCGCCCTTGCGCGGCATCGCGCGCAGTGTCTGGCGCGACAGGTGGTACACGCCTGCGTTCATCCACATGTCGCCGACCTCGCCCTTTTCGCGAAATGCCGTGAGCGCATCGCCCCTTGACTCTAGCACGCCATACTGCGTGCGCAGGCGCACGGCCGCTATCGCGTCTGCCCTGCGCGCAAGCCCCTTGATGTCGATATCGGTGATCACGTCACCGTTGATCACAATGGCCGACTTGCCCCTGACTAGCGGCTCGGCCCTCCTCATGGCCCCACCCGTCCCAAGCGGCGAGGCCTCTGCCGAGACGATGACTGACCTGCCCATGCCGCGCGCCTCGACATAGTTCTCTATCTGCCCTGCCCTGTATCCCGTGCACACGACAATCCTGCGCACGCCGTGGTGGCGCAGGTATCCCACCTGCCACTCGAGTATTGGAATGTTGTCAAGCGGAACTAGCGGCTTTGGCAGATAGTCCGTTATCGGCCTGAGCCTCTCGCCCCTGCCCCCGGCAAGTATCATCGCGTCCATGCGTGCGCTCGCCCGCATGCGTCCATAATTCAAGTGTAGCGCATCGCCCGTGCGCACAGGCGCCGCATGGCGCGCCTTGATGGCCTATGCGCTGCCCGTTTCGAGTATGGCGGTCCCCAGATAGTATCCGGCCATGATGAGCGCGGTGCACCAGACCACCGAGCCGGCAAGCGTGTATAGCACAAAGACGCCGACTCGCATGCCAAGGAGGCCTGCGGGTATCGAGACTAGCTCGCGAAAGACAGGCACCATCCTGCCCAGGAGGACCGCCTTGTGGCCGTGCCGGCCAAACCACGCCTCGGCGCGCTCGACGCGCGCGGCGCCCACTCTGGCGCGGCGCAGGTGGCGCAGCACTGCGGCCCTGCCGAGGCGGCGCGAGGCGACATAGAGGACGAGTGCGCTCACCGTCGCGCCGGCGCCACCGGGCACCCCAAGGAGTGCGGCCTGGACTGGGCCGACTCCGGCCTGTGCTGCGACATATCCGGCCGTGGGCAGGACGAGCAGGGTGGGCACTGGCGGCACGATCGTCTCGACTAGCGAGGCCAAAAAGACGCCGATGACGAGGTTTTCAGATATCAGGTTCACTAGCCACTCGGCGATCGTCGCCAGCGCGTCCATCTGTGCCGAATCACCGGCGTGGGCGCATCATTCGGTGCGCGCCTAGCGCGGCGACTAGAACGCCGATTCCGACTAGCGGTCCGGCCTCCATTGCGGCATTGCGGCCCTCCTCCATGGCCATCGAGGGGTCAGCCAGGGCAAGAACCGCTGCGCCACCAACTGCGACAAGCGCACCGGACACGATGATCATTGCGCCAAGGCCCACAGACGCCTCGCGCCGCGAGATGACATATGCTATGAATGGCAGGACGATCGACGGGCCGCCAATGCCAATGCCTCGCGTCTTGCCGTCAAGTGGCAAAAACCCCGACTCTGCGCCCTGGGAGACTGCAACGTCGGCCCCATATATCGAGAGCAGTGCGATCGAGATGCCAACTAGGACATATGCTATAGCCGAGGCCATCGTTGGCGCATGGCCCTGAGCGTGGTTATAAACCTAAACGCGTGCAGGCGCCGCTTGATAACCGGTGATCGCGCGATCCAAACCTGTGCGCACCGGCGCCGCGCGCAGGCCCGTCACCCCGGGGAGCCCAGGCGCCGACCTCGTGCGCCGGGCTCTGTGCCATGCGGAAGGGGGCGCTGTCCATTCGAGTCCTCTGACCACCCGTGGTTCCATGTTTTGGCATTTGCGACCGTGCGCGCAGACCATGGCCAACAAGATGTTGGCCACCGAATCGTCGCATGCCGGCCCTTTTCGACTAGGTGACCCCGCTGGCCCCTGGAGGTTTGCTGCCTGAACCGTCTCCGGCGCCGATCTTGCCCTGGGAAGGCGCATCCGGAATGGCAGGCGCGTGAACTTCGAGCGCGCCGCGTGCTGAGTCGAGCGAATCGAGGAGTTCATTGACGTCCTGGCCGTGTTCGCCGACAATGTTGGCATGGCCAAGCTTGCGACGCGGCCTTGTGGTGGCCTTGTGGTACATCTTTACATGCACACGCGCATCATCTGACTTTGGCTCGGCGTATTCGCCCTCTAGGCCGTCAGGCCCGAGGATGTTGTGCATTATTGTGGGCCTCAGTATCTCCACCGGACCAGGATCCATTCCAAGGATCGCCCTCAGGTGCTGCTCAAACTGTGACACCCTGCATGAGTGGAGCGTGTGGTGGCCAGAGTTGTGCACCCGTGGAGCTATCTCGTTGACGAGTATCTCGCCCCTGCGCGTCACAAACATCTCTATTCCAAACACGCCTGCCCCCTCTAGCGCATCAAGTGTCATGCGTGCCACCTCGGCGGCGCGCATCATGACATTGCGGCTTGCGCGCGCAGGCGCTATTGTCGTGCGCAGTATTCCCCGATCATGAATGTTCTCAACTGGCGGATATGCGGCGACATCACCGCTCGTGTTGCGCGCAATGATCACAGAGACCTCCATCTCAAAGTCCACCCTCCTCTCCAGCATCGTTGGCAGTCCGCCAAAGTGCTCTAGTGCTGACGCATAGTTCTTTACGCCGCGCATGTCAAGGTTTCCCTTGCCGTCATACCCGCCGCGCCTGGCCTTGAGAACCACCCTCCTGCCAAACTTTGCCGTGACGCGCTCGAGGTCATCTAGCCCGTCGACTCGCGCAAAGTCTGGAACAGGTATGCCGCGCGAGGAGAGGAACTCTTTTTGCGCGAGCTTGTCGTTGATCGTGCGAAGCGTCGCAGGCGAGGGCTCCACGCGCGCAGTTCCAGAGGCCGCAGCGCGCTCTAGCGCATCGGCGTTGCCGCCCTCAAACTCGTACGTGATCACGTCGCACTTTTCTGCCAGCCTCGCAGTCGCGTCGGCATCGTCATACGGCGCGACGATCTGCTCGGCTCCGGCAAGCGTTGCAGGGCACCCCGGCGTCGGATCCAGGACGGTGATGCCGGATATGTCGTCCTTCATGGACGCGGCGGCCTCGGCGAGCATCATGCCGAGCTGGCCGCCGCCGATGATTCCGACTGACCTCATGCGCTCCCCGTGCGCCATCGAGGGATTAAAAACCATGAGCGCGCATAGGGTAATTAACCCCCACAGGCCGTGCCACGCGCGCTTGGCGCGCCCCGCAAGGCCCCTTGTGGGCATAATCATGGGTTCATCATCGGACAGCGAGACGATGAGTGCGGCAGGTGAGGTTCTTGACAGGTTTGGCGTCGCGCACGAGGACCAGATAGTCTCGGCGCACAGGACACCGGCACGCCTCGCCGAGTATGCGGACCATGCCGAGGAGATCGGCCTCGGCGCAATCATAGCCGGCGCAGGGGGCGCCGCTCACCTCCCCGGCATGATCGCATCAAACACGCTCATTCCGGTCATCGGCGTGCCAATAGCGGCCGGCGCGACGCGCCACGTGCGCGCAGGGACATCGCGCCTCGCGGCCCTGGGCGGCCTTGATGCGCTCCTCTCGATCTCCGAGATGCCCACCGGCTCGCCTGTTGCGTGCGTTGGCATAAACAAGGCCGCCAACGCCGGCCTTTATGCGCTAAAGATACTCGCCGTCGAGTCGCCTGCGCTGCGCAAGAGGCTAGCGTCGCACAGGCTAGAGCAGCACAAGTCCGTCGTTAAAGAGTCAGAGAGGATGCGCAAGTCCGGCATTCGCGCGTTCTCGGCGCGCCTCAAGAAAGCACGCTAAACTGCAGGTCAAGGGCGCGCAGGCTAGCGAGGAGCTCCTCGGTGTTCTGCGGTCCCTGCGTCTCCAGGCTCATCGTGACGCCGGCCGAACCGGCGTTTATGCTCGAGCTCAGCCTGTCGTGGACAACCTCGACAATGTTGACGTTTGCGCTAGTTATCGCATTGACCATGTCCCTGAACATGCCGGGCCGGTCATGGAGTATGACCGATATCTTTAGGAGCCTTCCCGTTGCGGCAAGGCCCTTGTCGACGATCTGGCCGAGGAGATACATGTCAATGTTGCCGCCAGCAAGGATTGCGACTGTCTTTTTTCCCGGCGAGGGCTTTTTTGCTAGGATGTGCGCAAGGCCTGCGACGCCGGCCGGCTCGACGACAGTCTTTGCGCGCTCCATCAGGTAGAACATTGCGCGAATAAGCGCAGTGTCATCGACGGTGACGACGTCATCGGCAAGGCGCTTTATGATCTCAAGGGTCATGGCCCCCGGCCTCCTCACCGATATGCCGTCAGCTATTGTCCTGCCGCCCTCGACTGTGGCCTGCGTGCCCTGCCTCACTGACTCTATCATTGACGGAAACGCCGATGACTGGACGCCGATTACGCGAACCGACGGGTGCGTCTCCTTTACGGCGATGAGGACGCCGGCTGCGAGGCCCCCGCCGCCGACTGGCAGGTATATCTCATCGACGTCAGGCAGGTCCTCGAGTATCTCTAGGCCAATGACGCCCTGCGCGGCGATCACCTTTTCGTCATCAAAGGCGTGGATGATCGTCGCCCCGCTGGAGGAGGCCAGCGTGCGCGCGTGCTCCCAGGCCTCGTCATAGCTTGCGCCATGCAGTATGACATCGGCGCCGTATCCGGAAGTTGCCGCAACCTTTGCCGGCGATGCCGACGTGGGCATGACGATCGTGCACCGTATGCCTTCTGAGCTTGCCGCGTACGCCACGCCCTGCGCGTGGTTTCCGGCCGAGGCGGCAACCACGCCGGCGCGCCTCTCGTCCTCGCCCATGGACATTATGCGGTGCGACGCCCCGCGTATCTTGAAGGAGCCGGTCTTTTGCCGATACTCCTCCTTTAGGTAGACGTCTGAGCCCGTCTCCTGGCTAAAGAACGGCGAGCGCGTAAGCGGAGTGTGGCGTATGTCCCGTCCCCGCTCCCTGTTGGCCTCTAGCACGTCCGCATATGCGACTCCCATGATGGCCGCATGGCGCAGGGTAGCGTATATTTGAATTTCCATACTTGCCTACCCATGTCAGGCACGCGCGGGGCAGAAATGTCCACGGTGATGCGGCATTGCGTGCGCCGCCAGGCCCGCACGTCAGTGCGCCGCATCGAGTGCGCCACGCAGTTGCCGCACCCTGCGCACGAGTGCCTTGCGTTCTGCGTCAGGAACGCTTTCGGGGTCCAGCCCGCCGCCGGTGCGCTCCAGGTCCAGCGAAAAGACATATCCCTCCTCCCCGCCTACAAGGCGCGCCTCGTCAATGAGGACCTGTGATGTGCTATACGCCTCAAGAAGGTAAGAGTCGAGCTCGGCAAAGAGCTCGGCCTTTGTCTCCTCGAGTGACTTTGCTGCAGGTCCGGCACTCGAGTCGATCTCTCCGGCAATGCTCTCGCGGAGCGCTTCATCATTATAGAGCGCCTCAAAGATTTCTTGCTCGCTCTTTGGCGCCGCACCGTCATGCTCTAGCCGCCGGCGGACTATGGTGTCAGCCGCACTTGCGCGATCCTCGCCGGCGCCGGCCCGCTCGATGGCCTCACTCAGCCTCTTTTGGCAGTCCATGACGCGCTGGTCAGGGACATAGTAGAGGAGAACGTGGTACTGGAGCGAGAGGTGGCCCGAGAGCACATAGTCGCCCTCGCTGACCGTAAACTTGGTGAACAGCCGCCTCTTGTCGTCGTTGCTCGTCGTGCTCACGTCGCGCGAGTCCCAGCCCTCAAGTGCCACGACTGTGCGCTCGAGTGCCGTCTGCGCGCGCTGTGGGTCAAAGGTCTCCTCGTCGCGCACCGTGCCGTCCCCGAGCATGACGTGCGCGCTCGTAGTCTCGGTGCACGCGCCCATCAGGCGCCCGTACGCGTCACGTGCGGCGCCGGCCTCGGCGGCAAGCTCGGCCATGAACGCATCCTCGGTGCCGGTTCCAAGCCTCATGCCCCAACGGCCTCGCACGCCTTGCCATAAAGCCTTGCGCGCCATGCCGCAACGGCCCCAATCCACATAAAAGCAAGACCCGTTCTAGCCCTGACGTGTCAGGCGCAAGAGACCCGGATCGCAGCATGGACGACGAGAGCGTCCTGCGCAGGATGCTCGGGCGCGGCGAGGCCAAGACAGTCGATGCCGAGACGCTCATCTTGGAGGTCCAAAAGCACGTCGCCGGGGCCCTAGAGAGCGGGTACGAGTACAACACGACGCTCGAAAAGTCAGACGCCTTTTTGCGCGGGAGGGTCCTCTCGAGAATGGACATTGTGGTGATGTACGTCGACCTTGTGGGCTCGACAGAGATCGCCCTCAGGCTTCCAGTTGACAGGGTTGCCACGATAATCAGCGCATTTGCGCAAGAGATGGCCCGTGTCGTCACGAGGCACGGGGGCCTGGTCCTAAAGTTCGTCGGCGATGCGGTCCTCGCGTACTTTGTGGCCGACGAGAACTCCCTCCAGGCCGCCGACAGCGCCGTGCGGTGCGCAATGTCCATGATCGACGTCATAGACAGGGGAATAAACCCGATACTCGGAAAGGCCGGCCATCCCGAGCTAAAGATAAAGATTGGGCTGGACTTTGGCACCGGCATAATCGTCAGGTATGGCGCAGACGAGCAAAAGTCATACGTGGACATTCTCGGGCCGCCGATGAACATTGCCGCAAAGATTCAGTCGCACGCAAGGCCAAACCAGATACTCATTGGCCATGACGTGTACTCGCGCCTGCATCCCACGGCACAAGAGGAGTTTGCCGAGGTCGTGTGGACAAGGGGAGAGTGGAAGTACAAGTCACGCGACACTGGCGAGCTCTACAGGGTGTTCGAGCACAAAGCCTAGGCGGTCCATCGCCCAGGGCACTCCACATGCTCATAGTGGTGCTCGGTGAGGCGCTCGTTGATGACATACATGACGATCTTGTGGAGGTCAGTCTCCCCAATCTCGCCGCTGCACCTGTCGCACCTCTTTGCGCCGTGTCCTGTCATCGTGGAGCACGCCATGCAGGCCCCTTTTGTATAAGGATCGGAGATTAGCAGATGTTGAGCAACGGTGACCCGGCGTCAATTTTACGCACAAATCCGTGTCACCGCAGGCCCGTGCGCGGCGGTTACACATTGGACGTGAGTCGCCCCACCCAGAGCTGCCCCCTGAGCAGTGGCTGACACGTTGCGGCTCCACGGCAGACATGGCCTGCCAGGGGCCATGTGCAGGGCATTGCGCGATACGCGCAGCCGCGTGCGCTCCCCGGATAACAGCACCATGGGCATCAGAGCATTGCGTCCGTGATCTCGCACAGTGGAGGCGAGCATGGCGCATCGCTCCCTGATGCGCACATGCCGGCGAGCTTGCGATCTTGTCGCGCCCAGTCAGCTTTTCTTTGAAACAGGCGAGCCGCACGTGACTGGCACGGGCGCATGGCCGACTAGCGACAAGACAGTAATATACAGGCATCCTGGCGTGTCCTGCCATGGACACGGCAACTCCACCGTTCACGCGAGGCCCACAGGGAGCCCCGTCATGGGATCCCGAACGCTTCTCAAGGCTGCCTCCCGGAGTGTCACTTCCGTCCATACGGCCGGCCAACATGGCAGCCGGCACGCCGACTAGCCGCATCGGGGCAACAATTGGCGACTATCGCGATGCGCACAGAATGTACACGATGGGCCTGCTCTCAATGCCCGCAGCGCCCCCCGTGCCGCCCGGTCATCCGCTCTATGCGCAGAATGCAACACTCGGCGTGCTTCGTGACGAGAACGAGCGCCTAAAGGCCGAGAACTCCAAGCTTCGCGGCGAGCTAGAGCACAATGCGCGCGAGTCAGGCGGCCAGCCTAGGCCGGCGTGAATCCCTGATATCCGCCGCCGCTCTGCTGTGTAGAGTCCTTGAATGACGGCTCAAAGAGCGAGATCATATAGCTGTCGGGATCCAGTATTATCGCGTTCTTGCCGGCCTCGTGCTCTACTATGTCACGATAGACCTTGACGCCCTTGGGCGCAAGCTCCTCTAGTGCCGACTTTACGTCACCGACGACAAACCCAATGATGATTCCGTTCTCTATGGAGCTGCCCATGTGCTCGGCAGTCAGCGATGCGGGGTGTATGCTAAGGAGCGCGCCCGTGGTGCCAAGGTCCACCCATGTCCTCCTCTGGCTCTTTATCGGCAAGCCGATGACATTGTGGTAAAACTCGACTGAGCGGTCAAGGTCCTTGACGGCGAGTATGACGTTGCCGAGCCTCTTGACGTTCACGATCCGCGCACCATGCCTCCCTTGTTAAAACCCTTGCTATTGGACCTCCATCATGGTCTCGGTCCGCTCCACTCCGCTTATCCTTTGAACCCTGTCCACGACATCCTTGACCTCGGACATGTCGGCCACCTCGACTGTGAGAACCGCATCAAACTGGCCGCTCACCGGAAACGAGTCAAAGCTGATCTTTCGCAGCTTTGCGGCGATGAGCTTTTTTGGCGACTTTACCAGAATTACGGCCTTTACCAACCGAGGTTCACCTCCACCTCGATCATCGTCTCTGTCGAGACGATATCCTTGAGACGCTTGAACTCGATCACCGCAGAGTTGATCTCGTCGATATTTCCCTGGAGGAACACGCACAGGTCTGCGCGCCCCGTCACGGGTATGATCTCCTTTGTGGCCTTGCGCCGCGCGCGCAGCCTCTTTGCAAGCGACTCTGTAGTGCCGGGCCTTGTCGTGATGAGACAGAGTGCCCTCAAGGCACAGACCCCCTAATCTGTGACATCCTGCGAACGTGCCTCCTCTAGGTATGCGCGCCTCTCGGCATCCTCCTTTTGCGGATCAAAGCGCAAGTTGTCATCCACAATCACAAAGTCAGAGCGCGGCTGCGCCTTTGGCTTGCGCACAACGCGCCTCTTTGGCGCGGCCCTCTTTTTGGTTGACGGCGCGCGCGTCCTCTTGGCCGGTGCCCTTGCCCTGGCCTTTGGCGCAGCGGGCGTCTTTTTGGCTGCGCCCTTTGGCGCTGGCGCCTTGCGCCGCGCCGGTGCCTTTGCCGGAGCTGCATCTCCACGAACCATCTTTCTGGCCGGCGGCTTTGATCGCCTTGGCCTCACACTTGCCCCCAACTGTGTCATTTGGCCGTCGGGTACAAAGTTTTAAGGATTTTGTCGTATGTGGCCTCTGTGAACTCCATCATATTTAAACTGGGCGCAACATTGGGTTTTATACAAGTGCGCCAAACGAGCCCGCAGAATGGCAGATCGCCAGAGATACTGGAAGCTCGAGGCCTCCGAGGTCGAGGCGTTCACGTACAACGAGTCAAAGGTCCTCAACTGGGACATAAAGTGCATCATCGGCGACGAGGCCGAGGCCTCCCTCGTCGGGGTCTTTGCGTACCGGCACGGCACGCCCCTCGGGTATGACAAGATTCAGGGAGTCGCATACTATCACAACCACGCCGACGAAAAGACGCGCAAGTCCGTGACTGAGATGCTAAAGTCCATGTTTGGCGGGAGTCCCGAGGAGCACTCTGACCGCGTGCTCTTGCGCGATTCAGACGTGCCATACTCTGGGGCCGCCATTGGCGCGCTGGCGCGCGAGCTCGCAGCGTCACTTGATGCGGCCGTCACGGTGACACTCGAGTTCGAGGGGCTCACGCAGGAGGAGCAGGATGCGGCAGGACTGCCACCCACAAAGCTCCTCCCCATTGTAAAGACCACGTCTAGCGGTGCGTAGCGCAAATGTCTGGCTCGGCGCAGATCAGGGCACACCTTGACGAGCTGCGCTCGCGCGTTCTGCGCATTGCCATAATAGTCGGCGCGATCACAATGTTTGTCATGGCGTTTCATGCCGAGCCTGCCGAACTCTGGGGACTGACCGTGTACTATCCGCTCCCTGATCCGCTTGACAACATTGCGGCCCAGATCACGGCGCATATGCGCCAGGATCTCGTGCCAGAGGACGTGCAGCTGATCCAGACGTCACCTGGCCAGGCATTCTTTGCGCAGGTGTATGTTGCCGCACTCGCCGCGCTCATAGTCGCAATGCCGGCTGTCGCGCGCGAATGTGTCGCGTTCTTGCGCCCCGCCCTCAGGGATCGCGAGATTCGCGTGGGCCGAACCATACTCTTTCCGGCCATTGCGCTCTTTGCCAGCGGGTGCGCAATGTCATATGTGCTTGTCATACCGTACATACTCGAATTCCTGTATCGTTATGGCGAGTCTGCCGGGCTAGTCACGTTCCTCAACGTGATCGACTTTGTGGTGTTTGTTCTCCAGTTCCTTCTTGCGTTTGGGTTTTCATTCCAGCTCCCGCTTGTCATGTATGCGATCAGCGCGTCTGGCGCCGTTAACTCGGGCTATTGGCTGCGCAACGCCCGATACGCCATAATCGCCATAGTCATATTTGGCGCGGCGATAACTCCAGACGGCAGTGGCGTGACGATGTGGTTTATCGCAGCGCCCATGACCGCGCTCTACTTTGCCGGCGTTTGGGCGATCAGGCGCTCAGAGTCTCGCGCGAGGCGGGCCTAGGCGGGCCTGTGGCCGCCTACCGTGCGGCGCGCCACGGCCATTACCCCCTCAAAGTCGTCCTCGCCGGGGCTGTGGCGCGCAAACGAGACCAGGCCCGTGAGGCCGAGGCACTCGGCTATGCCAGGAACCTCATCGCCGCGCTCGCGAAGGTGCCGCAGTATCTCGGTGTTGGAGGCCTCCCTGTCAAGTCCGGTCGTGTGCGCGAGGCTCAGGCGAAGCGCCTGGCCGACCATGCCGTATGCGAGCTTGCGCCTGCCATCTGCATGTGCGCGCACGGCCTCCTCCAGCAGGCGTTCTGCCTCGAGGGCATAGTCCCTCCTCGCCGGCGGGCTCTGTTCGGGGGGTTCGGGCACGATGGCCCGCCGGCGGAGCAGGCGATATGCGGCGTATGCGGCAACGGCTGCTGCCGCTGACACGGCTGCCAGGAGCGCCCATGGCGTCTCCTCAGACGCCGACTCTCTCTCGAGGCGCACGTCACTCACCGTCGAGTTTGTGACCAGCGCGGTGATGCGCGCCTCGGGGGCCGTAGAGTTGGATGGTGGGGCAAATGTGACGCTTGCCTCCATGGCGCCCTCCTCCGTGCGCGTCACGTCTGCGGCATATTCTTCATAGCCCTCGCCTTCGAGCTGCGCGGCGAGCTCCTGGAACCCCGCGTCAGCACGGAGCGCCTCGAGTGCCTCGTCGAGCTCGGCCTGTGTGCGCGCCTCGATCTGCGTGACCTCGCCGTCCTCGAGCTCGCCATCAATGCTTGCCCACTCCCCCTCGGCGTTCTCGTACATGAACTCAAATGATCCCGACGACTCGCCAGACGCGCTGGCTGACTGTGATGACATGCTGTACCCCTGTGACGCGAGCTCCTCGTGGAGCTCGGCGAACTCTTCGCTCTCTAGCGCATCGCGCAGGAGGCCCTCCTGCTCGGCGGCATCCTGGCGTATCTGCTCGCGTATCTCCTCGCGCAGTGCGCTGCTGTCCTGGGCGAGCTGGCTGTTTTGGAGGCGCTGCTGGGCGTTCTGGCTCTGCGGTGACTGTTGCTGCTGCGGCTGCGTGTCCTGGGCCTCCTGTGATGTCGCGCTAGTCGGGTTTGGCACGTTCTGCTCCTCGGCATTCTCGGCCACAACGTGGACCGTGAGCGGATCAAGGTCGACGATCTTTGCGCCATCCTCAATATAGCTGAGCAAGAGGTCCACGCTCATTGTGGCCGGTGCGGCATGCGCTCCCAGGTCAATGTCAATTGATGACTCGCCGGGCGCTATGCTCACGTTGTTGGAGTTTGATGATGAGAGCTGCACTCCCCCGCTGTTGCGCTCAAGGACAGACACGATCGTTCCCTGCACGTTGACTGCGTGCGTGTTGTTGACCATGACCTGGAGGCGAACCGGCTCGTTGACCAAAAAGTAGTACTCGCTCTGCTCGGCAGACAGCGTGATCTCTTGCGCGATGGCCGGCGCGAGTGGCACGGCTGCCAGCATGGCAAGCGCTGAGGCAACGGCCACGCGCATCACTGTATTATCCGCCCCCTACCATACCTCATGTACAGCTGTGCCGCAAAGGCGGCAAGTGCGGCCGCAAAGAACCATTCACGTATGTCCGTCTCCTGCTCCTCGCGCTCGATAACGTCGCCTATTCCGCGGTAAATGTCATCTAGCGTCTCGGCATTGACGGACTTGAAGTATTCGCCGCCCGTCTGCGTCGCTATTGCGCGAAGCGTCGCCTCGTCGAGCTCGGCATACTGGGGGCGCCCAAAGGCGTCATACCCGAGCACAACGCGGCTCTCTGAGCCCATGCCGACCGTGTGGACCTGTATGCCGCTAGATGACGCAAACGCGATGGCCTCAGCCGGCGTGATGACACCCGAGTTGCTCACGCCGTCACTTAGGAGTATGACGACCTTTTTCTTGTTGGGGACCGATGTCGCCATGTCGATTCCAAGGCTCAGCCCGTCACCTATGGCGGTCCGGCCCTCCGAGACGCGTATGGCCCCAAGCTTTGTCGAGACGCGATCCTTGTAGGGGCTCAAATATGCCGCAGTCGTGGCACCGCTCTCAAATGTCACAATCCCGACATTGTCGTTCTCCTCAAGGGACTCGACTAGCGTGCTGGCTGCGCGCTTGGCGGCCTCTAGGCGGTTGGGCGGATAGTCAGTGGCCGCCATGCTGCCCGATATGTCGATGACGAGGACCACGTTGACGCCCTCCTCGGCCTGCTCGAGCGGTATGTGCGGGCCGGCAAACCCAACTATCATCAGCGCGATGGCCGCCGTCGAGACGTAAAACAGTGCGGCATCGCGAGTGCGCCTGCCCGTCTTTATGGCGGACTTTAGGTATGATATCCTGCTAAACTGGATTGCGGCGCGCCGGCGGCGCGAGAGGACCATGCTATACATTGCATAGAGGGCCGGCACGCACGCCAGGAACAGGAGAATGTACGGGCTGTCAAATCCGGCCATCGCTAGTGCCTCCGCCTCCGTCTCGTCTGAAAAAAGCGCAAGAGGCGCGCGGCATACTCGCCGTCGGTGCCAATGTCGATGCGATCCACGCGGCACCGTGCCATCGTCGCCGCAAGTGCCGCATCCCCGCGCTCCACGAGTCTTGCATACTCGGCGCGAAACTCCTCATCAGACGTGTTGACGAGGACCTGCTCGCCAGTCTCGCTGTCCTCGAGCTCTATGAGGCCAACGTCAGGCATGTTGCGCTCGCGCTCGTCTGTCACGCGGACAACTGCAATGTCATGCCTTCGCGCAAGGTGCCGCAGCGGCTTTGCATAGTCGCCGTCATCCATCATGTCAGATACGACAATGATGACGCTGCGCCTCTTTACTATTCCAGCCATGGACTCGATGCACGCGCGCAGGTCAGTCGCGCGCGAGGCGGCCTCGTGCGAGACCATCTTTAGGAGGGCCTGCATGACGTGGCGCCTCCCGCGCCTTGCGGGCACAAACATCTCGATATGGTCGCTCACGAGAAACATCCCCGCCCTGTCATTGGACTGCTGTGCGGCAAACATTAGCGCGGCGGCCACCTCTACTGCCCTGTCACGCTTGGCGAGACTGCCCCCAAACGAGCCAGATGCTGACACGTCGACTACGACATAGACCTGCAGGTCACGCTCCTCAATGTACTCTTTTACGTACGGCCTGTTAAAGCGCGCAGTGACATTCCAGTCTATCGTCCGCACGTCATCGCCATGGCGATACTCGCGTATCTCGCTAAACGCGATGCCGCGCCCGCGAAAGACCGAGTCATGCCCCCCTGACACAAGGCCCTCGACGAGCTGCCTCGTCGTTATCTCAAGGCCCCTAACGCGCCTCAGGGCGGTGACTGTCTGTGGCATCTTTGCATCACCGCGGCGATGTCCGGCCCATCCTAGGGCACCCTTACGCCGTCAAGTATGTTTGTTATCACGCCATCATTCGTGTCGCCGTCGGCCTCGGCCTCGTAAGTCAAGAGTATCCTGTGGCGCAGGACGTCAGGCGCTATGCGGCGCACGTCCTCGGGCATGACATAGCCGCGCGAGTCCATCATCGCCACGGCCTTGGCACCGAGCATGAGCCAGATCGACGCGCGCGGCGAGGCGCCATACTCGGTGCGCACCGACGCAGGATCCAGCCCGTGCGCCACGGGGTTTCGCGTGGCATCGACAATGTCGGCGACATACCCGCGCACGGACTCATCAGCATACACGCCAGGGACGAACTCTTGCATGCGAACCATCGAGTCCGTGTCGATGACGCCAGATGCCACGCGCGGCTCGCCCTCTGTAAACCTGCGGATGATCTCGGATTCCTCATTGCGCGAGGGATACGTCATCACGAGCTTTACCATAAACCTGTCGACCTGGGCCTCTGGCAGGCGGTACGTTCCCTCGGACTCGATGGGGTTCTGCGTGGCCATGACAAAGAACGGCTTTTTGAGCTCATGCGTCTCGCCCTGGATGCTGACCTGGCCCTCCTGCATGGCCTCAAGAAGCGCGGACTGGACCTTTGGCGGGGCGCGGTTTATCTCGTCGGCGAGCACAAAGTTTGAAAAGACCGGCCCCTTTACGGTCTTGAACTCGGATGTTGCGTGCTCGTATATCTTTGTGCCAGTAATGTCAGCCGGCAGGAGATCCGGCGTGAACTGGATCCTCACAAAGTCTGACTGGACACAGTCTGCCATTGTCTTTACGAGAAGCGTCTTTGCGAGTCCGGGCATGCCCTCAAGGAGCGCATGGCCGCGCGCGATTGCGGCGATTACGAGCTTGTCAATAATGTCGTCCTGCCCGACGATGACTGTGCGTATCTCCTTTCGCAGTGTGTCGGCAGTCTCGGCGAGGCCTGCTGCCTGCTCTGTCAGTGCCGCAACCCTCTCGTCCACCGCACTCATCACCCCGAGACAGGGGGCGCGCCCCTTGAGTCCTGCGCGTGCTCCCTAAAGCACTCCATGGCAGCGTCTGCGTCGATCGAGCCCAGGCCATTGAGGCCCGAGACGCCATCAAGGCAAGCCCTTAGCTCCAGGTCAGCCGATGCCAGGTCCCAGCCGAGATCGCTCCCGAGCGGCACGAGCGCAGACAGCGTGACTATTGCCAGTATGACAGACTTGATTACGGTGAGCATGATTCCGATATACAGGCAGTCCCTGGCCATTCGTGGCGAGTCAAGGCGCAGCGCATAGTAGGCTAGCGCGCCGCCGATGATGTCAAAAAAGACGGGGAGCGCAAACCAGACCCACGAGCGGCGCCGTGGCTCCGTGGCCGCAAGCCCAAACCTGCGCGCAAACGGGGGGATGACCGGATTCTGCGGCGGCACCGTGTCGCCCCCTGTGGGCGGTGCTTCGCCGTCGATGCCCGAGGCCCAGTCCGAGCCATGCTGGTCTTTGGTGGCCATGCGCAAATCTGCCACCGGCGTTCCTAATATACCTATTTTCGGCCGTGCGGACGGGCAACAGATGCGGCAGAGCCGTCACGGGAGGGTTGCCAATGGCCAGATCACCCACATCACAACGGTGAGCACCAGTCCCAGGACTATCGAGTTTTTCGCCTTTGGCGGATCGTCGCGCCACAGGGAAAAGTAGGCGATCACGCCACCGAACACCCCGAGCAGGACTGGGAGGAAGTACCACCACACAGAACAATGTGTGGAAAGGCCGCGGCTCATGCCAAAGCATCTTGACGCATGAGTGCCACAGTTGTTAATGTGCCTGACGGGGCGGCCGGCTAGGTGGAGGCTGAGGATTCTGCCGTTCTGCTTGCCCCGGTGCCGCCTGCCTGAGCATGAGCGAGCAGGGACGCTGGTCTCACACAGCCAGTGGCCACGACACATTTTAAAAGAGCACCCATCTTGCGTGGCGCATCATGCAAAAGCCCAAAGTGTTGACAGATGACAGTCAGATTCCAGCTGATGCCATGGGCGTTGTGGGCTATGGCTTGCCAAGCAGGGAGGCAAGACGCGAGAGGCGCATTATCATGCTTGACCAGTTTATTGCATTCCTGGACGACAACTCCCTCCTGCACAAGTCAGAGATTGGCCTTGATGCCACAGGGTTTGAAACGCGTGATCGTCTCCAGCACCTGGCCTTTCTGGCCCAAAATATCTTTGGACTAGAGTTTGGGTATGGTTTTCCCCAATACATGCATGGCCCATACGACGTCCACCTTGCTATGGACTATTTCCACTTGGCCACCAACAAGAACGACAAAACGAATGATGGACTGAGGTTTAGCCGTAAAGACGAATTTTTAAATTTAGTTCAAAACAGAGACATGTCATGGCTTCGACTCGCCGTCTCTATGATTCGCATATACCCTACAGGTCCCCAACCCCTAATAGACGTGACTGAGGCTGTCACTGAATTCCCGCGTGATAAGATTGAGAGTGTATACGGAGACATCCGTAATTATCTGGAGCCATAGTGGGGGACTTGATCGGCAATGTCTCCGCAAACCCTGCTTAACCTATACTCACGAGCTAAAGTTCGTATAGATGATCAAGTTTCCCCGACCCCGCAGCTATATTGATCGCCCCCTCCCGCGCCAGGGCATGGACGACCGGAAGCGGGAGGAGCTGAGGGACGCGCACCACAGCGAGAAGAGCGGGCACGTGAGGGACAGGATGCTCGCCGTGCACTGCGTGGTCAACATGGGCATGACGCACGAGGACACGGCGGACACGCTGATGCGGTGCCCGGGGTGGGTCGGCAAGTGGGTTGCGCGGTACCGGGAGGGCGGGCTTCCCGCCCTCCGCGACCTCCCGCGCTCCGGGAGGCCGCTGGCCGTGCCGCGAACGGCGCTCGACGGGATCCTCGCCGACGCGTCGGGATCCCCCACGACCCCGGCCGCGGTTCGCGACAGGATCGCCGGGGCGGCGGGGACACTGTTCCACATAGCCAGCGTGAGGAGGCTCATGCGCGAGTTCGGCCTCTCGCGCAAGAGGCCGCGAAAGGCCCACGTCAACAGGGCGAGCGCGTCCGCCGTCCGCAGCTGGCAGCGGCGCCTTGCGGGGGCGGCGCCACGCCTGGCGCGCGCGGGATACACGATGCTGGTGCAGGACGAGTCGATCATCGTGAACGACGCCGGGGGCATGGCGACGCACTGGACGCCGCGCACGGTGCCCGTCTACGAGCCGTACACCGGGAGCCACGAGCGGATCGTCGTGTACGGGGCGATCGCCGAGGACGGGCGGCAGGCGTTCCGGACGCGCGACAAGTTCAACGCGGACACGTTCGCGCAGTACCTTGCGGAGCTGCACGGGAAGTTCGGCAAGATCGCCGTCATCGTCGACAGGGCTCCCCAGCACCGCGCGGGGGCGGTCAAGGACCTGCTGCGCGCCAACGGCGAGATCAAGCTCATCGAGCTGCCGGTGGGATCCCCGCAGCTAAGCGCCATCGAGGGGACGTGGCGCATACTCAAGAGGGACGTCAGGGTCCCGGGGCAACCACGAACCCTGGACGAGCTGAGGATCGCGGTCGGCGAGTACCTCAGGACCAAGCGGTTCAACCTGAACATCTACGCATACCTGAACAGGAAGGTCGTGGAAGGTCACACGAACTTTAGCTCGTGAGTATATCTTTTTGGATCGTGCCAGGCTCGTTCACCATGATAGACTGGGTAACCATTTTCTCACTAGTAGTTGGGGTTGGGGTGATGCTCATTGGGATCATGATTGGGCATGACAGAGCCATGTCTCACAAAGAGTCCAAGAAACACATGGTCAATGCATTGGCAAAACTCCTGAACATGGTGCAAAAGATGGACATGGTGAAGCCGGAGCATTTTATAAAACACTGTGATCTCTGCGCCAAGTCACTTCGTGACACACGATACACTTTTGCGTCCTATCTTCATGTGTACAATAATGACATGCACAACATACAATACCTAATAGACTACCAAAACATCCGTGAAGACGATGATTCTGATCTCATGACATCACCTGAAATTACGAGATTTGTCCGCATAGTCTATGCTGAACTGAAACATGTGACTGAACGGCTACAAGATGATGCTAACCGACCGGCAGACAAGGTTGATAAAATGTGCATGGCTTTGTCCAGTTTTAGACTGTGTGTGTCCAGCGCACTTGTCCGACTAGGAGTTCGTGCGCTCATGTTCGTGCGCAGGCGATAGCGCACTGCATTGACCATCATTTCTTTGCGAGCCGTGTTCTGCGAATCGGTGCACGTCGACACGCGCACACGTGTTAGAGTACGCAGTGCATTTACATGCTTTGAATTCTTTTGTTGTCACATGATTGCGTGCTGCTTGACATGGCGTTCTACTATGGGTGATTTTGGTGCGGCGTTTTGTCCTAGACTGTTACTCTGGGCTATGTTGCTGTATCATGTGCTGATGTTTTTATCTTTGCGTCTGCAAATGCCTTTTCTGCCTCGTCATTTTTACCCAGCTTCTTCAACGCGTGTCCTCTGCCAATATACGCATCGGCGTTATTATGATCTAGCGTAATGGCTTGATTAAATTCCTCGAGTGCCCTTGCGTGTTCGTTGAGGTTGTAGAGCGTATAGCCTAGCGCAAAATGGGCATTTGTGTCCTCTGGTTCAATCTTGGCGGCGCGCTCAAAGGCCTCGAGCGCCTCGGCGTGCCTCCCAAGCTCGTTCAATACGGCGCCAATATTGTTGTGCGTGGCGACATCATCAGAATCAATCTTGGCGGCGCGCTCAAAGGCCTCGAGCGCCTCGGCGTGCTTCTTTAGACCAAAAAGCGCAACTCCGATGTTCTTGATCGATCCTGCTTCATTGGGGTCTAGCGCTGCTGCACGCTCGGATGACTCTAACGCCTCGGCATGCCTGTTGAGCCCTAGCATGGCAACCCCCATGCTCTTGTGCGCGGTAGACTCGTTTGGATCCAGCATGATTGCGTGCTTTAGCTCCTCGATGGCCTCGGCATTCCGGCCACAGTGGATCAACGATGTCCCCCTGCCAACCCTGGACATCACGGAATTTGGCCTAATCTCTATGGCTCGATCAAAGGCCGCAATGGCCTCTTTGTGCTTGCCCAGTATCCGCAATGCATGTCCCTTGTTGTTGTGTGCGGCAAAATCTCCGGGATCGGCCTCTATGACCCGATCAAAGTCCTCGACTGCCTCTTTGTGTTGCTGCATCTGGAGCAGGGCAAAGCCTCTGCCAAAGTACGCGTACCGGCTCGGGGAGATTGCTATGACCCGCTCATAGGCGCTCAACGATTCCTTGTGGCGCCCTAGCTCGCGAAATATCAGCCCTCTGTGCAGGTGCATTACCGCGTTTTCTGGTTCTAGGCTGACGGCATGGTCACACGCGTCAAGTGCATCTATGCGATTTCCCAGATTGTACAAAAGGTGTGCCATGTCCTGATATGGCAGTGCACTGTTGGGATCAAGCGCGATTGTACGCTTAAACTCCTCCAGAGCATCTCTGTATCTTCCAAGTCCACGAAATGCCCTTCCGATGTTGAGATGAATCTGGGGATCATTGAGTGCTAGCATGTCTGCACGTTTTAATGCCACTAGCGCCTCGTCGTACCTGCCAAGCCTCACTAGCGTCATGCCATTGTAGCTGTGCGCCATGACGTCCTTTGGATCGTGTGCAATTGCCTGCCTGACCGCCGCTAGAGCCTCCATATGACGTCCAAGGGCATACAGTATCATGCCCTTTTGTGTGTAAATTCCGGGACACAGGAGATCCATGCGACGTGCTTGCTCTATGAAATCGAGAGCCTCGACATGGCGTCCCTGCTTTGCTAGCGCGATGGCCTTGCCCATGTGCTTTTCGGCGTTATCAGGCTGTCTATCGACTGCGTCCTTATACTCTATTATGCTCATCTCTGGCTCCGCCGTGCCACTCATGGCATGTGCCTGCTCCTGCGCCATGACTCACGTGCGCCACGGTACCATATAACAGTTATTCGCCATGTGCAGCAGTTGCTCACGTGCCTGACAGAACGGCTAGCCAGCGGAATGACCATCAGGATCGCGCACACTAGTCGTTCAGCGCCATTCTGACCGTGAGCGCCACCGGAGTCTGCCTGCTTTTCATTGGCCTGTTTGCGCTTCAGACGACGCTGAACAGATGGCCAACTGCCAAACCATGCGAACTGGCCACAGAGACGGCCGGCAGTCACCAGAGCAGAAGCACAAACTGCCCGATCATCCACACAGCAGTCAGCACCGATCCCAGTATAATCGAGTTTTTCGCCTTTGTCGGATCGTCTCGCCGCAGGGCAAAGTACGCGATCACGCCGCCAATTATCATGAACAGAATGGGGAGGAGGTACCACCATGCGGAACGGCGGTTCGGGGGCGCGTTGCTCATGCCGGAACGGCCGGCTTGACGCTACATATACCCATACGTTTGCCGTGTGTGGATGCCAGCCAACACTTAAATCATAAAAGTCGCGCCTCGCACGCATGCTCAGCGGGGGCATTCAGATGTTCATCCAGGGTCAGGAGTGGATAATCATAGTCATTATCGCGGCAATTCTCATATTCGGCGCCAAAAAGATTCCAGAGCTTGCAAAGACGCTTGGCCGCTCGCGTGGCGAGTTTGAAAAGGGCAAGATGGAAGGCGAGCGCGAGCTCGCCGAGTTCAAGGACGGCAAGCCCACAGGTGGGGATGCCGGTGATGCGCCAAGTGCCGGAAATGACAAGCCAAAGGCAGACACCGCAGACGATCCGGTCGCAAAGCCCTAGGACTCTGCCGCGCGCGCAATTTCTGCAGCAAGGCCGGCAACCCACGCATTGGCCGCACCGCCTTTGACCATTCGCGGTATGCCAAGCGGCCAGGAGCGCCTAATGTCTGCCCTGATCGTCAGCATCGTCGACTCGCCGTCCTCCTCGTACGTCTCGACGATGGTGGTCCCGCGCCCGTCACCGCCAATTATGGCGATCTCGTGGCGCCGTGGGGCGTCTTCTGTGTGTCGCGCCATGACGCTCCACTCCGAGCCCGCAACTGACATGCGCGCCTGGACCACGGCGACGTTGCCTCTGCGCGAACGCGTGCGCGACATGGAATAGTGGCCAGGCAGCGTCTCGTGCAGCGAGTCATATGCTGTCGCGACGCCAAACGTGCGCGCAGCGCTCGCATGCACGCCAACTGATGCGGAGCATTCCGTCAATCCTCGCCCCAGCGCCTGTACAGCCCATGGTCGAGTGAAAACTGGTCAAGGCACTTGCCCACGCCATGGTCGATGATATCCTCGACTGTCCTAGGCGCCGTGTAGAACTCGGTCACGGGCGGAAGTATGACCACGCCGATTCGCGCCAGCCTGAGCATGTTCTCCAGGTGTATCGCCGAGAGCGGCGTCTCTCGCGCAAGAAGGACAAGCCTGCGCGACTCTTTTATCGTGACTCCGGCCGCGCGCGCCACGAGCGTCTCGTCATACCCGTGCGAGATCGCCGCAAGCGTCTTCATGCTGCACGGCGCGACTATCATGCCGTCTGAGCGGCTCGTCCCGCTAGAGATGCTAGAGGCCATGTTCGAGTCATCAGAGACCTCTGTGGCAAGCGACGCGACGTCGGCTGCCGAGCGGTCAGTCTCCATGGCGATGCACTTTTTTGCCCATTCGGTCATGATGAGGTGGGTCTTTACGCCCAGGCCGCCAAGAACCTCCAGCGCGCGTATGCCGTATATGACCCCCGTGCTGCCGGTGATCCCCACTGTGAGCCTCATGCGAGGCACAGTGCCGCTGCGGGTATTTTATCGCTTTGTGGGCCATCAGGCGCGCCGACTCACGCGCCGGCCTGCGCGTGGCCCCCTCGCGCGGCGTCCTCTTTTTCTGCACGGCGCCGGCGCCAGAGCATCACGGAACCGCACACCACCATCGCGCCCAAAAGCAGCACGCCTAGCATGACGAGCTCAAAGCTGTACAGCATGGGATGCGCCACTGTGGCCCAGACCGATAAACCTTCGCCGGATCGCAGCGGCGCGTGGGGCAGTCTTGCGCCATGCGCGCCACGGATTATAGCTATATTAGATGCGTCATGCCGACGGCCCACCGTGATACCACGGGCGCAGATGCAGCGCATTGCCGACTCGTACGGCGAGCCCAGGGTCGGCGTCATGGGCAGCCACTCGGCACTAGAGGTCATGGACGGCGCAAGGGACGAGGGCCTGGGGACCGTGGTCTATTGCCAGCGGGGCCGCGATACCCCATACAGGCGCTTTTCGCGGATCGCCGATGAGATCATCACGTTGAGGCGCTTTGCGGACATGGCGTCTGCGCGAACGCAGGCCGCCATGCGCGACACGTCGACAATAGTCGTGCCGCACAGGTCCTTTGCGGTCTATCTGGGCTATGCGCGCATCGAGAACTCTTTTCGCGTGCCGCTCTTTGGAAATCGCGCAATGCTGCGCGCCGAGGAGCGCGACGAGCGCAAGAACCAGTATGACCTGCTCAAAAAGGCCGGAATAAGGCACCCGCGCGTGGTAAGGCCACGAGACATTGCCGGACCGTGCATCGTAAAGGTCCAGGAGGGCGCGCGCCGCCTCGAGCGCGCGTTCTTTACGGTGACGTCGAGGGAGGACTATGAGGCAAAGGCAGACGAGCGCATAAGGCGCAAGATCATAACGAAAAAAGGCCTAGAGCGCGCCGCAATAGAAGAGTTTGCGATTGGAACATACATGAACTTTAACTTTTTTTCCTCGCCGCTCACCCCGGAGGCCGAGTTTCTCGGCGTCGAGAGGCGCCTCCAGTCAAACCTGTACGACTTTAACTCGCTGCCCGCGCGCCAGCAGCTAGAGATGGACATAGACCTGCAGAACGTCGAGGTTGGCCACACGCCGGCCAGCGTGCGCGAGTCGCTCCTTGAAAAGGTCATCGACATCGGTGACCGGTTTGTGCGCGCAGCGCGCCAAATGTACAGTCCCGGCGTGATCGGGCCGTTCTCGCTCCAGTCCGTGATCACAAAGGACCTCGAGCTCGTCGTGTACGACGTCTCGATGCGCGTGCCGGGCAACCCCATACTGGCGACGACTAGCCCCTACACAAAGTACACGCACGGCACTGTCATCGGCGTGGGCAGGAGGATAGCCATGGAGATAGCGCACGCGCGCGACTCTGGCCGCCTTGCGGACATTGTCACCTAGGCCTCAACGCTGGCCTTTAGGAGTGAGCGCCTCACGAGTATCGGAATGTTGTAGAATGCCGCAAGGGCCAGCGCGTCTGACGCCCTATAGTTGCGCAGGACCATGTCGCCGTCCCTGCCGGTAAAGTAGAGGTTTGCGCGCAGGACCTCGTTGCTCTCATAGACCTTTACCTTGACTAGCACAAGGCCATTGTGCTCGCAGACCTCCTCGATCATGCGATAGACCGTCGGAATGTCATCGCGCGAGTCCCCAAGAAACCTCATGATGTATCCGGCGATCTCGCCGGAGAATGACCTGATGTGGAACTGCTTGCCTGACTCGGCCTTTAGTATCACTATGCCCTCTAGGCCATATGGGTCAACATACCCAACGTGGCCTATCCGGACAGTCTCATAGTCAGGCTCGCTTTGCGCTATGTCCATCGGCAATCGCAACACGCGTGCCGCGCGCGCCCCTTATAAGCACGCCGACGTGGCACTAGTCAGTTAAAATATCATTGCGCGCACGGGAGCCTGAAAATGTCCGCAGCGCCGGAGCGATCCGTGTCATATGTCCTCTCAAAGCCCGTCTCGGCATACATGGGCCGTGACGTCCTCATGCTCGGCGAGGGCACACTCACGCGCGAGGCCGCACACACGCTCCAGCGCTACGAGCGCGATGACATTATCGTCACCGGCACTGACGGCAAGCCCGTCGGGATTGTGACAGACCAGGACATACTCAGCAAGGTCGGCGACATTACGGTCTATGCCGAGGCGACCACGCTCCATGACATCATGAGCTCGCCCCTCCACACAATAGGCCATGACGCGACGCTGCGCGAGGCCCTTGCGATAATGAAGTCCAACGGAATCAGAAAGCTGCCCGTCATCTCGCGCAAGGGCGACGTCATTGGCATCATACTCCAGGTGACCATCGCAAACGTCATACGCGACTCAGTCACGCGCGCGCCTCGCCTGCTCAGCCCCCCGATAAAGGCGATTCTTGGCAACCTCGGCTTTGTCCTCCAGTTCGCCGGCGTCCTCATACTCGTGCCCGCAATAGTCTCGACGGTTCTGCGCGAGTTTGAGACTGCCACGGGCATATACCTGACTACTGTCCTTCTCCTAGTGACAGGGTTCTTTCTAAACTCATACGGTGAAAAGGCCAGCCTAAACCTGCGGCAGGCCTCGATACTCGTATTTTCCAGCCTGTTCATACTCACGCTCTTTGGGACGATACCGTATCTCTATGTGTCGCAGTTTGGCGACATTCCGCCAGTTGAAAACTTTGCTAGCAGCTTTTTCTCCAGCGCTGCGGGTTTCACGACAGGGGGAATCTCGATATTTGAGACGCCCGAGACGCTCACAAAGTCGTTCATATTCTACAGGAGCTTTACGCAGCTCGTGGGCGGCATGAGCTTTATCTATCTCGTGATAACTGCATTCTATCCGGAGGGCAAGCTCCAGTCGATGCGTGGGTTTATCTCGGGCAGGACGCTTCACCTCCGCGAGCTCTTTGGCACAATCGCCGTCATATTTGGGCTCTATATCACCATAGTCGCCGCCCTCCTCTATGCCTTTGGCGGGAACGACATACTGGACAACTTTGCGCTCGCGATGAGCACGGTGTCAACTGGCGGGTTTGTCCCCTCGTCTGGCATGATCGCCGGCCTTGCGTGGCAGTCCGAGATCGTCCTGATGGCCGCAATGATCCTCGGTGCGCTGCCGTTCACGTTTCACTATGCCTTTGTCAGCAAAAAGTTCCTCTCCCCCAAGCTCGGCAAGGAGGTCATGGCATACTTTGCCCTCCTCGGCGGCGCATCGCTTCTCTTTGTCGCGACGAGCGGCATGGGCGCCCTAGAGTCCGTCTTTTACACGGTGTCGGCAAGCACGACTGCCGGCCTCCAGTACGAGTCGCTTGCGGGCACGAACGTGGTGTCGCATGCCATACTCACAACGCTCATGCTCGTGGGGGGGTGCGGCTTCTCCACTGCAGGAGGCGTAAAGGTCTACCGCATGATGGGCATGCGCAATGTCGCTGCCGTCATGAGGGGCAGGGCAGGCACGCTGGCCGATGACGCCAGGAAGGAGGCATACTCGACTATCATCATACTCGCCCTCTTTCCCGCAATAGCGCTTGGCGCCGGCGCGTACCTGTCGGCCTCGACTGGTGCCAGCTATGACGACGCCCTCCTCGAGGCGACTGGCATCATAACCACGGGCGGCCTGTCTAGCGGCATAGTCAACGTGGACACGGATCCCGCGACAAAGGTGGTCTTGAGCTTTATGATGATATTTGGCCGCCTCGAGGTAATTGCGATCGTGTACATATTTGTGCCGAGGCTGGCCTCTTGAGGCCTGGCGTTCGCGTTATAGCAGTTGGGCTGGCATCCATTGCGATTCTCTTTTTGCTCTATGCGCGATACGCGACAGACGCCTCGATGATTGCGCCTGATGCCCTGGAGCCGCTGCAGAGGATGGCGCACGCGTTTTACGCGCTCCTCCTCGCCTCCCTGGCGTGTGTTGCGTTGGGAATGTACACGTTTCACCGCGCAATGGCGCGCGATGGCGCCGACGGGACGCTGGCGAGGATTGCGCTTGCGACGTGGGCACGGCGCCCGCGGATGGTCTTTGTGGTGACGCTCGTCGCCTATGGAACGTTTTTTTCACTGACGTCAGGCACGCTCGTGCATCAGCCTGACGTGTCATTCTCGTACCACTATGGGGCGCAGATTCCCTCCATCGAGGTCGCACCATGCTGTGACGTGCCCGGATACATGCCAAAGGCCATCATATACCTGACGGACAATGTCGGACTGCAGGTCATACCGGTGAACATGGTCCTGCAGGTCACAGTCTCATATCTCGTCGCGCTAAACATGTCGATTGCCTCAGTGGCGCTGTCGGCATCTCGCGCGCGACGCAGCATCTCTGGCGTTGGCGCAATAACTGGCCTGTTTGTCGCGTGTCCTACCTGCGCAGGATCTGTGGCATCGGCGGTTCTCGGGACTGCAAGCGGCATCACGCTGGCAGTGGCGCTATCGCAGGTTCAGACAGGGCTCATTGCGGTGTCCATACCGGTGCTTTTGGTCACGCCGCTCCTCCTTGCGCGCCGTATCCCCCGGCGCAGCGCGCAGTGCTGAGTCAGGCTGCCGGCTTTTTTATCTCGCGCGTTTTCATGCCACCCTCGCCGCGTGCGGTCCCAAAGCTGACAAGCATGAGCAAAAAACCGACACCGATTAGCATGCTGGCAAGTATGACCATGTTGCCGTTCTCGCGCTCGTCGAGGAGTAGCTCGGCGATCTCTGCATCAGTCATGCCCTGCCTGCCTGCTGGCGCCTCGGCTCCGAGATATGCGACAAAGACGGTTCCAAGCACGAGCATGGCCGCGCCTGCGCCCATCATGCCCATGTTTATCCTGATCACATACGCGCGCGGGTTGGCAGACGAATTTAGGCTTTTGCCGCGCGGCGGCCCTGTCCACGAATGGGCGCGGATGGCAGATCCGGGCAACGGCATGGCGTGAAATTTCGGCTCCCCTGCATCCCGGTGCCGGATCCCGCCACTGGATCAAGGCCGTGCTGCCTCGACGAACTGGTTTCCCACCGATCTGGCCCCCTACGGATCTCCCCCATGTACAGATGCACGAGGGTGGGAAATACCTCCCCCGGGCTCGCGCTTTCTGTTCCTTGCAATAAATGTGGAGAGGCCGGCGCGCCGATCTATGGGCTATTGAGTCGGCCTGCTCTTGATCTAAAAGCTTTGCTGCACTTTTGTGGGATCATTCATGGACAAAGCCGTGCGAGACCCCTATTTCATAGCCTGATTTCGGGCACGCCGCCTCTGCGCATCCCGACAGCCCCTACCTGCCGTGACCCGTCTGAGGGGATTCCGTGTGCCTTTGAGGCGTTTGTGGCGCTGGTGGTGAAAGAGAAGGCCATGGCTCCGGGTCACGACGTTTGCCCTGTGCGCTCCTGAGCTGGACGATCCGGATGACGAGTTTGCCGCCCATATCGTGCGCACAAGCCGTATGCATGTGATCCCCTAGTGGCGGTTGTGGGACGCACCAATCAGCTCGACCCCGACCAATAACCATGGTGCGAAACGACAAACTTTTGCGGTCAGTCCGTAGGTATTTTATATTGGCACTTTTTGGCACCGCCGTTGAGCTCATCGAATTCACATGATCCCGGCCTGATCGCCTCCCTGTCTCCTCACATCGAAGCCGCAATCAGGGCATCACCGTGCACGTGTGCCCTACTCCGTCCCGATGTGATCCTGGGGATGGTTATTAGGCATGGTCTAGACTCACAAAGGCGCATCCCAGAGTTTCGACAGCTATCCAATAATGCTCAAACAAAATTTGCTGATGCTGTGTCTGACCCTGGCAAAAAGCAATTAACAAGCACGCAGATTGAGACCCTTGGCCTCCTCGAGGTTCCATCGTCCGAGATAGACGAGCACAATAATGGGCTAAACGAAATATTCCAGACACACAAACTCGGCAAAGTCGTCCGTGACTTTGAGGAAGTTGCAGTCGCATACAATGCCTCACTTCGGTACTTGTGGACTGGCACAACTGAGCTCTCACGCTTCATAAATGGTGTCGAAGAACTTGACAGTATGCTGAACACCCGCCAGTTTCACTCGAACAAACGCAATTTCGTGTCAACATCAATCACCAAATCTCCATGGTTCGTACATCGTACCACGTCATACCACATCAGGGTAACTGACTGGTATAGGAAACACGCGTTACCGATCACACATACGTCAGTTTTTGCGATCGCCAATCCAGAAATTCTTTCTGGACACAAGAGCGTTTCTTTTCTAGAAGATGAGGTGCGCATAAAAAACGGAACAACGATTGAAAATGACACACTCAAGATCATTTTTTACCACCAGCCATCCACCCCAAAGTCATTCACAGGCAATCTGATTAAAACGTACTCTCCTCTTGGACGTGTGTGTATTGAATATCACAGCTGATCAACGTTTGTGCGCGTCAGTGATTCAGACGGTAACAATGAGACTGCAGGGCGTGTCTGGGGGCAGCTATGGCCATATGATGGAACACGGTAAGCTGCTTGCCTAGTTCTTTGCCCTAGACACGTGCAGTCCGCGTGTGTCTATGTCTTTGGCTGCGCCTGTGTGAAGCATTAGACTTAATAGGCGTAACACTGCAGAAGCGTTCAATGAACACAGCGCGGCGCGAAGCCCTGAGACTCATCGCCTACGGCCTTCAATTCTATGGCTCTGTGTCTGGTGGGGAACTAATGACGCGGCTCATAGGGTTGCTATCAGAAAAGGAGGCATGGGGCATTATCGCCGAGGCCGAGAGAATGGGCATGATCGAGCACGCCGAGATGATTTTCGAGTCATCCGATCCAAGGGCTCAAGAGTGGCGCCTCGTCAAGGGTTTCAATGTGGAACGACTAGAGATACCCACATAGACAGACCACCGCCCCTGCTGTTTCCGCTTCGTATTGTGCGTATTCATATCTGACTTTGGGCGCACGGGTACTTAGTCGCTTTACCAGAAGACGCCAAAACACCCGTCACATCGTACGAAAAGCAGCATTGGGCGAGATTGGCGCTTTTCTGAAGACGTGTCTTTTCACGCTTTGCGGCGTCCCCTCGCCGACGCTGTTCGAGTGCTCGATGCCGGTATGCTCACGTAACACGAATAGCCCGGGAACATCCCGCTGCCTGACCGCGACGCAGATGGGCTTGCGAACCATGACCGTGCCTGCTCGAATATTTATGAGCATCAGCTAATTTCTGACGTGTAAATAGCACCACGTTGACATTGTTTCTGACGGCTATCAAATCTGCTTTTGCATCACGTCAGTAATACTCGCCCGTCTTACACTTTGCTTTCCCCAAAAATCCCTCTTAGTGTGTTGCTGGCTTTTTCGTGGTTGCTGTTTCCGTGGTCGCTAAGAGTGTATTTAGTAACTTTGTTTTGTGCTAACGCGAGCCTTTTATCAATATCTGCAAAATTGGGGCTATCGATGGGGTTGTCGGGCACGATGTCACTGTGCGCAAACTTTCCCTGCATGCTGTTCATGATCGCCTTTGCCTCATCTATGTCATCATATACGTGCGTGACAAGCGTGGGATTGTCACAAAGCAACTGCCTTATGCTTGGACACGCCCCTACGTCTTCGTGCGCGAACCATCGGTTTTGTAGATCCAGGTACATTTCATATCTTGAAGAAAATCCCTGACTTGTTTTCAACCCTAGCTTGTCGCACAATTCGGCAAAGTTGCGCAGATCAATGATCATGTATCGTATCGTATACGCTGCTATGGTCAAAGTTGTGACCTTGTTTATTGGGTCATCCTGGAATTCTTTTATGCTGTGTTTCAATATATCTAGCAGCATATCCATTCCATTACATATACTGTACATATTGCCGTATGTACCGTTGTGTGCTTTTACGTCTAGCGAAACTGATATCTTGTTATACTCTGCTGACAGCCTGTACGCATCACTTGCCGTTCTGGGATTTAATTGAGCCAGAATTTCACTCCACTGCCCTATACTGATCCCGGCATTGCTCTTATTTTTGCGCCTTTCTATTATGTCGTCCTGAAACTTTACCACTAGGCGAGCATAGATCAAGATGTCCTCAAGCTTTTTTGAATCCATCCTTGAGCCCACTTTGGTCAACATAATTGCCGAGCCCGTCCCCAGATCGCTACCCAGCTCCCTAACAAACCTGATAGTGTCCCGCTGTCCTTCAAGAATTGTGCAGAGCTTTTGTGGGTCTGGGTGTTCTTGAGCTGATATTATGGTGCCAAAGTTGCGCCCAAACAGTCCAGCAAAGTTCTGAAGCTCTATGACAAAATATCGCACATACCTGAGCACCTCTTCGGCCGAAGGGGGAAAGCACAGCATGCCCGTTACGCCCTGACTTCCCGTGTGCAATCCCTGGTTCATATACCAGTAGTATAGCTGGTCAATTAGAGATTTTAGGCGCCAGGTGCTTTCTACAACACGGGCAAGGACCACCTCATGGCTGTCCGTCATGGACAATTTCCCCCGTGGCAGATCTTTTCTTGCACCGGTGCGTCCCCGTAATGTGTGCTCATGTAGGCTCGTGCGGGTGTCTGGAATATATGGGTTTTTCCTGCCGATCGGCTTTGTATTGTACAAAAAGTAGTAGACTGGGCAGGAATGCCCGCCGGGCGCTGATCCGGGAGCCCATGGAGGGCCGCCGACGAGCCATGCCGATCAGGAGGTCTGACGCACCGGCGCAGGCCCTCTCGGACCACGGCACGCAGTTCACTGCGACCAGGTGCGGCGCCCCGACCCGCAGCTGAACGCCGACGCTCTTCGAGCGGGAGCTGCTGGACCGCGACATAGCGCACCTCATGGCGCGCGTCCGCCACCCCCAGACCAACGGCCAGGTCGAGAGGCTCTTCCAGACGCTCGAGGCCCAGATTGGCCACTTTGGCTGAGTTCCCGAGTTCATTGCGCACTACAACGAGAGATGCCTCCACTTCGCCCTGGACATCAAGGACGGCTAGACGCCCCTGCTGGCCTTCGGGAGGCGCAGGGCCGACTGGCGGGTCCGGGCGGAGAACCAGAGGTGGATGGAGGTGGACTCGAATGAGTGAGTCTACGATCTGTACAAGGCCTCACTTTTGCGGGATCATTCACGGACAAAGCCCCGCGCGGCGCGCTATCTGCGGCTCGTGTGCGGGAACCCACCCGCCCTTACGGCCCATCTCGAGCACACGCCGTATGGACTCCTCGCCGGCCTCGCCCATCTCCACTGTTGTGGGATTGACGTACATTTTGACAAAGCGCTCTAGCATGTCGCGCGGCTTTGACCTAGAGTATCTCATCGCATAGTCCATCGCGTCATCAAAGTGCGCAATGCCATACTCTATCGAGTCGCGCAGGCACGCGTCAAATCTCGATATGGCCTCCTCGCCTAGCGCGTTGCGCGCCACGTTGACGCCCAGGGGCACGGGCAGGCCGCCGGTCTGGCCGTCCCACCACTCGCCGACGTCTGCGACCTTTTGCGTCCCCTCCTCGGCATATGTCAGCTGCGTCTCGTGTATCACAAGGCCCGCGTCTGCGGCACCAGAGCTGACAGCCTCGGGTATGTCGCTAAATTTCATCTCCTTGTAGTCATACTCGCCGATCATCAGCCGCAGGAGGAGAAACGCCGATGTCAGTCGTCCCGGCACGGCAATGGTGGTCTTTTTGATCTCCTCTAGGGTGATGCCCTTGCGCGCCACGACGATAGGCCCATAGCCCAGGCCAAAGCTTCCGCCACTGCGCAGTATCGTGTGCTCGGGCATGTGCGCGCACGCGTGAACAGAGACTGCAGTGACGTCGAGCTTGCCCTCGTCGACACCAGACCTGTTTAGCGTCTCAATGTCCTCGACTGTGTGCCTTATGTCGAGCCCATGCGTGCTGACCTTGCCGGTGAGCATGCCATAAAACATGAACGCGTCATCGGCATCAGGAGTGTGCCCCACGGTTATCTCCAATGGTGGAGGCGGCCCAATGTCGGTATAAAAATCAAGGGCGATCCCCGGCAGTCAGCCGTGTGGCCTGTATGGGTGCAGGAATGAATCAGAGTCGGCCGAAACGCAAACTGGCCGATTGTGGACTGCGCGGCAGGCAGGCTTTGGCGTTTTATGGGCAGAGCAGAGCTGAACAGCGAGTGCGTGCGATCCCAAAGGCAATTCTGCCGGCTAGCCGACCCTGTCATACATGTGGCAGAGTATGCGCCACGCAGAATCGCCTAGGCGGGAGCTGCGGGGGCAGGAGAGGCGCCTGCCGGTGCGAGCTCGGGGTTTAGCTCCTCCTCGACCTGCCGGTCCACTGCCCTCTCGAGGCACTCCACGACCTCTTCTATCGTCGCGCTGCCGTCTGCGTACCTCTTTATGCACGCGCTAACCTCGGGCGTCTTTCTGTTCACCCTCTTTGATTTCCTGCTGAGCTTCAGAAATGTCCATAGCGTAAAGACTCCCGGCTCTGCCAGCGGCGTGAACAGCGAATCGCTGCCTATGTACTTTCTGATTCCCAGAACTTTGAGATCTTCCAATGTCAGATAGCCTCGATCCTCTGTCGGCTTGTCGGGATCATCCCTGAGGAACACGGTGTCGTCATAGTCATAGTCTGACACCATCCCCGACAGTTGCGCCGGGACCATCGCCTCCTCATAGCAGATGCCCCAGCGCTCTATCATGCGCCTGTCCAGCTCGAGCCGCTTGAGCCTGCCTCCGGCCTCCTCGAGTATCTCGACCATGTGGTCCGTGAGCTCGCAGTCGCGCTCGGCCTCGTCTGACAGAGCCTCTGGCGTCATGTGATCGAGCTCGTAATTGTACTCCTCGTCGGGCGCGGCCTCCTTGCCGTCTGGCTCCTCGAGCTTGCTGGCTGGTGCCCCCGCGCCACGGCGCGCATCGCCGGCATATGTGTGGTCCTGCATGCGCATCACGTGCGCGCCGCGGCAAGCTCGGGGTTTAGCTCCTCCTCGACCTGCCGGTCGACTGCCCTCTCGAGGCACTCCACGACCTCGCCTATCGTCGCACTCCCATCTGCGTACCTCTTTATGCACGCGCTAACCTCGGGCGTTTTTCTGTTCACCCGCTTTGATCGCTCGCTGAGCTTCATGAATTCTTCTAGCGTGAATGTTCCGGGCTCTGCTAGCGGCGTGAACAATGAATGATGGTTTACAGACTTTCTGATGCCCAGAACCTTGCAATCTCTCAACACCAGGTATCCCTGAGTCTCTGTCGGCAAGTCGGGATCGTCCGTGAGGAACACTGTGTCGTCATAGTCATAGTCTGACACCATTCCCGACAGTTGCGCCTGGACCATCGCCTCATCATAGCAGATGCCCCAACGCTCTATCATGCGCCTGTCCAGCTCGAGCCGCTTGAGCCTGCCTCCGGCCTCCTCGAGTATCTCGACCATGTGGTCCGTGAGCTCGCAGTCGCGCTCGGCCATTTCTGACCACATCTCCGGGGTCCATGACGTCATTCCTCCCCTGCATATCTCCGCCGCGATCTCCGCACTGCTGCGTTCCTCCTCTCTAAGCACAGCCTCGTGATCGGGCTCCTCAAGCTTGGCGCTCGCCGCGTTCATGGGATGGTGTGCCTTGCCATAATATATAATTCCTAAGCCGGTTCCGGCCATCTTGGCAAATGCCTCTTGTCGCCTAGGGCGATAATGTCATCCAACGCCATTCGATCAAAGTCTGCTGCGACTCCCACCCTCGGCAAGGCCCGTGGCGCGACTCGTTGGGACACTCTTTGGAAAGGGGGCGCCAGATGTGGTTGCCGGGGCGCACATGACCGGAATGAACGGGCACGACGGGGTGGACGCCGAGTCGATCGTCCCAAAAGGGCAGGAACATGCTCCCTCATCTGTCGCCACACCGGCCTCCGGAATCTAGCCCGAGCAGGGCAAGGAACCGCGCGCCGTCTGTTGTTGGACCAGAAAGTGCGGGCAGTGCCCATATACGTTTATTATCAAGCATTTGGGCCTTTTGGACGGTTGAAGTACAAGTCAACAGAGCAGGTCCTAAAGACGATCAGCGACAAGGAGCGCATACGCAACTTTGGAGTCATTGCGCACGTCGACCACGGCAAGACGACGATGAGTGACAGCCTCCTTGCGCACTCGGGGATAATAGCGCCCTCTGCGGCCGGCAAGGCCCTTGCGCTTGACTCGATGAAGCAGGAGCAGGACAGGGGAATCACCATAGTGCAGGCAAACGTCACGCTCGCATACTCAAAGGACGGCACAGAGTATGTCATAAACATGATAGACACGCCCGGCCACGTCGACTTTAGCGGGAGGGTCATACGCAGCCTGCGCGCAATTGACGGGGCTGTCGTCGTCTGCGACGCAGTAGAGGGAATAATGACGCAGACAGAGACGGTAACGCGAATGGCTCTCGAGGAGCGCGTGCGTCCGGTTCTCTACATCAACAAGATCGACCGCCTCATAAAGGAGCTACGCCTCACGCCCGAAAAGATGCAAGAGACCCTTGCCAACGTCGTGAAAAACTTTAACTCGTTAATCGACACGTATGCCGAGCCCGAGTACCGCGAAAAGTGGAAGGTCTCCATACAGGACGGGAGCGTCTCGTTTGGCTCGGCAAAGGACCGCTGGGGGTTCAACATTGACATTATGAAGGAAAAGGGCGCCTCGTTCAAGGACATCTATGCCGCATATGACAGCAGCGGCAGCGTCGAGGCCCTCGCCGAGCGCGTCCCGATAGCCGATGCGATCCTCGGCATGGTCGTAAAGCACCACCCTCCCCCGCATGTGGCCCAGGCGTACCGCGTGCCAAAGATATGGAAGGGCGACCTTGACTCTGAAATCGGCCGCGCAATCGTCAACTGTGACGAGTCCGGACCCACGGTGATGATGATAGTCAACATGGCCCTGGATCCCGCAGCAGGACCCGTTGCCATCGGGCGCCTCTTTTCTGGGACGATAAAGGACGGCGACACCGTGAACATTATAGACTCAAAGCGCGAGGGCCGCGTCCAGTCCGTCAACTTTTTCATGGGAAACCAGCGCGAGCAGGTCGGCAGCCTCGGCGCGGGCAACATACCGGCACTCCTGGGCCTCACCGAGGTCAGGGCAGGCCAGACTCTCTCGAGCATAAAGGGCATAAACGTCTTTGAGGGCATAAAGTATGTTTCTGAGCCCGTCGTGCAGATCGCCATAGAGCCAAAGCACCCAAAGGACCTCCCGCGCCTAGTCGACGTGCTAAAGCGCCTGACGATCGAGGACCCAAACCTCGTGGTAAAGATAAACGAGGAGAGCGGCGAGACGATAATCGCCGGAATGGGCGTTTTGCACCTAGACATCGCAACGACGCTGATAGCCGAGAACAAGGTCGACATCGTCACCTCTCCGCCGCTCATCAACTATAGGGAGACGGTGAGGGGCGCATGCGATGCCATAATGTCAAAGTCGCCCAACAGGCACAACAAGATATTCATGAGAGTCGAGCCCCTCGAGGACGCCGTTGCCGACCGCATCCGTGACGGGACGCTCTCGGAGATGAAGGACAAGAAAGAGGTCGCAAGGATGCTGCGCGAGCTCGGCTGGGAGCCAGACGTCGCAAAGAGCGTCATGCGCTTTGACCCGCGCGGAAACGTCATGATAAACGCTACAAAGGGCGTCCAGTTCATCCAAGAGTCGACTGACTCGATACTCTCGGGCTTTGATGACGTGATGAAGGAGGGGCCGGTTGCGCGCGAGCAGGTCCGCAACTGCAAGTTTGTCTTTACGCACTTTGTGCCCCACGAGGACCCCGCGCACCGCGGCCTCGCTCAGCTTGGGCCGGCATCGCGCCGCGCGTGCATGGGTGCCGCACTGATGGCCAGCCCAACGCTCCTCGAGCCAGTCCTCGCAATCGAGGTTCGCGTTCCGCAGGACATGATAGGCAACGTCGCCACGGTCATATCTGGCAGGCGCGGAAAGGTCCTGGACACGCAGCAAAAGGGCGTGATTAGCATCGTGACTGGCGAGCTTCCGGCATCCGAGACCTTTGACCTCTCAGAGGCCATGAGGGGCCAGACTGCCGGCAGGGCAATGTGGAACACTCACTTCAAGGCGTGGTCAGAGGCCCCAAAGTCGGTTCAGGCCCAGGTCGTATCTGACATTCGCAAGCGAAAGGGCCTTGCCCCCGACCCGCCAAAGCCCGGCGAGTTTGTCGACAGGGAGTGAGGGCTCCTAGCCCAGAACGCCGCCGAGTACGTCCATGTACGAGGAGGGCACATACCTGCGCATCCTCTGGACCAGGTCGCGCGCGCCGGCATCAAGAATGTACGTGACTGCATGGTCATCGGCGCTGCGGACCGAGCGGCCCATGCCCTGCAGCAGCTTTGTGAGCGCGGCGTACCTGTACCAGACGTCATCCCTCTTCATCTTTGCCATGGTCCGCCTGTCGCCAAGCGACAGGTATGGCGTCTTTATGATGATCTGAAACCTCGAGAGATCGTCCTTGAGGTCGACGCCATACCAGAGTGATGGTGAGACCAGGACGCTGGGATCGCCGTCTTGGCCGTGCTCGGCTAGTGTCTGCTCTCGCTCCTGTCCGGAGTCGTTGTGGAGTATGCGGAGGCGTGCGGCCTCGGCGGCGCCCAGCTCGGAGCGGACGTGTGCGGCAATGGCGTCACAGTGGTCCTTGCGCGATGTCAGTATGAGGCCCTTTTCTCCGGCGTGGTTTCGGAGTATGCCCGCAACGGTCGAATAGACTGCGACATAGTCCTCTTCGGTGGATCTCGCGTTCAGCCTGCGCACGTCCATAAAGCGAACCTCGCGGCTCTTCGCCGGAAACGGCGAGCGCTCGATCTCTATGAACGCGCAGTCCTTGTCCTCAAGGCCCATCGTCTTGCAGAATATCTCCCTGTGGACAGTCGCGCTCATGTAGAGCTGGCGGTCCATGTCAAAGAACCTGCGCGCATGTGCGCCGACCTCCAGGGGCTTTATCGAGATTCCCCCGCTCTCTGTTGGCTGCACTATCATGTTCTCTGGCGCGCTGTCAAGCTCGTGGCGTATGGCGTCCAGGTCGTCTCGCCTTCGGCGGTACCTTGCGACAGCAGAGTCCTGCCGGTCGCCAGCCGCATCCCCCTTGCCGGACTCTTCCATCTCGGCGACTGCCTCGTGGTACACGTCAGCGACGTGCTCGACCATCTTTTTCACGCCGTCAACGTCGTCAGTGGCATAGTCTGACATGCGCAGGTTCACGTCAGATAGGTGCGAGCGGTATATGTCCATGCCTATCATGTCTATGAGCTGGTCCTCTATCTCATGGGCCTCGTCAGCAATGATTGACCGGCGCTTTAGCATGTCTGCGGCTCCTGATGGCGGGTACTTGCGCGTCAAAAAGTACGCCGCATAGTTGAACACCGTGTGAGACGCGTTGAGCGCGATGTATTTTTGGTCATAATAGTGGCACTTTTGGCCCTCGGTGAGCGCCTTTATCGACTCGGCCTCTGTCCCGCGGCCGTCGACTGCATACTGTGTGGGCATTGGCTTGTGCTCGCAATAGACTGTCCTCTTGCGCCCTCCGGCGGCGACCTCCTTCCACGAGCAGTTTGCTCGCGAGCACGACAGCGCGTCATCACCGCTAGCCGCATCAGTGCCTGTGCCTGCCTGCTCGCAGAGGACGAGGCACGGAAAGTTGGACTTGCCCTTTAGCGGCCGCACCCACGCAAAGTCCCCCGTGTACTGGTCCTGCAGGACCTTTTGCGCCGTGAGCGTGTGCGACGAGCCCGTCGCTCGCGCAAACGCCATGGCGATGTGGCTCTTGCCAATTCCGGTCGGCGCGCAGAGTATGATGTGCCTAAACCCCGAGGAGAGCGCGTCATCTATGCGGCCCATAATCTCAGACTGCACGGCACGCGGCTCATAGGCGGCCGGAAAGCTCTTGGCCAGGGAGGCCACCTGAGAGGACACGGTGGCGTGCGCCTGTGCGGCTCCTTTTAATCCATTGGGGCATGCCGGGGGGTGCCTTGTGCAAAAAGCAGGAGCGGCCAAGATGGCCTGCAGGGCGCAGAACAGGTGGATCACTGAATGCCTGCGGGTTCCTGTCTAGTGCCCCGAATGGGCAGAGGTGGACTCGATCGGGCAGCGCCACGGCTTTTTGCATAAAACAGCCCACTTGCGGGATCATTCATGGGCAAGGGCTGCGCCTGCGCGCACGGGGCAGAGGCGCGACTGCGCACAGGCATGGCTGCCATGCCCCACCTCACTGTGCGGCACCACGTCCACGGGAGCCAACAAGGCTCTGCAGCGCGCCGCTGCGCTCATGCCTCGCAATGCTTCGCCTGATCTTGGCGGTCAGCTCACGCCTGTGCTTTGGCGCGATGGCATCATGCACGTCGTGCGTGAGCCTCAGCAGCTCCCTGGAAAACGGGCGGGTGAGTATGTGTGCCAACGTCGTGTCTCGATGGTCGTCAAGATACTCGGATATGGCATTGAAAACCAGATCGTCAACATCCTCGTTTGCGGTGTTTTCGGAGAATGGGTATCGCCAGTGGGGGTCATCGAACCCCTCGAGTGACACGCCGGCATGCAGGGCAGAGGTCACCTTGTCTGCCCCAAAGTCGCCCACGCCATGGACAGAGTCGGCCCCGAACACGATGAGCGGGAGCCCCGTATGCTGCCGCACCCTGGGCTCGTGCTCGGCGTTTATGGCGTACACTACCGTGTGGCTGGTCACCTTGCATGCGGGGCCGACGAGTTCTTGGATCTTTGAGAGATCCAGGTCGGCATAGGCGGCATCCTGCCCGAGGTCGATGTTGGGGCCGGCCTTGCATTCGATGAGCAGGGCGTGGCCGGAGTTAGACACAATCACAATGTCCGGCTTGACGTTCCTGCCCTGGCGCTCTATGATCCCCTCCACGACCCGCACGACATAGCCCAGATCGAAGAGCGTCCTGGGCCAGTCCCCACGGCCATCCATGGCGCACAAACCCAGAATCATGTTCAAGACCAGCGCGTGTCTATCCACTGCACCCTCCTGTGGTCAAGTCTATGCAGGTGGCGCCTGCGTCATAGTGCATCTGTATCCTCGAGAGCAGCCAGAGTGCGGCGCTGCCGGGATGGTGTTTTCTGAGCGTGACGAGTATCGCGGGGGAGTCCTCGTGTCTGGTCGAGATTGCAGTCTTCATGCATATTCCGCTGCCCCCGTCAAAGGTCGGAACAGCATAGTACGTGTCTCCCTTCTTGAGGTGCCTCTCTAGCATGCGCGGAAACCTGGGATTCCCATACACAATGTCCACAAACCGCTGCACGTCCTCGATCCTTTTTGAGAGCCGGATCTTGACCCCGCCACCAATGTCGGTGAGGTCAGGGCCCATGAGGAATCCCGTGCTGCACTCCTCGACCCTGGTGGCCATCCTTGCGTACCTCTCCCTGATCATGCCGGCGAGGCACAGGTGCGCCTCCACGCACGTCCCGTCCCTTGCGGCGATCCACCCGTCGCAGTCGGCGTCGATCTCCACGTGGCCGGAGCCGCCGGCCCCTGCTCCCCTCGCGCGCACTGTTCCCAGGACCGTGCGGCCGCCCACCATGCGCGTGGCCTGGTGGCCCGCCCGCGACGTGCCGTTGAGGCCGTTCGCGTCGCTGCGCCACTCGTTGACGCACTCGTTTAGCGCGCGCGGCCCTATCCAGGCGCGGTTGACCTGCGTCGTGTGGACGAGGAGCGCCATCGCCCTGCTGGCTATCCTGTCAGTGGCCAGCGTGTGCACAAGGCAAAACCTCCCCATGCGCCGATCCATGTACAGCTTGCAGTCCGGCACGAGCTTTTGGCAGGCGCGGCCCCCCGACGGCAGCTCCCCGACGTCTCGGGGCACGAGCGTGGAGACGCCGGACACCCCGGTCGGCGTCTCGACCCACCGTATGTCCGGCAAGCGGCTTGCCGGGGCGTGGCCATACTCGAGGTCGGCGACGAACGTCTTTAGCCCCATGGATCCCGCAGTGTCCATGCCAACGCGCATCATGGCGCGCAGCGCCCCGTCAATCTCGGCGCCGGTGCGCACCGACTCTAGTCCCGCAATGACGGCCGTCATGGCATGCGTCAGACCCCATGCCAAATATATCCATTTGCCAAGCGCGGGCTCTTGCCTTGCGCAAAAAGTGGCGGGGTGGGCGGGAACGCCTGTAGGGTGCAGATCATGCGAGCCCATGGAAGGTCGGCGGGTCAGGGCAGGGAACTATACTCACGAGCTAAAGTTCGTATAGATGATCAAGTTTCCCCGACCCCGCAGCTATATTGATCGCCCCCTCCCGCGCCAGGGCATGGACGACCGGAAGCGGGAGGAGCTGAGGGACGCGCACCACAGCGAGAAGAGCGGGCACGTGAGGGACAGGATGCTCGCCGTGCACTGCGTGGTCAACATGGGCATGACGCACGAGGACACGGCGGACACGCTGATGCGGTGCCCGGGGTGGGTCGGCAAGTGGGTTGCGCGGTACCGGGAGGGCGGGCTTCCCGCCCTCCGCGACCTCCCGCGCTCCGGGAGGCCGCTGGCCGTGCCGCGAACGGCGCTCGACGGGATCCTCGCCGACGCGTCGGGATCCCCCACGACCCCGGCCGCGGTCCGCGACAGGATCGCCGGGGCGGCGGGGACACTGTTCCACATAGCCAGCGTGAGGAGGCTCATGCGCGAGTTCGGCCTCTCGCGCAAGAGGCCGCGAAAGGCCCACGTCAACAGGGCGAGCGCGTCCGCCGTCCGCAGCTGGCAGCGGCGCCTTGCGGGGGCGGCGCCACGCCTGGCGCGCGCGGGATACACGATGCTGGTGCAGGACGAGTCGATCATCGTGAACGACGCCGGGGGCATGGCGACGCACTGGACGCCGCGCACGGTGCCCGTCTACGAGCCGTACACCGGGAGCCACGAGCGGATCGTCGTGTACGGGGCGATCGCCGAGGACGGGCGGCAGGCGTTCCGGACGCGCGACAAGTTCAACGCGGACACGTTCGCGCAGTACCTTGCGGAGCTGCACGGGAAGTTCGGCAAGATCGCCGTCATCGTCGACAGGGCTCCCCAGCACCGCGCGGGGGCGGTCAAGGACCTGCTGCGCGCCAACGGCGAGATCAAGCTCATCGAGCTGCCGGTGGGATCCCCGCAGCTAAGCGCCATCGAGGGGACGTGGCGCATACTCAAGAGGGACGTCAGGGTCCCGGGGCAACCACGAACCCTGGACGAGCTGAGGATCGCGGTCGGCGAGTACCTCAGGACCAAGCGGTTCAACCTGAACATCTACGCATACCTGAACAGGAAGGTCGTGGAAGGTCACACGAACTTTAGCTCGTGAGTATAGGGGTGTATGGAGGGCCTGAATGGGCAGCGCCACGGCTTTTCGCATTAAACAGCCCACTTGCGGGATCGTTCATGGGCAATGCCCTGTGGTCAAGTCTATGCAGGTGGCGCCTGCGTCATAGTGCATCTGTATCCTCGAGAGCAGCCAGAGTGCGGCGCTGCCGGGATGGTGTTTTCTGAGCGTGACGAGGATCGCGGGGGAGTCTTCGTGTCTGGTCGAGATTGCGGTGCTCAGGTACGTTCCGCTGCCCCCGTCAAAGATCGGAACATAGTGGCACGTGTCTCCCTGCCTGAGGTGCCTCTCTAGCATGCGAGGAAACCTGGGATTCCCATACACAATGTCCACAAACCGCTGCACGTCCTCGATCCTTTTTGAGAGCAGAATCGTGACCCCGCCACCGACGTCGACGAGGTCCGGGCCCATGCGGCAGCCCGTGCTGCACTCCTCGACCCTGGTGGCCATCCTTGCGTACCTCTCCCTGATCATGCCGGCGAGGCGCAGGTGTGCCTCCACGCACGTCCCGTCCCTTGCGGCGATCCACCCATCGCAGTCGGCGTCGATCTCCACGTGGCCGGAGCCGTTGGCCCCTGCTCCCCTCGCGCGCACTGTTCCCAGGACCGTGCGGCCGCCCACCATGCGCGTGGCCTGGCGGCCCGCCCGCGCCGTTCCGTTGAGGCCGTTCGCGTCGCCGCGCCACCCGTTGACGCACGCACTGAGCGCGCGCGGCCCTATCCAGGCACGGTTGACCTGCGTCGTGTGGACGAGGAGCGCCATCGCCCTGTTGGCTATCCTGTCAGTGGCCAGCGTGTGCACAAGGCAAAACCTCCCCATGCGCCGATCCAGGTACAGCTTGCAGTCCGGCACGAGCTTTTGGCAGGCGCGGCTCCCTGGCGGCAGCTCCCCGACGTCGCGGGGAACCAGCGTGGAGACGCCGGCCACTCCGGTCGGCGTCTCGGCCCACCGTATGTCCGGCAAGCGGCTTGCCGGGGCGTGACCGTACTCGAGGTCGGCGACGAACGTCTTTAGCCCCATGGAGCCCGCAGTGTCCATGCCAACGCGCATCATGGCGCGCAGCGCCCCGTCAATCTCGGCGCCGGTGCGCACCGACTCGAGCCCCGCAATGACGGCCGTCATGGCATGCGTCAGACCCCATGCCAAATATATCCATTCGTCGAGCGCGGGCTCTTGCCTTGCGCATAAAGTGGACACGGGAGCAAGATTGCCGGCAGGGCGCAGATCAGGGGACTCACTGAAGGCTAGCGAGTCCGGCAGGCTGCCGAAGCACACGTTTGTGGGCCTCCGGCGCTGCGCATCATCGATGCGCTCAAGCGGCGTCTTTGAGCGCCAAACGGCAAACGCGACTATGGCAAATAACGCAGACAGAATAAACTCGATCGTTGCGCCGTGCTAGGCAGAACCACCAGTCGCGAGATCAGCAGGCTCTGATGTGCGATGATGCGCCATCTCACACGCGCATGCCGCGCAGCTATTCTGGGGGCGGCGCCGGATACATCTCTAGGAGCTCTAGCTCGGCGAGGTTTATCTCGTGGGCGATCTTTGCGCGGAGGCGATCGAGATACACCTGCTGATCCTCGGGCTCCGAGGAGACGACATGGGCAGGCGCGGCAGCCGGCGCGGTCGGCACAACTCCCATGGCATGCAGGTGCTCCCTGGCGATCGCGCGCTCGTATGCGATGAGCTCCGCAAAGCTGTCGGTGCCGCGCGCCCAGCCATGCTGCGTCGCGCGTTCCTCGTCATACATTGACTCGTCGATCTCGTGGTATAGCGAGGCGAGGTTGCGCAGTGGCTCGTACGTGCCGGCCGGGGTGATGCGATAGACGCGGTACTCGTCGTCTAGCATGTACGTCACGTGGCGCGTGTCATAGTCGTACGTTCCGTCGCCGTCGGCATCGACATTGCTGGCGATGAGCGGGTAAAGCACGAGCGTCCCGTCGTTGACCTCGATGCCGTGGCTCGGGTTTAGCGACTCGCCGGTCACGTGGACGCCGTGGTTGAAAAAGTTCTGCCACGAGTTGCGCCTCTCGTCCCAGACGACTGTCGAGACGACGTCAAAGTCCAGGGGCTCGCGGAACGTGTGGTGTATCGTGACTATGCGGCACTCGGCGTCAGAGCCTGCCATGCACGCGCCAATCTCCGAGCTCGCGCGCAGCGTTTCTGCGTCTATCGTGTCGACTGCGCCGCCGACTGACGCCGTCGCGTTGCCGTTGCCGTACGGCAGGCTCACCCTTATCTCGGCGCTCGACTCGCCAAAGTGCTGCCCGCGCCCCAGGCCAAAGGCCAGGCCGACGTGCCTGACGTTGAGCGGGCCCGTGTCCTCAAAGACCTTTATGATCGCGACGTTCTCGACTCCCGTCTCGACGGTTATGAGCGGCATTGGCGTGTAATAGTACTCGGCATCCACGGTCTCGCCGTTGTACGAGAACCCCTGGCTCACGCGCCTCGTCCCCGTGGAGTCGACTCCCAGCGTCGGCGGCGTGCAGTCATCACAGCCGTCCCCGCCGCCGCCGCTGACTCCGGCCTGCGTGGCGCCAAAGCGCGTAAAGTGGTTTGTCCATATCACGAGATCCCCGCCGTCGCGCACGCGGCACTCCTCGAGCCTGATGGCGCCAGAGCCAATCTCTCCGGGCACCTCTGAGGCGTCACGCGATTCGCACTCGGGTATGGAGTGAACGGTGAGGCCGTCTGCGCCGGACAGCCAGAACGCATGGACCGCAGCGCCGGCACCGAGCAGCCTTATCGCCACAGGCCTGTCAAATGTCATCGGAGCCGCATCACCGCTCTTGCCGAACTCGACGAGCGTCGCCGGCGGCCTGGAGGCCAGGACCCTGGTCACTGCCTCGTTGGCCGCAGTCTCCTCCTCGTCTGCTCCAGTCGCTGCGACATACTCGGTGTCGCGCGCCGGGGGCGGGAGTCGCACGACGACGACGGACTCGTCAGCGTCGTCATCTCCAAAGTCCTCGACCACCGTCGCCTGGGGTAATGTGACAGTCGCCCCGTCCACGTTCACCGTTATCGTTCCGGCTAGCGTGTCACTGGGCAGCTCACTCAGGACGATCGTCGTGCTCTCGCCCAGCTCGCCTCTCTCCCCTAGAGCCTTGATTGTGTACGTGCCTGTGGCAGGCACGGTGAAGAGCTCGGGCACGGTAATAGTGCCGCCAGTCTCGACTAGGGGCGCCGGTATGCTCGACACGGGAACAAGCGGGTTATCGGCCCTGTCAAACAGACCCGTTATAGAGAGTGTGAAGGGGCCATTTAGTACGCGCTGGTGCGTTTGTCTGATCGTGTGCACGGGAGCGTCGGCAGGTATGTTGGGCTCAAAGGTATGCCTCGGGCCAAAGAATTCCGCTGTGTCTGGGCCAACCGACAGTATCTCGGCTGCTGTGCCGTGCACAGGCTCGGTGTATATTGTTAGCTGATGCGTATTTCCCGGTGGGCGAAGCACGTGGAGGAGCTCTGGAGGCACGGTGTCTATGACGGCGTTGCCGCCTGACGTGATGTGCGATTGGGTCAGTTCCACGTCAGTCGCGGGGTTTGCCCCCGTTGCGCGTATGGCAAACTCTAATGGAGCGTTGTCGTCGGCGGCGTCCACCACGAACGAGTGTGACCACGTCCTGTCGTCGGTGTCGCCGTTGTTGCCCATCGCCGTCGGCGCGCTTGTCCTGTGCGTGCCCGGCACCGTTATCATCGGTGCCGGCGACGTCACGATGTCCTCGCTGAACGTGACGTCGAGTGTGATCCTGTCACCGACGTTGGCGTGCTGTGAGTTTGGCCCTGTCCTGTCTGTGAACGAGCCGCTAGCCTCGTTTGCGACGGTCAGCGTGAGCGGGTACGCCGAGAGCGGCGCGTCATCCGCAATGTCGTTTGTTGCCGTGTTCGCCGCCAGGCCATTGGGTGCCGTAGACGCGTCAAGTATGTCCGGCATCATGGAGGCGGGAACGTCATAGCCCAGCGCGGGCGGCGTGATGGTCGTGTCGCCTGTGCCCCAGCCGCTTGCGATCACGGTCGACTCGGCCAGCGTGAGCGTGAGCGTGCGCCCGACAAGCTCCGCGGTTCCAAAGTTTGTGCCCGCCGTGACGGCCGCGGCGAGCTCTGTTGCCGTGGGCAATGCCGGCGGGGTTGTCGTCGTCGCATAGTGGTACCAGCGCGAGGCGTCCGGCCCGCCTGCGGCTGCCGTGACGTCCTCGTCAAACGTGACCTCTATTGACCTGGGCGACACCGTCTTGGCCGTAAAGAGCGGCGGCAGGCCGTCAATTGCCGTCGTGCGCCCCGCGATGGGCGTGCCGTCAGAGGCCAAGAGCACCGGCATTGTCTGGCCCGAGACCGGCCTGTACGCAATGTGGGGGGTGGCATCAGAGGCCTGTGCGTCATACCCGATGTAGAACGTGAGCGGCTCGGTGTCGGTGCCAGAGCAGATGCTGGTAATGTCAAACGGCGGGGTTGACACCACCGTCGGGGCGCCGCCGCTCGTGCACACAACCGAGAACGCAGAGGCCTGCGTCCCGCCGGTTCCGTCACGCGCCGTGCCGACAAACCACTCGTCGAGGTTGATGTTGCCCGTGACCATGCTGGTGAACACGATCCTGACATAGGTCGAATCTGCCGCCCTGTGGGTCGTCGCCGTGTATGCGGCCGGCGGGATCACCTCCACATACTCTTGCGTCACCATCATGTTGGCCGCAAGCGAATTGGGCACCATGGCCTTGTCCGTGACCTGGCCGACGCGGATCACATAGGTCTCTCCAACTGTCGCATCATCCCTGAGGGTCATGCGCACAAAGTGATCCGAGCCTGGCTGCGTGAGGCTGGCCACGCCAAGGTCAGGCGTGATGCCCCATCCGGCAGTCGTGGCTGGCAGCACGACATCCTCGGTGAACGTCACGTGCACGGTTGTGTGCGAGGTGAACGTGACTGTGTCTATGGAGGGCACGAGCCTGTCCGGAACGATCACCGATGAGCCGGTGGCCAGGGGGTTGCCGGCCCCGTCACTCAGGCCAGTGCCCATATACGTCACAGTCGGCGCAAAGCTAGTGTCAACGTCCGCATCGGCGTACGCTATGTCCACTCGGTCGCGCGCCGAGTTGAGGGCCGCGCTCGTGACTGTGACTGCAGTCGTGCCCTCGGCGACTCCCCAGTCTGCTGAACCCACCGTTGCGCTTCTGGGCAGGTTCTCGGACAGCTTTACAGTCAGCGTCGTGGCCGACGTCGTCCCCGTGTCAGCGTCTGTGAGCATTGTGGGGGGCGTGCGGTCTATGCTGACGCGGTATCCGGCACCTGCTATGGAGCTGCCGTCAGCATTAGTCGCGCGAGTCGTCAGGTCAGCGTGCGTGAATGTTGCCGCGTTTCCCTCGGCGTCCCTCACTGTGATGCTGAACGTGACGTCGACCTCTGGCGAGCTGGCCGTCACGGTGTGCGAATAGTTGTACTGTAGTGGGGCAGAGTTATGTGGCCTGAACATGTGCGAGGCAGTCACCGGCGAGGCCGAGTCCGTAAAGAACATCGCGTCGCCAAGAGCCGCCACGTTATTGTTAGTGTTGTCATTATACAGTGGAATAAGCGTGTTGCCGACGTAGAGCGGCTCGGTGACTGTTACGTTAACCCACACATTATCGTTTAGGCGGGCAGGAGCCGCGAGGTCCATCTTGAACGTGCCCATCTCCTTCTTTGTCATGTGCAGCGAGTTTCCGGCTGCCAGTTCGGGCGGCGCGCCGTCACTGGCCTCAGTCGAGTACGACAGCACGGCATTCACGCCATCCGTCAGGGTTCCGGCCACATACATGACAGACGGCGTGGCCGCCGTCGAGGAGAGCGGCCCGTGCGTGATGAGGAGCTCCGTAACGGCAGGGCTCGACGGTATGGACGGCGTGACTGCGTCACCTGCCCCTGCCGAGGTCTCCGGCGTTGCAGTCACCGTGCCGGAGGTGACCACAGTCGCCACGCTCAATGTCGTCAGCGCCACATTGCCTGCGTCACTGGCCGCGTCGTTCTCGGTGACCGTCCAGTTCCTCGTGTCAAGCGTGCCCCCAAGGCTGCCATCAAACGTGACCCTCGTTGTGGTCAGCGTCTGTGTCTCGGCCGTAAACGAGTCCGCAGGCGTGATCATGGACGACTCTTCTGCGCCCACCGCGTTGGCAGGCTCGGCCATGTCCGCTATATCATAGTCTGGAATCACCGTGTACTCCGTGCCAGCCACGATCGGCGAGCCGAGGGTGAGCGTGTACGTGAGCGGTGACGAGCGCACGGCGGACAGTACCTGTATCCCCACGGGGGTGACGGAGATGCTGCCTTCTTGTTCCACAACCCAGTCGTTGTCCGTGCCCTCGATGGCCGCGACGTACGGGCTGGACGTGCCCTCTGTGTTCTCCACAAACGTGACGGGCTCGGTGAACGTGACGTGCAGCGAGGTCTGCAGGGATATCACGGCTGCCCTTATCTCCGGTGGCGCCGTGTCGGCGGCGACTGCCTGGCCTGTTGGCACAGGCGTGCTGCCGTAGTACAAGTCACCACTCGCCGAGCTGTATGTCACTTTTGGCGTCGAGGCCGTCGAGGCCAGGCCAACGTGAGTCAGGACGTACGAGCGGGCGAGCACCTCCATATCTTCAAAGATGCCAATTGCCGACGTGACTGCCATGACCATCCTGTCCGTGCCGTCCTCGCTCACTGTCCAGTCGTCGGCATCGAGTGTGCCGGTCGGGCGCGACGGAAATGTCACGGCGATGCTATCTGAGTCTAGCGTCCTTGCAGTAAAGACGGCCGGCGGGGCGTCCCCGTTTGCAGCTGACACCGAGCGCTCCGTGACTGCGTTGCCCTGCGCGTCGGCCAGTCCGGTCGACGGCAGGATGACCGTGTGCTCTATTCCATTAACGGCGTTGGAGGCCAGCGTGATGGTAAGCGTGTTTGTGCCAGTGTCGTACGTCGGCGAGCCTGTCGTCTGCGGTACGGTGTCCGGAGCGTCACCATCATCGCTTCCATCAGGCATTGTGACTGTGTACGCCAGGCCGGCTATTGTCTCTGCGTTGGCCATCGACTCGCCAAAGTTGACTGTGATCATGTTATCCGCGCTAAACGAGGCAACGGGTGCTGGCGGCGTGCCGTCTGTGGCCTGAGGGGCGGGCATCGCATTAAGCGTTTTGTCCGCAAGATCCACGATCCCCGGCGGGGCACTATCGCCAGTCGGCACCGTATAGGCAACTACCGGCATGGCAGCAGTTGAGCCCGTGTCCGGGTGTGTCAGTGTGAGTGCGCCGTTGAGCTGGCTGCCAGCAGCCGAGGCGCCAAACCCGCCAACAGTCCATCCGGCAGCGCGCGAGCCGACGGCGGGCAGGACGACGGCCTCGCTGAACGAGACGTCCGTCTCGGTTCGGCTCACAGTCTTTGCCGTGTACGTCGGCCGCACTGCGTCGACGGACTCGGCGGTGAAATGTGGCACGTTGAGCCCAAGTGGGTTAGCCACAAAGCCAATGCTAATGTTGTGCCTGACAGCCGGTGTGGATCCCGTCGAAGAGAGCGGCGCGTGCGTGATCGTCATCTCTGTTGCCGTGTTCGTACCTAGTGCAGCGATCAAAGCCTGCCCATGGAGTCGGCTCGCAGATTTGGTGCCTAGCACAATTGTCGTTACCTGTCTATCCTCGGATGTCATCGAATCACCGTCGTCGTCGTCAGTCACCACCCACTGTCCCACGTTGAGAATATCAGACGGTGCGCCAAAGAACGACACAGTCGTGCTCGTCGGCGAGTTTGTCACTGCCGTGAATGGCGGCGCACGAGTCACAACACTCGTGGCCGTCAGGGCGTTGCCGGACGTGTCGGCCAGTCCGGAGGACGGCAGTGTCACCGTGTACTCATCGTAGCGTAACGCCGGGTCAGTCAACATGAGCTCCAGCGTGCGTGTCGCCGGATTGTACTCGTGCGATCCTGACAGCGTCACGGTTTCTGTAGGCCCAAGCACGCCAAAGTCGTTTGTCGAAGGCTTTTTGCTCGCCGTGTAGGTGAGGCCCGCTATCGTCTCCGGACTGGCAAGCTCCTCGCTAAAGGTCACTTTGATCACGCTCGACGTCCCAAATGACGCGCTCGCCGTGGGCCCGATGCCGTCGGTGAGGGGCACAGACGATCCGGTGCGCAGGACGACGAGTCCTGACGCGTCAACGACCCTGTTGGAGGCCGTGTCGGATCCCGTGTACAGCAGTGCCGTGCCGGCGCCCAAGTGGGTAAAGTCCAGTGCCTGCGTGCGCGTGAGCGTGATCGTGTTGGCGATGACAACGCCTGTGTCAAACGTTATGCCGCCGCCAATGGTCCACTCTGAGCCCGTGAGGGCAATATTGGTGTCGACAGACTTTGAGAGCGTCGCGCTCACCTGCGTTGGCGAGTCGAGTGTCGCCGAGACCAGCGTCATCGGGGTGCCGTCGACGACCGTTTTTGGCGGCGGTATCATGTCGATGCGATCAACCGGCATCAGTTCATCCAGCGTGAACGGGTCGCTGTCCATCGTGTCGCCGCCCGAGTCGGCCAGGGCCGTCTGTCCTGCCGGAAGCGTCGCGGGCTCCCTGAACAGGATGCCCGGCAGTGATGTCAACTTCGCGTCCAACATTGACGCGTGCCTTAGCGTGAACGCGGTCGCCGAGTCGAGCTCGACTGTCGGCGAGCGCAGCAGGTCGACTGTGCTGTGCTCGCCGGCCCTGACTGACTGGATCTCCAGGGTAACCGGACCGTCAGACGTCGTGCCCTGGAGGCTCCAGTCAGCGGCGCGCAGCGTCCCGCTCACGGCCTCGTCAAGCCTGACTACTGTCGTGCGGTCGCCCGTCGAGAGCGCCACAGAGATCTCGGGGGCAGGCGAGTCAACGAGCGAGATCCCGCCACTCCCGCTGCTGCGGTTTGGCGGCGTGGCCCCATCCCCAAACTGAGTCGCCTCGGGATAGTATTCGGCGCTCTTGAGGCGCTGTGGCAGTGTCCCAACCACCTCGTTGGGGTTGGTCGGCGAGACCATGAGATTGGAGCCCCCAACAGAGCCTGCAACAGATCCACGTGAGAGGCGCTCGGTGTACACTTTGATAACGGAATCTGGAAGTATAGTGACGGGGGCATTGAATCTGGCGCTCACGGTCGTGCCATCACGGCTAACAGATGCGCTAATAGTGCCAATGCCAACCTTGTCGAGTGCGACGATCTCCCACACCCCGGCGCCCAGGTCCGTGCCGCCAAACACGAGACCCCCGGTGGCCGGTGAGGTGTACCTGATCGTCGGCGTCTCATCAGGACCCAAGACGTCACTAGAGGCAACTCTAAGGTCAAAGTCTTGCCTCTCAGTTAGCGTTTCCGTGGGGCCTCTAGGAGGTGTAAAGGGATTTCCAAGTTCCGTAACGGGTATCTCCCTTGTAGAATCAGGGAGGTTGATGATGGTGAACTCGGATGCGCGAATCGTGCTGCCGGTTGCAGCGGACCTGAGAACTACTTTGTAGAAACCTTCGCCGATCTTTTCCACACGGTCGAACGGCGACATGTGCGTCAGTGTGCACGTGGCGCCGCACGTTGCGGGGTCAAATGGGGTGCCAGCGCTGTTCTCGAATGTCGGCGCGATGGTGTACGCGACGCCGTGGATCGCATTGGCGCTTAGCGTGGCCGTGACGATCATGGCGGTGGTACGCGCAACACTCGACACGGTGATCACGTCTGGCAGGGTGTCTGCGTCATGGGGAGTTAACGTGTTGTCAGGCGCCGTGACCCCAAGGTTGGACGTAGTGACGGTGGACATGTCGATGGTATCGTCAAACGTCATGCGAATCGTCTTTGAGCCCGTAAACTCTGCAGAGCTCAAAACCAGCGGCGCCGTGTACGTCAGTTCGCACGTGGCGCCGCACGTTGTGGGGTCAAATGGGGTGCCGGGGCCGTTTGCGAATGTTGGCGCGATGGTGTAAACGACGCCGGGGATCGCATTGGCGCTTAGCGTGGCCTCGATATTCCTGGCGGTAAGACGGTTAACACCCGACACGGTGATCTCGTCTGGCATGGTGTCTGCGTCATGGGGAGTTAACGTGTTGTCAGGCGCCGTGACCCCAAGGTTGGACGTAGTGACGGTGTCAGCGGCGATAGTGTCCACGAACTTCATGAGAATCGTCATTGGGCCCGTAAACTCTGCTGATGACAGAACATTCGCGCGCACGAGCACGCTGGCAGTGTTGCCTGACGTGATATCTTGCCAATTTATCAGGTCTGCCCCCGATGTTGGGCTTGTGTTTGGGGCAGTTGCCGTGTCCGTGGCCACGATGGTAAAGGTGAGTGTGAAACCACCGGTGTCAGCGGCGTCTATAGTGAACGTGTGCGACCAGCTCCGGTCATTGCCGTCGGCGGTGTTGACCATGTCCACGGCCGTCGGCGTCCTGTGCGCTCCAGGGACCACTATCGTCGGCGCCGGCGATGTCGCGACGTCCTCGTCAAACGTCACGTCTATGGTAATCCTGTCACCGGCGTTCGCCCAGTGCGCACGACCCCCACTGCGATCCATAAAGGTGCCTTCAACATTGTCGGCCACGGTGACCGTGAGGACGGTGACCCCCGGAGGATCCGTGTCTGCCCCCTGGGCCGACGCGCCGCTGACAGAGGCGGCAAGAAAGAGCGACATGATCGCAAACGCCAGTGTTGGCACTGCAGCCCGCATACTGCCGCCCTCTCAACATACGAGTATATAACACAATTGGTGGGTTTGCGCCCAAAATGCCTCCCCCCCCCCCCCCCCATACGGCATGCCCCGACCTAGCCACAGAGCCTTTTGCGAACCTTGGCCTGCCAAACAATATCGTTCGGGTTTCAGCAATGCTCGGCGCATCAGACTCAGAGTCGTTACGCTCGTCGTTCTCCATGCGGCAGCATGACTTAATTTCAGTATGAAGTGCTGGGCCGTGCCCTGCTTTGTCCACGAATAGACGTGGACAGCAGCTCCCGGGAACGGCATGGCATGAAATTCTAGAGGCGGCCAACAGGCCCTGTCATGTCGCCGCGCAGGGATATCCCCGGTATACTGGTGTGCGCCTTTGGCGCGCCTGCAAAAGGATCGCATGCTGGATGGGCCGTGCCGGGCTTGCGCCCCTCGGGACGTGCTCGCCGCCGCCGGAATCGCGCGTCCTGCCTGGGATGGGTTTGCGTCGGCATGGTGTTCTGGATGCCAGGTTTGGCCGTGCCGCAGGACCCGGCGCTAAACGGGCCTGGCAGTGCCACCTGGGCAGAACCACCAGTCCCGAGATCAGAAGACTCTGATGTGCGATGGCGCGCCATCTCACACGCGCATGCCGCGCAGCTATTCTGGGGGCGGCGCCGGATACATCTCTAGGAGCGCAAGCTCGGCGAGGTTTATCTCGTGGGCGATCTTTGCGCGGAGGCGCTCGAGGTACTCCTGCTGATCCTCGGGCTCCGAGGAGACGACATGGGCCGGCTCGGCAGTCGGTGCGGTCGGCACAACTCCCATGGCATGCAGGTGCTCCCTGGCGATCGCGCGCTCGTATGCGATGAGCTCCGCAAAGCTGTCGGTGCCGCGCGCCCAGCCATGCTGCGTCGCGCGTTCCTCGTCGTACATTGACTCGTCGATCTCGTGATAGAGCGAGGAGAGGTTGCGCAGTGGCTCGTACGTGCCGGCCGGGGTGATGCGATAGACGCGGTACTCGTCGTCTAGCATGTACGTCACGTGGCGCGTGTCATAGTCGTACGTTCCGTCGCCGTCGGCATCGACATTGCTGGCGATGAGCGGGTAAAGCACGAGCGTCCCGCCGTTGACCTCGATGCCGTGGCTCGGGTTTAGCGACTCGCCGGTCACGTGGACGCCGTGGTTGAAAAAGTTCTGCCACGAGTTGCGCCTCTCGTCCCAGACGACTGTCGAGACGACGTCAAAGTCCAGGGGCTCGCGGAACGTGTGGTGTATCGTGACTATGCGGCACTCGGCCTCCGAGCCCGCCATGCACGCGCCGATCTCCGAGCTCGCGCGCAGCGTCTCGGCGTCTATCGTGTCGACTGCGCCGCCCACTGAGGCCGTCGCGTTGCCGTTGCCGTACGGCAGGCTCACCCTTATCTCGGCGCTCGACTCGCCAAAGTGCTGCCCGCGCCCCAGGCCAAAGGCCAGGCCGACGTGCCGGACGTTGAGCGGGCCCGTGTCCTCAAAGACCTTTATGATCGCGACGTTCTCGACTCCCGTCTCGACGGTTATGAGCGGCATTGGCGTGTAATAGTACTCGGCATCCACGGCCTCTCCGTTGTACGAGAACCCCTGGCTCACGCGCCTGGTCCCCGTGGAGTCAACTCCTAGCGTCGGCGGCGTGCAGTCATCGCAGCCGTCCCCGCCGCCGCCGCCGCCGGCTCCGGCCTGCGTGGCGCCAAAGCGCGTAAAGTGGTTTGTCCATATCACGAGATCCCCGCCATCGCTCACGCGGCACTCCCTGAGCTCGATGGCGCCAGAGCCAATACCTCTCGGCACCCCAGAGTCATCAAACGATTCGCACTCGGGTATGGAGTGAACGGTTAGGCCATCTGCGCCGGACAGCCAGAACGCGTGAGCCGCAGCGCCGGCACCGAGCAGCCTTATTGCCACAGGCCTGTCAAATGTCATCGGAGTCGCATCACCGCTCTTGCCGAGCTCGACGAGCGTCGCCGGCGGCCTGGAGGCCAGAACCCTGGTCACTGCCTCGTTGGCCGCAGTCTCCTCCTCGTCTGCTCCCATCGCCGCAACATACTCGGTGTCGCGCGCCGGGGGCGGGAGTCGCACGACGACGACGGACTCGTCAGTGTCAACATCCCCAAAGTCCTCGACCACCGTCGACTGGCGTAATGTGACAGTCGCCCCGTCCACGTTCACCGTTATCGTTCCGGCTAGCGTGTCACTGGGCAGCGAACTCAGGATGATCCTCGTGCTCTCGCCCAGCTCGCCTCTCTCCTCCCCCACAGCCTCGATTGTGTACTCGCCTGTGGCAGGCACGGTGAGCTCGAGCGCGCTAAGAGTGCCGCCAGCCTCGACCAGGGGCGCCTGCATGGTCGGCACGGGAACAAGCGGGTTACCGGCCCTGTCAGTCAGGCCCGATATGCTGATTGTGAAGGGGCCAAAGTTCACGCGCGAGTGATCTTGTCTGATCGTGTGCGTGGCAGCTTCGGGAGCTATGGTAAGCGTAAAGGTATGGACCTGGCCAAGTGAGCCAGTCGACACTATACTGGCTACGCCGTGCACAGGCTCGGTGTATATTGTCAGCTGATGCGTATTTCCCGGTGGGCGAAACACTTGGAGGAACTCTGGAGGCTCGGTGTCTATGACGGCGTTGCCTCCGGACGTGATGTCCGACTGGGTCAGTTCCAGGGCAGTCGCGGGGTTTGCCCCTGTTGCGCGTATGGCAAACTCTAATGGAGCATTGTCGTCGGCGGCGTCCACCACGAACGAGTGTGACCACGTCCTGTCGTCGGTGTCACCGGCGTTGTTCATCGCCGTCGGCGCGTTTGTCCTGTGCGTGCCTGGCACCGTTATCGTCGGTGCCGGTGACGTTACGATATCCTCGCTGAACGTGACTTCGAATGTGATCCTGTCACCGACGTTGGCGTGCTGTGAGGTTGCCCCTGTCCTGTCCGTGAACGAGCCGCTAGCCTCGTCTGCGACGGTCAGCGTGAGCGGGTACGCCGAGAGCGGCGCGTCATCGGCAATGTCGTTCGTTGCCGTGCCGGTCACCAGGCCATTGGGTGCCGTGGACGCGTCAAGTATGTCCGGCTGCTCGGAGGAAGGGACGTCATAGCCCAGCGCAGCCGGCGTGATGGTCGTGTCGCCTGTGCCCCAGCCGGTTGTGATCACGGTCGACTCGGCCAGCGTGAGCGTGAGCGTGCGCCCGTCAAGCTCCGCTGTTCCAAAGTTTGTGCCCGCCGTGACGGCCGCGGCGAGCTCTGTTGCCGTGGGCAGTGCCGGCGAGGTCGTCGCCGTCGCATAGTGGTACCAGCGCGAGGCGTCAGGCCCGCCGGCGGCGGCCGTGACGTCCTCGTCAAACGTGACCTCTATTGACCTGGGAGACACCGTCTTGGCCGTAAAGAGCGGCGGCAGGCCGTCAATTGCCGTCGTGCGCCCCGCGATGGGCGTGCCGTCAGAGGCCAAGAGCACCGGCATTGTCTGGCCCGAGGCCGGCCTGTACGCGATGTGGGGGGTGGCATCAGAGGCCTGCGCGTCATACCCGATGTAGAACGTGAGCGGCTCGGTGTCTGTGCCTTGGCATATGCTGGTAATGTCAAACGGCATGGCTGACACCGCCGTCGGGGCGCCGCCGCTCGTGCACACAGCCGAGAACGCAGTGGCCTGCGTCCCGCCGGTTCCGTCACGCGCCGTGCCGACAAACCACTCGTTGAGGTGGATGTTGCCCGTGACCATGCTGGTGAACACGATCCTGACATAGGTCGAGTCTGCCGCCCTGTGGGTCGTCGCCGTGTATGCGGCCGGCGGGATTATCTCCAAATACTCTTGCGTCACCTGCGTGCCGGCCGCAAGCGAGTTGGGCACCGTGGCCTTGTCCGTGACTTGGCCGAGGCGGATCATATAGGTGTCTCCAAGTGTCGCAGGATTCTCGAGGTTCATGCGTATAAAGCGATCCGAGCCGGGCTGCGTGAGGCTGACCGTGCCAAGGCCAGGCGAGATGCTCCATCCGGCAGGCGAGGATGGCAGCGCGACGCCTTCGGTGAACGTCACGTGCACGGTTGTGTGTGAGTGGAACCTGACAGTGTCTATGGAGGGCACGAGCCGGTCCGGAGCGATCACCGTTGAGCCGCTGGCCAGGGGGTTGCCGGCCCCGTCACTCAGGCCAGTGCCCATATACGTCACAGTAGGCGCAAAGCTAGTGTCAACGTCCGCATCCGCGTACCCTATGGTCACGAGGTCGCGCGCCGAGTTGAGGGTCGTGCTCGTGACTGTGACTGCAGTCGTGCCCTCGGCGACTCCCCAGTCTGCTAGAGCCACCGTTGCGCCTCTAGGCAGGTTCTCGGACAGCTTTACGGTCAGCGACGTGGCTGACGTCGTCCTCGTGTCAGCGTCTGTGAGCATTGTGGGGGGCGTGCGGTCTATGCTGACGCGGTATCCGGCACCTGCTATGGAGCTGCCGTCAGCATTAGTCGCGCGGGTCGTCAGGTCAGCGTGCGTGAATGTTGCCGCGTTTCCCTCAGCGTCCCTCACGGTGATGCTGAACGTGACGTCGACCTCTGGCGAGCTGCTCGTCACGGTGTGCGAATAGTTGTACTGTAATGGGGCAGATTGAAATGGCCTGAACATGTGCGAGGCAGTCACCGGCGAGGCCGAGTCCGTAAAGAACATCGCGTCGCCAAGAGCCGCCACGTTATTGTTAGTGTTATCATTATACAGTGGAATGAGCGTGTTGCCGACGTAGAGCGGCTCGGTGACTGTTACGTTAACCCACACATTATCGTTTAGGCGGGCAGGAGCCGCGAGGTCCATCTTGAACATGCCCATCTCCTTCTTTGTCATGTGCAGCGAGTTTCCGGCTGCCAGTTCGGGCGGCGCGCCGTCACTGGCCTCAGTCGAGTACGACAGCACGGCATTCACGCCATCCGTCAGGGTTCCGGCCACATACATGACAGACGGCGTGGCCGCCGTCGAGGAGAGCGGCCCGTGCGTGATGAGGAGCTCCGTGACGGCAGGACTCGACGGTATGGCCGGCGTGGCTGCGTCACCGGCCCCTTCCGAGGTCTCCGGCGTTGCAGTCACCTTGCCGGAGGTGGCCACAGTCGCCACGCTCAATGTCGTCAGCGCCACATTGCCTGCGTCACTGGCCGCGTCGTTCTCGGTGACCGTCCAGTTCATCGTGTCAAGCGTGCCTCCAAGGCTGCCATCAAACGTGACCCTCGTTGTGGTCAGCGTCTGCGTCTCGGCCGTAAACGAGTCCGCAGGCGTGATCATGGACGACTCTTCTGCGCCCACCGCGTTGGCAGGCTCGGCCATGTCCGCTATATCACCGTCTGGAATCACCGTGTACTCCCTGTTAGCCACGATCTCCGAGCCGAGGCTGAGTGTGTACGTGAGCGGTGTTGCGCGCATGGCGGACAATACGAGTATCTCCACAGGGGAGGCGGAGTTGTCTTCTTCTTCTGCCACAACCCAGTCGTTGTCCGTGCCTTCGGTGCCCTCGACGTACGGGTCGAACGTGTCCTCTATGTTCTCCACAAACGTGACGGGCTCGGTGAACGTGACGTGCAGCAAGGTCGGCGTGGATATCACGGAGGACGATATCTCTGGGGGTGCCGTGTCAGCGGCGGTGGCCTGGCTTGTCGTCAACACTGTAGTGCCGTAGGTCAGGTCGCCATCAGTGGCCGTGTATGTCACCTTTGGCGTCGAGGCCGTCGAGGCCAGGCCGTCGTGCGTTAGGATGATCGAGCGGAGAAGGTCACCAGTGCCTTCGAGAATCCCCGTCGCCGCCGAGACTGCCGTGACGCGCCTGTCCGTGCCGGCCTCGGTCACGGCCCAGTCGTCGGCATCCAGTGTGCCGCCCGGCTGGAGCGGGAACGTCACGGCGATTGTCCTCGAGTCTATCGTCCTGGCCGTAAAGGCCGCCGGCGGGGCGTCCCCAAATGCCGTTGACACCGAGCGCTCCGTGACTGCGTTGTCCTGCGCGTCGGCCAGGCCGGTCGACGGCAGGCTGACTGTGTGCTCGACGCCAGTCGTGGCCGCAGAGGCCAGCGTGATGGTGAGCGTGTTCGTGCCTGCGTTGTACGCCGGCGATCCCGCTGCCTGCGGCACGGCGTCCGGATCGCCGCCGGCGTCGTCCCCGTCAGGCACGGTCACGGCGTACGTCAGGGTCGCTATCGTCCCCGCGTTGGCCATCGCCTCGCCAAAGTTGACCGTGATCGTGTCAGCCGCGCCAAACGAGGCCACGGGCGTCGGGGGGGCGCCGTCTGCGGCCATCCTTGCCGCCTGTGCGGAGAGCGCGTTGCCCACAGGATCCACGATCCCCGGCGGGGCGTTCGAACCGGTCGGCACCGTGTAGGTGACCGGCGGCGTGGCCCCAGTCGACGCCGTGTCCGCATGATACAGCGTTAATGCGCCAGAGGGCTGGCTGCCGGCATGCGAGGCCTGATGCCCTCCAACTTGCCATCCAGCGGCGCGCTCTCCGGCGACAGGCAGCACGACGGCCTCGCTGAACGTAATGTCCGTCCCGGTGCGGCTCACAGTCTTTGCCGTGTACGTCGGAGGCACATTGTCGACTGCCTCGGCGTTGTGATACGGCACGGAGAGTCCCTGGGCGGCCGACGGGCTACCGCTCACCCCTGGGGGCAGGCCGATTTGGGGGACGAAGTTGTGCCTCACATTTGGCGTGGATCCCGTCGATGAGAGCGTCGCGTGCGTGATTATCATCTCGGTCGCCGTGTTCGATGCAGGCAGCTTCAATGTGGGAAGGAGTTGCGATTGAGCCGCAATCAAGGACGTGGTGCCCAGCACGAGTGAGGATATCGGCCTCCTCTCGGATGTCCCCGGATCACCGTCATCATCATCAGTCACTATCCAATGGCCAAGGTTGAGAAAGCCGCTAGTCAACGGCGGGCCAAAGAACGACACAGTCGTTCTCGTCGGCGAGTCTGTCACTGCCGTGAATGGCGGCGCAGTCGCCATGGCAGTCGTGGTCGTCAGGGCGTTGCCAGACGTGTCGGCCAGTCCCGTGGACGGCAGTGCCACCGCGTACACGTCGCGGTGTGTCGCCGTGCCGGCCAGCATCAGCTCCAGCGTGTGCGTGAGTGGGTTGTACTCGTGTGGCCCGGACAGCGTCACTGCTGTCGAGTCCTCGGTCACCGTGTAGGTGAGGCCCGCTATCGTCTCCGGACTGGCAAGGGCCTCGCTAAAGGCCACATTGATCACGCCGGGTGCCCCAAATGACGCGCTCGCCGTGGGCCCGATGCCGTCGGTGAGGGGCACAGACGATCCGGTGCGCAGGACGACGCGTCCTGACGCGTCAATGACCCTGTTGGAGGCCGTGTCGGATCCCGTGTACAGCAGTACCGTGCCGGCGGCCAGGTCGGTAAAGTCCAGTGCCTGCGTGCGCGTGAGCGTGATCCTGTCGGCGGCGACATGGCCCGTGTCAAACGTTATGCCGCCGCCAATGGTCCACTCTGAGCCCGTGAGGGCAATATTGGCGTCGACTGCCCTTGAGAGCGTCGCGCTCACCTGCGTTGGCGAGTCGAGTGTCGCCGAGACCAGCGTCATCGGGGTGCCGTCGACGACCGTTTTTGGCGACGGTATCTCACGTGTGCGATCAACCAACATCAGTTCATCCAGCGTGAACGGGTCGGTGTCCATCGGGTCGCCGCCAGAGTCGGCCATGGCCGTCTGTCCTGCCAAAAGCGTCGCCGGCTTTGCGAACATGATGCCCGGCATTGATGTCAAATCCAAATTCGATATTGACTCGTGCCTTAGCGTAAACGCAGTCGCCGAGTCGAGCTCTACTGTTGGCGTGCGCAGCAAGTCGAGTGTGCTGTGCTCGCCGGCCCTGACTGACTGGATCTCCACGGTGACCGGACCGTCAGACGTCATGCCACTGAGGCTCCAGTCAGCGGCGCGCAGCGTCCCGCTCACGGCCTCGTCAAGCCTGACTACTGTCGTGCGGTCGCCCGTCAAGAGCGCCACGGAGATCTCGGGGGCAGGCGAGTTAACGACCGAGATCCCGGATCTCCCAGCGGACTGGTTTGGCGGCGTGGCCCTATCCGCAAAGTTCTGCGCATCGGGAATGTATTCGCCGCTCTTGAGGCGCTGTGGCAGTGTCCCAACCACCTCGTTGGGGTTGGTCGGCGAGACCATGAGATTGGAGCCCCCAACAGAGCCTGCAACAGGTCCTGTTGTGCCGACCGCGGTGTGCACACGTATAACGGACTCTGGAAGCACAGTGACGGGGCCACTGAATGTGACTCTCACGCTCGTGCCATCACTGCTAACAGATGGGGGACGAGTGGTAATGCTCACCTTGTCGACTGCGACGATATCCCACACCCCGGCGCCCAGGTCCGTGCCGCCAAACGCAAGACCCCCAGTGGCCGGCGAGGTGTACCTGATCGTCGGCGTCTCATCAGGACCCAAGCCGTCAGAAAAGGCAACGCGAATGTCAAAGTCTAGCCTGTTATCTATCGTGGACGTGACACCTCTACCAGCGGATGAAAAGGGATGTCCAACTGCCGTAACGGGTATTTCCCTCGTAGAATCAGGGAGGTTGATGATGACGAACTCGGATGCGCGAATCGTGCTGCCGACCGCATTGGACTTGAGAACTGCAAAATAGCTGTTATCGCCGGTCTTGTCCACACGGAACGGCGGCGTGTGCGTCTGTGTGCACGTGGCGGCGCACGTTGCGGGGTCAAATGGGGTGCCAGCGCTGTTCTCGAATGTCGGCGCGATGGTGTAAACGACGCCAGGGATCGCATTGGCGCCTAGCGTGGCCGTGACGATCATGGCGGTAGTACGCGCAACACTCGACACGGTGATCACGTCTGGCAGGGTGTCTGCGTCATGGGGAGTTAACGTGTTGTCAGGCGCCGTGACCCCAAGGTTGGACGTGGTGACGGTGGACATGTCGATGGTATCGTCAAACGTCATGCGAATCGCCTTTGAGCCCGTAAACTCTGCAGAGCTCAAAACCAGCGGCGCCGTGTACGTCAGTTCGCACGTGGCACCGCACGTTGCGGGGTCAAATGGGGTGCCATAGCTGTTCTCGAATGTTGGCGCGATGGTGTACGCGACGCCGGGGATCGCATTGGCGCCTAGCGTGGCCGTGGCGACAAAGGCGGTAGTACGGACAACATTCGACACCCCGATCATGTCTGGCAGGGTGTCCCCGTCAGGGGGAGTTATCGTGTTGTCAGGCGCCGTGACCTCAATGTTGGACGGAATGACAGTGGACGTATCGAGGGTACTGGAAAACTGCATGCGAATCGTCCTTGGGCCCGTAAACTCTGCAGAGGACAGAGCCAGCGGCCGCGCGTTCACCAGGGCATTGTTGCCAGACGTGATCTGTGAACCTGTTATCGATCCCGTCCCCGTTGAGGGGTTTGTGTTTGCGGTGGGAGTTGCCGTGTCCGTGGCCACGATGGTAAAGGTGAGGCCGAAACTACCGCGGTCAGCGGCATCCACAACGAACGAGTGCGACCAGGTCAGGCCATCAGAGTCACCGGCGTCGCCCATCGCCGTGGCCGTCGGTGTCCTGTGCGCGCCAGGCACCGTTATCGTCGGCGCCGGCGATGTCACGACGGCCTCGTTGAACGTCACGGCTATGGTGACCCTGTCGCCGGCGTTCGCCCAGTTCAAAGTACCTCCCGTGCGATCCACAAAGGTGCCGTCAACATTGTCGGCCACGGTGACTGTGAGGACGGTGACCCCCGGAGGCGTCGTGTCTGCCCCCTGGGCCGTCGCACCGCTGACAGAGGCGGCAAGAAAGAGCGACATGATCGCAAACGCCAGTGTTGGCACTGCAGCCCGCATACTGCCGCCCTCTCAAGACGCGAGTATATAATACCGTTGGTGGGTTTGCGCCCAAAATGCCCCCCCCCCCCCCCCCCACATACAGGCACCTGCCGAGCCGCAAGGCCGTCTGCGATCAGCAGAGCCTCGGACAGTGGCAGACACGCACGGGGGCAGGGGCGCCACAAGGCCAGGCGGAAAAGCACCCATTCCAGCATAAACCCAGAATCCCACCGGCAGACAAAAGATCCCACGGGCCATAAACCCCCCTCCCATGCCATTGGACCATCATCCCCACAGCCACAGCCCCACGCGTGGGCACACCGCCATGAACGGCGAGCCGGCAGAACCCCCACAGCCACGCCAACGGGCCGCTGCCAGGGCGCCCCAACGGTTTTAACACCAAGGCGCGCGCGCGCGATCGCGTGCTAACGATAGACGATCTCGAGCTGCACGGCAGGACGGTCTTCCTGAGGGCAGACATGAACTGCCCAGTCGACGCTGCGACCGGAGAGATTGCCGGAACGGGCAGGATAGAGGAGACGGCCGAGACGGTCAGGGATTTGCAGGGCGCAAAGGTAGTCATTGCGTCGCACCAGGGCAGGGTGGGCAACTCGGACTATACCGGAATGGTAGAGCACGCAAAGGTAATGTCGCGCGTCCTGGGACGCAAGATAGAGCACGTTCAGGACGTCATCGGCGAGGCAGCAAGCAGGGCGATATCAGAGATGAGTGACGGCGACGTTCTCCTCCTAGACAACCTGAGGCTGTGCGCCGAGGAGAATTACGAGTTCCCCCCAGAGGAGGCAGCGGGCACGATAATGGTAAAGAGGCTATCCGGACTCTTTGACGCGTGCGTTCTAGACTCGTTTCCAAGCGCGCACAGGGCACACCCGTCGCTAGTCGGAATGCCAAGGGTACTTCCCGCGTGCGCCGGCAGGCTAGTCGAGCGCGAGGTTCGCCGGCTAGGCGAGATAATGTCAGTCGCAAAGGCGCCGCACGTCCTCGTCCTCGGCGGAGCAAAGGTTCGCGACAGGCTAGAGGCAATAAGGCTGCTCATCGAGGGCGGGAGGGCCGACCACGTGCTGCTCACCGGCATGGTCGCTAGCGTGTTCCTGCGCGCGCAGGGAAGGATCGGCCACGAGCTTGGGCTGCATGACGAGCGGGGCCTCGTCTCGACTGCCCACTCGCTAATCGGCGAGCACCCCGGCGTGTTCATGACGCCTGTTGATGTCGCCCTGGAGGGAACGTCTGGCAGGTCAGAAGTCGACGTGCGCGAGCTGCCCGGCGGCGCGCACGTCCTAGACATTGGCCAAAAGACCGTCGCGCACTATGCGAGGACGATATCGGGGGCCGGAACCGTCTTTATGTCAGGTCCGGCCGGAATGTTTGAGCGCGAGGGCTTTGAGGCCGGCACGCGGGGCCTCCTAGAGGCAGTCTGCGACTCGATGGCAACGACAGTCGTGAGCGGCGGGCACCTGAGCACGGCGCTGAGGAGGTACGGCCTCTCGGGCCGCGTCGACCATGTCAGCACAGCCGGCGGCGCGCTGGTCCAGTACATGGCCGGACGGCGCCTCCCGATGATGCGCGCACTAGACGAGGCCGGAGAGCGCGAGCTGGAGAGGCGCGCCGGCAAGTCAGGCTAGGCAGCCCGCTCGGCGTTTTGGCAAAAAAAAAATCACACACTAGGGGGCACTGCTCTTTTGCCATACTGCCTGCCCTGCGTTTTGAAAAAAAAATCACACTAGGTGGTACTCTGCTCGTTCGCCAGGCTGCCGGCCAGGCGTTTTGAAAAAAAGCGCGCACTGGCCGACTATGCAAAAGACGCACTCGGAAGAACACCTGGCGCGCGCAGGCCACACGAACACAAGTTGATCCCGGCAGAAAGGCGCACTAGAGGCGGCGAACCGTCCCAAACATCGTGTCACGCTGGACGGGCGTGCGCCCAATCTCGCGAACCAACGCGCCAAGCTCGTCAACAGACGAGCCAGTGGACTTGCCGGCTGCCCTGTATATCTCCTCAGAGAACGCGGTCCCGACAAGGTCGTTGCCGCCGTTGGAGAGGGCGACCTGCGCGAGCTTTTTGCCGTACGCGACCCAATAGACCGAGATGTTGTCTAGCGCGCCGGCGAGCAGGAGGCGCGAGGCGGCCATGACGCGCAGGTCGTATATCGAGGAGCACTCGGCAGTCACGTCCCCGTCGCGGACCAGCTCCGTGTTCTCGAGGCTGAACTTTAGCGGGATGAACGTGATAAACCCGCGGGTCCTCTTTTGGAGCTCGCGCACGCGCAAGAGGTGGTCGACTATATGCTCGGGCCGCTCGACGTGCCCATAGAGCATCGTCACGTTGCTCCTTATGCCCTGCCTGTGCGCCTCCTCGACTGTGTCAAGCCACTCTTGGCCGCTGCACTTGCCGCGCACGACCCTCTTGCGCACGTCCGGATGCAGGATCTCGGCGCCCCCGCCGGGAAGCGTGTCAAGGCCGGCGTCCTTTAGCCTCGAGAGAATCTCGCGCACGCTCACCCTTGTGAGGGCCGAGAGGTAGAATATCTCAGCGGCCGTGAACGCCTTTATATGCATGGCCGGCTGGCTCTTTTTTATCGAGCGGAGCATCTCCTCATAGTACTCGAGTGGGAGCTTTGGGTGAAACCCGCCGACAATGTGGACCTCTGTTGCGCCCATGCCCCGCGCCGCCGAGACGCGCGCAGTTATCTGCTCGGCGCTAAGCGTGTACGCGTCATCATCGCCGGCCTTGCGGTAGAACGCGCACATTTGGCAGCTCGCAGCGCAGACGTTGGTATAGTTCATGTAGTAGGATGCGGCAAACGTCACGTCATCTCCCACGCTCCGGCGGCGGACCTCGTCGGCGACGGCGCCGACCATGTGCAGGTTTTCAAGCGAGAATATCTCCATGCCGTCCTCGGCGTCAAGCTCCTCGCCCGCAAGGGCCCGCTCAAGCGCGCGTGACTTGCCCACTAGGCTCTCTAGCACAAGGGTGCGCACCACACGGGCAAATATAACGCTTGAGCGCACAGCCGTCGTGCGCCACCTGCGCGCAAATGCTGGGAAATCACGGCACCATGTGCGCCATGGCGCCGCCAGAGAGCTTAATCGCGCAGGGCCCGCATCAGGCCCACAGTCCGCTGCCCTGGGCAGGCTATATCATATATAGCAGGGCAGCGTGGAATTCGTGCATGACGTCGCCCTATTGGAGAGCGCACGGGGACCCGCCAATAGTAGTGGGGACTGCGGCGACCACGATATATATGCTAGGCATCATACTGGCCATAGCAAGGGTCACCGGAATCGTGCACGATGTCGGATCGTTTGGCGCCGTCATTGGGACCATGGCGTTGGGGTTTATGGTCTACATATTTGTGAATAGCACAACGCGCGACAACAAGGCCGAGCGGGGCAGAGAGTATGAATTGAGGGAGGCTGACAGTGAAAACATCAGTCGATTAACACACATAATCAACCAGTGTGAGATATCGCTGCTAAAATTAGAGCAGCATAAAGAAACACCCAGGGAGAGATCAGTCATGGAGTTACAATATGTGCGAGGCCAGACAGATGATATTGTAAAAAATTATGAAAAGTATTTGAGTCCAGAAGGTCGAAAACTAGTCGGAATCATTAAGGACATAATCGACGAGATGAGGTTTAACGGCCATGCAGGAAATACACGAATGGATGACGCGATTAAAAATATAGTACAATTAAAACAACACGTAATAGATGTGGATGATCATGTGCTCAAAAGCATCAGAGAGTCAACCATGCACGGAACGCCAAATCAGTAGAGAGGCAGATTCGCGCCCAACTGCGCATTAGCGCATATAGCCCAACCGGAGCAGCTCGTCATAAATTTGCTCTACCTGTTTTTTTGTGTAGGTTGGTTTTGTGGACGCAACGTATTTGGGCAATTCTGCTCCAACAATCCTATACTTAAGTTCGACAAGAATTAGCCTACTTGCAATTTCAAGCCAAGTGAGATCATGCGTATGCATAAACTGTAAAAATTCGTCCATGCGAGGCCAATAGGCAATATCCCTGGAATCCGCCTCAGATATGTCAGGCAAGACATAATAGTCGCTGGCAAGTTCCGGGGAATATGGCCCATAATCAAAAAGGCCATGGCCATAGGTAAATGCCAGACCAAACACATTTTGGGCAAAATAGACATACAGTTGGATTTTGATGCGTTCGCTTTCTGACGCATCTCTGGGGTTTTTGTCGCAGTCGATCAATTTGTGCTCAAGAAGGAGCTTGAGGAGCGGAGCCGTGTTGGGATCGGCAACTAGCGGGTCGTTCAAAAAATCCGGTATCTCCAACGGGGCACGCTCAACTGCTGTTCCATATGCCGCAGGAATCATGCTATGGCACCCCACTGACCCAGGCTGCTCTCCTCGCCGTCATGACTTGGCAGAGTGGCTTAAATGATTTAACTGTTTTTGGAATTCCACGCGCGAGAATCTAGCATTCCTGCCCATTTTGGTCAAATGGGCGCGATCCTGCCGATCCGTTTACCGCGGCTACGCCCGCCGTGGGGGGGGGGGGGTGCCGTGGCCAGGCTCCGCCGTGCCCTGCCGCGAATGTTCGCGTTCTGCACGTCGGCGCCGAGCCCACGAACGGCGCCTCTGAGAGGGCGCTGCTGCACGGGGCCGTGCGCCGCAAGACAGGCGGCCAGCTCAAGTGGGGCGCCGCCCCGGCCGAGCGTATGTCGACCACCCCGGCATGCCTCTTCACGTGGAAGGCCACGGGGAAGAGCGTGGCCGGGGAGGTCATGCTAGCGATCCGGGTGCTGACCCCATGCCCAGTATTAGCCACAAAGGAGACAACTGGCGAGATTATGTTTAACGGCCATGCGGGAAATACACTCATGGATGACGCGATTAAAAAGATCGGCCAGCTAAATCAACACGTGAGGGATGTGGATGATCAAAAGCTCAAAAGAACCAGAGAGACGACCATGCACGGGACGCCAGATCAGTAGAGGCAGATTCGCGCCCAACTGCGCATTAGCGCATATAGCCCGACTGGAGCAGCTCGTCATAAACTTGCTCCACCTGTTTTTTTGTGTAGGTTGGTTTTGTGGACGCAACGTATTTGGGCAATTCTGCTCCAACAATCCTATCGCGGAATTCAACATGAATTAGCGTACTTGCAATTTCAAGCCAAGTGAGATCATGCGAATGCGCAAACTGTAAAAATTCGTCCTTGCGAGACCAATAGGCAATATACTGGGAATCCGCCTCAGATATGTCAGGCAAAAGACGATAGTCACTGGCAAGTCCCGGAGAATGTGCCCCATGTCTAAAAAGCACATGATAATAGCTGAATGCCAGATCAAACACATTTTGGGCAAAATAGACATACAGTTGGATTTTGATGCGGTCGTTTTCTGAGGCATCTCTGGGGTTTTTGCCACAGTCGATCAATTTGTGCTCAAAGAGGAGCTTGAGGAACGAGGCCGTGTTGGGATCGGGAATTTGCGGATCACTCAAAATACCCGGCATGTCTGCCATGGCACGCTCGGATACTGCACCATATGCCGTGGAAGCCATGCTATAGCACCCCACAGACACAGTCTGCTCGCCGCGTCACCATGACTCGGCAGAATGGCCCAAATGATTTAACTGTTATTGGAATTCCACGCGCGGGAATCGGGCATTCCTGCCCATTTTGGCCAAATGGGCGCGATCCTGCCGATCCATCTGCCGCGGTGGCGCCCGCCGGGGCGCGCCGTGCCCGGGCTCCGCTGCGCCCTGCCGCGAATGTTCGCGTTCTGCACGTCGGCGTCGAGCCCACGAACGGCGCCTCCGAGAGGGCGCTGCGGCACGGGGCCGTGCGCCGCAAGACAGGCGGCCAGCGCAAGTGGGGCGCCGCCTCGGCCGAGCGCATGTCGACTACCCCAGCATGTCTCTTCACGTGGAAGGCCACGTGAAAGGCCACGGGGAAGGGCGGGCCGTAGAGGCCATGCGCGCGATCCGGGTGCTGACCCCATGCCCAGTATTAGCCACAAAGGAGACAACTGGCGAGATTATGTTTAAAGGCCATGCGGGAAATACACTCATGGATGACGCGATTAAAAAGATCGGCCAGCTAAATCAACACGTGAGGGATGTGGATGATCAAGAGCTCAAAAGAACCAGAGAGACGACCATGCACGGGACGCCAGATCAGTAGAGGCAGATTCGCGCCCAACTGCGCATTAGCGCATATAGCCCAACCGGAGCAGCTCGTCATAAACTTGCTCTACCTGTTTTTTCGTGTAGGTTGGTTTTGTGGACGCAACGTATTTGGGCAATTCTGCTCCAACAATCCCATACTTGAGTTCAACAAGAATTAGCCTACTTGCAATTTCAAGCCAAGTGAGATCATGCGAATGCGCAAACTGTAAAAATTCGTCCATGCGAGGCCAATAGGCAATATCCAGGGAATCCGCCTCAGATATGTCAGGCAAAACATAATAGTCGCTGGCAAGTTCAGGGGAATACGGCCCATAATCAAAAAGGCCATGGCCGTAGGTAAATTCCAGACCAAACACATTTTGGGCAAAAAAGACATACAGTTGGATTTTGACGCGTTCGTTTTCTGACGCATCTCTGGGGTTTTTGTCACAGTCGATCAATTTGTGCTCAAAAAGGAGCTTGAGGAGTGGAGCAGTGTTGGGATCGGCAAGTAGCGGATCTTTCAAAAAATCTGGTATCTCCAACGGGGCACGTTCATGTATTACCCCATATGACGCAGGAATCATGCTATGGCACCCCACTGACCCAGTATGCTCGCCGCGTCGCCATGCTCCAGCAGAATTACCCAAATGATTTAACCGTTTTTGGAATTCCACGCGCGGGAATCGGGCATTCCTGCCCATTTTGGCCAAATAGACGCGATCCTGTCGATCCATTTACCGCGGTGGCGCCCGCCGGGGCGCGCCGTGGCCAGGCTCCACTGCGCCCTGCCGCGAATGTTCGCGTTCTGCACGTCGGCGTCGAGCCCACGAACGGCGCCGCCGAGAGGGCGCTGCGGCACGGGGCCGTGCGCCGCAAGGCAGGCGGCCAGCGCAAGTGGAGCGACGTCTCGGCCGAGTGCATGTCGACCACCCCAGCATGTCTCTTCACGTGGAAGGCCACGTGAAAGGCCACGGGGAAGGGCGGGCCGTAGAGGCCATGCGCGCGATCCGGGTGCTGCCCCCATACCCAGTATTAGCCATAAGGAGACAACCGATGAGATGATGTTTAACGGCCATGCGGGAAACACACTCATGGATGACGCGATTAAAAAGATCGGCCAGCTAAATCAACACGTAAGGAATGTGGATGATCAAGAGCTCAAAGGGATCAAAGTCGACCATGCATGGAACGCCAAATCAGTAAAGAGGCAGATTCGTGCCCAACTGCGCACTAGCGCATATAGCCCAACCGGAGAAGCTCGTCATAAACTTGTTCTACCTGTTTTTTTGTGTAGGTTGGTTTTAGGAACGTAACGTGTTTGGGCAAGGCTGTTCCAACAATCCCATCGCGAAATTCAACATGAATTAGCGTACTTGCAATTTCAATCCAAGTGAGATCATGCGTATGCGCAAACTGTAAAAATTCGTCCATGCGAGTCCAATAGGCAATATCCCTGGAATCCGCCTCAGATATGTCAGGCAAGAGATAGTAATCGCTGGCAAGTTGCGGGGAATATGGGCCATGTTCAAAAAGCCCATGGGAGTAGGTAAATGCCAGACCAAACACATTTTTGGCAAAATAGACATACAGTTGGATTTTGACGCGTTCGCTTTCTGACGCATCTCTGGGGTTATTGCCACAGTCGATCAATTTGTGCTCAAAAAGGAGCTTGAGGAGTGGAGCCGTGTTGGGATCGGCAACGCGCGGATCGTTCAAAAAAGAGTCCAAGTCCGTCGTGGCACGCTCGGATACTGTGCCATATGCCGCGGAAACCATGCTATGGCACCCCACAGACCCAGTATGCTCCCCGCGTCACCATGACTCAGCAGAGTGGCCTAAATAATTTAACCGTTTTTGGAATTCCACGCGCGGGAATCGGGCATTCCTGCCTGTTTTGGCCAAATGGACGCGATCCCGCCGATCCGTTTACCGCAATGGGGTGGAATTCCAGCCCATGTGCGCCATAGCGCCACCGGAGAGCTTAATCGTGCAAGGACCGCATCAGGCCAAAGTCCACGGCTCAGGGCAGGCTATATCATATATAGCCGGGCAGCGTGGAATTCGTGCATGACGTCGCCCTATTGGAGAACGCACGGCGACCCGCCAATAGTCGTGGGGACTGCGGCGACGACGATATACATACTAGGCATCATACTGGCCATAGCAAGGGTCACCGGAATCGTGCACGACGTTGGATCGTTTGGCGCCGTCATTGGGACCATGGCGCTGGGGTTTATGCTCTACATATTTGTGAATAGCACAACGCGCGACAACAAGGCCGAGCGGGGCAAAGAGTATGAATTGAGGGAGGCTGACAGTGAAAACATCAGTAGATTAACACGCATGATCAAGCAGTGTGCGATAACGCTGCAAAAATTAGATCAACATAAAGAAATATTCAAAAAAAGACCGGACATGGCAATACAACACCTGTTAGGACTGATAGACGATATTTCAACAAATTATGAAAAGTATTTGAGTCTAGAAGGCCGGAAACTATTCGAAATTATTAGGGACACAATTGACGAGATGATGTTTAACGGCCATGCAGGAAATACACGTACGGACGATATGATTAAAAAGATCGATCAGCTGAATCAACATATAAGGGATGTGGATGATCAAGAGCTCAAAAGAAACAGAGAGTCGATCATGCACGGAACGGAAAATCAGTAGAGGCAGATTCGTGCAACTGCGCATTAGCGCATATAGCCCAACTGGAGCAGCTCGTCATAAATTTGCTCTACCTGTTTTTTTGTGTAGGTTGGTTTTAAGGTAGCAACGTATTTGGGCAATTCTGGTCCAACAATCCTATCGCGAAATTCAATATGAATTAGCCTACTTGCAATTTCAAGCCAAGTGAGATCATGCGTATGCGCAAACTGTAAAAATTCGTCCATGCGAGACCAATAGGCAATATCCTGGGAATCCGCCTCAGATATGTCAGGCAAGAGATAGTAATCACGTGCAAGTTGCGGGGAATGTGGCCCATGTTCAAAAAGCCCATAGCGATAGGTAAATGCCAGATTAAACACATTTTGGGCAAAAAAGAAATACAGTTGGATTTTGATGCGTTCGCTTTCTGACGCATCTCTGGGGTTTTTGTCACAGTTGATCAATTTGTGCTCAAAAAGGAGCTTGAGGAGCGGAGCCGTGTTGGGATCGGCAACGAACGGATCGTTCAAAAAAGAGTCCAAGTCCGCCATGGCACGCTCGGATACTGTACCATATGCAGTGGAAGCCATGCTATGGCACCCCACAGACCCAGTCTGCTCGCCGCGTCACCATGACTCAGCAGAGTGGCCCAAATGATTTAACTGTTTTTGGAAATCCACGCGCTGGAATCGGGCATACCTGCCCATTTTGGCCAAACGGGCGCGATTCTGCCGATCCGTTTACTGCAACGGCGCCCGCCGGGGCGTGCCGTGGCCAGGCTCCGCCGCGCCCTGCCGCGAATGTTCGCGTTCTGCGAGCACGTCGGCGTCAAGCCCACGAACGGCGTCGCCGAGAGGGCACTGCGGCACGGGGTCGTGCGCCGCAAGACAGGCGGCCAGCTCAAGTGGGGCGCCGTCTCGGCCGAGCGCATGTCAACCACCCCGGCATGCCTCTTCACGTGGAGGGCCACGGGGAAGAGGGGGCCGTAGAGGCCATGCGCGCGTCCCAAGTGCTGACCACATGCCCAGTATTAGCCATAAGGAAGACAACCGGCGAGATGATGTTTGATGACCATGTAGGAAATACATGAATGTGTGTGGCGATTAAAAATATAGAGCGATGAAATCAACATGTAGCGGATGGGGTGATCAAGAGCTCAGGGGGATCAGAGAGTCGATCACGCACGGAACGCCAAAACAGTAGAGGCATATTCGCGCCCAACTGCGCATTAGCGCATATAGCCCAACAGGAGTAGCTCTTCATAAATTTGCGCTACCTGTTCTTTTGTGTAGGTTGGTTTTAAGGTCGCAACGTATTTGGGCAATTCTGGTCCAACAATCCTATCGCGAAATTCAACATGAATTAGCGTGCTTGCAATTTCAAGCCAAGTGAGATCATGCGCATGCACAAACTGTAAAAATTCGTCCTTACGAAGCCAATAGTCAATCTTCTGGGAATCCGCCTCAGATATGTCAGGCATGACATAATAGTCGCTGTTAAGTCCCATGGAGTATGGCCCATGTTCAAAAAGCCCATGGCGATAGGTAAATGCCAGACCAAACACATTTTGGGCAAAATAGACATACAGTTGGATTTTGATGCGTTCGTGTTCTGACGCATCCCTGGGGTTTTTGTCACAGTCGATCAATTTGTGCTCAAAAAGGAGCTTGAGAAGCGGAGCCGTGTCGGGATCGGCAACGTGCGGATCTTTCAAAAAATCTGGTATCTCCAACGGGGCACGCTCATGTATTACCCCATATGACGCAGGAATCATGCTATTGCACCCCACTGACCCAGTATGCTCGCCGCGTCGCCATGCTCCAGCAGAATTACCCAAATGATTTAACTGTTTTTGGAATTCCACGCGCGGGAATAGGGCATTTCTGCCCATTAGGGCAAGGCAGCAGATCCTCGTGCGCCTGCCCCACGGCCCGTAGACACGCCCGCCACGCCCCGGCCAATGCGCGACGTGGCCGCAGGCAGGATCACGGGAGGCCCGAGGCGGCCGCACGGATCACCCTGGCGGCCCCACGCCATGCCAAGATCACGCGAGTCGCGCCGCAAGCAAGATATGTGCCTGTGCGGCGCAGTCATGCGATGAGCGCAAACACGATCAAAAAGGCCAAGAGGCTCGTAGAGTCTGGCAGCGTGGCCAAGATCGAGGACGACATCTACCAGGTCAGGTCATCGAGTGACGCATCAAAGTCGTACATTGTTGACGGCGAGTCGTGTGACTGTCCCGGATACGCCAACTTTTACAAGTTTCACGGCGGCAAGGGGATAAAGGCAAACTGTTCGCACCTAGAGGCAGTCAGGCTGTTCCGAGGCGACGAGAAAGCCTAGGCGCCGGCGCGCATACCGTCGCTGGCCATCCTGTACGCGATGTTCTTTACCATCACGTTGAGCGACTTCATGAGGTCGCTGCCCTCCTCATAGTTGCCCGTGTATGGCCCCACTGTAGTGCGTCGCGCAAGGGCCAGCGCATGGCCGGCCCGAAACGACGGGTCGCCGGCTATGCCTATGCACTGCCCACCGTTGTTCTGCACGGCAGAAAAGCATGGCACGTCATTCTTGCTGTCGCCAACATAGATCATGTTGCCAAACGGTATACGGCGACTTGCGTCATCCTTGAACGAGTTGACGAGATATGGGTTTTTGCGCAGCTTTGTCCCGCCGATGCCCTTGTTTATCGCATGCAGGAACTTTGTCTTTTCGGTGAACGTGACGGCCGATTTTATGGCGTGTATCTTGCCATTCTCATCCTCGGCAAACGTGCCGCCAAACACGTCATTGAACGTGTCGGCAAACGGCGCGCCCCGTATGATCTCCTCAAATCCCGACGATATTATGTAAAACTCTACGCCTATTCCGGCATCAACAATGTCAGGGTCAGAGTCGACCATGGCGCGAACTCGCGACACGAGATCCATGACCCCCGGATTGGGCGTTATCTTACCTCCAAGCCCGCGCAGCAGGGCGTTGGTGTCCTGCGCTATGTCTCTGGTGCGAATCTTGTCGAGTATCATCGTCATCCACGCTATTGGCGGATCCCATCCGTCGGCCACGAGCGACTTGTGCGCGTCCCAGAATGCGCGCGTGTCAACGCCGTTGCTCTCGAGCAAAAAGTTAGTCGTGTCTGGCGCGAGCGTGTCATCACAGTCACACACCACGGCTATCGTGCTCTGGGCCATACGCAGCGATCCGTGACGGCGCATATTAAAACGGATTCGGCGCGCGTGCGGCAGCGGCACCCAAAGGTACATAATCCCAAAGCCGGCCCGCGCGCCCCATGGTCATGCCGCTTGTCCACGAGAGCCGCCCAAAGTGCCACGTGTGCTGCGAGTCCTTTGAGGACATTGACGCGCTAAGGGAGCACAAAAAGGCTGTCCACGAGGACGCAGAGGGCCGCCGCGAGATGGGGCCGGCCCCAGGGGATGTCAGCGTGTTCTAGGGCGCCGTGGATCGTCGCATGCGCGGCGGCCATGGCCACACACGCGCCGGCGGCCCATGCGCAGCAGGGCACGGCAACAGTCAGCAACGAGACGCTCGCAGTGCTAGTAGCCTCGATCGTCGCAGTAGTCGCCCTTGCCCTGTACGTCTCGCGCGCTGCCATCATGCGCAAAAAGACCGACTATGACGGCGCAGACTATGCCTCAAAGTCAGACCGAACGGGCGAAAAGTACAGCTCGGGATGGCATGATGACTATGAGCGACCAGGATCAGAGCACGCTACCGATGATGACCACTATGCGACGCTGGGCATTGAAAAAAAGGCCACGGCGCGCGACATAAAGGAGCGCTATAGGGAGCTCGCAAAGAGGCACCATCCGGACAGGGACGGCGGGGACGCCGCCGAGCTCGTGCGCATAAACAGGGCATACGGCGTGCTCTCTGACCCCGAATCGCGCCGCGAGTACGACAGGTCGCTAGGGCAGGGCACGCTCGGCTCGAATGACCCTTAGCGAGAGCACGACGGTGCCGGACTGCTGCGAATAGCCCGTCAGGTTTGCGTGCATTCTCATCGGCGCATCGCCAAAGGAGCGAACCTCGATCTCGGCGAACTCGGTGCTAGGCCCGAGCATGGCGCCTGTCAGCATCGGGAGCATGGACGCATCGCGCATGCTCGCCCTGATCGTCGGCCATGGGCCTTCCGGACCGGCCTCTAGTGCCGCCTTGGCCACGCCATGTGCGGTGCCGCCGAGGATGACCTCGTATCTAGAGCCCTCGTGCGCACGCTCTATCTCGCCGGGAAGCACGCCTGTGTCCATTGCAGGGCGCGTGCGCGCAAATACAGATTTAAAGAATGCGCAGGCGCGCGCGTCTCGTTGCGGGAGTCAGGCGACACACATGGGCTAAAGTCACGCATACTCGAGGCCGCAGGTGGCATGGGCATAGGCGAGGACGTGTATACCGAGATGCTAGACTATACGATAGAGCTCTTTGAGTCACAGGGCCTTGGGACCGACTATTACGGGTACCACAACATCACCCACGAGCTCGAAGTCACGTACGCGGCGCTCATAGCGATGCGCGGGCACGGCGGCGAGGGCGAGTTTGGCCACACGGAGGCTAGGCACATGTATGCGGCCGCGCTGTTTCACGACTTTGAGCCGCAAAAGGACGCCGACAAGCCGCACGAGGAGGCCGTTCTCCGCTTTATAGACGCGGACCGAAAGGTGGGCGACCTTGTGGGCAGGGCCGGCCTTGACCTTGACCACATACGCGCGCTCATACTGCGCACGACATACCCCTTTGAGGGCAAGAACCGCGAGCATGCCGAGCGCGAGATTGGCGCGTGCCATGACCGCATGGGCCTTGATGCCGCAGGGCGCGCGCGCAACCTGTGGAGGGGCTGGTTTCTCTCCGTTCTTGACCGCGTGTGCGGGTATGCGCTCGGCCCGTTCCCAAAGGCCATGGAGATGGCAAAGATGAACGCGCACGCGCTCGGATGGCACCCAAACCTCATCGTGCGCCGGTCAGTGTCGTACTTTGAGCGCCTCCTCAATGACGAGACGGACATGACGCGCATCGTGCTCGGCGCGCTGCCGCGCGACATGCGCAAGTGCTTTATGGACAACGTTCTCGAGTTCCTCAACTTGCGCCAGCACGAGATACGCATAGAGTCTGACTATATCTACGAGAACGTGAGGCTGCACCCGCTCATAGAGAGCCACAAGGCGCGCACGGATCCAGAATTTGCGCGCAAGCTCCTTGCCATATATGACGAGCTCCCAAATCCCCTCCAGGTTGCGCGCCACACGTTTGCCGAGACGCTGTGCGATCCCGAGTTTGTGGTCAACACGCTGCGCCTGGGTGACGGGAACGGGGAGATCGTCGGCTTTGCCAAAGGCGGCCCCTTGGAAAAGTACCAGCTCCGGCCGGAGATCCGTGACGAGTTTCGCGGCAGCGGCAACACGGTCTTTTTGGAGCCGATCGCCCTAAAGATGGGATACTGGGGCATGGGGGGCGGCAGCGGCATGAGGAGCATGTTTGCGATGCAGGCCCACACGCGAAATTTCCGCTACATGACCAGCTTTGCGCTCCGCGAGGTCGTCCAGGCCCGAATCGACAGTGGCGAGAGAATCGAGTTTGTCACGAGGTTTGACCCCGAGAGATGGGACTATTACCGCATGGAGATATGATCGCAGCGCAATGCGATTTGCCAATGTGTGAACAATTTTTAACTGTATCTCGCTAATATTAGGCAAGTGCTCGGGTTGGCATGACGACGGGGTACTGCGTCAAGTGCAGAACCAAGCGGGAGATCAAGGGCGCAAAGCCTACGGTCATGAAGAACGGCAAGCCCGCTGTCAGCGGCACGTGTGCAACGTGCAGCACCCGGATGTTCAAGATCGGCAAGCTCTGAGCATCCGAGTTCCCTTTTTTGAAATGCGCACGATTCGCCAACAGTCGATCTAAAAAATGAACTAGTGTGGCTATTCGACCCTATTGGAAGGGATCTATGAATGGACAGTTGACAATGTGGTCCGAGTCCATCGGGCGCGCGAGCGTGATGCTCACCTTGCCCTCTGACTTCATGGCCTGCACGTCACCGACGTTCTCTAGAAGGCGCGCGTCATGCGCATCCTCCCACGTGACTACGGATATGCGCCACATTGGCGAGTATCCGGCGTCGCCGAGGGCCGCCGTGGCTATGCCCGGCTGGAAGCCGAGTGGCCCGGGGCCCTTGAGTCCGTTGGTGAACTGGAACAAGTCAACTGCAGCCGAATTTGCGATCAGGCTTGCCGACGTGGGCGTGTGTGGCACTCCCATCGCGCCAGCAGGGCCGACCGGTGTGGCGTCAGTCACGATATAGTATATCGTGCGGCCATCCGGACCCCAGCCCCTGTGAGCAACAAACGTCACGGTCATGGCATCAGTGTCGATCTCGGTGACCTGGCCGCCCCCATAGGGCAGCTTGTCATCAATCTCGGCCTCATTTACCATGAGCTGTCCGCCATTCCACATGACATGTGGCATGTTGATCACGACATCAAGCTCGGTAAGTGTTACCTCACCAGCATCGCTTGCGGCCATGATCTCGGCCTCTGACATTAGAATCCGCGGCGTTGTGTCGGCGTTCCACGTGACATGGGTGTGCATTGTCAGCGCACTGTACGTGTCTGGCATTGCCGGCGTTGACGTAAAGACTTCGCCCTGATACCCGTGCACTCCGTTGCCCTCCATGCCATTTGTGAACATGTAGGTTTGCGAGAGGGCCTCGTCTGGCGCATTGGCCAGTGTCGGGGCAAGCTCCACGGTCCAGCCCTGGCTCTCCGTGATTATGGAGGCGTGGGTTGGGTCGCTAGAGTCCGTTATGACAAAGTATACACTCTGTCCGTCATGGTATCCCTCGTGTAGCGGCAGTGTTGCCGGCACGCTTGCGCGTGAAAGCAGCAGCTTGTGCGCATATGAGCCATCCTTGTCGTGCATGCGGTCCATCTTGTCGTGGTCCATCATTTTGTCATGGTCCATCATCTTGTCGTGATCCATCATTTTGTCGTGGTCCATCATCTTGTCGTGATCCATCATTTTGTCGTGGTCCATCATCTTGTCGTTGGACATCCTGTCGTGACCCATCATCTTGTCTTGATCCATCATCTTGTCTTGATCCATCATCTTGTCGTGGTCCATCATCTTGTCATGTTCCATCTCGTCGTGCATGCGGTCATTCATCGCGTCGCCATGTTCCATCTGTTCTCCCATAGCGTCCATGCCGTCATTGTCCATGTGTTCGCCCATCGCGGCGTCAGTGTCAGACATTGCCGATTCCATCGCCGGCTCTGCTGGCGAGATCATCGACTCCATTGTCTTTGACAGGTAGTCTGGCCCAACCTCGGAGCACAGCCTGTCACCACAGACGACACGCGCAGCGTCGGCAGCCGTTAGGCTACCGGCGGTCAGCGAAATGGCCATTGCCGGCACTATCGCAAATAGCAGCATTCGTTTCTGCAATGTGTTCATTGCGTCCGTGGACCCAAATGAGGGTTAAAAGCCTTTTTCCACATGCGCAGGCGTGCGCGGGGCCAAATCCACAAACCCGCGGCCCCATGGCCCCCTGCGCATGGCCGTGGGCCGTCGCTGCCCCCTGTGGGCGCCCCAGCAGGCCCCCGCGCCGCAGGGGTGCACTGTGGGACCGTATGGCCCATCACTTTGAGCGGAGCATGTCCTGGATTTGGGCCAGTATGAGCTGCGCCTTTTCCTTGTTCTCAAAGGTCTGGACCTTGTCATCAAGTATCGTGTCGATCTCGTAGCTCTTGTTGACGAGTATGTCCGCGACATGCTCGTCGAGTGTCTTGTTGCCTATGAGATAGTACGCAAAGACAGTGTTCTTTTGCCCTATGCGGTGGAGGCGATCCTCGGCCTGCTGGTGGACCGCGGGGCTCCAGTCAAGCTCGGCAAAGATGACATAGCGGGCCTTGCTCAGGTTGATCCCGACATTGCCTGCGCGAAGTCCGGCGATCATGAGATTGGACTCGCCCCCCTGGAACGAGTCGATGTTGGCCTGGCGAAACTTGTCCGTCTGGCCCCCGATCACCGTTGTGGGCTCAAACTCGGCAAGCTTTTCGTTGAGGAGCTTGTGTATTGACTTGTGGTGGCAAAAGACCACAACGCTCTCCTCTATCTCCATGATGTTTTGCACAAAGTTGATGACATGCGGCATCTTTGCCAGTCCGGCGACCTGTCTTTCGCTCTGGATCGCGCGCTGGTATGAGGAGTACTTGTCAAGCGTGGACTTTGACTCGAGCTGCTCCTCCTCCAGGCGGTTCCATATTTTCTTGAGCTCTGCCCTGTAATAGTCAATGTCGGCGTCAATGTACTCCTGGTATCTCACCTTGTCCTGCAGGTCCTTTAGGACATCGCCCTTTTTGCGGCGCAGCATGACGTGCTTGTGCAGCTTTTCGCGCAAGAGCCTGCGCTTGTTCTCCAGCACTAGTGACTTGCCGCGCTCGTTCACATAGCAAAAGTACTGGCAAAACTCTGAATAGCTTCCAAGCAGTCCGGGGCTGAGGACATCTACGATTGGCCATATTTCTGAGCCGTGGTTGAATATGGGCGTGCCAGACAGGCCAATCCTGTGCTCCAGTGACGGCATTGCCGATATCTTTCGTATCGCCGAGTGCTTTTTGGTCGTCTTTGATCGCATGTGGTGAACCTCGTCGCACACAAGCGTCTTTAGGTTTATCTTTAAAAAGTCAGGAACGCGCTTTTCAAGAAGCTCATAGTTGATGATGTAAAAGTCGCTCCTCTCAAGTATCTTGCGCCGGCCACGCCTGATGAGCTTTGATGTTGGCGATGACGCGTTGACCATGCGGCCGTTCTTGCTCCTCTTTTTGAGGAACTTGTCAATCTCGCGCTCCCAGTTCTTGAGCGTGACGAGCGGCGCGACTACAAGGACCGGAAACGCGTTCTTTTCGGTCGCAAGGTACGCGAGTGTCTGGACCGTCTTGCCCAGGCCCATCTCGTCGGCAAGCAGGGCGTTGCCGTTGGACTTTATCAGAAAGTCAAGGCCCTCGCGCTGGAATCCCAAAAGCTTGCCGCGAAACTGCGATCCGGGACTGACCTTTGCGAGCTTTTCAATGGGTGCGCGCATCTTGGGGCCGGCGACCTTGGCCTTGCCGACCCTGCGCTGCCATGCCGACTTTGATCGCACGTCGAGCTGGCAATGGCCCATTATCTGCTTTATGCGCTCGACGTTCTCGGGCTTGTCTGGCACGATGACCTCATCAGGCCCGTCGCCATACCACGACTGCGGTATGAGCTGCGAGGCCATTCCGACGGCGCGGCTGCCGGTGAGCTTCCAGCTCCATGCGTTGGAGTACTTGTCCATGACATACTCTAACTCGCCTGCGCTGCCCAACTCATGCACCTGATTTGAGCCGTGATCAACTGCGCGGTTTATGAACCTTGCCGTTATGGGCGTGATCGCAGCGGCCTCGAGGGCCGAGCCTAGGCGTGGCCTTCAGGGCCATGTGGGCCCGTGGAGGCGTCATGGCAGTCACATGTGCAGTCGTGCGTGGAGTGGTTGCTCAGGCAGTCTATGCACCGATAGTGCTCACGCTTCTCGCACGCCGAGCAGATCATGGCGCGGGGTGGAGGGGTGGCTTTTGTTAAGTTTTGCCCATGCCCACGCCTGTGCTCCGGTGAGCTCAACTATCGCTATTGTCGCATGAAATTTAATAGACAAGGGGGTTTATGGCACGAAGGCACGAGACCCATGCATGAGGGCGCCCATCATGGCACTTGCCGCAGCGGCCATCCTGGCTCCCATGGCAGCCGGCGACGCCGAGGCCATCCTGTGGGATCTCCTCATCGACGCCAACGTCACAGCAGACGTGTCATACGGCAGCAGCATGACGGTGGCAGGGGCCGTGACCAACCATGCCGGCTGGCCGGTTCCGGATGCGGCCGTGACTCTCAGGGCCGGCCCGCACACGGCCATGGCAACGACGGGCGCCGACGGGACGTTTGAGACCACAGTGGACAGGACCGACATGATACCCGGCCTGCACGTGGCGCAGATGCGCGCTAGCACAAGTGACGGGCTGCTTGGCATGGCGAGCATACAGGTCTCCGTCGCCGGCGATGTCAGCCCGTCAGCACACACTGCGCGCCTTTTGTCAGAGGGGCATGCGATGCGCTACCTTGCCGCAGACGCGTCTGACTTTGAGGATGATCCAATTGGCGCAAAGCTGTACGAGCACTATCAGGCGCTGCAGCGAAGGCTGTTAACCGAGCGCGCAGTAGAGGAGATGGAGCAGGAGCGCAGGGAGGAGCTTGCGCTCATGCAGGCAACGGCTGACACACAGCGCATGAAGATGCTCGAGCGCGAGACCCATGGTGATGGCACGTATGAGGGACGCGTGCGCGACGTGTTTGTGGACGGCCTTGACAGGTCTGTCCGCCCCACAATCGTCGCGCAGCTAGACTATACGCTCGAGGCGTACAGGGCAGGCAAGGAGGCCATGCGAACCGTGCTGGATCGTGGAGGAAGCATGGCCGAGGCGCTAGCGGCGCGCAATGCGGCTGCGGCAATACCGCGACATGTCATGGAGAGCCTCTCACCGGAAGTTGGGTTTGACATTGACGACTATCCGTGGGCCGCAGCACACATGACAAACTCCACGGCCGGCCCTGTCGAGGCAGTGCCAGTGGAGGAGACGCCAGAGGCAGAGTCACGCAACGCCACGGGTGCGCCGACAGGAACGGCCGCGCAGGGCGTCGAGGTCGGGCCGGGCGTCACGACTGTGTACATGAGCGTCAACGGCGAGCTTGTCAGGCACATCTTTAACGGCACTCACTGGACCGCAGCAGAGTAGGCGCAGGCAGCCCCAAAATCGTTATATGCCAACGTGCGGCGTGATGCGACCATGCGCCTAGTGCGCTATGCGCTCACGCGGGCGCTTGCCATGGTTGGTGTCCTTGTCGTGACGCTGTTCATCACCGTCGCCCTCGTCGGCTCGGGCATGGACGGCATACTCGAGCGCTCCGTCGCGTTTCACGTCCGCTCCGAGATTGCGACCAATCCTGCCCTCGCAGGCTCGTTTGCCGATGCTGCCGCACTCGAGGAGCACATCGCCGCACGCATAGAGGAGCGCACGCGCGAGATCGGCCTGGACAGGCCATGGTGGGCGCCGGATCGCATAGCAACGTCCATGTGGCGCATACTCGTGCTCGACTTTGGCCGTGCGACCTTTTTGACCTCGGACACCGGATCCACGGCAGTGGCGGACATACTCGGCGAGCGCCTCCCAAAGACCATCCTCCTGTTCACTAGCGCAACGGCAGTCATATCGATGATCGGCGTGGTTCACGGGGCCATGGCGAGCAGCCGAGCGCGATCGGTTGCCGACCGCCTCACGTCGGCGTTTGCCGTGATAAGCTCGAGCTTTCCGGTCTGGTGGGTTGGCCTCCTCATGATATTTACGTTCTCGTTTGCGTGGCAGGTGTTTCCCTCGCGCGCAACGCCAGACGTGCCGCCTGGCGATCCCGCATACATCGCATCGCTCCTCTACCACATGGCCCTTCCCCTAGCGACGATCGTCCTGGTCGGATTTGGCGCATGGTCATACCTTGTGCGAAACTTTATGGTTGGCATACTGCAAGAGGATCACATTGCGGCAAGGCGCGCCATTGGCGTGCGCGAGAGGAAGATAGTGTACTCGCACGCGCTGCGCAACGCCGCGCCGCCGATCCTCACAGTCATGGCACTAAGCCTGTCAGGCTCGCTCGGCGGCGCAATAATAACAGAGGCAGTCTTTGACTGGCCTGGCATGGGCCGGCTCTACTTTGAGGCCGTCATGGTGATGGACCTGCCAGTCATAATAGGCTCGACGTACGTTCTCACGGCGTTCTTTCTTGTGAGCGTGCTTGTCGCAGACCTGCTCTACATGCGCCTCGACCCGAGGACTGCGCGATGAGCGCGGGGCGCATCTCGATTCGCGAGGAGATACTGCACAGCCGCATGGGAGTCGCCGGAATCACAATACTTGCCGCGCTCCTTGTGCTGTCTGCTGCCACCGTGGCCTCTGGACTGGGAGATGCGATCCGCGAGTGGAACGATCCGGCCGCATGGCTCACGCTCCCAAAATCGGCAATGCCGGCATGGGCAAACGTGGGGCCTGACAGGCTAGCCGAGCACACAGTGGTAGATGGCAGTGCGGCGCGCGGCGGGCATTCGCACGCGACGGCGATCCACGACTTTGGGCTCAGTGCCGGCGGGCTGCCGTCTGATGTAATGTTCGAGTATGCGGCACGCTACTCGGGCTCGCCGCTCCTTGAGCTGCGCGTGCTGCGGCCTGACGGGGCAGAGCTCGGCATTGCTGCCGTCGCGCTCCCGCGCTCTGATGGCGACTCGGTGCGCCACGGGCGCGTATTCTCGACAGACGCCTCGGTTCGCAGGATGGTCGCCATGCAGGCCGACGGTGCCGGTGCCGAGGAGGCCATGTTTGGGGGCTCGGACGGACGGGCACTGGCCGGAGCTTATGCCGTGGCCGCCACGATATACGGGACAGGTGGCGCCCCGGAGATCGTCTCCTCGCGGCTAGTCATCAGCGGTGGCGCATATGGCCCGATGGGAACCGACGAGATGCGCCGTGACCTCGCCGTTGGCCTCGCCTGGGGCGCCCCGCTTGCGCTCTTTGTGGGCGTGAGCGTCGCTGTCGCCTCGGTCATGATCGGCCTCGCATACGGCATGTATGCCGGATACAGGGGCGGCAGGGCCGATGAGACGATGATGAGGGCAAATGACGTCGTCTATGCGCTCCCCGCACTGCCATTCCTCGTCATACTCGCCGTCACGCTGAGCAACAGCATATTTGTCATGGTCGCATTTCTCGTCATGTTTGGCTGGGTTGCAGTCGCAAAGGTGTCGCGAAGCATGGCCCTGCAGGCAAGGGCGCGCGGGTACGTCGAGGCTGCCAGGATAATGGGCCAGCGCGACTCGAGGACGATACTGCGCCATGTCATGCCGCAGCTCCTGCCATACGCGCTGGCAAGCATCGCGATATCGGTTCCGGCGGCGATAACAACGGAGGCCGGACTCAGCTTTTTGGGCCTGGGGGATCCCGAGTATCCCACGTGGGGCCAGATGCTGCGCGATGCGAGCCTTCACGGGGCGGCAGCACGCGGCCTCTGGTGGTGGGTCGTGCCGCCGGGACTCATGATTGCGCTGACTGGCCTGGCGTTTGTGTTCATTGGCGGGTCGCTTGATGCGGCGATAAACCCAAGGCTGCGCCGACGCTAGGATCGCTCAAAGGCGCGTATGGCCTCTAGCGTCACGCCGCCAAGCTTTACCGTGTATGCGGCCGCAAGGTTGTTGCCGTTCCTCTCCTCGGCATTGGCCTCGAGCTCCTCGGCAAAGGACGTCTTGTCGCGCCCGCGCGAGAATTCGCCGCCGGCCTCCTTTATGCAGAGTGGAAACTTTTTGAGCGCGACATTTTGCTCGAGGAGGTGCGCGATAAACCCCTTGTACGCCGCAATGTCATACCACTCGCGCGAGCGCTCGCCGCAAAAGGCGATCCACGTGTCTATCGTGTTCTGGTATATCGCCCTGTCCCGCAACGCCTCTAGCATCATCTGCGCCACAACCTCAAAAGTGCGCGCTAGTCGCCCGTGATCCGCAGACGGGGCACTCGCGCCCCTTGTAGACCTTGCCGCACCTCATGCACGAGAACTGCGCAGACTCTGTCTCGCGGTTCATCCCAAAGAGGCCGCCGCCGAGGCCGGAGCGCTGCGAGCCAAGCCCCCCGCGAAGCTGGCCCATGTAGCGCCGGCGCAAAAAGAGCGGGAACGCGATGAATATGGCAAGGGCGATGCCAAGGCCGTACGGGAACGGCAGAACCATCTGCAGGCCTATCGATATTCCAAGCGACACAAAGAGGAACAGGAGGTAGTGCCTGTATGTGAATGCCATGCCCCACGCACGAAGGGGTTTTACATATAACACTTTGCCCTGCGGGCAGCATCAGGGACGAGGCCTCCACCACAGGCCCGATTGGGCACTGGATTCGCCTACCTGCGCCTGCGCCGCTGGCCGGGCTTGTTTTGGCCCGGAACCCTGCTTAGCGCAAAGCGCTTCTTAAAGTTGGACTTGTTTCTCACGCTGGCGTTGGTTCCGACTCGCTTTCGACCCTCAACCTTGGGGGTCTGACCGCGAACCTTGCCGGCCTTTGTGAGTGATCCGTGAGTCGCCATTCTGCAGCAACGCCAAATGGCGACAATTTAAGGATTTATGGCCATGCCCACGCCTGCGACCCGCCCTAGGTCGTCGGCATGTATGTGACTGTCGGGGTCAAGTCGGTGCCGCCGAGGCTGACGTGCCAGAGCACAAATGTCAGCGTGTCGTCAAGCTCAATCAGGGGATCGGCCTCGCCGGCTCCGCTGGAGGCGACGCCAGTGGCCACCGCACTGCCCACCATCCACTCTGACGCCCTAATCGTTCCGCTGACGGGCTCGTCGAACGTCACGGCGGTCTGGCCCATCTCGCCGGTCATGGCGCTAAATGTCGGCGTGATGCCGTCACTGGCGAGATCTGAGTTCGTGGGGACGGGACTCCCGGCGACACTGAGGGATCCAGGCACGGGCATGATTATGCCTTGCCCGCGCAACACTGGTTGCGTGTACGACACTGACGGCATCGAGTCCGGAGATGCGAGTGGCGCATGTGAGATGACGAGTGTCTTTTCGCTCGAAGAGTCCGATATCATGTGTGTTGACTTTGCGATCTCCTGTGTTGCAGGAGTGGCCGCAGGGGCATTTGCGGCATTTCCTAGCGCAATGCGCGTTATCGGGAAATCGGTCTCTCCAACATCGACCTTCCAGTTATCGGTGTCAATTAGGCCCCCCATAGAACCATCAAATGTCACGGCGGTCGTCTCTAGTCCTGTCGCCTTGGCCACAAAGTTGCCCGGCGTGTATATCGCGATCCGGGACTGGGTTGGGAGCGTGTTTTGTGCCGTAGACGTGTCTGTTATTGCAGACGAGACGAGTACTATGTAGGATATGGCCGCAGTTGCTTCATCGACAGACAGGCGAGCTGTAGACAAGTCATAATCGACACGTTCCACATCCAGTCCAGTCTCTCCAGATAATTGTGTGATTACCCTCCAGCCTGAGTTGGGACCTCGCACCGGCTCGCTGAACGTTGCGACAATGTGCTCAGAGTCCACAAATTCCACACGGGTTAAGACTGGACGCATCATGTCTGTGAGCTGGACTGTGGTTTGGCTGATCGCGTTGGGTGGAATCGACCGGTCGGTGACCGTGGCAGGATTGGTGATCTCTAGCACGTCGCCGCTGCGCACGCCCGTGTTTGACTGGAGCGGAAAGGTAAAGAGAATCTCGTCACGCGACTCGGTGTATACGGCACCGATAGACGTGTCACCTCCAGGAAGGGCAGCAGATGCGCCAAACCCGCCATGAATCTTGTCGTCTAGCGTAACCAGGACAGAGCTAGTCGTCGCAGCGTTGCTTATCACAGCAGACAGCATCATCGGACCTGTCGTGTCCTCGGGATATGTTGCCCTGACTGCCGCAGCAGAGGCGGAGCGTGGCGTTCCGGCCGCGTCAGTGACAGTTTCGGGGATTGTGAGTGTCCACGTTCCTGCGCGTGCGCCGGAGCCAAGGGGAAACGTCATCACGGGGCCGGCCACCATGGGCACGGCAGTAACACTAGCCGGCCCTGATCCCGAATTCGTCGTGCTCGCCGTGAGCTCAGCGCTGGCGCGCATCTCCTCGCTGAATGTCACGACGATGTTGTTGCCCACCACCCGCGGAGGCGACGTGATCGATATTAGAGGCGGAATGCTTTCGGTGGCCACAACTGAGACACGCTGGCCAGTTTCTGCCATGTTGGTTCCCAAAGAGTCCCTGATCGGCACTGCCGGAGCCACGTACTCGACAGTTGGCGTGGAACCCGTCGATTCAAGCGGGTCATGCGTTAGTGTGTAAAGTGAGGCCGTGCGGATGATCGAGTCGGGACGGACACCATCGACACGCCAGTTTTCCCTGTCAAGCATCAGGGTGGGAGTGCTGCCATCGGTGGTGATCGCAGAGTTGACCACCGTCTCGCTAAACGCAATGTCAGTCTCGGTAAGGCTAATTGCCCTAGCGCCAAAAGTTGGGGGAATGGCATCGATCACAAACACAGTATCCGTCTCCAGGGCAACCCCGGGCGCATCTCCGAGCGTAATGCCGCCAGAGGCAGGTTTTGTGTAAGTGACACCAAAGAATGGCGACGTGTCGCCAAGGGGCTCGTGCGTGATGACCAGGGCGCTTACAGTAGAGTCATCGGCAATGGTGTGCGTTGACTTTGCCACTGCCGGTGGGCCGGCCACGGCAGCCCTGGCCACAGGCGCACCCTGTTGGGCGCCAAGCGCGATGCTCAGCACTTTTTTGTCCACAGTCGCCGTGCCTGTCCTGGTGGTGATCTCTTCACTAGCTGTCCAGTGGTCAGTGTCAATCGTGCCCATTGGCACAGAGTCACTGAACGCGAGGTGCGTGGTTTCAAGATCGACTGCGGTTGCAGTAAAGACGGCCATTTGCGTTCCCAGCGTCATAATGGTATATGTCGTGCCTGGCGCTATCTTGGTGGGCGGGGTACCCCTGTCAGTAAGCTCGTCAGGAACGCCTATCACGTACGTCGTTCCAGGGGTCGCAGCCATTGTAAACCCCAGGACGATCCTGTGCTCCAGGCTCTCACCTGCCGACGGACTGGCAGTGACCGTGCCAAGCGACGGACTGATCGTCCAGGTGCCCGAGGTTGTCACACCCTCGCTAAATTCAACCACGGCACCCATGAGATCATCCGCAAATGTGGCACGCAGGACAACCGGCACTGTGCTCGCCCCCACAACCACATTGCTCGTTGAGAATACCGGATTGTCATCAGAGTCCACCAGGCTCGAGCCGGCATTCGAATGTGGGGCAAACGACCCATATGAGACATACACCGTGCCAGCAGTGAATGCTGTGGGATTATGCTCCAGGACCAGCTCGGTGATGGCATCATCGGCACTTAGCGTAACGGGGTTGACGCGATCCACCCGCTCGAACACGGTTTTGTCAGCATTGTGGCCATATTGCAGGGCAAACACGCGCAGATATGCCGGAAACCCCCCTGACTCGATTCGCTGCAGCCAGTTGTCGGCGTCCAGGACGCCATGAACCGGCTCGCTGAACACGATTGTCGTGCGCGAGGAATCCGCGCCCACTCGGGCAGTGAACGTCGGCATGGCAGCGTCGGCCTGCGCGGTGACATCCTCAATGTGCCCCACGGCAGCCACTGCGGCGAGCACACCCACAAACAGCACGAGTCCTCTCGGGCGCAACACGGCCAAATTCCGCAGCATTAAGATATAAACATAGTGTGAAAATCCACGCCAAATGCCACGTGGACACTATCTAGCAGGGTCTCTCGTCCACGATGCGGATCGGCGCACCAGAGCTGTCCCAGGCGCATATGTCGCCCTCCTCGTACGGGTATGCGACGATGACTGAGACGAGGCCAAAAAAGTTGTGCAGGTCAGGAACCGAAGGGCGCGCCGTCCCGCTAGGGTGCGAGTGGAACATGCCAACATAGCTCTTGTCAAACGGGAGAAACGAGTGCGGAAACCCCGCAAACGTAGGGCCGCTGTGCGAGAACGGCGGCACGACGAGGCCATCGACTGCAATGCCGGCCCCCTTTGACTTTCCGCGAAGTATGAGGATCGCCTCGTTCGGGTGCCGCATCTTGCTGTACGAGAGTATGCCGTCGCGCACGTCCCCCGATATCCAGAGCTTGCGCTCAGGCGGGGGCGACTTTGGCTTTCTAGAAAAGAACATTGCCGGATCAGCGCCCCGGCGCGTGCCGCACGGGCATGGCTAGCGCCACATGTCGACTTGCCATCACGAGGCGTGTGCGCGCTGACCCGTATAAGCCTGCCGAGTGGGGGCGCGCTGCCCCATCAGTTGGTTTTTAAGCGCCGCCACGAGCCGCGCACGCATGAAACTCGCGTTGGCCATGGCCATCTGCCTTACCGCAGTCGCCCTCCCTGCCGCATACGGCGAGGAGGGCATGGTGACATACATGGGCGAGTCATTCTCGTTCATGTATCCGGAGAACTGGTCCGTATACGACGAGGGCGTGGCGCAGTGGGACACCTGGACCGTGCCAGTGTGGGCATTTGGGTCTGATGAGCGCAATGTCGACTCGAGGCTCTATGTCGCCGAGATACCCCCCGTCATAGGCGCAGATGAGAAGTGGAGCGACTCAAAGTACATTGCGCGCATTGCGACATCAGAGGCAGAGTTTTGCGCAAGCGGGGCGATCGCGTGGGGGCGCTATGCGTGCGTTGACTTTGAGGTGGTTCACGCGTCACACTATTCGACGAACCACCCATACTATCTTGTCGTCTTTGAGTGGGTTCGCGAGTACGCCGACGGATCCAGGGTCGAGGCCACAGCGGCGCGAATCGACGTGCCCGCCGAGTCTGGAACGATGGTGATGTTTGCCGAGGCGCCGTCCACAAAGTGGGAGCGCCTTGGGCTCCTCGACTCGGTCAGGTCGTTTGCGCCATCTGGCGGGTTTGGTGGACCGACTGAGGCCACGATGACGATGCTAGCCGAGAACGTCTACCACTATTACGACTCGTATGGAACCCTAGTGGTCATCGGTGAGGATGATGTCCTCATCACGGACACGGCAAACACGGCAAGGGCCGAGGCCCTAAAGGAGGCCATCGCCGAGATCACCGAAACGCCAGTCACGATGATCGCGCTCTCGCACGAGCACTATGACCACGTTGGCGGAACCGGCGTCTTTGAGGACGCAAATATAGTCTGTCACATAAACTGCGCGCCAGTCTTTGAGCTCTCGACGTTCATGGACGTGCCGGACAAGGTTGACATTGAGTTTGACGAGTACCACGAGATCGACGTTGGCGGCATTACAGTCGAGCTCCACCACATTGCGCCGGCTGACGGCGATGCGACAACGGTTATCTACCTGCCGGATCACGGCATTGTCGCAACATCAGACCTCTACACTCCCGGCGGCCTCACGGACGCCAGGTGGATAACTGACACAAACCTCCTCGGCACGCGAAAGGTCCTCACCGAGATGGCCTCATGGGACATAAAGCACGAGATAAACAGCCACTATCCGGGCACAGACACCTCAAACCTGCGCAAGGCCCTGACGTTCTTTGATGACCTGCAGGATGCCGTCACCGACGAGCTTGCCGCCGGACTCGAGCGCGACGGCATCTTTGGCATATACAAGGCAATGGCCACGATGCCTGACACGATAGAGCTCCCCCACTATTCCTCGTGGAACAACTATGAGGACCTTCCGCGCTATATCGAGAGAATGGCCGAAGCGATAACGCACGGCGACTAGTATCCGCGCGCAAAGAGCGGTGCCGGACCGGCGCACGCCCCGCCACACACAACGCACTTGCCCCCGCCCTCGCCGCCAAACGGGATGACCCTAATCTCGGCGCCCGTCTTGTCCTTGACCTTCTCCTCGCACTCCGGAGAGCCGCACCACGCGGCCCTGATGAACCCGCCGCGCTCGACGAGGCGCGCAAGCTCGTCATACGAGGAGGCATCATGCGTCATTGCGCCCTGCGCCTTGCGCGCGGCCTCTAGCATCTCGGCGTGCATCGTGTCCATGATGCCCGTGACTGTGGCAATCTCGCCAAAGGCGACGCGCGACTTTGCCCTGTTGTGCCTTGTCACGACGACGGCCTCGCCGGACTCGATGTCCTTGGGCCCGACCTCTATCCGGACTGGCACGCCACGCAGCTCCCAGTCGTTAAACTTGAAGCCCGGCGTGAGGCCCTCGCGCGAGTCGACGTGCGCCCTCACGCCGGCGCCGGAGAGCGCATCGCGCAGCTCGGAGGCCTTGGCCATTACGCGCGACTCGGCATCATCGTCATAGTATATTGGCACTATGACGGCCTGGATCGGCGCGACGCGCGGGGGCAGGACAAGGCCCTTGTCATCACCATGGACCATTATCATCGCGCCAATTAGCCTCCACGAGACGCCCCAGGATGTCTGCCAGGCGGGCTGCTCAACATTGTCACGGTCGGCGTACTTTATCCCAAACGGGACAGAAAAGTTTTGTCCCAAAAAGTGTGACGTGCCCATCTGGAGCGCCTTGCCGTCAGGCATCATGGACTCCACGGCGAGCGTGTGGACCGCGCCGACGAACTTTTCGCGCTCGCTCTTTGTGCCGCGCACAACGGGGATGGCAAGCTCGCGCTCCATGACGCCCGCATACGCGTCGAGTGCGCGCTCGGTCTCGGCCTCTGCCTCCTCGCGCGTCTCGTGCGCAGTGTGGCCCTCCTGCCACAGGAACTCGGATGTGCGCAGGAACGGGCGCGTCGCCTTTATCTCGGCGCGCAGTGCCGTGTTCCAAAAGTTGATGCGAAGCGGCAGGTCGCGCCAGCTCTTTATCCACTTTGAGTACATTTCGTATGCGAGCGCCTCAGACGTCGGGCGCAGCGCGAGCCTGTCGCCGAGCTCAGAATTGCCAGAGTGCGTGACCCAAAAGACCTCAGGGGTAAACCCCGCAAAGTGGTCCGCCTCGCGCGACAGGAGCGACTCGGGTATGAGCGTGGGCAAAAACGCGTTGCGCACGCCGTTCTTTGCAAACTCGGCATCAAGCGTGGACCGGAGGGACTCCCAGATGGAGTATCCGTCAGGACGCAGGACCATGAGGCCCTTGACTGGCGCATAGTCGGCAAGCTCGGCCTTTAGGACCACCTGCGTGTACCACTCGCTAAAATCCCCCGACTTTGGTGCAGTTATGCCGACGAGCGGCGCGTTTCGCCTTGCCAATGCGGCAGACTGCGCGCGCAAGCGTTAATTAGCCTTGCGAGGGCACGTTCGCCTTTATGGGGAGGCCCATGCACAGAACCTTGCCACGCACGCGACTCTGAAAGTTAGAGCACACAAAGCATTTTAGGAACTGCACGTCACGCTCAAGGACAGGACAGTCCACGTACTCTCGCTTCATGCGCCTCAGCATCTTGGCGCTCACGCCCTTTATGTTGATCTTGCCGCCGGGCATCATGCCGGCCGCCACTAGCTCCTCGCGCGTGTCAGCCTCGATCTTTGGGGCGACCTCGTGCTCGTGTATCTCGACTTCGTACTTGTGCGTCATGGTGCGGCCATTCTCCACGATAGGATCAGGCGCACCATCCTGGGCGGCCTCTGGGGCGGCCTCCTGTGTCTCCGGTGCGGCCCCCGGGGCGGCCTCCTGTGTCTCCGGTGCGGCCTCTGATGCGGCCCCCTGCGACTCCGGTGCGGCCTCTGGCGCATCAGGCATTGGCTCGGCCATTGCAGGGGCGTTCTGCCCCTCTGGCGTGCCCGTCATGTCTGGCTGCGACGACATGCCGCTCCACTCTTTGCTCAATCCTGCCCGTCCCTCTTTGTTGGCGCCTGCGCGTCAGGTGCGGGCCGTGATCGTGATGGCTTTTTGCGCGAAGAGGCAGTCGGGGACTTGCGCGAGGGCGCCTTTGTCTCGCCGAGGGCAGCCTGCGCTGCGGCCACGAGCGCTATGGGTATGCGGTGCGGCGAGGCGCTCACATAGTCCACGCCGGCCGCATGGCAGAACGCTATCGAGGACGGATCGCCGCCGTGCTCGCCGCAGATTCCGACCTCCATTCCGGCCCGCGCGGCGCGCCCTGAGGACATGCTGATCCGCATGAGCTCGCCGACGCCATCCTCGTCTATTGACTGGAAGGGGCTGGTCCGGATGATCTCCTTTGCCATGTACTCTGGCAGGAACTTGCTCTCGGCATCCTCGCGGCTAAAGCTGAACGTCGCCTGCGTGAGGTCGTTGGTCCCAAAGCTGAAAAACTCGGCAGTCTTTGCGAGCTCGCCAGACGTCAAGGCCGCGCGAACCACCTCGATCATGGTCCCAAAGCTTATGCGCGGGGTAACCTTGTGCTTTTTGGCAATGTCCGCAGAAACGCGGTCAAAGATGCCACGAACCAGGAGGAGCTCGGCGGCGCTGCCCACCTGCGGAACCATTATCTGCGCTATCGCGCGAACCTTTTTGCGCGAGAGCGATATTGCCGCCTCAAAGACTGCGCGTATCTGCATCTCGTATATCTCGGGGAACGTCACGCCGACACGGACGCCCCTGTGGCCCATCATTGGGTTGACCTCAGAAAGGTCGACGGCGCGCTGCTGAAGGGCCTTTTCGGCCTCCATCTTTCTCTTGGCCTTTATCTTGCGCAGGCGGGACATGCGCTCGCCAAACTCTGCGGGGTTTGGCAGGAATTCGTGGAGCGGCGGGTCAAGGAGGCGTATAGTCACGGGACGGCCGTCCATTGCGCGGAGTATCTTTGCAAAGTCGTTGCGCTGCAAAACCTCGAGCTTTGTGAGGATTGCGCGGCGCTTCTCCTCGTTGTCGGCCATTATCATGTCGACAAAGAGGCCGATCCGGTCCTTTTCGTTAAACATGCGCTCGGTCCGGCACAGGCCAATTCCCTCAGCGCCGTTCTCGCGCGCGGCGCGCGCAGCCTCTGGCGTGTCGGCGTTGGCCCGCACGCCAAGCTTTTTGGAGGCGCGAGCCCAGCCCAGGATGGTCTTAAAGTCGCGCGTCACGCGCGGCGCGTTGGTCTCGACCTCGCCAGCATAGACTGTCCCGCTGTTGCCGTCGATCGTTATCGTGTCGCCCTCCTTTATCCTCGACTCGCCTGAGACGCACACGCGCGAGTTGGTGTCGATCCTCATGGCCGATGCCCCGACTATGCAGGGCTTGCCCATGCCGCGCGCGACTACTGCCGCATGCGAGGTCTTGCCGCCCTTGCTAGTGAGTATCCCGACTGACGAAAAGAACGCCGGCACGTCCTCGGGACGCGTCTCCTCGCGGACAAGAATGACGGGCTTGCCAGACTCGGCGGCGGCCGTCGCGCGCGCCACATCAAGGATCACAATGCCAGTCGCCGCGCCCGGCGAGGCGGCAATGCCCGATGTGAGCTGCTGCGCGGCGCGCGCAGCAGACATGCTGATCGTCGGGTGGAGGAGCTGCTCGAGCTGCTGTGCGCCAAGGCGCATTATCGCGCGATCGCGATCGATGAGGTCTTCAGAGACCATGTCAACTGACGTCTTTACCATTGCGGCGGCGTTCATCTTTGCGTTGCGCGTCTGCAGTAGGTAAAAGCTGCCAGTCTCGACTGTGAACTCGATATCCTGCGGCTCCTTAAAGTGCGTCTCCAAAAGCTTGCACGTCTCCTCGAGGCGCGCGTACATCTTTGGCATGTCCTTGCGCATCTCCGAGACCGGCTTTGGCGTGCGGCTTCCGGCAACGACGTCCTCACCCTGCGCATTGACAAGGTACTCGCCAAATATCCTCTTTTCGCCCGTGCCGGGGTTTCGCGTAAAGACCACGCCAGTCGCGCTGTTCGTGCCCCTGTTGCCAAAGACCATCGTCACTATGTTTATCCCCGTCCCGTCGGCGATATCCTCGGTGATGCCGTTCTTGTCGCGATAGACGACGGCGCGCTCGCCCATCCAGCTGCGAAAGACGGCCTCGATCGCAAGCTCTAGCTGTTCTGTGGCGTCTGAGGGAAACGCCCTGCCGGCATGCTTTGAGAATATCTCCTTGTAGCGCGTGACGAGGCGGCGCAGCGAAATGTCATCTAGCTGCGAGTCGAGCTCGACCTTTGCTGCCCTCTTTGACTCGGCGAGTGCGGCCTCGAATAGCGAGTCGTCGATCCCAAAGACGACCTTGCCAAAGAGCTGCACGAGGCGCCGGTACGAGTCCCACGCAAAGCGCCGGCTCCCCGAGGATATCGCAAGGCCCTCGACGCTAGAGTCGTTGAGGCCGACGTTGAGTATGGTGTCCATCATGCCCGGCATGGAGATTGCGGCCCCAGAGCGGACCGAGACGAGTATTGGGTTGTTGCGCGAGCCCCATGTCTTGCCGGTTCGCTCCTCGAGCTTTGCCACGCTCTTGCGAACCTGGGCCATTAGCGTGGGCGGGAGCTTGCCGCCTGACGCATAGTAGGACTTGCACGCCTCTGTCGTTATGACAAAGCCCGGCGGGACCGGCAGGCCCATGCGCGTCATCTCGCAAAGTCCGGCGCCCTTGCCGCCTAGGAGCCTCCTGTTTGAGGGGTCGCCCTCGTCAAAAAAGTATATTGGCTTCATTCTCGCGCGCGCGCGTAATTTAGCGGTGCTTTAAAGGGTTGCCCATTTTCACGGATTCTAGATCTGCCGGGGCGGGCGCGGCCCATGTGGACAGGCCCTGAAAGCAGGTGCCCCACGCAGGCCGGCGGTGCCCAACCCCGTGGCCACCAGAGCCCTCCTGCAAACGCCTCGCCGTCACGGGGCGCCAGGAGGCGCCGGCGGCGGGACATGGCCATCAGGCCCTCCAGGACCGTTCCCCATGCCGCCCTCCCCCATGATGTCCAGGACCTCGCGCGCCGCATAGACGACTGTCTTTGTGCCAGAGGGCACGCGCTCGAGTATGCCGGCCTTTATGGCGTTGCCGACTATGTGCGTCGTGCTGCGGTTGCCCAGGCCGATGGCCTGCTTTGCGGCCGGCACGGTCATGCAGGGGTTTTCAAACAGCATGTCCACAATGCGCGCCGCGCTGGGGCTCGAGGTGACTGTGCGCATCCTTGCGACATACTCGGCGTGCAGGCCCGCAAGGCCTGTCATGGTGCGCAGTCCGGCACCTGCGCGCAGCTCGCACGCGTCAAGAAAGAACGCAATCCAGGCCGGCCATGCGCCAGAGCCCGCCGCACCGCGTAGGAGGCTGCGGTACTCGGTTTGCCTTGCCCCAAAGTGCTCGCTCAGGTCAAGGACTTGCGACGTGAGGAGGCCGTACTTTCGCATCAGCAGCGCAGTGAATATCCTTCCAACCCTGCCGTTGCCTCCCATAAACGGGCTAATTGCCTCAAACTGGCAGTGGGCCACGGCACAGCGCACGAGATCGGCATCACGGCAGTCCGGCAGGTTGACATATTCCACAAGGTTCTCCATCAGTGGGCCGACCATGTCAGGTGCTGGCGGTGCGCACGTGTTGTGCGCATCAGGGCTGCCATCCCCGACGACTGGATCCTGGACGCGCCGAAGCTCGCCGGGCACATGTCCGGACTCGGAGCCCTGCGCGTACTGCCTCCCCTCAAAGAGGAGCTCGTGCGCGCGCGCAATGTCATGCAGGCCAATGTCTGAGCCCTGGTCAGTCGCATCCAGGGTATGGCGCAGCGAGCGAGCCGCAGCCTCGGCGTCGCCCAGCGCATCGGTCCCGTCACCACGGCGCCGTGGCGCTCCCATTATCATGCGCTGCAAGAGCTCGCCGTGCGTCACGCCTATCCCGTCCATGCGGCAGCTCGCCACTGCCTCGCCGGCAATGCGCATGGTGGGGCGCGCCGAGGCGCCCCCGCTGACGCCGGCGAGTCCAAACCTCTCGACTGCGGCCACGGCGTCGCCCAGCCTGCCCTCGGCCCCGTCACCCTCCCAGTGCGCGGCTGCCAGGTCCAGGGGCGCCAGGTCGTGGCCAACGCCGCCCTCATGCGTCCCGTCTCCGGCCGAGTCTGGCTCCATGGGCCAATTCGGCGGCAGTCTGCCTATTAATGTCGCGGACACGTTCAGTAGTTGGTCATGTGCTCGTGGAGGGCACAAAACGGCCCCCGTGGCCGCCCGAAATGCAAACAGGGCAATTGGGGGGCGGCCCCTGGCGGCCCGCTTGCTTCGAATAGGGGGCCGCCTGACCCTGGTGGCGTTCATGGCCGCCGTGGCGCTGGACGACGAGTGCGTGCGCTCCCCGGAAGCCGCCCCCCAGGCTGGTCTCCCTGTCAGGCACATGATCGACTAGAGCCTCAGTCGATCATGCGCTCTAGCCGATCAGCCATGATGCGGCAGCCGCGGGAGGACGCACGGGTCACTCTGCCGATCCAAGCCACGACCGACAGACACGCGCTGCGCGTCATCGAAAGATGTCCCACAGGCCCGTAGTTGAGCGCATAATCTCCACGAACAAGATGACGGCCATGCCGCCCCACACACTGATCGCGACGTTCCACCCATAGCGCCTCCACCACGTCTCCTTGAACCTCTCCAGTACACATATGCTAACATTGGGGAATGTGTTGTTCAGCTTGCGTTGCACCTTGTGCAACGCAAACGAGTTTGGCACGCTTACACTAAACACGCATACGCACACATTGCCAGTTTGAACAACAACGCCTACATCAATGGGCCTTTTGAACTGCTCTTCAAATACTGGAACCAAGTCTTCGACAAGGTTGATGTCATCATGGTATACAACCACAATGGAGATTAGGCGGGTCATTCACGATCCATCAAGACTCCACCCTCACACTTATGTCGATTACGTCCCTGCCCGCCAGCTCTTTGAGCTCTAACATGCGGCCCACGGCGGCGGCAGCGGACGGAAACTCGCGCTCCCCGACATGGTTATATGCCGCATACGGCGAGGCGTCACTCACCTTACAGTCGTGCATCAGGGCCTTTATGCGTGCACACGCCTCCTTGTCATCCTCGTTACGGCACAAAACATGAAACTTTGCCCTTGCCATGATGGCAGGGCGAGCAGGCGGCGAATATATTAATGATTTGGTGGCTCCAGTAGTCGATCATGTGCCTGACAGGGAGACCAGCCGGGGGGCTTCCGGGGGCGCACGCACTCGTCGTCCGGCGCCACGGCGGCCATGAACGCCACCAGGGTCAGGCGGCCCCTTGTTCGAAGCAAGCGGGTCACCCGAGGCCGCCCCCCAATTGTCCTGTTTGCGTTTCGGGCGGCCACGGGGGCCGTTTTGTGCCCTCCCCGAGCACATGACCAACTACTGAACGTTGCGCCGCGCGCACAATTGCCACGGGGCAGGCGCACGAGGGGCAGAATCAGAGATATATTCGCGCGCCGCAGCGGGGTGCGGCATGGAGTTTCACCCGTCGATGGTGCCACTGGGCCCCACGTACGACGTGGCCGACGAGCGCGGGGCCGCCGAGGCCGCCGGCGAGATCGCCTCGGCGTGGTCGCCGGGATCAGGCAAGGGCTTCAAGGTCCTCATGCCAAAGGAGAAAAAGCTCGCACAGAGGATGGGCCACACGGTCATGACGACGGTCAGCTATATGCTGCGAAAGGCCGGCATGGAGCGCGACGTCAGGTACTGGGTGTACCACGAGGACGCCGAGCACTATGCCATAGTCCTCGTCGACTCGGCGACGCTAGCGGGGATCGAGTCCAAGGCGGAGCTTGCCGGAGATGAGTCCGGCGATGAGAAGCCCAAGTAGTGCACCGCCAATGACATCAGACGGATAGTGCTGCAGGACATACACGCGCGAGACCGAGACCATTGCCGGATAGAGCAGCATGAGGTATGCGGCCGCGCCCAGTCTCGGGTACAGCGCGGCTCCAAGGACGAGCCCAAAGACTGCGGCGCGCGAGGCGTGGCCTGACGGGAATGACGCCGAGTATCCGCCCTCGCAAAAGAGCGAGTACGTGTCTGCGCCAATGCCGAGCGGCAATGTTGCGCCCATGTACTCTAGGCCGGGCCTGTCGCGCTCTATGCCGCACTTTGCGTATCCTGTGGCGAGTGTCGCGATGACAAGGGAGATCATTATTGCGAGGCCAATTTTCCGTGTTGGCCTGATGATGAGTATGATGACGCCAAAGATGAACATATAGTAAATGTCGCCAGTCTCGGTGATCACGTGCATGATGAGGTCTGCCGTGTCGTTCTGCCCGCTGACTGTCTGTGTGGCCTCGATGACTGCCTCATCGAGCGGGGTGAGGACGCCCTGCATGACGAGGAGCGTCGTGGCCACGAGGAGAACCGAGAGGAGCGCCGTGGGGCGTGACCTCACCTCGAATGCCCAGCTGCGCATGACGCGCGGGAGGAAAAGGCGGGTATTAATCATTTAGGCGCAAGGACAAAACAAAATCACAGTAATGTCAGCACAAGACGATGTAAAACCGCCATATATTGGCCATTGGACACACCTGCTAGCAAAATTTCACACATGCACGAACTATCACAAATTAACAGTAGAGAGAACACAAGGTTTGAATCAGAATTCCACACGGAGACGTTTATCAATAGACCAAACGCCATAGCATAAATACACTGATCGGCGAAATGCAGCACCGGGTTTTGACAGAGGCTGCCGAAAAACCACACAGATTGCGTTAGATCAGCCATGGTGATCGGAAACAGCCACTGTACAAGATAAAGCAGGCCAATAGCCCCAAACAGCGAAAGGGCAAGATCCAATGATCAGCGGTTGATAAATACTATGTCAGATCTAGGGTCAAATTATGAACAAAACGCACCGATAATCGAATGAAGCATGAAAACTAATAAACCCCCAAGTATCGCATGGCGATAGCCATGATGGAATTAAAGCCCGGTCTGGCGGCAGGTAACGCAGTGCAAATAGCACATCCCCAGAACAAGCAAACACAAAACTATGAGGCAAAATTTAGCACTAATGAGTGGCATTATCAAAGGATCGAGAGTTTCCACACAGACACATATGCACGAATTGTGAAAAATATGAAAAGTGTCAATAATATGTATCCAGTATGTGAAACGTGTCTAGAATCGGACGCCCGGCAACGCCCAGAGCCAAGGCAAGTGAATAGAATCTGGAAGCAGAGCATTTTCACTAGGGGGGGGGGGGCAAGTGTCAAACAGGCCATAATTATTCACAAAAATTAAAAAACGAACCCATAAGCGACAAATCGTCAAACGCAATTATATACAATATATGGCTACATGAAAGAAAATGTGTTGATTTGTATAATAGTTGTAAATACGAACAAGTGTGCAACATAGTACATTCAACCAATATCAACAAACAAAAAAAGATCATACATCAATATGTAAGGAATGAAATAGCATGAACAAAAAATCACCTGCAAATAAAAATTTGAATGTGTTAGATCTGTTTGCTGGAGCAGGGGGATTAAGCTATGGATTGCAATTAGCTGGATGTAATGTAATTGCCGGAATTGATAAAGATGCTGATTGTAAAGAAACGTTTTTGAAAAATCATCCCAATTCAAAATATCTTACCAAAGACATAAAAACAATATGTAGGAAAGACATATACGATATCATTGGAAAAAATAACATAGACATAATTGTTGGGGGGCCGCCATGCCAAGGATTTAGCATATCAGGCAAACGTATAGAACACGATCCTCGAAATCAGCTATACAATCATTTTTTAAAAATAATAGATGTGATCAAACCACAGGCAGTTTTAGTAGAAAATGTTCCAGGATTACGCACGTTATTTAATGGTACAATATTAGATGATTTGTTGACAAAACTACAAACACGGAGATATAATGTTAATGTGAGTATATTGTCATCAGAAAGATACGGTGTGCCACAAGCACGTAAACGGATATTCATAGTGGGGATAAAAGGAGAACACTACAGATTTCCCAAACCAAGCAATAAACAAATTACATTGTGGGATGCCATAAGTGATCTTCCACTATTGAATAAAAATATCACATCAACAGAATATCGTTCGAAACCAAAAAACAAATATCAAGAATTTATGCGAAAAGAGTCCAATCATATATCAAACCACACTGCAACAAAACATACCAAACAAACAAAAAGGATAATATCTATGGTCCCGGAAGGTAAAAATTATAAAGCACTTCCAAAACACTTACAAAAAATTCGTAATGTTCACATTGCATGGACTAGACTGGATAGTTCAAAACCTTCGTTGACCATCGATACTGGTCATCGTCACCACTTTCATCCCAAAGCAAATAGAGTGCCAACAGTGAGGGAATCAGCCAGAATACAGTCTTTCCCAGATAACTTTAGATTTTTTGGGAATAAGACCTCACAATATCGTCAGGTCGGAAATGCAGTACCACCGTTGTTAGCATTGAAGCTTGGGGAGAGACTATTAGAAACATTGGGTGGCAATCATGTATAATGTTCCGTCCAAATATCAATTTAGAATACACCACATACGACCAAGGTTTAAGAACAGCATAGAAGATGTAATTATATTTATGGGAACGAACATAGCTTATATGAAACCAAATAAAAAAATAGAATTCGACAAGGAATTAGATAAAAAAATTAGGATGTATCCAGGCAATACAAGACGAACGGAAAAAACTATTTGCAATTGGAGAACCGAGATATCATCAATATTTGGATTTGTGATGGAAAATAAAAATGGCGAAATGTGCGCAGGAGACAATGCAGTAATGCTTGCCGAGCATCAAGATTTAGTAGAATTTTTCAAATATTTCACATATTTGTTTCAGTATCCCGGCGGACATATGAAGCCTGAAAAAACTCACGAGGTGATCAAAAAAAGGATAAAGTTTAAACCTGCACAATACATCATAAACGTTTTGTGGTCGGCAAATAATCGGTTTGGAAAATCATGGGGCATAACACGGGCAGAAACAACTCATTGTATTTTTAATGATTTGAGAGTAACGAGAGATCATCGAAATGTTGATGAAATTATAGATTTGATTACACAAAACCGTGAAAATAAACAGCAGTACGATTGTAAAGGAGATGTGATTAGATATGCCGGGGATATTCTCGACTATATGGTTCATGCAAACATATTATATTTGAAACCATCAGGTAAATATCATTTAAATGTAAACGAATCAGACACAATAAATCTTTTTAAAGATAACAACATATGGTTTAAGGGATTTGATAAATTATACGGTGTGGATAATTCTATAAATGATATTCGTAAAATATATAAAAAATGGTTTTTGTATGTAAATAGCCATGCAGGTAAAATAGAATTTGGAGAAAATAAAATAAAGACAGAAATACGACAAACAGCTAAACGCCAGACAGATGACATAATTAAAGAATGTGCAGCGATAGGAAAAAGTGAGCACATAGCTGTAGAAATTGACTCAATTTTGAATAATCCAAATAAATCACCAAAAATCACTGGCGACACCGGAGAGGCGTTAGCACATAATCATGAATGTGAAGTACTTCGACTCAATAACAATAAACAGCTAATACACAAAATCATCAAACTTCCCAATAGCTTTGCTATGGGCTATGACATAAAATCATTTAATTCAAAACAAGTATTCAAACATATTGAAGTAAAGACCACGTCAAGCAAACACGCATTACGAATAAAGACTGTTCATTTAACAGATAATGAATGGGACGCTGCACATCATTATGGGTCAAGCTATTACATATACAGAATCACAATATTTGAACGTGATGAAAAAGCATCTGCCGAGCTATACATTGTAAAAGACCCAGTACAACAAGCAAAAAATGGAAAATTATCAGTGAACGTAAATAATGGTGTGAATATTCTGTTTAAAGACGGGGCTGGGGAAAAAGTAGAGTTGTTACAATGGAAAAAATAAGAATAGCGTCATTATTTACAGGATGTGGGGGAATGGATCTTGGGATACAGGGAGGATTCAGATATTTGGGGAAGTATTATTCCAAAAACCCAATTCAGCACGTATTTGCCAATGACATAGAACAGGGAGCATGTGACATATTTAGGGACAATTTTAATACACCCATTACAAAAATGGATATGAAGCACGTCTCAACGACTAACATACCAGATCACGATATACTTATTGCAGGATTTCCGTGTCAGTCATTTTCAATTGTGGCACAGAATCCAGTCCGATTAGGAATAAAATCAGACAATGGAATACTATTTAGAGAGATGATCAGGGTGTTAAAAGATAAAAAACCATTGTGTTTCATAGCAGAAAATGTAAAAGGAATATTATCCGCAAACAATAAAAAAGCATTCCCGCTAATCATAAATGAATTTAAAAATGCTGGATACACGGTAGAGTGGAAGTTGGTCAATTCAGCAAATTTTGGAATTCCACAACGGCGTGAACGAGTATTTATAATTGGATTCAGAAACCAACTGAACAAAAAACCAGTAATTACCATACCGGATCTAAAATTAACACCATTAAAAAAAGTGTTATTAGATCGAGAGTCAATTGATAAACGTTATTACTTCAGTAAAAAAGCAATTGAGGGGTTAAAACGGTCATGTAAAAATCATCCAGATATGAACAAAGGCAGATTTCAAGATAGAGACGCACCTAGCGCCACAATGAGTGCGCATCTTTGTAAAGCTAGTTTAAACAGCATGGATCCAGTATTAAAAGAAGGTAGAAGATTCAGGAGATTCACACCTAGAGAAGTGGCCAGAATTCAATCATTTCCAGATGAGTTTAAGCTCAACACATCTGATAAAAAACAATATGTCGCACTAGGTAATGCAGTACCCCCAATAGTAATGTGGCACATATCAAAATCAGTTTTACGGCAGATCAAAGCTCTAAAACAGAATCAAGAAAAATAGTTTATAAAATCGAAGTTTTACGTTATGGACTAACGGGGAAATCAATGGCAGGCCGTACGGCTAAACAGGAAACTTCATCCCAAGCACACGCCTCGTGGTGTCCGCGGCATCGGCCAGGCCCATGACCACTTGCCAGTTGTCAGGCTCGGCGATGATGTCGGCCACCTTTGGGGGCAGGCCGCCCCTCCAGTCATCATTGCCGCCCAGGGCCGCCCTGTACATCCTGTCTCGCACACCAGTCGCCGAGACGGACTTGCGCGTCCCCACAATCGGGCGCAGTCCATAGACCTTTAGCGCAAGCCACTCGGCCCTGTCGCCCGTGTACGTGAAATAGTCATCACCGGCCTCGGCCACTATGCCCTGCCGCAGGCTCCAGGACGCGCGCGAGAGCAGCGGCGGCAGATAGCGCGAAAAGGGGGCCGTGAACGTGTATGCGCGCGAGACAGAGACCGAGTCCCCAAACAGCGCCCTGACCATCCGCTTGCGCGCATCATACGTGAACGGAAAGCTGCGGCTGTTGACCTCGGTCCCGTCACGCATGAACGTGACGGGCATGACGATGACCGAGTCGGCCATGCCGCGCAGCTCGGAGATTATCTGCTCGTGGGCCACGGTCACGGGGTTTATGTGCGCAAGGTACAGTGCCGTCTTCAACGCCCCACGTGCGGGGTGCTGCCGTATTTCAAGGTGTGGCGCAAGTCCGGAGACCCGGCGCCCAAACGGTTTTTAGCGCCGCCACAAGGGGAGCGCACGCCATGAAGGATCCCGTCTGCGGAATGGAGGTCAGCGAGGGCGCCGAGGCAGTCACGGGTCCGGACGGCAAGACGCACCGCTTTTGCTGCGCGGCGTGCCGCTGGGCCTTTGAGCGGGATCCCGAGAGGTTCTCTAGACCATGAGCTGAGCCCGCGCCGAGAGGAGGCGCGGCAGGTTGGGCGCAGATGTCGGCATGTCCCGCGTGCCCTCAGATATTGCGCCTGCGAGCTCGTCGACTGACATGTCAGACGTCTTGCCGGTCATGCGCGAGCGCACGCTGAGCTTGCCCGACTCTGCCTCGGCGGCGCCTATCACGACAATGTGGTGAATCCACTCCTTTTCGGCCTGCCTTATGCGCTTGCCGATGCTCTCAGAGCGGTCATCAATGTCAGCGCGCACGCCAGAGGCGGCAAGCGCGTCGGCGACCTCTACGGCGCGCGCGTTGTGCTCGGCCGAGAGCGGGATTATGCGAGCCTGCGTGGGCGAGAGCCAGAGCGGAAGCGAGGGCTTTGAGCCGGTCCGAGAGTCGCGCGCGGCGTTCTCTAGGAGCGCATACATTACGCGCTCGACGGCCCCACTGGGAGAGTTGTGCAGGATTATCGGGTGCCTTAGCGAGCCGTCAACGTCGGCAAAGCGTATCGCATAGCGCTCGCCGTTCTCGACGTCTATCTGGTCAGTCGAGAGCGCAGAGGCCTTGCCGGACGCATCGACATAGTTAAACTCCCACTTTAGGACAAAGTAAAAGAACCGCTCTTGCCACATCTCGACTAGCATGGGCCGGCCGTGGCGCTCAGCAAGGCGCCTGACGGCATCGCCGTTGCCCTCGTAAAACTCGCGCGTGAGGCGAACGGACATTTCATAGTCTGATGACGCAAGGCCGATTCCCTCCATGACCGAGCGAGAGAGATCAAACCGCGTCTCTAGCTCGGATATCGCCTGGTCCATGTCCGCGCAGAACGCATGGCAGTCCGGCATTGTGAACGCGCGCAGTCGGCGCAGGCCAACTAGCTCGCCGGACTGCTCGCGCCGAAAGCTATAGCGCGTGAGCTCGTACAGCCTGTACGGCAGGTTGTGGTGCGAGAGCTGGGCCTGTGCGGCTATGAGAAACTGGCCAAAGCACGCCGCAAAGCGCAAAAAGAACCGCCTGCCCTCAGAGTCAATGTTGTACTGGCGCGCCGGAAAGCGGTCAAAATAGCTCTTCATGCTAGGGTGTGCCGAGTCGTACATTATGGGAGTCTCGACCTCTGAGGCCCCGTACGCGCGCACGCGCTCAGTCACATAGCGCTCGATGAGCGACTTTACGAGGCGGCCGTTGGGCAGAAACCTCATGTTGCCCGAGTCTGATGCGGGCTCATAGTCGGCCATGCCCATCTTTTTCATCAGCGCCACGTGGGCAGGGGCGTCATCGGCGCTGCGCGTGCCAGACTCCTCGTGCGCATATAGCCTGCGCAGCGAGTCATGGCCAGCAAAGTCAAATCCGGCCGCATCGTGGAGCGTGCCGTCCGGCGTGAGGACATGCCACGTCGACTCTAGGCGCGACTCGGAGCCTAGCGCAGACGGCGCGTCGGCCTCGGCAGGCTCGCCGGGCTCAAAGACGCGCAGGCTCTCGGCGAGGGGGTGCGCCTTTACGCGCACGGCGTATGACTTTGTCCAGCCAAACGGCGCGCGGCTCACCTCGGCGGCCTTGATTGCGGATGCCACCTCGCGCAGCACCCCAAAGGCGTCCTGCGGCGGGGCGAGTGACGAGCTCAGGTGCGCGTACGGGTACACGAGGACGCGCGCGCACCCAAGGCGCGAGGCCAGCGACGTAATGTCCTCGGCCGCACGCGCCGCAGTGCCCGAGTCATCGCCGGTCTCGACTGCGATAAAGGCGACCAGGACGTTCTCGAGGCGCACCGTGCCGCCGTCGGCCTCCTCGGCTGACTCTATCTCCCTGGCAGTGGCCGTGTACTCTATGCTGTCACAGTGTAGCTGCAGAACCCTCATGCGGCACGGCGCGCAGGCACAATTGAATTAAGTGTTGTGGGGAATTCGTGGGCTGCGCGCCACGGCCATCGCAGCCGGCAGGCACCTGTCCCTACTCTACTAGGATCGCCGGCTTGAACGCGCGCGCAGTCTTTGCCTTGCCGCGCGGGTCATCCGGGCCGGCATCAGACTCGGCGAGAACGACAAGGCTGGCGCCAAGCTCGGCCTGAACGAGCGGGCCGAGGCCTGACTCGTATGTCGCCGCCTCATCAAACGGGCCAGCCCCCGCCATGAGGCGCCTGTTGCGGGGAGTCTCAGACAGAATGTCAGCAAGCGTCTTTTTGACAAATGCCGCATCGCGGCGCACGTCTGCCGTGCTCGCATCCTCGCCGAGCGCGCGCATCATCGAGCCCAGGTCGGCGGCCCCGCCCTCGGCTGCCCCGAGCATGAGTGAGTGTGCGCGCGACTTTGCGTCGCCGGCCACATAGAGCGTGATTCTAGAGGCCTTTATGCCCGTAGTCTTTAGTATCTTTTGAATGTCGGCCATCGCCGAGGAGACGAGTGACTCGGCAAGGAGCATTCGCGCATCGCCCTCATGCGGGGTCACCTCGGGCCACGGCGATGATGACACCATGCCGGCGTTTCCCAGGGCAGCCCACATCTCCTCGGCGGCATGTGGGGCAAACGGTGACAGTAGGGCTGCGCGCGCAGACCACGCCTCGCGCAGCGCTGCCCCGCCTGCGCCCCCCGTAGAGTCGGCGCGGCGCGCGTGCCATGCGAGGTCAGAGTCAAGGCCGGCTATAACGTGGCGGACGGCCTCGCGGAGACGCATCTTTTCGACGAGCTCGGAGACTGTTGCCGCAGTCTCGCGCACGCGCGCGTCGAGCCACGCGTCAGCTGGGTTTGCGTCGCCCTGTGTTGCCGCACCAAGGCGCGCGCACTCGGCCATCATCGACTCGAGGTGCCTCGAGGATGAGCGCACTAGATCCATCTTAAAGTCAGCATCCTGCAATAGCTCTGCAGACGACAGGATCGCCAGGCGTATGGGGTCGGCCCCGTGCTCGCGAACCGCCTGCCGGAGCGGGATGATATTGCTCATAGACTTTGACATCTTTTTGCCCTCCATGAGGACAGAGCCGTTCACGACTATCTGGCGCGGCCAGTGCACCTCGGGGAATATGAGCGCGTGGTTGAATACAAAGAACGAGAGGTGGTTTGGCACGAGGTCGCGGCCCGAGTGCCGCGAGTCGACGGGATAAAAGTACTCAAACTCTGCCCTAATGTCAGAGATCACGGTCTCATCTGAGCCGCACGAGGCGGCCACAGAGGCCGCATCGCCGAGGCCAAGGAACACGTGGTCAAAGAACGCGTCATCGAGTGAGCCGGCCTCGATGAGGCCCTCGTTGACAAAGCGCGAGACGACATAGTATGCCATGTATATGACCGAGTCTGACAGGCTCTCGACTATCCAGCCGTCATCCCACGGCAGGCGCGTTCCCAGGCCGCTCTGGCGCGCGCATGCGCGCTCGCGCAGCCACCCAAACACGTGGTCAAACTCTGGCCTCATGTCAGCGGGGACTATCTCGAGGCGCCCAAGGGCGCGGCGCGCAGTCTCCTTCCACTCGGGGCTCGAATAGTCAAGAAACCACTGGTTGCTCAGGACATGGACGACGCACTCTGTCCCGCAGCGGCACACTATGGGCGCGTTGGAGAACTCGTACATTGCGCCCGGCGGGCCGTCCTGCACGCGCGCAAGCCATGCAGAGGCCGCCTCCTTTGCGTCCTGCGCGCCCATTCCCGCAAGCTCGCCGGTGTTCTCGAGCATCGTGCCCCCATAGTACTCATCAGCATAGAGCTTTTTTGTGAGCTCCTCAAGCCTCGTGTCATCCTGCGAGTCCACGCCGGCGCCAGAGACGAGTGATGCTGCCGGATTGTCGCCATGGCCGTCAGTGGCGATTATGCGAATGGGCTCGATCTGCGCGGCGAACGAGGCGGCCTCGCCGGCGGCACCGCGCAGGTCGGCGAGTGCGGCATGGTCATATGGCGCGTGGGCAGGCACGGACATTACGGCGCCTGTCCCGACGTTGCCGCGCACAAAGCTCGCAGGCAGCACGCGCACGTCTCGCTCGATGCCCGGAATGCGCGCGACGCGCCCGACTAGCTCCGAGCCGGCCACGGCCTCGCCACCAAGCGCGCGCGCACCGGCGTCAAGGTGCGCAAGCTTGGAGGCGCACTCGGGGCTCACAAGCCACACAGAGCCGCCGACGTCGACCTTTACGTATCCAATCTCGGGGTTTATCCACATGTTCGTCACCCCGTATATCGTCTCTGGCCTCATCGTTGCCGCCGGCAGGACCGTCCCGTCATCGAGCACGGCGCGCACGACCGAGTATTCCACAAAGTCCGGCTCGACGTCCCCGCGCGTGTCATGCTGCGAGACTGGGTTGGAGTCACGCGGGCACCACCCCACGGGGTGCGAGCCCTGCACGATGACGCCGCGCTTGCGCAGGAGTCGAACCTGCCACGCGATGAACTTTTGGTATGCGGCATCTATCGTCGTAAACTCGCGGCTCCAGTCAATAGAGTAGCCCATCTCGACCATGCCGGAGCGTATCTCGGCATGAAAATAGCGCGCAATGTTGACCGGCTCGGTGAACTCGGCGATCCTCTCGCGCGGGACCCCATACAGGTCGACGAGGCCAGATATCAGGCCCTCGTCACCGGACTCTATTCGCGCGGCCATTCCGAGTATCGGCGTGCCCGTGTAGTGGAACGCCATCGGAAAGAGGACGTTGCGGCCTCGCATGCGCTCAAAGCGCGCATGGACGTCGGCCAGCGTGTACGTCCGGCCGTGGCCGATGTGCTGTGGCGAGTTTGGGTAGGGGTACGCGACGGTGATAAAGCGCTTTTCGCGTGATGTGTCCACGCGTGCGGCCTCTGTGCCGCTCCAGCGCTCGCGCCACTTTGACTCTATTGCGCCCCAGTCGGCCATCGCAGAGCCCTCACGCACCCGCCGAGGCCATCGCCTCAGCACGCTTTACGGCCTCTTGTGCGCGCGAGGCGTCAACGCCGCCGCCCTGCCCAAAGCGCGCGCTGCCGCCCCCCGAGCCGCCAAGTATCGCCGAGGCCTCCTTTGCCAGCTCGCCGGCCTTTACGGCCTTTTCTGCCTCAGAGCCCGAGTATGCGATAATGCGCTCGCGCTCGCCGTCACGAACGAGCGCAAAGTAGACGAGGCGCGGCTCGGCCTTTACGGCCGCCTCGCCGACTGCAATGTGATAGTCAGCGTCAAGCTCGCCGTCGATGAGCGTATAGAGCCTCACAGTGCCGACATCGCGCGCCGAGCCGACAGCGGCTGCAGCGGCCGCATCGCGCGACCTCCTAGTCAGTGACTTTAGGCGGCTTCGCGCCGTGTCCCCCGAGGAGAGCTTGCGCTCGAGTGACTCGGGAATCTTTTGCCTGTCTGCGCCGATCTTGCCGGCGACCCACTCTAGCGTGCGGTCATGGCCCTGCACGTGCGAGAGTGCGGGCTCGCCGGCCTTGAAGACGAGGCGTATCACGCCGTCCTGCACGCGCTCTGTCTGTGTTATCTTTAGGAGGCCGATCTCGCCGGTTCGCCGCACGTGCGTTCCGCCGCACGCCTCGACGTCAAAGTCGCCAACGCTCACAATACGAACCGCGTCGACGGGGACCACGCCGCCCTGGTATATCCTAAACCCAAACCTTGACTCGGCCTCCTCTCGCGCATACTCGCGGATTCGGACCTCGAGGTTTTGGCGCACTATTGAATTTGCCGCCGACTCTATCCTTGCGACATCATCTGGCGTGAGGGCCGAGTGGTGCGTGATGTCAAGGCGCGCGTGATCCTCGTCCTTGAATGCCGAGTGCTGCCAGACCCACGATCCCAGGACGCTGCGTGCCGACGAGTTTAGTATGTGCGTTGACGTGTGGTGGACCGTGACTGCCTCGCGGCGTGCCGCGTCAACGACGCACCTGACAGTCTCGCCGACGCGAGGGAGGTCGCCTTCGATCGTGTGCGCAATGACGCCGTCATGCGACGTGACGTCAGTCACCCTGGCCGCACCTATCGTGCCATGGTCAGGCTCCTGGCCCCCGCTGCGCGCATAGAATGACGTGCGGTCCAGGACGACAGTCCGGTCGGCCGCATGGAGGACACGCGCGTCAAACTCGCCGGGGTCATCTGCGTGAAAGAGCGCAACGGTGCGGTCCAGGCCGGCGAGTCCGGCGGGTGGTGCCTCGGCGGCCTTTGAGGCCGACTGGTGGAGCTCGGAGAGGCGCTCATAGAACTCGGGCGGTATCTCCTCAATTGCGCCGAGCTCCTTGAGATAGTCAGGCGGCACGCCGTCAGACTCGTAGAGCGTGATGAGCTCGTCAACTGTGGGCTCGGCCTTTTTTGAGCGCATCTTGGACGCAATCGACTCCATCCTGGAGCGCATGCCCGAGTAGCGCCGCGCCTCAAGGCCGACGATCTCGCCTATCTCGCCGGCGGCCTCGGCTAGCTCGGGATATGTCCCGCGAAGGTACTCGACGTGGAGCGCGATGAGCTCGTCGAGGTCGTGGCGCGCCCCGAGGCGCCCGAGCTGCGCCATCATGCGGCGCAGGAGCACGCGCAGGTTGTAGCCCCCGCCGACGTTGCTCGGAAGCGCGCCGTCGGCTATGGCAAAGGCGAGCGTGCGCAGGTGGTCGGCCACCAGGTATATGCCCTCAAGCGGCGCGATGACACCCGAGACGTACGAGTCGTCTAGTGCGCACGCCGAGATTGCGCGCCGGCGCGCGCGCGCAAGGTCTGGCTCAGACGACAGGCCGCGCGCTATCTCCCTGAAGTACGCGCAGAGTGCCTCCGTGCCGGCCTCAACGCCCTCGGCGTCGGCCATGCGAGACGTTATCGGCCCAAAGCAGCAGTCATACGCAGTTGGCGTTCCCATCGTGATCCAGGCAAAGCGCTCGAGGCCTGCCCCCATGTCAATGACGCGCCGGTCGAGCCGGCGCGGCTCGCCGAGGCTGCCCTGAAACTCGGTAAAGACCGCATTGCCAAGCTCGAGGCCGCCCACAAAGTACTCTAGTGAGGAGCCAAACGAGCCGCCGCCTGACCACACATCCTCGACGAACGTGACGTCCTTTCCCGGTATGCCAAGTGTGCGCGTGAGCATCTCATAGTCGAGCTCGATGCACCTGTCCTTCCAGTACCCGCCCTCATCAGGCATGCTAAGCTGCCCGATCATGCAAAAGCTCGAAAAGTGCCTGCCCGTCACGCCGACATTGCCAATGTCATTAAAGCGGACGCACGGTTGCGGGACGACGAGCGGGTTGGCCGGAAACTCGAACTGTATGCCAGAGCCCGTCGGGCGCTGAAAGTCGACGATCGAGGCGATTGTAAAGTAGAGGTCATCGCGCCACCTGCACACGACAGGATAGCGCCCAATGGACTTGTGGCCATTCGCGACAAAGAACGACTCGACGGCCCGCCACGCGTCCGCATAGTCGAGCCTCTTGGCGGTGGGCGGGTTGCCGATAAAAGAGTAGGCGTCCCCGACGTCATCATCGGGGCAGAGCGTCCGGGACGGGTCTTGCGTCCAAAAGTGCCTAGAGCACCTCGCGCACGCGTGCCTCTCAAAGCCCAGCTCGTCAAAGAGGGCCACGCGATAGTGCGCATCGGGGTCTGCAGACATCCCAGAGAGGAGCTCCGCCTTGTCCATGCGCGGCGCGCAGATCGGCCCGTATTAAGAAATTGTGCCAAGCGCAGGGGAGGCCCTGTGCGCCCCGTGCGGCGAGCGATTAAATACAAACGCGCCGGCGTGGGCGCAATGTTTGGCAAAAAGCGCGGGATCTCCGAGGGAACGCACGTCTTTGCGCGCGTGCGTGACGGCGAGACGGTCAGGTGCTTTGTGGGCGTGGCGACCGGAGTCGACGGCAGGAGGATAGGCGTGAACGGCGCGCTCATCGACCCCGTGGGCCTGCGAAACAAGGTCGCGCAGGGAAAGGCCGGCTCGAGGTCAGAGGAGATACTCCGCGAGCCCACGCCGGAGAACTGTGTGTTTGCCCTGATATACCGCATAGAGCACGAGCCGTTCACCGGAGTCCTCGATGAGGGGCCTGACGTTGTGCCAATATCGCCGCGCGACTATGCCGTACTCGACGCGTGGGTTCGCGAGTCGCTGCCCGAGCTGATAAACGAGGTCCTCTCGCTGCCTGATGGCGCCGAGCGCGAGCGCGCAAAGGTTCGCCTTCGCCAAAAGATGGAGACGCTGCTTGACAAGAACCTCAGGCGCAACCTGTACGCGGTGTGCCGAAGCCTAAAGATACTCAACTGACCGGCTAGCGTCAAGCAGCCATGGGCACCGGCTCTCACATTAGCATTAGCAGCATCGGCAGCGGAACGAGCGCATAGTCGCGCCGAATCTCGTACTCGCGGCGTGTGGCCACAATTCCGTGCTCCACTCCGCTCACGTTTAGAAACTCGGCCATGCCGCCAAGGTTCCTGTAATCAACCTTTGAGCGATACTTTACCTCAATTGGAACTGGAATGTCATCGACTCCAATGTACACATAGTCCACCTCGTGTTTCCCTGACTTCCAATAGTAGACATAGTCGGCCGGATTAAAGAATGCCTTTCGCACCGATGCAGAGTAGGCAAATCGGGAGAGATGGTCAGCCATCACGCACTCGGCTACATGGCCACGTAGAGTGGGATCATCCACACACGCTTTGCTGTACTCAAAAGGAGAAGAGCGTTCAGCATACAGCGTATCAAACATGTGGTAAAACAGCGGATCTCGAAAGTGGAGCTTTTTGGACTTATGGAGATGCGCAGATTTGCCATGCACGTTATAATTATCCATAACCGATATTACATACATATCACGCAACGCGTATAGCTGGTTTTTGGCCTCTTGGCGAGAGCACGAAAGCGCATCTGCCATGCTGTTCCATGAAAAAGTGCTTCCCGCACTATCCACCAGGTGTGGAGCAAGACCACGAAGAGAGTCAGTTGAGTATCCAAGAAATTTCCATTCGTCCAATATGCCGTCCAGGTATTTGTTGTATAGCATATTCGGTATGGGGTTGGGACACATATTTGTTACATGTGGTATTCCGCCCCACACCATGTATTGCATGAAAAGCATATCTAGATCTGTCATGTGGAACGCGAGTTTATCCAGAGCCTCATTATTGGTTTTGGTAGTGATGTTCATAAGTGTGGAATGTTTTCGGGCAAGCGTGGAAAAGCCATAAGACTTGGCAAGTTCAGACAGGTCATTGTTCATGATTGACACAAACTCCCTAAAATTCATCGGGAGGAGGGATTTATGGTTTCCGTCTTCAACAAGTCCCATACGTCCCGTAAGCGTCTCAGTTGCATGTGTCAAGTCAGTCGAGTTTGATCCAGTGGCCACGATGGTACAGTTTACCAAACGTCCCATGTTGGAGATGTCCTTTAATCCCTCTTGCCATTGTGGCACATATGATATTTCATCGAGAAATATGTAGCATCTACGATCACCGCGAGCCCGTTCGCTCAGACTCAGGTATCCCAACATAACATCGTACAGATCATCAAGCGTCGCACGTGGGCCAAACGAGTAGTAAAGCACACGTTGCGGGTCCACCCCACGATCCAAGAGATCCATGATCTGCAGCTTTACCATGGTCGTCTTGCCCACCTGGCGAGATCCTCGTACCGTATAGATTACCTGCATGTCAGACTCGAAGTCAAGTGCCATCTCGCCCATGAGCGCAGGCCTATAGCGCTCACCAGAATTATGCCATATCCTAACCTCACGATCCTGCCGTATCGCGTCTGGCGATGTCCACCACGGATTCATGCCCCGCAGCACCTGTGACGCCCACGGTCCAACACTCATATCAAACACGCGTGTAAATTGCTTTATATATTAACCCAAATTTTATGCATTAAGGTTTTTAAGTATCAAAAACACATAAAATACTCTTAAGTAATGGATCGTACATCGTTCCCCTACTCTTAAGTAATGGATCGTACATCGTTCCCCTACTCTTAAGTAATGGATCGTACATCGTTCCCCTACTCTTAAGTAATGGATCGTACATCGTTCCTCTACTCTTAAGTAATGGATCGTACATCGTTCCCCTACTCTTAAGTAATGGATCGTACATCGTTCCCCTACTCTTAAGTAATGGATCGTACATCGTTCCCCTACTCTTAAGTATTTGACAGTGCAAAATAGAGTCCCACGCGCGCAGGGATAGCGATATACGCCCCCTCGTGCAGGCCTCGCGCGTGCGAGCCAGAGAGCGACACGCTGCTAACGCAGAGGAAACTCCTCCCTCCACGCAGGGAGCGCGACCCGGAGATGGGTGGCCAGAGATGGCCGGCAACAGAACAGAAACGAATCCGGCCCGGCGCACCGTGACGGCTGTGCCTGAGGTTTCCGGAGCCGGAATGGAACGGCTGTCCCGCGCGGAGCAAGGCCAGACAGAGCCCCAGCACCCTGCAGCAGGCTCGGGTAGGCCGCATAGCCAAATGTCGCCAGAACAGAAGGAGGGTTACTCCTGGCACGCACCTATTTCTTTTCCCAGCCCTTTGGCATAGAGCCGCGCGTCGTGTCCGGCTCGGTGAGCTCCGGCGAGGACGACGAGCCAGAGTCATAGTCAGAGCGGAGCTGTGACTCTCCCCTGTTCGTCTGGTATCCGCCGGCAGCCGTGCTAGTCGCCGACGCCTGGAGGTTTGACGGGTCAATGCCAGTCTGCGTTGCGCCCTTTTCCTTCTTTAGCTGCCGGCTGCTGATAAAGAAGAACATTCCGGCGCCGACTGCGGCCATTGCGGCCATGCCATACACGATAAACACGGGGAAGTCCCCTGTTGCGGTGGTCGTTCCGATCGGGTCGCCAAACGAAAAGCCGAGCGTCTCGAGGTCATCGAGTGAGGATATTGACGTATAGCCGACGACGGCAGTCTCGGCTATGTCGATGGTGTTTATCGTGCGTATATAGTACTCGCGATCTAGCGTAAAGGGCATGTTGATGAGCTCGTCAGTCTTGCGACCCTCGCGTATGCTGCTCTCGCCAAGCGTGTACTTTGAGATGACCTTGCCGGCGATATCCTCGCTGAGCCCAAACTGGTTGGCGTCTATGCTGATTCCCGTGGGGTCAACGAGAAAGTGCCACACGTCGAGCGGATCAGAAAAGCCCTCTGCCTGCATGAGGCTCTCGGAGAGCAAGTCGCCGGCCACACTGCCCTCTATTGCGGCATAGACGCCGGGAGAGTTGTCCTCAATCGCCGCAATCGGCGTGTTGACGTCAATGCCGTCGACGACGATCGGGCCGGCGATGTCAAAGTACCTCCAACCCATGTCGATGATGCCCGGATTCCTCGGATCCTCCTCCTTTATGACAAAGTCCACGAGGTCACCGGAGATCAGGAGGTTATAGTTGATGTCAGAGGACTTTTCGCGCTCGACTAGCGATGCCTTGTAGGCAATTTCGAGCTCAGAGACCTTGACTGTGCTGCGGTTGTCAAGTATGCCGCTGTTGATGCGCTCGGCGAGCTCGATGACGCCGGGATTCCCAGAGCCGAACCTTTCGTCGATCACCCATTCCTGGCCCGCAAGGAGGCCGGCGAGCTCGCCCTGTGAGTCATGGCGTATCGTGAACGTCTGGAGGTAGCTGAGCGTAAAGGTCGCCTCGTTGTCCTGAGGATCGATAAAGGCCGTGAGAGTCGCGCCCCAGGCAGACGGAACCATGACCATGAGGGATGCCACGAGTGCAACGGGCACCGCCACGCTGTTCATCGGGTCTCGCGCGCGTGCGTGCGCTAATAAACCTTGTTGGGCGCTGCCGGCCCTGAAAAGGGTAATATTTGCCCGTGCGGCGCGCCTGCCCGTTCTAGGAGCGTGAAGGACACACGATAACGGTACTTGCAGGTGGCACGGGATCAATAAAGCTCGTACGGGGTCTTGCCGCATGCGAGAGCGACGTCAATGTCGTGTGCAACGTGGGCGACAACCTGTGGATGTACGACATGTACATCTGCCCTGACATCGACACCACCGTGTACGGCCTAGCCGACCTCCTCGACCGTGACAAGGGATGGGGAATCCGAAAGGACTCGTTCAACTTTTTGCGCCAGATGGAGGCCTTTGGGGAGGAGACGTGGTTCCGCATAGGCGACCGCGATGCGGCGACGCACCTGATGAGGACGAACATGCTAAAGAACGGCAAGAACCTCAGCGAGATAACGAGGTGGATGTGCGGCAGGTTTGCGATAAACGTCAATGTCATGCCGTCCACTGACAGCAAGGTCGAGACGATAATATCTACCAAAAAGGGCGACATGCACATACAAGAGTACTGGGTAAAGCACAGGGGGCGCGAGCCCGTAACGGGCATACGCTATGACGGGGCCGATAGGGCGCGCCCAAACCCCGAGGTCAGCCGCGCAATACAGGACTCTGATCTTGTCGTCATTGCCCCCGGAAACCCGCTGACTAGCATTGGGCCAATACTAAAGCTGCAGGCAATACGGAAGGACCTGGCACGCGCGCGAAAAAAGACAATTGCCGTGAGCCCCATCGTCGGCAACGAGGCCGTGAGCGGACCGGCCGCAAAGTACATGGAGGCGGCCGGAATAGAGGTCAGCGCACTCGGCGTCGCAAAAATGTACGCGCATGCGTGCTCGTCAATAGTCGTCGACACAAAGGACAAGGCACTTGTCAACAAGATGTCCAATATTGACATGACCGTGCATACCGCAAAGATAGTGATGAAGAACAGGCAGGCCGAGAATGCCCTGGCGGCGTTTGTCCTAAAGCAGGCGCGCTAGGGCGCAATGGACGCCGTGGCAATCATACCAGTAAAGTCATTCGCGCACGCAAAGTCCCGGCTAGACGCCGGCCGTGCGGCACGTGAGGCAGTGTGCGAGACAATGCTCAAAGCTGTACTAGACGCCGCCGTCTCCTCGCAGGTGTCAGCAACAGTCGTCGTCACCAGAGACGCGCGTGCGGCGTCTGTCGCATCAAGGGCAGGTGCCGAGGTCATCGACGAGCCGCGCGAGGCCGGCGTCAATGTGGCAGTATCGCTTGCTGACGACGTGGCCGGCGACTATGGGTCATCGCTAGTCATCCCGCAGGACATACCCCTCGTGGAGGCCGGCGACATTGGCGCGATTCTGCGCCTGGCCCCGCAAAAGGGAACCCTCGTGGTGCCCTCGAGGCGCCTTGATGGGACCAACGCCCTTGTGCGCTCGCCTCCGTGCGCGCACGAGACGCACTATGACGAGGACAGCCACAGGATACACGTGGCGACTGCCCAGGCGGCGGGCCTGCGCACGACGCTTGCCATGGTCCGCAGGGCAATGCTTGATGTCGACACGCGCGAGGACCTCGACTATGTCATTGCGCAGCCAGACAAGCCATCACTATCTGAGAGCCTCCGCGCGGCCCTAGGCGCCCGAGATTAGCGCATCGCACGCCTTGCGCGCGTCCTGGTCGCCCATCTGGCGCGGCGGGTGCTTCATGAGGTACGCGCACGCCTCGTGAACCGGCCCCCCAATCCCGCGCTCAAGGGCAAGCTTTGCGAGGCGGATCGCGTCAATCACAATGCCTGCCGAGTTGGCCTTGTCATCGACATCGAGGCGAACCTCCATGTTGTATGGGATGTTTGCCCATTGCCGACCCTCTATTCGCATAAACATGAGCTTTGTGTTGCCAAGAAACGGTATAAAGTCAGACGGCCCGACGTATATGCTGTCATCGTCCAGCCTCTCGTCGAGCTGGCTCTGGACGCTCTCGGTCTTTGAGATTCGCTTGCTCACGAGGCGATCCTGCTCCTTCATGTTCAAAAAGTCGGTGTTGCCACCAACGTTGATCTGGTATGTCTTTTCTATCTTTGTCCCGCGGTCATTGCAGAGCTTTGCGAGCGTGCGATGGACGATCGTTGCGCCAACCTGCCCCTTGATGTCATCGCCGATAACGGGCACGCCGGCATCGGTAAACTTTTTTGCCCATGTCTCGTCTGATGCGATAAACGACGGGATGCAGTTGACAAACGCCGTCTTTGTGTCAAGGCACGCCTGCGCCCAGAACTTTGTGGCCTCCTCAGAGCCCACAGGGAGGTATGACACGAGAACATCGGCCCCTGTCTCGCGCAGTATCCTTCTTGCCGTCTCGCCAAGCTCCTCCACGCTTGAATCGCTCTTGATCGGGTTTATGCGGTTGTGGACCCATATGCCAACACCGTCAAGCGCGGGGGCCTCGTGGACCGTCGCGCTCGTCTTGGGCATCTCGTCCTTGGGTATCCAGGTGACCATGTTTGGCTTGGAGTATATGGCATCGTTTATCGTCGAGCCGACCTTGTTGTCCCCCACATCAAAGCCGCACACAAACTCAATGTCGTGAATGCCGCGTCCGGCGATCCTGTCGTGGATTATGCCAATGACCTCCTGCGAGGGGTTGCGCCGATAGTACTCTATTCCCTGTATGAGGCCCGCAAAGCAGTTTCCAATGCCCACGAGGGCAACCTTGATCTTGTCTGCCAATGGCAACGGTGGGACGCTAGGCTCAATTTAAGTTGTGGGCCCGTGCGCAGCAGTTGGCCATGTGCTCGGGGCGGGCACAAAATTGCCCGAGGCCGCTGCCGTGCCGGCCACATCGAACGGATCACCACGGAAACGGCATCTCGGCCACGCGGCAAGCAATGGCAGCCGTGCCGGAGCTCAGGCCCCGCGTCGGCTCGCGTGCGCCCTGGGCCGCCACCCTAGTCAGGGTTTTATTACCGGCGCCCGCGTGGCGCGCGTATGGTTGAGCTCGGCGCTGCCGTCAGGGACATTGACATACGCGCCAACTCGTCACCGGCGGGGATAATATCAGAGATGGCCGGCTCGGGCGGATTCGAGTCCATAAACATGGCCGCCGGACTAGACATACTCTACGAGATGGAATCAGACGACGAGTGCCTAAAGTTCCTCTCGTTTGTGGGCGCGACAATGTCGACGGGACTGCGCGGAATCATGCGCGACATGGCAAAGAGGCGCATGTTTGACGTCATTGTCACGACGTGCGGCGCGCTGGACCATGACCTTGCGCGCTCGTTTGCCGACTATAACGCCGGCTCGTTCACGATGGACGATTCAGAGCTCGCAGGCCAGGACATACATCGCCTGGGCAGCGTTCTTGTGCCCTCGACAAGCTATGGCACGCTCATCGAGAAAAAGATGCAAGAGTTCCTGGCAGCAGAGTACGACTCGGGCACGCGCTCTGTCTCCACGGCAGACGTGACCAGGATAATCGGCGAGCACACAGGCGAGGACTCGTTCCTGCACTGGGCAGCAAAGAACGGCATACCCGTGATCGTGCCGGGAATAATGGACGGTGCTGTCGGCAGCCAGGTCTGGACGTTCTGCCAGGGGCATGCGGGCTTTGGCCTTGACATAGTGCGAGACTCGGAAACGCTCTCTGGCCTGGTCTTTGGCGCCAAAAAGTCCGGCGCGCTCATGGTCGGCGGCGGGATCTCAAAGCACCACACGCTATGGTGGAACCAGTACCGCGGCGGCCTCGACTATGCGCTCTACGTGACTACGGCCGATGAGCACGACGGCAGCCTGAGCGGCGCGCCGGTCAGGGAGGCCGTGTCGTGGGGAAAGGTCGCAAGGGGGGCGCGGCAGGCGACGCTGCGGGCCGAGGCCACAGTGGCCCTGCCGTTTCTCTATGCGGCCCTCCTCGAGCGCATGGAAGGCAGCCATAACGGGTGAAATACTATTATTGTTGGCCGCTTGCGGCGGCTCACGAACCAGAGATACCACATAAACGAGCTAGAGGCCATAGACATCGAGGGCGGCTACCTCATAGACGGGTTTCCCTCAACGGGCCACACCAGCGCAATCGCCTCGGCATCGCTCATAAACACGATGAAGTTCACCCCCGTCGCCACGATCGACTCGGACAAGTTTCCGCCGGTGAGCATGGTCCAGGACTCGCGGCCCCTGCACCCAACGCGCGTGTTTGCCAGCGGCAAGCTAAAGGTCGCCGTCTTTTCGTCATATCTCTCGCTTCCGGCCTCTGAGCACAAGTCCATAGCGCGCATGATGCTCAGGTGGGCGCGCGACCACAAGGTCTCATGGATAATCAGCAGCGTTGCAGTCGGCACGCAGATGCCGGAGGGAAAGATGATGGCAGCAGGCAGCACCGATGATGCGCGAAAAAAGATATCAGAGTCCTCAATGGAGGTGATGGAGACCGGAATGGTGACCGGAATACCCGGATCACTGCTCAACTATGGCGCGCTCAACGGCCAGAACGTCATCGTCGTGCTCTTCAACCCCACGAACGAGGGCGCAGACTATCGTGCCGGCGCGCTCCTGTGCACGGCAATGTCACGCCTCGTGCCCGGCACGTCATGCGACATTGCGACGCTGCAGGCCGAGGCCGAAAAGGCCGAGACTGCAATTCGCGAGGCCGAGACTGAGGCCGGCGAGGGCGTCCTAAAGCGCGGAATGTACGGCTAGGCATTGGAAGCCCTAGTGCCCTTTGCGGCAACCGTTGCAGCCGTGTCCGTCTCTGGCGCGCTCGCGCCCGGACCGCTCCTTGCAGCCGGCATCGCACTTGGAATGCGCGGCGGCGGCATGCGTGCCGGAGTCCTTCTTGCGATCGGCCATGCGGCAGTCGAGCTGCCCCTAGTCATTGCGCTCGGTGCGGGAATCATGCCGCTCGGGTCAGTGGCCGGCGCGCACGCCACAGTCTCGGCGCTTGGTGCCGCAGGCCTCTTTGCGTTTGCCGCCATCCATGCCCGCAGCACCCTCGGTTCGCGCAGGCGCGCGACAGGCCAGTACCTCACCGGCACGCGCGGCGCGCTAGTTACAGGGGCTGCGCTAAGTGCGATCAACCCGTTCTTTTGGGCATGGTGGGCAACTGTTGGCCTAAAGCTCGTCACTGACTCTACGGACATACTCTCCTCATGGGGCCCGCCCGCACTCTTTGCGCTGCACATACCCATGGACATTGTGTGGCTCGCAGTAGTTGCCGCGCTGGCACGGAGGGGCTCGACTGTGATGCAGGGGCGCGTGCGCCGCGCAACAGACATTGCGCTAGTTGCGACAATGGCCGGAATCGGGGTGCTCTTTGCGCTAGAGGCTATACGCGCCTAGGACTTTATGATGTCAATCTCCATTGTGGAGATTTTGCGGTTTCGTCCGTCCTCGCCGGTAAAGCTGTCCGAGGCGATTCGAACGTCAGATATCTGGTATCCGACAGTGTTCATCCTCTTTACAATCATCTGCGAGACGTCCACGGCCTGCGTTATGCGCTTTCCGCGCGCCTTTATCGTTATCTTTGGGAGCGTGGCAAGCTGCGTGAGCGTTGCCGTGACATATGTCATGATCGGCTTTATGCCGATGAGCACAACGCTCCTGTCGCGTGGCTCGTTGTCCTGCTTTTGGCCCTCGCCCTCTTTCGCGCCGTCTGCGCCATGGCTATCGCCATGGCCCTCACCATGGCTGTCATGGCCGCCCTCGGGCCTGTCTCCGGACTTGCCTGACGCGCCGTCACCCTCGCATGAGCCGCCCTCGCCGTGGCAACCGCACGAGTCACTCGAACCCGAGCTGGCCGCACCTTCGGGATGCATCTCTAGGGGGCGTTCGGGTGTCGTGCTCGGCGAGGCCTCAGCGCCATCTGATCCCGATGACGTGTACTCGCTGTAAACGCGTGCTGCGTCGCTGTCTGCGCTCATTGTGGCATCACTCGGATCCTGTTGGTTAATAACCCTATTCATGCCCCCCTCGCCCATGCGCTCTAGCAGGCGCGAGGCCTCCTCATAGGTCGGACACGAGCGAACGGCCTTGAGCAGGCTCTCGTCATCAACCTCATAGCAGTGCATTATCTCCTGCGCGTCGCGATACACCAGCATGAGCCGGCCTCCGGCAATGCAGTGGTATAGCGTGTCAGTCTCCATGAGCTCGGGCCTGACCTTCATTCCGCCCTCGCCGGCAGAGACCGCCCTCTCCATGGGGGGCAGCGGTGCGGGGGGGCTATTTAGCCCAACACCCCATGTGGCCACGGGGGCAGTCCCGCCGACCCCGTGCGCGCCAGCGAGATATATGGCCCGTGTGCGGGCCGCTGCGCGCAGATGGAGAGAATAGTCATGCACGTGGACTTTGACCATTTCTACGCACAGTGCGAGGAGACGCGCAGGCCTTCCCTTTGCGCAGTCCCGCTCGTCGTCTGCGTCTTTTCCGGGAGGGGTGGGGACAGTGGCGCAGTCGCGACGGCAAACTATGTGGCACGCGAGCATGGCGTAAAGTCCGGCATGTCGATAAGCCTGGCCCGCAGGCGCCTAGAGGACGTGCCAGAGGCCGAGTTTTTGCCAGTTGACTTTGGGTTTTATGGCGACATCTCGGAGCGCGCGATGGAGATAATCAGGGGACATGCGGACATATTCGAGTATGTCGGGCGTGATGAGGCATACCTGGACGTGACGCAGAGGACATCGGGGAGCTATGACACTGCGCGGCACATAGCGCAGCAGGTAAAGAACGACGTGCGCGCAGGCGTGTCACTCACATGCTCGATAGGGGTGGCGCCAAACAGGCTAGTCGCAAAGATTGCGTCTGACCACCAAAAGCCCGATGGCCTCACGGTTGTGACGCCAGGGACAGTGGAGGAGTTCATGGGACCGATGGGCGTGCGCAAGATACCCGGCCTAGGCAAGAGGGCAGAGGAGTCACTGGTATCAAACGGGCTAGAGACAGTAGCGGACATTCGCGAGCGCGACGTCTTTTCGCTAGTCGAGGCATATGGGCGGCGCATGGGGACACACCTGCACAACGTGTCAAAGGGAAAGGACGACGAGCCAGTCGCCGAGCGCGGGCCCAACGTCCAGTACAGCAAGATCTCGACGCTCTCGCGCGACTCGACTGACGCGGCGTTTCTCTCCGCAAGCGTCAGGCCCCTGTGCGAGGGCGTCCACAGGGCCATCACTGCAGACTCGAGGACGTTTCGTTGCGTGGGGATACAGATCATCCAGGCAAACATGGCAACGAGATCACGATCGACTACGCTTAGGAGCCCAACGTCGTCGCTACGCGAGATGGAGCGCGCCGCGCTGTCGCTCCTGCACGAGGCGCTAAAGTCCCAAGAGATCCCCGTGAGGCGCCTGGGGGTCAGGGTGTCTGAGCTCGGGGAGGCCGGCGGCCAGGCCAGCATGGACGACTATTCCTGAGCCTGCTCCATCCTGCGCGCGCGGCGCGTCTCGACTGCCATGACGAGCACGATGAACGCAAAGAGCCATGGCAAGAACATGATCTCACCGGCAACTGAATGGAACTCCTCCCAGCGCTCGGCGTCAGTCGTGACCTTTAGCGCATACCACGACAGGAGGAATATCCTAATGACGTTTACGGTGATCGTCCCGACGATGCCGATGGTAAACCATATGGCCTTGCGGTGGGCCGGCACGCGCATCTTTAGGAGAAAGGCCATCATCACAAGCGAATAGATGATTATGCTGTGAACGCCGGCTGACGGCCAAAAGACCTGGAGCGCAAAGTGCCCGTGGTCGCCGCTCAGGAACATCATGTTGTCGCGCGCGTTGGCCACGCCAAGATCAAAGACCCCAACGAGCCACACGTTTAGCTCTACCATGTACGGAACCACGTACTGGAGCGCGCCGAGCTTGTTGTATGGAAAGTACGCATCAAGGCCCAGGATTAGCGCGCTGCCGCCAAGAAAGATTGGGCCGGCCGGCGTGAGGCGCAGCCACCTGAGCCCGAGAAGGACGTGGAGCGTGGCCACGATAAACGCCGTGATTATCGCAATGTCCCACATCCATGCCCATGATGCTGACAGCTCGACTCCGGCGGCCATCGACGTTGAGGCCAGCGTATCGCGCAGGCCAGACTCGGCTGCCACGATATACGCGATCGCGCCGGCGGCAATGGGCACGCACGCGGCAATGCGGCGCGTGCTGATCGCGACTCGCAGCATTGCAAGCTCGGCCACGGCAAACGCCACGGCAAAGAGCGCACCGCCGCGTCCCTGGTTCCAGCCAAGCTCAAACGTGTCCGGATATGCCACAAACGCAAATGCCACGGGTGCGGCGACTAGGGCCATGCCCACGAGCATCATCGAGTTCACCATGCCCACACGACCCCATATGCGCACAAATAAACAGTTCTGTGGGCGCAGAGCTGCGCCTCACATGAACTCGGCGATCGTCCTCTGCTGCAGCTCGCGCGCCGTGCTCCCGTGCGAGAGCCATTCGGCGGCACTCACGCTGGTCCGCGACGAGGCCAGGCTAATCGCCTCGTCCATCCCGTCCACGACTGTGTGCGGGGAGCGCATCGCCTCGCGCACGCCCTCGCGAACCTGCCACACGCCAACTGGCACAGAGTATTCTGGCCGTATCTCGCGCAGGACGAGCGCGCCGGCGTGTGCGCCGATGCGCACGAGGTGCTCGCTGACGGCGAGCCGCGCTGCGTGGTACGCGCCGGCGATGGCCGGAGCGTGGTCAATTCCCGCATGGCCCTCAGAGTCTGACCCAAAGGCCATCGTGCCATCCTCCCTTGGCCACGCCTCGACCATCTCGTACCTCCATGCGTGCGGATAGAGGATCACCGCATACATGTTTCCAAGCCTTTCAGAGGCAAACACGCGCCACGAGTCGAGCTCGGGCATCTCCATGGCCTCGCGCGACAGTGTGGACGATATAACAGAGTCGACTGCAGTTATGCCCCATCGCGTCGGGACTAGCCGGCGATGCTTGCCAAACATCCCAATGCTGAGGCACCTCTGTATTCTTGTAATGTCGACTCCTGCGCGGTAGAGCTCAAGTATCGCCGTGGCTGCCCCCATGTCCGTGTCCTCGTGCGCGCGCTCTAGTTTCCGAAGCGCAGGTGAGCCGGCAAACGACGCTGACCTTATCTCCCCAACTGGCCCGAACGGTGCCGCATGCTCGTCAGGCACTCCCGACGCGGCCGCAGGGCGCTCAAAGCTCAGCTCGGCATCAGTCGGCCGCGATGCCATGGCCACCTCCTGGAGTGATCGCACATACCGGCTCTCTGTCTCCTCTGCGCGCACCCTGCGCACACCGCGCACAAGGCGAAGGCGGAGTGACACAATGTCCCCTAGTGACATGTTGCCCCAGCGCTCCGGTGAGTCATAGATGCTCGTGTCACCGTGTGCGGCCGGAACAAGTGGCCCGACGCCAAGGCTCGGGTACATGTGCGATCCCACAAAGACTGACGGCGGGCTCGAGCCGTCCACCCCGTCGCGCCGCTGTGGCGATGACGCAGCAACGCGCTCGTTCCACTCCCTGGCAAGCGCCTCCCTCACGAGACGCGAGTCTGCGATCACCGCACGCCAGTGGCCCCATCGGGTAATAAAGCAGGTGCGGGGCCGCGGGCCGCAAGCAAGGCCATCGCGCCCAGCCAAATCGCGCCCCGTTGCCAGCCCGATGCGCAATGCCGGCCCGCAGGCCGCCGATCGCAAAACCCTGCGCCAACAGTCCCCGTGCGGCCTCCCAAGATTAAATAGAGAGGCAGCGCCGCAACTGCGTCATTGAGGCAGCTTGTGGAGCAGGCCAGCTCTGACATTGGGGACATTCTCGAGTCGGCGATCGCCGGCGCGCGACCGTCGCGCGAGGACTGCCTCAGGCTCCTAGAGTCAGGCGAGACGGAGCTCATGGGCCTTGTCGCAAACCACCTGGTCCGCAGGCGCTTTGGAAAGAGGGTCACATACGTCAACAATATCATACTAAACTACACCAACGTCTGCGTCACTGACTGCAAGTTCTGCGCGTTCTATAGGCCGCCGGGCGATGACGAGGCATACACGCTCACGCTAGAGCAGATCAGGGCGCGCGTAAAGACGGCGTGGGAGGCGTTTGGCATAAGGCAGGTTCTCATACAGGGGGGCCACAACCCCAACCTGCCCATCGAGTACTATGAGGAGGCATTCTCAATGATGCGCGCAGAGTTCCCAAAGGTTGGCGTTCATGCGCTGTCTGCCTCGGAGGTAGACATGATTGCGCGGGTGTCAAGGTCATCCACGCGCGAGGTCCTCTCGAGGCTAAAGGACTCTGGCATGCAGTCCATGCCCGGAGCCGGAGCCGAGATACTCACCGAGCGCGTGAGGGGCATAATCAGCCCAAAAAAGATAACGAGCGCAGAGTGGATTCGCATAATGGAAGAGTGCCATGAGCTCGGAATGCCGGCCTCGGCGAGCATGATGTACGGCCACGTCGAGGAGCCCGCAGAGATCGCCGAGCACATTGAGCGCATAGCGAGGCTGCAGGAGAGGACACGCGGGTTCATGGCGTTCATACCGTGGAACTTTGAGCCAAACAACACGCAGCTAGCAGCGGAGGGAACCGTCACGCACGGCGCCGGAGGCGCACGGCTGCTAAAGATGATCGCCATATCGCGAATCATCTTTGACTCGATCATACCGCACCTCCAGTCGTCATGGCTCACAAACGGCGTCGGCATGGCGCAGCTTGCCCTAGAGTATGGCGCAGACGACTTTGGCGGCACGCTCATTGGCGAGGAGGTCGTCTCGTGCACGGGCGCGCGATCAACGGAGCTCAGCGGCGGGGCAATAGAGTCATCCGTGCGACAGATAGGCTACGAGCCCGTCGAGCGCGACAACTTTTACGCGCCAGTGGTTCCGAGCCCATAGGCGGCCCATCTCGACTCGACGAGCGAGCGCGTCTTTTCGTCGACTGCAACCTGGACCTGCTCCTCGCGCATGTGCCCCTCCTCGCGCGTCTTTGTCGTCGCGTCGATGCCCATCTTTGAGCCGTGGTTTGGGCGCGGGGAGGCCGGATCAAGCGTGTCAGTTGGCGCATTGTCCACGATGATCGTGTCGCGCGCGGGGTCTGCGCGCGCCGTGACTGCCCATATGACGTCGTTGATGTCATGGACGTCAATGTCATCATCAACCACAATGATGGTCTTTGTGAGGGAGAGCTGGCCCATGCCCCAGAGTCCCATCATGACCTTTTTGGCCTGGCCCGGATAGCGCTTTTTGATCGAGACTATGGCGAGCCCGTGAAACCATCCGGCCGGCGGCATCGCAAAGTCGGCTATCTCGGGTTGCATCATGCGCAGGAGCGGCAGGAACGAGCGCTCTATGGCCTTGCCAATGTAGGCGTCCTCGAGGACAGGCTTGCCGACGACAGTCGTGAGGTAGACGGGCCGCTTTCGGCGCATCATTCCGGTGATTGTGAATGTCGGATAGCGGCCAACTGGCGTGTAATAGCCCGTGTGGTCGCCAAATGGGCCCTCATCGCGCATGTCTGCAGAGTCGACATATCCCTCCAGGACGATCTCGGCGTTGGCCGGCACGTCAATGTCGACTGTCCGGCAGCGAACGGTGCGGATTCCGGACTTGCGCACAATTCCGGCAAAGAGGTACTTGTCAAGGCCTTCAGGCACGGGCGCGACTGCAGAAAAGACCGTCGCGGGATCCGCGCCAATGATCACTGCGGCCTCTGTCCTCTGGCCGCGCGATGTGGCCTCCTCGTGGTGCTGCGCGCCGCGCTTGTGGCGTTGCCAGTGCATTATCGCGTGCGTGTCATCGACGACCTGCAGCCGATAGACCCCGAGATTGTACGTGCCCGTGTCAGGGTGTTTTGTGGCTACGAGGCCAAACGTGACAAAGCGTCCCGCATCGTGTGGCCACGTCTTTAGGATCGGCAGGCCCGACAGAGAGCCCTCGCCGGTGACCTCGGTGACCGGACCGGACTTTACCCCCTTTGGAAACGCGTCTCCCATGCGCGAGAGCTCGGGAAGCTTTTTGATCTTGCCGAGCATGCCAGATGGCACCTCCATGCGCGCAAGGTCCGCAATGCGTGAGCCAATGCCCTCAAAGTCATCCGTGCCGAGTCCAATCTCCATGCGGCGCATCGAGCCAAACGCGTTGCCCAGAACCGGAATGTCGCCTCCGGCAACATTCTCAAAGAGCACTGCCGGTCCGTGCGCATACGTCACGCGCCGCAGTATCTCGGCAATCTCAAGGTCGGTGCTCACCTCGGCGCTAACGCGCCGCAGCTCGCCGGCGCGCTCAAGCGCGTCGACAAAGTCGCCCAGGCTGTCCATTGCCACGCCGTGGCCACCGCACGCGTCGGTATAAGCCTAACGCGCGCACGCCCCGACCATGGCGCGTCTTGTATGTGCGCGAGGGGCGCAGGTGAGGGACCGCTCAGGACACCGGCGGGAGCTCGCTCTTTTTGCCGTGGCCGCCGGAGCCAAATCGACAGTAAAAGCACAGGTCTGACTGCATGTGCCCCAGCTTCACGACGTTGATCGCCCCGATCTTTAGCGCAATCTTTGTGAGCATGCGAAACTTGAAGGGCATCGACGGGATGACCTCGTTGAGGTAGACGTCATGGTGGTCTGGGCAGAACTTTAGCGTGACTCGCTCGCCGCGCTCGCCAGACGAGTTGAGCATCTCGGTGTGGCGCATCTGCTCCCGAATGTACTCGTGCTTTGGGCAGGGGCAGTCCTTGCCGCCTGGATGCCGGTACGCCGGAGTGTTCTTCCAGTCAAACCCCGGATACTCGCGCTCAAAGTCGTCCACGCGAGAGCGGCCGCGCTTGCGCACATAAAACTTGAGCTGGTCCGCGCAGGCGTGGCAGTCCGTGGATCGCTAGCGCTTGCGCCCTGCGGCAAACAGGCCCAGGACGTGCTCGGCATGGCCGGCCGGCTTTACCTTTTGGAGAACGTCAAGTATCACCCCATCGGCGCCAACGAGGAACGTTGTCCTGTTTACCCCCATGTACTCGCGCCCCATGAACTTTTTCTTGCCCCACACGCCAAACATGCTGGCGACCTTGTGGCCAGTGTCAGCTAGGAGCGTGTATGGTATGCCCATCTTTGCGCAGAATTTCTTGTGCGATGTCTCGTCATCAGGGCTTATTCCCACGATGACGATGCCGGCTTTTTTGAATTTTGCGTGCTCGCGCGTAAACTCGTCGGCCTGTGTCGTGCAGCCCGGCGTAAAGTCCTTTGGATAGAAATAGATCGCGCATTTCTTGCCCGCAAGGTCGGCTGACGAGAATGTGTTGCCGTCAGCATCGGTGAGCTCAAAGTCAGGCAGCGCGTCTCCGGTGGATATCACGTCACGCGCGGCTCCCCAGAGTCAGCTTATGTACCTTTGTGACGGGGCAGGATGCGCCAGGGCCAACTCGCGCAGGCGAGGTGGGCAAAGTCGGATTTGTTTTGGCGGGCCAATAGTGGCCGAGGGATGGCAGTGCGCCAGATGTCAAGACGATCATGCCGTGAATGTGGTGTAAAGTGTCCACCTAGTGTTCGCAGACATTCCAGTGAGGCCATGGATTGGATCATGGATGTGGTAGTCATTGGTTGTGTCAGAGGTCAATGTCTAGCTTGCGCAAAAGCGCCTTTCCAGCCACAACGTTTTCCACTGTGATGTCCCAGCCAAACCTGTATGCAGTATCACGAATAGCCTCATCGGTTTTGGGCTTGGGGATATGGCAGCAGTCATGGTTTGTGGTCGCATAATGCACCTTGGCCGCATGGGAGAGCACAGTGGAGGTCAAGAATTCCAACTCTTTCTTGCAATCGGCGATAATTCTCTCGATCATTTTAATTGCTGTTCCGGAGAGTAGTTGGTGAGTAGGTTTGGCATGCTTTCGACCATGGTCCGTAATGCCATATGCGTACCTTGTGTGACGCCTATCCCGTAGTGGAACTTCGTACACGCATCCCATCGAGAGCAATTCTGACAGGGTCGCAGCAACGTCCACGCTGTATGGGCCAAAATACTGTGGGCTATACTCTATTCGGTTGTTGGGCACCTTTAGGGTTATAAGGTAGATGATCATCTGAAGGTATGAGGTCAGCACCTAGACCGCACGCATGACCTCCTCGACCACGCTCTTCCCCATGGCCCTCCACGTCAGGAAGCACGTCAGGAGGATAGACATGCGCCTGGCAGCCGGCGCGCCCCCCTTGAGCTGGCCGCTCACCTTGCGGCGCACGACCACGTCGCGCAGCTCCCTCTCGGCGGCGTTGTTCGTGGGCGCGACGCCGGCGTGCTCGCAGAACGCGAACATCTGCGGCGCGGCGCGGCGGAGCCTGGCCACGGCGCGCGCCAGCTCCACGCCCCCGCCGTCGTCGTGCCGGTCCAGCAGCGACGCCAGGGCGTCCTCCATCGCGCGCCGCAGCTCCGCGCACGGCGCGACGGCGGTGTCCCTGGCGGCGCGGTACAGCGAGAGGAGGTCGGCGTGCAGCCCGGGCAGCCCCCCGCCGTGCATCCTGGCGGCGTGCTCCACGGCGCGCAGCTCGTGCGCCCAGCACCGCTGGTGCATCCCGCCGGCGTCGAACCTGTTGTACGCCGGGTGCCCGTCGGTTATCGCCACGCCTTCGTACCCTGGGAGTATCACGTCGAGCACCTGCGCGCCCCTGCTCTTGCTGAACTCCACCCCGACATGGCACTCGTGCTTCGCCGCCCACGTCCAGTGGCCCTCGCCGGAGCTTGGGAACCCCGTCTCGTCCACGTGCACGTGCGGCGCCCTCCTGATCTCCGCCCATATGCGCTCGGCCTCCGGCTCCAGCGCGTCGGCCACGTTGTCCCTTATGCGCAGCACGGTCGCCTTTGACATGGGGACCCCGTGCACTTCCAGCATCTCGGTGGCGATCTGCTCGACGGGCGTCCGAGCGCGCACGGACGACGCCACGGCGCCGACGAGCCTCCTGCCGTAGGACCCGCGGGCCGGCAGGCCGGAGTCCGCCCGCCGCGTCGCGCCGCAGTCCGCGCACGTGGCCGACTCGACATAGTGCCGCGTCTCGACCGGCCGCGGGGGCGGGATCTCGATGATGTCGCGCACCGCCACCGTGACCTCCATGCGGCCGCCGCACTCGCACGGCCCGCGGCCAACGCGGTGCCGCTCCGTCTCGGTCGGCGCGTGCCGGCGCGACGTGCCGCGGTGGCCAGGCCTCCCGCCGGGCGTCCCGTGCGGCGGGAGCTCGCCGCGCTCCCTCGCGCGCCGCACCTCGCGCTTCCTCCTCTTGTGCTCCAGCGACGCCGACGACGGCGGCGTGTTGGAGTTCTGGTAGTACGACAGCGTGCGCCTCATGGTGTCGTTCTCCGCCTCCAGCTCGGCGATCCTCTCGTCCCTCGACCTGACGGTGTCCTCCAGCCCGTGGACCTCCCCCTGCAGCTCCTTGACCTGCAGGCCCAGCGCCCTGGAGATCCCCTCGACGGCCCTGAGCCTGCCATTGAGCTGTGCCAGCGTGCTGTCCTGCTTCCCGCGACCCTTCACGCCCCGGCGCGCCCCCAGCGGTAAATGGATCGGTAGGATCGCGCCTATTTGACCAAATGGGCAGGGGTGCTGACCTCATACATCTGAAGGGCAGTGCTTTCGTGGATCATTCCGTCATTGGAGATGAGCGCGAGCTCTATAGCATCATAGGCGTCAAGTGCTGTTATGTCCGTGGCCTGACTCACTGCGAACCCCCCACGTCGCTGTCTAAATTAATGCTTGTGTGCGTCAAGTGTCAACCCACGATTAACGCAACATTGACAAGGTTTTATCCCCAGATGATCGCAGTGTGTGGGGTCGGCATGTTCTAGGCGCGTTGATGAAATTATCCGCCTCTCGAGACATCCCAATCAATCCATGAATGGGATCACGGGCATAACGGTGGTCACAGGTCAAAGTCGACAAGTTTTAACTTGCGCAAAAGTGCATGGCCTGCACGTATGTCATCCTCATCGAGGTTCCACCGTATGCCATATGCCACATCATGAATATCTCGCAGTGTTTGAAGTTTGGGCTTCTGACGCCTTTCTTGGTATTTGATGGAATAGTGAACCTTGGCGGCATGCGAAAGCTCGTTAAAGCGCAGCTTGCATTCAGATTCACAAATGTTCACAATTTCCCGTATGGCATCAATCGTGCTTTTTGGGTGGCTACGAAATGCTATATCCGCAACCTCTTTGCCAAAGTCTGTCAAGACGCATTTGTACGCCCTGTGGTCCCCTCGCGGGACGGGAATCTCATATGCGCATCCCGAAGAGCAGAAATCCGCAAGGTTGGCAGCCACCCTAGGGCTAAATGGGCCATAGTAGTGTGGCACAAAGTCTATCTGGCTCCCGGGAACCTTTTGTGATGCAAAGTAGACCAGTTTGTGGAGCACTGTTCTTCCCGGAATTTCGTTGTTGTGCACGCTAAAGACGATGCTCATGGCATCGATGGCGTCAAGTACTGTCGTGTCCGTGGCCTGACTCAATGCAAACCTCCCACGGCGCTGTCTAAATTAAGGCTGGCGTGCGTCAAGTGTTAACCTGCGATCAACGCAACATTGACACGATCTTGCCCCCAGATGATCGCAGTTGTCGATGGCTTTATAAGCACTGGATCCGCCAATTTGACGCATGAGCGGGCCGAGAGCATGGATCGCCGAGGCGATAGCGACGTACGCGCTAGTGTTCTTTGGATCGCTCTCAGTCGTCCTAGGCGTGGCCGTCTATGGCGGAGGGGAGATGACAAACGAGGGACTCTTGCTCATATCGGTCACACACGGCGGAATTATCGCGATCATGGTGTACGCTTTTGGGCACATATCAGGCGCGCACATCAACCCCGCAGTCACGATACCCATGGTCATCACGAGGCAGATCAGCGTTCGCGAGGGGATCGGCTATGTCGGTGCCCAGATAGCCGGTGCCGTCATAGCATCAGCGACTATTGCTGCCATAATGCCAGACCTTGCAAAGACTGTGGCCTTTGCCGGCCACACCGGCCCTAGTGAGCTCATCGGGAACAGCGTCGCCTCGGGATTCCTAGTCGAGGTCATACTGACGTTCTTTCTTGTCCTTGCCATATTCATGGGAATTGTCCACAAAAAGGCGCCTGCCGGATGGCACGGCTTTATCGTCGGCGGCATAATCACGATCATCCACCTAGTCGGCGTTCCCCTGACGGGCGCGTCGGTAAACCCCGCAAGGTCATTCGGACCGGCCGTCTTTTCTGGCGTGTGGGAGTTTCACTGGATGTACTGGGTCGCGCCCATAGTCGGGGGAATCATCGCAGGTGTCCTCATGAACTATATCTATGTAAAGCGCGACGCGCCCGAGCAGTCCTAGGCAGGCACCGAGTGCGGCAGGACGGTTCGTTTTCTTCCGGCCCTTTGGGCAATGCTCCTTGCAGACAGCATGTCTCGCGTTCCACGCCGGTTGAGACGGCGCGTGCGCGGGCTGGTCCCGTGCTCATCGACGAGCTCTAGCTCAAATGACGAGCAGTACCGCAGGTTTAGCAGGTCGCATATCTTTTTCGTGACTGTCATGTTGCCGCTGCCAATCCTGACTGTCTTTTTGCGCGCCCCAAGGCCGACCATGAGGTCTATCATGTGCGACACAAGCTCGTCAACGGACGTGTGAAACGACGTGCCAATCTCGCGCCCACAGTAAAAGATCGACAGGCCCGTGCGGCTGCCAGGATCAACGCCGAGCACAAGATCATCCCCCAGTGGGCGATGGCCGAGCTTTTGCATGATCATCCCGCACAGCAGCACTGGGTGCGTCTCAGACGTCTCCTCGTGCAGCACCGGAACGTGCAGGCCCGCCGGAGTCTCGGCGCGCGTGGAGAGCACTAGATCCCCGCCGTATCCGGACATGCGAGACGGGGTGATCGAGTCAAAGCGGACACCAAGTTCGCGCAACGACCTCACAAACCTGTAATAGTGCCTGCCGTGTGCAGTGGCCACCGCTATTCTTGCGCCGCGCAGCAGCATGCCGTCAGGGCCTGACGGAGCCGCGGCGCTATGACCTGAGTATCTCCGAGACGGCATAGTTGACAGCGTCGCCAAGGTTGGCGTCGATGCGCGACTGTATGTCGGCCAGGCGGGCATCGCCATCGCCCTTTATGCGCGCTGACTCGGACTCGGCGTCCTTTCGTGCCCCGTCGACTATGGACTTTGCCTCGGCAGTCGCCATCTCGCGCACGCGCGCCATCAGGGCATCAGACTCAGAAGAGGCCTTGGTGGCCAGTGACTTTTTCATGTCCGCGACGCGCCCGCCAAGCTCGTCAATTCCAGTCTCCACTGACTTGATCGAGTTCATCACGCCGCTTACCTGCGTCTGCGCCATCATCAGGCGCTGCCCAGGGCCGCATAAATAAACCGTATTGTGCAGGCGGCCACCTGGTGGCGCGCCCTGACACGCGTCACAAGATCGGCGGCGCACGCCGCGTGCGTGATCGCACGGGGGTGCGTGAGTGGATGGTGGGATTGGCAGGACTTGAACCTGCGGCCTCTGGTACCCAAAACCAGAATCATACCATGCTAGACTACAATCCCAGCAGGCCGCCGCGAGCGGCTCCCCCAATTTAACCCTGCCATGGCACGCGGCGCGATCTCATTAAATAGAGACTCCTGCGGGCATGGGCCCATGGGACGCGACGAGTATGTCAAGGCAGGCAAGATAGCGTCTGCTGTAAGGGAGACTGTCCGGGGCATGGATCTCGGGGGCAAGACGGCCCTTGAGGTCTGCGAGGGCGTCGAGGCGGACATACGCAGGCGGGGCGCCAGGTGCGCATTTCCCGTAAACGTCAGCATCAACAACGTCGCTGCCCACTATACGGCCGAGCCCGATGACACGCTCGTGATCGGCGAGTCAGACACGGTAAAGGTAGACATGGGCGCGCATATTGACGGCCACATTGCAGACACTGCCGTGACGGTGAACATGGATCCCGACTATGACGTGATAGTCAACGCCGCCGAGGATGCGCTAAGCGAGGCCATGGCAGTCGTGCAGGCCGGCGCCAAGACGCGCGACATTGGGCGTGCCATAGAGCGTGCCATCAAGCGCCACTCGTGCAAGCCAATAGTAAACCTGACAGGGCACTCCCTTGACCAGTACGAGCTGCATGCGGGCAAGTCAATACCCAACACGTGGGCGGTCCGCTCGTCATCCCTTGACGAGGGGGCAGCATACGCATGCGAGCCGTTTGTCACAACGTCGAGCGGACTCGGGTATGTGCGCGACGGCAAGACGAAGAACATATTTGCGCTCGTGTCGCGAAAAAAGACAAAGGACGATTCGGCAAACGAGATGCTGGACTATATTTGGGAAAACTTTAATGCGCTCCCCTTTGCGCGCAGGTGGCTTGAGCGCTGGGATGCCGACGAGGCCGGACGCCTGCTTGACATCCTGATAAAGTCAAAGGCCGTTCACGCATACGCGGTTCTCATCGAGGCCTCAGGCCAGAGGGTCGCACAGGCCGAGCACACGTTTATCGCCGAGGACGGCCACGCGACTATCACTACGAGCGCACTGGAGAGCCAGAGTACACCATAGTGACGCGCGCCTCACCGTCGCACCTAGGGCACTTTGCGCCCCCAAACACGGCATCCCCCTCGGCGTGCTCGCGCGTCTCGGTTACAGAGCACGCGTCACACCAGATGGCAGTAAGCATGACACTTGGCTGCTCGCGTCGCGACCACGGGAGCCTCATTGCAGGACCCCTGACGTGTTGCCCACGCCCATTACGGCGACGAGCTCGCCGCTGCGCGTGTTGTCCAGTATGGCGTCCCTGACTGCGTCCTTTGCCGCGTCAGAGGCCTTTGCGATGGTCTCGGACATTGGCGAGAGGGCATCAGTTATTGACACCTTTATGACCACAGAGTAAACGGGGATGCGCTCGCGCGTTGCCAGGGCCTCGATCGAGGCCCTCTCGGCCCCGCTGCCCCCCATCGCGGCGCCAAACCCGTGCGCGACGGTGCCAGACTCCTCGCCCTCGAGCTTGAGGGCAGCGTCGACCATGACTATGGCATCAGGCCGTGTCGTGCCCACCATCGAGGCCAGTGCCTCCTCTAGGCGCCCCACCGTCGGGATGGGCCCGCGCGCCTTTATGAGAACCAGCCTCCTCCCCTCGAGATCCGAGTCGGCAGCGACGGTCTGAAACGCCACCTCTCGCTTTTCCAGGCCCCCCATCATCGAGCCGACGACCATCGGCCCAATCCCGTCACCGATGGGCACGCACTTTGCAAATGCGCCCATTGCCGCACGCAGGCCCTCGGCCTGCTCCATGACAAAGGGCAGCATCATCTGCAGCGGGAGTATGAGCGGATAGTTGTTCTGCCTCTTGGCCGTGAGAAAGAGGTGCGTCACCATGGCATGAAGCGACTTTAGCGTCGCGCACACCTCCACGAGGGCCTGTGTGCGGGCTATCTCGGACTCGGGCAGGTCCTTTGCGAGGGACGCAATGTGTGCCCTAGTAGAGTCATCGCGCGAGCGGATCACATGGCGCACGCGCTCGACCATCCCCGCGGGATCCATGTCAATGGGCACTATTGTGAAATAGTCAAGAAACCTGTCAATCCTGTCCTTGAGTCCCGGCGCAATCGCCTTCTCGGCATGTCTGACAATCTCGTCCCTGGAATCGTCCGTGTACGCCCCAAGCTTGCTTATCTTTTTGCCAATCTCGCCGGACGTTATGTACAGCTGTATCCTCTGCCCGTAAAACACAAAGATGATCACAGGCAGTATCCAGACTAGCGTAAGGAGCGTGCTGCTGTCATCACCAAGGCTAAAGAACGACTCGAGTGTCTCTTCCAACGCGCCAAATGCGACGCGCGCTTCAAATTAAACCCTTGCCCGCAGTCACGTGGGCTGCGAGGGCTTTAGATAGTTTGCGTCGACTGTGACCGGAAGCGAGTATGCCGCATCTAGGAGAACCACGGTGGCCTCCTCCTTTTCGGCATCTATGCGGCTAACTGTCGCCTTCATGCCCTTGAACGGCCCGCCGGTGATCTCGACAGTCGAGTCGATTGCCAACTGCGAGGCAGACGACCTCTTTATGAGATAGCCCTCTATGTCCTTAAAGTCAAGCTCGCCACGGAGCTGGCCGCGTATGTGCCTCACGCCCTCGATCGCGCCGTACGCGAGGTTTGGGTCGGCGGCCTCGATGACGACATACCCCTTTAGGTTGTCAACTAGAAGGACAGACTGGATTCCAACCTTGCCGAGGCGCGTCTTTGCCTCAAGCATGTTCATGACGACCTTTTCCTGGCCCCCTGTGGTCTTTATCGCAAAGAGGTGCGAGTGCTCGGCGGCTGCGCTAGTTTCCATACGTGATCACCGAAAAGACGAACTGGATGATAAACCCGATGGAACCCACGCACCCTATGCCGAGGAGCGCTAGGCGCAGGTGCTGCATATAGTCGTCGCGGTCGGACTTTTTGGCCATCTTGACGGTGTTGGCCATGTTCTTGAACGTCTGCTTTGGGTTCATTGACGCACGCAAGTTAATATTGTGTCCTTATATCTTTTGTCCAATGGATCTCCTCGTGGCAGGCATGGACGACCCCGCAGGCGTGAATATGGCCACTGCCCTAGGCGGGCAGGCGCCCACGCAGGGGGAGCCCGTCGAGTGCGACGGGTTTGGCATCATGGCCATAGGGGGGCCGGCCATAGAGGCCGACGGGCTCGATGAGGGCATGGACTCTAGGTACGACAGGGTTGTGTTTCTCTCAAGGCACGCGGCGGCGTCCGGACGCCTTGCGCTGACGTGCCACAGCACGGGCAACTTTGGCGTCGCGCAGGCCGGAGGCAGCGACTCTGAAGTGGCGATTCCGCACTCTCAGCTGATAAAGAGGCACATTCGCGCGCTTTGGGAGAACAGCGGCGCGTTTGGCGGGTTCCACCTGACCCTAGAGGCGACGCACCACGGCCCGAGCGCACTGCGCGTCCCGTCGGCGTTCATCGAGGTCGGCACTAGCGAGGAGCAGTGGCGCGATGCCGGCCTGTGCGCGCGCGTCGCCGACGTCCTGCGCGGTGCGCTCCTCGAGCGCAGTGCGCCGAGCCCGGAGGCCGTGTGCTTTGGCGGCGGGCACTATCCGGAAAAGTTTACGCGCGAGGCTGCCACCGGCGAGTTTGCGCCCGGCACGATCGTGCCAAGGCGCGCACTCGAGCTAGTCGACCGCGCGATGATGGACCATATACTTGCAAGGAATGCCGGTGCGCACGTTGCGCTCGTTGATGCGAGCGGGATGGGTGGCCACAAGGCGCGCATACTCGAGATGCTCAAAGAGTCCGGAATCGAGGTTGTGCGCCTTTGAGCGCAGATGCCGTAAAGCCGCGCAGCGCGCGCGCCAGGGTGTACCGCGAGCTCCTAAAGGTAAAGCGCGGCGAGGTCACGACGTATGCGGACCTTGCCCGCGCGGCGGGAATTCCCGGCGGGCAGAGGGCAGTAGGGAACATGATGGCGACGAACCCCTGGCCAGGACTGGTGCCGTGCCATAGGGTGGTCCGCTCAGACGGCACGCTTGGCGGATATGCCCACGGAAGCGCCATAAAGGAGAGCATGCTCACACTGGAGGGAATAAGGGTTAGGCGCGGAAAGATTGTCGAGTTTGGCGACGCAAGGCACTCGTGGCGGCGCGCTAGGACGAGACGGACTCGGCAATGAGCGATCGAAGGTGCGCCTTGTTCCTCACAAGGTTGCCGCCGACACGCCCATAAAGGCGCCAAAACTCAGAGTTGGTTATCTCTTTGCGCTCCTTTGCTATCTTTAGCAGCCTGCGCAGGGAGCGAACCCTGGCGACGTGGTTCTCCTTTTTGCCCACGCGCGCACCCTGGCGTCCGCGCTTTGAGCCGGCCGTCGTGCCGCGCTTTTTCTTTTGCGCACGCTTTTGATCGGCGCGGCCATGGGATGTCCCGCTTGCCGGAACTATGCGTATCGCGTTTGCGGTGATCAGGCTGCGTATGTTCTCGCGCGTGATTGCGTCTGCAATGTCGTCAAGCTTTTCGGTGTTGAAGCGTATGCGCCCCGTGCCCACGCCAGTCACGCGGGAGACGAGGAGCTTTTTGGCCCTAAGATTTACTACCAACTCGCTCCACCCTTGCGTTGAACACCTTGATGCCCAGTTCTGAGGCACGTGACACTATGGCCAGGCGCTTGCGCCTGCCGACGCTGTGGCCGAGGCGCACGCCGTCTGTTTTTGGATCGATCGATGCCAGGCCTGCCACGTTATGGACAAGGTTGTCCGTGTATCCTGATGGGTGGAGGCCACGCGAGGCGACCGGACCGCCATATCCGGCCTTTACGAGCCCTGGGCGTCCACGGCTGAGCTGCTTGCGCTGGTGATTGTCGACCCCCTTGGGCTTGCGCCACGTGGTCTGGAGCCTCACATACCTCCAGCTCTCAGGCCTCACAAAGTCCGGCCTCGTCTCCGAGACGCGCTTGCGGGCCTCAATGCGCTCCTTGTTTATGGGCATCGTGCGCCGCACGCTCGATTTTTTGAATAAATAGCTTCGTATGCCAGCGTCCACGGTGCCTGAAAAGAGATAAAAGGGAATTTTTGCGGCCTGTGCTCACACATCATGGCCTCTAGAGCACCGGTGTCAGGCGTGAAAGGGACTGGCCTCTGAGGCTAGCGCAGCCGATTTTGGCGCGCAGATACGCGAGTTTGGCCTCCGGCCGGCCCGAGTGCGCCGGAACCTCGATCCGGCCGAGATCACGGCCATAGCGGTCAACTCCGGCGAGGGCGTCGTCTCGGCCACAGGAGCCCTGGCGGTCCAGACGGGCAAGTACACCGGCCGCTCGCCGTCTGACCGGTTCATCATCGACGACGAGATCACGCGTGACACCGTGGACTGGGGCTCGATAAACAGAAAGTTTGATCCGTCAAGGTTCGATGCCCTGGCCGAGAGGATGAAACGCAGTGCCGACGGCAGGGAGCTGTATTCCTTTGACGGGTTTGTGGGCGCGGATCCGCAGACGCGAATGGCAATACGCGTCATAAATGACCATGCGTGGCAGAGCCTGTTCGCAAGGCAGCTCTTTATCAGGCCGACAGCATCCGAGCTGTCATCGCACGTCCCCGAGTTCACAGTCCTGTGCCTCAACGACTTTGAGGCCGACCCCGCCAGGGACGGCACGCGCTCAGAGGCGTTCATACTGATTGGCATAAGCCAGCGACTAGTCATCATCGGCGGAACGCGGTACGCCGGCGAGATGAAAAAAGCGCTCTTTTCTGTCATGAACCACGTCCTGCCCGACAGGGGCGTCCTTCCGATGCACTGCTCGGCAAACATAGGCGCAGACGGAAAGACTGCGCTCTTTTTTGGGCTGTCAGGAACCGGCAAGACGACGCTGTCAGCCGATCCGTCGCGCAGGCTAATCGGGGATGACGAGCACGGCTGGTCATCGACGGGGACGTTCAACATGGAGGGCGGATGCTATGCAAAGTGCATAAATCTCAGACGCGAGGCAGAGCCGCAGATATGGGGGGCCATAAGGCCGGGCGCGGTTCTTGAAAATGTTGTGCTCGATTCAGAGACGCGCAATCCGGACTTTGATGACGGGAGCCTCACGGAGAACACGCGCGTGGCATATCCGCTAGACTATATTCCCGGCGCCGTGTCGCCCAGTGTGGGCGGCCATGCCAGCGTGATCGTCTTTCTCACGACTGACGCGATGGGCGTCCTGCCGCCAGTCGCGCGCCTCACGCGCGGTGGATCAATGTACCACTTTATGTCCGGATACACAAGCAAGCTTGCCGGCACCGAGAGGGGCATAAAGGAGCCAAAGGCCGTCTTTTCAGAGTGCTTTGGCGCCCCGTTCATGCCACGGCCCGCAGCCGAGTACGCGCACATGCTCGGCGACAGGATCGACGCCCATGGCACGTCAGTGTACCTGATAAACACTGGATGGACCGGCGGGCCCTACGGCACGGGCAAGCGCATTGCCATATCGCACAGCAGGGCAATAGTCGCAGCAGCCGTGGGCGGAGCCCTGGATCACGCAAAGTATGTGCACAATGGCACGTTCAACCTAGACGTGCCGGAGGCATGCCCCGGCGTGCCTGAGGGGATGCTGGATCCAAGGACGAGCTGGGCAGACGGGGTCGCATATGACGCAATGGCCTCACGCCTAGCACGCATGTTCGTCGACAACTTTGCAAAGTTTGGCGACGCGTTTGGGGACATCGCCTCGGCCGGACCGCCCGCGCAGTAACTGCGCCACAGGCGCGTCAAATGCTAATAAAATGGGCTGTCGTGGACTGCCCATGGACAGGGTGGCCCGCGAGCTGGCAGACGAGGCGCACAGCATGCACAATGACGGGCCGCTCTGTGACCACTGCACGGGTCGCGCATTTCTGCGTCGTGCGCGCGCAACTGATGCGGCACGGCTCGGCAAGAGGCTTCGCGAGGCGGCCGGATACGCCGAGGCCACAAGGTGCTCGGTGTGCCGCGGGCTGTTTGCGCGACTCGACGAGGTCTGTGACGAGATGGTTCGCATGTCATCCGGATTCGAGTTTTGCACGTTTCTTGTAGGCGCGACGCTAAAGCCGTCTGTGCTAGATGCCGATGACTCGATGCGCTCAAGGTACAGGCTGCGCGGCACGCCGAGCATAAAGGCCAATGTCACGCACACGCTCTCGAGGATGTTTGCGCGCAGGACGCACGCGCGCGCAGACACGAAATCGCCCGAGATGACCCTAAAGGTTGACCTCAGGGACGGATCCGTCAGCATCGAGACGCGCCCCGTGCACGTGCGCGCAAGCTACACAAAAGAGTCGCGCGACATGCCGCAAAAGCAGGAGCGCTGCGGGGTGTGCGCCGGCAAGGGATGTGTCAGGTGCGGCAGGCGCGGCATGTCAGGAACGTGCAGCGTCGAGGGAAGGCTCGCAGAGTTTCTGTGTGATGCGCTTGGCGCCAAGCAGGCAAGGTTCTCGTGGTGCGGCAGTGAGGAGCGCGGCGGAAGGGTCAGCGGAAGGGGAAGGCCGTTCTTTGTGAGGCTTGCGTGCCCGACAAGGAGGCGCGTGGCGCTGCCAAAGCGCGTGAACCTTGATGGTGTCACGCTGCTGTGCGCGCACCGCGTGAGCTCGCCGCCCAGGGCAGCGCCGGCATTCTCGCTGACGGCAATTCTTGACATCGAGTCAGGCGAGGAGATCGACGAGGAGTCCATTGCGAGTCTCCGATCGCTGCGCGGTCCGGTGACTGACTATGGGACGCGAATGCAGCGGCGCACCATACACTCGGTGTCGTACAGGAGGTCATCGCCGCGATCCTTCACGCTGCGCCTCAGGGTGGACGGGGGATTTCCCATACGCAGGTTCGTCGAGGGGCCGGATGTCAGCCCAAACGTCTCTGACCTCCTAGAGGTTCGCTGCTCCTGCAGGCGCGCTGACTTTGCCGACGTGGACATTGCCGGTGCCCCGGATCGTGCGAAATCTTGATAATAGCGCCATGCTCGCCTCGCGCACGGCAATGGGATACGGTCGAACTCACGTCATATCGGGCATCACGCGCGAGATGGTCGGCGAGCGCGTTGGCATAGCGGGCTGGGTCGAGGACAGCAGGGGCCTCGGCAAGGTGACATTCCTGACCATCCGTGACCACACCGGAGTCGCGCAGGCAATAGCAAAGGGCAGCCTTGCTGGCGAGGCCTCGGCGATACCGAGGCAGAGCGCCGTGCGCGTGACCGGCCCCGTGCAGGAGACGAGGGCGCGCGGGCTAGACTATGAGATATCCGCCGAGGAGGTCGTAGTCCTTGGACGCGCAGCTCAGATGCTCCCCATAGACCCAATAGGCAGGCTTGAGAGCGGAATTGACGCGCGCCTCAACTCGCGCGCACTGGACATGCGCAACGCAAAGAGCGCGGCAATATTTCGCCTCCGCGCCGCCGTGCTCTCATCGCTCAGGAAGACGTTTGCAAGTCTCGGATTTATGGAGATAACGACGCCAAAGATAATCGGGAGCGCAAGCGAGGGCGGCGCAAACCTGTTCTCCCTAGAGTATTTTGGGCGCACCGCATACCTTGCGCAGAGCCCACAGCTCTACAAGGAGCAGATGACCATGGGCCTGGGCAGCGTGTACGAGATTGCCAACTTTTACCGTGCTGAAAAGTCCCACACCGGCAGGCACCTAAGCGAGTTTACCAGCGTTGACATCGAGGCGGCGTTCATGGATGACGAGGATGTCATGCGCACACTGGAGGAGCTCGTCACGGCGACATGCGCTGATGCCACAGGCGTCATGGAAGGCACGATTGGGGTGCCGGACAGGCCGTTTGAGCGCGTGACATACACACAGGCAGTAGACGAGCTGCGCAAGGCAGGCGAGGACATTAGCCAGGGCGATGACCTCCTTGACTCGCACCTAAAGATAGTCGGCAAGAACCACCCCGGATTTTACTTTCTTACCGGCTGGCCGACTGCGCTAAAGCCGTTCTACATAATGCCGCGAGACGACGACGCGTCACTCTCGCACTCGTTTGACCTGCAGCACGGTCACCTGGAGCTCTCCTCGGGCGGCACTAGGCTGCACGATCCGGCGATCCTGCGCGAGCGCCTAAAGGAGCAGGGCCTGGATCCCGCCGGCTTTGGCCCGCACCTGGAGGCATTTGCGTGGGGAATGCCTCCGCACTCGGGGTGGGGCATGGGCCTGGACAGGCTAGTCACGCTCATCGCCGGCCTTGACAACGTCAGGGAGACGGTCCTGTACCCGCGCGACCCCGACAGGCTCTCGCCCTAGGACAGGCGCGAGGCGACCTCTTGGGCAAACTCTAGCGTGGACAGCGTGCCGCCAATGTCGCGCGTCTTGGCGCCAGAGGCGACCGTGTCATACACCGCGCCGGAGAGGCGCGAGGCCGCCTGCGCGCAGTGCGAATCGTCCCTGGTCCGTCCCAGCCATTCGAGCATCATGCATGCCGAGAGGATGAACGATGACGGGTTGGCCGACTGTGTGCCCGCAATGTCAAAGGCTGCCCCATGGACAGGCTCAAAGATGGCCGCAGACTCCCCAATGTTTGCCGCCGGCGCCATGCCAAGGCCGCCGACTGCCTGTGCTGACTCGTCAGAGAGGATGTCCCCGAACATGTTCGTCGTGACAATGACGTCAAACTTTTGCGGCTCGCGAATGAGGTTCATGGCGCACGCGTCAACGTACATCTCGTCAAACTCAATGTCATCATACTCGGAGGCCACGCGCGCGCACGCGCGGGAGAATATCCCGTCAGTGATGCGCATCACGTTGGCCTTGTGAACGCACGTGACACGGCGCTTTTTTGCGCGTGCCCTGGCCTCCTCAAACGCGCAACGCGCTATCCTCTCAGACGCGCCGTCAGAGACCGTTCGGAGCGCAACGCCGGCGCCGCCTCCAAGGTCAACCTCCCCGCCGGTGTACACGTCCTCGGTGTTTTCGCGCACGATGACGAGGTCAATGTCATCACGAAGGGCCGGCATTCCCGGATACGAGCGTGCCGGCCGTATGTTTGCATAGAGATCAAGCTCGCTTCGCAGGAACACGATCACGTCCCTTGCGCTCTCGCCGACAGGGGCCTTGAGGCACGCATCAGAGGAGCGGATCGCCTCAAGCGTCGACTCGGGGAGGGCATTGCCGCATGAGGCAAGCGCGGCATCACCGGCCTGCACGCGCTCCATTCCAATGTCCACACGGAGCTTGCCGCGTGCCTCATTGAGGACTAGCTCTGTGGCATCGGCAAGCTCGGGACCAATGCCGTCACCTGTCACAAGCGATATGCGGTGCATGGGACCATTGTCCGGCCGGCGCTCACGCACCGGCCCTCTGGAGGGCTGCCATTCCGGTGCGCGCCACCTCTATTATCCCAAACGGCCTCACAAGATCCTCAAAGGCAGACACCTGGTCAGGCGGTGCCGTAAGCTCGACCATTATCGAGTCACGCCTTACGTCATGCACCTTGCCGCCGTACGCGAGCGCAAGCTTGTTTATCTCCATGCTGTCCTTTGCGTCCCCAAGGCGTATCTTGAATATCGCAAGCTCGCGAAACACGGTCTTGTGCTCGTCAAGGGAGGACACCTCCACGGTGTCTATGAGCTTGTTGAGCTGCTTTATCATCTGGGCGACCTGGCGGGGATCCTGGTTGCGCACGGATATCGTCATTCTTGAAAACTCTGGATCCTCTGTTGGCCCCACAGAGATGCTCTCAATGTTAAAGTTGCGAGACCTAAACAGGTGCGTGACCTTCCAGAGGATTCCAGGCCTGTTCTCCACCTTTATCGAGAGTATCGTCAACGCCAAATCACCTCACGACGGCAGGATCATGTCCCGCAGCGGCGTTCCTGGAGCCACAAACGGAAGCACGTCCTCCTCCGGATTTATCGGTATGTCAATCACCGTTGCCACGCTGTTTGACAGCGCAGTCCGCACGGCCGAGCCAATCTCGTCGAGGGACTCGGCCCTGATGCCCTCGGCGCCATACGCCTGGGCGAGCTTTACATAGTCAGGACAGTCCTTTTGGTCAACGCCTATCATCCTGCGCTCATAGAACGTGCGCTGCCACTGCGCGACCATGCCGAGCAGATAGTTGTTGATGAGGAACACGATTACGGGGATGTCTTCGGTCACCGACGTCGCTAGCGAGTTTTCCGTCATGTTAAAGCTGCCATCACCGGCAATGTCAATCACGGGCACGTCAGGGCGCGCGACCTTGGCCCCAATGGCCGCAGGAAAGCCCCACCCCATCGTTCCAAGCCCAGTCGAGCTGAAAAAGGTGCCTGGCTCAATGACATTGTAAAAGAGCGAGGCCCACATCTGGTGCTGCCCGACCTCCGTGGTCACTATGGACTCGGCCGGCAGGACCTCGCGCAGCCGCTTTAGTATGCGCGATGCGACCATCTCGCCGCTTGGAATCTTTAGGTTTTCCTGCCAATAGTCGCGCGTCTCCTTTGCGTGGCGGACCCATGCGCCCTCCTCGCGCGAGGAGGGGGAGCGCTTTTGGAGCATCTTTACCATGATGCGCAGCGACGAGCGCACGTCGCCGACGACGGCGACACTCGTCTTTTGGTTCTTGCCAATCTCTGCCGGATCCACGTCCATGTGTATGATCTTTAGGTTCTTTTCAAACTCCTCAAATGTCCCGACAGACCTGTCCGAAAAGCGCGTCCCTATCGCAAGGACACAGTCAGCCTCGGTCATTATCTTGTTGGCCTCGGCGTGCCCGTGCATGCCGATTGGCCCGAGGGAGAGCGCATGGTTTTCGGGAAACGCCCCCTTGCCCTTGAACGTTGTCGCAACGGGTATCAGGAGCATCTCGGCTATCGCCTGCAGTTCTGCAAACGCCGAGGATATTATTGTCCCGCCGCCGGCGAGTATCACGGGCTTTTCTGATGAGAGGAGGAGGTCCAGCGCACGCTCTATGCTAGGCATGTCAGGATCCGTCCACGGGTGGTATCCGCGTATGCGAAACTCGTCTGGAAACGTCATCTCGGCAGTGTCAGTCTGCACGTCCTTTGGAATGTCCACGAGAACCGGTCCGGGCCTGCCAGTCTCGGCGATAAAGAACGACTTTTTGACCGATTCGGGTATCTCTCCCGGTGCGCGAGGCTGGAACGCATACTTTACCACGGGGTTTGCCATTCCTATAATGTCACTCTCCTGAAACGCGTCACGCCCAATCATCTTTACCGGAACCTGGCCGGTGATTGCCACCATTGGCGCAGAGTCAGCATACGCCGTAGCTATTCCGGTGAGGAGGTTTGTGGCTCCGGGTCCGGATGTCGCAAAGCAGACGCCGGGCTTGCGGCTGACGCGCCCAAAGCCATCGGCCATGTGCGCGGCGGACTGCTCGTGGCGCACGAGTATGTGGCGTATGTCAGACTTTGAGAGCTCGTCATACATCGGCAGGTTGGCCCCGCCGGGAAGCCCAAAGACCTGCTTTACGCCCTCCGCGTCGAGGGCGTGCATGAGTGCCGTGGCTCCCATCATCTCTGCCATTTCGCGCATGCGGCAAGTCGGCATGGTTTAAAGCGTTGGTATGAGTGCGCATCGCCTTAAAAAGTCACGAGGCGCAGCACGGGGATACTCTGCCTGCCATGCGGCGTCGCGCCGGTGCGCCCCTGCGCACACGCCCCCCACGGGGGCGCGGTTGCGTTAAATCAGGCGTGCCACGGGGGAGACCCGTTGCCCGAGATAACGCCCGAGATTGCCTCATTTCTTGAGCGCGTGCGCCTCGGGTTTGTGGCCACAGTGTCGCCGGTCGGCAGGCCAAACGTCTCGCCAAAGGGAACCATAGTCTCGCTTGGCTCCTCGCGCCTAGCCTTTGCGGACATTCGCTCGCCGGACACGATGGCAAACATTTCCAAAAACCCTGCAGTCGAGATTAGCGCAATAGACCCGCTCTCGCGTCGCGGGTACCTCTTTGCCGGAATGGCCCGCGCATGCGCGTCAGGTCCGGAGTTTGAGGAGGCGATGCGCGCCTACTCTGAGATGGGGATTCGCAGCCACATAAGGGCAGTCGCAATAGTTGACGTGGAGTCGATCTCGGAGGTGACATCACCGCTGTACGACACCGGAATGCGCGAAGACGAGATACGCGATGCATGGGCGCGGCGCTATGGCATGCGCTAGTCGGCATCGTCATCATGCGCCAGCTCTTTGAGGCGCTTTTTGGACTTTGTGTGCTCGCGTCTCTCCTTTTCGAGCAAGGCACGAAGCGTTGCAATCTCCTTGTCTGCTGTATCAATCCTGTCGTTGAGGGATGCGACCATTGAGCTTGCGGCGCGCATGACATCGGCTCCACCGCCAGGTTTGGCCTGTGAGGCCATGTTGGACTCTTTGATCATTGATCGCGTCTTTTGGAGCAGCTCACCAAACTTTTTGAGCTCTGCCTCTGCGTCCTTGCGCCTTTGCGCAATTCCGTCAAGCTCTGATGCGGCCTCGGCGATCTTTGAGTTGAGCTCCTCTAGCGCACGCTGCCTAGAGTCAAGCTCCGTGTTAACCCTTGCAAGCTCGCTGCTTGCGTCCTCGCGACTTCGCAGGTTTGAGCGAACCTCGGCATACTGGAGCTCTGATTCCTTGATCTGCGCATCAAGCTCATCAGCCCTTTTTTTGAGCTTTTCGCACGCGGCATTTGCAACTGTCGACTCGCGCCTCTTGGCCGCAAGCTCCCCCTTTGCCGCAAGAAGGCTCCCAACTGCGCCGTCATACTCTTTTTTCACGCTCTCGAGCTTGGCGTTTAGCGCATCAATTGAGCGCGACGCATTGGCCGTGAGCGCGTCATTGGCAGTGTCGGCATCCTTTGAATGCGTATCCTCGTCCACGGCATCCTTTGAAGGCGCATCCTCACCGGCGGCGTCCGTGCCGACATCGGCAGGGGCGATAGCCTCCGGCTCCCGCACCTCCCCGGCACCATGGCCCCCGTCGTCTGCGGCGTCGCGTGGGTCACCACCCTCCACGCCACTGCCGCCATCACCGCCCCCGCGTCGGAACCAGCGCATGACGCCGGCTGCGCGATCGCCCGAATTTGTTGCTTTCATGCCCTGCGCCTCCCACGCACAAAGCTTAGGTAAAATCCCGCGCCCCCCGCGGCAAATCCGGCGATGATGGCCGCGATTCCAAGGTTTGGCGAGTCAGCAAGGTAGATCGGCGCAGTCACAAACGTGAGCGCCCCGAGGATGATCAGGAAAAAGCCGCCGCTGCGCCGGCCGGGGCCCTGCCCCTCGTGGTATGCCATGGCTCAGAGGCTCCCCCTTATCATGGAGGCCACCTTTGCTGCGCCAATGTCACGGACAAACTTGCCAAGCCGCGGTCCGGACGGCGCGCCTATGACGATAAGGTAGATTGTGCGAAACATCTCGCGCGGCTGCACGCCGTGGCGCCGCGAGGCCTCACGCACGGCTTCTTGCGCGTCGGCCTGCGCGTCAAGCGCGTCGGCCAGCTCGGATAGCGCTGCGCGCATGGCGTCATCCTCAACCTTCATGTCAGCATCCCCGTGACCCCCAAAGTCATCTGCGTACCTGCCGGCAAGCTCTATTGCTTCGGCTAGCCCGTCACCGGGTTCCTTGATCGTGCCGTACTCGACGAGCTTTTTGGCGACAAGGTCCACCCTGTCGTCCCGAAACACGCGCGCAAGCTCGACGAGGAGCGAGTATGGCGCGCGTTCCTGCGGCGCACCAGGCGGGTCCAGAAGGTGCGCGTACTCGTAGAGTCCCCTGAGGCGCTCGAGGCGCTCGGCGTTGGGTTCGGCGACAATTCCAAAATAGGTGCGCTCTAGGCCAGCAAGCTCGTCCATGAGTTGCGGTATGTCCTCCACGCCCACGCGGCGCGCACCCTTTATCCTCTTGAAGAGCAGGAGGAGGAGGGACTGTGGTGTGCCATAGCGCAGCCACGCCTGGGGAGTAAAGACGTTGCCCGAAGACTTTGATATCTTGCCGCCTGAGCGGTCAAGGAACATCTCGTACTTCACGTGGTGTGGCGGCGCGCGTGAGAGCACGTTCTCAGAGACCCAGTCATTGACCATCACAGAGTCCATGATGTCCTTGCCATACGCCTCAAACCTCACGTCAAGCGCTGTCCATCGTGCGGCAAACTCGACCTTCCAGGCGAGCTTGCCACGTCCGCGTGTCGCGTCAGTCTCACCGGCATGTCCGCACCCGCGCACCATCGCATGGCCAATCTCGGCGTCAACGCACTCATAGCTGATCCTGCCGGCGCCAAGGTGCTCACGCGCGACTGCCGTGTAGAGCCGGCCGCACGAGTCACACACCGGCCAGTACGGCAGCGTTCCGCGAAACTTTTCCTGTCCTGTCGCGTCTGCAATGTGCGCGCCGATCCGGTCGGCGGCCTCGAGTATTGCGACGGTCTGGGCAGCAAAGCGGCCCTCGGCGTAGGCCTTTTGCGCGCTAATGTGCGTGTATGGCACGCCTAGCGTGTCGAGTGCCTCGAGGAGGAGGCTGCTCATGTGCGAGCCATATGACTCGTGGCACCCGTGCGGGTCGGCAATGTCCGAGACGGGCCGGCCAATCTGCCCCTCAAGGGATGCCCCTTCGAGTCCGGCCGGCACCTTTCGCAGCCCGTCGAGGTCATCCGAGTATGCGACTAGCTCGGAGCGGTACCCCAGGTTTCCAAGCGCAAGGCTCACGCCGTATGCCCTGACGGCGTCCCCGAGGCTGCCGATGTGCGGCACGCCCGAGGCGCCAAGCCCGCTCTCGACCCTGAGGAGTTCGGTGTCGCGCCCAAGTGACACCTCGCGCTCGACTAGCTCCGAGGCGAGCTTGTCTATCCACGTCCCCCGCCCGATCGTGGCGCTCAACGCCCAATCCCCCTTGCCATGTATGGGCCAAGCCTCCCGTACCCATGGCGCGCATAATAGCCGCGCGTGCCGACTGCGCTGATGACCAGTAGTGTAGAGGCGGCATAGTCATCATGTGCGATCCTTTCTGCCTCGCGCAGCAGGCGCGCGCCGATTCCAGAATGCTGTATGCCCGTGCCGTGTCCGCCTATGCGAACCTGCTGGCCGAGCACGTGCAGCTCGCGCACAATGCACGAGTCGGCCCCGACCTCGGGCCTATGCGCTGACGGGCCGGGCCTGCGAAGGCGAAGATAGCCATAGATGCGCGAGTGCGAGTCCTCCATGGACAGGAACGCCTCGCTTCCGCGCGAGGACGCATAGTCGGTTCGGCGCAATGACAGTCCACCGTCTGGAATGGAGGAGACTCCGGCAAGGCCGGCCTCGCGGCACCTGATGCACGCGCAGCTCGTACCATCACGCCGCATTCTCTCATGGACGGCCTGGCGCAGGTTTCCGGCACGCGCGCCGGCGATGATCTCGCTGCCGGGTATCTCGCGCTGCACGCGCATTATGCGCACCCATGGCGGAACGCTGGCCTTTATTCTTGCGAGAAGGTCGACTGTCTGCTCCTCGCTTCGCGCCTCATAGAGGCCCGAGGCGTACTCGTCGTGCATCTGTGTGCCCGGCAGGACGAGGAGCGGATAGATCTTTAGCATGTCTGGCCGCAGGTCAGGATCCTCCCAGAGCCGCCCAAAGTCCTCAATATCGTCCTCAATGGACATTGTCGGCAGGCCGGGCATCATGTGGGCGACGACCTTGTAGCCCGCATCACGCGACACGCGCAGCGACTCTACGACATCGGCGTACGTGTGTCCCCTGTTGACTGCCCTGTACACGCGCTCGCGCAGGCACTGTATGCCTATCTCGACGCGCGTTGCGCCGAATTCGAGCATTGCGTCCACGTGGGCACGCCTGCAATAGTCCGGCTTTGTCTCGATCGTCAGGCCCACGCAGCGCGAGGAGGCGCGCTCGTTGAGTGACTTTGCCCCATCAAGCGTCGCCGAGGAGCCCCCGTTGAGCGCGCCATAGCAGGACATGACAAACCACTCCTGGTATTCTGGCGGCATAAAGAGGAACGTCCCGCCCACTATGACAATCTCCACCTTTGAGGTGTCATGGCCGCGAGCCCCAAGGCGCGCAAGGGCCGCGCGCACCTGCGTGCCGGGATCGTACGAGGAGGCCATCGCGCCAGCAGCTATTGGCTCGCTGCCCGTATAGCTGTTGGGCGTTCCGCTTGCCGGCCCTCCGGGACAGTACGTGCACCTGCCGTGCGGACAAGCGTATGGCATCGGCATCACGGCGATGACGGCAACTCCAGAGGCCGTCTTTATGGGACGCTTTAGGAGGGCCGCGCGCGCGCGTTGCGTGGCACCGCCATGCGCGAGTATCTCCTCGTTTGACGGTATGCGCCCAAGCGAGTGCCTAGCGCACGCGTCACGTATTATCGAGCGCACGGCGCGCGCACCATGATCTGCGGCACCTAGTGCCCCAAGTATCTCCGCGCATGCGCTAGCAAGCCGGTCCCCATGCACCTGTTTCATTGCGCGCATGATATTCGACCCTGCATAAATTCTGTATGGGTGCCACACGCTGCCCTAGCGCCGTCTTTTGGCAGTTGCGCGCCGGCTCACCCTCCTGCGCACAGTGGTCTTTGCGACACGTCGCCTAACGGGACGCGCCCTCTTTACAGTCGTCCTCTTTCGCGTCGTGCTCCGCGCAGTGGTCCTTTTTGTGACTCGCCGCCGTGCCGCACCGCTAGACGTCGTTCTCTTGCGGACAGTCGGCCTTTTCCTAGTGACGGTGCGCTTTCGCGTAGTCGGCTTTTTCCTCGCAGTCGTGCGCGAGGACGGCCTCCTCCGCGACGTCGTCGCCCTGGTCTTTTTGCGCGTAGTCTTGCGCTTTGGTCGCCTTGTCGCCGATGTCTTGCGCGCGCCAGCCCTGGCCGGTCGCCTCTTTTTCTTTGGGGGTGACGCCCTCTTTTTTGCAGGCGGCCTCCTAGACGTGCCGCCTAGCTGGGAGCGGAGGTTCTTTAGCTTGATGAGCTCGACTCTCAAGAGCGAGAGCTGCTTGTCGATATCGGTTCCCGAGCTTGCCGTCGATGATGACTGCTGGCACTCGGGGCACAGGGCGCGCTTGCCGTCATACTTCATCGTCTCGCGAGTCACGGCCTTGCCGCACTCGGAGCATGATGTCACATAGTCCTCAGCCAAAGCAGTGAGACAGCCCCCCATGCGATGTGATTTAAGGCTTATGGCCGCCGGCGAGGTCGCCTGCGTCATCGACAGGCGTGTCCTCGGGCGGCACAAAGACAAACTCCCTTCCCTCGTGCGGGTTGTCTGACCGGTCCTTGCGCTTCGCGCCGTCCCTCTTGGCATAGTCGAGCTTTAGCCAGATTGGCGTGATTATTGTCGTGACTGCCACCATTATCACGATCGTCGAGTAGACGCTTCCCGTCAGGACCCCGGAGGAGACACCGACGCCGGCGACGATGAGGCCCACCTCGCCGCGCGAGATCATCGCAATGCCGACACGCATTCCCTGCGCCTTGTCCTTGAGAAAGTACCATGACGGCAGGCCGCACCCAAAGAGCTTTGTGACAATGGCAATGACGATCATGACCCCGCTCAGCATGAGGATGGTCAGGTCAACCTCCATAAAGTTAACCTGTGCGCCAATTATGGCAAAGAACAGCGGCGCAAATATCAGTCCCACCTTGCTGATAAAGTGCTCGACCTTGTCTATAACCTTGGTCGTCGATAGCGCCATGCCGACTGCAAACGCGCCAACTATGGGAGAGAGTCCAATAGATCCAGCTATCGCGGCGGCACCAAAGAATATTGCCGTCACAATGCCCTCGACACTGCCCTTTGCGTGCCACAGACGCGGGGCGACCAGCTTGGGAACTATGAACACTGCAGAGATGAGCATTATCGCAAAGAACCCAAGAACCTGCATTATGGTTATTGCGACGTCAGTCAGCTCGATGGAGTCTATTCCCCCGTCTGCGCCAAGCGATGTGACCACCGAGAGGACGGCAATTGCCAGAATGTCATCAACGATTGCCGCGCCGATGATGAGGCGCGCCTCGGGCGTCTTTATCTTTCCAAACTCGGTGAGAACCTGAAGCGAGATGGCTATGCTCGTTGCGGTGAGTGCCGTGGCGATCATCATTGACTGGAGCGCATCAAAGCCAAACGCCTGAAACACCCACAGTCCGGCAAAAAACGGGAGAACGACCCCTATTGTGCCAACGGTAAACGACTTTTTGCCGCCGCGCAAAAACTCGCGGGGCGTCATCTCCATTCCGGCCATAAAGAGGATAACTATGGCGCCGATCTCCCCGAGGACGCGCAGCTCGCTGCCGAGCTGCAGGAGCGGCTCGCCATCATAGACCAGAAACGCGCCGAACGCAAATGGGCCTATGATCATGCCAGCGAGGAGCTCGCCGAGGACTATGGGCAGGCGGATCCTCATAAAGAGCTCGGCCATGAGCTTGGCGGCCACTAGGAGTATCCCTACCCCTATGATCGTCTGGATAAAGTGGGACTCGACGGCCAACGCGCGCGGGGTCGCAAGCGGCGTGATATAAGGGGCGCGCCGCCTGGCGCGGCGTGCCGCCACTCTTTAATACAAAAGAGCGCCGCCTGGCCCACGATGCTCGACAGCCTGCGCAAGACGCTCTCGCCGGCGCTGAGCCGCCTCGGGCGTGGGGCTGCGGCCACTGGCATATCGCCGTCGGCATGGACTGCGATCGGCCTCGTGGCCGCCTTTGTGTCAGCGGCCCTCTTTGGGATCAACTCTGGCCACTCGATCGCACTGGCCGGAGTTGCGCTCCTCGCCTCGGGGTTCCTCGACATCGTCGACGGGCAGGTCGCGCGCGCATCGGGCAGGGAGACGGCGCGCGGGGCGTTCCTGGACTCTGTCTCGGACAGGGTCGCCGAGGCTGCCATATTCATCGCAATCCTGGCCGGCGGCGTCGCCTCACCGCACCTCGTGATCACCGCGCTGGCCCTCTCACTCATCGTGAGCTATACTAGGTCAAGGGCAGAGTCACTCGGCGTGAGGCTCGCCGGCATCGGCGTGGGCGAGCGGGCCGAGCGCCTGGTCATAATAGCAGTGGCCGCAATAGCTGCTGGCCTGTCCCAAACGGCGGCAATAATGGACTATGCCATGCTGCTCGTGTGTGTCCTTGCCGGCGTGACAATAGTGCAGCGCGTCATCCGCGCATCAAGGCAGCTTGACGGCTAGCGCAGCCTGCCGCGCTTTCTTCGCGAGTCAGCCGAGCGAATCTTTAGTATTCCAAAGTGTATGGCACACGATATGCAGTACCACTTTAGAACGCGTGGCGAGGCGATGTATGTGCCCTGTGCGCGCAGCTCCTTTGCGAGCTGGTGCTCCACGAGGTTTAGCCTTGATGTGACCTTTTTGGCCTTGTCCTTTGGAACCGTCTGTCCGCAGTTGGTGCACTGGACGGTGCCTGAGGAGCCCTTGCCGCCCTTTTTGCGTCCCCTGCTTGCCCGCTTTAGTGGCATGACACGCTCCCGAACTGCCTGTTTATAATCCTGATGGACATACCCGCATCGAAGGCGCGCGCCGGCACCTGCGCATGTGGCACCCTAGCGCACCCTTGAAAGGCGTGCGTCAACCTCATCCCAGTTGACAACGTTCCACCACGCCGCAACATAGTCAGGTCGCTTGTTCTGGTACTTTAGGTAATACGCGTGCTCCCAGACGTCAAGGCCCAGCAGGGGCACAAGGCCACGCGTTCGCGGGCTGTCCTGGTTTGGCATCGCAGCATACTCTACCTTTGATGATGACGTGTTGTAGGCAAGCCAGCCCCATCCGCTGCCCTGTATGACGGCAGTAGTCGAGGAGAACTTTTCCTTAAAGTCAGCAAAGCTCCCAAATGCCGACGAGATGGCATCGGCCAGCGCGCCTCCCGGCTCACCGCCGCCGTTGGCCGACAGGCTGGGCCAAAAGAGCGAGTGGTTGTCAAACCCGCCGCCGTTAAAGTTGACTGCCCCGCGAACCTCCTCGGGGACGCTCGATAGTGAGGCCAGGAGCGTCTCTATGTCCATGCCCTGAACGTCTGCTGGGCACTTTTCGAGTGCGGCGTTGAGCTTGTCCGTGTATGCCTTGTGGTGCCTAGAGTGGTGTATCTCCATGGTCTGGGCGTCGATATGGGGCTCTAGTGCCCCATGGGCGTATGGAAGTGCGGGGAGCTCGTGCTTTGCCAACGAGGCAGGCCCCATCGGGGGTTAATTTAACGGTTTATGACGCGAGCAGTCCCACACGCCAGGATCCCTAGGCAATGTCGATGCCATTGACCCTGACGCCGCTTCCGGAGCCGACGTGGCCGATGACCTGCGCCCCAATCCTGTGCCGGCGCAGGCTCGAGACGATCCCGTCTGCCTCTGACTCTGGGGCGATGACGCAGAGGCCAACGCCCATGTTGAACGTCCTGTACATCTCGGCGTCTGCCACTCCCCGCGAGGCTATGAGGTCCATGATCGGCGGCGTGCGCGGCAGCGAGTCGATCTCATAGGAGGCGCGCCGCAGGCGGAGGAGGTTTGAGAACGCGCCGCCGGTGATGTGGGCCAGGCCATGGACGTCAAAGCGCGCAATGACGTCGAGTGCCGGAACCGCATAGATTCGCGTCGGGCGAAGGAGCTCGTCGCCGAGTCGACGCGCACCGGCAATGCGCTCGCTGAGCGGAATTCCGGCGAGTGCGCGCCGTGCGAGCGAGTATCCGTTGGAGTGCAGTCCCGAGCTGCGCGCGCCGATTATCACGTCACGCCGCCGGATTGCCCTGCCCGTGATGATGCGGCCGCGCGGGACGGTTCCAACCACGGTTCCGGCCAGATCAAAGGCGAACTTGCCACGTCCAAAGAGGTCAGGCATGATCGCCGTCTCGCCGCCCACTATGGGAACGCGCGCCTGCCGTGCCCCACGAACGAGTCCAGACACGATCTTTTTGAATATTCCCGTGTCATTGCGGCTCGCGGCGATATAGTCAACAAAGGACACCGGTGTGGCGCCAACGCACACAATGTCATTGACGTTCATTGCCACACAGTCAATTCCGACTGTGTCATACTTGCGCATCCTGGACGCGATGAGGACCTTTGTTCCCACACCGTCCGTGTGGGTCGCAACGAGCGTGCCGTCTCGCGTGCGCACAATCCCCGCATAGTGTCCAAATGCGCTAGCCATGCGCGCACCGCGCGCGTGAGCGTGTGTTGATGATATCAGGCGCCCAATTGCCGTGCGGCTCTTGTCTATTGCGGCAATGTCAACGCCCGAACCACGGTACGTGAGCGTCTTGGATCGGCGGCGCTTTGGTGCAGTGCGCATCACATGTACATCCCCCGTACCTCGCCCCTGTGGTGCGCATAGCGGCGCGAGAGCTCCGAGTATGTGCTCTCGATCGCCTCTGCGTCACTGAGAAGCGAGGAGGAGTCCACGTCGAGGCCATAGAGCGAGTTGACCGCGTTGACAAGCGTGGCAGCAGCGGCAGGATCGGCGGCATCCTTGTTGGCCCGCGCAAGGAGCGCCGAGCCGCGCACGTCGTGGAGAAGGCACTCATCGAGCAGGCCCCCAGAGATGCCCGTGATGAACCCCCGCGATATCATGCTGATGCCCGGCACCGCCTCGGCGTGGTGCGTGTCGCGCTCGGCCGCATAGTATGCGCATCCGTCATGGGAGTCATCGGCGATCCCGTCAAGAACGGCAATCTCGGCGGCATTCCTGGAGGAGAGCCACTCAAAGATGGCCGAGACTATGTCGTGTATGCCCTCCATGTGGAGCGTTATCTCGCATATTATGGCGCACGTGTTGGACTTTTCGTGCGCATAAAACCTAAACGGGTGCTGCAGGTGGCCGCGCAGGAATACTGCGGCCGGCGGGAGGTGGCGCGACCTCATGCACGCAAACTCGGTAAACCCCATGGACGACACAATGTGCCCAACGGCTAGCGGCCCGACGAGGCCGGCTCCGACGAATCCGGCGATCACCGTGGGTCGCTCGAGTCGCACGGCTGAAAACTCTGTCACCGCCGCACTAGGAGGCATGGAATGCTGCACCGTGAAGGCGCGCGCGGCACGCGGATTAATTACCTTTCTGCACTCTCCGGCGCGCAAGGCCGACACCGGCGGCAAAGGGCGCGCCCCGGATGGCCGGGTTTGCATTTAAACGGAGGCTCTGCGCCGCACCGGCCATGGAGACGGCGATCAGCGCCCTGCTTGTGTGCGTCGGCCTCGCGCTGCTCTGCTTTGGCGGCAGCAGGCTTGTTGGCGGGGGCGCATCGATTGCGCGGCGCCTGGGCATGAGCCCGCTAGTCATCGGCATGACTGTGATCGCGTACGGGACGTCGACTCCAGAGCTTGCCGCAAGCATCGCCGCAGGGACTGAGCACAGCGCGATTGTCCTTGGCAACGTGGTCGGAAGCAACATCGCAAATGTCGGCATGGTCATCGGCGTTGCGGCAATCATGGCACCACTCGCAATAGGCAGGCAGACGCTGCGCAGGGAGGTTCCCCTCATGCTGGGCTTCTCTGCCCTCCTTGTCATCATGTCGATCGACGGCGAGATCTCGCACGTTGACGGCGCGCTCCTTGTCGCCGCACTAGTCGCATTTACCGTGTACGTATGCGGCACGTCAAGAAAAAAACAGCGCACACCAGAGCCTGACACTGACACAAATCCAATGTCCACGCCAAGGTCGCTGGCATACATTGCAATCGGGGTTGCGGCACTCTATGTCGGCGCAACGCTCACCATAGACAATGCCGTTGTCCTAGCCGAGAACTTTGGGCTCTCAGAGAGGGTAATCGGCATAACGGTAGTCGCAATAGGCACGTCACTTCCGGAGCTCATAACATCAGTGATAGCAATTCGCAAGGGACAGACTGACATTGGGGTCGGCAACATCATCGGGAGCAACATTTGCAACGTGCTCCTGATCGTCGGCGTGGCATCGGCCGCATTCACCATACAGGTTGACAGCGAGATGTTTGTCGACTATGCCATAATGATCGCGTTTGGCGCTGCACTCCTCATCGCCGTGCGCACGGGGATGATCAGAAAGGTCCACGGGATAGGCGCAGTGGTCACATATGCCGTGTACCTTGGCACCCTGGCCGTGCGCTAGCGCGCAAACAACGCTGAGAATGAACCGAAAAATGGTGGGATAACCTGTCCCTACCTGAACGTCCTTACTTTCCTCACGATCTTGTTGTGGTCAAAGCTCGGGGAGCATGTGACGTACAGGAGGTGGTTGCGACCCGCTGGCATGACTAGTCTCTTGACCTTGTCATACTCGGCGACGGTGTACTTGCACGCCCCGAGCTTGCGCGCAAGGCTTTTGCGCTTTTTCATGTTCTGCGCTGATGCGCGCAGAGATGCCTTGCTCTCACTCGGCGTCAAGATGTTCTTGACTGACTTGCGACGTGCGTGGTACACGAGCTTGCCGCTCATGTCACAGATGCTAGCCACCCTTATCGAGGGGCTGATCTTTAGGACACGCTCTACGGCTTCCTGTGCCTCCATGCCCGAGCCGCAGGCCTGTCAAGTCATAAAGGTTGCGCTGTGGGCCGCTCCTGCGCACGCGTGGGCCGCCTAGGGCGTGCGGCACTGGCCAGAGAGCGTGGCCGACGTGGCATATATCGAGACTCCCAGCGCGGCTATCGCCGCAAGGCGGAGCGGCACGTCATACTCGGAGAGAAACGACGCCGTCGCCGAGCCTGCCGCGCCAAGCGAGGTTGCCAGGGCAAGCGTTATGGGACCACAGCTGCACGCGCCGGCGAAGACGCCCACGGTGGCCCCCGCCATGCCGCCGGCGATTCCGCGGCGTGCGGCACGGGCGACTATGATCGAGTGGATGCCCATGGGAACCGCCATCGCCGAGAGTGCCGACATTACCACGATTATGGCAAGGCCTGCCACGCCGCCCTCTGGAACGTGCGCGATGAGATACGGCTCAATGAACACATAGTCAGCCGTCAAGAGCATGAGGTGGAGCATTGCCGCAAACACGCCAATGGCCATTGCAACATTTGCGCGCCGCGCAAAGACCATGCGCGTGGCCTGTGCGACCATTCGCACGCTGCGTGCCATGGCTAGCGCCTTCGAAAAACGCCTAGCAGTCGCGATATTGCAGAGTCGATTGGGCATGACTCGCCACCGCCGGCATGGCGCTCGACGTGGCGTTCGTACTCTGGCCTAGAGCCAAACACCTTGTCACACTTGTCGCAATAGATCTTTTGTGGGCGTGAGCGCTCCCCGTTGTCTTCCATCACGCCCTCGAGCGCATGTCCCCCTTATAACCATACTTGAGCGTTCACGCACGTCAAGTGTCCCATGCGCCAACTGCCTCAGAGATAGTGTATTCGCTTGTGCGCATTGTACTCTACCTCGTATCCGGTGACAAACCCGCAGTGGGGGCATGAGAACATGTGGTCCTGCGTGCTCTCGGCACGCTCGATGGACTTGCCCGTAAGCGAGTGCACGCTGACCGTGTTGCCTCGCGCAAGGACAGAATAGTTGCGCGTCTCGCCTATCGAGTCCATGTACCCCTTTACTGCCGTGATGGCCTCAGTCATGTCTAGCGCGTCATTGTCGTCTATGGGGGAGAGCACAAATTCGTGCAGCTTTATCGCCGGAATGGCGCCGAGCTGGTCGGCGACATACACGGCCAGCTCGTGCTTTATGGCCTCAACGTCGTGGCAGTCCACCGTTATCATCAGCGGCCCCTCCTGCCATGGGCGTATTTTAGTCTAGGGCGCACCGCACACCATTATATCTGCCCCGCGCGCCGTCCTGCCACATGGGCGGCGCGGAGTCCTTTGGGGCGCAGGAGGGCCACGGCGAGCGCGTCGTCGAGTGGATAAACGCGTATGCGGCCAAGGGCGGGCTAAAGCTGGAGGCGCGCCTGTACGGCCACACGGTCCGGACGCAGAACTTTGGGTCATTTGAGATGTTCTCATGGGTCGGCGACGTCAAGGCGGCGCGGCGCGCAGTCGTGCGGGCAAGCAAGCGCTTCCGCGTGAGGGTCATCGAGGGCGGATACAAGACTAGGGAGAGCATACTGAGCACAAGGCGAGTCGACTATGCGATGGTCAGGGACGGCGAGCGAACCGTCGGGAGGCTAAAGTTCGAGGCGCCGCTGCTCGGAAACAGGCCATGGAAGCTGTGTGCCGAGGAGTCGCGCTAGGGCAAGGCCATGTCGCGTGGAGTTTTTGCGCTCGTGTGGTGCAGGCTGCCCAAACGACTAAAATAAGATCACAGGCGAGCCGATGTCCATGAAGGTCGGCATTGTAGGGACGGGGATGCTAGGCGAGGCAGTCGCGCTTCGCCTCATCGAGCGCGGCCATACGCTCGCAGCGTACAACCGCACGCGCGAGAGGACATTGCGGCTCGCAGATGCCGGCGCGAAAGTCATGGAGAGCGCAAAAGACGTCGCGGCCGCATCAGACATTGCCATAGTGTGCGTCACAGACGCAGACGCGGTCCGCAGTGTCACGTTTGGGGATGGCGGCCTGGCCTCTGGCGCGCATGACGCCCTGGTCATCGCAGACATGAGCACGATTAGTCCAGTGGACTCGCGCGAGATTGCGCAGAGGCTTGCAGCAGAGTTTGGCATAAAGATGATCGGCATTCCCGTCATGGGCGGGCCGGACGCGGCGGCGGCCGGCACGCTCGTCGTCATGGCAGACGGGGACAGGGACGCATACACGGCGTGCGAGGGCGTGCTCCGCGACGTTGGCCAGGAGGTCCACCACCTAGGCAAGAACGGCACGGCACACACGGTAAAGCTTGCGATGAACCTGCAGATAGCGTCCCTGGCACTCTCGATATCAGAGGGCATAGAGATAACGAGGCGCGGTGGCGTGGATCCCGAGACGTTTCTAACGGTGCTAAACTCGACATACTTTGGAACGGGCATGAGCCGCAAAAAGGCCCACAGGATGGCGCGTGGCGAGTACACGCCAACGTTCCTGCTGCGCAACCTAGAGAAGGACCTCGGCATAATTACGCGCTTTGCCGAATCACGCGGCGCAGCGCTTCCGGGGGCAGGCAACATACTCAGGGTATACCGCGACGCGGTGAATGCGGGGCATGGGGACCTTGACTATACGGGGATACTGCGCCACATTGGTGGCACATCAGACGACTAGGCCAGCCCTGGCCGCGCGCGCAATGGTGCGCGCGACACGCAACGGTTCGGGAATCGCACCATGCCGCGTGAACGAGCCAAGTATTGCCGCAGCGTCATTGCAAGTGCATCCCGCGCGCACCACAAAAACATCATGGCCCGTGTGCAGCCTCATGCGCTCCCTAGTCGGCATGGAGGCATACTCGGCGAGCCGTTGAGCCGGCGACTCAAAGTGATGCCTTATTGCCCCGTCGAGTCCGCCTGACTCGCGGTACGTCACGCCTATCGCCGGCACCTGCGTAAGCTCGGCCAGGCGCTCCACGTTGATGACATTGTACATCGATATGAGGAGGCCAGAGACCATTGTGCACGATATGTCGCACCTGTCAAGGCGCGAGTGCATCGCCGCAATGGCCTCAGTCGCGTCATCGCCGGACACAGTGGAGCCGCCAATGACGGCGCCGTCGACTGTTCCGTCACGGCGCATGACGACGCCGGCGAGCGTTGACGTCGTGTCCCCCGGCCCAAAGCTCTCGGCGACGCCGAGGCAGCGAAGCCCGCGCTTTTCTGCATGGAGGCGCCTAATGGAAGACGCGCCTCCGGTATGTCCTGTATGCCAGGCCGGATGCGGCCACCATGGCCGCCGATATTGCAGACCATATGAGGAGCGACAGCGCATCAGGGTGTTGCATCGGCACGGCGGCAAACTCCCGTCGCAGATATTTATGTTCGCTAGGCTGTGCGTGCCGGGGCGCTCGGCGCCCCAATACTGCTAAATATGCGCGCATTGGCCCTGTGCGCCATGCCCGAGGCGATATGCGCAGAGTGCGGAAAGCGCATGTACCACGAGAACGAGACGACGCTCAAGATAGAGGAGTCCGTCCACAAAAAGTTCTGCCGAAAGGAGGACGGCAGCTCGCACAGCTATATGCACAGGGCAGCGTATGCCGACGAGCCGTTTGATGCCGAGCGCTCATCGGACACAAAGGGCTCCCCCGTGCTAAAGAGGTAGCCCACAGCACCCATGAATATATTCAGGCTCGCCTGGGCTTGCGCGTGATGAATTCATACGATGTCGTTGTTGCCGGTGCCGGTCCGGCAGGCTCCTCGGCCGCACGTGCCGCAGCACTCGAGGGCGCAAGCGTTGCCCTCCTAGAGCGCGAGGCCGACGTTGCGCGAACCGTCCGGACCAGTGGCGTGACGTGGATGGACTCGGTCAGGGAGTTTGGGATTCCGCGCGACTGCTACCATCCGGTCCGCAACTATGCGTTCTTTTCGCCGGGCAACGAGGTCACCGTGAGCGACACGGAGGCACGCGCAGCGGTCCTTGACGTGCGCCGCACATACAGGTGGCTAGCCGCTCGGGCGCAGGAGGCCGGCGCGCGCCTGTTCACCAGAACCGGCGTCACGCGCGCCATTGTCAATGGCAGTGCCGTGTGCGGCGTGCATGCGTCCTCGGATGCCGGTCCGGCAGAGTTTCGCGCGCGCATGACAGTCGACGCTACAGGGTTCCAGTCCACCGTCGCGCGCAGCGCACAAGCGGTTCACAAGTGGGACAGGTTTGGGGTCGGCGCCGAGTGGGAGGCCCACGCCGAGGGCGCCGATGAGGACACGTGGTGGCTCATGGTCGGCAGCGACTATTCGCCTGCCGGATACGCGTGGGTCTTTCCGCTAGGCGGCGACATGGTCAGGATTGGCGTTGGGATCGCAAAGCCCGAGTCCGGCGAAGATGCGGCCGCCAGGCTTGCGCGCCTCCTAGAGCGCAGGCCCGGACCGCTCTCGCGCCTTGGAAAGGTAAAGCCAGTCGAGTTTCACTATGGCATAATTCCCAATGGCGGAGTCGCGCGCAAGACGGTCCACGACGGCCTCATCCTTGCGGGCGACACGGCCGGACAGGCAAACCCGCTTGTCCTAGAGGGCATACGCTATGCGATACGGTATGGCGCAGCAGCCGGCAGTGCCGCTGCGCGCGCTGCAGCAGATGGGGATGTCTCGCAGGCGGCCATTGAGCACTATGAAAAGTCATGGAGACGCGAGATTGCATCAAAGATACGCGCCGCCTCGCGCGTGCAGTCGCGCTGGCTTGGACTAGATGACAGGGGGTGGGATGACGAGCTAGAGACGATACGCGCGCTCTCGGCTGACGAGTTTCTTGACTTTGTGAGGGCAGACTTTGGGCTAGGATACGTCGCGCGCCTTGCCGTCTCGCACCCGCGCCTTGCGGTGCGACAGCTAGTCAGGCTCGTTGGCGACTCGCTCTAGCGACTAACGGTGAAAAAGTCCGAGACGCGCAGGTCATGGTATGAGAGGAGCACGACGTGCGTGCCGGGCTCAAAGCTGCGCACAAGGCTCTGCGAGAACGAGCCATTAGAGTCGTCGGTAAGTGCCACAGTCGTCACTAGGTCCCCGGACTGGTCAAAGATGTCGACATAGAGGTCCTCGGGGAAGGCGATCGACTTTTTGATCGCGCCCTCTAGGAGGAGGCCGCCCTGGCCATAGTCGGCGCGTATTGCCGCCTCGGGGGAGCGCTGCGGGAGGTAGCGCTCTATGAGCGCGCGCAGCTCGGCGACCTTGGAGCGGGCCTCGTTCTCGTCCCTGTCTAGGATGGCCTCCTCGGCGTCGGCGACCACAGGCCCTATGCGCCCGATGTTTGACTGGTATCGCTCACCGCCAAACCCGCGCATGAACTCACGCAGGTCAAAGAGGTCACGCGAGGAGGAAATGAGGCCAGAGCCGCCCGAGAGGTCCTGGCGCGCGATCCTGTCATCTGCAGTGCCGAGATCGTACGGAATGTACACAATGTTGGCCGATATCGTGTTGCGGTAGCCAAGCTCGGCAATGTATATGCCCGGCTCGCCAGGGCCGTTCCACGGTATGGAGAACGCCCCGTGCCTTGTGTCGCTGAACTCGAGCTCGCTGTGGAGCGTGTTGTTGGCGTTGAGAACCGTGATCGATATGTCCTCTCTCCGGTCAAAGGCCTGCTTTTCGACAAACCCGTTTATCATCCACGTGCGCGTAGCCTCGTCGCGCTCTATGTCAAATATCACGCTATTGTGCTTCATGCTAAGGTGATCCTGCGCGTATTCGTACGCCCGTGTTATCCACTCTTGCGCGTCCACAAAGTTGCCGTGCTCAGTGAACTCTGCTGCCCTGTCAAGGATAAGGCGCATCTCACGCGCCTCTTCTGTCCCGTTAACGAGGAACCGTTCCGCAATGCCCTGGAGCGCATCCACCTGCTCGGTGTATGCGCGCCGGCGGACATCGACAATCCCATAGTCGTCTGACGACGGTGGAGCATCGCGATATGCGGCGTCCACCTCGATCCACTCTGCGCGCGCGTTTCGCACAATGTCATCAGCAAGACGCAGCTCGCCGGATATCACAAGCTCCCTCGCACGCGATATCTTTTGCTTTACCTCATCAACATAGTCTGAATATCCGGGCACAAACCTCTTTGTGCGCAGACCAATCTCGCCGAGGCTCTCAAGCGAGTTTGCGCGCTCCAGTATGCTCGCAGCACGCCTTGTCTGGTCGACATCGGTGTTCGAGTTTAGCCGATCCCTGATCGCGCCGGCTTCCTGGGCAACCCACGCCAACAGAACCTCCGCCCTGTCCTGGCGCGCCTCTGTCGGGTTGCCCGAGGAGAGCTTTTGCGCAAGGTTCAGTATGTTGAGCGCATTGTCAATGTTGGCCAGTGCGGCCCTGTCTGACTGCTGATCCGCCTTTGCGCGCAGCGCACGGTACTCCAGCTCCAGCGAGGAGAGCGGGCTGCGCGCTTCGCGCAGGGACTGTATCGAGTCCTCAAACCTTGCCACGACTGCGAGTATGTCATCAAGATTGCCCGCATCCCTCACGCTTGCGAGCAGGTCAGGCCACTGGCGCGTGATGTCAGTCTCTATGCCGTTGGCGCTCGTGAGCCGTATCACCTGCTCTAGGCGTGAGGATATGTCGACGACTCCCTTTATCCTCGTGACATCATCCACACTCCTCATTATGTCCTCAGTCGAGCTCGCCGACCTGATATCCGAGACGATCTTGTTCCAGTCGGGGCGCAGCAGAATCCCAAGATCGCCGGCCCTGTCCCCATTGACAAAGTTCTCCACCTTGTCGAGGTCACGCAGTGCCATCGCCGCACCATACAGCGCCGAGGTCTGCGCCTCCAGGGCCACAGTCGCCTCGATCGTCGACGCCGAGGTCACCCGTGGCTTTAGTCCGGCCCAGTCCACCGTTATGAGCCTGTGAAGATCGTCATCCTTGCGCTCCACTATGTCAAGATACCTTGCGTGCGTCAGCACGTTGACTAGCGAGTTTAGGCTTTCAATGTGTATGGGGGCAGTCCCGCGCGACAGGATGAATGACAGGTCAGAGCGAACGTCCTTTGAGAGGAGGGAGCCGCTCTTCATCATCAGGCTAAGAACGGTGGACTCTAGCTCCTCAAACGTCGGCGGGCGATCCGGAGTCGAGCCGCTTGACGGTTGGGCCGTGCGTATGTCGGTATATGCCTCGTTTATCTTTGCGTATGAGGAGCGCGCGTCGCCGGCCTCGTGGTACAGGATGGCCGCCCAGAGCAGGTTCCTGATCCCGATTGCGGCATCTGCCGATATAACCGAGTCGCGCTCGAGTGCCCCCGTTGCGTCAATTGCGTCACGTATGGCGCGTCGCAGCGTCACGTCAAGTCCCTCAAGGGACGAGTCGGTAAAAGAGTCGCCAAGGAGATCCACATAGATCTGCTCGACGGCCTCTATCGTGTCAAGTGGCCCAACTAGGGCAAGTGCGCGCGTCGTGTACCATGACGTGTCAAGCCCCTGCGTGCGCGCAATGCGCGCGTCAAGTGCGGCGTGCGCTGCCCTGAGGGTGTCATCCCCCTCAGGCGCCTCTGCGCCGAGTCCGGAGAGGACGAACGAGGAGGACTGCGAGTGCTCTCCAAAGAATATGCGCACGTCATACTCGCCGTCGATGCCGCACAGCGCTCCGCGGAGCGGCACGGCCTTTGTGACAAACTGGCCATCTGAGAGCGGCTGTATCTGCTGTATGCTGCACAGCTCGCCGCGCGGGTTGGCCACCTGCACGATGACGAACTTTGCCTGCCCTGGCGATGCGAGTATCCCGTGGACAAAGAGGTGGTCGCCCCTGCCATGCTCGCCGAGGTCCCTGTCCACGATTATTCTGTCAGGTGTCTGCGATGCCGCATATGCGGGCATGAGCAGGAGGAGCGCAAACCCCAAAGTCGACATTCTCGCCCTCATTGTGGCAGAGTGCACGCTATCTTACTTAAATACTGTGGTGCGTGTGCGGCACCGTCCGTGACCGTCCGTCGTGCTTATTAGGGTCTGCGCGCAAGCCTGCGCCGGAATGAGATGGGTCAAGGTAGCCGAGCGGGGCTCCGTGGCCAGGGACTCTGGCGCCGAGTTTGACGTGGACGGGACAAAGATAGCCGTCTTTAACCATGACGGGATGCATGCCCTAGAGTCGACGTGCGCGCACCAGGACGGCTCGATAGCGCCCGGCGAGATCAAGGACGGCGTAGTCGAGTGCCCCCTGCACTTTTGGCATTATGACATAAAGACGGGCAGGCTCCTCGACTATCTCAAGGATGTCAGCCTCAAGACGTACAGGGTCGAGGAGAGAAAGGACGGCATCTACGTCGAGCTCTAGCAGTCACGCCGACGCCCTTGCGGCCATGCCGCAGATTGACTATGCGGAAGCTGCTGATGCGGCCGTGCGCCTAGTCACAGACGCCGTCTCTTCGGCCGGCGCGAGCGGCGTTGTACTCGGGCTCAGCGGCGGGCTCGACTCGGCAGTCACTGCTGCAATATGCTCAAGGGCGTGCGCGACGACTGCGCTGGTGATGCCTGACTCACAGGTCACGCCAGGGCGCGACACCGAGGACGCGCAAGGGCTTGCCGGAACGCTAGGCATTGCGAGCCGGACAGTCGATATCGCGCCAATAGTAAATGAATTTGCGCGACATGTCGATTCCGACGAGAGGGCGCTTGGCAACGCAAGGGCGCGCATCAGGATGTGCCTGCTGTACCACCACGCCAACTCTGCAGGCGCACTAGTTGCTGGAACTAGTGACCGGAGCGAGGCGCTCATAGGATACTTTACAAAGCATGGCGACGGTGCGGCCGACGTCTTTCCAATAGCGTCGCTCTACAAGGTCCAGGTGAGGAATATGGCGCGGCACCTTGGCATACCAGTGGCAATTGCGCAGAAAAAGAGCGCACCGCACCTGTGGAACAACCATGGTGCAGAAGATGAGATCGGCATGGCCTACGAGGAGATTGACCCGATCCTGCACTGCATCGTCGACAGGCGCATGGACGATGCCGACACGGCGCGTGATGTCGCCGTTTCCGTCGAGACCGTGGCGCGCGTGCGCTCCATGCACGCAAAAAGCGCGCACAAGCGCGCACCGGCGCCGGGGGCGTGCCCACAGTGAAGGTTCACGACACGCTGAGCGGGGAGCGCGTCGGGGTCGGTCCGGCCGGACCCGTGCGCGTGTACGTGTGCGGCGCGACCGTGTATGATGACGCGCATGTCGGCCATGCGCGATCTGCCATAGTCTTTGACGTCCTGCGCAGGCACCTCGAGCGAGGGGGCGCTAGCGTCAAGCTCGTGCAGAACTTTACTGACGTTGATGACAAGATACTCCGGCGCGCCGCAGAGTCCGGCGAGGACGCCGCCACGCTCACCGAGAGGCACATACGCAGGTACAATGAGGACTCTGATGCGCTCAACATACTGCGCCCGACTAGCGCGCCTAGGGCAGTGGACCACATCGATGACATGGTCGCAATGATCCGCGAGCTAGTCGATGCCAGGGTCGCCTACGAGACTGCCACGGGCGTCTACTTTGACGTGTCATCCTTTGCCCCATATGGCAGGCTGTCCGGCAAGAGGACAGACGAGCTTGTGGCCGGCGCGCGCGTCGGAGTTGACGAGACAAAGCGCAATGCGCTTGACTTTGCGCTCTGGAAGAGGGCAGAAGGCGAGCGGACATGGCCAAGCCCGTGGGGCACGGGCAGGCCCGGATGGCACATAGAGTGCTCGGCGATGGCAAGAAAGCACCTGCCCGGAACGATCGACGTGCATGGCGGGGGGCGCGACCTCATATTCCCCCACCACGAGAACGAGATTGCGCAGTCAGAGTCATGCACAGGGCACAGCCTTGCGCGCGCGTGGATGCATGTCGGAATGGTCACAGTGGACGGCGAAAAGATGTCAAAGTCAGCCGGCAACTCGCGCACGGTCAGGTCTGCAATCTCGGCGTGGGGAGCCAATGCGTTGCGCGTCTTTTGCCTCGGTGCGCGCTATTCAAAGCGCATAGACTATGTGTCCTCGGCAATGTCCGAGTGCGTCGAGAGGTGGCGGCAGGCCGAGACGTGCCACTATGAGCTTCGCCGCGCCGGCGTCAATGGCCCGTGCGATCCCGCCGGAGGGCGATGGCGCAGCTTTGTCGATGCGCTAGATGATGACCTTGACACGCGGCGCGCGCTAGACGAGCTCTTTGGGCTGGCCGGCGAGGTCAACGAGTCAGCCGCAGGCGGCGCGCTCGGGGATGCAGAGTCCGCATCAGCACGCGGCACGCTTGATGCAATGCTCGGCACGCTTGGCCTGCGGGTCAGCGGCCCGTCACGCGACGCCGAGCTGAGACTTGACGAGCTGTGCGCGCTTCGCGAGAGCCGGCGCGCAGAGTCGCGCTATGGCGAGGCAGACGAGGCAAGGGACGAGATGGCATCCATGGGCGCAGACGTCCTGGATCATGGCCGGCGAACCGTCTGGGTCTTTAGGGAGCGATCGGCGCAGGAATAGTGAATGGACCGGATGGGATTTGAACCCATGACCATTGCGGGGCGCCGCGGCGCCCTTACGCAGTGTGAGTGCGTCATCCTAGCCGCTAGACGACCGGTCCGTCGGCGGTGGCGCAGGCAGCCGCTTTTGACTCTTTAGGTTTGATGCGCGCAGGCGTGGGCCGGAGGGCTACTTTTTGGCGCCTAGTGCCCTGTTCTTTAGGCGCAGTGCCGAGTGGTGGCACTTGCGGCAGCGTGTCGCGGCCAGCGCGTTTCGCGCGCCGCAGTTAAAGCATATCTTGAGGTGAAGGCGCGCCTTTTGCGCTATCTGCTTCTTTTCGGGATCCGCTATGGGCATCGTCGCGCACGCGACCCGCGCCCCTTTTTAACCTACCCGCCCATGGCGCCCAAACGGGCCGGCCACGCGCACCAATGGCATATAGTCCAGGATCGCGCCAGAAAGCAGAAGGCCCATCAGGCACTGCCGCGAATCTTGCCGGCTAGCAGAACCGAGACCTCGGCAGGCCGGCGGGCGACTGGCACGTTGGCCTTTGTGAACATGTCCACCTTTGACTCTGCAGAGCCATAGTTGCCGTACACGATAGCGCCGGCATGGCCCATGCGCTTCTCCTTTGGCGCCGCACGGCCGGCAATGTAGGCCACAACGGGAAGCTCAAAGCCCGTGTCGATTATCTTTTGCGCCAGCGTCTCCTCGGCGTCCCCGCCTATCTCCCCGACAACGACAATGCCGCGCAAGCCACTGATGCCGCGAACCATCTCAAATGCGTCAACGAGGCGCATGCCATTCACGGGATCTCCCCCAATTCCCAGCGTGATGCACTGGCCAAAGCCGGCCTGCGTCAGGTTGTTTGATATCTCATAGAGGAGCGTGCCGCTCTTTGAGAGGACGGCAATGTCCCCTGGCGCAAATGGGCTGGCAGGCATGATGCCCACCTTTATCGTGCCGGGAATCATGACGCCCGGCGTGTTGGGGCCGATGACGAGGGCGCCGTTCCTGGCGGCAAGCTCGATGACCTCGAGTGTGTCCCTTACGGGCACGTGCTCGGGTATCGCCACGAGGAGTCGCGCGCCGGCCTCGAGTGCCTCGCGCGCGGCGCCAAGAAAGTGCCTCGCCGGAACAAAGTTTGCGACAATCTCGGCGTGCGTGGCCGAGATCGCCTCGGCGACGGTGTTGTACAGCGGTATGCCCTCAAAGTCGCCGCCGCCCTTGCCGGGCGTGACACCGGCGGCTATGTTTGTGCCATAGTCGCGCATGAGGCGCGTGTGGCGCGAGCCAAACGTGCCGGTCATGCCCTGCACAATGACTGGCTTTTTGCCATAGTCGGCATCGCCCTCCTTGCCGCGCAATGTCTCAAAGATGTCAATCATCGCCGCTTTGCCCCACGGACTGCGGCGTTGATCGCCTCCTCGACGGTGTCAAACATCTCTATCTGCGAGCCATCAAGCATCTCCTTTGCCTTGTCTGACTCGGCGCCCTTTAGGCGCGCAAATGTCGGCAGCGATATGGTTCCGTCGCCGTACGCCTTTAGGAACGCAGTGGCCACAGTTGTGGTCCTCACTATGCCACCGTAGAGGTTTACGAGGATTGCGCGCGTGCGGCGCATCTTGCTGATTAGCGTGACTGCCTCATAGACTGACTCTACAGTCGCGCCGCCGCCCACGTCAAGAAAGCACGACGGCTTGCCGCCGCTGTCAGAGAGCATGTCAAATGTTGACATGACAAGGCCTGCGCCATTGCCGACAACTGCAATGTCGCCGTCCATCTCTACAAGCGAGAATCCCCTTGCCGTGGCCCGATCCTCGAGCTCGGAGACCTCCCTGTACTTTTGGAGCTCGGGGTGCCTAAAGTTGGAGTTGTCATCCGTTATGACCTTGCCGTCAAGGGCCGTCATGGTCTGCCCATCGATTATGGCAAGGGGGTTGATCTCGGCGAGCTCGGCCTCCTTTTCCATCGCAAGGCGCGAGAGCGACTCGAGCGTCTTGACAAAGGATGCGGCCATGTCGCCCTTTAGGCCGATCTCGTCTGCGATAGCAGCGCACGTGGCCGCATCGACGCCGTCGAGGCCGATCTCGCGAATCGTCTGGCCCTTGACTGACTCGATCTCGACGCCGCCCTCTGATGACGCGATGACCGTGTATGTTCGCGTGCCCCTGTTGAGCATTAGGGCCAGATACAGCTCGGAGGATATCGTCGCGGCCTTTTCAACTAGTATCGTGCGCGTCTGCTCGCCCTTTATCGTCATGTTTAGAACCTCGGGGAACTTTATCTCGAGATCATCAGGGCCAGAGCACTTTTGTATTCCGCCGGCCTTGCCCCTGCCGCCCACCGGCACCTGTGACTTTATGACCACGGGGTAGCCCATCTGGCCGGCAGCCTCTTTGGCCTCCCCAACATCACCGCAGACCTTGCCGTCTAGGAGGCGTATTCCATACTCGGCAAAGAGTTCCTTTGCCTGGTACTCTAGGAGACGCACGCGCGCGCCTCGCCTGATGCATCCTTATAAGCTGTCGCCACGAAGCTCGGACTCGAGCATTGCGAGAACCTGCGCAAAACGCTCCCTGCTCGCGCCGATTAGGCGTGCCGGATACTCGTCTAGCGTAAAGACGGACTGGCTGTGGATGCTCGGCGGGACCGGTCCGCCTGAGATGATGCGCTGCTCTATGACATGGCCGCTAGTGAGCGTGCAGACTATCTCCTCGTATGAGGAGCCGTCCTCCTCGAGAACTAGCCTGTAGAGCGTTATTGGCGTGCCCGTCTTTTCGACGGCGCGCGAGCCCCGCGAGAGGAGATCGCGCATCTGGCGCGCCTGGTACGAGTCGAGGCTGATCTGCCTAACCATGGCTCGCATATGCCGGTTTTTCTATTTAATGGTGATCATTGGACATGCTCTGCGCTAGCCCACCGCAATGCGGATGGGCTGCCCGTCAACGTCGCCGTCGGCGTACTCGGCGCCCTGCCGCTCAGAGAGCGTGACGCCCCTGACCCTCACAAGAAACGCAAGCTCCTCGAGCCGGCCGGCCACCATGGACTCCTGCTCGGGCGCCAGGCCACTGACTGCGGCATACTCGAGAACGTCAGTAGGGTTGTGCCCGCGCTCCTTGCGCAGGGCCTGCAGGCGGCGCGCGAGGTCCCGCACGAGCCCGCGGCAGACCATCTCGTCGCTCCGGCTCGAGGGCAGGATGGCGGCCAGGCCGTCCCTGTCTGAGATCTCGTTCTCCCCCGTTGCGCGAACGCCCACGCCAATGTCCCCAGAGTCCAGGACGATCTCGCGATCCCCGACCGTTAGCGCGTACCGGCCGTCGGCCTCGAGCGTGCCGGAGATCTCGGCCGGATCGGCGCGCGCAATCTCCTCAATCAGGCGCGGCAGGAGATCCCTGGCCTTGGGGCCGGCGGACTTGCGGTCAAGCTCGACGACAGGCTCCACGGGGAGCCCGAGTGAGGCGAGCTCGCGCACGCGTGCGGCACCAGACGCGCCGGCGTCGGCCTCGAGTATCTCCACGCTCTCGGCGTTGAGCTGCTCGCGCAGTATGTCCATGACGCCCTCAAGAAGGCCGCGCTGCGACCTGCCGACAACAAGCGTTATGCGCTCTATTGGCCACCGGCGCTTTAGCCGTGCGCGCGTGCGCGCGGCAGCGGCAACTGACACAAGGCGCGCCATGAGGTCAAATGACTCCTCGAGGCGCGAGTCGGCCACCCTGTCATCGACTGCGGGCCATGACGATGAGGCCAGCGCGGAGCCAAAGACTGCAGAGTGGAGGTGCTCTGTCGTGTATGGGCAAAATGGGTGCAGGAGGGCATCGACGGTGCGAAGCGCATGGGCCATCACCATGTAGACCGTGCGCCGACGTGCGGCAGCGCCGTCGGACTCGTCCCACAGGTCTGCGCGCGTCATTGGCACGTATGACTGGCTCAGGTCGTTGATCACATAGTCCTCTATGGCGTGGGCAGCCTCGTGAATCCTGCACGAGTCAATGTCGCGCGTGACCCGGGACACCGTCCCATGGAGGCGCGAGAGTATCCACCGGTCAGATGGCGATGTGCAGTCTGGCAGCTTGGCAGACGCGCTGCCAGACACGTCAACGCCGTCATACTCGGCGTTCTGCTCAAGGTATGCGTGCAGGTTGTAGAGCGTGGCGAGAACCTGGTACGGGCGCGTTCCAAGCTCGCGCTCGTCAAAGTTTACCGACTCGATGGGGCTGGACTTCCACAAAAAGTACAGTCGAACAAGGTCGACCGGGCGGCGCTCTAGGAGCTCGTGCGCGTCAATCACGTTGCCCTTGCTCTTGCTCATCTTGTTGCCCTCATGGTCAAGGACATGGCCCTGGAACAGAAATGACGAATAGGGCGCCGACGGGGCGCCAGCCAGTATGACGCCCTCGACGAGCAGCGTGTATGCCCACCCGCGCGTCTGGTCAATGCCCTCGGTCAGAAAGGGCACGGGGACGAGGCGCGCGTGGGACGCGTCATCCAGTGACGAATAGGGCGCCGAGCCGCTGTTGTGCCACGTGTCAAGGACGTACTTTTCGCGGCTCGTCTCCTTGCCCCCGCATGAGGAGCAGCGGATCGTGATCCGGTCGATCCACGGCATGTGGAGCTCAAAGTCCTCCCCGTCGGGAAGCGACTCGGCCGCATCGAGGATCTCGCGGCGCGAGTGGAGCCACGTCTTTGCGCCGCACGAGGAGCATCCCCACACGGGCAGGGGCGTGCCCCAGTAGCGCTCACGCGAGATGCACCACGGATGGCGCTCGGAGACTATGCCCAAAAAGCGGTTGCGCGTCTGCTCGTAATAGTACTCTACGGCAGTGGCCGCATCAACTGTCATGCTGCCGAGTCTGTCCAGCATGTAAAACCACCCGCGCCTCGCAAGCCACACCAGCGCGTCACCGGAGCGCCAGCAGTGCGGGTACTGGTGCTTGATCTTGCGCGCGCGCACCAGCGCCCCCCTCTCGCGCAGCGAGGCGACTATCGCATCATCTGCATCGCGCACAAACATGCCCGCATACTTGCCCGCATCGCCAGTAAAGCGCACCGCGTCATCGATTGGGCAAAAGACGGGAACCTTGCGCCTCTGCGCAACGCGCATGTCCTCCTCGCCGTTTGCCGGAGATATGTGGACGAGGCCGCTCCCCGTGGCCGTGTCAACAAAGGGCTCGGCCACGACTGTGTGGTATGGCGCATTGCCGGCAAGTCCCGCAAGGCCGGGAATCTCGTCCAGGAGAGGGTGGAGATACCTTTTGCCCTCCAGGGCAGAGCCCCGGACAGTCGACATGACGCTATACTCCTCGAGGCGCGCCTCTTTTGCAAACTCGGCGAGGCGCGTCTGGCCGACGATCCACGTCTCATCACCTGCCTTTATGCGGCAGTACTCCTCCTCAGGATGGACCGCGACTAGCGCGTCGGTGACGAGCGTAAAGGGCATGGTGGTCCACACGACAAGGCTGGCGTCCTCGCCGTCGAGGCGAACCTTGTAGTAGAGCGATGGATCGGTTGCCTCCTTGTACCCCTGCGCGACTTCGGCATGGCTGAGCGACGTCTGGCATCCTGGGCAGTACGCGATAACCGCATAGTCATCACGCAGCACGCCGAGTTCGCGCGCGCGCCGCAGAACCTGCCATTCACGCTCAATGTACGCATCAGTGTACGTCCAGTACGCAGAGTCGTCGTCAGCAGACATGCCAAGTAGCCTGTCGACTGTGACCCAGCGGTCATGGTACTCGCGCACTATTCTCTTGCACTCGGCGACGAGGCCCTCTATGCCATGCTCCTCTATCCTTGACTTTGAGCCCTCTATTCCGAGCTCCTTTTGCGCCTGCAGCTCGACTGGGAGGCCCTGCGCGTCCCATCCGGCCGCGTATGTCACATTGTATCCGCGGAGCGTCTTGTAGCGGTACCACATGTCCTTGATGACACGGCCCCTGACGTGGCCTGCGTGCGGAACGCCGTTCATTGTTGGCGGGCCCTCGATGATCGCAATCTCGGGCGCACCGTCTTGCCCACTTGGTGACTTGCGTGCTGCCTCTAGGCGCGGGCGCGCATCGCGCTCGATTTGCTTGAGGTCCATCTTGCCTTCAAGACCCATGGGGCAGCGCAGTGCGGGCGCTCGTTATAAAGTTAGACGGGTCTTACGCACATGATCCAAATGGTTCAATTAGCGGCAGTCATTTTGGCATGCCGCATGAGCGGGCACGGCAGCGTTGGGGAGATTCGCCAGAGCGTCATTGGGTGTACCAAGTGCCCCTTGTGCTCGACGCGCACAAACGCCGTGCCCGGAAAGGGAGACGAGCACGCCAGAATAATCCTTGTGGGCGAGGCGCCGGGGCGACGCGAGGACGAGCGCGGCGAGCCGTTTGTCGGAGCCGCAGGCCACATACTCGATAACGCGCTCGCCGGTGCCGGCCTCTCGCGCGAGTCAGTATACATCACAAACACGGTAAAGTGCAGGCCGCCAGACAACAGGGTTCCAACTGACGCCGAGCGCGCCGCGTGTGCAGGATACCTTGCCGCCGAGATATCGCTCATATCGCCAAAAATAGTCTGCATAATGGGCAACACCGCGTACAAGAGCATACTTGGGGGCAGCAGCATCACGCGTGAGCGCGGCAAGACCATACACAGGGACGGCATTGACTATTTTCTCACGGTCCATCCGGCCGCTGTCATTTACAACCGCAGCCTCGAGGGCGCGCTAGGCGACGACATGAAGGCCCTAGCGAGGATTGCCGGAGGGTAGCATGAGGCCGCTGCCACGGAAGTTCTATGCCAGGGACACCGTCACCGTCGCGCGCGACCTTTTGGGCCGCACGCTAGTGCGCCGCGCGGCAGGGGGGAGGGCGACGATGGCCGGAACAATAGTCGAGACTGAAGCGTACAGGGCGTCTGACGATCCCGCAAGCCATGCGAGACGCGGCATGACGCAGAGGAACAGGGCAATGTTCGGCGAGGTCGGGCGCGCGTACGTCTACTTTACCTATGGCATGCATTATTGCCTCAACGCCGTAGCGCGCAGCAGCAGGCATGACGCCGGCGCTGTCCTAATTCGCGCGATCAGGCCGACTATGGGAGAGTGCATCATGGAAAAAAACCGCCATGGATGCGCCGCGCGCATAATAGCCGACGGGCCGGCAAAGCTCACGCAGGCCATGGGCATAACTACTGGCCTGTACGGGACAGACCTGACTAGGCGCGGAGACCTGTATGTTGCCGGTGACGTGGCATCTCGCAGGCGCATTGCCACAGGCGCGCGCATTGGTATACGAAATGGGCTAGACATGATGTGGAACTTTAGGCTAGCCTGAGCGCGCATTGCCATTATCGTCTTCATCGAGCGTCCAGGGCGCCACGCGTCCTAGCACACGCGACCAGTCGAGTCGCAAGAGCGCGATCACGATGACCGTAACGGCAGCCCCGAACACGATTATGCCAATCAGCACATACAGGACATTGCCGTCAACCTGCGACATGGCAGACTCTACTAGCGAGGCACCAAGATAGTGCGCGAGGAGAACTGTCGCATAGTTGAGGACGAGCTTGCCTGACAGCGTGTATATCAGAAAACGCACGGGGTTGTACCTTGCTATGCCAAGCGGGATGTAGACGAGGTCATCAGGTATCGGCGTGGCTGCTGCAACAAATGTCGCAATGCCGCCGTACCGCTTTACAAGGCGCTCAAATGGCCGTATTCGCGCCCGCGTCTTTGGGGCAATCATGCGCCTCCCCCCATAGCTGACCGAGAATATTATCTGCTTTGCCGCAGTTGCAGTCAGCGCAGATATCAGCGCCAGAGCATGCAGGTTGAACGTGTCTCCCACTGACATTGTCACAAGGAATATGAACGAGGGCACGGGCACAAACGGTATGAGTGAGCCCACAAAGCTGACCAGTCCAAGTCCAAAATAGCTCAGCTCGGAGGACAGACCGAGCAGCGTGAACAGATCCACCGGCAGGCCGCGTCGGCGGCAATTATTTAACTGTGAAGCGCCCATCAGCGGTCAAGGCGCATTCCAACGCACGTCAGGCATCGCTGTCCACATAACTGCCGGAAATGCCGCATTGCAGGGCATCACCCGGCCACCATTGAGAGGTTCCACGGACCCTGCATGATGCCGTGTCAAAGGTCAAGCGCCAGATATCGCCCATGACACACAGCGTCAGGATCCCAGCCTATATTTCAAAAATAATTCTGTTTTTCTAAAAAACACGTAAAATAATCAATTTATCCAAAAGTCAGCCGATTTGAAACAGATCATATATAAGGAAAATAAAATAGGTATATATATTAAATATGCAGTAGCGGGGCATGGAACTCGTGAGCGTAGACGCAACGCCTGACAAGAGCCTGATAATGAAACTCGGCCAAGTCGGCTACAAGGCAGAGCAGGCCATCGCCGAACTGGTGGACAATGCAATTGATGCCAGGATCGACGGCAAGACCGAGAGCATTGAGATCGGACTGGACCGCTCCAGCGAGATTGCCATTCGCGACGACGGGAAAGGCATGGATCTAGAGAGGCTGAGGCGTGCATGGACCCTGGGAGGCGCATCCAAAAAGGGCAAGATTGGGATGTTTGGCGTGGGGTTAAAGAGCGCGTCATCATCACTAGGCAGGCACATAGACATAAGCACCACAGTCGAGGGATCTGGATACGAGCTGACTCTGACATATGATGAAGAAGAGTGGTTGAAGGACAAAAATGCCAAATGGAACAATGTCAAGGTAAGGCGCCACAGGGCTGAAAAGGGCACACATGGCACAAATATACGCATATCACAGCTCCGATCGTCATCATTTCCGCAACCAGCCAAGCTGCGCGAAGAGTTTGGCATACGGTATGGGCCGTATCTCAATGAGGGAATTAGAATATCGATAAATGGCAAACAATGCGCGGCAAAAGAACCCACTATTGCTGACGGAACAAGAAAAAAGGTTGCCATGACCACATTAGACGGAATAAGCATAACAGGGTGGATCGCATTGCTAAAAAAACGATCCATAAAGGGCAATTATGGAATACACATATACACCAACGGGAGACTGATAAAACCATACGCAAAGTTTGGCATACCTAGGCATCCCAGCGCAGCTCGCGTCATAGGAAGCGTCACACTTGATAATGTTCCAGTGAATGTGTTCAAGACGGGTTTTCTCACAGAGTCACAAGAATACAAAGCAGCAGCGAATAGATTCAAAAACGACAACAATGTAAAAGAGACGATGCGTATGGCTGCCAGGAATAATCAGAAGGATCACGATATTGCGTCTGTCCTAAACCCACAAGAAAATCAGCGCCAACCACGCCTTTTGCGGCTAGGCGAGACAAAATCAGAAAGGCTTTTGCAAAACATGGGCACCAATCTCATAGAGTACGATTTTGGGCCTGGCCTAAGATTGGAAGACGGCGGCTCAGGCCTGTACCGCTTAGAAAAACATGGTGAACAGCTAGAAATTGTGGTGAATCGTCAAAGCAAGGTCTTTCAGGCGTTTAAAAATCCACTGCATCTGCTAGTTATGATACAGGCAGAGGTGGAGACGTTTTTTCACGATCCAGACATGGGCGACTTTATTGAGGCTCGAAATATCAAGTGGGAAAATCGGATAGACAAGCTTGCCAACGGTGCTCCTCGAGGCAGGTTACAGAACATAGATCTGTTGAGTGCTGAACTGAGACATGTCTGTAAATATATGTTAGAACACGGCGCACACAGATTTCAGTTTACTGCATTGTCCACATTAACCGAATTTTTGAATCAGGCATACAGAAGGCACGTATACACTGTATACACCACGAGAGGGGACAGTCAGGGATTAGAAAGCATGATATCAAAACATGGCGAGTGTTTTCCGTTGACAGAGCCAACATATCCACAATTGTCTACTGCGATGGATGCAATGGGAGATAAAAGCATCATAATAATACGCGAATATGCCAACATTCCAAATTCAATAGTTGCGTCTCTAGAAAAATCATGGGTCGATCTGTTTTTTGAGACAACAAAAAAAGGCATACAGTTCTATAAAAAAGAGCTCGAGATGGTCGAGGCGTTACTAAATTCGGAAATGGCGACCAAAGAGCGCATAATGTCGTGGGCAAAACGGCGCAAGATTGAAACTGTAATTGGCGAATACCTGGAGGTGCAGCACTGTGAAAGTTGACAAGTACGATGCATCAACAATCAACAACATTTCCAAGAAGTATGGATTTACGTCCAAATTCAATATTGAAAAATTCATAATGGATTTTTCTATACACAAGCTAATATCAGAAAAAATGGAATGTTGCATACGTGGAGGACTATGTAGTCCGTTTTATGTAAAGACACCCGAATCATGGAGATTAAGCGTGGATATTGACTTATTCATGAAATTATCACATGAAGAAATAACAAAAATGGTTCCTGAAATTTTAATCCAAGCAGGGTTGAGGTGCAAACTACGAAAACCCATAAGAATAAGCAATTTGGTGCAGTTTGACGTGTGGTATAAATCAGCATTACTAAAATTTGATGAAAAACGACGGGTGAAAATAGACATACAGTACAGCACAGATGTTGATGCATTTGCCCAAATGCTAGATAAAGGACAAAAACCATTCATTGTGGGCATTGATTACGCCATAAAGGCACTCAGACCAGGTTGCTTAATTGGAGACAAAATACCAGCATTGGCAATAGGCAATATGGGATATACAGACATATCAAAAGCTCCAAAGCAGATACATGACATTGGTTATTTGCTAGACAGTGTCGGAATAGATGATATTCATGATATATTGTCATCATTTCCAACAATTACACAAGAGAAAATAACACACGATAAATCAGGAACCACGGTCAATGATGCGATCAACGCAATTATCAAGTTTTTGCAGAATTTGCTAATGCCGAATGATGAATTATTAGTGAGTAAATCATATTTAAATGATTTTGAAAGATTTAAGGGCGAATACCTATCAGAAAACCAGACATATGATATAAATGTCATCAAATCAAATATTCTAAAGACGCTTCTGTGTGCGCTATACATCAAAGCAGCAACAGAATCGCGCATGAGCAAACAACAAGCATCCACACTGATGAGTGAATCACTAGTCGAGTACAACAGGCTATCCGATAGCAAATATTCGACAGATGTGGAAATCATACAAGAAACACACAGTAAAAATTTATACAACGTTAAAAAAGAGACTCTTCAAAATTTGCATCTTGTAAAAAGTGTAAACACAGTATGGAATGTAATAAACCAAGACTAATGAAATAGTCTATTTAGGAATAACCTGTAAGAGAGTAGACAACATGCCCATGACTTAGATCACGTGCACATGTGCAACACGAACAAGCATTGGCAATATCGCGCCATGAATCATCCTGCAGAATGTCGCAGGTCGATCCTGTGTGTCACATGCGGCTCATATTCTTGACCTCGCGCCAACAAACGGTGTGTCGTCCGGCCATATGCCCCTGACGATATCGCGATGCGCGTGCGTGGTATCCACCGCAAAGGCTAAATCTGCGCGGCCATGGCGCGCAGCGCGATGGGCCTGCCACGGGGAATGAAGGACATAGAGGCCGACGAGATGGCCGGAATCGAGTCGGTTCGCGCAGCCTTTATCAAGACATGCGACCTCTTTGGGTACACGCTAGTCGAGCCCTCCACGATAGAGTCACTAGAGACACTCGAGGCAAAGAGCGGGCCGGCCATACGCGACGATGTGTACCACTTTGAGGACAAGGGCGAGCGCGCCGTTGCGCTCCGCTTTGACATGACAGTCGGCATGACGCGCAACGTGGCAGCACAGAGATCCATGCGCCTGCCTGCGCGAAGGGCCGCCTTTGGCGGCGTGTGGAGGTATGATGAGCCGCAGCGCGGCCGCTACCGCTACTTTCACCAGTGGGATATCGAGGTCTATGGGGCGCACGGCGCCGAGGCCGACGCCGAGGTCGCCGAGTTTACGGTTCGCATGCTAGAGGCGCTAGGCATCCAGGGCGCAACGGTGCAGGTGAGCCACCGCAAGATAGCCGAGTCGCACATACGGCACGTCACAGGCGGCGCAGGATCCCTCGCAGACATGCTTCGGGCCGTGGACAAGACGCAAAAGAGGGCAGAGGCTGACATCATATCCGAGTACGAGGCCCGCGGCCACACACGCGCGGCCCTAGAGGGCGTCATGCGCCTGGCCCACGCGCGAGGCAGCCTCGAGGAGGCCAAAGAGTCACTCGGCGCCAGTGAGACCGAGGGCTGGAACGAGCTGCGCGCCGTCATGGACTCGCTTGCGCGCCGTGGCGTGGCAAACGCGACTGTCAACCTTGGCATCGTGCGCGGGCTAGACTATTACTCTGGAACCGTCTTTGAGGCATTCGGGCCAGACGGTGGCATTGGCGCACTCGCCGGCGGCGGGCGCTATGACTCACTCTCCGAGGCGCTCGGCGGCCCTCCCATGGCAGCAGCGGGCGCTGCCGGCGGGGTTGAGAGAACCATCCTCGCAATGAGCCCGCAGGATTCTGCGCCCAGGCCGCATGTTGCCATAGTTCACGTGGGTGACGGCATGGACGCCGAGGCCGCAGCACTCGCCGCGCGCATTAGGCAACGCGGCATCCCCGCATCGGCGAACCCCGATCCTCGCGCGCTAAAGAGGCAGATTGCCGCTGCCGAACAGGATGGCGCGCGCGCAGTAGTCATTGTCGCGCCGCGTGAGTGGGCAGCCGGAAATGTCGTCGTGCGCGACATGCGCGCGCGCACCGAGTCGACAGTTCGTGCAGATGACGTTCACGATGCGCTGAGTGCGGCGCTCAGTTGAGAAACGCGCGCGTGAGCATCATTATCTCCGGGCCGCTAGTGTACGTGCCGGCCATGACGGCCTTGTTGTTCACAAGGAGTCCCGAGGAGACATACGGCACGCCGCCGTTTATCGTCGCAAGCTCTATCCTCACCTTTAGTATCCCGGACACAAGCGAGACCTCCTCGTCGCGCGCCTCCGGGTGTATCACTCCCCCTGTCGAGTTGGCCGCCACCATGGCGCCGGCCTGGTGGAATCCCGCTATGCGCGTCTGAACCGCCTCGACGCCAAGCGCATCGCCCACTGCCGCCGCATCTGCGCGCGGCATTTCTGGCGAGACGACAGCACCGTGCTCATTGGCGCACACGAGGTTGCCCAGGGCGGTGTATCGCGACTCTAGCAGGATGACCTCCATGCCCGTGGCCGACTCGAGGTGCTCGACCTCTGGGGCCATGGCCGTGGCCGGCAGGAGGAGCGTCTTGCCTGTGGCGACCATCATGGTCCCCAGGACGCGCGTTCCGGCGACCGAGGAGAGGATCGCCTCCACGCCCAGCTTGCCTGATATGCGCTCAGTCTTTGCGGGCGAGAAGCCCCTGGGGAGAAAGACGTACTCGTCGCACGCCGCAGCGTATATCCCGATATTGGGCCCCCTGTATATGTCATGCTTGAATATGTCCATCGGATCGCAGCACGACCCACGCTCCACCAAAGCGATATTAACGTAGGCACGCGCCCCAAAAACAGCGTTATAATTGGCCGTCCAGGGCCGTTAGTTGTCACTAAATTTGTCTAGATTTAAATAATCATTGGCGGGCGTGCCTGACATGCCAATCGCGGAGAACTTTCCGGAGGGTCTAAAGCCACTCGGAAAGATCATGCACTCTGACGGGGAGAACTTCCACTTCATGTGGGGGCCCGGCAGGGACGACGCGGAGGCGTTCTCAAACGACGAGGTAAAGGCCGCATACAAGGCACGCGGCGAAAAGCAGGTTCCGCTCGGGGTGAGTGGCACGATGGTCGCAGTTGACTGGGACTCGTGCGTCGCCGACGGCGCCTGCATCGAGGCGTGCCCAGTGCAGGTCTTCCAGTGGTACAGAACCGAAAAGGACATCGCCGCCGACAAGGTTGTCGGTGAGACCTTTGAGGGGACAGGAAACTCCGAAAAGGAGGAACGCAAGGACTACACCGACAAGGCGGATCCCGTAAGGGAGCACGACTGCATCTGGTGCATGGCCTGCGTGTCTGTCTGCCCCCCAGAGGCCATAAAGGTGGACCAGTCCAACATGGAACACCACGAAAAGGCAGCGGGCACATACACAAAGCTCGAGGCCGGCGAGAACCCTCACGCTCACGACTAGCCGTCCATATCTGGCCGGTGCATATTTTGGATTCACCCTCAAGGCCCATGCCAACAAATTTTATGTGAGTGGTTTTGCGTGGCCTGCGCAGAGGTCGCCTAGCCCGGTAGGGCGCGGGCCTTGAGAGCCTGTGTGCTTTGGCATGCGGGGGTTCAAATCCCCCTCTCTGCGCTCACTTTTTGGCCGCAAGCGCGCCTAGCTCGTAGAGCATGGCTGAGAGCTGTATCTCGGGGCTTGCGCCAACGAGGATGCGATAGTCGTACTCGGAGATCGTGCGCACGAGGCTCTCGGCCCCCTCAGGCGACGCGCGGTTTATCGCCGCATTGATCCCGCGCAGTATGTCGGCTCCAGACATGCCATACACGCGCAGCAGCTCGATGACGCGCTCACGCGCCTTTTGGACCTTGCCGGAGAGCGCAAGCTTTAGGACATCGTCTAGCTGTGTCGCCTTTGCGATTCCGGCTGCTGACTCGGCGTTGGCCACGGTAATTCCGCCGCCAAGCGATGCGGCAACCTGCATCGTGTTTATCGCATGGCGCAAGTCGCCGCCCGAGCTCTCGTACACTGCCGCTATTCCGGCCTCGTCAAGCTTTGCGCCCTCCTTTTTTGCTATCTGCTTGAGGCGCTCCACGATCGCCTTTTCTGGAACTGCCGTAAACCTAAAGACCGCACAGCGGCTCTGGATGGGCTCGATTATCCTCGAGAGGTTGTTGGCTATGATGATAAACCTGCAGTGCTTTGCCGTGTCCTCTATAATCCGGCGCAGCGCAGTCTGCGCATCAGAGGTCATCTCGTCGGCCTCGTCAAGTATGATGACCTTGAACGGTATGTCGCCCATGCCGGCATACCTAGAGAACGTCTTTACCCTCTCGCGAACCATCGCAATCCCGCGATCGTCTGACGCGTTGAGCTCAAGCGTGTGGTCACGCCACGAGTCGCCAAGGATGTTGCGGCACACGCACATGGCCGCAGTCGTCTTGCCGGTTCCCGGCGAGCCGGCAAGGAGCAGGTGTGGCATCTCGGCGGGCTTTTTTGCGAGTGCGGCGAGGCTGCCGACAGTGTCCTCCTGGCCCACAATATCCCCAAGATCCTGCGGGCGGTGCTTTTCTACCCACATTACGCCATGGACGGCCATCAGGAGGCGCACGACTCGCCGACTATTTATAAACTAGTGCTGACCTGACAAGTTGCATGACGCGCGGGCGGAATTGCGCAGGCGGAGCCGTGTCCTGATGGTCAAGTCAACAGAGATATCAGCAGCCCAGGAGGTCGGCAAGGCGGGGTTTGACCTAGAGGACGTAAAGGTGACGTTCACCAAGGACATTGTGACGTCTGTCTCGGGGACTGACATATCCGGCAAGGAGGGAGACGTGCTAAACCTGCCACGCTGGATCGCGCGTGTGCTAGAGGATGACGGGCACGTGAGGATCGACGAGTCAAGCACGGAGCCGGAGCTAAAGCAGGCCATATCAAAGGAGAATGCGCAGGACGACTATCAGCTCGCCAGGCTAGATGACCACTTTTACATACGCGTAAATGCCCACATGGAGCGCATACCGCAGCAAAAGCGCGACGAGATGAACAGCATACTCAACTCGCTTGTGCGCAGCAGGGTCGCAAAGATAACGCGCCTCGTCATATCATCAAAGCTCAGCGCGACCAACTCTGAAAAGCTCACGATCGAGGAGCGTGGGCTCTATGAGCAGATGCGCAATGCGCACGACGAGTTCGTCGAGCGCGCCACGGGGGGAACGGCGTGAGCGAGCAGGTCACCTCCGAGAAGAGCAGCGCGCCGACGGTTTCGGCCATGTCTGACATGGCGCGCGACCTCATGCTCACGCACCGCGACCGCGACGGCACGCTCTCGTACGTGAAACAGATAGACGAGATGCCGTCAAAAAACTCCACATATGCGGTAATTGACTATAATGACCTGGTGACCGAGGACTCGCAGATGACGCGCGTGTTCACCGACAGTGCCGACATGGCACTCGACGCGTTTGCCGCCGCAATAACCGAGATACTAGGCATAAAGTTTCCCGACTATGCCAAAAGGCACGAGCGCGACATACGCGCGCGAATAGTCAACTATCCGATGCACCGCAGCCTCCGCAAGATCAACTCGGAGGTGATCGGCAAGATGACAAGCGTGTCCGGAATGGTCGTGAGGTCATCTGAGGTAAAGCCGCACGCGCATGAGGTGACCTATGTCTGCCCCGAGGGCCACCCAAACAAGGTCGTCCTCCTCAAGGGCATGAGCATCTCGCCGCCGCCAAAGTGCACGTTCCCAAAGTGCGACCACCGCGACCTCGAGGTCGACGAGGGCCAGAGCAGGTTTGTCGACTTTCAGATGATGCGCCTTCAGGACCTCCCCGAGGACATACCGCCCGGCGGCATGCCCGAGTACATTGACGTGAACGTAAAGCAGGACCTAGTCGACAATGCGCGCCCCGGCGACCGCATAGTGCTGACGGGCATTGTGCGCATAGAGCAGGAGCGCGTGACGGGCATCCCGCAGGGCAAGAGCGGCCTCTATAGGTTTCTCATGGACGGCAACAGCGTCGAGTTTCTCGGCGGGCGCGGCTCCAAGGTCTCGCGCACGACAGAGCGCGAGGCAGTCTCGCCTGAGGAGGAGCGCGAGATACAGCTCCTTGCGCGCGCGCCAGACACGTACGAGCGCCTCATACAGTCGTTTGCGCCGCACATCATGGGCCACGAGATAATAAAAGAGTCCATACTCCTCCTCATAGTCGGCGCGCTTGAGAGGCGCCTGCCTGATGGCGGCAAGATTCGCGGGGACATCAACGTGTTCCTTGTGGGCGACCCCGGCACGGCAAAGAGCGCAATGCTAAAGTTCTGCTCGCGGATCGCCCCGAGGGGCCTCTACACCTCAGGGAGGGGATCGACTGCAGCGGGCCTGACAGCGGCAGTCATACGCGACAACCGCAGCGGCATGATGATGCTAGAGGCCGGCGCAGTAGTCCTCGGTGACCAGGGCCTAGTCTGCATTGACGAGTTTGACAAGATGAAGCCCGAGGACAGCAGCGCGCTCCACGAGGTCATGGAGCAGCAGTCAGTCAGCGTGGCCAAGGGCGGCATCGTAGCAACGCTAAACGCAAGGTCGTCCATACTTGCTGCGGCAAACCCAATGTACGGCAAGTACGACCCATACAAGAACCTCACCGAGAACGTAAACCTGCCAATTCCGCTGCTCACTAGGTTTGACCTCATATTTGCCGTGCGCGACACGCCCTCCAAGGAGCGGGACATGAACATCGCGCGCCACATCATAAAACTGCACACGACGAGCGGAATGCCGGCGAGATCGCTCATAGACCCCGACACGCTCACAAAGTACCTCGCATACGCAAAGCACGGCGATCCGCAGCTGACCACAGAGGCCGAGAACAAGCTCATCGACTATTATATGAAAATGAGAAATGTGGACTCAGAAGACATGATAACGGTCACTCCCAGGCAGCTCGAGGGCCTAGTCCGCCTCGCGATGGCGCGCGCGCGCCTCCTAATGAAGACGCGCGTCGAGGAGGAGGACGCCGAGCGCGCAATATACCTGGTCCAGACCATGCTCCAGGACGTCGGCGTCGATGTCAACACGGGCGAAGTCGACATGGGCGTCATACACGGCAAGCCGCGCAGCGAGATGGGCAAGCTCCAGATATTCATGGACATACTAAAGTCACTAGAGGGCTCGCCAAAGGAGCCAGTCGAGGAGAAGGCACTAGTTGACGAGCTCATAAAGTCCACAAAGTTCGACGAGGATGAGGCCCGCAAGTACGTCTCAAAGCTGCAGCGCGACGGCGTCATCTACGAGTCGCGCTCGGGCCACTATAACAGGACATGAGGACGACGGGGCTCGGACTGCCCGAGGATGCACGCAAGTTCCTGACTGACCAGGGTTTCACAGAGCTATATCCGCCGCAGGCTGACAGCGTGCGCGCCGGACTCCTCGACGGCAAGAGCGTCCTAGTCTCGGCGCCGACGGCTAGCGGCAAGACGCTCATTGCGCTAATGGGCATACTCGCATGCATTGCTCGCGGGGCAGGCAAGGCGATATACCTCAGTCCGCTGCGCGCACTCGCCTCTGAAAAGCACAAGGAGTTCAAGATGCTCGAGGAGACCACAGTCGGCGGCGTCACGCCAAGGGTGGCCGTCTCCACAGGTGACTATGACGCAAGCGATGCGGCACTGGGGCGGGCCGACGTCATAGTCCTGACGAATGAGCGCATGGACTCGCTCATGCGGCACAAGCCGGCATGGATGGAGAATGTCGGCCTTGTCATATCGGACGAGATACACCTGATCGGCGATGCCGACCGCGGGCCGGCCCTCGAGATGGCCATATCGCACGCAATGTCCTCAAGGGAGCCCCCACAGGTGCTGGGCCTTAGCGCGACTGTCTCAAATGCCGACGTTCTTGCAGAGTGGCTAGGCGCGGAGCTCGTGAGGAGCACGTGGAGACCCGTGCCGCTGCGCGAGGGCGTCTATGACGGCGGGACCGTTCGCATGTTCGACGGCAAGTCCCACGACATTGAGGGCACCGTGCGCGGGCCGGCAGTCGACCTTGGCATAGAGGCCGTGGCCGACGGCGGGCAGTCCCTGGTCTTTGCCACCACAAGGCCCCGATCCGTCTCAATGGCGACAAAGGCCGCCACTGCCGTCGTTCAGATGATACCCAGAAAGAGCAAGGCGCGCCTTGATGCCGCAGCAGGCCGCATAACGGCCGAGAACGAGCGCACCGAGACGGTAAAGGCCCTAGCCGCACTAGTAAAGCAGGGAGTCGCCTTCCACCACGCCGGCCTCAACCAGGGGTGTCGCGACATAGTCGAGGAGGAGTTTCGGGCCGGCTCAATACGCCTTGTTGCCACGACGCCAACGCTGGCCGCCGGAGTCAACCTGCCGGCGCGGCGCGTCGTCGTCTCGTCAGTCATGAGGTTTGACGGCCGGCGCGGCGGCATGTCCCCAATAAGCGTCCTAGAGTACAAGCAGATGTCCGGCAGGGCCGGAAGGCCACAGTATGACGACCACGGCGAGTCGATAATTGTCGCCGGCCGCATGGGGGCCGACATGGCCGAGGAGTATATCGGGGCAGAGCCCGAGCCAGTAGAGTCACGCATGACAGACGCGCGCGCGATGCGCATACACACGCTGGGTCTCCTTGTCATACGCTCGGCGCAGACCAGGGAGATGATTACGGAATTTTTCATGAAGACGCTTGCCGGAAAGCAGCTCGACGAGGACAGCATTGGGCGCGAGGTCGGCAGTGCGCTGCGCTCCCTGGCAAAGAGCAAGATGGTGATCTCAAAGGGCAAGGGCAAAAATGTCAGGCACATTGCGAGCAGCCTGGGCGAGCTCGTCTCGAGGCTGTACCTGGATCCCAGCACGGCCACAGAGTTCCTCGAGCTCCTCGACATGGCATCAACAAGGCGCGACCACACGCTCGGGCTGGTTCACGCAATAGTCGACTGTGGCGAGTTTTACCCAAAGTTTGCCCCGCGCGAGCGTGACCGCGAGGCCGCCGAGGAGCTCCTCGATGCGCACTCGGAAGAGCTCGTGTGGGTGGTCAGCCCTGATGAGATCTCAAAGTCGACGCTTGCGCTCCACGCGTGGGTCAGCGAAGAGTCCGAGGCGTCCATCGCCGCGGCCCACGGCGTAGAGTCCGGGGACATGCACCGCATGAGGGAGAGGGCCGCGTGGATTGCGCACTGCCTCTCGAGGATTGCAATGCACGAGAGGCGCATGGCCATAGCCAAGGAGGCCGAGAGCCTGGAACGGCGGATATCGTACGGCATACGCTCCGAGCTTCTAGACCTTGCACGGCTAAGGGAGGTCGGCAGGGTGCGCGCACGAGACCTGTACAGGGCAGGATACACCGACAGGAAGGCGCTGCGTGGCGCCGACGTCAAAAAGATCGCAAAGATAAGCAACATGGGCAAAAAGGTCGCCGAGCGCATATTGGCGCAGGTGGACAGGGGGACAGGCCGGAGTTGATAGAGTATGCGCTCGCCGCGCTCCTCGCAGCCGGAGTCGCCGCCGGAGTCACGCTGGTCGCAATGCCGCCGCTCATCGCCGCACTGCGCGCCCGCGGCATGGTCGTGCCCGATGCGCACAAGGTAGCCGGAACCATGGTCGCGCGTCCGGCCGGACCGGCAATCCTTGGGGGCTTTGTCGCCGGCGAGCTCGTCCTCTATGCGATATATCCGGCCGATGCGCTAGTCGCCGCAATCCTGGCGACTGCGGCGGCCTTTTGCGTTGGCCTAGTAGATGACATGCGCACTATGGGCGGATGGTTCAAGCCCGTTGCCCTCGTTGCAGCAGCGCTCCCCATACTCCTCATCGGCGCATATGACACCGACCTGGCGTTTCCGCTCTTTGGCGAGGTCCACATACCCGTCCTCTATATCGGCGTCGTCGTCGCGATGATGGTCATAATGGGAAACACGCTAAACTCCATAGACGTCTTCAACGGCGTGGCTAGCGGCGTCATGATCATTGCCGGCGTTGCCCTCGGCGTCTCGCTGTGCATCATGGGCCGCCACGAGGCTGCTGCGGCGTGCGCTCCCATAGTCGGCATGTCAGTGGCCCTCTGGCGCCACCACAGAAACCCGAGCCGCGTGTTTCCCGGAGATTCAGGCGCCCTGGCACTCGGATGCATGTACGGCGCAGTCGCCATATACGGGGGTGCCGAGGTCATCGCGGCCATAATACTGCTGCCCGCAATCACAAACTCGTTTCTCTTTCTGTCTAGCATGAGGCGCATAGTCGAGCACAGGGACGTCGCGAGGCCGACGAGGGTCCTCGATGACCTCAGGCTAGAGGCAACTGATGACGCTCGCGCGCCAGTCACGCTAGTAAGGCTCCTCCTCATGGGCGGGCCCATGAGCGAGGCGGCGATCACGCGCTCCATACTCCGGCTCGCGGCGTTCTCGGCGTGCCTTGGCGTGGCGACAGCGGCAGTCTCGCAGGCGGTGCTGCCGGCATGAGGCACGCGCGCGTGTATGCGCTAGTCATCGGCATGTGGGCGCTCATGCTCGCCGGCGGCGGCATTGCAGTCAACGTTCTTGGGCCCATCCACGCCGACGGCAATGGGGGAGGGGTCGGCGTCTCGGCCGCAAAGGCCGCAGTCGCAGTCCTCCTCGTCATCGCGTGGGTCTATGTCCTCTCGAGGGTAAAGTCGCTCATATTTGCGCGGCGTTCGGCCTAGGGCCCCACGTGTATCTTTGATGGCAGCGAGTCGCGGTTTCTGCGCACAAAGGCGACGTCTGTGGGAACGTCGCGCAGCGTGTCCGGAAGCATCACCGGTATGCCCTCGAGTATCGGGTAAAACCTCGAGCACTCTGTGCAGTACAGCGCGCCCTCGTCGACCTCGTCTCCGGACTCGGAGCACACGTGGAGCTCGAGTGGCGCATGGTGGTCATCCGGACATGCGAGCACGTCGAGCATCTGGCGCCTCATCTCTGGTCTAGATACACGGGGGCACCCGTATTTATGGATACGAGCATTGCCTCCATCACGTGCGCAAGCGAGGACGGGCGTGATGGCAGTAGCCGGTGGACTGCCCATGACTGCCACGCTCCCTGTGAGTGGAGACCGGCAGGATCGATGCCCGTCTCTAGGCCGACGAGCATGGACGGCAGGTGGCGCATGAGGCCATGGCACCCGAGTTCACCATCCGGATCGCCGTATAGGGAGGCAGGATGGACGTGCTCCTCCCCAGGACGGCACATGGGGCAATAGTCCGGACCGCCCATGCCATCATTGTATCGCACAGAGAGCTTGCCCGAGGAGAGGTCGGCGTGGTTGAGGCCCATGCCTGTCGCCGTGAGCACGATTTCAGAGTTGGCAAACTCACGATCGATCGGAAGTTGGATACAGCCCCCAGAGTAGGCCGAGCCTATGGAGACAAACGCTGTCCGGTCGCCCTCAAAGCGCATCATTAGCGAGACAGAGTCCCCGAGCCTGCGCTCCTCGCCTTCCTGTTCGTCGTCATCCTCCCCGCGCGGCGAGCTCGCAAAGACGGCCTGTGGTGCCGAGCCGAGCGCAAACATTGCAATGTCAGCGGACAGCGCGCACACTGAGCGCATGTCAGGGTGTGGGCCCATGACAGTCGTGGATATGGCCGCCGAGTCGCGCACGTGGTTGCGCGCGTGGCGCATCACGGTGCTATAGCGCGCAATGTGGCTGCCGCACTCGAGCCGCAGGCCAGCCTTTTGCGCGACCTTTTCCAGGCCCTCCCACTCACCAGACGCGCAAGAGTTGACGTCATAGACCATGACATGGACGCCTGCGCGCAAGAGCTCCGTCGCAAGTCCTGCGCACGAGTCGCCCACGTGTCCAATCACGGCAGCACCGCCCTTGCCTGCGGCCCCTAGAATCGCATCGACTGTGGGCTCGACTGTGCGCGCACACAGTGCTGCGGGGAGCGAAGGCCCCTCCAGGTGATCTGGCCACCCGGCAAAGACGAGTGCCACCTAGTACACCGCCGTGAGCCACCCTGCACGCGTTTCGTTGCGCCCCATGACGGCATCCTCGTATGCGCGCATGAGTGTCCTAGTCAGCTCACCAGGCTTGCCGTTGCCGACCTTTTTGCCGTCGATCGACGTGACCGGCGTGACCTCGGCGGCCGTTCCGGTCAGGAATATCTCGTCGGCCACATAGAGCTCGCTGCGCGCAATGTCGCCGACACGCGCGCCGATTCCGGCATCAGGGGCGAGCTGCAGTATGCAGTCGCGCGTGAGGCCCTCGAGTGCGGACGAGGCGAGCGTTGGCGTGATGAGCTCGCCGTGGCGCACGACAAAGACGTTCTCTCCGGGCGCCTCGCTCAAGAACCCGCGCGAGTCGAGGAGGATCGCCTCGTCGTATCCGTTGCGGTGGGCCTCCTGCGTTGCGATTATCGCGTTGAGATAGTTTCCGCCCGCCTTTGCCATGTGCGGCGTTGAGGCATCAGAGAACTTTTTCCACGACGAGACGCCCGCCGATATTCCCGACGCCGGAAAGAGCCGGCCTGCCGGAAACGCGTACATTGCCGTGCGAACCGGCGCGCCGGGCGCAATGTCGAGGTTTATCCCATAGTCGCCTACAAAGCAGAACGGCCTGACATAGCACGACTTTTTGAGGCGGTTCTTGCGGCAGATGCCAGTGACTGCCGAGGCGAGCTCGTCGGCGCTGTGCTTTAGTGACATCGAGTAGAATGATGCTGACTCGGCGAGGCGCCTGACGTGGTCGTCGAGGCGCACGACGTTGAGGTTCTTGCCGTTCCAGTATGCGCGGATTCCCTCAAAGACAGACGTCCCATAGTGGAGCGCGTGTGTCGTGATGGGCACGCGCGCGCCGGCGAGTGGGCAGTATCGGCCGTCAAGCCACGCCGTGGGACACGGGCTGAACTTCATCGTGTTGGGCGTGCGCGCATGGAGTAATTAACGTATTTGCGTGAATTGAGAGTATTCCGTCTAGTGAGGGCGGCGCCACGCGGCAAGAGACTATTCCCAGACCCCATGCATAGCGGTCACAGCCGTTCCTGCGATCTCCCAAAACGGATATTAATGCGTCCCCTGGCGCGCGTGGTGATGCCAGAGAGGACAATGCCGGTCTGCTGCACCGAGGAGCAGCACCGCATAATCACCGAGTACGCCAAGAGGCACGGCATGACTGACGTGTCACAGGCCGTAGAGTCGTTGCTCGACTAGCCCAACGCTTTTTACCCCTAAGCGGGAGCGCGAGGCCATGAACCCATGGCGTGGTGCGCCCTGATGGGGCTATTTTCAAGAAAGCCAACAGTGTGCGCCGTGTGCGGCAAGGAGGCGAGGCACTCGCACAAGCCAAAGCGCGAGTGGGGCGTGTCAGGCAGGCTGTGCGGCGACTGCCACGTGGAGAAGACAAAGGCGCACTATGACTCGATGACGCAGCAGGCATGCGCCGTGTGCGGCACCGTAAAGAGGATGCATGACCTCTGGGAGCCGCACTGGAAGTGGGACATGGACGGCCTGCTGTGCAAGTCATGCTTTGACTCGCATGGCGAGGAGCACGAGAAAAAGCGCAACAACTGCTCGCGCTGTGGCGGCAAGATGGGAATCATACGCTACAACCCAAAGCCAAAGTGGAAGATCACCGGCCAGCTATGCCGGAACTGCTGGGACACGCAAAAGGCCGAGCTCGGCTAGCGCGCAGCAGGAATTGAAAGGTGGGCAGTTGTGCCCTAGAGTGCCCTTATCGACTTTACGACGGGGGGCCTGTTCTTTACAAAGACGCGAAACCCGCAGATGCACTTTATCTCTGGCAGCCTGTCGAGCTCCTCGGCCGGAGCAGGCGTGTTGCAGCGCAGGCAAGAGTACATTACGCTGTTGCGTTCAGGCTCGACATCCTCTTCATCCTCGTCGCCGTCAGTCGACTCGGCAGCACCCGTTGAGCCAAAGGCCGTGTTGGGCACGAGGGCCGTGTCGGCCTCTGGAGGCGTTGGGGGGACGCTCTCGTCTACCATGCCAGAGCCCCCGCACGCGCCAATTTAAGCCGTTCTGCGCGAGTCACTTTAGCACCAGCTCGATATACACGCCATCGGGCATGTTTAGCCTCATCAACTGCCTTATCGCCGAGCCCTTGCCATCGGCGCTAATGTCCATGATACGCCGATGCATGCGCATCTCCCACTTTTCGTACGTCTCGGTCCCGCTTCCGCACGGGGACTTGCGCGTGTCGATGTGGAGGCGCTTTACTGGCAGCGGTGTCGGACCCTTTATGCGAACGCCTGTCTTTAGGCCGATTCCGTGGATCTCCTGGCACACAGAATCCAGCTTGGCAAGGTCAGAGCTTGTCAGTTTGACTCGGGCTGACTGGGCCAATCAAGACACCAGCTATGGGGTGTGCTCTTCGGTAATCTCTTTCACAATTCCGGCGGCAACCGTCGCGCCCATGTCACGCAGGGCAAAGCGACCCATCTCGGGATACTCTTTGAACGTCTCTATGGGCGTCGGGCGGACTGGCCTTATCCTCACAATGGCCGAGTCGCCGACCTTTAGGAACTTTGGGTTCTCCTCGTCAGTAGCGCCCGTGGCGGCGTTTATCTTTGCCTCAAATGCAGTTATCGTCGCGGCGACCTGCGCGGTGTGGCAGTGCATGACCGGCGTGTAGCCTGGCGCGATTGCAGTGGGGTGGTGGATCACTATAATCTGCGCCTTGAACTCTTTTGCTACCTTTGGCGGATCAGCCGGAGAGCCTAGCACGTCACCGCGCTTTATGTCCTTTTTCTCAATTCCGCGAAGGTTGAACCCAATGTTGTCACCGGCCTGTGCCGACTCTAGCTGCTGGTGGTGCGTCTCTATGGACTTTATCTCTCCGGCAGCGCCAGATGGCATCACGACGATCTTGTCACCAGGCTTCATCTTGCCCGTCTCGACACGGCCGACTGGAACAGTTCCAACACCCGTGATCGTGTAGACGTCCTGGACAGGCACGCGCAACGGCTTGTTTATCGGCTTCTCCTCGACCTTGAAGTCATCAAAGCACTCTAGGAGCGTCTTGCCCTTGTACCATGACATGTTCTCGGACTTTTTGACGAGATTGTCGCCCTTCCAGCCCGAGACGGGTATGAACGGAACATCGTCGAGCTTGTAGCCGACTGACTGGCAGAGCTTGCCGCCCTTTTCAACGACTGCCTTGTAGGCGTCCTCCTTGTAGTCGACGGCGTCCATCTTGTTGACTGCCACTATGATCTGCTTTACGCCGAGCGTCTTTAGGAGGAACGCGTGCTCGCGAGCCTGGCCTCCGGCCGCTATTGCCGTGTCAGTCTCACCCTCCTTTGCCGAGAGGACGAGAATCGCACAGTCGGCCTCGGAAGCGCCAGTGATCATGTTCTTGATAAAGTCCCTGTGACCGGGCGCGTCGATGAGCGTAAAGAAGAACTTTGGCGTCTCGAACTTTTGGAACGCGAGGTCTATCGTGATGCCCCTCTCCCTCTCGTCCTTTATGTTGTCCATGACCCAGGCGTACTTGAAGGTGTCACCCTTGCCCGTCTTTTCGGACTCTTCGGCGTGCTGCGCTATCGTCCTCTCGTCTACCACGCCCAAATCCATGAGAAAGTGACCCATCGTGGTGGACTTGCCGTTGTCGATGTGTCCCGTGACTATGAGGTTCAGGTGTTCCTTGTCAGCCAAGTGTGACACCCGCCAGAATGGGGGTTTATTACCCTTGTGGTGGTCGGCGATATGGCCTGCCAGGGCAGGCTAGCCACGGCGCGGCATGGCACGCCGCCGTGGGTCGGCAAGCCCCAGCTTGGGTCAGAACTGCCCATGCAGAGCCCCATATCTCGCACCGGGAGGCAGAGCGAGCCGACTAGCGCAAACGCCTCAACAGAGCCGCCATGCAGGGCTCCCGTCTCTTGCATCAGGCGCACGCGGCAGGGCGGCAATCACCCGTGACGTGTCCAGGCGAAGCCCATGCGCAGAACCGCAGACGATGCCCCCAAGGCAGTCCACAGGATGTGGCCATGCCCCCATACCACATAACCACCGGAAGGCCAGAAATCGGCCATCCCGATCAGGCCAAGCACAGGCAATAAATACAACGCGTGTTCAGCCGGGCGTGTTGAAAGTAGTCGAGGTAAGCGTACAAGATACTATGAGGCGTTACGGCATCATAGACCCCAGAGACGAGGACGCATCGCGAGAAAGAGTCAGACTGACATGCTCGTTTTTGCACATGCTGCGTAATGAGAATCTGATCATATGCAAGAAATCTCCGGACATAGCACCACTGGACACGAGAAAGCGAATTCAGAGTATGACGTATTTGGCATTTCGCTTGTTCGAGCTTCCGCTTGGATATTGGTATAATTTGTACATATATGGGCCATACTCGGTCACGCTGGCTGCAGACTATTACGGGATTCCAAACCTCAAAGAGCAGAAAGCCATCACCATTAAAGAATGGTCAGAGATGGAGAAATTTTTAAAGTTTGTAAAGGGGCAAAGCACAGATTGGTTGGAGGCAGTCACAACCCTGCATTACATAGCCGCAAAGGAGGAAATTTCAGGCGACGAGCTGGTGTCGCGCGTCAAGAACCTCATGTGGGAATTCGACATCAAGGCAGCATATGACGAGGTGAACACGACGAGTTTTTGGGACAAGGCAAGATATCTTTTATGAAAAGACGCCATTATTGCCGTATGCATATCTGACCACGTCAACTGGCATCACGTGACCAGGAAAGACAACACAATACGGACAAGGCGAATAGCTCGCCAAACGACTCTGCCCAGAGACTAAAGCCCACGGCGTTCTCGCCTAGCATCGCATCGACCATGCCTTGCCGTCCCATCATCGTGCCCACGCACGAGTTTAGCAAACCCGCCATTCTAGCCAGGCGAGCACCCCGCCGAGCCACCTGCCACAGTTGCCGCCAAGGCGGCAAGAAACGCGCCCCTGGGTTCACCAGATGGCTCCGGTGCCGCCCCTCACGCCCCCAAGGCAGAACGACATAAATCAGACGGGATTTGGCGCCCCCGCATGAAGGTCACAGTGTCTGCCATAAAGGCCGACGTTGGCGGGATCGGGGGCCACACAAGGCCGAGTGATGCGCTCCTCGAGGCGGTCCGCAAGACTGTCGCCGCATCAGACATTCTCCTTGACAGCTATATCGGATACTGCGGTGATGACGTCCACATTGTGATGGCCCACACGCGCGGCACTGACAACACTGACGTGCACGGCCTGGCATGGCGCGCCTTTGAGGCCGGAACAGAGGTCGCAAGGCGCGAGGGACTCTATGGGGCCGGCCAGGACCTGCTAAAGGACTCGTTCTCTGGAAACGTAAAGGGCATGGGGCCCGGAGCCGCCGAGATCGAGTTCGAGGAGAGGCCAAATGAGGCCTTTGTAGTATTTGCGGCCGACAAGACCGAGCCCGGCGCGTTCAACTATCCGCTCTACCGCCTCTTTGCGGACAGCCTCAGCAACACGGGCCTCATTGTCAACAAGTCACTCGCATCAGGCGTTGTCATGGACATCATGGACGTCGAGGAGGGCATGGTGGCCAGCCTCAGCCTCTGGGAGGACAAGCCGGCCATAGAGGCCGCGCTAATGTATCCCGGCAGGTATGTCATCGAGTCTGTCCGCACGCGCGAGGGCGAGCCCATACTCTCCGCGTCAACTGACAGGCTGCACAACATAGCCGGCACGTACGTCGGAAAGGACGATCCCATATGCCTAGTGCGCACGCAAAAGCTGTTTCCGGCAACAGAGGAGGCCGGCAGCGTCTTTAACAATCCCCACTATGTTGCCGGAAACACTCGCGGCAGCCACAATATGCCACTCATGCCCGTAAAGCTAAACACGGCGGCTAGCATCAACTTTTGCATACCCATAGTGTCATCGCTCGTGTTCAGCATGCACGATGGCAAGTTCACCGGCCCGTTTGACGGCTTTTCAACGCCGGACTGGGATTACATCCGCAACATCGCAGTCAGGAAGGCCATGGCGATGCGCAGCCAGGGCTTTATCCATCCGGCCACGCTCGTGCCATCGGAGCTAGAGTACGCCGAGGGGTACAAGGCCATAATGGATCGCGTGCGATCCAGGATGCGCCCTGTTGAGGGCGGCGATGGCGGGGCGCGCAAGGGAACCTATGAGGATCCCGACTAGAATCCTGATCGCAGGCGCAGCCAATGGACAAAATGTCGGCAAGGCTTAAAAACAAACTGCCCCACCGCCCCGCCATGAGCGGTCCGGGAGTCGCGACGGTCATCATACCCGTGCTAGGCGTAGTGGCATTTGCGCAGACGCTAGTCACGCTCTTTGGAAAGGACATACCCGGCGTGATGATATCGTTCTTCAAGGGGGCCGAGGAGTTTGTCATGCTCGGGCTCATCTTTGTCTTTGTCCTTGCGTGGATGAGGAGGGCGCAGCCGCGCCAGCGCAGCGGGCCGTACTCGATAGTCGCCTTTGACGTCTTTGGCCACGAGACGCGCGTGGACGGGATTCGCACGTCATTTAGGAGCCGCGATGTCGCGCTGAGCTTTGCGAGGCAGTACAGGCGCATGCACCCCATGCACAACTTTGCCGTCCTGACTGACGCCAGCGAGACACGGCGCACGATAATACGCTACGTCTAGGGCGCGCGTGGCACTGGGCAGCTAATTTTTAACCCAAGGGCTCACGCCGCGCCCTGCAATGGAGTTCTCTGTCCTGTCTGACGCCTTTGGCCTCATGGAAAAGACCTCAAAGCGCACAGAGCTCACCGAGATACTCGTCGGCCTCCTCAAGTCCACGCCGACAGACACTGTTGCCAATGTCGTGTACATGCTGCAGGGAATGCTGCGGCCTGGATTTGACGGCATAGAGCTCGGGATTGCCGAAAAGTCCGCCATACGCGCAATAGCAAAGTCATCTGGCGCATCGGCCGCCGAAGTCGATCGCGCATACAAGAAAAAGGGCGACCTCGGCGTTGCCGCATCCGAGATACTCCAAAAAAAGACCCAGTCGACGCTGGCTGCTGCTGACATTACAGTCGAGCGCGTGTATGACACGCTGATGAAGATAGCAATGTCTGAGGGGGCGCGCTCCCAGGATCTAAAGGTCAGGTATGTCTCTAGCCTGCTCAATGACGCCAATGCGACAGAGGCAAAGTTCATCCTAAAGCTCCTTTTGGGCACGCTCAGGCTCGGGGTTGCAGGAAACACGATAATGGACGCACTGGCCATAGCGCACACTGGCTCAAAGGACGCGCGTGCCGAGATCGAGGCGGCATACAATGTGTCAAGTGACCTCGGTGCCGTGGCCGAGGCAGTTGCGCTCTCTGGCATTGATGGCGTCAGGGCATTTGAGATCATGGTCCACCGGCCCGTGCGCCCAATGCTCGCCGAGCGCGCAAGGAGCGAGGCCGAGGCGATAAAAAAGATGGGTGAGGAGTGCAGTGCCGAGTACAAGCTAGACGGCGAGCGCGCGCAGATACACATTGGCGAGGGGCGCGTGAGGGTCTTTTCGCGCAGCAACGAGGAGGTGACTAGGTTCTATCCGGACATTGTCGAGAGGATACCTGACGTCATTGGAGCAAGTGAGGCCATACTGGAGGGCGAGGCAGTGGCGATGAACGCTGACCGCACGGAGTTTCTGCCGTTTCAGGAGCTCATGCACAGGCGCAAAAAGCATGGCGTTGACAGGGCAGTGCTAAAGTATCCAATAAGCGTCAACTTTTTTGATGTCCTGTATGTTGACGGTCAGGGAGTCCTCGACGAGCCGTATTCAGAGAGGCGCGCGCGCCTCGAGGGGATCATAAAGCCCGATAATGGCGGGTTTGCGCGGTGCATACCGCGTGAGGTCGTGCGCACCGAGGCGGCGATCGCAGACTTTGTCGAGGAGAGCATTGCGGCAGGCTGCGAGGGAATAATGCTAAAGAGCCATGACTCGCCATACAAGGCCGGCTCGCGCGGCAGCCACTGGCTAAAGCTAAAGCGCGAGTACAGAAACGAGCTGGGCGACAGCCTGGACCTCGTCGTCATTGGCGGCTTTTTCGGGAGGGGCAGGCGCACCGGCTCGTATGGCACGCTCCTCCTTGCGACATATGATGCCGACAGGGACGTGTTCTCGAGCATATGCAAGGTGGGCACGGGGTTTACTGACGAGGATCTCGACAGGCTGTACCAGATGCTCTCCCCGCGCGTGACGCTGAGGCGCGATGCGCGAGTCGAGAGTGGCCTGGAGCCTGACGTCTGGTTTGCCCCCGAGGTCGTCATAGAGGTCGTCGCCTCGGAGATCACGCTCAGCCCCACGCACCTGTCGGCCATGGACGCAGTAAAGAAGGGCCATGGCATGGCCCTGCGGTTCCCAAAGTTCACCGGCCGCGTCCGCGAGGAAAAGTCCGCCGAGGACGCATCTAGCGGCGAGGAGGTCATCACGCTATATCGCGGTCAGGTAAAGTCAGCGGTTCAGGGCGGCGACTAGGGCGCGCAACAGGCAGCACACCACAACGCGCAAGGACGGCACGCGGCAGTCCACAACTTGCCGGTGTGACAGCCATCACGCAGCAACATGCAGAGGGAACAGCACAGTGCTACCACAAGCGCAACGCATTCCCACACATTCACGCAACACGAGGGAGGAACGTGTGCGCAGGGTTCAGGAAGTGGCAAGGACTGTTTTGGATCACACGAGGCATAGTGGACTATAACACATTCCGCAATCTTTTCTTGAAACACTAGGTGGAACTCTCAAGATCATGCAATTTGCTTCGTAGTAATTTTAGCATATTCGGATCATCCTTATTCATAGCACGGTATAGATCATAGAGGTCGGGTTGGTGTTTTTCCAGATAACGAATGTTGCCGGAAGTTAATAGTCCCACATATACATCATTAATTACCATGACACGGTTTGAGAGACCACGAGACCGCATCGTCACGATGAGTCGATGGTTTTCTCGCAATTCATTACACAGTATTCTAATCAGACTTTGACGCATATCGCGCGTGTCCAGTGTTTGCGGGCGAAATAGGCAACTGTGCCAAATACAACAGCCACAAAAATAGGATCGTTTAAAATTCCCCAAAGGTATTCTAGAATCATAATGATCACCAATACTGTTCAATAATTTGGGCTATGAGCTTGTCTTTGCTTTCTTCTGACAATAGCTGAACTATCCTTTTGGGATTTTGTGCAAAAGCAGGACGTTCGTTGAGATCTAGTCTGATGTCCGAGTCAGCCAGATCACGCAATGTAACGGCAAGAGATATGTCTGCATAATGTCCATAACCAGAAAATTTGTCTTTCATGTTGCTCGGATTGGCAACGCGAGCAGACAGTGAAATGTCGACTTTGTTTGTGTCATAGCCGCTAGCAAGATTTGCGTCTTTGGCCATACTAGCACCTGTCATCAGGAATCAACCCCTCTTTGCAAAGTGCTTTCCACATGGACTGGCACGTATCTTTGTTCACATCTTGTCCTTGCATTTTTTTCAGCACACGATCAAATATGGCCTGTTTAGACATTTTAGTGGTAATCACAAGCAAGTGTAATGACGAGGCGACTTCCAAACGAACAAGATCAGTTGGCCCGTCCATGATGGAACCGATGAATTGGATGCAACGATCCAGCTTTTTTTGTTTGAGAGGGTCTACGAGTCTCACCTTTACACCATCTGGAATTTCCCCATGAATCTCGGTCAGCTCGAATCCCGCCCTGGCCAGATTGGTGCAGTATGGCCCACGAAAGTACCAGGAAAACCCATATCCAAGATACACGTCAAAAGCCTCGATCATGTAGACCAGCTTTTGTAGGCGAAGTCTGTCTTCAAAGGTGTCCATCTTAAAGTCCGAGTGCGGTATGAGCTTTAAGATGTATCCCAGGACTGGGACGTTTGGCTCGACGATCATGCGCAGCCTCCCCTAGCGGTTGATGTGCCATGCGCACTATGGCATAGATTATGAATACTCGGCACTCCCATTACAGGGTCACAGGGCGGGTGCTGGGATTTAAGCGTTAAGCGGATTCCCGAGAACTGCAGGCGCTCCGCCTAGACTATACCGTCAGGTCACGCACGGCAGATGCCATAAAGGCCGTGAAGCTGCCAGGGCACGCACACGGCACAGATGAGGGCAAGCTGGCACCACGGCATGAAGGCACTCAAGGTCCCACACACAGCCTGTCTAGGCCCCGGACAGACCAATGACCCTGTGGTCCCCAGAACAGACGCATGATGAAGTCACGGTGGGCAGGGTCCCAACTGCTGCCAAGGACTCGCGAAAACCACGGCTTTCCCACGGACGCCACACCCCAAGAGCCCACAGGAGCGCCGGCATGATTCACCCTGGCTGCCGATGACACCACGGGCGCTTGAGGGGCAGCCCACCCGCCCGGCAAGGATTTAATTAGCCTCCCCTGCGCGCGTGCGCACGTTGTATAGTGGCGAGCTTGAGGTTCAGGCAAAGCGAAAGGCAGTCGCAGTCCTGCAGGACGAGATAAACCGCATCCTCAACGCCGCACGCGAGCTTGCCGACATGCCCAAGATGATGGCAAAAAAGGACAAGGCGGGAGTAAAGTCGGCCATAGAGCAGATATCGGGGATCGAGGAGGAGGTCGAGACGCTGCGCCGCAAGATAACCCGCGAGGTCGCCGATGTGGGCGGCCTCATAATGAACCGCGAGAACCTCCTCAACACCGCATACACGATGGACGAGATAGCCGGATATATCACGGGCATCGCATTCAAGCTCTCAAACATAAAGCCGGCAACGCTAAAGGTCGCAGGCCTAGGAGACGACATCACAAAGCTGATCGAGCTCGTAGTCGACGAGATATACAAGCTCAACGAGGTCATTCGCAGCCTCAGCACAAACACGGCAAATGCCATAGAGCACGCGCAGGAGGCCCAGGCCATAGAGCGCGAGATCGACAAAATGTACCGCAACCTGACGATAAAGACGCTTGACGAGATCTCCAACACAAAGGAGATGCTCCTCATGAAGGACGTCATCGAGGGCATAGAGGAGATGGCCGACAAGTGCCAGCATGTCTCTGACTCGTTCATACTCTTGGCGCTGAGCCTCTAGCATGAGGGCAGAGCTCGTCGACGGCAGGGTCGTCGTGTGGAATACCGATGATGCGGCCCGCCTCTTTGAGTCCGGCTATTACGGAAAGCCAATAGGAATTCCAAAGCCAAAGCCCGGCGAGATCAACGTTCCGCTCATACTCGACCTGTTTGAGGCGCGCTATCTCGAGGAGCGCGGACTGATAGCAGTGTACGAGGGCGCGCGGCGCGTCTCGCGCAAGTCCCTCCTCGGGGCGTGCAGGGACAACCATGCCGGATTTGACACAAAGTATGCAGTCTATACCGACTTTAGGGACAAGGGATACATTGTTACGACTGGCATAAAGTTTGGGTGTGACTTTGCAGTCTATGAGCGCGGGCCGGGAATAGACCATGCGCCATACCTTGTCCAGGCCCATGCGCGCGGCGATGCCATAACGGCGACTGGAACGGTCCTCGCGGGCCGGCTTGCGACGACTGTGCGAAAGCAGTTCATACTGGCAATGCCGGACAGGCGCGGCGGTGTTGCGCTAGTTGCGCTTGACTGGTGGAAGGCCTAGGCTGCCTTTACGTGGCCCGCGATGCGGTCATAGACGTCAAACTCCTCGCGCGTCACGCCAAACTCGTGCGATGCCCTCCACGCGCCATGAATCCGGACTCCCGAGTCAGTCGGCTCGACGAATATGTCTGCCCCGCCGGTGCCCCTCCTTGCGATCATCTCGTTGAGCTCGCCGTCGGCGTTTAGCGTGTCAGCAAGCGCTCCGGCCCCTGACCACCTGACCCCCGTGATGCGCCTTGAGCCACAGTGGCCCTCAGTGGAGACGACTGTGCGCGCCGCGAGCGTGTGCGAGTCAGGCCCGTCATCACGCCTCACGACATAGTGGGCCTGAAACCTGTCCATTGCGCCCCACGGCATTACGCTTGGATCCTGTCCCATCATCATCACCCTTTTTGCACGATATGAACCGCGTCAATGTTTGTTCCCGAGACCTCGAGGCTTCCCCTGTTGGTCACCATTCGCGGCGTGCCAGAAAAGACACGCGAGTAATAGTCGCCACCCTCGACGTCTCCGGAGGCCAGGTCGTTTGGCGTCGACTCGACGCCAATGCCGGCCAGCTTGGAGCAAAACTCCTCGGGGCGCGTCATGCGCACAAACGTGTCAGGCTCGTCGTCATGCACGCGCGCACGTGCCCAAGCCCCCACAAATAAACATTGACGACCCTTCAGGCTCGGAATCGCACGCGCGCCCAAGCCCGCCACTGGGCACTCGCCTGCAGGCACGCATTACCGGGGATGCCCCTGTCGGCGCCCCCGTGGGTGACCCCGCCCCATGCGGGCGCCCCCCAGGCCGCCGACGCTGGGGGTGCTGCAGGCCAGACCCCCCAGTGCCCCCACCGGCTCCCGGAGGCCATTCCCCACGGGGCGCACATAGGCGCGATTTGTGAGAAGTGCTTTTATAATAGTGTCGGGGGGTTGGCTCTCATGCCGCAGTCAAAGCCAGTGGTAAGCATAGAGAACGTCGTGGCCTCAGCCTCTGTCGACCAAAAGATGGACCTCAACGAGATCACAAAGCGCTTCCCTGACGTAGAGTACCATCCTGACCAGTTCCCCGGCCTCGTCTTTAGGCTCACGAGCCCAAAGACGGCGACGCTCATATTCACGTCAGGCAAGATGGTCTGCACCGGCTCCAAATCCGAAGAGATGGCCCGCAAGGCCGTAAAGACCGTCGTGCAGCAGCTCAGGGCAGGCGGAATTCCAGTTAAAAAGGAGGCAGTCGTCGAGATTCAGAATATAGTCGCGTCGATAAACCTCGGCGGCAAGATACACCTAGAGGAGGCCGCAAGAACGCTGCCTCGCAGCATGTACGAGCCAGAGCAGTTCCCCGGCCTCATACACCGCATGCTCGACCCAAAGACTGTCATACTGCTCTTCTCCTCGGGCAAGCTAGTCTGCACGGGCGCAAAAAAGGAGCCAGACGTGAACAGGGCGGTGAACAACCTGCACGCGCTCCTAGAGGAAAAGAACCTCATGATATACTGAGTATATAATCTCGTTTTAAATACCAGATATTCCAGGCGTGACGAGTATATAACGGGCACGCAAACCATATTTAACGTGTTGAGCACACGTAGCCTGCGATGACAAAGATACACTGCGAGTCGGTGATCAACGCCCCGGCCGATGCCGTGTGGGAGATAATATCTGACATAGACTCCGAGCCTGACCACTGGAAGGGCACAAAGTCGATTAAAAATGTCTCAAGGGAGGGCAACGTGACGACAAGGGAGGTCACGCTTGCCTTTCGCGACAAGGTGTGCGGCCAGCGCGTCACCCTCGAGCCGCGCAGCACCGTCAGGGCAGAGTTCACCAGCGGGATCGTCAGCGGGACAAAGGTCGTGCATGTGCGCGCCGACGGCGAGTCGCGCGCAGTCATCGAGGCCACGTGGGACATTGGAATACGCGGCATGATGGCAATGTTTGCGCCAATGCTCGCATCACACGTGAAATCTGGAACTGAAAAGGCACTAGAGTCCATAAGGCTTGCAGCCGAGTCACGATGAGCGAGCTTGCCGTCATGGCCGTCCATGCGCTCCTAGCGGCCATAATGTGCGGCGTGGCCGCCACATGGATATGGCTGATCGTCTGCATGCGCCGCACGTTCACGCAGACCCCGCTCCTCGGCGAGTGCGGCGCGCCGGCAGAGTCACCCCTCGTCTCGGTCATACTGCCGGCAAGAAACGAGGAGGGCTATATCGACGCGTGCGTCTCGTCGCTGCGCGAGCAGGACTATGCCAACTATGAGGTGATCGCCATAGATGACTCGTCCGAGGACGCGACGGCGAGTATCATCGCGCGCCATGCCGCCGAGGACCCAAGGGTTCGCCACGTGAGCGCGCGCGCAAAGCCTGACGGGTGGGCCGGCAAGAGCTGGGCCTGCTCAGAGGGGTATGCGGCTGCGCGCGGCGAGCTGCTCCTGTTCACCGATGCTGACACCATCCACTCGCGCACGGCAATCTCGGCGGCAGTGGCCGACCTGACCGGCCTGGGCCTCGATGCGCTGACAGTCATGCCGAGAATGCGCTGCGTGGATCCGTGGGCGAGGGTATCACTGCCGGTGATATCCGTCTTCCTGCACACGCGCTTTTCGGCCCTAAAGGTCAACAGCGCGTCGAGCACAATGGGCTACTTTTTTGGGAGCTTTTTCATGATGCCGCGCTCGTCCTATGAGGCCCTGGGCACGCACGGCGCCGTCAGGGGCGAGATAGTCGAGGACGGCGCGCTGGGCCGCCTCGCAAAGGCAGCAGGCATGCGCATAAGGATGGTTCGCGGCGAGGGCGCAGTCAGCGCAGTCTGGTCACGCGACCTCGGCACGCTCTGGAACGCGCTAAAGCGCCTCATGGTTCCGCTATACCTGCAGGTGGGCCGGCTCGCAGTCGGCATGCTAGTCGGTGTCGCATTTGTACTGCTAGTGCCCTTTGTGAGCCTTGCATACTCGGCGGTGGCGGCCAGCGCCGGAGTGGCCGGTGCTGCCGCACTCTTTGGCACATCGCTTGTGGCGTCGATCCTGGCAGGCGTCGGTGCCGCATACGAGACGCGCTTTTTGGGAACGAGGATGCGCGACGCGCTAGGCTCGCCGCTCGGCGGCCTCATCATAACGCTGGGCCTGCTAGCCGGAATACTCGGGGCGCGCTCTAGGGAGTCAGTCTCCTGGAGGGGCAGGTCGTATGAGATTAGCCGCATAATGGGCGAGTCAGGCGGGCCATACACGTAGGAACCGCGCGTGTGCCGGCAAGACTTTTAGCAATATGCGCGCCAGACCCAGTGCGATGAGCAGGCTGGAGAGCACCGCTGCCGGAGTCACCGGAGTAGTCATTGTCGCAATAGCCATACTCGTGGCCCTGATCCCGCAGGCCGACGTTCCCGTGTCGCCCGCGCCCGGAGAGCTCGGCGTTCCGGCGCCTCCGCGCGCGGTTCCCGAGCCGCGAGTCGTGCCCGTCGAGCCGATCGCGCGCGTGCCCGGCGGGACGATCGCACTTGAGAGCATATTTGAGCGCGTCGAGGGCGGCGTCGTGAGCGTTCGCGTAATCTCGCCAGACGAGGAGTCCAGGGGTGGCGGCTCGGGCTCGGGGTTTGTCCATGACGCGCAGGGCCACATCATAACGAATGAGCACGTCGTCGACGAGGGCGGAAAAATCACCGTGACGTTCCTTGACGGGCGCTCGTACAACGCCGAGATCGTCGGAGTCGACACGTTTACCGACATTGCCGTGATAAAGGCAGATTCAGGTCCGGTGCTCCTGCAGCCACTGCCCATTGGAGACTCGTCAGTCCTAAGGGTGGGCGAGCCCGTGGCGGCGATAGGAAACCCGTTTGGCCTCTCGGGCTCGATGACATCCGGAATTGTCAGCCAGCTCGGCAGGCTGCTGCCGGTGCAGGAGAGTGACTTTTCCATTCCCGACATCATACAGACTGACGCGCCAATAAATCCCGGAAACTCTGGCGGGCCGCTCCTAAATGCCGGAGGCGAGGTGATTGGCATGAACACTGCAATACAGACAAACACCGGACAGTTTGTCGGGATTGGCTTTGCGATTCCTTCGCAGACCATCTCAAAGGTCGTTCCGCGCCTCATAACTGACGGCGAGTATCGCCATCCGTGGATCGGCGTCTCGGGAATCGACATATACCCTGACCTTGCGCAGACCCTCGGCCTAGAGGACTCGCGCGGGTTTTTGATATCGGGTGTTGCCAGGGGAGGGCCGGCTGACAGGGGAGGCCTGCAGGGGAGCAGCGCGATAGTCGAGATCAACGGCGCGCCCGTCTCTATCGGAGGCGACATCATACTTGCCGTGGACGGCATCGACGTCAGAAAGATAGACGACATACTCATACACCTGCAGCGTGAAAAGGCCGTTGGCGACTCGATATCGCTCAGGGTCCTGCGTGATGGCGATGAGCGCCTCGTCACGCTCACGCTAGACGAGAGGCCGCGCGTAGAGGACGCGCCCTTGAGATAAATACGGCAGGCATTGGCGAGCGCGACGTTGGCAGGGCCATCGCTTCAGAGCCTAGTCACGGGAGGCGACGTCCCGGAGGCCCTCGGGGTCAGCGACGCGCTAGAGGCATACGAGGCGGCCATGCTCGACCCGTCAGGGCTAATGGCCACCGCACGCGCCGCGCGCGAGTCCGCAAGGGGCCATATCGTGTCATTCTCCAAAAAGGCGTTTGTGAGCGTGACGACGCTGTGCCGCGATGTCTGCTCGTACTGTGCGTACAGGTCAGAGCCCGGCGGCGAGGCGTTTATGCCAGAGGGCGCAGTCAGGGCGCTGCTCGAGAATGCCCGGCGCCACGGCTGCGTCGAGGCGCTCCTCGTTGCCGGCGAGCGGCCAGAGGAGAGGTATGACGAGGCGTCATCGTGGCTGCGACGCGCCGGCTTTGCGAGCACCGCCGAGTACATTGCGCGCTGCTCCGAGATTGCACTAGAGTGTGGCATGTTCCCGCACACAAATGCCGGCAACCTGACTAGCGCAGAGCTTGCGCCCTTGCGCGAGACGAATGCGAGTGTCGGCATGATGCTAGAGACGTCAAGTGAGCGCCTCGGCGGGGCCGGCATGCCGCATCATGGGGCACCAAGCAAGCGGCCTGCGGCCAGGATTCGCGCACTAGAGGACGCCGGACGCGCGGGCATTCCCACGACGACGGGCATACTTGTCGGGATAGGCGAGACGCCGCTTGAGGCAATAGAGTCGCTAGCAGAGATTGGCAGGATAAGCTCAGAGTACGGGCACATACAGGAGATCATTGTGCAAAACTTTCAGCCAGAGGACGGCACGGCCATGCGCGCCAACGCGCCGGCAGCGGCCGCACACCACGCGGCAATAGCGGCCATTGCAAGGCTAATGATGCCGTCCATGAACGTGCAGGCGCCGCCAAACCTCACGCCGCACACATACTCACAGCTCCTCTCGGCGGGAATAAACGACTGGGGCGGCATATCGCCGGTGACGCCAGACCACGTAAACCCCGCATTTGCGTGGCCCGCAATACGCGAAGTCGAGCGCCACACGCTAAAGGCAGGCCTTGGGTTCAGGTGCAGGTTTCCCGCATATCCGGAGCGCCTCGCGCAGATGCCATCACGCCTGCGCGACATGGCCCGTGAGTGCGATGACGGGGACGGGTATGTGCGCGAGGGGCGCTGGAGGACGGGGCAATGAGCCTCGTTTGCGACACGCTCATCAGGCGCGCAGAGCCTGCCATAGCCGACGTGCTAGAGGGCGTGCTGGCCGGCGAGGAGGTGTCAGCCGAGGAGGGCGCACTCTTGTATTCTGCGCGCGGGGCAGACATGCACCTAGTCGGCATGGTCGCCGACGAGCTGCGCCGGCGCGCGTGCGGGGACACCGTGACATATGTCATAAACCGCAACATTAACTTTACAAACGTCTGCGTAAAGCGCTGCCTCTTTTGCGCGTTTAGCCGCGACCACCGGACCGAGGAGGGATACATGCTTCCAGTCGAGGAGGTCGCACGACGCGCCGCCGAGGCCCACGAGATGGGCGCAACAGAGGTCTGCATACAGGCAGGGCTGCCCCCGGACATGGAGCCAGACCTGTACGAGCGCATATGCGCAGCAGTAAAGCGCGCGGCCCCTGGAATTCACATACATGCGTTCTCGCCCGAGGAGGTTCTTTACGGCGCAACTGCGGCCGGAACCACAGTCGAGGACTTTGTCATCCGGCTCAAGGACGCCGGAGTCGACACGCTGCCCGGAACGTCAGCAGAGATACTCGACCAGGGCATACGGGACCGCATATCGCCGGGGAGGATAAGCGTGGAGGACTGGATTCGCGTCATACGCGCCGCGCACCGTGCGGGAATAACGACGACATCAACGATGATGTTTGGCCACGTCGAGGACGCCATGGACAGGACGCGCCACATGGCCACAATCAGGGACATACAGCGCGAGACGCGCGGATTCACCGAGTTCGTCCCGCTCAACTTTGTGCACGAGGAGGCGCCATTGGGTGCTCGCGAGAGCCTTGGCGCGCGCCACGGGGCAGGCGCGCCAGAGATCCTCCTCACGCACGCCATTGCGCGCATAATGCTTGCCGGCCACATTGAGAACATACAGATGTCATGGGTAAAGGACGGGCCGATGATGGCGCGCGTCCTGCTCCACTGGGGCGCCAACGACTTTGGCGGCACGCTGATAAACGAGAGCATATCGACATCAGCCGGCGCGCGCCACGGCCAGCTCCTCAGGCCCGCGCAGATACGCCAGGCCATACGCGATGCGGGCCGCGTGCCGGCCCAGAGGCTGACTGACTATACTGTGGCCAAAGAGTACGCGCGCGGCGGGGACACCGAGGAGGGCGCCCTCGATGCCGTCGCCGACGAGTCGCGATTTGGCTCGTACGAGGAGCTTGTGAGCATAGACACCTACAGGTACAGGCGTGCGCGCAGGGGAGGCTCCTGAGCGCCCCACGCGCGCATGGATGCCACTCATAGGCGTATTATACCGCAATAGTACGGTACTCTTTTATAGCCCCCAAATCCGCCCCTGACGCATGAGCCAGATGATGCTCCAGCGGTCGCGGCTAGCGCCTGTGCAGAGCGCAGGCGTCGTCGTGCCATTCGAGTGTGCCGTGTGCGGGCGCGGTCCGGGCGACGGGACTGCGATCACGTCAAGGGCCGAGGCCGGCGTCGAGATGATGCTGTGCGACTCGCACATTGGCACACGCGGCGCATAGGCGCAGCCCACGTTTTTTGGCAATGCGCCATGCCCCACCATTTTGCAATGGCAGATTACGCCATCGGCCGAGTCACCGCGCCGTTGGCAGCCGAGCCGACAAGTGAGGCATACTTTGCGAGGGCACCACGCACATAGTTTGGCCCCGGTGGCCTCCATGACCTGCGCCGCTCGTCAAGCTCGGCTGCCGGAACGTTGAGCTCAATTGTTCCCCCAGTGATGCTGATCGATATTTCGTCACCGTCGCGAACCAGCGCAATGTTTCCCCCGACAAAGGCCTCCGGAGCCGCATGGCCAACCATAAATCCGCGTGTCGCACCAGAGAACCTCCCGTCAGTCACCATTGCGACGCGCTCGCCGAGTCCCTGGCCGGCAAGGGCCGCAGTCACGGCGAGCATCTCGCGCATTCCTGGACCGCCACGCGGACCCTCATACCTGATGACCACAACGTCACCGGCGACAATCTCGTTTCTCGAGACGGCCTCAAAGGCGTCCTCCTCGCGATCAAACGTGCGTGCGCGGCCGGTAAACTCGGAGATCTTTACGCCAGACGTCTTTACGACTGCCCCTTCGGGCGCAAGCGAGCCGCGCAGGATCACAGCAGTGCCGCTGGGGTGTATCGGGGAATCCGGTGCGCTCACGACATCCTGAACCGTGTCAATTGCGACTGACTCGAGGTTCTCGCGCATCGTCTTGCCCGTGACGGTAAGGCAGTCACCGTTTATGAGCCCGCGCGACATGAGCATCTTTAGCACGTACGGGATGCCGCCAACCTTGTCGAGATCAAGCATGACGTGGTTGCCGCCGGGCTTCATGTCCGCAATGTGCGGCGTCTTTTTGCGTATGCGCTCAAAGTCGTCATACGACACGCCCATGTCAAGCTCGGCAGAGAGCGCAAGGATGTGGAGTATGGCGTTCGTCGAGCCGCCGACGGCGTTGAGCATGGCGATCGCGTTCTCAAAGGCCTCAAACGTCATGATGTCACTTGGGCGCGTGCCTGACTCGAGGAGGCGCACGCACGCCGAGCCGGCCCTGACGCACACGGCCTCGCGCGCCTCGCCCTCGGCCGGAGGCGACGCGCTGCCCGGAAGGGCGATTCCGAGCGCCTCGGATATCGAGGCCATCGTGTTGGCAGTAAACATGCCGCCGCACGAGCCGGCGCTCGGGCATGCGTGATCCTCTATCTCCTTGAGCGACTCGGCCGAGAGCGTGCCGGCGTTGTACGCCCCGACTGCCTCGTACACGTCCTGTATCGTCAGGTTGCGCTCGTCTAGTATGCCCGGCATTATCGTGCCCCCATAGACAAAGACTGACGGTATGTCAAGGCGGGCCATCGCCATCATTGTGCCCGGAAGGCTCTTGTCGCATCCGGCGATTCCGACTAGCGCGTCATACTGGTGTGCGCGAACCATCAGCTCTATCGAGTCGGCAATGACCTCGCGGCTCACAAGCGAGGACTTCATGCCCTCATGGCCCATCGCAATCCCGTCACTCACTGCGATAGTCGAGAACTCTCGCGGTGTTGCGCCGGCCTCCGAGACGCCGCGCTTTGCGCTCTCGGCGAGTCGGCCAAGGTGGATGTTGCATGGTGTCGCCTCGTTTCCGGTATGTGACACGCCGACAAAGTGTTTTGAGATGTCTGCGTCATCGAGGCCCATGGCCTTGTACATTGCCCTGTGCGGCGCGCGCGCGGCACCCTCCACGACATTGCGGCTCGATATTCCATGCGTTCTCGCAGCCGCCGAGGCGTCAGGCATGTCAGCTCAGTATCGGCTGGTCATCAAGCCTGGCGAGCTGCTCGGCGAGCCTTTCGTCATCCTCATCACCATAGGATATTAGCACCTTGTCGCCGTCCTCTACGACATAGTCAGTTATGCCGGGAACAGACTCGCCGTTGATGTAGAACTTTAGCGCAAAGTCCTCATCTGTGCAGAACGTGCGCGACCGGTCAGGGAAGATATAGCACTCATCGGTGAGCTCCACGTCAAGGGTCTCAAAGAGGTAGCCCAGCGTCACATTGGCCGCATGGCGATGTATCGTCGTGCCGTCCTGGTTCTCAAAGTGTATCCAGTTGTCCTGAACCTGGTACGACTGGCCAGAATACTCAAACCTGTCCCCATGTATGAGCGTGAGTACCGAGGCGTGCTCGTGCTCGCCACCCAGAGGACCGGCACCAGGAGGCGAGCCAGGAAGGTTGCCGCCGCTGTCGATAAACGTGATCGCAGCATACGCGACGATCGCGCCGACTGTGGCCAGGACGCCTGCGGCGATTAGCTGGTTCTTTCTCTTTGCCTTTGTGCGCTTTGCCGCAAAGGTCTCGCGCTTCTCCACGCGCTCGCGGCGTGCTTTTTTGCCCATTCTGCGGCCACGGGCCAGATCGCCCTAATTAAGCTAAACGCGCGCCCTGCAGCTTGCCATGTGCGCAGAACAGGCCCAAAACGGCCATATCATGGTTTAGACCCCTCGGCCGGGTTGTCTTGTACGAAAAGTAGTGGACTAGGCAAGAATGATTGCCTGGCGCAGATCCGGGAAGCCCCCTGAGAGCCTACTGGTCCGACAGGCTGCCGAAATACGCGTTTGAGGTGAAGGGCTCTGGAGCCGGTGAGCCATGTCGCCCATGAAGACGGGCACGAGAAGCTCGAGGGGCGGAGGATGACAGTGAATAGGTCTGCTTTTGTGCTGAACAGGCCAGCATATGCGTGAGCGTGCGGTATGTCGACGTGTATGGGCACGGCAACGCCGGCCATAGTCGTGATCCGCACCGTCGCGCTGGGCTCCACCGAGGTCGACTTTGACGAGGCCGTCAGGTTTGGCGACTCGCCGACGGCCGCGCAGCACGCCGAGCACTGGACCGTCATGGAGGGCTCCAATGGAAGGGCAGTCGATGGAGCCGAAGTGGTCAGGGGCGGGCTGACCGTGCGCCTCTCGCACGCGGAACTCTCGGGTGCGGCATCCATGCCCACCGTGGCGTACGCGCGGGACGCCGACGATGCGGCGCGCGTGCGGGACTGGGCGACGGCGCCCAACCTCCTGGCCGACGCGCCAGCAGAGGCCGCCGCCGACGGCCTGCCGCCGCGCGTGACAGACCTGGCAGTGACCGTATCGCGCCCCGGTGAGGCCGACGCGCCAGCGCGCACGTACGCGCGGGCAGGGGACACGGTCACAGTCACGGCGACGCTGAGCGAGGGCGCCGGCACGACCGACCCCACGATACTCATCGGCGAGAGGAGCTTTGGCATGACGTCGCCGGGCATAGCCAGGCTGTCCTGGACGCACGCATACGCGGTGCCGGCGACGGACGCCGCGCAGGGCGAGTTTGCGTTCCTCGTCAGCGCGGCAGACGTCGGCGGTAACCCCGTGCGCGCGGCACACCCCACGTCAGGCGGCGCGTTCATCGACACCGTGCTGCCAACGTTTACGGCGCGCACGCTCGGGGACGGAGCTGTTGGGGTCACCTTCGCCGAGCCGGTGAGCGGCACTGTGGAGGCCTCCGAGTGGACAGTCATGGGGGCAGCGGCGACCGGCGTGGCCGACTCCACGGACGGCCCGTTCGGCGACTCGCTTGAGCTCGAGTCGGCCACGGCGTTTGTCCTAGAGCACAAATCCCGGACCGACACGGGCGGCACGCCAGCAGTCGTGTACAGCCCGCGCGCCACATCCTAGCGCGCCTGCCCAGGGTCGCGTGACCCGCCCATGATCCGCAGCCGCCATCCCCGCCGTGCGCAGTGCCGCGCCCACCCGATCGCCACTGATAATAGGCGGGTCGGCAGGCACTGCGCGCGTGGAGTGCATATTTTGCGACATTGTGGCCAAAAGGCGCCCCGCGCACATGGTATACGAGGACGAGCGCCACGTCGCGTTCCTTGACAAGTACCCCATAGACGAGGGCCACACGCTAGTCGTGCCAAGGGAGCACCACGAGAGGATAACGGACATGCGGCCCGATGACGTCGCGGCCCTCTTTGCCACAGTTCCCGGCGTGGCGAGGACAATGATGGCGGCCACGGACGGCGTGGCGTTCAATATCGCGCAGAACAACGGCAGGGAGGCCATGCAGATAGTCCCGCACGTGCACGTGCACGTCATTCCCCGCAAGGCCGACAGGAAGGCAGGATGGACAAAGCGCCGCATACCCGAAGACGCCGAGCTTGCCGAGCTCGCAGCGCGCGCACGCAGTGCCTAGCGTCCAGAGTGGCCAGGGTTGTAGCGCAGGATCGCCCCAACTCCCCCAAGGCTAGAGAGCATTGCGCCATGCTCGGCGCTCCCCGAGATCACCTCCACGCGCGATCCCACCTTTGATGCCACAAGTGACGCATAGTCCACGATATCCTGCGAGTGGACCTCCATGTCAGATGACGAGCATGACGCGCAGCCTGCCGAGATGAGCGCAGACTTGCGCGGAATGACTTCGGCCATGCGCACGTGCTCCTCGGCCTCCACGCCGCACTTGCGGCACCTGGAGGCAATGCGGTGCATGTCAATCGTGTCAGTCACAAGGAGCGTCTCGACGATATTGTCGCGCAAGAGCCCGAGAACCTCGTCGAGGCCATAGGCGCCCTTGCCAGAGTGCGAGTTTATCTCCCTAAACAGCGCAGCGACTGCGGTCTTTTCCTCGACCATCCTAAAGTCGGCGAGCACGTCACTGGATCTCGCAAAGGCCTCTCGCACGCCCTCGGCACCCGCATACGACGTGTCAAGCGTGGAGAGAACCATGTCCTGGAGGCGATACTCGAGATACCCCCCGTTGACAAACTCCTCCTTTGTCGGGCCCGGACCTGACACTACCAGGCCCCTAATCTTGTAAATGTCGATAAAGTACTCGCGCGTCGTCTCGGCAACTCTGTTGAAATAGTGCGTGAGCTCCTGCTCGCGCAGCTTTTGGAACCTCTTGGCGGACTGGCCCCCCTGCCTGTGCTTGCCGGCCACGCCGGAGCCCGTCTCGGAGAGGACATCAAGGCGGTCACCATGAAGGAGCCCCCAGCCGGCGTCCTTTGCGTCTATTGCGAGAAACCCTATGAGGTTTTCGTCCTTTAGCATGTCCTTTAGCAGGTCCACGTGAAAGTGGTCATCGCACCTGTACAGGTATGTCTTTAGGTCCTTTGGGGGATCGATCTCGTATGCCTGCACGGTCTCGCTGCCGAGCGGGCCGCCCCCTTCTGGCGGAAGCGCGCCGCAAAAGATCACAAGGCCGCGTTCGGGTGTCCTCTTGTACAGGCGAAGGCGCTGTATGACCTTGCCGAGCGAGTCGACAACGTGCGTTCGCGTTACATCGGACTTTATGTTTGACGCCGTTCCCTGCTCCTCGCGCAGGCCATTGATCACCTCATGGAGCTGCTTGCCCTTTGGTATGTAGACCGTTATGAGTTCCGTGCCGTGGCCTGACTTGCGTGACAGCTCGTCTAGTGTCTTGCGTATCTTGTACATCTTTACAGAGTCGTGCTTTGTGATGGCGATCTTTGCCATGTCATGCACCACCATGCCCGCCAACGCGTGCCATATGGCAGGGCACAGCCCTGCCCACGGTCATAGCTCGTCAAAGACGCGCAGGAACACGTCAAGTGGCTGGTTGCCGCGTATCTTGAACACCTTGTCCCCGTTTGATATCAGGAACGTTGGGGTCGCGTTAATCCCCTTTGACTGGCCGTGCTCATAGATCTCCATCACGCGCGAGTCATGGCGCGACGAGTCAACACACTCGCCAAATGCCCCGGCGTCAAGTCCCGCGTCATCGGCAAAGCGCTTGAGCGACGACGGCGTTATCCAGCCGGTTCGCTCGCCGCCCCAGTTCTCATATAGCGCGTCATGGTACTCCCAGAACATCCCCTGCTCTCCGGCACAATGCGACGCCGAGGCGGCCATGAGCGAGTCCGGGCCATTGAGTGGAAAGTCCATAAAGACGAGCTTTGCCCTGCCCGTCTCGACATAGTCGCGCTTTATGATCTCAAGGGACGACCCGTGGAACATCTGGCAGTTCGTGCACTGATAGTCGCCCCACTCCTCTATCGTGATCGGCGCGTCAGGATCGCCGAGCTCCATGATCGCATAGGCCGGTGCTGGCGCAGGCGTGCCTGTCCCCCCCATCGCCACGGCCGAGTATGCCACGACTATCGCCGCAGCCACGACCCCGGCGATCACAAATGTGCGCCTCATGGTGCGCCATGGCCGATCTAGGCGTTATAATGTATTGCCCCGCCATGGGTGCCCGGAAGGGCGCAAAATACTTAAATCAACGGCAGGGAGCGTGCGTGCATTGACGCAGGCGCAGATCGCAGTACCGGCACGGATAGCCCGATCGGCACTAATCGCGCTCGCCGCAGTCTTTGTCCTAGGCGTGTTTGCCATGGGATTTGACCAGGGTCACATCCTCAGCGTCGTAGAGGGCTCGCAGGCCTTTGACACAATGTACCTCCACGAGCTCTCCCACGACGTGAGGCACGCCGCAGGGTTCCCGTGCCACTAGCACATCATGCGCTCTGCGAGGTTTATCGCCATAGTGCTCGCATCCGGAGCCATGGCAGGCCTGGTATTTGGCTCGACTAGCTCAATCCTGGCCGGCCCCTACCTCGAGGGCGCAGTCATGCTCGAGGCGCAGGGAATCGCGCGCGCCGGCGTGCCCAACGAGGACGCGTTCTGGGCAGGATACGCCGAGTACAGGGGATGGCAGGGCGGCGGCGCGCTGCTCGCGTCAGTTGTGCTCGGGTGCGCATTTGCGGCCATGTATGGCCTCGTCTACCTGCTCTACGGAAGGCACGTGCCGGGCGCGACGAACCGCACAAAAGAGTTTGCGCTAGCCGGCGCAATGTGGCTGGCGCTCTATATTGTTCCCATTGCAAAGTACCCCCCCGGCCTTCCCGGCGACGGGGATCCCGCAACGCTTGACATGCGAATTGCGCTCCATGTGACCATCGTGCTGATCTCGGGCATCTCGGCCATATGCCTCCATCGGGCATCTGTCGGCGCAAGCGGCATAAAAAAGGCCCCGTTTGCCGCCGCATGGGTCACAATTGTGATCACGGCAGTTGTGCTGATGCCGTCTAGCCCGGACACGGCAATGTCGTCCCAGTCATCGATTGACGCGTTTAGGGCAACATCTGCGATCGCCGTGACCGCATACTGGGTGGCGCTTCCGGCCATCTTTGGGGCATTCTGGCGCCGATATGGCCATGACGTCCACATGCGGGCACCACGCGGGTAGCGCTCGTGTGCAGGATTGTGGATTTCGGTTATAGTTTAAATAATTCCACGCTGCCCAAATGAAAACAATGGCAAAGCGCCGCCCAAGCCTGCTGCAGCTCAAAAAGTATGACGTGACGCAAAAGGTCATAGCCGCACTGACCAACGTCGAGTCTCGCGCGATACTCTTTGCGACCGTAAAGGCCGGAAGAACCGCCCCAGAGCTCGCCTCACGCCTGCGCATACCCCTCAGCACCGTATACAAGAAGATATCAGAGCTCGAGGAGATTGCGCTCATCGACAGGCAGATCACCTTTAACGAGTCTGGCGGGAGGGTAAAGGTGTGCAAGGCGCGCATAAACGCAGCCGAGATCCATGTGAGTGGGAAGGAGCCGCGGGTCGTCCTCTCGCAAAACACGCGCTGAGGCGCCGACCGGACACGCTTGCGCCATAGGGTTATTTAGCCACACAGGTGGCTCGCGTCATGGATCGCCACGGATTTGACGGCGTGGACATACCCCACATGGACATTGGTCCGGAGACCGGAATAGCGGGGCTCGTTGAGGCCTTTGCGCAGAGCGGCTACAACGCAAGGCAGCTCGGGCGTGCTGCCCACATATGGGGCGAGATGATCCGCGAGGGCGCAACAATATGCCTCACGATGTCTGGCGCAATGTCCCCCGTTGGCCATGGCGGGATCATAAAGTCGCTAATCGAGCGCGGGTTTGTGGACTGGATAGTGACCACCGGCGCAAACGTGTACCATGAGGAGCACTTTGCGTGGAACCTGCCCGTGCGCCAGGGCCACGCCGACGTTGATGACATGGTTCTCTATGACAGGGAGATTGTGCGCATACGTGACGTTTTCATAAAGTTCTACGAGACGCTAGAGTCCCAGGACCAGATAATCCAAAAGATGTTTCGCGACAAGTTTACTGACGCGCCGTTCACCACTGCAGAGTTTTGCAATGAGATCGGAAGGGTGAGCTCAGAGTTTGCGCCTCATCCGGACAAGAGCTTTGTGGTGGCCGCGCACAAGCACGGCGTGCCTCTATACGTGTCCACGCTAAAGGACTCGTCGCTTGCGCTCAACCTTGCGGTTCACAGGCTGCGAGGAAAAGAGTACAATCTCGACATTGTGCGCGAGATAATAGAGCAGGCCGCAATCGTGTATGATTCGGACAAGTCCGGCATTGTGGAGCTTGGCGGCGGGGTCCCAAAGAACACCGCACAGCAGACCGGCCCGCTCCTCGACCAGATTCTCCGGCGCGGGGACGGCGGGCAGGACTATATCATACAGGTGACTGACGCGAGGCCTGACACGGGGGGCCTCTCTGGGGCCACACTGCAGGAGGGCAAGAGCTGGGGAAAGGTCCATGACGCAAACCGCGGAATGGCAACCGTGTATGCCGACTCGACGATAGCGTTTCCCATACTTGCGCTCTATGTCATGGCAACGCAAAAGTCGCGCAAGCCGCGCCGCATCTATGACAGGCTAGGCGAGCTGTACTCAAAGCTAAGTGACGACTATTTTTCCGGAGACGACAGGTATTATGACATTCTAGACGAGTCGTACCGCCCCAAGCGCAACATGCCGCACGGCAGCCGATCCTAGAACTTGTCGTACCTTGCGCGCTCTAGGGCGCGGTCGTCCTTTGTCTCCTTTTTCCACTCCTTGTAGTGGGTCTTGCACAGGACTGCCTTTTTGCCTGGCGCAGCCAGGCGCAGGCCGGCCTCCTCGACCCTCTTTGTGTTGATGGATCGCGATCCCTCGTCGTCGCACCCGTCGACGTCGCAGCGCGCCCCCTTTGACACAACTCCCATGGGAGGCGCCGCACGGGTAGCCATATTTATAGATGGAATCATGGCTGAATTACCGTTTATAAGGGGAGATCCTGCGCAGGGCGCGCATGGGCGGAGCCAAGAAAAAGTCATCGGCACAGCAGGAGAAGGCGCAGACTGGCGACTCGGCAAAGGTGTCAGGCAAAAAGGGCAAAAAGTCCGGCAAGGACAAGGAGGCCACGTCCTCCAGGGCAGAGATATCAGTCATACTGCCCGAGGCACAGGCCGACAAGATAGTCAGGGGCGCAAAGGCCATAACGGTTCTCGAGCTTGCCAGGCAGGCAGGCGTAAAGGCGTCTGCGGCAAACGCATACCTGGCCAATGCCGCCAAGGCAGGCAAGCTCAGAATAGCCGGCGGGAACAGCGGCCACCGAATCTATACGGCGGTGAGCAGCGTGAGCACGTCACCGGCGGCAAGCGAGCCCAGCTCGCCTGCATAGTCGGCCATCCTGCCCAGCGGCGACATCTCCTGTGAGGGCGTGACATCCGAGTCCACAAAGCAGATGCTTCCGGCCTGCGGATAGAACGCAATGTCCCCACGCCTAAATGTCCCCCTCGGGCGCTCCACGCCGGACTGTAGGCCCGTCTCAAGGTAGACGATCGAGGAGCCCAGGCGGTGCATGTTGCCCGATAGAGGCAGCGAGCGGGCGATCAGGCCAACGGTGGCCGGCGAGAGGTGCCTCTTTAGCTCGCAGCGTATGCGCACCCCAGAGGAGGACTCTAGGCTCAGGCGCACAGCAGAAGGCGCGGCGCTCAGCGCAGGCACGCCTCGCGGGGGGTCGAATTTGGGCCATGGGCGCCCATGCAGAGTGCCACACGGGCAAGTAATTAGAATGGGATATATAACCGTTTTTTGGCGTTGCGTCTGATTGTCCAGTCAAACCGCGCCGGAGCTTGACCCTAGTGTGGGTGCAGAGGCCGAGGAGGACGAGCTCGAGCACGTCGAGGACGCTGGCCTCGCAAAGGCCATAGAGGCGTATCGCAAGGCAGCCGGAGAGAACCTCAGCGACGAGCAGCGCGCCGAGGTCGAAAAGCGCGTCAGCGAGATGATGAGCCGCGAGATTATCGAGGTCGACGAGGTTCACGTTCCCGTCGAGATACCCGTTGAAAAGTCCAAGGTGAGCGTAGGCCCGCCCACGCTGACGAGGTTTGAAAAGGCCCGAATTATCGGCGCGCGCGCCCTGCAGCTCTCACTTGGCGCACCACCGTTCATAGACATACCTAGCACAGCCCACACGTCACTTGACATAGCGATGAAGGAGCTCGAGGGCAGGGTTCTCCCAATAGTCATAAAGCGCGTGCTGCCAAACGGCGACTATCAGAACATACCTCTAGATCACTTCGCCTAGGGCCTACGTGTCGCTAGCCTTTAGGAGCATGCTTTCGCACTCTTTGCATATCTTTTCGTCAATGTTTGACTCTAGCTTGTGGTGTATCTCGCATATGAGAAGGCTAGAGCGCACATAGTTGCACATTCCTATAAACATCGAGAGGCTTGAAGGCGTGTACGCCTTGTCAGAGGCGAGCTTTTCGCTCAGCTCTGTGAGCATCTCAGACACGCGATCCTCGGCGAGAAGCTTGTCTATGAGGCGCTTGTCCCCGCGCACGCCACGGATATAGTTGCTCACGGCGGCCTGCGTGACGCCGAGCATCTTTGAGATCTCGTCCTCGCGGATCTTGTGATCCCTTGACAGCTTTTGCGCTAGGATCGCACGAAGGGCAGGAATGAGCGTCTTTGACTCAATCTCTGCAGGAAGGAGCACGTCACGCGTGCCACGCATGAAAGCATTTAAAGTTATCAGCGTGTATGGCGCCATTCCATGAAAGCGCACACGGGGCAGGACAGGGTGGACGAGCTCACCACGGCCGTACGGGCCGCAGTGGGTGCGGCAGTCGAGTCGTGCGGGCCCGGCACGATCGCGCTCTCTGGCGGCCTGGACAGCTCGATCATCGCCGCGCTGCGCGCAGGCTCAGAGTCGACGAGGACCATGAGCGTCATCGCCGGAGACTTTGAGTCACCAGACGGGGCGTACGGCCAGGCAATGGCCCGCCGTGCCGGCCTCGAGCACGAGGTTGTCAATGCCAGCACTTCTGAGGCCCTCGACGCAGTTGAGGAGGCCACAAGGGTCCTCGGCACGTACAGCCCCATGGAGATACGCAGTGCGGCAGTCATCTGCATTGCCCTGCGCGCCGCGCGCCGCTCTGGCGCAGGGCTGGTGATAACGGGTGACGGGGCCGACGAGCTCTTTGCGGGGTACTCTTTTCTCGCAAGGGCGCCGCGCGCACAGCTCCGCGAGCGCCTCAAGAGGCTGCAGCGAATAATGCACTTTCCCTCAATGAGGATGGCCGAGGCCATGGGCATAAAGATGGCCTCGCCGTACCTCGACAGGGCCGTAGTCGAGGTGTCGCGCACCGTTCCCGAGGAGATGCTCGTCCACGGTGAGGGCGATGCGCGTGTGGGCAAGTGGATACTGCGAAAGGCCTTTGAGCGTGACGTTCCCCACGAGATCGCCTGGCGCCAAAAGGTGCCAATGTCACGCGGAGCCGGACTCGACGGCCTAGGCGGGTTTCTGGACAGGGCAATGTCTGATGGCACGTTTGCCGAGAGGGCACGACGCATACTCGAGGACGACGGGGTGCGCATAAGGGACAAGGAGTCGCTCCACTATTACGAGGTCCGCAGGAGGTTCCATGACGCGCCTGCGCGTGCGCCTGATGGCGCACCAGAGTGCCCTGACTGCCATTCGGACGTGAGCGCCAATGACGCGAGGTTTTGCAGGATGTGCGGCAGGTTTCCGCTCTAGGCCCTCTTTGACCACTTGCGCGGCTTTTTTGCAAAGATCTTCATGCACCCGTTGCAGCAGAAATAGTACTTTGTGCCATTATGCTCGTGAACAAGCGCAATCTCCTCGTCTAGCTCTATTCCACACACTGGATCCACCGGCACGTCCCGCACATGGCCAATTTTGCTATTTATAGATATGCGGATTGGCGCCACTGCCGGCCCGCAAGCGGGGGCAATCCCACAGCGTCTAGACGTTCACGCGAGCCAGGTCAGAACCCTGCGCTGCAGCTTTGCCAATCCGGGTATGGTTATATTATGGGATGGGCAAAGGCCGACGAACAAGTCATGGAACCCACAGATTACAGGCCCGCGCGCCATGGTTCGCGAACGCCTGCCAGGGTTTGGCCCCAGAGACGGGTGGTTGGAATTGGACACGGTATACACTAGCGAGCTAGACGGATTTGGGTTCCAGGATCTGTGCGCCAGGATATTCAAGAGGCTAGAGTGGGGCGACGTTCAGACATACACCACGCAGGACAAGGGCAGGGACATTGGTATAGACACGCCAGACGGGCACATAGTCATAGAGTGCAAGCACCAGCCCGGCGGCACTGTTGGCAGGCCGATAATACAAAAGCTCCACTCGGCAACAATATGGTTTCATGGAACAAAGGGAGTTGTCGTCACAACAGGGAAGTTTTCAGACGAGGCCGTGGAGCATGCCAGGGAGCTCTCCAAGAGCATTCCAATAGAGCTTGTCGACTGGCACGAGCTCCGCAAGCTGGCGCATGGCGCCGGAATCAACATTTACGAAAGCGTCGACAAGATGGTGCCAGTCATATACGGGTATCAGGTGGATCATGCCGCCATGCAAAGGCGAGTGACAGAGAGCTTTGAGACGTACAGGAGCAGCCCCAACAGGACAGCTGATCTATACTCACGAGCTAAAGTTCGTATAGATGATCAAGTTTCCCCGACCCCGCAGCTATATTGATCGCCCCCTCCCGCGCCAGGGCATGGACGACCGGAAGCGGGAGGAGCTGAGGGACGCGCACCACAGCGAGAAGAGCGGGCACGTGAGGGACAGGATTCTCGCCGTGCACTGCGTGGTCAACATGGGCATGACGCACGAGGACACGGCGGACACGCTGATGCGGTGCCCGGGGTGGGTCGGCAAGTGGGTCGCGCGGTACCGGGAGGGCGGGCTTCCAGCCCTCCGCGACCTCCCGCGCTCCGGGAGGCCGCTGGCCGTGCCGCGAACGGCGCTCGACGGGATCCTCGCCGACGCGTCGGGATCCCCCACGACCCCGGCCGCGGTCCGCGACAGGATCGCCGGGGCGGCGGGGACACTGTTCCACATAGCCAGCGTGAGGAGGCTCATGCGCGAGTTCGGCCTCTCGCGCAAGAGGCCGCGAAAGGCCCACGTCAACAGGGCGAGCGCGTCCGCCGTCCGCAGCTGGCAGCGGCGCCTTGCGGGGGCGGCGCCACGCCTGGCGCGCGCGGGATACACGATGCTGGTGCAGGACGAGTCGATCATCGTGAACGACGCCGGGGGCATGGCGACGCACTGGACGCCGCGCACGGTGCCCGTCTACGAGCCGTACACCGGGAGCCACGAGCGGATCGTCGTGTACGGGGCGATCGCCGAGGACGGGCGGCAGGCGTTCCGGACGCGCGACAAGTTCAACGCGGACACGTTCGCGCAGTACCTTGCGGAGCTGCACGGGAAGTTCGGCAAGATCGCCGTCATCGTCGACAGGGCTCCCCAGCACCGCGCGGGGGCGGTCAAGGACCTGCTGCGCGCCAACGGCGAGATCAAGCTCATCGAGCTGCCGGTGGGATCCCCGCAGCTAAGCGCCATCGAGGGGACGTGGCGCATACTCAAGAGGGACGTCAGGGTCCCGGGGCAACCACGAACCCTGGACGAGCTGAGGATCGCGGTCGGCGAGTACCTCAGGACCAAGCGGTTCAACCTGAACATCTACGCATACCTGAACAGGAAGGTCGTGGAAGGTCACACGAACTTTAGCTCGTGAGTATAGTAAAGATAAAGGCACTGTCATGGAACGCCGAGCCCGCATACAGGGTAAAATACGACATTGAGGAAAAATTTGAGACGACGACGTACCTGCTAAAGGACCTAAAAGAGCATGGCCAGATCATCATGATTGACGGTGCCGGCAAGAGGATGCGCGACAGCGCAAAATACGACTTTGTCAACGCGGCACCGCTTGTTGACTTTGATGAGATAGTGTCAGGAAAGGACTTTCTGCGCGGCACAGACAGCCTCCTGGACCATTTTAGCATCTCGCGGCAGGAGCTCGTCAGGATTGCAGAGGACATGGTGATTGACACATATACAGAGACGATAAGGTACAAGGGCAAGAATAACGTAAGGTATGAAAAACTCTGCGTCCCCGGCCGCAAGAGCGTGCGCATTGCGGACATAAAGCAGGTCGTAATTGCCGACTATGACGTCAAGATCGGCATACTCGACCGCGAGATAACCAGGCGCGTCATGGACAACACAAAATCGACAATGTTCATTGACAGTGGAATCAAGTGTGTGGACTGCTCAAGGGGCATCGAGGGCGGCGCGGGCCAGGTCTGCAACACGTGCGGCAACCTCACACATGCGCGTCGCATGTTTTGGTCATGCGGGTTTGAGTGCAAGGAGTGCAAGAGGACAATATGCCCCATATGCACAAAGTCATCAAGAAGGATGCTGTTCTTTAAGAGGAGGCTGTGCGGGCAATGCAGTGCGGCCCGTGCGCCCGGCACATAGTGCCAGGCCGCCTATATGACCAGGCCCACAACGACTAGCGCTCCGGCGATGCGCCCAAAGAGCACGGTCCTTTGCATGGCCGGCACAAGGCGCGCGGCATCAGAGTGGTGGCGCCGCAGCATCCTGCCCGCAGAGAGCGCCAACGGCAGGGCGGCAAGCGAGATTGCGCACTCGGGCGGAAGCGCGCCAAGTGAGATCGAGACGACAAGCGCAGCGCCAAAGGCGGCGACAAACACCCAAAAGACCGACGCGGCCGCAGTGCGCCCAATGGCCACGACAAGGGTTCGCCTTCCGCCGAGGCGGTCAGCATCATGGTCAGGAAACGACGTGACGAGCAGGACGATCGACGAGAGTATCCCCACGCACACGCCTGCGGCCGCTGCGGTCTCGCCAAGTGCGCCAGTCTGTATGTATGCGGTGCCGACCACTATGAGCGCCCCCTTTGCGGCGACAAAGGCCTCGGCCAGGCCACTATCGACGACCCTTGTGGAGTAAAAGTACACGGATGCCACGGCAAACGCCAGTATGAGCGCGATCGGCAGCCCGTGCATGAGCACAAAGTACGCGCCGGCGGCCACGCCAAGGCCCATCATGAGCAGGCCGGCTGCCCGCACGGCCTGCGGCGAGAGGGCACCGTCGGCGATAACGCCGGTCCCACCGCTAAACGGCGTCCTCGTCGTGTGCGCATCGATCCCACGCCTGTGATCCCAATAGTCATTGAGGAGGTCAACACTTGCGTGAAGCGCAAGGACTCCGGCCAGTGTGAGTATTGCGTCTGCCACGCCGATTGCATGGCCGCCATGCCAGCTAGCGGCGAGCCCTGCAGCAACGGCAACTGCCGAGGCGGCCATAAAGCGCGCGCGCACTGCGCGAAGCCATACTGACACCGTCATACCAGTGACTCGTCGCTCACCGCGAGCGGCTTTCGGTTCCCAAAGCCCGAGTCCTTTTCATGCCAGAACTTTACCTCCTCCTCGCCATACTTCCAGCAGAGCCAGACATCGGCATCAAACCTGCGCGATGGAAAGTCAATCAGGCCGTCATCAATACCCTTGATCGCAATGCCCGTGTCTTCAAGATCCGCGATGGCCGTGTAAAACGCGGCGAGCGCAGAGTTTAGCCCCTGCTTGCGAACCATGTACTCCTCGAGCCCAGAGTCCGAGGCGAGCGCCATCTGGACCCCCTGCTCTGCGCGCATTACGGCTGTGCGGCACTTTACGATATGCTCGTACTTTTTGCTCACTTCCGGAATCGCCGCATTGGCGCTGCTCACCGTATAGTACTCAAACACGGGCACACCGGCAAAGTCGGGCCAATTAAAACCATCGCGGCGCACGCGCACTAGCGGCGGCGCGCCTTGCGTGGTGCCTTGCGCACGGCTGCCTTGCGCGAACCTGCGCGGGTGGCCACCTGGCGCCGGCCGGTCGTCACCGAACGCCGCTGCTTTCCCTGAGCCCTGCGCGCAGGCACCCTGGCCACCACACGCCTTGTCGCAGGCTTGCTAGCGGCCTTTCTTGACCTAGCGGCACCTGACTGCGACGGCCTTGCCGCACGCGAGCCCGTGGCCTTTCTTGCCGGCCTGCGCGAGGCCTTTTTTGACCTAGCGGCACCTGACTGTGACGGCCTTGCCGCACGCAAGCCTGTGGCCTTTCTTGTCGTCCTGCGCGGCGCCTTTCTGGACCGAGCGGCCCCTGACTGTGACGGCCTTGCCGCACGCGCGCCTGTTGCCCTCTTTGGGGCCTTGCGCCCCGTCGACCTTTTCTTTGTCGTTGTGCGCCTTCGCCTCTTGGCAGACTCGGCCATCCTGGACCTAATCTTTGCCAGTGTGCGCGATGCTGACTCTTTCTGGCGTGACTTGGCGCCTAGCCTCTTTGAGAGCGCACTTGACCTCTTTTTGCCAACGGAGACCTGGCGCGCAAGCGAGGGGCGAGCCTGGCGCTTTTTGCGTATGCGTGAGGAGAGCTTTGCCTTTTCGGATGTAATGGAGGCGATCTCGGCCATCGTCTTTTTGACCGTCTTTTTGCGAAGTCGTATCTCGCGCTCTAGCTGTGCGATCGTGTCAGATATCGAGTTGACGCGCCACAGTGCCGAGCGGCGCCTGTCCTCATTTGTCGCCTCGTCGGCCTCGCGCTGGGCATCACTGCGCGCCTGACGCTCGCGCTCAAGTCGTTCACCGGCAGCCTCGATCAGGCGGTTTATGCTGTTTTGGCGCTCTATGCCCTGTGAGAGTGATGACGAGACGTCAACGAGCGTGTCGTGAGCGCCCTGTATGCCACGCTCTATGGCCTGCAGTCCAGACGATGATCGACGTAGCGCGTCATGCTCCTTTTTGAGCTCGCGCCTAGTCTTGCGGAGCATTGTGCTAGCGTCCGCCTTTTTTTTCTCAAGCCTAGTTGCCAGGCTGACAAGTCTCCCCATCACTTGTCTGAACAGCGCACATTCGGTTAAGTGGCCATGATAACCATGTGTTGACATGTGTGTAAAGAAAGTTAACCGCCGGTGGCCGGATCGGGGAGCGAGTGTGCACATGATCGCAGGCCGGATCCCAATGGCGCGCCGGGCATAAACGCAGCATTGCCCTGGCCACATGGCCGGTGCCGCGAGAGCCCAGCGCAGGGGTTCTCGCAGATGGCCGCCGACACCCCCAGGCCACGGGGCAGGTCGCCTCGCTCAGAGCCGATGCCAGGGCATGGAGAACACGAGCCCCAGGCAGGGCCTGCGGGGCAGGCGCCTAGTAGAGCCCTGCGGCCTCTTCCTTGAGGGACTCGGCGCTGCCGTCAGGGTGATCAGAGGCGATGTGCTTGTAGAGCGCGAACTTTAGTATCTTGAGGGAGAGGAGCGCGCACTTTATGCGGACCGCCTGGAGGTGCTCAAGGCCCAGCTCGGAGAGGAGCTCGCCCTTTTGGATGGCGCGGATGTCATCTATGCTCTTTCCCTTGGCGAGCTCGGTTAGGACCGACGTGCATGCCATGCAGATCGCGCACCCCTGGCCACGGAACTTTATGTCCGACAGCTTGCCGTCGGCGAACTTTAGGTCCATGTCAAGGCTGTCGCCACAGAGTGGGTTGGAGTCATGATGCGTCACGTCAGGGCTGTCGATCTGTCCAAAATTGAGCGGATTGCGCGAATAGTCGATTATCATCTCATGGTAGATGTCCGTGCTACTCAACCTTGAACGTCCTCGCAACCTTGTGAAGTGAGGTGACTAGCGCATCAATGTCCTCCTTTGTGTTGTACACGTAAAAGCTTGCGCGCGATGTTGCCGCAATCCCTAGCTTTTCCATGAGAACCTGGGCGCAGTGGTGTCCTGAGCGCATCGCAATTCCGTCACCGTCAACAATTTGCGCCACATCGTGCGGATGCACGTCGTGAAAGTTGAAGGATATCACGCTGCCGTGCTTTGAGAGGTCAGGCGTCCCATACACGCGCAGTCCGCGTATTTCTGTCAGCGCGCGCATCGCATATTTGGTAAGGGTCGCACCGTGCTCGTGGACACGCTCCATTCCAATTCCCTCAAGGTACTTGATCGCCGTGCCAAGCCCAATCACGCCGGCAATGCCCGGCGTGCCGGCCTCAAACTTGTAGGGCACGTCATTCCACGTTGTCTCTTGCCGATGAACCTCCCGTATCATGTCTCCCCCGCCATGAAACGGATCCATCGACTCGAGCGTTTCGCGACGTGCCCACAAAACCCCAATTCCGGTCGGCGCAAGCATCTTGTGGCCAGAGAACGCGAAAAAGTCGCATCCAAGCGCATCAACGTTGACGCCCATGTGGGGCACGGCCTGCGCGCCGTCAATGAGCGTGCGCACGCCGGCCGCACGGCACATCCTGACAATTGCAGTTGAGTCTGAGACTGTCCCGAGCACGTTGGACATTAGGCTGAACGTGACAAGCTTTACGCGCCCCGTGGCTAGGTGGCGCTCGAGATCCGCAAGAACCAGCTCGCCATTGTCATCAATGTTGATGTACTCTAGGCGCGCCCCGCGCTCCTTGGCCAGGATCTGCCAGGGCACGATATTGCTGTGGTGCTCGTACTCGGTCGTCACTATAATGTCGCCGGCGCCAATGTTGCGGCGGCCCCACGAGTACGCAACGAGGTTGATCGCCTCAGTCGTCCCGCGCACAAAGACTATCTCGCGCCGGTCAGATGCGCCTATGAACCTAGCCACAGTGTCGCGCACGCCCTCATAGTCAGCAGTGGCCTCCTCGGCAAGCTCGTACACTGCCCTGTGGATGTTGGCGTTGCCGTTCTCATAGTATGTGCGTATCGCGTCGATCACCTGCTGTGGCTTTTGGCTCGTCGAGGCGTTGTCAAGATAGACTAGCTGCTTGCCGCCGCGCACTGTCCTAGACAGTATCGGAAAGTCGCCGCGCACGTCAAGTGTCGCCTGTGCGGACTGCATGCTACACCTCGACGTAGACGGCATTCCCGTCTATTCTTGCCGGATACACGCCTAGTGGGCTCTCGGCTGGCGGGTTTAGCGGTATTCCCGTCTCCATGTCAAAGACAGAGAGGTGCAGCGGGCAGCGCACGCCGGGACTGCCGTGCTGGCCGGCTCCCGGGGCGACGAACCCCGTCGAGAGGTCTGCGTCTGCGTGCGTGCATATGCCATCAGACGCGTACACACGCTCCCCCTCGCGAAGTATAATCAGGCTCTTGCCGCCACACTTTACTGCGCAAACCTCGCCGTCAGCCGCCTCGTCAATCCCGCATGCCCTGGTCCACGTCGCCACCCCGCAGTCACCTGTACTTGTAGTGCTGCTCTATCTCGGCGTTCTCGTTATATCGCGTCTCCTCGACTTCGATAAACTTGCGCAGCTCCTCATCACTGTTTATCTTTAGCGCGCGCCCGTCCCACTTTGACTCCACTAGCGAGGCTATCCACGCGCGAACCTCATAGGACATCTTTCGCGAGAGCGGCTCAAGGAACCCCTCCACTATGATCCTCTCAGCGGCAGCACGGCTCATGCACCTCGCCTGCAGGTAGAACAGCTGCTCCTCGTCTATCTGTGCCACAGACGCCGAGTGCGTGGCCTTTACGTCATTGGTCGCTATCTCCAGTCCAGGTATGGAATCGGACTTTGCGTCCGGATCAAGGAGTATTGAGCGGCCCGAGAGGTACGAGTTTGACTTTGCGGCATTTTCGCGGATTCGTATCATTCCCTTGAACAGCGAGCGCGAGCGGTCGCGCAGGATCGACTTTTCTGTGACGCGTCCCTCGGTGGATGGCGCGTTGTGGTTTATGCACGCCTGTATGTCAAATGACTGCTCGCCGCTCCCAAACGCTACTTCAGAGTCAGTCACGGCAGCACCCTGCCCAACGAGGTCATAGTCTATGCGGTATCGCGAGAGTGATGAGCCAAACAGGCCAAGGTACCAGTTCGTCGAGGCGTCCTGCTCCACGCTGGCACGGCGTGTCGAAAAGTTGAACGCGCGCTCGTCCATCATCTGCAGCGTTGTCACGTCAAGGCGTGCGCCAGGCGCGACAGTCGACGTGAGGAGCTCCATGTGGGCCTGCTCGGCGCCTGCGCCAGGAGAGTAGAGCTCTTGCACTATCGACGACCGGCTTGACTTGCCGGCAATGATGACGTTGCGCGATATCGACGAGGCGCCCCCCTCTGGCAGGCATGAGACCAGGTGTATCGAGCCCTCCAGGACAGCTCCGTCAGGAATGTGCACAAACATGCCAGAGTCAAATGCGGCCATGTTGAGCGCCGTAAAGCGGTCCTCTGATGCGTCTGCGGACTCGAGGGCCGACCTGAGGAGCTCGGGGCTCTCAGAGACGGCGTCAGCTATCGGCATCACCTTGACGCCAGCAGACGCCAGCGAGTCAGGAATGCTTATGGCCTCGGTTCGCGAGCCGACCTGCACGGCGTATGCCATTCCCGACCCCGACAGCTCGCCGAGGCGCACCCTGATGGCCTCAGGCACGCCCTGCGGGGCGGCCGTGTCGAGCATGACGCTCTCGGGATTCATCCTCTTTGCGTCAGTATAGTGCTCATAGAGAACCGACGTCTCTAGCGGGAGCGACTCGTATGACTCTAGCGCGCCGCGGCGAAGCGAGGCGAGCCATTCAGGCTCGCTGCGAGACGAGGAGACCCCGTCAACATGTCCGCGATCCACCGTGGAGAGCGCAAGCCTTGACATTTGTCAGATCGCCCCCACACATGGTGCGGACATGGTCTAGCCCACCGATCCGTCCATCTCGAGCTTTATGAGTCGGTTGAGCTCGACGGCATACTCCATGGGGAGCTCCTTTGTGAACGGCTCCATAAACCCGTTGACGATGAGCGAGAGCGCCTCCTCCTCGGTGAATCCGCGCGTCATGAGGTAGAATATCTGCTCGTCGCCGATCTTGCCGACTGTCGCCTCGTGTGTTATCGTCGCGTCCTCCTGGTCTATCTCCATGTAGGGGTATGTGTCAGTCTTTGACGTGTCGTCCAGGAGCAGCGCATCGCAGCGGACAGTCGACTTTACGCCCGTTGAGCCCTTTGCGACCTTTAGGAGGCCGCGGTATGTGGAGCGCCCGTCCAGGCGGCTCACGGACTTTGACGTTATCTTTGATGTCGTCTCGGGCGCGAGGTGGACCATCTTTGCCCCCGTGTCCTGGTGCTGGCCCTTGCCGGCAAACGCTATCGAGAGCGTCTCGCCGTACGCGCGGCGGCCCATGAGGTATATTCCGGGATACTTCATCGTTATCTTGCTGCCAATGTTGCCATCGATCCACTCGACTGTGGCGCCTTCGTAGGCATACGCGCGCTTTGTGACAAGGTTGTACACGTCGCTGCTCCAGTTCTGTATGGTCGTGTAGCGAAGCTTTGCGTCCTTTAGCGCGACGAGCTCGACTACTGCAGAGTGGAGCGATTCAGACGAGTATACCGGTGCCGTGCAGCCCTCGATATAGTGGACCTCGGCGCCCTCATCGGCGATGATCAGCGTGCGCTCAAACTGGCCAATGTTCTCGGCGTTTATCCTAAAGTAGGCCTGCAGGGGCATGTCCACCTTTACGCCCGGAGGGATGTAGATGAACGATCCGCCGCTCCAGACTGCGCTGTTTAGCGCGGCAAACTTGTTGTCCTCGGGCGGGATGATCTTGCCAAAGTACTTTCTGAGTATCTCGGGCTGCTCCTTGAGCGCAGTGTCCGTGTCAAGGAAGAGGACTCCCTGCTTTGCGAGATCGTCGCGAAGGCTGTGGTAGACGACTTCAGACTCGTACTGTGCGCCGACGCCGGCGAGGAACTTTTTCTCGGCCTCTGGTATGCCGAGCTTGTTGAACGTGTTCTTTATGTCATCAGGGACGTCATCCCAGCTCTTCTCGGCCTTGTCAGAGGCCTTTGCGTAATAGTAGATGTTCTGAAAGTCGATCGTGCTCAGGTCTGCGCCCCATGTGGGCATTGGACGCTTCATGAATGCCTCATACGAGCGCAGCCTAAAGTCAAGCATCCACTGCGGCTCGTCCTTCATCTTGCTTATGCTAGTCACGACATCCTTTGAGAGGCCCTTCTTGCTCAGGTGCACGTACATGTCAGTGGAGTCCTTAAAGTCGTACTTTGAGTAGTCCATCTCAAGGGGCTCTGTCGCCATCAAGGCACATTGCGCGCCCAATATTATAAATATATAGGGAAAGATAGGCGCAACTAATCCGCCAATGCTGCGATCACAGCATCAAGCGCGCCTGCCACCGTGTGCGTCGAGGCCGTCACGTGGCTCAGGCCTGCCCTTTCCATCTCCATGGAGGTGAAAGGGCCTATGGCCACAGGCGCCGCAGGCTTTACTTCGGTGATCGCAAGGAACGCGCGAACCGACGAGGCGCTCGTGAATATGGTCGCCGCGATGCGGCCCTGCGCGGCAAGGCGGCCAAACTCGTCCCAGTCGCCCCCCTTGCCGTCGGGCACGACATCGTACATTTGCGTCTCGGTGACGCGCATGCCGATCTTTTCGAGCAAGAGGCGCAAAAAGTCCCCCGAGGCCGCACTGCGCGGCATTATCACGCCCCTGCCGGCGGCGCGCAGGGACGTAAAGAGCTCGCCGAGGCCCACTGACGAGTGGACCGAGGGAACGTGCGATACTCGGATGCGCTCGGCCTCGACGGCTGCGCGCGTCTTGGGGCCGATCGCCACAACTCCGGCCCCCATGATGGCCTCGCGCATCTCGGAGCCGATCGAGGCGGCGCGTGCGGCCTCAAAGAGCGAGCTGACCGCACGCGAGCTTAGAAACACCACATAGTCCGGATCGTCCTTGCGCAGGGCATCTAGAAACTCGACTGCCGCGCCGGCCCCACGCGCGACTAGGCGTATAGTGGGAAGCGCAAGCGGCACGCCGCCCCTAGAGCGCACGAGCTCGCAAAACTCCACGGCATCAGCGGGTGCACGCGTTATGGCAACTGCGGCGCCGTTCAGGCTCACTTTGTCCCGGTCCTTTTGGCAAGTCCAACGACATGGCCAACGATGATTATTGCGGGTGCGCGAATTCCCTCGCGCGAGACAATGTCGGCAATGTCACCTAGCGTTCCCTTTACTGTCACCTGCTTTGGTGTTGTGCCCTCCTGTATCACGGCAACCGGCGTTGCCTGATCCAGTCCACCCTCGACGAGACGTGCGCATATCTGCCGAATGCGCCCAAGTCCCATCATTATCACGATCGTGTCCACAGCGCCAGCAAGTTTGTTCCAGTGGACGGCATCGGTGCCCTTTGTGGGATCCTCATGCCCTGTCACAAACGCGACAGAGGAGGACGTGCCGCGGTGCGTCAGCGGTATTCCCGCGTATGTGGCAGACGCCATGCCCGACGTTATTCCGGGAACGAGCTCGCACTCGATTCCGCGCGCGCGCAAAAACTCGGCCTCCTCCCCGCCACGCCCAAAGATGTTCGGATCGCCGCCCTTGAGGCGCACGACCGTGCTGCCCCCTGACGCGTGGCGAACCATGGCCTCGTTCGTCGAGTCCTGGTGCGAGGCGTCATCGCCCACCGCGCGCCCGACGTATTCCTTTGTGGCCGACTCGCCGGCCATCGCGAGTATCTCGTCGCTGACGAGGCGGTCATAGAGTATGACATCGGCCGTGCGCAGGAGCTCGGCAACCCTGAGCGTGAGGAGGCCGGGGTCGCCGGGTCCGGCTCCAACTAGGTATACCTTGCCGCTCATCTCGAGTTCCACTCGGCGACCTTTTCCCGCCAATTAAATGCAAGGCGCTCAACGCCACGCTCGCGCAGAATCGCGCCGGCCCGCCGGCCAACGCCTGCGGCATCTGCTGCCGAGCCGGTCGACTCGGCCTCTATGCGCTCAGAGCCGTCAACGGAGAAGGCCACGGCACGCACGGTGATGCTGCCTTCTGAGAATGACGCATGGGCGCCCACCGGAAACCTGCACCCCGAGCCTATTGCTTCAGAGAGGGCGCGCTCGGCGTCGGCCTCGGCGCGAGAGCCGGCATCCTCTATTGTGCGCAAGAGAGCCACAGTCTGCGCATCATCGGCGCGCGCAACTAGCGCGAGGGCACCCTGGCCCGGCGAGGGCACAAATGACCCAAGGCCGAGATCGGAAAACCCGACATCGGCCTCGATTCCAAGGCGGGCCAATCCGGCGCGCGCGAGGACCACGGCATCAAGCTCCCCACGCCTCACTAGTGAGACGCGCGTGTCGACGTTTCCGCGCACAGGGTTCACGCGCACGTCGGGGCGCGCGCGGCTCACCTGCACTGCGCGGCGCAGGCTGCTTGTTCCAACCTCAGCACCGCGCCGAAGCGATTCAATTCCCAATCCATCCTTGGTGACTAGCACGTCGCCGGGCATCGCGCGGCGCGGCACGCACGCAAGGACCAGGCCTTCAGGGAGCTCCGAGGGCACGTCCTTCATGCTGTGCACGGCAAAGTCAACCTCGCCGAGTGCCACCTTGGCGTCGATCTCTTTTTCGAATATTCCCTTTTGGTCTATTGCAAAGAGCGGCCTCGCATCAGTGTCCCCACGAGTGCTAATCGTCCTAATCTCAAATTTTTCGCCCGCATTTGCCTCCTCGAGCTGGCCGACGACCCAGCGTGTCTGCGCCATCGAGAGCCGGCTTGCGCGCGTGCCAATCTTTCTCAGTGTGCCACACCAGCCATGGACACCTCGTATGCGCGCGCGACGCGCGCGAGGTCCGCATCAGTGTGTGCCGAGCACAAAAACGCGACCTCAAACTGCGAGGGCGGCACAAATACGCCATTGGCGCGCAAGAGCTCTGCGAGCCTCGAAAAGCGCACACGATCAGAGGCCATCGCCGAGGCGCGGTCCGTGACTGCAGAGTCCCCAAAAAAGACCTGGAACATCGAGGATACCCTGTTTATCGTGTGTGGCACGCCTAGCGAGCCGGCCGAGTCATGAATGCCCGATGTGAGGCGCGCACACGCGCGATCAAGGCGCGAGTACATTCGCGCCCCGAGCCGGCGCGCCTGCCTGATCGCCGCAATGGCCGCACTCACGGACACGGGGTTTCCGGCAAACGTGCTTGCCTGGTACACCTTGCCGCGGGGCACAAGCGACTCCATAATGTCGCGTCGACCCCCCAGGGCGGCTATCGGGAACCCGCCACCGAGGGCCTTTCCAAGGGTCGTGATGTCTGGCCTCACGCCATAGTGGCCCTGTGCGCCGCCCGGACCCATCCTGTATCCCGTGACAGTCTCGTCAAATATCAGCAGCGCGCCATGCGAGCGCGCAATCCTGGCCAGACGGCGCAGAAATCCCCTTGCCGGCGGCACAAGGCCCATGTTTGCCATGACCGGCTCGACTATAACTGCTGCCACATTGTCGCCCATGACACGCTCGACGGACTCGGCATCATTGTACTGCGCAACGAGCGTCTCGCGCGCGGCGGCGGCAAGCGAGCCGGCCGAGTCGGCGAGTCCATAGTGCGCAACTCCCGAGCCTGCGCGAACTAGCGCATAGTCATGCGCGCCATGATAGCACCCGTCAAACTTTACTATCTTTGTGCGCCCCGTGTGTCCTCGCGCCAGCCGTATGGCAGCCATTGTCGCCTCCATGCCCGTGTTGACAAGCCTCACTCTGCGCATCGACGGGTATCCACGCGAGATTAGCTCTGCCAGCTCGGTCTCGGCCTCTGTCGGCGCGCAGTAGAGCGTGCCCCGTCGGAGCTGCTGCGATACTGCTGACATTACTGCGGGGTTGCGATGGCCTAGCAGCATTGCGCCATACGCGCAGCAGAGATCGACATACCTCTTTCCGTCCACATCCCAGAGCGCCCCTCCGCGCGCGCGCTCGACGAAAAACGGGTACGGGTCATAGTGACGTATGGGGCTGTTCACCCCAGAGGCAACTGCGCGAAGGGCACGCGCGTAGAGCCTGGCTGACCTGTCCATTACAGGATGCGCGCGCTACTGAGTCGCTATATTAGCTTCGGGGTGCGGCGGAGATGCTATCGGCATACCGGCCACCAGGAACTGGCTGGTGTGCGTGCAGCCACGTCCCTGTCTGGCAGCCTGGGCGTTCTGGGCAGTGTCACCACCTGCCGCGCCGTCAGGCAGACTGCGCACTGTCCTTGCCGTCCATGGCATCTAGCGCGCGCTCGTGCCACGTGCGCGCATTGGAATCTGATGGATTCAGGCTAATCGCGTGCTCGAATGCCTCGACGGCATCCTCGTAATGGCCGGTGGTGAGCAGCACACGTCCCACGCCCATGTGAAAGTCGGCATTGGACGGATCCATCTCGATCGCGCGCTCAAAGAGATCAAGCGCATCGTCATAGCGCCCAAGGTCATGCATGATGACACCTGCTCCCATGTACGCATAGGGCTCGCCAGGGTCAAGCGAGCTGGCCTCGCCAAATGCCCCAAGTGCCTCCTCGCCGCGTCCAAGCTCGTGGAGCTCAGAAGCCCTGACGAGGTGCAGGTTGGCAGACCGCGGCTCTAGTGCGATTGCGCGATCAATCTCTCCGAGTGCCCTGTCACAATGACCAAGATCGTGCAAGTCGTGTGCCCGCCGCATATGCTCGTCGGCCTGATGGTTGCCGGTTCGGCGAGGCGAGCTGCGCCCCACATCAGAATACCTGCCCGTGCCGCGCATGTGATCCATGTGAGCCCTCCTTGCACTGGCAGAACGCGCATACTTGACAGACCACCGCACGATCAGCACAGTTATTCCCACAACGATGGCAAGTATGAATAGGCCTCCCCTAGTGCCGATCGCCAGCGTCGAGTCCACAAGATGACTGCTGCCAAAACCCGCCATGGTGTCTCCGGCGGCAAGCATGGCGGCTGCTTCAATCATGCCTGCCCGTTTCCCCACCGAACGCGCCTCGGCACCACTGCGGGCATGTCCTCTATAGTCGTGGCGATCTTTGGGAGCTCCTTGTTGCACACCTCTAGGTGCGATGCAAGCTTGTGGTTTAGCGCGTTCTGGATTATCACGCGGTAGCGCCTAAAGAACGGCACAATGCTTGACTTTAGGACTATCTCGTCCGGATCTACAGTCGACGTCCTGTACAGCCCATGCGTGTTATCGCGCAGCCTCGGCAGCGCATCCTTTTTCATGAGCTCAATCACCTCTTGGCGCAGGTCTTCATACTGCAGGGTTTCCAGATCGGCAATAGTGGGCGGGTTTGGATCCACGCGTGCAGCCCCGTATTTCATTATGATCGTGTTAATCGTGGAGCCATCATGGTGGTGGGACTGCTTGAGGCCATCAAAGCTCACGCTCATGTCCCAATAGTACTTTGCAAAACGTGCGGCGATAAAGTTGAGGTTGACTATGACATTTTCGCCATCATTCCGGATCCAGGTGCCGCCGGCAGGCAGGGTCGCCGAGCCGTTGTTGTGTCGCCCAATGTCAAGCAGGCAGCGCAGTAGGACTGGCTTGTATGTCGCAGTCATGTGCCGCTTTCCAGTCTCAAAGAATGCGCTCAGCTTTGCCACGTGCTCGGCATCATCGTCATGGCTGCTCATTGCGCCACGCTCAAGTGAACGTAACACAGTGCGGTCACTGCCATGACGCCACTAGTCCTGTCGCCCATCCCCACGGGGCGCGCATGCGTCCCTCACTTAAGCATTGCCGGATCTGGCGCACAGCGTGAACGTTGTGATGGGCTACATGGCCAGGGACATGACGTGACAGATGCACAGACTCGCGTCGTTTAGTTATCCACACCCGGCGCCCAATCCCAGGCTCACGCGGTGGCCTCTAGCGTCGCCATCGCCTCATCAACGCTTGCGTTGTCATGGACGATGCTGCGAACCGCGCGGATCATCGGAACGGGACGCTCAGACTGCCAAATGTTGCGGCCCATGTCGACTCCGGCAGCGCCTGCGCTGATCGACGAGTGGACGAGCTCTAGTGCCTCACGCTCTGGCACCTTTGGGCCTCCGGCGACAATTATCGGGACTGGGCATGACTCGACGACCTTTTCAAAGTTCTCGCAGTGGTATGTCTTTACCATGTGCGCCCCAAACTCGGCTGCAATGCGGCATGCCAGCGAGAGATAGCGCGCGTCGCGCTTTTCGAGCTCCTTGCCGACTGCCGTCACGGCAAGAACCGGCATGCCAACTGGTGCGGCCTCGTCGACGAGCCTGCCGAGTGAGGCCAGAGTCTGGTGCTCATGGCCGGCGCCCACAAATATCGACATTGCCACCGCAGACGCGTTGAGGCGAACCGCCTCGTCCATGCCAGTCGTTATGACCTCGTTGGAGAGGTCTGGCCCTATGATGCTGCTGCCGCCAGACACGCGCAGGACGACGGGAACTGCGCTAGAGGCCGGAACCGACGTGCGCAAGACCCCGCGCGTGAGCATGAGCGAGTCACAGTGCTCCACGAGCGGCCCGATTGCCGCAGACGGCCTCTCTAGGCACCTAGTCGGACCCATAAAGTAGCCGTGGTCAACTGCGAGCATGACGCCGCGTCCAGTCGATGGGCGGATTATCCTCGCCATGCGGCTCTCAAGGCCCCAGTCCATGGCAGCACCGCCGTGCGCGCGTATCTTAAGCCTTACTCGGTTATGACAATCTTCATCGCCGACTCTCCGCTGCGCGCGCGCTCAAATGCGTCGCCGACCTCGCCGAGCGGGTAGCGGTGCGTGATGAGGCGGTTGACGTCAATGCGCCCGTCTGATATAATGTCCAGGGCCTTGCGCGTGTCCGCATCAGATGCGGCATAGCTCGAGCGGATCAGTATGCCGCGCGAGTAGAGATCGCCGGCATCGAGCTCAAGTGTCGAGCCGCGCGGGGGCACGCCAAAGACCATGACCGTCCCGCCGTCACGGGCCATCATCACCGCATCGGCAATTGCGCGCACGCTTCCCGTCGCGACGATCACGGCATCGGCCCCATTGCCCCCTGTGGCCCCGCGCACGCAGTCAATGCCTAGCTCGGGGCGGACGGCCTCTGTTGCGCCAAGGTCGCGCGCAAACCCCACCCTGTACTCGTTGGTGTCAGTGCAGATCGCCGCAATTCCGCGCGAGCGCGCAATCATCGAGTGCATTATGCCAGTCGGCCCACATCCAAGTATCGCCACAGTGTCACCCTCTGCGCACGGGATCGCCGACCATGCCCTGATGCAGCATGCTAGCGGCTCTATCATTGCGGCCTGCTCAAATGTCACATGGTCTGGAAGCCTCAAAACCCCGCCACGCGAGACGTTCTGGGCCGGCACCGCATAGTGCTCGGCTAGACCGCACGGCGAGAGGTTTGTCAGCGCGTACTGTGCGCAGAGCGTCTCCTCGCCGCGCATGCAGTGGCGACACGAGCCGCATGACACGTGGTGGTGCGTAAAGACCCTGTCGCCGACGCTAATGTCGCTGACTCCGGAGCCCACGGCGGTGACCGTGCCGGCAGGCTCGTGGCCAAGGCGCATCGAGGGCTTTGCGTACATGCCATACACCTTTTCGAGGTCAGAGCCGCATATGCCGCATGCGCGCATGCGCACGACGATCCCGCCGTTCTGGGCCTCGGGCATGTCAGCCTCGCGAACCTCGACGCGCCTCTCGCCCACAAACGCCGCCTTCATGGATCCGTGCGCAGGCGCATCCGAATAAAACCCTACCCTGCGATGCCCTACATTCCGAGTATCTTTTTGAGCATTGCGCGATAGTCGACATCGGCCTTTGTGGCGCCGCTTGCCGGAAGCGCAAAGACGAGCGTCGTGCGCTCTGCCCTGAGTCTCGTGATCTCGTCGTCTATTGGTCCGGCAACGTCATCGGCGACTAGGACTAGGCCGACTTCGGGATCATCGGTGAGGCGCCTGATGCTGTCAAGGGCCGCCTCGGGCGTCTCGGTGATGGTGCCCTCCACGCCGGCGAGCTGAAAGCTCGTCACAAACGACCTCTTGCCGACAGTCACAATCCTCACTGCGTCTGCAGGGCGCCGCATATTCACATTTAACCCTTTTTTGGGCTCCCATTGAGCTGGCCGCGGGTGCCGACCCCATACGCGCAGGCGGCGGAAAAGTTGATAAACCGCCGCATGGGGGCAGATCGCAGACATGGAAGGCCATGAGATCGACGCGGTGCGCCCAGTATACCTGTTCCTTCACGGCAGGATGGATCTGCGCGACAAGGCAATGGCGGCCCTGACGAACGCCGGCTTTACGGCATCGAGGGTTCAGCTAGCCGTGCCGACAAAGGTCGGCGAGGTTGGCGACTATATGGCCATGGCGTGGATGCCGCCAAACCCCGACCACATAAAGATCCAAAAGATAACTGCAGTAAAGGCCGTCGAGGCACAGGGCATGGAAGGCCTCTGGCGCGGTGCCGAAAAGCAAGACCTCTTTGACGTGCCCCTCTAGGCATCATAGCGGGCCACTATCTCCTTTAGCCCGTTGATAATCTCAAACTTGCGCGCAATTGACGTCTCGGGCTCGACGGTCACAAATACCGTGTGGTTTGTCGAGTAGACGACTAGCTGCGCGACGTGCTCGCGCTCCACGTGGATATAGCGAACCTTGCCGAGTGTCCCGTCAAATCCTTCGCGCATGCGCCGCCTCTCGGCAATCTGTCGGCAAAAGTGCTCATCCTCGCGCTGCGTGGCAAGCGACGTCTTTGCCCCCTTCATGATTCCCTCGACTATCTCGCCGTTGAGCCCTATTATGCCCACAAAGCGCACCGAGTCATCCAGATCCGCGATCTCCTCGACAACTCTCTGAAGGTCAATCTCGGCCATCGGCCCACAGGCGTGCAGAGCCCGAATATATTATTTGGCGGCGTGTGTGATCCAGATGTCACCGAGGAGGCCGCGCACAAACGCGTCAAACTCGTCATCAGAGAACGTGACAGTCTCGCAACCCTCGCCAAGTGCGGCGCCCACATGGGCACACTCGGAGCCCCGAAAGTGAAATGACGCGCACGAGCACACGCGCATGTCGGGATCGACCCAGTGTTCGCCCCCGCGCCCGACGACGGTGAACACGCGCCTTCCGCTCGGCTCAAAGGCGTGAACCTTTGCGCTCATGCTGCTGACCTCCACAAGGGTTTAATCAGATGGCTGTCGTATAACCCTACCGTACAATGGCAACAGCAATGGCCGTGGTTCCCGAGGCCGCACTACTAGTCGAGGAGGGCGCCGAGCGCACGCTTGCCGTGGCCGACGCGCACGTCGGCTTTGAGGCTGCCATGGCCGGCAGGGGAGTGCGCATGGAGAGCGGGGGGTCTGCGCGCGAGATGGCCGAGGCCATTGCGCGCATTGCCACACGGGCGCGTGCCACGCAGATTGCGCTCCTAGGCGACACAAAGGCCGGCACGTCGCGCATAGCCGGCCAAGAGTGGGACGCCGTGCCGGCGTTCCTCTCGCGCCTCGCCGACGTGGCCGAGACTGTCGTCATACCGGGCAACCACGACGCCGGAATGGCGCACCTCCTGCCTGATGGCGTCTCAATGTCTGCGCCATCCGGAATCGTCATCGGCGACACGCTCCTCACGCACGGCCACGCCATGCCGTCAGGAAATCTTGGCGGCGTGTCGCGAATTGTCATGGGGCATGCGCACCCCACGGTTCGTGACGCGTCATCGGTCCTCGGCGGCCAGCGCGTCTGGGCATCAATGGTCATCTCGCGCGACTGCGTCTTTGCGTCATACGGCGGAACGCTAGAGATAACCATAGTGCCCTCGTTTAACCGCTATATCACCGCACCGCCGGGGCGCGCGGCGCGACGCGCGCGCTCACCGATACTAGAGCGCGCAAGGCAGGGCGTCGTCTCGGCCAAGGTCATCACGCTTGATGGCGCCATACTTGATGACGGGCCTTCAGCCCTCGACGGTGTTGTCTGGTAGGGCGTCATATGGCTCTAGCGCATGGCGTGTCGTCTTGTTTGAGCCAAGCCATTCCAGCGTCTTTACGAACGACTCGGCGAGCTCGGGGGTCGTGAGAACGGGTATTCCAAGCTCGGTTGCCTTGCGGCGTATCTGGTACTCGTCATAGAGCATGCCGACATACTTTTCCATCGTCGACGTGCTGGGGATGTTTATGATAAAGCTGATCTTGCGCTCATAAAGAAGATCCGCTATGTTGGGCTTGCGGTCAGGCTCGCTTATCTTGTGAACGGTTCCGACGTCACTCATGCGCCCGCGCAAAAACTCGGCAGTGTGCTCTGTTGCGAGTATGTCAAATCCAAGGTCCCCGAGGCGCGCGATCGTGCGCATGAGGCGCTCACGGTTTCGCTCGCCGCCGATCGTGACGAGTGCCGTGCCCGAGGCAGGCAGGTTGTATCCCACCGACGTGAGCGCCTTTGAGAGCGCGTCATAAAAGCTCGTCCCAAAGCATGCGGCCTCGCCAGTCGACTGCATCTCGACGCCGAGCACAATGTCGGCCCCGTCAAGCTGCATAAAGGAGAACTGGGGGACCTTTATCCCGTGCGTGTTGGCAGGCACGCCTGCGCCGGGGAGCGACTCGGGCACTCGGTTTCCGAGTATCGCCGAGGCGGCCATCTCGATGAGGTTGGTCCTTGTGAGCTTTGAGACAAACGGCATGGAGCGCGACGCGCGGATGTTGAGCTCGATCACATAGGGCACTCCCTCGTGTATGAGGAACTGGAGGTTGAACGGGCCGCGCACGTTAAACTCTGGAATGATGCTGCGCGTATAGCCCTCGATCGCCTCGATCGTGCTGGATCCCAGACGCCATGGCGGTATGCACATCATTGCGTCACCCGAGTGGACTCCCGCACTGTCAATGTGCTCGACTATGGCGCCTATAAAGACGCGCTCGCCGTCACACACGCCATCAACGTCGACCTCCAGGGAGTTGAGCATGAACTTTGATATGACGACAGGGTGGTCCGGTGAGAGCGTCGTGGCGTCGCGTATGTAGGAGCTCAGCTCGCCCTGCGACCAGACAACCCTCATCGCCGCGCCGCTAAGCACGTACGACGGACGGACAATTACGGGGTACCCGACGCGCTGCGCAAACGTGCGCGCCGCGTCCATGCTCGAGAACGCCTCCCAGGGCGGCTGCTTTATGTGGAGCGAGTCAAGTATGCCGCTAAACGTCGAGCGGTTCTCGGCCCTGTCAATGTCGGCGGCTGCCGTGCCGAGGATGCGCACGCCGTGCTCGGCGAGGCTTGGAGTCAGGTTGTTTGCGGTCTGTCCGCCAACGCAGGTGACCGTGCCGCGCGGTGACTCAAAGTCCGATATGTCAAGTATTCGCTCAAGCGTGAGCTCCTCAAAGTAGAGACGGTTGCAGATGTCATAGTCAGTAGACACCGTCTCGGGGTTGCAGTTGACTAGCGCGATCTCGGTGTCTGGCTGCGCAAGGCCCCAGACCATGTTTACCGTGCCCCAGTCAAACTCGACGCTGCTGCCGATGCGGTAAGGGCCGGCACCCAATATGACCATGCTTGAGGAATTGCGCGGCGGCTCTATGTCATCGGAGTCACCACCGTACGTCATGTAGAGATAGTTGGTCTGCGCAGGCCATTCTGCGGCAAGCGTGTCTATCTGCTTTACGCGCGGCACGATTCCCATGCGCTTTCTCTCCTCACGGACGCCGTCAGGGGGCATGCCCTTTGCGCGCGCGACCTGCGCATCAGAGAATCCAAGGCGCTTTGCGTGCCGAAGGGACTTGGCCTCAAGGGGGCCGCGCCCAAGGCCACCGGCAACGCCGACGATGTTGCGGACCTTTTCGACAAACCACTCGTCGATATATGACAGGCGCGTTATCTTTTCAGTGTCCATTCCGGCAGCGATTGCGCGCGCGACCCAGTAGAGTATCATGTCATCAGGCCTGCGCAGGGCGTGCTCTATGGCCTCCTCGTCAGCAGACGTCACGTCGTTGCGGTTTAGGACGAGGCCGTCAAGTCCCGTGTCGAGCATGCGTATGGACTTTTGGAGCGCCTCCTCAAACGTGCGCCCTATGCCCATGACCTCGCCGACTGACTTCATCGTGGGGCCCAGGGTGCGCTCGGCCAGCTCGAACTTTGCAAAGTCCCAGCGCGGGTGCTTGCAGACGACATAGTCAAGCGAGGGCTCAAAGCATGCAGTAGTCGACTTTGTTATGCGGTTTGCAAGCTCGGGCAGCGAGTACCCAAGGCCAATCTTGGCTGACATGTACGCCAGAGGGTATCCCGTGGCCTTGCTCGCAAGGGCCGATGAGCGCGACAGGCGCGGGTTTACCTCAATGGCCGCATGGCGTCCCGTGCGCGGATCGAGTGCAAACTGGATATTACACTCACCGATGATCCCCACATGCGACGTCGCGCGCAGTGACGCAGACCGGAGCGTGTGGTACTCGGTGTTGTCTATGGTCTGTGACGGCGCAACCACAATGTTGTCGCCGGTGTGGACCCGCATCGAGAGGACATTCTCCATGTTGCACACGATGACGCTGTTCTTGAGGGAGTCTCGCATGACCTCGTACTCGATCTGCTTCCAGTCCCCGACGTACTCTTCTATGAGAACCTGCCCGACGAGGCTTGCAGTCATCCCGCGGCCCACGGTCTCGTGGAGCTCGATCTCGTTGCGCGCGACGCCGCCGCCCTTGCCGCCAAGCGTGTATGCCACGCGCACGATAACCGGATAGCCGATCTCGGCGGCGGCCTCGTGCGCTGCCTCAAACGTCGTGACCGTGCGGCTGCGCAGCATGGGCACGCCGCACTCGCGCATCGACTCCTTGAAGAGGCGCCGGTCCTCGGTTCTGCGTATCCCGTCGACCTGCGTGCCGAGGACCCGAACCGAGTACTTTGAGAGGACCCCGGACTCGTCGAGGCCAACGCCGCAGTTGAGCGAGGTCTGCCCGCCGTAGGCGAGCATGAGCGCATCGGGCCTCTCGGACTCTATTATCGACGTCACGTACTCGGCGTTTACCGGAAGGAGGTACACGCGATCCGCAAAGCGCGTGTCAGTCTGTATGGTCGCCACGTTTGGGTTGACAAGGACGCTCTTTACGCCCTCCTCCCTGATCGCCTTTAGGCACTGGCTTCCGGAGTAGTCGAATTGGCGGCCGTTTTGCGGCTCTCGCCGGCTTCTCCGATCTTTATTGCCCCGCTTCCGAGGACCAGTATCTTTCGCGGCGTCTCTCGCCTAGCCAGGTGTTACCTCCCCCATAAGGCGCGAGAGTTCGTCAAAGACAAAACCGCAGTCATAGGGTCCCGGTGACGCCTCGGGGTGAAACTGCACCGCAATGCATTTTCCTCCCGAGTGCCTGATGCCCTCAACGGTCTTGTCATCGGTATTGGTGAACCACAGGTCAAACTCCGAGCCCTCCAGCGACTCGGGATCTATGCAGTATCCGTGGTTTTGGCTCGTGACGTACACGTTGCCCGTGTTCACGTCAAGGCACGGCTTGTTCTGCCCACGGTGGCCGTACCTCATCTTGTACGTGCTCGCGCCGCCGGCCAGCGCTATAATCTGGGCGCCAAGGCATATGCCAAGCGTCGGTATTCCACGCGAGACGAGTTCGCGAACCGCATCAACTGCCTGTGGACAGTGCTGCGGGTCGCCCGGACCGTTGCTTATTATCACGCCGGCCGGATCGTGCTCCAGTATGCGCGATGCCGGCGTGTCCCATGGCACGACGACTGCGCGAAAGCCCATGCGGCAGACATTGCGCAGTATGGCGTTCTTTACTCCCGTGTCAACGATGACGACTGTCCGGCCCTTGCCGTATGAGACCTCGCGTGTCGTGGAGACTGACTCGACGAGCCGCTCAGACGCATAGTCGTGGCCCCCGATGGAGCGCAGGACGGCCTGCGTGTCTATCTCCGAGTCAGACACGCAGACTGCTGCCATCGTCGAGCCAGCAGACCTGAGCGTCTTTGTGAGCTCTCGCGTGTCGATGCCGGCGATGCCCTGCACGCCCTCGCGGCTAAGCCACTCATCAAGCGTGGAGACGAGGCTCCGGTGGTTTGCGACGTGCGAGAGCTCGTGGATCACGAGCCCGCGCGCGTGTATCCTCGAGGACTCTACATTGAGGCGTATGCCGTTATCGTCGGCGGCCTCTGTGTCTGGCACGCCATAGTTGCCCACAAGCGGGTACGTTACGGTCACGAGCTGGCCACCATACGACGGATCCGTGAGCGTCTCGGTGTAGCCGACCATCCCCGTGTTAAAGACGAGCTCGCCGACGGCCGTGCCCGTGCTGCCAAAGCCCTCTCCGCGCATCACCGTGCCGTCCCCTAGCACTAGTGCCCCAAACTTGCCCGCATGCTGCGATCTTTTAGTAGGTATCTTTGACCCTCAACGGCGCGCCGACGGCGCGGATTTAAATTTTATGAGGAAATTGGGGCGAAAATCAGGCCATGTGGGCCTGTCCGGCAGGCATGGCCAGGATCGCCACGCGTGCCCTTGCGCAGGGCCAGAATCGCGAGTCCAGGCCACGGGGGCAGTCAGACCGGGTCCCGGCGCGGCCGTGCGCCAGGGGCCGACGCGTGCGGTGGTGTCCGGATGCGCCCCCTGCAGGGTGCCGCACGAGACTCCCGCCTAGAGCGCCCCGAACTGCTCGGACCACTTTTGGTACGCGCGGACCATCTCGGAGGAGACGCTGGGCTTTCTCTGGGCCATGACCTCCTTAAAGTCGGCCATCGTGATGTCCTTTGGCTGCTGCGGCGACTCTCCCTCAACGGGCTCCTTGTATCCGGGGGAGCCTAGGAGGTCATGGACCACCTTTAGCTGCACGCTCTGGCACGCGTCCTTTATGTCGCTCGCGCTATACCTGTCAAAGAGCTTTGCGAGCATTGCGCTTCGCACGCGCACGTCCTTGTGGAGCGGCGCGGTATAGAGGTCAAAGAGGTTCTTGCGCGCCTCAAGGGACGGCAGTGATATGTTGATCCTCTTTTGGAACCTGCGCAGGAACGCGTCATCGAGGCTCCACGGCTTGTTCGTCGCGCCGATGACGTACATCTTTATGTTCTTGCCCTTGCCGCTGACGCCGTCCATCTCGGTGAGGAACTGGTTTTTGGTGCGAACCTCCCCGCCTATCTCGCTGTTGCGCGAGCCCAGGAGCGAGTCGACCTCGTCGATGAACAGTATGACTGGCTTTCCCTCGCGCTCGGCGAGCCCGCGCGCCATCGTAAAGAGCTGCGAGACGTTCTTTTCGGCCTCGCCTAGCCACTTGCTCATTATCGACGATGCATCCACGCTGATAAAGTACCCGTCAAGCTCGCTTGCCGTGGCCGCTGCCAGTATTGTCTTGCCGCATCCCGGAGGGCCATACAAGAGTATGCCGCGCGGCCATCCCAGCGGAAACAGGTCGGGCCGCTTTGTTGGATAGACTATGGACTCGCGCAGCGCGTTCTTTGCTGTCTCGAGGCCGATGACCTCGTCCCACTTTACGTTGGGCTTTTCGCGTATGATGAGCTCGTCAAACGAGTTGGATGCGCGCTGGCCATCGAGTGACTTTTTTTGCTCTTCGGGCGTCTTTGAGGGGTCGATGACGGGTTCGGCGCCATGGGAGGACTGGAGAACCGTGATTCTCTTCTTGTACGAGTCGACGCGCTCCTTGTAGAGCGTGGCGAGCTTGCATGCGGGATATAGGTGGAGTATCTGCAGGAGCGAGTCTATGGACTTTTGGTAGCTAGCCACTGCCATGCCACGCGCACCCTGGGAGTCAAACCTGAGCGCGTCTGTGGCATGCTTGCTCGCACTATCCTCAAGCTTTTGCGGTGCTAGGCTCAATGTTCCACGCTCGCCACGCTCACAGTGGGGGCACGAGTTGGTATTATCGTGTGTGAGTTATAGTCTGTGCCCGTGTTAAATTGTTTAAACCATGGCCATCAGGGGCGCCATTTCATAATCTCGCCCCAGCGCATCAGGCGCCGGCCTGCGCGCCGCGCTGGCACTCCCTAATCCGCCCCACGGCGGCCTCGGCCATGGCTAGAAGCTCGGCGGCCTTGCCCTCTGCTAGTTCGGCCTCTGACGCTGCCTCCTCGGCTATGGAGACGACCTCCTCGAGGGCAGCTACTGCCTTGCTGCCGGCCTCCTGCCTGTGAAGCGCGTGGCGCGCGACCTGCAGGACGCAGTCAAGATCCCGCAGCTCGTCATCACTCAGGCCCGCTAGCGCATCACGCCCGTCGATGCGGCGCTCGCGCATGGCCGAGCTGACGCGCTCGCCGAGCTCGGCCACGCGTGATGCCGGCGTCTTGCGCGCTATGCCCATGCGCCGCCCAGCGCTGCAGGATCTAGTTTAGGGTAACGCTTGCAGAGTTTAGAGTCAACGATCAGCTTTGCGCCCTCTAGGGCGCGCGCGGCCTCCCGTGCGCATGCCCCATAATCGGCCCTGGTTCCGGCCATGAGGGCCGCGTCGATGGCCACGCTTCCAAGCGTGCCGGCCGCCTCGCCCAGTGTCAGCGCGCACGCCGGGGCAGGCTCATGGGCCTGCGAGCCGGCGGCGCGAACCATCGATATTGCCACCGGAAGGCCCACGGCGAGGCCATGCAGGCCGCCTGCGCTGCGAATCAGCTCCAGGGCGCCACGCGTAGAGCCGGCAGCGATGAGCAGCGAGCGCTCGGAGCGAACGCGCGCGACTAGCGCGTGATCCGCCCCATCTGGGCGCGCGCGGGCGCATGAGGCACTGCCGGCCATGGACTCGAGCTCTGCGCACGCGCGCTCTAGAAGCGAGACTGCGCACGCGATCCTTGGCGTGAGCGTCGCGCCCTGGGCGGCCACTGCCACCGTAAGGGCATCCCGTGTCCTCGTGCGTGCCATATACGCTGTGATGCAATCCGGGTATATCACGGCGCCGTTGCCGCATGGCGCGTAGCCACGGTGACGCCCACGGGGGTGACAGATCAGAGTATTTTTTGAGCAGCCGCGCAAAGGAAGTTGGCACGCACAATTACCAAAGGCGCACGTGAGGGGGACTCATGGGAGACACCGAGAGCCTGGCAGCCGGCCTGGCCGAGTTTGGCCTGAGCCAGTACGAGGCCCGCGCATACGTCGCGCTCCTCGCCGAGGGGACCGCGACTGCCGGCGAGCTCGCATACAGGGCAGAGATACCGCGCACAAAGGTGTATCCCGTGATGCTTCGCCTCGAAAAGAAGGGCCTGGCCACGGTGGGGGGCAAAAAGCCCGTGACGTGCTCGGCGGTTCCGCCCGAGGAGTCCCTTGAGGGCTCGATCAAGACGCAGATAGACAAGGTCAACTCGATGAACACGCTAGTCTCCGGACTCCGGTCCGTGAGTGATGGCGCAAGGCGCCTGCGCGGAACCGAGGAGCGCAAGTACTCCCATATCGGGCACGCAGGCGTGCTGGCCAGCGCACAAGAGATGGTCGGCGGGGCGTCATTATCAGTGCACGCAGTTGTTGATGACGCCGGACTGGGCGTTATCGCCGAGTGCGCCGAGGCCGTCGTGGCCGCCATCCGCCGTGGCGCAGATGTCAGGATGGTCATAACGCCAGAGGCAATAGGAGCCGACCTGACGCAAAAGATCCCGCGCGGCGTCGAGGTTCGCATAGCGCGCTCGGGCCACAACTGCATGATCCTCGACGGTGCGGGAGTTCTTGTCCTCGGCGGGGACGCCGGCCGCGCCGCCGCACTAGAGTCATCGCCCATAGTGGGCGCTGACCACGAGAGGGCATTTGAGATGCTGTGGGAGGACGCGATTCCGGCCGGACCACTCTTGTCACTGGGCAACGATGCGGCACAGGAGGCCTATCGCGCGATCGTCCTTGTCGGCAGGGCAGGCCTTGGCCATGCGCTCGGCTCGGCGATCACGCGCACAAGGGGCGGAATGGCAGCGCTTCTAGATGACAATGGCATAGACATGGGCGGGCGCAAGCTCGACGACGTGATATGCCTTGCCAACGCGGCGGTTCGCGCAACGTGCGACGGGCATGTCTCTGTTGACGAAAAGAGCGGGAGCATACTAGTCGAGTCAGGCCTGAACAGCGGCCACTCGCTTCCATGGGCCCGCATAATTGAGGGATACCTCGAGTCACACGGGGTCAAGACCAGGCTAGTCTACCAGGCCGGCGCGAGGCGCGGCGAGCGAGTCCACATAAAGATGGCCGGCGCTAAGCGCGGCGCGGCCAGTGGCCACAAGTCCGGCCAATAGCGCAAGGCGCTGCCATCCACCATACTGCCATGCCAGCCGGCCAGTATCGCCTGCGAGAAGGGCAGCGCACCGTGCCGATCTCGTGCCGCCATCGTCACCGGCCACGGCCACAATGTCCGGCTTTACGTCCCTTAGGATCCACGATGGTTCCCTCGATGATCAGCGTGCCATACCCATGACGTCATGCACCCCAAACTCCGCATCATGCCGCCCCGCGCAACCCCGCGGCCCCAATGGCCTTCCAGAGCGTGCCGTTGCGCTCGCACCTCGTAATGCTACGCTTGATCTTGCCGGCAAGCTCGCGCCTGTGCTTTGGGAAGATGGTGTCGTGCGACTTGTGTGTAAGCCTTAGAAACTCCTCGGCAAACTGGAGGTTGGTCATGTGCATCCCCACCCTGTCCGGATGGCGCCGAAAGTACCTGACTATTTGCGGGAGAACCACACGGTCGACATCCTCGTCGCTGCTGTGGACCGAGAACGCATAGCGCGCGTGGGGGCCACCGAACCCTGTGAGAGGCACGCCATCACGCAGCGTCGAGTTCAAGCCGTCTTCCCCAAAGTCGCCCACACCGTAAACAGAGTCGGTCCTGAACACGAGTAGCGGAAGCCTCGTGTGCCTGCGCACCCTGACCTCGTGCTCGGCGTTTATGGCGTACGCGACGGTGTGGGAGGTCAGCCTCGGCGATGCGCCGACTAGTGTCTGAACCTGCTCTAGCGTCAGTCTCGCATACGCGGCATCCTGTGCGGTGTCTATGTTGGGTCCAGCCTTGCATTCGATGACCAGCGCGTGGGCGCCGCCGTCGTCGTCCACGGCCACGGCCACAATGTCCGGCTTGATGCTCCTCCAGGAATTCTCAATGGTGCCCTCGATAACCCGTACGACATACCCAAGCTTGCGCAGAGGTCTGGGCCAGTCATCATAACTGTCCGAAGCGAACAGGCTCAACACCATGTTCAGGATCCACGTGTGCCTATCCACTGCACCTTCCTGTGGTCAACTCTACGCAGGTCGCGCCTGCGTCATGGTGCATCTGCACCCTTGCCAGCAGCCAGAGCGTGGCGCTGGCGGGGTACTCTTTTCTTAGCGTGACTAGGAGCCGCGGGGGAAGCCCTCGCTTGGTCGCGATCGCCGTGTCCATCGTTGTCGCGCTCTCCAGGTCGAGGGCGGGAATGACGCCATAATAGCCGTCACCCCCGTCGATGTGCTTTTTCAGAATGCGCGGGAGCCAGGCGTTCCCGAACACAACGTCCACGCACCACTGCATATCCTCGATCTCGTGCGAGAACTCGATCGAGATCCCGCCGCCAATGTCGTGGTCATCCCCGCTTATGTTGAATCCCGTACTGCACTCCTCGATCACGGCGGCCATCTGCGCGTACGCCCCCCTCATCGCGTCGGCGAGGCGCATGTGCGACTCCACGGATGTCCCGCGCCTGGCCGCAATCCACCCGTCGCAGTCTGCGTCGACCTCGGCAAAGTCGGCGCCATCGTCTGCGTGCACCGCGCGGATCGTTCCCAGGACCGTGCGCCCCCCTGCCATGCGCGTGGACTGGCGCCTCGCGCCGTTGTGCCCGTTGCCGCCACGACGCCACGCGCCGACGCACGCGCCTAGTGCGCGCGGCCCTATCCACGCGCGGTTTACCGGAGTCGTGTTGACGAGGAGCGCCATGGCGTGGTCTGCGACCCTGTCAGTCGCCATCACATGCACGAAACAGAACCTTCCGGCGCGCCTGTCAAGGTACAGATCACAGTCCGGCACAAGTTTTGGGCCGTTGTGGCACCGCGGCGCCAGCCCGCCGAGGTCGCGCGGGGTCAGCACGGTCAAGCCGGCCACGCCGGTACGCGCCTCATCCCACCTTATGCCTGGCCATCGGCTCACCGGTACGCACGCGTCGTCGAGGTCGGCGACGAACGTCTTTAGGCCCATCGTCGGGACAGTCGAGTCCGCACCGGCGCGCATCATGGAGCGCAGCGTCCCGTCGAGCTCTGCGCTACTGCGCACCGACGCGAGCCTTGGCACGGCGACCTGCATGGCGCGCCACATAGGGCGTGCCCAATATATGGATTGGCCCCACAGCAGGCGTGGGGTTGGCGCCCCCTGCCCACTTGGCAAACAGGCGCGACGATCCCTCCGGCCCACTCGGCCGTGGCGGCGCCTGCCCATTCATGGGCGGGCAGGGCGCTGACCTCGTATCCGGCTTTTGCGCAAGGGTTAAAATCAGTCACGCGGCGGGGCGATCCCGTGTCAGTCGAGGAGAGGCTTTCGTCATACCTGCTCGGTCCGCTGCCAAAGGCTCCCGTGCCGGCCGGCGCGTATACGCCAGTCGCACTCGCCGGCAAGCTCGCCTTTGTCTCGGGGCAGATACCCATAAGCGACGGGAGCATTCGCTACAGGGGTACAGTCAGTGCCGACAATGTGGCCGAGGGTCGCGAGTCTGCGCGCCTTTGTGCGCTCAACGTGCTCTCGCAGCTAAAGGCAAAGCTCGGATCCCTCGATCGCGTCTCAAATGTCGTTCGCATTACCGGATACGTCAACTCGGGTCCCGGATTCACAGACCAGCCCACAGTCATGGATGGCGCATCAGAGATGATCGCCGCTGCCTTTGGCCCAAAGAACCACGCGCGCGTCGCAATAGGCGTCTCATCGCTGCCGATGAACGCAATGACCGAGGTGGACGCGATAGCCGAGCTGGCCTAGTCCAGGCGCCTGTTGAGCTCGCGCAGAAACGCCCTGATCTTCGGTTCGGGCACGAGCGCGCCACACGCCTTGCTGTGTCCCCCGCCTGAGCCGCCAAGCTCCGTGGAGAGCGAGTTTACAATCCTGCCAAGATGGACCTTGCACGCCTTGGAGCCCCTGACTGAGACGGCGCATGTGCCATGTGAAGGCCGGCGACGGAATGCGACGCCGACTGTCTTGCCCGAGAGGCCAAGGGCAAAGTTCACCGCCCCGCCGGCTCCCGAGTCAGTCGTCTCGACATATCCAATGTTCTTCATCCGCTTGAGGTTTCGCCGCACGCCAGACATGACATCGGCAAGCTTTGAGGCGCCGAGGCGAGCCTGCTCATAGGCGCCATCCATGTCGTGCGGAAAGCGCGAGGCGGCTAGTGCGGTGACTATTTTCTGCAGGTATTCAGGATCCTTTTGCCGGCTCACGATATTGTACGTCAGGACAGTTGCGCTCACGAGCGCAAACTGCCTGTCATATGTCTGCAGCAGGCGGGCGCCCATTGGCCTGTCCTCCATATAGTCAGTGATGGCCGCGCATGCGGCAACAAAGCGCGCGTGCTCAGAAAGGCGGCGCGAGAACGTCTGGTACACTAGCACGCTGGCGCACTCGCCGACATCGTGGACCATGGTGATGCCGGCGGCGACTAGCTTTCTGCGCACCGATGGCGCAATGTCATGGTGGTCGATATACGTGACCTGGACGCGCCTCTTGCGAAGCGCGCGAAGCTCATCTACAAAGGCGTCCTGGTTTCGCTTGCTGAGCCCAAGATCGCAGATAAAGAGGCGCTTTAGCGCCATGTCCGAGGCGATCTCGGCGAGTGCCTCCATCTGGCCAGGATAGTCCACGAGGACGGTGCTTCCGCCAAAGGCCTCGCGTATCAGGGCAGCCGCACTGATCCCGTCTGCATCCTCCCTGTGCGAGAGGCAGACAATCTTTGTCTTTGCCGGAGCGCGCCGACGCGGCGCTTTTGTCGAGCCCATTAGCGCAAGATGCGCAGATCGCCCAATTTAAACCACAAACGTCCGTGCCGCGCTAGGCGCGACGCCGACTCCGGGGCGCGACTAGCGCACCAGACTCGATGACATGATCATAGAACGTCGTACCTGACATCTGCGTCTCGACGTCAAGCCTCTGCAGCTCCTTTAGGCGCTCTGGCGAGGCGCCAAGGACAATCTCGTCAACGCGCCTCATCAGGCGCCTCTCCTCAGAGGACATCGTGGCCAAGGGTGCAGAATGTGCGCTATATGGCAAAGTGTTGAAAGTTTAGACAAAATGCTAAGCTGTGCGGTGCTGCCATGCGTGATCCGTGCGTGTAGGTTATAATATCACCATGCGCGCGCCGATTCACACACATGGAGACAAAGAACATTGGGTTGCGCGGAATAGAGGTCGCCGACACGCGCATATCAAACATTGATGGCGGGAGGGGCAAGCTCATCTATCGCGGGTATGACATCGAGGAGCTTGCGCGAAAGTCAAGCTTTGAGGAGACGTCATATTTGCTCCTCCACGACCGCCTGCCGACAAAGGCCGAGTATGCCGATTTTGTGCGCAAGGTCGCCGAGGCGCGATGGATACCAAAGCAGATGCAGACGAACATGGGCAACTGGAGGAGGGACGCGGATCCGATGGACATGCTCCAGGCGTTTGTCGCCGCGCTGGCCGGATACTATGACGAGGAGTTCTCGACAAAGGAGGCAAGCTATGACCGCGCGATAAACCTCATTGCAAAAGTGCCCACGATAGTCGCAAGCTGGCAGCGCATACGCAACGGCAAGGTGCCAATAGACCCCGATCCCGACCTCAGTCACGCCGCAAACTTTTTGCGCATGATGTCCGGTAAGACGCCAGACGAGGAGACCGCGCGCATATTTGACACGTGCCTCATATTGCACGCAGACCACACGTTCAACGCCTCGACGTTCACCGCAAGGCAGGTCGCATCGACGCGCGCGCACATGTACTCGGCGGCGAGCTCGGCAATCGGGGCCCTGAGCGGCGAGCTTCACGGCGGCGCAAACTATGAGGTCATGAGAATGCTGCTTGACATTGGCGATGTCAGCAGGGTCGAGGCGTGGATACGCGCGCGCATGGACGACGGCGAGCGCATCATGGGCATGGGCCATGCCGTATACAGGACGTTTGACCCACGCGCAGTAGTCCTCCAGCGCCTCTCGCGCCAGCTTGCCGCAAAGACGCGCGAGCCGTGGTATGACATTACCGAGGCAGTGGAGCGCACGACAATGTCGATCATGAAGGACGCAAAGGGCATAGACATATACCCCAATGTCGACCTCTACAGCGCGTCAGTCTACTATATGCTAAAGATACCAATGGATCTCAACACGCCGATATTTGCAATCTCGAGGTCAGTCGGGTGGGCGGCGCACATTATCGAGGAAAAGTTTGCCGAGGCCGCGCCAAAGCCGGCCCTCTATAGGCCAAAGGCGATCTATGTCGGCAAGTATTGTGGGCCTGACGGATGCGAGTACAAGCCGCTTGACCTGCGCACGCAGGCCTAGATCTAGTTGTGGGCCTGTGCCCACGTGCGCGCCCTAGAGTCGATGTCGTGGCGGTAGAGAACCTCAAAGACCATGTCATAGAACGTTATTCCACGGCTGCGCGCCTGCTCGTCGATCCAGCGTATGCCCTCGGCAAGCTCGGCGTCATGCTGCGCGTACCCGACAAGCTCGTCGACTGCTGCTGCAAACGTTCCGCGTGAGGCGTCCATCAGGCGCGCCTGACGATCTGCGATCAAAAGGCGCGGATTCAAAAAAAATGCACAAAACGCGCAGTTTTGAGGCATGATTTAGGGGCGCTCACGCCTGAGCAGGACCCCAATGTCGGCCAAGTTTGTTCCCGTGGGGCCTGTCACCACAAGGCCGCCGTGGCGCGCAAATATTGAGTTAGAGTCGTTCTGGCGCAAGAGTGCGGCAATCTCGGCCTTTCTTGCGGTTCTAGTGCCGGCAAGCGCGCCGGCTGCGCGCGTGTTGCCGTCAATCCCGTCAGTGCCAACAGAGGCCGCAACTGCGCCCCGCCCAAGACCGCACATGAGCAGGCGCGCGACGAGCTCCTGGTTGCGTCCTCCCCTGCCCCGCCCGCGAACCCTGACTGTCGGCTCGCCGCCAAACACCACGCATGACATTGGATCATCGCGCAGCATGGCAGCTAGCCGACGCGCAACGGCAGACACGTCGCCATACGAGTCAGCAGTGCGCACCGAGTACCCAAGCGATCTCGCCTTTTTTGCCATTGCGCCAACACAGTCCGCGTTTGATGCGACCACGACGTGTGGAATTCGCCGCACACCACGGCAGGGACTCACACTGGCATCCATGCCGGCGCGCAGCGTCTTGGCGACTGTGCGCGGAACGCGCGAGAGCACACGATGGCGCCTCAGCACGGCGATCGCGTCGGCAAACGTGGTCCTGTCTGCCATGGTGCATCCAGATGACACGTCGGCGGGATCGTCGCCCCTGACATCTGACATCACAAGGGCCGCCCCGTCACATGCCATGCCACGAACCAGCCCGCCGCCCTTTATTCGCGAGAGGCGCCGGCGGACACAGTTTATCTCCCCAATCGTCGCGCCAGACTCGAGGAGAACCCTAGTGGTCTGCGCCTTGTCCTCAAGGCTCACGCCGTCAGGGGCCGCCAGCATCGCCGAGCCGCCGCCGGACACCAAAAAGATCGCATAGTCGCCCCTGCGCAGCGACGAGACGCGCTCGAGGAGGGCGCGCGCGGCCGCAACGCTGCGCCGTGTCGGCAGCGGGTGGCTAGAGCGGACTATGCGGTAGCGCGAGGTGTCCAGGCGCGGGCTCGGCGAGCCGGGCGGAACAATGACGATCCCGTCACTGACCACGGCGCCTGCGTCGGCGGCCTCGGCCATGGAGCCTGCTGCCTTGCCATAGGCGATGACGCAGACGCGGCGATACGCCGACAGGCGCACGATCCGGTGCCCGAGGCGCAGGACATTGCCAGAAATGGCCGCAGTTGTGCGCGCGTGCGCGTCGGCGGCGGCAAGGCCTGCCCCGATCACCCCCATGGCGTCAGCTGCCGGACCCGCAGAACCAGTCGCACCCCGCAGGACTGCCCTCATGTGGCAACTAGGCACCCAAGATATAATAATGAACGTTTGGGGGGTGCTGCCATGCACGGGGTCTTGATCCCAAAGTCGATAAAGTTCGGCGAGGACGCGCTAGGGCAGGCCGAGTACCCAAAGGGGGCGCTCATCGTGACCACTGCGCCGCCAGAGCTGTCAGGCAAGTGGATATCGAGGATGGGAATACAGGACTATTCGCTCTTTGACAAGGTCACCCCCGAGCCGTCAATCGACGACGTAAAGTCCGTGATCGCCGAGTATTCTGAAAAGAGGCCGTCTGCGCTCATCGGCCTCGGCGGCGGCAGCTCACTCGACGTAGTAAAGTACGCGAGCAAGGAGATGGACCTGCCAAAGATACTCATACCCACAACGTTTGGAACCGGTGCCGAGATGACCACGTATTGCGTCCTAAAGTTTGACGGCAAGAAAAAGCTACTTCGCGATGACGCGTTCCTAGCCGACATGGCAGTGATAGACTCGTACTTTATGGACGGCACGCCCGAGCGGATAATAAACAACTCTGTGTGTGACGCGTGCGCACAGGCGACAGAGGGCTATGACAGCAAGCTCGGAAACGAGTTTACCAGGATGTTCTGCGAAAAGGCGTTTGACATACTCTATGGCGCGATAATGGAGGGCAGGCGCGAGGACTATCCGTACGGCTCGATGCTCTCAGGAATCGGCTTTGGCAACTGTTCTACGACACTGGGCCATGCGCTCTCGTACGTGTTCTCAAACGAGGGTGTCCCCCACGGATATTCGCTCTCATCATGTACCACAGTGGCGCACAAGCACAACAAGTCAAAGTTTTATGGGCGCTTCAAGGAGGTCGTCGAAAAGCTCGGCTTTGACAAGCTCGACCTAAAGGCCGACGTCTCAGAGGCCGCCGACACCGTAATGACTGACAGGGGCCACCTCGACCCCAACCCGATCCCCATATCAAAGGATGACGTGATAAGGTGCCTCGAGGACATAAAGGCCGGCAGCCTCTAGGGGCATTTAGCGCCATGACCTGTGAGCGGCCGCATCTCGCGCGTGAAAAGCCAACTAGACTTATTTACCGCCGATATGGGAGCGTGCAACGTTGGCAAAGCTAAAGTTTGGCATACAGAACGGCCTAAACGTCGCGCGTGCCGGATATTCTGAAGACCAGATATTCACGGCGTGCATACTAGCCGACAGGGTCGGCTATGACTCGATTTGGTACATGGACCACACCAACGTGCCACAGTGGTCAAACGCCGTCGTCCTGGATCCATGGGTCATGCTGCCGGCGATAGCCGCCCAGACGCGCCATGTCGAGCTCGGCACATGCGTGACTGATGCGATAAGGCGCCACCCGTCAAACATCGCGCTTGCGACAATAACGCTTGACCGCATATCCAACGGGCGCGGCGTCCTCGGAATCGGGGCCGGCGAGGCCCAGAACCTCAAGGAGTTTTGCATCCCGTTTGAAAAGCCCGTCTCAAAGTGGGAGGAGCAGATACAGGTCATACGCAAGCTCTTCGAGTCATCACCGGAGAACCGCGTGAGCTATGAGGGCACGCACTACAAGCTAGAGGAGGCGTGCCTACAGGCCGCGCCCATAACAAAGCCGCACCCGCCGATATACATGGCAGCCGGCGGACAGCGCACGCTTAGAATGTGCGGCAAGTACGGTGACGGCTGGCTCCCGATAGGGTACACGCCGGAGCTCTTTGCAGACCATGCGGGCGTGATCAAAAAGTCAATGGCCGACAATGGTCGTGATGGCCAGAACTTTCAGTTTGCGCTTGACATTGACGTGTACTTTTCAGAGGATGCCGAGGCGTCATGGGCAAAGATGAAGGAGGCCATAAAGGTGAGCCTCTTCAAGCCCGAGATACTTCGAGTCCACAACATAAAGGGCGTAGAGGGCTTTGACTTTAAGAAATACTTTACCGAGTATTCGATGTCAAACCAGGAATGGATTGTAAAGATGCGCGAGGCCGCAACAAACATTCCCGACAACATTGCGCGCTCGTCAGTTGCAGTCGGAACGCCCGAGGACATCATACCCGTGTTTGAAAAGTTCATCAAGGCCGGAGTCAACCACTTTGTAATACGGTTCTGGGGCTCCAACTATTTCGGCAGCATTGACAAGTTTGCAAGCTCTGTCATGCCGTACCTGCACGAGACGTCTGAGTCGAGCAGGACGTTCTTTAGGGGAATCTGAGCGTGCAGCTTCTCGGGCGCCTCGAGATAAAGAGCGCCCGCAGGATTGCAGAGTTTTTGGACGCCGAGCACACTGGTCGCCTAGCCACAGTCGACGGGGACGGCCACCCGCAGGTCATACCGATGAACTTTGCGCTCCTTGATGGCTCGATATACATGCATTCGCACACAAGGGGCGAAAAGCTCGACAATATCAGGCGCGATGCGCGCGTGGGCTTTGAGGTGGATCGCGAGTACGCGTTTTTGCCCTCGTACTTTGAGGACGAGCATGACGCCTCGGTTGCCGACACGCTGTATGCGAGCGTGGTCATAAAGGGGACAGCCTCGATAGTCGAGGACGAGGGAGAAAAGTGCGGCGCGCTCAATGCGCTCATGGCAAAGTACCAGCCCGAGGGCCGCTATGATCGAGTAAAGCCCGGCGATGACGTCCTGCGCGCAGTCGCCGTGATAAGGGTGGTCCCCTCATCGATGCGCGGCAAGTACAAGATTGGCCAAAACATCAAGGCCGCCGAGCGCGCCGAGCTTGCGCGCAAGATTCTAGAGCGCAGTGGTCCGGATGCGCACGAGACGCTGCGCGTCATGGGCTTTGAGGTTCGCGACGGCAGGGCGCACATGGTCGAGGAGCCCGAGTGGTAGACTGCCCACAGGGGCCGGCATGGCCGGAACCGGGGCACGCCAATTTGGCCATCCACGGGATCGCACTCATCGGAGCTCCAAAATGGCCGCACGTGTGGCGCACATGGCCAGGGCGCAGTAGGGGCGTGCGCCACGGTTTAAATCATGATTTTTGTGCGACCCCGTAGAGTTGCAGCGGCAGGCACAGTCCATCGAGATCTCCTCAACATTTGAGCCCGCAGGGGACCAGCCCGAGGCCATAGAGGAGCTTGCGCGCGGTGTGCGCGAGGGACGGTCCGCGCAGACGCTACTAGGCGTGACTGGCAGCGGCAAGACGTTCACCATAGCCAACGTCATTGCGCGATCCGGACGAAGTGCGCTAGTCGTCTCGCATAACAAGACGCTCGCCGCGCAGCTCTATGCGGAGCTAAAGCAGTTCTTTCCAAAGAGCAATGTCGGGTATTTCATATCATACTATGACTATTACCAGCCCGAGAGCTATATTCCGCAGACTGACACGTACATTGAAAAGGACACGCAGGTGAACGAAAAGATCGAAAAGATGCGCCTCGAGGCCACCGCGATGCTCCTTTCAGGAGAGCCGACCATAATCGTCGCAACAGTCTCGTGCATATACTCGCTGGGCAATCCGTCGGACTGGAAGGACATGTCGATACACCTTGCCACAGGAGACGAGCCCGGTCGGAGGGAGCTCGTGCGAAGGCTCATTGCGGCAAGATACGAGCGCAACGACACAGAGCTAGCACCGGGCCGGTTTCGCGTAAAGGGCGACACTGTCGATGTCATACCCGCATATTCGACAGACATTGTCAGGATGTCGCTCTTTGGGGACGAGGTCGAGTCGATCACGCTGCGCGATCCCGTCTCACTTGACCAAAAGCGCAGTCTCGACTCGATTCGCATATTTCCCGCAAAGCACTACCTTATCGCCGAGGACGTGCGTGAGCGCGCAATACGTGACATTCGCTCAGAGCTGGCCACGCGCCTGCCAGAGCTTGCAGAGCTTGAGAGGCAGCGCCTCGAGATGCGCACAAAGTATGACCTAGAGATGATCGAGGAGCTCGGATACTGCTCGGGAATCGAGAACTATTCACGCCACTTTGACGGAAGAAAGGCCGGCGAGCAGGCGTTTTGCCTGATGGACTTTTTTGGGCCGGGGTTTTTGCTAGTTATAGACGAGTCCCACGTCACGCTGCCGCAGCTCCACGGCATGGCAGCCGGTGACCGGTCGCGCAAAGACCAGCTCGTAAAGTATGGGTTTAGGCTGCCAAGCGCGTATGACAACCGCCCTCTAGTCTTTGACGAGTTTGAAAAGTACATGAAGGACACGATATTCGTCTCAGCCACGCCAGGCGAATACGAGCGCGGGCGCTCGGCGCGCATTGTCGAGCAGCTCGTGCGCCCGACTGGCCTGCTAGACCCCACAGTCGAGGTTCGCAAGACGGCCGGCCAGATGGACGATCTAGTCACCGAGATACGCGCGCGCACAGAGGCCGGCGAGCGCACGCTAGTGACCACGCTCACAAAGCGCATGGCCGAGGATCTCGCCGAGTACCTCTCAAAGGAGCAAGTCAAGGTCCGCTATATGCACTCGGAGATCGAGGGCCTGCAGAGGACAGAGCTCATACGGCAGCTTCGCATGGGCGAGTTTGACGTCCTAGTCGGCATAAACCTCCTGCGCGAGGGCCTTGACATACCCGAAGTCTCCCTCGTGGCAATAATGGATGCAGACAAGGAGGGGTTTTTGCGCAACGTGACTAGCCTGATACAGACGTTTGGGCGCGCCGCACGCAACACGTCAGGTGCTGTCATAATGTATGCAGACCGCATGACGCGCTCGATGAACGCGGCGATCGCCGAGACGAACCGCAGGAGGGAGAGACAGGCCGAGCACAACAAAAAACACGGCATAGTCCCGCAGACGATAGTAAAGGCCGTGCCCGAGCAGGCCGCATCGCTTGATGACACTAGGCACCGCTCGGCACACGATCTGGCCACCGAGGTCATCAAGCTCGAGGCGCGCATGAAGGAGTGCGCCGCGGACCTTGACTTTGAGGGCGCGATCGAGTGCCGCGAGCGCATAAAGGCCATACAAAAGGAGGTTGACAGAAAGGATGGCGCATGACATGCTGCGCGTGCGCGGCGCACGCCACCACAACCTAAAGAACGTCAGCGTCGACATACCAAAGGGCAGGCTCGTCGTCATAAGCGGCCTGTCTGGCTCTGGCAAGTCAACGCTCGCATTTGACACGATATACGCCGAGGGCCAGCGCCGCTATGTCGAGTCGCTCTCCGCATATGCGCGGCAGTTCCTCGAGATGATGGACAAGCCCGATGTCGACTCGATAGAGGGCCTGTCACCGGCAATATCAATACAGCAAAAGACGACGAGCAAGAACCCGCGCTCCACTGTGGGCACGACGACAGAGATATACGACTATTTGCGCCTCCTCTACGCTAGGATTGGCGAGCCGCACTGCTCCGAGTGCGGAAGGCCCATAACGACACAGTCGGCTGACACCATCTGTGACACGGTTCTCGGCGAGTTTGCCTCAAAAAAGACCATTGTTCTCGCGCCGCTCGTGCGGCGCAAAAAGGGCACGCACGAAAAGGTCTTCGCGCAGGCCCGCCGTGACGGCTATTCGCGCGTGCGCGTCGACGGCGAGGTCATTGGCCTTGACGGCGAGATCAAGTCACTTGACCGCCAAAAGTGGCACAATATCGAGATAGTCGTTGACCGCCTGGTCGCCTCGCCACAGGAGCGCTCGCGCCTCTTTGAGGCCATACAGGCGGCACTAAAGGCGTCCCACGGGTATGTCATTGTGGCGGCCACGCCCGGCGGGGAGCGCGTGTTCTCGCAGAGCAACGCGTGCGCACACTGCGGGACGAGCATTGGCGAGCTCGAGCCGCGCACGTTCTCGTTCAACTCACCCTTTGGCATGTGCCCAAAGTGCAACGGCCTAGGCGTAAAGATGGAGTTTGATGCCGACCTTGTCATGCCCGACAGGGCACTCTCGCTGCTAGATGGCGCAATAGTGCCATGGCGCGGCAGGGCATCACCGTTCAAAAAGCAGGCCCTGCGCGCAGTCGGAAAAAAGTTTGGCTTTGACCTCATGACTCCCGTCTCGCGCCTCACAAAGGCACAGCTTCGCGTCATACTGCATGGGACAGACGACGAGCTAAAGTTTCGCTACACAACGGGAGCCGGTGACACGTGGACATACACTGACACGTTTGAGGGGGTTTTGCCACAGCTCCAGAGAAGGTTTCACGAGACAGAGTCTGACGCAAAGCGTGACTGGCTAAAGCAGTTCATGCGCGACACCCCATGCAGCGCGTGTGATGGCAAAAAGCTCCGGCCCGAGGCCCTCGCAGTAAAGGTCGGCAAGAGGGGCATAATGGACGTGTGTGACATGCCAATAGACGAATGCCACAAGTTCTTTACGGGGTTGCGCCTCAGCAAGACTGCGCGCCACATTGCGACTGGTGTCCTAAAGGAGATAGTTGAGCGCATAGAGTTTTTGCGCAATGTCGGGCTAGACTATCTCACGCTAAACCGCCTAAGCTCCACGCTCTCCGGCGGCGAGTCGCAGAGGATACGGCTCGCGACGCAGATAGGCTCAAACCTGACTGGCGTCCTCTATGTGCTCGACGAGCCGACGATCGGCCTCCACAACCGCGACAATGACAGGCTAATGCGCACGCTGACACGCCTGCGCGACCTCGGAAACACGGTCATAGTGGTAGAGCATGACGAGGACATGATACGCGGCTCGGACTGGATAATAGACCTCGGGCCGGGCGCCGGCGCGCATGGCGGGAGTGTCGTCTTTGAGGGCACGTTGGCGCAGATGCTCAACGGCAAGGCCTCAGTCACCGGCCGCTACCTAAAAGACCCAACGCTCATACGCCTCGACAGGCAGGGGCACAAGAGACGCGGCACGCTCACCGTTGCCGGTGCTGCCGAGAACAACCTGTGCGGCATCGACGTAGAGTTTCCGCTCGGCCTCCTCGTTGCGGTGACTGGCGTGTCGGGATCGGGCAAGTCCACGCTGGTCAACGACATACTCTTGAGGGCGCTAAACGCGCAGATATACTCCTCGCGCGAGAGGCCCGGCAAGCACAAGGCAATCCGCGGCGCGGGCCTAGTCGACAAGGTCATCGCCATAGACCAGTCCCCCATTGGGCGCACGCCGCGCTCAAATCCGGCAACGTACATTGGCGCCTTTACGCCCATACGCGAGCTCTTTGCGTCAACAGAGCTCTCGCGCGAGCGCGGCTATATGCCAGGACAGTTCTCATTTAACGTCGCCACGGGGCGCTGCTTTGCGTGCGAGGGCGATGGCGTCAAGCTCATAGAGATGCAGTTCCTCTCAGACGTGCACGTAAAGTGTGACGAGTGCCGAGGTGCGCGCTATAACTCGGAAACGCTCTCTGTGCTCTACAAGGGCAAGAACATTGCTGACGTTTTGGCAATGACAGTTGATGAGGCACTCGAGTTCTTTGGAAATGTGCCTGCCATACGACGCAAGCTGCAGACGATCCATGATGTCGGCCTCGGCTACATACACCTTGGCCAGTCATCGACGACGCTCTCAGGCGGCGAGGCCCAGCGCGTAAAGCTCGCATCAGAGCTCTCAAAGCGCCCCACTGGCCGCACGCTCTACATACTAGACGAGCCGACCACTGGCCTCCATTTTGCCGACGTCGAGAGGCTCCTTGCCATACTCGACAGGCTTGCGCGCGGCGGAAACACGGTAATAGTCATAGAGCACAACATGGACGTCATAAAGAACTCTGACTGGATAATAGACCTCGGGCCTGAAGGCGGCAACAAGGGCGGAAAGGTGATCGCCCAGGGTGAGCCGTCAAGGATTGCAGCCGGTCCAGGCCACACCGCGCGCTATCTTGCGCGCCACATGGGACAATGACAGCAGACGCAAGGGCGGCAGGAGCGCCAGACGGTCCCGGCGTGTACATCATGCACGATGCAGAGGACACCGTGATCTATATCGGCAAGGCAAAGAACCTCAAGAACCGCGTCTCGTCATACTTTGTGGGCGCACATGACACAAAGACAGAGCACCTCATCGAAAAGGTCGCCAGGATAGAGTATGTCCTGACGTCAAGTGACATTGAGGCGTTTCTCCTAGAGTCCAATTTCATAAAGCGATACAGGCCACAGTACAACATTGAGCTAAAGGACCAGCAGCGATACACGTACCTGCGCATAACGGACGAAAAGTATCCGCGCCTAGCCGTCACGCGGCGCACGCGCAAGGGCGACTTTGTCGGAAAGGGTCGCGTGTACGGGCCGTTCGCGCGCGGAAGCTCCAAGGTCCTGACGATAGGCTCGCTGCGAAAGGCATTCAAGGTTCGCATATGCAAGACGCTCCCAAAGAGGGCATGCCTGGAGTATCACCTCGGAAACTGCGATGCGCCATGCGAGTTCGAGGATGCGCAGCGCGAGTACGCAGGCCACATGGATGACCTAAAGGCCGTCCTTCGCGGCGGCGAGGCGGCGCGCAAGTTTGCCGCACGCCTGCGCTCCGAGATGGAGGAGGCATCGGCATCGCTCCAGTTCGAGCGCGCAATCGGCATACGCGACACGCTAGAGCGCCTCGGGGCCCTCCATGAGGGCCAGAACGTCGAGCGTCCAGCAACCACGCCTGATGAGGACTATGTCGGGGTGCGCACGGACGACTCTGGGCAGACTGCACTAGTCATGACGATGAGGGGGGTTCGCGGCGTCATACGCGACACAGAAAGGTTTGAGTTTGACCTTGTGGCAGACAACACGCTGGCAAGCTTTGTCTACCAGTACTATACGACACGCGAGGTTCCTCGCTATATCGTCGCAAGCGAGGAGCCAGGGGACGCCAGGACGCTAGAGGCCGCGCTAGGCGAGGCGTGTGGCCATGATGTCTCTGTCGTCGTGCCAAGGAGCGGCAAGAGACGCAATGTCATCGACATGATACTTCGAAGTCTCGATGTCGTGCGGACCGCGCGCCTCGCGCCAGGCCTCGCCGAGCTGCGTGATGCGCTGGGCATGGCGCGCGCGCCGCGCACGATAGAGTGCTTTGACATATCAAACCACGGCGATGACTATGCCGTAGGCGCAATGTCGCGCCTCGTTGACGGCGAGCCGGACAGGTCAGGGTACAGGAACTTTCGCATAAGAACGGTCAGTGGACGCGATGACTATGCGATGATAGCCGAGGTAGTTCGCCGTCGCTACTCGCGCCTAGCTGATGAGGGCGCCGCAATGCCTGACCTTGTGCTAATCGACGGCGGAAAGGGGCAGCTCGGCGCGGCGCTTGGCGCCCTGGAGGACGTTGGCGTGAGCCTCACGTGCGCGTCGATCGCAAAACGTGAGGAGGAGGTCTTTGTCGCCGGCTCAGACGCGCCACTACGCCTTGACAGGCATGGTGCGGCCCTTCACACGCTCCAGCGCGCACGCGATGAGGCGCACAGGATCGGCGTGAGGCACAACCGCAGGCTGCGCGCGCCTAGGACCGCACGACGCGGCCGCGCCTGAGGCGAACCCTCCCGTCTGCGACCATCGAGGCGGCCTCGACGTACGCGCGGTGCTCTTGTGCGAGTATCCTCGCAGACAAGGTGTCCTCGGTGTCACCGTCGAGCACGCGCACTGCGCGCTGCGTGATTATCGGTCCCGTGTCGACACCGCCATCAACAAAGTGTACAGTGCATCCCGTGACGCGAACGCCACGACTTAGCGCCTGGCGCTGCGCCCCAAGGCCCGGAAACGACGGGAGGAGTGCAGGATGAACGTTGAGAAGGCGCCCCCTGTATGCGGCGACGAGCTCGGGGCCGACTATGCGCATAAAGCCCGCAAGGCAGACGAGTCCGGCCTGCGGCGTGACGCCGTGGCGCCTCAGCGCAGAGGCCACAAGCCGGTCATACTCGAGCCGGCTGCCCGAAAAGCCCGCACTCGGCACAGTCTCGGTTCTCACTCCCATCTTGCGCGCGACCTCTAGTCCGCGCGCATCCTCCCTGCTAGATATGACGACGCGCGGCTCGGCGCGCATGCGGCCAGACGCGGCGGCGCGGAGGAGCGAGGCCATGTTGCTGCCCCTCCCCGATATGAGCACGGCGAGGCGCATGGGGCCGCGCGGCGATGATGCCATGCCCTATGCCACCTGCCCCGCACGCAGGGCAGCGACCGGCCATCCATGGTGCCCCTGACCCATGGCAGGAGGCGGCCGCACGGCGGCATATAACCCTCATTGGGCGCAGCACACGGCTCCGGCCGCACTCCTAGGTCCATATGCCGCACACAACAGGTCAGCTCTGCGTCAATGGTGGAGTTTATAGCAAATCCACACGGCGTGATCGCCTGATGGAGCCAACAGTCACCATGGGGAGCCGCGGAATCGTCTGCCACACCAGGGGCCGCGACGTTCACCTCGATCCCTCCGGTCCCGTGGGCGGCCAGACCGCGTTCGTCTCACACGCGCACTCTGACCACCTCCCCCCGTCAGGCACGCAGGCCATTGCGTCAGCCGAGACGCGCGAGCTCGCCGGCGCCAGGGACGTGTCGCTCCACGGCGCCGAGGACGGGAGCCTCACGATGGTCGATGCGGGGCACATACTCGGCTCGCGCGGGCTGCTCTTTGATGACATATTTTACACGGGTGACATTTGCACGCGCGCACGCGCGTTCATGCGCGGGGCGCAGGTCCCGAGATGCAAGACGCTCATAACCGAGACGACGTTTGGGCTTCCGTCATTCTCGTTTCCCGAACCTGCCGAGGTCGCAAGGAGGGTCAACGGGATAATATCGTCCATGTTTGAGCGCGGAAGGCCAGTGGTCCTCATGGGGTACCAGCTAGGAAAGGCCCAGCTCCTAGCGCACATGTTTGGGCACTGGGCGCCGCTCTATGCGCATGACTCGATAAAGGCGATAAATGACGTGCATGCAAGGATTGGGGTTCGCCTTCCAGAGACCGTGGGCCACACAGAAGCCGAGTCGCGCGGGCTCCTCGAGCGCGGGCCATGGGTCATGATATCGCCGATGGCCACATCAAGGGACGGGTTTGTCGCCGGCCTGCAGAAAAAGTATGGTGCCGCAACCGTGGCATTTAGCGGATGGGCTGGATCCGGCCATGCTGCGGCACGGCGCGGCGCAGACTATACCGTGCCGCTAAGCGACCATTGTGACTTTGGCGAGCTCGTGGGCATGGTTGTCGCTAGCGGCGCCGAGACTGTATACACGACACACGGGTATGTCGACGAGTTTAGCGCGCACCTGCGCTCGATGGGAATTGACGCAAGGCCGCTCTCAAGGCAGCGGGCTGAACGGGTCGCGCCGTCCACGCGTGGGGCGCGAGCCCGTCGTGGCCGCAGGGCACTCAACGGTTAATTAACCGCCCCGCCGGCGCGCCGCCTAGTGCCGGGGTCGCCTAGCCTGGTAGGGCGCGCGCCTGGAAACCTGCATGGGCCTCAGAGCGCGTATCTTAATCGGTACGGGAGTTCGAATCTCCCCCCCGGCGCCAAAACAGCAATTACAGGGACGCCTCAGGCGTGCTGCGATGGCGAGATTTGACGTCGCAATTGTGGGCGCAGGCGTGCTCGGCGCGTGCGTCGCGTACTGGGTGTCATCAGCGTGCCGCGGCTCTGTCTGTGTCCTAGAGGCCGAGGAGATGCCGGCTGCCCATGCGAGCTCGCGCAACACGGGCGTCGTCCACTCGCCGTTCTACCTAGATCCCCGCACGCGCGCTGACATGGCCTCTGCAATGGTCACATCGAGGCCAATGTGGAGGCGCCTCGCCGAGCGCGCCGGTGCGCCATGGTCAGAGGTCGGCGTGATGGAGGTCGCAGTTGGCGAGTCGCAGCGCAGCACGCTAGAGCGCCACATGGAATGGGGCAGCGCAAACGGAATGCCCGACGGCGAGCTCGAACTGCTCGACGGGCGCGACGTGGAGGCCGCAGAGCCCAACATCAGGTGCAGTGCTGCCCTGCGATGCGCAACAGAGGCGGCAACTGACTATGCGCACCTGACGCGCGCAGTGATTGGAGAGGCCGAGTCAAACGGGGCAAAGTTTGCCTTTGGGCACGACGTGTCGCGCATTGAGGAGTCTGGATCTGGCCATGCGCTAGTCACGCAGGATGGGACGCGAATCGAGGCCGGACTCGTCATAAACTGTGCCGGTGCGCGCTCACTTGACGTTGCGCGAATGGCAGGCCAGGCCGAGGGCCACACCGCGCTGCACTTTCGTGGCGAGTACTGGCAGGCCGCAGTTGAGCATGCCGGCCTAGTCGGCACGTCTGTCTATTCGGTTCCGCGCTATCCCGAGTACCCCTTTCTTGACCCGCACTGGATCGTCAGGGCAGACGGGCGCGCCGAGATTGGGCCCAACGCAGTTCCCGTGGCCGGGCCGCTCGCGTACACGGGCTCGGGCGGCCCGCGCGCAATTGTCTCAAAGCTCGGCGAGGTCCTCTCGGGGAGCGCCTCGCGCATCCTGCGCGATCCCGAATTTTTGCGCATGGCCGCCTCGGAGTGGCGCAGCTCCATGTCCAGGGCAGCGATGGTCTCGCGCATCCGCGCATTTGTGCCGTCGGCGCGCGAGGAGATGTTCCCGCGCAACGGAATAGCAGGCATACGAACGCCCATCGTGGGGCCGGACGGAAAGATGTCGACTGAGACGATCGAGATTTTTGCCGAGTCCGCATGCAGCGTGATAAACTACAACTCGCCGGGCGCAACTGGCGCACCGGCGTATGCCGCGCGCCTCGTCGCGAGGCTGCGCGAGGGCGGATACCTCCACGGGGATGGAGGCGACGGGGAGCGCGTGTGGACAGAGGCCGAGGCGCTGCGGCAAGGTTAATACCGCACCCCGCCCACGTGCGGCATCGATGATGCCTAGCACGTGCTCTGTTGGCGAGAAGGGCAGGCGGTGCCCCAATGCGCCCACAAAGGTCATCTCCATAGAGTCAACTGACGGCGAGTACATGGTCGGCGTGTCATGCGAGCGCCATGCCGCAGCCATGCGAGCTCGCGTCATGGCCCTGCAGCGCCTCGGCAGCATCAGGGAAGGCAGCGTGCGCCTAGCGCCGCTTAGCGCAGTGGGAACCGACTGCATCAGGGGGGACGGCGATGACCTCATCATGCCATGATGGGCGCGTGGCGTTGAGCCCGCGCCCTGGAGGCCATGCGTGGACGTGGGTGCGATGTGGAGAATAGAGCGCGAGGAGGACTATTACAGGATATACGACTCTAGGAGGGACATTGCCGCATACCTGGATCCCGACTATGGCCTCTCCTATGACGACGAGGGCGTCGATGAAAAGATCGACGAGATGGTTCGCCGCGGGAGCAGCGTTCGCGGCGGGTATGTCATGGTTCCAATGGCAAAGTTTGGCATATTTGACACTGACTATAACGCGAATATCGCAAGCCTCCAGGAGAGCCTAGGCGGCGTGGTGAGCCGCGTGGAGCGCTGGCGCGAGTTCGCCGAGTCGTGGCCCGGCGGTGCAGAGCACCATGTGCGCATATCGCACACGGATCATGACATGCTCAGCGTCACGTTCTATGTGCCGTTTGGGCGCGACGTGCGCCTCAAAAATGACGAGCTCATCGAGGCCGTGACCCCAATGCTCGACGAGCTTGCAAAAAGGAGCCTGCTCTAGCCGGCAGGCCTGCCGCGCTGCGCGTCAGCAAAGGCCGAGAGGGCCTCAGACTCATACTCGAAGGCGTCCTGCAGCAGCGCATCAGAGCGCGACCTGCTAGACTCATCACGCAGGCGAACCCACTCTGCGTGCGCCTCATCGCTGTCGCGCTGCGACACAGCAGAGAGCTCAAACAGCCTGACTGCCGCACCAAATCCCTGCGGCGCATCAAGGGATGAGTATCGCGCGACAATGCCATCCATGCGATCCAGGTGCATGTCATAGTATTCCAGCATTGCGGCATCAGTCATGTTGCCCGCACTCCACGCGCGTGTGCGCAGCGCAAGGGCGTCCTGCGCGGCCTTTAGATCGTCTTGCGTGTTGAGGAGCGAGTTTCCAAACATGAGTCCGGCAACACGAACCTGCTCGCGCGTGTGGTGCGTATAGGCTGCTGCGACCACGATTACTGCAATGACGCCGGCGGCAATTATGATCTTTTGCGTGTCATTCAAGGCTATCCGACATAATGGCCGTGCTCGTCTGTCACGAGGTCGATCGTCATCTCGGTTCCGCTGATGAACGAATCGTTGCGTATTGTCCTCACGCGGCCGACATCAAGGTGATGGGGCCAGATCTCCACGACGATGGCGCCCACCTCGATCTCATCAGGCGCGTCAGTCAGGACAATGTCCTCGGCGCGCACGCCATGGTCCTGCAGCTTTTTGAGCGCGTGCTCGACGAGGGGTTCGGGATTGTTGTGGTTTATCGCCCACACCTTGCCAGTGTAGGAGATTGCGGCCTCTGGCAATACTCACTCCTCGCTTATCACGTTTAGCGTGATCGTGCTCACGACGCGCGTGAGCTTGCGTATGCGCGTGGCCACTGTCCTCTCAAACTCCTCAGTCGTCGGCGTCTCGACCTCGGCGATAATGTCGTACGCCCCAAAGGTGAGGCGTGCCGTCTTTACGCCGGGTATTCGCGATATCTCCTCGAGGACGTACTCTTCGGCCCCAAGGTCACAGTTGAGTAGCACATATCCGGCGTGCATTGCGCAACGCGCCCATCAAGGCCACTTTAAAGCGTGTCGGCTACCAGCGGCTGCGAAGGCCGCGATAGTCCCTCTTTGCGCCACGAAAGCTGCGCGGTGGGCCGCCACTGCGGCCGCCTCCCTCGCGGCCGCCGCCCTCGCGCCTGCCACCCTCACGGCCGCCACGTGAGCCCCCACGGTCACGGCCACGCGGCCCGTCGCGGTCACGGCCACGGCCCCTAAAGCCACCGCGCCTTTGGGGCCCTCGCTGGCCAAATCGTGAGCCTGCGCGCGGAACGTCGCGCTTTAGGCGGTCAGGTATGTTGACCTCTATTCCCAGCGACGCGTTGAGGTCAGTCATGTCGACCTTTACCTGCCGCTTTATGATGTTAAAGTCGCCCACTGACGAGTATGAGACTAGCGTGATCGCGCGTCCCTTGGCGCCTGCGCGCGCCGTGCGCCCGATGCGGTGAAAGTAGACCATCTCCTGGTTTGGCACGTCATAGTTGACGACGAGGGCGACCTCGGGCACATCGATTCCGCGCGCGGCGACATCAGTGGCCGCGAGTATCTGGGCCTTGCCCTGGCGGAACTTTGACATGGAGTGCTCGCGCTTGTTTTGGGACATGTCCCCCTCGATTGCGACTGTGTCGAACTTTTCATCGCGCAGCATCTTTGCGACATCGCGCGTGCGCCACTTTGTAGAGCAGAACACGATCGTCTGCCCCTCCCCGTTCTCGCGTATGAATTGCGTGAGATACTTCATCTTTTCGCGGTCGCGCAGAACCAGAAACGACTGGTCAATGCCCTCGCCGCTCAGGTCATCGGCATCAAGGAGAAACTGCTTTGGGTTGTTCAGGTACTCCTCGGCGAGCCGCAGGATTGGAACCGGCATCGTCGCCGAGAATAGCGACATGACCTTCTCCTTTGGAGTCTGCGCAAGGATAAACTCAATGTCCTCAACGAACCCCATGTCGAGCATCGTGTCGGCCTCGTCGAGCACAACGTGCGCGACATGCTCGAGGCTCACTGACTCGCGCTCTATGTGGTCTATGAGTCGGCCCGGCGTGGCGACGACAATGTCGGCCCCGCGCTCGAGCTCGTCTAGCTGTCCGCCCATGCCGGCCCCGCCATATATCGCAACCACGCGCATGCCGGTGTGCCGGCCAAACTTTTTGATCTCGGTCGTTATCTGGAGCGCAAGCTCGCGCGTTGGCGCCACGACGAGACCCTGGATTCCGTGACCTGGATCTATTGACTGGAGCATCGATATCGCGTATGCTGCTGTCTTGCCGGTTCCCGTGTGGGCCTGGCCGATAACGTCACGGCCAGAAAGCAAAACGGGTATGGCCGCCTCCTGTATCGGAAAGGCCTCCTCAAAGCCCTGTTCCACTAGGGCATCTAGTATGCTCTGCTTTATTCCAAGCTCCTCGAACCGTGTCATCTCTTCTTCTTCTTCTCTAGGCAATGACAGAGAAGGTCATTGCCGCTCCGCCATTATTCCGTTGGAGGGCGGCGATTTTGGCATATTTATAAACTATTCGCCCTAGAGGGGCTTGGGTGAAGCCAATGGGGGGCTTTGAACCCCCGACCTTTCGCTTACAAGGCGAATGCTCTACCAGGCTGAGCTACATTGGCGACAGCACCCACGCGCCGGGAGTCTTGTTTAAACCGTTTGGAGACGCGCGAGTTTTATAGAGCCACAGGCGGCCGCGCAGCCAGTGCGTCGTCTAAAGCCCAAAAAGCTCAAGGTCATGCTCTACGCCTTTATGGCCACTGGGGTGTTTGGCATAATCATGGGTCTAGTGACAGAGACCTTTTATGTGACGTTCCTAGGCACGATAAACCTCTGCCTCGGGGGCCTCGTCGGGTGGCTCTACCTGACGCGCCAGCCAAGGCGTGGCCGGCACCGCAATTAAGACATAAATACTGATGATCTTGCGCGCGCGCACAGAGTTGATTGATCTTGTGGCAAAGCGCCTCTTTCTCACAAAGGGAAAGGGCGTCCACGAGGATCGCCTGACGAGCTTTGAGTATGCGCTTCGCGATGCCGGCATTGCGGGCACAAACCTTGTCCTGATATCGAGCATATTCCCGCCAAAGGCAAAGCTCATCTCCAGAAAGGCCGGCCTCGCCGAGATAAAGGCCGGCCAGATACTCTTTACGATATACTCCAAAAACCAGACAAACGAGCCACACCGGCTCTGTGCCGCATCAGTCGGCGTTGCGCAGCCAAAGGACACCAAGCGCTACGGGTACCTCTCCGAGTACGACTCGTTTGGGCAGAACGAAAAGCAGGCCGGCGACTATGCCGAGGATGTCGCCGCGCAGATGCTCGCATCCTCGCTTGGGATAAAGTTTGACATTGACAAGAGCTGGGACGAAAAGAGGCAACAGTGGACGATATCGGGACAGATATACAAGACGTCAAACGTGACGCAGACGGCAAAGGGAGATCGCGGCGGCAAGTGGACAACGGTCTTTGCTGCTGCCGTGCTTTTATTCTAGCGCCTTCGCAGCAGATAGAGCGCAGCTCCGGCGGCTCCGGCAATGATTGCGCCCATCACATAGAGAATTAGCGGGTCGGTCCCGTCAGTTCCTGACGGTGCCGGGGCAACAGTCGGGGGCTGTGGGACAGTTGGCTGCGATGGCTCTAAAGGCTCGTCGATCGGAACTATAGAGAATGCGAGCTCCTCGTCCTCGACTAGCCTGTTGTCGCCAAACAGGAAGCGTCCGTCTATGAACGGGCCTGTCGAGGGGTCAAAGACCCAGCCAGAGTGGCCGACTGCTGACGGGAGGAGCTCGCCGTTGATAAAGACTGTCGGAAGGAGTGTCGTCGAGGACGGCAGTATTCGCGAGGGCACGTCGGGAACCACTATGGCGCGAACCAGCGAACCGAGCGGATTGGAGCCGTATGGAAACACGCTAGAGCGCTCAAGGGAGCTGACCGGCAGGAGCGCAAGCGGGTCGATCTCGCGCGAGTCAGCGCCCTCAAGGATCGCCGAGACGCGAACCTGCATGAGCGGCGCGCCGGCCACCGGCGTCATGGAGATCAGCATCTGCGAGTCCTCAAGCGCAACTATGCGCCTAGACGCCTCGTAAAAGCCGCCCCCGTCGCGTATGTCGCGCGAGAGGATGATGCCGCCGATCTTTGTGTGCATCGAGGCCGTGTGCTCTTGCGGCATCGTATAGACTGCCGAGACTATGCGCCGGTCAGCAGCCTGCGCAAGGCGTGCGCCCTCGCTGTGGTGGATATAGACCGAGTGAAACGATGCGCGCGTGTCAAATGCCGCGTTGAGCTCGTCGATATACGAGTCGCCGATCTCCCTCGCGCCTGCCTGCACCTCGTCAATGCCGCTCCACTCTCCGCTGCGCAGCGCGCTCACTAGTATGCACGACTCGCCAAGGACGCCGGGGACGCACGAGTCCTCGTTGGTCACTGCGATGTAGGCAATGCGATCGTCTGCCCCAATTCTTGAGGCAAGCTCGTCGGGGAGCGTGATGTCATCTGTGCTCGTGCTCTGGAGCGTTATCGAGACTGTCGTGTTGCCGGCACCGGCCGTGTTGACTAGAACCTGCGCGACCTCGTGGAATGGAACAGTGTCGTCATCCTGGGCAACGGACGGCAAGACTTGCGACACGGCCACCAATAGGGCGGCAAGCATCAGAATCCTGGCGAACACGCGCGCGACCCGTGCGCCATGACTTAAAAGTCATGCGGGGGCGCACGACGCCACAACTGCCTCGCGAACCGCGCGTGTGGCGGCCATGGATGTTCCGGACAATGGCACCATTATCAAGGCCATGGCAGGATCAAGATCGGGCAGACAAGACGTCCGAAAAGCGCATTCCGCACTTTGCCAGCCGGATTTTTAGAGTTTGGTTGCCAAAGGACAATGTGTCATTCTTTGTGTGAAGAATTGTGCTAATTGTTGACAATTTTTTAAGTACTATGATCGCGCATGGATCGTATTTATCACACGACACAGAGTCCAATATTGTTTTTGCCAAAACAGCACCCATACTAAGCTGATCTTGGGCTTTGGATTTATATGACTTGCCCTTAGTTTCAACTAGGCCGACGCGCAGTATGTCGCCATCTTCAAATATTATGCAGTCATTCATTTTACCAGGTGGCCTTTTATGTGGTGGTAGTTTGTCACAATCAATAATTGTAAAATTAGTGTCAGGGTCCGCACAAAACGTACAACCACTCTTATTGTTTTTGCATTGAGGTTTTGTGTAATTCTTGCTATCATCATCGCTATAGTATTTGGCGTGTATTTTATCCACAAATGCAGATGGCATTATTCATCATTGTCCTCGATCATTTTTTCAATGTTAATGCCCTCATTGTGCATATTGATGCCTATATCGATAAACTCTTCTTGCGATATGCCATCTCTTGCAGAATGATCGATTTCTTTGATGATATGATCGCCCATAGAATTTTTTTGAAATATATATGGACCCACTTCGCTGTCGTTCAGATAGTCATCTTTGTCATATCCACGAGCCTGACGTTGTTCTGGAGTGAGTGCCCCTAGCATCACAAACGTACTAAGCTTTTCCAGCAAGAATGCACTGTGCGTTGCAAGCATAACCCTAACACCCTTTCGCACAAGACGTACAATGTATTTTGCGAGAATTAGCTGGTTGCCCGGGTGCAGATGAGCCTCTGGTTCATCGATGATTAGTGCCATGCCCTCTCCAATCTTGAATCGAAGAAGCAGTGAAATTGGCGCACATTCGGCAATTCCAGACGAGGTGGTGTGGAGCGGAAGGTCTTTGCCCATAAATCTATACACAATGTCCAACATGCCAAAAGAGTCTTCAGATAGTACCAACTCACCGTTAAATAGATCCGTTTCCAAGCTCTTTCCAAGATCGACAAGCTCACCCGGAGTTTTTTCATCGATTGCCATTATTCGGCTAGCAAAATCCGATAGAGCGCCAGAAATTTTTGGCGTCGAGGACGGCGCATCTCCGTTTGACTGGGAATGTCGTATGACGTTGGCCATAAAGGGCCTGTACGCGTGCATTATTCCCGAGCGACCTGAAGGAAGATAGTGAGAATCCAACGGCAAGTATTTGCCAGTGTCAAGCAATATCTGTAAAAAGAGGGATAAAAGTGCGATCAGCCCGTGATTGTCACGCATTTCAAGTCCAGTCACAATTTTTTCAACCATGTCATTGAGTGGAGTGTTGTCAATGTTGTGATCTGCCATGGACTGTGGGCGTGCAGATGGAACAGTGTCGATATTTTTTATGACATATGGCATATTGGAAAAACTATATGTTGTGCCAATTTTGTCATTGAATGAGATGGTGATTTCCAGAGAATTTGAGATTTTGATTGTTGATGACTGCGAGTTTATTCGCACAAGATCTTGGAGGTCAACACCAAAAATATTTGTGAGCATACCGGGGAGGTAAACCTCAATTGTGCGCCTAAAGATCATTGTTTTGACCTTATCGATATATTCATTTGGTATATCCATATGTTGAGTCCCAGATGTGGAATCGAGCATAGCCTGCATTTCAGACAACAGTGCCTGGAATTCTGGTTTCAAGATCTGCCGCTCCAAAAGTGCTGGAAATGACCAAGAGCGCGTGGAGAGAACATGGGCCGAGAATAGCGAGTGTGCCAGTTTTGCGGCATATGTCTTGCCTGAATTGTTAGGACCAATAAAGAGGGTAAGTGGCCGTATCGTGAACTTGCCCTGAGAGATTGGCCCAAAGTTGGAAACATCCACACCCAGGGCAAAATCCTGGACATCCACGGAACTATTGCCCCTAGTCATACGGGAGCCCACACGCATGACAACAATATATCACTTTGTGGCACCACCACGCAAGGCCAGAGACGGCTTGCAGGGCAGGCCGACCTCCATGCGCCCCACAGGGCACTCTAGCTTTAAATCACCACGCTCAGGCGCTCCCGTCGGCATCGCTTCAAACCGTATGGGGCACAGGGAGCCGGTGTCCGGTGCGTTGGATGCCGGCTCCCCCTTTCATCTTAACCTCGCTCAAGGTCGCGTGCCTGCTCGGCGACATAGTCCATGCCCTCCTGCCAGAACGACGCGCTTCCGATGTCAAAGCCGTGGCGCGCCATGAGGTCCTCGGGCTTTTCAGAGCCGCCGGCTGCCAGTATGCCAAGGTACGTCGGGGCAAACCCCGCGCCCTCAGAGGCGTATCTCGAAAAGAGCGAGAGGGCCATGAGGCACCCAAACGAGTACGCATAGCAGTAGAACGGCGAGTGGTAAAAGTGTGGGATTGCGACCCACTCGTCGGCAAAGTCGCCTGAAACGTCGACTGTGCGGCCAAACTGCGCGCGCAGCCCACGCATGTACTCGCCTGATATCTCGCCGGCCGTCGCGCCAGACTCGACCATGGTGTGCGCGCGCTGCTCAAAGAGCGTAAAGAACGACTGGCGCATTATCGTCGCATAGAGCGAGTCTAGCCGGGATGCGATCATTGCGCGCCGGCGCGCCGGCGAGGCGGTGCGCATGAGCGCATCATGGAGCAGCGTCTCGGAGAATGTCGAGGCCGTCTCGGCGAGCGGGAGCGGTGCGTGTTGCGTGAGTATCGACTGCGACGAGGCCGCAATGCTGTGGACCGCATGGCCGAGCTCGTGCGCGAGCGTAAACGTGTCCTCGACTGTGCCAGTAAAGCTGAGCAGGACATAGGGGAGGAGCCCCGGCGAGACCGTGCTGCAGAACGCGCCATCACGCTTGCCCTTGCGGACCGACGAGTCGACGTGGCACGAGTCCATGACGCGCCCCGCCATTGCGGCCATCTCGGGGCTAAAGTCCGACATTGCGCCAAGGACGCCCTTTACCGCGCTTGCGTACGAGTTGCGAGCCTTGCCGCCGGGCACTGGCGCGTAGAGGTCATACCTGCGCATCTTTTCCAGGCCGATCATGCGCGCCTTTGCAGCAAAGAACCGCCTGAACACGGGCGCATTTTTCTCGCATGTGCGCAAGAGTGCCGAGACTGTCCGGTCATCGACATTGTTTGCCATGTTTCTCGGAGATATTGCAGACTTGTGCGATCGCAGGCCAACCTCGACGCTGCCCCACTCGGAGGAAACACTAGAGTAAATGTCGCCAAGCGTTCCCCTGTTAGACGCAAACTTTGAGAGAAGCGCGCGGTATGCGGCGCGCCGAACCGATGCGCGCGGGCTCCGGACCAGCGCGCCGAGCTCCTCGCGACCCATCGTCTTGCGGCCCACGCGATACTCAAAGGCCGACGTGAGGCGGTCATACAGCCGGACAAGAGCCGAGGAGCCGGTAACGTCCATGATGTTGATGATGCGCTCCTGGGCCTCAGGCAGCGTGTGGCGGGCCATGAGCCTCATGTACGCAAAGTGGCCGGCGAGCGGGCCGAGGTGCGTGAGGAGGCGTCGCGCGTTGCGCGCATCAAGATCCACCTTCCACCACTGATCAAAGAAGAGCATGTCGTTTGCCACCTGCGCCGAGAGGCGAGTCATCGCCGCGACGCGCGCGCCGGCCCTCTCGGACTGCGTGTCAGCCGCATACGAGAGCGAGGCGTGCGAATAGACACGGCTCATCGCATCGTGAATATCCTCAACTAGCGAGATCATGCGCAGCATCTGCGACGGGGATATTGACGGCTTTAGGAGACCCCTAGAGCGCTCAAAGCGCGCGACGAGCCGACGCACCTTGCGCACCTCGGCGTCGGCCTTGCGCCCGCCGGGCAGCTCGGAGAGCGTCCACTCGCCTGTTCGCAGTCCGGCCATCTAGGCCTGCCCCCAGTCCACACGCGTGCGCATGGCAGCTCAGGGAATCTCGTCCTGCAGGTCAGAGCATGCCTTGTGAACCCACTTGTCCTGTGAGTTGCGCAGTATCTCCTTTCCTGTCTTTATCTCCCCACCGCACTCGGGGCACGTTCCGGAAAATCTTGCCTTCATCAGGCTGGCTCGCCCCCTAGGCAGTTATTACCCTTGCCCTAGACACGGAGTGGCCAGTGATCTTTTTGTGCGTCGAGGCCAGCTCGGCATCGCGGAACGTCAGCCCACACCTAAAGCACTTCCACGCAAGCTCGACCATGGATATATCTCGCATGGTATGGATATAAGCGTGTCGAACATTTGATCCAGAGGCGCCAGCCTAGCCATAATCGACGTACCGGTCATAGCGGCGCTCGACCTCGGGGTTCAGGCCGCCCAGGATTCGCTCGGTCTCTGAGGAGATTCGCCGCTCGATATACTCGCGCAGGCTCTCCAGGCCCCCGTCAGAGGCGATCTGGGCGGCAAGTCCCCCAAAGTATGACGCAGCGAGCCTTCGATACTCGTCTCGCGCAGGCCTGCGCTCGCCTGCCGCCCGAAACGAGGCCGTCGCGCACGACGCGCCGACGATATGCGGCAGCTCGTCTAGTGCGCGGCTGATCTCGTACCGTGAGTCTGGCCTCACGGCCCATCACGCAGGGCAGCAGCGGCCTCTTTTGCAAAGTATGTCACGATGACGCCGGCGCCGGCCCTCTTTATGGCGTGGAGTATCTCTAGGGCCACTGCTGTCCCGTCGACCATGTCGCGCGACTCGGCGGCCTTTACGAGCGCATACTCGCCAGACACGCTATAGGCTGCCACGGGCACGTCAAAGCGCCTGCGCGTCTCGGCGATGATGTCAAGGTACGCCAGAGCCGGCTTTATCATCACAATGTCGACGCCCTCCTCAATGTCTGCAGCTATCTCTTGCATCGATGCGTGCGCGCCAGTGTACGGAACCTGGTATGACCTGCGGTCGCCAAACTGCGGCGCGCACGAGGCCGCATCACGAAAGGGCGCATAGAACGACGAGGCGTGCTTTGCCGAGTGCGACATTATCGCAACGTCGCCAAATCCCGCGCCATCAAGGGCTGCCCTGATCGCCGAGACCTGCCCGTCCATCATCGCCGACGGCGAGACGACATCAGCGCCAGCGCGCGCCTGGCTCACGGCGATCCTCGAGAGCGCCTCGAGGCTCGTGTCGTTGTCTATGGAGTTGCCGTCACCAACTAGCCCACAGTGGCCCGATGGCGTGTACTGGCACAGGCAGACATCAGACATTATGGCAAGCGCATCGCCGTGCGAGGCACGCACTGAGCGTATGGCCTCTTGCACTACACCATCAGGCGCGTATGCCGAGGAGGCCGCGTCATCCTTGGAGGAGGGGACGCCAAATAGCATGACTGCGCGTATTCCAAGGTCGTGTATAGAGCCGGCCTCGGAGGCAACATCATCCGGACCAATCCTCGAGAGGCCTGGCATCGAGTCGATACGCGAGGGCGATCCCGACTCGTCGACAAAGATGGGGCACACGAGGTCAGAGGCCGCAAGGCGCGTCTCGCGGACGAGCTCGCGGATGCTTCCTGACCTGCGCAGGCGGCGCAGGCGCGTGGCCGGAAACGGCATGTCAGAGCGCACGGCCGAGATTGAATATAACTCTAGTCGGCGCGCCCAAAGAGGCGAGACGCCGCGTCTAGCACGCCATCATCGCCGTTCTCCGAGGCGCGCCTTATGCGCCCTATGGGGCCTGACACTATGCCCTCCATGATCGCGCGCGTGAGGTCGTCCACGGTGCGCGCCGTCTGCTCGTCGACGCCGCCCATCATGCCGATGGCCTTTGCGAGCTCGCGCGACCTGACCTCCTCGGCTGACCTAAAGACGTCAGCAATGAGCGGCTCGGCCTCTATGCGCCTCATGGAGGCCTCTATGCCGGGCACCTCGCCGGTGACCATCCCCTCGGCCGCGCGCGCCTGTGACTCGCGCTCCCTGACGTTGCGGTCCACGATGCCGGCTATCTCGTCAAGGTTTACGAGCCTCACGCCGTCGATCTGCGCGACACGCTCGTCGACGGTGCGCGGGTTTGAGAGGTCGACTATCATCATCGGGCGCGCCGAGGCGTCAAGCTTGTCGGCGGTGACCATAAAGTAGGGCGCAGTGGTTGCGACGAACATGACCGAGTACGCGCCAAAGTCGCCTAGCGCATCCTCAAACCTCACCGGCCTCCCGCCGACGTTCTCGCAGAACGCCTCGGCGCGCCGGAGCGTGCGGCTCGCGACGCCAAACTCGTAGCCGCGCTGGAGGAGCGACTTTGCGACGAGCGTCGAGAGCTCGCCGGTCCCGATGAGGAGCACGCTCTGGCCAGAGAGGCTCCCGCCATGGCCCTCCTCGGCGAGGCGGACTGCCATCGAGCCAACAGACACGCCGCCACGGCTTATTCCCGTGTCCTGCCGCACGCGCGCGCCGAGTCGGACAGCCCTGTCAAATGCCGTGTTGAGAACGTGGCCTGATGCGCCGCACTCGCGTGCGGCCGCTATTGACTGCCTGATCTGCCCGAGGACCTGCTCCTCGCCGATGACCATAGAGTCAAGTCCGGATGCGACGCGCAACAGGTGGCCGATGGCCTCGGTTCCCTCGCAGAACTCCATGTTCTCGCCGAACGTGCGCTCGTCCAGGCCCGCCATTGACGCCCACGTCCTCTTTATGCGCTCGGCGCCACATGACTCGGCAGCACCGTACACCTCGACCCTGTTGCACGTCTGCACGATGACGCACTCTTCCAGGCCGGCGTGCGCGCGAAAGCCCGAGAGGGCCGAGGCGATATTGCGAAACGTGAATAGCTCCATGACGTGTATTGGCGACTTGCGAAATGTCACGCGCGCGTTCACTATGCTCCTAGGCGCCATCCCAGGTCTCCAATATCGACATTGCCCTGTCTCGCGCCGCGCGTGCGCGCCCGTCTTTTATTAACTGTTTAACCCCGTCATCCTCGGCGAGCGCGCGCAAAAAGCGCCTTCTCCCACGGGGCGTCGCTATGCGGCCACGCGCAGCAGCCCTCATCTCGGCCTGGAGCGCAATGTGGGCCTCGTCGCCCTCGCCGACTAGGCCATCGAGCGCACCGGCGGCGCGCTCGCGCAGAATGCGGGCCATGACGGGGCTCTTGCCGCCTGTGGAGACGGCGAATGAGACCGAGTCTGAAAGGCGCGTTGCGGCAAGGTGCGCATAGTCGCTGTTTGCGGCATCATCTGACGAGTAGGCCAGGCAGTTGGGCTCGCATCGTGCCGCCTCGACAATGGTGGCGTTTAGCGCAGTGTCATCAGTGGCCGCAATCACAATGCGCGCGCCGCAGCCGCGTATGGCCACGGCGTCGCGCACGCGCTCGCGTCGCAACTCGAGCGAGTCACCGGCAAGCGCATCGAATCGCCCGTCGGCCGGCTCACCGATGACTAGGACTGTGCAGCCCTCGCCGAGGAGTGCCCGAGTCCGCCGGTAGGCCTCCGAGCCAGCACCGATGATCACGGCACGGCATCCGTGCAGGGCGAGGTCGACTATCAATGTGGGGGCACGGCGGGATTTTTCTATTTAAGTTGTGGATGCAGACGCGTGCGGCAGCCCACAGTCGTTAGCACATGCAAAGACCATGTGGGCGCCATCCACTGGCAGCACCCCACACGTGGCACATGAACGCATCACAGGAAAGTGGCGCAGTGTCATGACCGGCATGCCACAGTAGCGCTCAGCCTGCAGCAGTATTCTGACTGCCAAGTGTTGCCATAGCCGTGCTCACATGCCGCTCGTATATGTCAAGTAGCGCATCGGCCTCCTCCCTCATGCTCTCAAACATCAGGCATGGAAGCTCGCGCGTGGTCGGTGTCGCACCTCGCCTGCGCCGCGACTCGATCTCACGCGTGATCTCGTCCGGATGGGGTTCGAACAGGCAGTGCTCGAGGCCAAAGTAGCGGCATGCGGCAAAAAAGTCGTCCGTGTTCAACGAGGACACGTTGAGGTGGTGTCCGATATAGGCCTTGCCGCGCGGTCCTGTCGAGTCAAGAAAGTCCTTTAATCTCTCACGTGTCACCGTATAGCGCGATCCATAGTGTGCCCTTATGGTAAACTCCCTGTCCACGGCAGGGCGCGAAATGAGGAGACATATAACTCCCACATAAATGACGCACCAGGGAGTGCCATGATGTTCGCCTTTGCTAGGCCGTCAAGATCGCCCTCACTGACATTGCCGATTAACGCCGCTGCAACAATGGCAGCCGGCTCCCACCTTCTGTCCTGTACATCTCGGGATACACCTCGCGGTAGAGCATCTCGGCGACGTTGATCTCGTGTGCGATCGCCTTCCGTAGGCGCTCAATGTGCGCGGCACGATCCCCAGGTTCGGTGGACAGCGTGCCGGACTTACACCGGGGTTCCTTGGAGCGCCCAATGTTAGGACACAGTTCGCCGTAGAGGCGTAGTTACAATCTGACCAGCGCAATATGGCGCGAGGCGACCACGGTGTACGTAACAATAGATCTCACTAGCACGCACGAGCTAGCACCCAGTGCCCGCAACAACATATGCTAGATGTGCATGCCAGATTCCCCAAAATTCGCTATAAATACCATCCAGGAGAGCTTAAATGTACGCACAGATATGACGAGTCATGGAAGCAGAAGGGCGCACCGTCGAGGAGGCCAAGACACGGCAGGGTCACGGCAGCGAGTTGCGCGTAAAGGAGCGCGCCATGAACCGTACGCTAAAGGCCAAACTAGCTAGCGATGACCTAATGGCCAGGCTTAAAAGCACGAAAATAGATCCCAACATTGAGCCCTTTCTGAGGATGCTCTGGGATTATAACCTGATCGACTGTAGCACAAACCCGAAAGACTCAACGTTAGAGACTCGCATAAAAGTGCAAAAGTTTGTGTATTTTGCCCAAAAATACTTTGGGCTGCAATTTCGCTATAGGCACACAATGTACCTGTATGGCCCGTATTCCACCAGGCTTACAGGCGACTATTTCCATATACGAAACATCTGCGACGTTCCAAGCGAGAAGCCCAAAGGGTGGAGCAGGCAAGCGGAATTTCTCGACTTTGCAAAAAATCACAACGATGTCAAATGGCTAGAAATTGCCAGCACACTAGTCTATTCACGACTTCACGATCACATAAATGGCTCCGACAATCTGATAAGATACGTGCAGAAAATAAAGCGCAACTTTCAAAAAGAGTTTGTTGTGCGCGTGCATGACGCGCTAGTCCAGATGGGATTTCTCGGGGAGTGAGGCAATGCCGGTGTGGGAGAGGCTTGCATCACACGCACCAGCTACAGACGGGCCATGCGTGGAACCACTCACACAAGTTCTGCAATACCTGCCACGGGATGCACCTGTTCAAACGCGTTGGGAGTGCAGCCCAGACGATGTTGACGCATGGGCCGACCGTACACGCCAACACTTGTGACGGCTAGGCACGCCTAAATTTCCAAGACTGCCTTAAATATAATCAAAAGGGCTTAAATGTCCGCGCCGGCTCGCCACGCCATGAAAACGGCAGGCAACACCACACTGGTGGGCAGTCCGGGACAGGGCAGGCTCACAGTAACGTGTAGAGCGGCGCGGAGGTCGCCATGAACCCCACATCGGAGACCGAGATGGTCATCGACGACTCGTTTGCGTGGATCAAGGACATAAAGATAAGCCCCAACATTGAGCCATTTCTGAAAATGCTCTGGGATCATGGACTTATCAACTGTGACACAAATCCCGAAGACTCGACGCTGGAGACGCGCATAAAGGTGCAAAAGTTTGTCTATTTTGCCCAAAAGTACTTTGGGCTGGATTTTCAATACAATCACGTGATGTACATATATGGACCATACTCACTCGATCTCACAGGCGACTATTTTCACATCCGGAACATCCGCGACATTCCAAACGGTGGGCTCGAGGGATGGAGCAAGCGGGAAGAGTTTCTCGACTTTGCAAAAAACCACAATAGCACGGATTGGCTAGACGTGGCCAGCACGATTATTTATTCACGGTTTGATGATAACATGAAAGATGCAGACATGCTTGTAAAGCACGTGCAGTTAATCAAAGGAAACTTTCAAAAGGAGTTTGTTGTGCGCGTGCATGACGAGCTAGTCCAGATGGGGTTTCTCGGGGAATGAGACAATGTCCTCAGGAATGTGGATTTTGCCATCCATACCAATTACTGTTGGCATATGGGCAGCCCTATGGAGCATCGAAATTATAGATACGGAATCTCCATGGTCTACAATTATAACAACCATATCATTGTATTTAGCAGTTCTAGGAGCCATACTAACATATGAAGGTCGCAAAATCTCACAAAAAATGAAAGAGAGAGACGAAGATAGAGATAATAAAAAAAGTCACATTGTTGCCAAATATGAAATACCGCACGTTGTCAAAGCGCTCAACACACTCCTTGTAAGCATGGGCAGAACAAAAGCGAATCTGGATCAACATGCCATAAACAAACAAAATCATTTAGAAGAGCCAGGCGAGTACACATACAGGCGGGTCATGATGCACATAGAGGCAATACGCTCAATACAGTCAGATTTTCGCGAAGCGGGGCTGTCAAAGCACCACAGGCGCCTAGACGGCATACTTGTCAACTTGGACCACATTGGATTCGAGCGCATGGGCAAGGCAAATATGGCAGTGTTTGAAAGGAGTATCAAAATAATTTTGGACGTGATGAACGAGATTAGGGATGCTGCTGGCACGTAGATTAAAATCCACATGTGGGCAATAGTGCCATCATGCATACCAGGCATATGCAAGCCACGCACACGCCATGGGCGTGTCTTCGTTTTGCGACGGCATAAAGATCTCTCCCCCACGCCCTTGCCACACGCACACACCCCACGCTAGGTATTTATCAAAACGCTGCGGCACGCGCGCCAGATGGCAAAGATCACCGACCAGGACGCGCTCATACTAGACGAGCTCCAGCAGTCGTTTCCGCTCGTGAGCAGGCCGTTTGCCGACATCGCCTCAAGGCTCGGCATGCCCGAGGCCGAGGTCATCGAGCGCACGCGCGCGCTCAGGGAGTCTGGCGTCCTGCGGCAGCTCAGCGCGATATTTGACACCAGGAGGCTCGGCTACAAGAGCTCACTAGTCGCAATGCGCGTGAGCCCCGAGAACATCGAGCGCGTTGCCGGCATAATCAACGGCCACCCCGGCGTGAGCCACAACTATGAGCGCGACGGCAAGTACAACCTGTGGTTCACCATAGCGGTTCCACCGGGCTCCAACCTAAAGGACGAGCTCGCAAAGTTTGATGGCATTGGGGGAATCGAGGCGGTTCGCATGCTCCCGACGATAAAGCTCTTCAAGATCGGCGTGCGCCTAGAGATGGTCAAAAAGTCCGACGTAAAGCCCGCCGAGACTAAAGCCGACGCCCCGCGCGAGGCGTTTGTGCCAACAGAGCGTGACCGCGAGATCATACGCGAGACGCAAAAGGACCTCGACTTGTCGGAGCGGCCATTTGAGGCGCCTGCGCGCAGGCTCGGGATGGACGAGGATGGCATGTTTGCGGCCCTGCGCCACTACCAGGAGATCGGCGTCATGCGCAGGTTTGCCGGCATACTGCGCCACCGCGACGCCGGCTTTGTCGCAAACGGCATGATAGTCTGGAAGGTGCCCGAGGGGAGGATAGAGGAGGTCGGCGCGACGCTCGGCGCGTTCCCGCAGGTGAGCCACTGCTACCAGCGCCCGACATATGACGACTGGCCGTACAACGTGTTCTCGATGATCCACTGCAAGACCAGGGAGGAGGCCGACGCTATGGTGGGGCAGATACGCGACCAGATCAAGGTTGACGAGTACCGTGTCCTCTTTAGCCTGCGCGAGTTCAAAAAGACGCGCGTAGAGTATTTTGTCGAGCAAAAGTTTAGCGTCGCGCAGGCCGCCGCGACTGTCGCGTAGCGCGCTTTAGTCCGGCAACATATGCGGCAACCTCGCCCTCGATCTTTGACTGTGGCACCGAAGCTGCCATGCGCACTATGGGGCTGCCGACCACGACGGCATCGGCTCCGGCCCGCACGCACTCGCGCACGTCACGGGGCGCAGATATTCCAAAGCCGACGCCGAGTGTAGTCCCCTGTGAGACCCTGCGCGCGGCGCGAATTGCGCGAAGCGTATAGGCGGCAACGCCGCGGCCTACGTGGCCAGTCGTGCCATAGACTGCAACGAGGTACATGAATCCGGACGAGGCGGCCGCTATGCGGGCCATGCGCGCAGGCGACGTGTTCGGCGAGGCCAGAAAGACCGTGTCAAGTCCGGCGGCCCTCGAGGCGGCAACATACGCAGATGACTCGTCGACTGGCATGTCTGGCAGTATGACGGCATCAATGCCGGCCCGAGCCATGCGAGCGGCAAGCCTCCTGACCCCATGGCGCTCAAAGATGTTGGCATATGTCATCGAGACGAGCGGCACGTCTGTTCTGCGCCGTGTCGCCGATATTGTCTCAAGGTATGTCCCCATCGTCATGCCGCCAGAGAGCGAGACTGTGGCGGCCTCCTGTATGGCCGGCCCGTCAGCTAGCGGGTCAGAGAAGGGGTAGCCGAGCTCGATGACATCAGCGCCGCCGCGGACCGCCCCGCGGACGGCAGCGGCTGACGCGCGAGCGCTAGGGTGGCCGGCCATGACATACGCGACGAGGGCCGCCTCGCCGGCCCCGCGCAGCTCCTCGAGCCTATCGGCTAGCCGGCCCATTGGCCTCCACCCAGTCTGCCACAACGTCGACGTCCTTGTCGCCCCTTCCGGAGAGCGTGACGATGACGGTGTCAGACTTCCTGCCCGCGCGCGCAACCTTTGCTGCCTCGGCAATCGCGTGGGCCGACTCGAGTGCCGGTATGATGCCCTCTGTGCGCGCAAGGAGGCGGAACGCCCTGATCGCCTCAACGTCAGTCGCCGAGCGATAGTCGACGCGGCGCGTGTCCTTTAGCCATGCGTGCTCTGGCCCGACTCCCGGATAGTCAAGGCCAGCAGACACGCTGTGCGTTTCAGAGACCTGGCCCTCGGCGTCCTGCATGACATATGTCATCATGCCGTGGAGTATTCCGCGCGAGCCGGCCCTTAGTGGCGCAGAATGCTTGCCTGAACGAACTCCCCTGCCGGCAGCCTCGACGCCGACGAGCTCCACTTTCGAGTCGACAAACTCGTGAAACGTCCCTATCGCGTTGGATCCGCCCCCGACGCACGCTATTATCGTGTCTGGCGTGCGGCCGATCGCGCGCGCCTGCGAGCGGATCTCGTGGCCTATGACTGACTGAAAGTCGCGAACGATCTCCGGATACGGGTGCGGACCGACTGCCGAGCCGAGGAGGTAGTGCGTCGTGCGCACGTTGGCAAGCCAGTCGCGTATCGCCTCGTTGATCGCATCCTTTAGCGTCTTGGAGCCGGACTCGACGGCATGCACACCGGCGCCGAGGAGGCCCATGCGCGTGACGTTCAGTCGCTGCCTGACCATGTCACGGCTGCCCATGTAGACCTCGGCATCAAGGCCAACGCACGCGCAAGCCATTGCAGTCGCGACGCCGTGCTGGCCGGCTCCCGTCTCGGCGACGATGCGCCTCTTTTTCATCCTGCGCGCAAGGAGTGCCTGCCCTATCGTGTTGTTTATCTTGTGCGCCCCGCCGTGGAGCAGGTCCTCGCGCTTTAGGTATATCTGCGCGCCGCCGACCTCCTCGCTGAGGTTCTTTGCGTGGTATAGCGGCGTCGGGCGGCCAGCATACTCGGCCAGGAGGCGCGAGAGCTCGCGCCGAAATGTCGCATCGCGCCGGCACGAGCGGTACGCCGATTCGAGCTCCTCGAGTGCGGGCACGAGCGTCTCGGGAACATACCTCCCGCCGTACTCGCCAAACCTGCCCCTCATATGGCCATCACCATGCTCCTGACGGACTCGGCTATATTGGCGCTCCTCATTATCGACGTTCCGGCCAGGAACGCGTCGGCTCCGCACTCGCGCAGGCGCCTGACGTCATCCGGCCCGCCAATCCCGCTCTCCGAGACTATGGGCACGCCGCGCTCGCCGAGGCCGTCAAGAACGCGGCGCGTCGTGTCGAGATCCACCTCTAGCGTGTCGAGGTTGCGGTTGTTGACTCCGACCATGTCAGCACCCGACTCTAGGGCAGCGTCAAGCTCGGCGCGCGTGTGGGCCTCGAGGAGGACGCCCATGCCGCCGGCGTGTGCCAGGTCGACGAGCTCGTTCCTGTTTGTGGCGAGTCCATGGTCAAAGACTGCCTGTATGATAAGCACATAGTCTGCGCCCATCTGGCGCGCGGCCTCGACCTGTCGCGCATCCACGATGATATCCTTCATCAGTATCGGAATGTCAACTGTGTCCCTGACTAGTGCGAGGTTTGCCGGCGAGCCGTCAAACATGTGCGGTTGCGTGAGAACCGAGAGCGCGACTGCGCCTCCCTCGACCATGAGGCGCGCGACGTCTGCCGGATTCGCGCCGCGCAGTATCTCGCCCTCGCTAGGCGAGGAGAACTTTACTTCTGATATGACCGGCGCGTGTGAGTGCTCGCGCACGGCGCGCACAAGGTCAACGCCAGAGGGCTCGTGGCGCGCGACGCCATCGTACACGCCAGAGTCAATGGCACTCTGTGAGTTTCTCACGAGCTTTTCTAGCACGCTCATGCGCGTCGAGCCTCCTCTAGGAGCGCCGGCTTGCCGCACATTGCGACAAACTCGTCGAGCTTTTTTGATGCGCCGCCCGAGCGGATCGAGGACATTGCCATCTCTAGGCCCTCGGCAATGCCTGCGGCCCTGTCGGCTACGACGAGTGCGGCACCGGCGTTGAGTGCGGCCGTCTCCACCATTGCGCGCCGCGCCGAGCCGTCTATGGCGCCGATGACGGCCGCTAGCGCGTCACGTGCGCCCTCGACGCGCAGGTCTCCTAGCCCAGACTCGCGCAGTCCGAGCCCTGATGGCGATATGGCCACCCTTTTCACCGCACCGTTGCGCGCAATGACTGCAGTCCCGTCTGACACAGTCGAGAGCTCATCGAGGCCATTGGCAGACCGCACCGCCATGGCGCACGCCGAGCCGCGTCGCGCGAGTATCTCCGGCAGCATGTCTAGGTGCAGGGACGAGCTGACGCCCACAAGCTGGCGATTCACGCGCGCCGGATTTGCGAGCGGGCCGAGGAGGTTTAGCGCGGTTCTAGTGCCAGAGATCATCTTGCGCGCCGCCGCCGCTGCCCTCATGGCCGGATGGAACTTTGGCGCAAACATAAACCCAATGCCGCACGTCTCGATGGCCGTGGCGACTGTATCGGGGGCAGAGTCGAGATCCATGCCGAGTGAGGCGAAAATGTCCGCGCTGCCCACGCCTCCCGAGGACGACCTGTTGCCGTGCTTGGCGACAGTCGCACCGGCAGCCGCGGCGACAAAGGCCGCCGCAGTCGAGACGTTGAACGTGTGCGCGCCGTCACCGCCCGTTCCGCACACGTCTATGGCGTCGGGCCCGGAGAGGGCCACGCCAACGCTGCGCTCCATCATCACATCGAGCATTCCCTCGAGCTCGTCGGTGGCCTCGCCCCTAGCCGCAAGCGAGGAGAGAAACCCCGCAATGTCAGCATCACGCGCATCACCGGAGAGAATCTCTCGCATTGCGCCGGCGGCCTCTGCGCGCCCCAGTGTCGAGCCGGCACTGACGCGCGCGGCCATCTCGCCTAGCGCGCTCATTTCATGCCCTCCACGATGCGCACAAAGTTTGCTAGTATGCGCTCGCCCTCGGCAGTCATTATCGACTCGGGGTGGAACTGGACGCCAAATATCGGCTGTGTCCTGTGCCGGACCGCCATGACCTCGCCGTCATCATCGGCGACGGCAGTCACCTCGAGTGAGTCGGGGATAGTCGTCGACTCGCCGACGAGTGAGTGGTATCTCGTTGCGCGAAACGGGCTGCCAACGCCCTCAAAGAGCGCGTCGCCGGTGTGGCTCACTGGACTAGTCTTGCCGTGGCGCACGTTTGCCGCATTGGTCACGCGGCCGCCAAACGAGCTGATGATCCCCTGGTGGCCAAGGCACACGCCGAGGAGCGGCGTGCTTGCGCCGAGGTCATCTATGGCCTGGCGCGAGACTCCAAAGTCGCGCGCGCTCTCTGGCGTGCCCGGTCCGGGCGATATGACGATCGCGTCATACTTTCTGCGAGCAATCTCGCCTGCGTCGATCGCGTCATTCCTGATGACGTCAGTCTCGACTCCGAGCCGGCCCAGGGCCTGCGCGATATTGTAGACGAACGAGTCATAGTTGTCTATAATGAGGAACTTCATTGCGAGGCCTCCCCGAGCGCCTCGATGAGCGCGCCGGCCTTGTGCTCGGTCTCCTGCAGCTCGCGCTCGGGAACCGAGTCATAGACGATTCCGGCGCCTGACTGCACGTATCCGCTGCCGTTGCCGAGGAACATGCTGCGTATTGCGATCGCAAAGTCACACGAGCCGTTGGACGCAAAATAGCCCACGGCGCCGGCATACCCCCCGCGCGCCCTGCGCTCGAGGGACGATATTATCTCCATCGCGCGAACCTTTGGGGCCCCCGTGACCGTGCCGGCCGGAAAGACGGCGCCAAAGGCGTCAAAAGAGTCCGAGCCAGCCGCAAGCGTGCCAGTCACGTGTGTGACCATGTGCTGCACGTGGCTAAACCTCTTGACTGACATTAGATCCTCGACCTTGACTGAGCCTGCCTTGCAGACGCGCCCAATGTCATTGCGCCCAAGGTCTACCAACATGACGTGCTCGGCGACCTCTTTTTCATCGTGTGTCATCTCCTCGCCGAGCGCGCCATCGCGCTCGTCGTCCCCCGTGATGGGCCGCGTTCCGGCTATCGGAAATGTCTCGACGCGATCGCCGGTAACGCGCACGAGCATCTCGGGGCTGGCCCCCATGACTGACCTCTTGCGCAGCTTCATGTGATAGAGGTATGGCGACGGGTTTAGCTCGCGCAGTCTCTCGTACACGCGCATGGGGTCACCGGAGAACTCAAAGCTAAACCTGCGCGAGAGGACGGCCTGGAATATGTCACCGTCACGCACGTGTCCACGGGCCTCCTCGACGATGCGCTCAAACTCGCCGGCCTCGGGCTCGGCGCGCACGCGCGAGTGCGAGAACGGCGCGCGCTCGGGCTCATCAAGCCCAATCTCGCCAGACCTGTCCTTGCGCGTAAAGAAATAGTACGGCCTGCCCTCGGCGCTGTCAAACAGGATGCCGTCGCTATACACGCCAAACTCCATGAGCGGCACGTCTCCCCCCTGCGCGAGTCGCCTCTCCCAGAGGCCGACGGCCTCATAGTCCACAATTCCGACGGCACCACCAAGGTAGCGGTACCTCTGCGAGCGCGTCCTGGGCAGGATTTTTCGCATCTCGGCTATTGGGTCATCAGTGCAGATGACGCGCTCGGCGCCGTCGCGCCCCTCGATGACGAGCCTGTCAGCATACCCAGTTATCGTCTCGTCGGGATCGAATCCTATTATCGACGTCTCGGCAAGCGTCTCCGGACCGGTCAGGGACTCAAAGAGGAACGCCTGCTCGCAGGAGGCAGCAACGCGCCGGTATATCTCAAACTGGGTGCCCTCCACCTCAAGGGGTCGTATCTGCGGCTCGGCCATGTCTCCAAAGGTGCCCACCCATGCGATCCATCGCATGGTCATCGATATTTAAGGGTGGCTTGGCATCAGGCTCGCCTAGGCGTGCCAGCACCCCCTGAATGATATTTATAGTACCGTACTATACCTGCTGCCATGCTCAAGTGTGAGTACTGTGAGGGCAACTTTGCGGTGAGCCAGATAGGCCTCGCCGAAAAGCTCCTTCACAAGATTGTCCAGCACCCGGACGACATAAACAGGTAGCGCCGCGGCGTAGTTTTTTTACCATCTCCTTTTTTATTCCCCCCTTTTCGGAGCGTGCCACGATGGCGGCAAGAACGCTCAAAAAGGCGACCCCCAAGAGGGCAGCCACGACGGCCCGAAAGGCGGCAAAGCCCAAGGCGGCGGCCAAAAAGGCGGCAGTCAAAAAGGCGGCCCCCAAGAGGGCAACTGCTGCCAAGCCCAAGGCAGCGCCCAAAAAGCCTGCCGTCAAAAAGGCAGTCGTCAAAAAGGCGCCCTCGAGGACCACGGCGGCGAGCGCACGGACACTAGAGGCCCTGGCAAAAAAGGTCACGGCCGTCTCGGAGGACACGCATGCGCTCTCTGGTGACCTCAGGTCGATGGCCAAGATATTTGGGGACAACCAAAAGATACTCGTCTCGATGAAGGGCGTCATGGAGGAGATCGCCGACGCGCTAGACGCAATCCAAAAGCAGTCAAAGAGGATCGGCTCACTAGAGACTGACACGCAGAAGATCTTTGCGGGCATTGGCGAGATGCGAGCGCACGCGCGAATCATAGCAAAGCTCGACTCACAGTCCGCAAAGATGGAAGAGACGGTTCGCGGGATCAAGGAGCGCTCTGACTCGGCTAGTGGGCTAGACGAGATATCCAAAAAGGTCGACGAGAGTTTTGGCTCCATAAAGAACAACTCGGAGATGATAATCAGGATCGGCAGGCACATCGACGGCATGCGAGAGGACATTGGCGGCCTCTCTACTCGCGCGTCATCAGTAGAGTCGGTTCAGGGCGATCTCGCAAAGCTAAAGACGCTCTTTGAGGAGGCACAGGCAAGCCATTCCGGTGACGCCGACCTTGCCGCCGAGCTGGGCGCAATGTCAAAAAAGGTCGCCGAGCTCTCGCAGCTTCCCTCAGATGTGGGCGCGCTCAACAGGAGGCTCGAGGAGATCTCTGGCGCCTCAGGCACGCTAGGACCCATCGTCGAGGAGCTCAAGGAGCAGGTCTCGCGTGTGACCGAGCGCGCAAGCGCAGGATCTGGGGACATCGAGTCGGTTCGCGCCGAGTTCTCCACGATGCGCGAGGAGGTCACAGGGCGTGCAGGACGCCTAGAGTCCGGCATCGCCTCAGTAACTGACGCGCTAGGGCGCTCAGAGGGCGCTGTCGCCGAGGTCCACAAAAAAGCAGACGCGCTCTTTGAGGAGGTGCGTGCCCTGCGCGGCGAGGGCCAAAAGGCGGCGGGATCGTCATCAAGCGAGATAATGGCCCTGTTGCGCCTGTCCGAGTACCAGTCCGGCGTGCGCATGGTCGCCGAGTCAAAGTACGGCGAGGTCCCTGACCTTGAGCGCATGGCCTCACAGACAGTCGACGTGCTAAACGTCTTTGACCGTCTCGCCGTGGAGACCGGCTCGGAGGTTCGCCTCCCGCACGGCGTGAGGCAGTGGGCAGTCTCAAAGATACTAGAGTGCGCCGACAGGTGGGAGATACGCTTCTCAGACGTCCTAGGAGTCCTGCGCGACAAGCTTGGCGTCGCGCTCCTAAAGGAGGCAGTCAGGATGAACCAGGTTCGCGAGATTTACGGCACGCGCGCAGTAGATGAGCTCGAGGGCATTCTCGCCGAGCACGCAGGCCCCTAGGCGTCGCGCTCGAGCTGTGACTTTTTGCGCTTTAGCGCCGTAAACACGACGAGGAGTCCGGCGATCCAGACGCATGCGAGGAGAATGTTCGTGATGCTCACGTACATGTAGGGCGTCGCGTTCACAATGTTCTCGCGTATCTCTAGGGCGCTCTGCTTTATGCTCGACATGCCCGTGTGGTATGCCGCACTTGACGTGTCAGCCGAGCCGAGCGAGTCAGCAGTCTGGCGCATCTGCGCGAGGGCCGCCTGCATGAGCGCAAAGTCCGTCTCGGCAGTAGGGAATATCCACACGGGGTTGCCCTCCGTGGGCAGCGCGCCGGCGGCCATGCTTGCAATCTCGGAGACCTGTCCGGGTGCCGTCTCGCGCGCAATGTCGCTCAGGTACCCGCGCGAGAGGTCCAGCGGATAGACTGTCGTGCGGTATCCCTCAAAAGAGGCCACGGCGCCGACGATAATGATCGCGATGATGCCCACTAGTGCCATGGTGTAGGGTCGGTTTGCCATCCTCTCGCGTCGGCTCGCCGGTGCGGCTCTTTTAAATCTTGAATGCGCCAGGCTATAGCCGGCCACATACATGAATCCGGCCGTCTGTATGCCGATTATCGGGACAAAGACGGGCTGCGAGGAGAATATGGCCACAAAGATGCCCATGACGCCATAAAAGGCAAAGAATATCTCTAGGAGCGTCGTCTTTGTGAAGGGCAGGTTGTACTCCTTGCCACGCCACTCGTCAGCAGTGCCCTTGATCCCGTGCTTTGGCGTCCGGAGGAACTCGCTTCTCTTGCCAAATATCGCGTCCATCACTGCGACTGTGTTGGTCACTGCCATTCCCGCGCTGTAGATAAAGAGGGCCGGCAGGACGCGGGCCTTTTTTGCCCACGACTCGCCATACATGCTCTGGACGACCATGACGTAGGCTGCCGGCCCGAGCGCAAGGTACGCCGCTATCGTTATGGCCGGCAGGCCAACGGCATAGAGGTTTACGTTGGCCATGAGAAGTATTGGCAGCGCGAGGAACTGGACGAGTGTGAGCGGAAAGACGATGTGGCGCGTCAGCTGCACGAACGCCTGCAGCTTTGTGCTTAGCGCTATCCCACGCCGCGCGATGATTCCCGTGAGGAGCTTTACTGCGCACTGGATCGAGCCCTTTGCCCACCTGAACTGTTGCCTCTTTACTGCGTTCATCTGCGCTGGCAGTTCGGCATCAACTACGACGTCGGGGAGGAATATGCACCTCCAGCCGCGCATCTGCGCGCGATAGCTGAGGTCAAGGTCCTCGACTAGCGTCGCGTCATGCCATCCACCCGCATCGACGATGCACTTGCGCCGCCATATTCCGGCGGTCCCGTTAAAGTTCATGAACAGGCCAGAGTCGCTCTTTGCGCGCTGCTCGACAAGAAAGTGTATGTCGAGGCTTATGGCCTGCACGCGCGTTATCGACGAGTACCCCTCGTTCAGGTGTCCCCACCTGCACTGCACAAAGCCGATCTCGGGGCGCGTAAACTGCGGTATTGCTCGGCGCAGGAACCACGGTGGCGGCACAAAGTCCGCATCAAATATGGCCACGAGATCCGATGTCGTGGACTTCATCGCGTGGCGGAGCGCGCCGGCCTTGTAGCCCTTTCGCGAGTCACGGCGGACGTGCTCGATGTCCGTGCCAGACTCGCGCCACGTCCTGACCATGTCTCCCACGAGGGCAGTCGTGTCATCATCCGAGTCATCAAGGACCATTATGTGCAGCCGGTCGCGCGGATAGTCGAGCCTGCAGACGGCATCTATTAGGCGCGCGGCGACATACTTTTCATTGTATATTGGCAGGTGAACCGTCACGCTAGGCTCGTCATCAGAGTCTAGCACTTCTGCGGGGCGCCGGCGGCTAGAGATTATTGCGAGATAGTAAAAGTTCATCGTGTACGCCATGATAAGCACGGCTGACACGATAAATAGGTCAAAGACCAGCTGCGTCAGGGGATTTGAGGCCACGTGCCGCAGGCTGCCGGTCCGCTCACTTATAATCTAGCGCACGGAACTAGGACTTCATCTCGAAGATCTTTATCGCCTTTGGGGGGCAGACGCCCTCGCAAGCGAGGCAGAATATACAGTCAGGCTCCTTTGACATTAGCGGCTTTTTGCCTGACGCGGCGTTGCCCGGCGTGTCAAACCACTCGTACACGTCAACGGGGCACGCGTCAATGCACGCGCCGTCTGCAACGCATATGTCAAAGTCAACGGAGACGAACTCGCCCCAGACGCCCATGACCGCATTGTCATCGCCCTTGCGGCCCCACGTCTTTATCGTGTGCTCACCGTCGGTCACCTTGTACGGCGAGGATGCGGGCATGTGCGACTTGTATTCAATGTCTATGGGGCCAGGCTTTGCGCCTTCAGGAACCTCGACTGCGAGCTCGGCCACTGGAGCAGGCGTGCCGTCAGCTGCTGCAGGTGCCGGAGCAACTGGCTTTGGCTTGCCGCCGGGAACAATCTTTGCGAGTGGCGTCATCTCCTCGAGCCGCAATATCGCCTCGGCCTTTGTGACCTTTTCGGACTTTGCGAGCGATTCGACCATCTTGTCGGCCACGATGGTGTTGCGCATGATCGTGTCTATGATCATCTTTGCGTAATGGTCTGCCTTTTTGCGATAGTCCGTGACCCATTGCGGGTCGCCAAACTTTTCGAGCGGAAAGACCTGGTATATGATGTCAGTCACCTCGCCGGTGACTATCTCGACTGTGACTGACAGGTCGACTGACTCGGAGTCCTCCCCGTCACGCCTCTCGGTCCACGAGTGCGTCGCATAGATGCGATCTGCATACGTGTCCATGTTGAACGTCTTTTTGAGGCCGTCGGTGATAGACTTTATCTCGCCGGGCTCGTCGATCTTTACGGGCAGGCGATAGAGGCCAAGCTTGTAGCCGTGGAGGGGATAGACGCCGCGCTTGGCAGTGGCCGCCTCCATGGTGTAAACCCTGTCCTTTAGGAGCAGTGACACTGGCAGGGCGCGCCTGTGGGTTTGCTTAAAAACCTTCTCGGAGGCACGCGCCGGGGGCGCCTAGATCGCAGGGAGGCGAGATGGCCGATCCTGGGGGCGCACGGAACAGGGCGTTGGCAGTGCCGGCATTGGCGGGCTTTTGGCATGTCAGGTCGCGCCCATCATCTCCGGAAAGGGCTGCAGGCCGCAACAGACGGGCAGCGGCCCTAGACATAGTCGTCAAGCGAGTTGGCCGACTTGCGCCGTGGAGGCGAGCGCGTGGCCGGCTTTGCCGGCCGCCTCTCTATGCTCATGCCCACACGTGCGGCGGCCTTGATCTTTTTCTTGCCTATCCAGTGGTATGCGACGTCGATCGTCCCCTTTGTGACCAGGCTGACGAGGCGTCCTGCGCTGTGCCTGCCCGTGCGCCCGCGCCGCTGCACGTAGCGTATCGAGCTTGGGACGCTGTCATAGAACACGACGAGGTTTACTGCAGAGATGTCAAGGCCCTCCTCGCCCACGCGTGTCGTGACGAGAACGCGGTACTCGTCGGCGCGAAACCTCGCGACAGTCTCGACTTGCTTTTTCTGCTTTAGTCCGGCCTCACCGGCCTTGCCTATTAGCATCTCGGCGTCAATCCCGTTCTCAACAAGCTTGTCACGTATAACCTCCACAGAGTCGCGATAGCTAGAGAACACTATTGCCTTGTCATCAGATTTCGAGAGTAGCTCGAGGAGCCGCGCCATCTTTGGGTGCTCCATGCCGCTCTTTTGGAGAACGCGCGCACGCGCGACTGCTGCTGAAAAATTTGGATCATCCTCCATGAGCGCCTTGGCACCGGCGTTCTTTTTTGCTGCGCGCTCGCAAAAGCGCAGGAATGTCGTCGTTCCGTGGGCCTCGAACATGTTTAACGAGTACGTTATGCGTATTGCCGAAAAGAGCGGCTTTATGGCGTTCTTGCGGTGCGAGAGGACAAACTGGCGCAGGCGCAAAAGGGCGGAGAGCGACTTGTTTGAGCCAGTGTCTAGCCCGAGTGCCTTTAGTGCCGCATAGCGCTCACCGAGTGCCTTTTTGATCAGCAACTGGATCTCGAGCATCGTTGCCGGAAGCTCTAGCATTATGACGTCTGTGTCCGTCTTTTGGATGTATTTTTTGACGTCGTCGCTAGACTCAGAGCGCGTCTCCACGCTCTGCGCGCCTAGCGCATCGACTATCTCGTTGACCTTGGCGCGCTCGGCCGGAAGCGTTGCAGTCATCCCGACTAGGCGCGCCGTGGTGCCAGAGAACGCCGACGCTATTGCCGTGTACGCATAGTTGCCGACTGCCCTGTGCGCCTCGTCAAATATGACGAGGCCAAAGTCCCCCGGCGATATAACGCCACGGATCAGGTCGTTTTGCGCAATCTCTGGAGTCGCGCACACGACGCTGTTGAACCAGAGCTTCGAGCGCCGCTTTAGCGCCTCCTCGCCGGTCACAAGCGATATGTCCTCGATGGTCAGGTGCTCCATCATGAACCTGCGGTGCTGCTCGGCGAGAACGCGCGTTGGAGCTAGCATTAGCGAGACGCCGCGCGCGCGCTCGAGGAACCCCGCGATGAGCTGCAGCGCAACGGCCGTCTTGCCAAGGCCGGTGGGCAGGACCAGGATGCAGTTCTCGGATGCGGCATGGCGTGCGAGGCTGACCTGATAGTCGCGAACCTCGAGGGTGCCCTGCCTGACGTAGCGTCCCTCCAGGTATTCAGGCTCCCCCACGCGAGGCGTGCCGGGCCTGCGCGCTTTTAAAGATGGCCATGGTTCGCCCAAAACCAATATTTACACGGGCGCCCCTGATGCGCCCCATGGAGCACGAGCGGCCCACGTGGGACGAGTACTTTATGCTCCAGGCCGAGCTTGCCAAGCTGCGCTCCAACTGCATGGCAAAGCGCGTCGGCGCCGTCATAGTCAGGGACAACAGGCAGCTCGCCACCGGATACAACGGGACGCCCCCCGGCGTCAGGAACTGCTATGAGGGCGGCTGCGCGCGCTGCACCGAGCGCGTCGAGGGCAAGATAGCCTCCGGTGAGGCCCTAGAGCGCTGCCTCTGCAACCATGCCGAGGCCAATGCGATAATGCACTGCGCGATACTCGGAATCGGAACCGGCCGGTCCGGCACGTCGCTCTACTCGACGATGGTCCCGTGCCTAGAGTGCACAAAGATGGCAGTGACTGTGGGCGTTGTCAGGATCGTCTGTGTCGAGGGGTATGCCGAGTCTGACATGGGCCTCCTCGCCGACGCGCGCGTCGAGGTCGTCCGCATGGACGCTAGGCGTGTCGAGCGCTGGGCAAGGGAGCTCGTGGCCGAGTATGGCGCAAAAAAGTCTTAAAGGCCCCGGTTCGCGCGCGGGACGCATGGCAAAGAACCGCCGGATAAAGATACTCGTCGCAAAGATGGGCCTTGACGGCCACGACAGGGGCGCGATGGTCCTCTGCCGCGCGTTTCGCGACGCCGGAATGGAGGTGATCTACTCTGGCCTCTTTGCGACGCCAAAGCGCGTGGCGCAGATAGCCGAGGACGAGGACGTCGATGCCATAGCGATGAGCCTCCTCAACGGCGCGCACAATACGCTCTTTCCGCGCGTCGTGAGCGAGCTCGGCAAGAAGGGCATGCGCAACGTCCTCGTCATGGGCGGCGGGATAATACCCGAGTCTGACAGGGGCGCACTGGAGAAGCGCGGGCTAAATGGCGTCTTTGGTCCTGGAACGCCCTTGCCGGGAATCATAGAGCACATACAAAAGAACGTAAAAAAGCGCTAGGCCTACTCGGTCGAGTCTGGCCACATCATCTTGCGCATGCGTCGGCCGACCTCCTCGATCTGGTGTGAATCGAGTGCCTTCATGTGGGACTCGAACGAGTCCTTGCCGCCAGACGCGTATGCCGACACCCATTCAGAGTTGAACGTGCCGTCGCGTATCTCGCCGAGAACTCCGGCCATGCGCTCCTTTGCCTGCGCGTCGATCACGCGAGGCCCGCGCGTGAGGCCTCCGTATCGTGCCGTCTCGCTGACGCGCCTGTACATTCCGGCGACGCCATAGCGCTGAATCATGTCAACGATGAGCTTTAGCTCGTGGAGAACCTCAAAGTATGCTATCTCGGGCTGGTATCCGGCCTCGACTAGCGTCTCAAACGCGTTGATGACCATCGAGGCCGAGCCCCCGCACAGGTCAGCCTGCTCGCCAAACCAGTCAGTCTCGACCTCCTCCTGAAACGTCGTGCGTATGACTCCTGCGCGCGTGCTGCCGATCGCCTTTGCGAGGGCGAGTGTGCGATCCCACGCGTTGCCGGTGTGGTCCTGGTGAACCGCGACGATCGATGGCGTGCCAAACCCGTCAAGGTACGTCTCGCGAACCTTGGAGCCGGGCCCCTTTGGCGCCACCATGATAACGTCAATGTCAGACGGCACGTCTATCCACTTCCAGTGGATCGCCGCCGCGTGCGAAAAGGAGAGCGCGTTGCCTGCAGAGAGCCCCTGCGCAATCTCCTCGCCGTACACCTTGGCCTGGACCATATCGGGTATGAGGACGTGGATGACGTCCGCTGCGGCGCACGCCTCGCGCACGCCCATGACCGTGTGACCGTCAGCAGTCGCCTTTTTCCAGCTCGCCCCGCCCTCCTTTAGGCCCACAATGACGTCGAGTCCAGAGTCCTTCATGTTGTTGGCCTGCGCGTCGCCCTGTATGCCATATCCGATAACTGCGACCTTTTGGCCATTGAGCGGCTCGAGGCTAGTGTCTGCGTCTCCCCAGGTCTGCACCATTTCAGGGCATGCTCCATTTCGCGCAAATATTAACCAATGAGTGCGTTAGGGCTACCGTCATTTATAAAGACGGCGAGTCTCCCCGTGGCCTGATGAGCGAGGACGAGTCTGATAGCAAGGCAGAGGCAGCCGAGCCAGAGAAGCCAAAGAAAAAGCCAGTCGAGATTGAGCTTGGTGGCAGCATGCGCTACAATTGACACAGGATTCCCGAGTGTCATCCTGCAAACCCATAGTAAAGACCCCAAATGTGTCCAAGGCACGCAGCGCAGATCTGCCCAACCAAAAACCGGAACATGGTCTAGCCGCCACGCACATATGCCTCTGAAATATTTATAAAGACGGCGAGCACACAGGCTGCTGATGAGCGAGGACGAGTCTGATAGCAAGACCAAGACAGCCGAGCCAAAGAAAAAGCCGGTCAAGCTGGAGTTTGGTGGCCTTGTGCGCTACATTTGACACAAGATTCCCGAGAGTGCCACATCATAAATCCACAGTAAAGACTCCAAATGTGTCCAAGGCGTGCAGCACAAATTCACCCAACCCAAAACTGTAACATGCCCCACACATGCCTCTGAAATATTTATAAAGACGGCTAATGTATAGGCTGCTGATGAACGAGGACGAGTCCGATAGCAAGACCAAGACAGCCGAGCCAAAGAAAAAGCCGGTCAAGGTGAAGTTTGGTGGCCTTGTGCGTGCCGTTTGAAGCAAGATTCCCGGGCAGCGTCACGGAGGGGCATAGTTGAACCCCAAAGACATCTATCACGCGACACAAGAGCAGATTCGTCACCACGATACGGTTTTGGAGGGGCAGAAGGCAAGGGCTCGCACACTCCTTAGCGTCGGTGCCGTGCTTCTCGGTATTATGGCCATCAGTCTGGGAAACTATGCAGGATTTGTCCAGGGAAATTATGCTGGAGTCATAAACGATCCTCAAATGCTGCTGGTTCAGGCAATAGCGGTCACAATGATGCTCGGTGTGGCCGGACTCGGAGGGGCAATGACGTCAGTGATATTTTCTGCACGTGCGCTATCTGTGTCATACGCACATCAGCCCATAATGTCTGAAAACTTTAGAAATGGCGACTACACGGAGGACGAGATTTTGGATGCCCTGGTAAACATGCCTGAACACGAGACATACATGATGCTAACCAAGTCTTGTATTCAGGCACTGCGCAGCCGCGAGCAGGACCTGGACAAGATTGGGGCAAGGGCATCAATGGCACAAACGAGCCTGCTGTCTGGACTGGTGCTTGCCGGCACGGGTGCCATGGTTACGCTTGCCGTGTTCGTCCCGGCGCTTCTGGCCGTGTAGCGGATCGCGCGTTGCGGCGGCACGCTGCCCAACTTTAATATAATTATGATCGGCGGCAGGCGCTCAGATAGGCCGTTGCTTGCGATCTTTGACGTCGAGGGTGTGCTCTTTGATGCCGAGTACCTCCCCATGCTCGCCGAGGAGCGCGGCAAGGAGGACGAGATTTGGGAGATCACGAGGCGAGGCATAGAGGGCACGATCAACTGGGAGGAGGGCCTCCGAAAGAGGGTCGACATACTGCGCGGCATAGACTATGGCACGTGTGAGCGCGTTGCTGACGCGCTGCCCATAATGACAGGCGCGCACGAGCTCTGCTCGACGCTAAAGGCCGCCGGATGGCGCATCATGGCAGTCTCGGGCGGATTTACGATAATGACTGACCGCCTAAAGCGCGAGCTCGGCCTAGACACCATACTCTCCAACGAGCTCGTCTTTGAGGACAACCAGCTTGACGGCGTCCGGATAAAGGTCGGCTCGGACAAGGCGTATGCGGCCTCTGCGGCAATCGCCGAGATGGGCGAGCGCGTCGAGGACACAGTCGCCATAGTCGACGGGGCCAACGACATAAAGCTCTTTGACATATGTGGCCTCGGAATCGCGTTTCGGGCACAGGACATCGTCAGGGAGCAGGCCAACGCGGTACTAGAGAGAAAGGACCTCATCGATGCGCTCGACGTGATAAACAAGCACTATGGACTGGCCCTCAAGGCGCCATCCCGCGCCTAGGGCATCGGCGCAATGCCTGCTCGTGAGCTCTGCGTCGTGCCGGTCAGCATTGACGGCGAGGTTGCGCGCGGCCAGAGCCTCGGTGCTGCCCTGGCGCGCTCGGGCGCAGAGGTTGTTGACGGCGATGTCCTCGTCGTCTCGCAAAAGGCAGTCTCAAAGTCAGAGGGGCGCGTCGTGGAGCTTGACACCGTCAGCCCGTCCGCACTTGCGCTCGGCATCGCCTCCGAGTATGGCAAGGACGCGCGCGTCGTAGAGCTCGTCATGGCCGAGGCGAGGCGCATAGTGCGCATGGGCCATGGCGTCATCATTACCGAGACGCATGGCGGCCTCGTGTGCGCCAACTCGGGAGTCGACGAGAGCAACATGCGCGAGGGGCACGCCGCGCTCCTGCCCGAGGATCCCGACGCGTCTGCGCGGCGCATAAGGGCAGAGGTCGCCGAGTCCTGCAGTGCCGACGTCGGCGTCATAGTGTCAGACACGTTTGGGCGGCCATTTCGGACAGGCCAGGTTGACTGCGCCATAGGGTCTGCCGGAGTCGGCGCCGCACTAGACTATGCCGGAAGCCCGGACGCGTTTGGGCGCACGCTGCAGACCACAATGATTGCAGTAGCCGACGAGATCGCCGGCGCTGCCGAGCTCGTCATGGGCAAGCTCGACAGGTGCCCCATGGCAATAGTCCGTGGAGCAGGCCTCGTCATATCCGGACAGGCCGAGTCGGCATCCACGCTCATCAGGCCCGATGGCGAGGACCTGTTCAGGTAGGCAAGGGTTTGCTACCTGCTGCTGGCATCCCTAAACTCTTAAAAGCCAGCCGTCTGTGCGCGTGATCACATTGCGGCAAATGAGGACAGAGCTACACTGCCACAATGTCTTTTCCAACTTTAATGTCGGTCCCCTAGAGGCGCCGTATGACTGCAGCGTGGGCGTTCGCGAGCAGCTCGACGGCGCCCTTGCGGCCGGACTAGACGCGATATTTGTAACAAACCACAACACGCTTGACGGGTACGAGCAGGCCCGAGAGTACGCCTCGACGCACGCGCGCCATGCCGGCATTGCAGTCTATCCGGCCGAGGAGATTACGCTAGATGACGGCTCGCACGTCATCGCATATGGCATATCGAGCCGCGTGCGCCCCGGCAGGAGCCTCGGCGAGACGCTCGATGCGATTCGCGCGCAGGGCGGCGTCTCGTCTGCACCCCACCCGTTTAGCATACTAGACGCGCTGCGCGAGCGCGCCGCCGAGTGTGACATCATGGAGGTCTTTAACAGCAACAATGCAGATATCATATCCAACGCGCGTGCCGCATCGTTTGCCGATGAGCGATCCATGGTCGGCGTTGCCGGAAGCGACTCGCACGTGGCATCGACGATCGGCAGGTGCGTGAACGTCATTGACGCCGAGGAGAGCCTCGACTCGGCGCTCGACTCGCTGAGGCGCGGGCGCGTCTCGATATGCGAGGCCGGATATGCGACAGGGAGCGAGGCTATCGACCACATACGCTACAAGATCGAGAACTCGGCCGAGTATATCGACGAGTACATGGCGCGCTTTTATCCGCGCTCGCGCCACTTTTTTGCGCTATTGCTGCGCGCGTTTCGCAAAAACCCCGACAGCCGCCTGTGGATACTCCTCTACCGCATAGCCGTGGCAGGAATGAGGCGCATATCGCGAAAGATAAACCTCGAGGGGCATGACGTCGGGCCGATGGCCGCGCGCAGCCTAGGCGGCATGGCCCGCATGGCGATCTGAGCGGCAAGGGCTGCAGGGTCTCTCGCGCAACGCGTCTGCACCTTGCCGCCATCACAGAGTTTAATACACGCGCGCCTTCGCATTGGCCACGTATGGCAGACAAGGAGCTTGACGCGACGGGGCTGTTCTGCCCCGAGCCGGTCTTTCGCACAAAGATAGAGATCGAGCGCATGCAGGCAGGCTCGACGATTGCAGTAAAGGCCGACGATCCGGCCGCCGAGGACGACATATCAAAGTGGGCCACGCGCCACGGCCATGAAATCCTCTCGATGAAAAAGGACGGCAACGTCATAGAGTTTGAGATCAAAAAGGGCAAGTGAGCATGCAAAAGTCGGCTAGCGCGCAGGACATACTCGCAAAGGTGGGCAACACGCCGCTCGTGCGCCTCGAGTCACTCTCTGATGACACCAAGGAGGTTCACGCAAAGCTCGAGGGCCACAACCCGTTTGGCTCAGTCAAGGACAGGGCAGCATACTGGATGATACGCGAGGCCGAAAAGGAGGGACTCATCAACCGCACGCGCCGCACGATAATAGAGCCGACATCAGGCAACACCGGAATCGCGCTGACCGGAATCGCGCGCCTCCTCGGCTATGACGCCGAGATTGTCATACAGAAAAGGCCAGCGACGAGACAAAGCGCATAATCAGGGCGATGGGCGCAGCAGTCCACGAGACGAGTGACGACCTGTGCCCAAAGGTCGGGGCAGGAACCGACCAGAGCATTGCGCTTGCCACGTCGATAGCTTCCAACCGGCCCACCGAGTACTATTCTCCAAACCAGTACGCAAACGAGGCCAACTTTAGCGGCCACTATCGCGGGACCGGACCGGAGCTCTGGGAGCAGACCGGAGGCAAGATTACGCACTTTTTCACCGGCGTCGGGACCGGCGGCACGATAACTGGCGTCGGGACATTCCTAAAGGAGAAAAACCCCGACATCCGCATAGTCGGCTGCCAGCCGCAAAAGGACCACCTCATCCAGGGGTGGCGTAACTTTGACGAGTCGGCCAAGCCCGACCTGTTCCTAAAGCGCCAGGACGTCGTCGACGAGTGGGCGCACGTGACTAATGCCGAGGCCTTTGGAGTCGTTCGCGAGATACTCGGGGCCGACGGCATGCTAGTCAGCCCGTCCTCGGCAGCAGTGTATGCGTGCATGAAAAAGCACGACATTGGTGCCGGCGCGTGCGCCGTTGGCCTCTTTGCCGATGACGGCCGCAAGTTTGAGAGCGTGTATGTGGGGCAGAAAATAATGACAAAGGCCGAGTTTGATGACGCGCTTGCGCGCTCGGCGAACATGTCCGAGACGTTCTACTAGGCGCTCTCGGCGAGATAGCGGTCTGCGCTGATTGCGGCCATGCAGCCAAATCCTGCCGCCGTGATCGCCTGCCTGTACGTGTGGTCATGGACGTCACCGGCCGCAAAGACGCCCTCAACACTCGTCTGCGCGCCGTCCTTGAGGACGACGTACCCGCGCGCGTCAAGCTCGACCTGCCCCACAAAGAGCGCCGTCGTGGGCTCGTGGCCAATGGCCACAAAGACGCCGCCCACATTAACGCGCTTTTCAGAGCCTGTCGAGTCGCGCATCATCACGCTCTCCACGCGCGACTCGCCCGATATGTCGCTGACCGTCGTGTTTAGGTGCATGTCAATCTTTTCGTCTGCCGTGGCGCGCTCTTGCATTATCGTGCTGGCCCTAAAAGAGTCCCTCCGGTGCACGAGGTGGACGCGACTGGCAAACTTTGTCAAAAATGTCGCCTCCTCCATTGCCGAGTCACCTCCGCCGACTACGACTAGCTCCTTGCCGCGAAAGAACGGCCCGTCGCATGTCGCACAGTACGACACTCCCCTGCCGGCGAGCGTCTCCTCACCGGGGATTCCGAGCTTTCTGGGGCTCGCCCCAGTCGCTATGATGACTGTGCGCGCGACATACTCTTCAGATGCCGTCATTACCCTGAACGGCTTGCGCCTAAAGTCGACATTGGTCACCTCGTCATCGACAATAGTCGCGTCCATCCTCGCAGTCTGCGCGCGCATGGCGATCATGAGGTCAGGCCCCATGATGCCCTTTTCAAAGCCCGGATAGTTCTCCACGTCAGTCGTGTTGACGAGCTGCCCGCCGGGGAGTATGCCAGAGAGTATGAGCGTGTCGCGCCGCGCACGCGACGTGTATATTCCGGCCGTGTATCCGGCCGGACCGGCCCCTATGATAATCACGTCAAATGACGTCTTTTTCCTCGTCGGAGAATCGGGGCGCGCCGCCGGAGTGGCTGCCTCCCCTGTGCTGCCCTTGGCCTCATCATCCCTCTTTTCTAGCACCTGTGAGGCGGATCCCGACATCATTCGCACCGGCGGCGGGCGCACGCAGATTTAAGTCAAACCGCCATCGATGAGGCCCGAGTGCCTTGCGCACAGCGACTCGGCGGCATTGAGCCGAATCACGTCGGCCTGCCAGTGCGAGTCGGCAAGCCGACATTCAGGCTCGGCGCAGAACGCCTCTCCGGTCATCGCATAGGCGACTGCCTGCATCGCGTATCCCTCGATGACGGTGCGCATGCGCGCGTCGCCGGCGACTAGGTGGTCGGCCGCATGGGCCGCCTCGACGGGAGCCTCGCCGTCGCCGGCGGCCCTGCACGCCATGATATCGGCATAATAGCGCCTAGAGCGCGCCGGCCCCCACACGGCGCCAGCAGTCGAGAGGAGCGACGGGTTTGACGCGACGACGGGGCGCGCGTGATACCTTGCATCAGCGTCATCATACGTGCCGACTAGGAGGTCAGTCACCATGATGTGCAGCGAGCCTCCGGGGACTGCGCCGGGGCCGGCCACCGCAAGGGCTGCGCGCAGGAGCTCGTGGCCGTCATGTAGTCCGGGCACGGTGCGCGCGTCTTTGTCATCACGCTGGCGCCAGAACGGCCTAGTCGTGTCAGTCACAATGCATGACTCTGTTGGCCCTCCGGCACCTGCGCGCAGGATGCCGGCCCCGCCGTGAATTGGCGCTGTGTCAATTCCAAACGTCGAGGAGAGAAACTGCGCGAGGAGGCCGATGTCTATGCCAACTTGTGCCTGCCAGTCATGGACGACGATCTCGCGCGGCTTGCGCGAGACACCGGCCCTACCTGCCAATCTCCTTTAGCTTTGTCGCAGTGACCTGCGCGGCCTTGCGTCCCGAAAAGAGCATCGAGCCAAACGTCGGACCCATGCGCGCCAGTCCAAACGTCTCGGTGACGGACATTCCGGCGACGACGAGTCCGGGGTATATCTCGCCGGTCTTTTCGACTACGGCGTCCTCCTCGTTGACATGCATTGGCTGCATGCCCTTCCACTCGACGAGTCCGCGATCCTCCAGCCTCTTTACTGCAACAGAGTCATGTCCGGACGAGTCAATGACCATCTTTGACTCCAGCGCGACTGGGTCGACGCACGTGATGTTGCGCGGCAGAGCCGAGACTGGCATCCAGTTGACAACTAGGCCGCAGACGCGGCCGTGCTTTAGGACAAGGTCGTCGAACTTTGTGAGCTGAAGAAACTTTACCCCCGCGTCGCACGCGTTGGCGATGAGCTTTGAGACCGCATGCGGGCCCGGTGTCAAGTAGAGTCCCTCGCTGACCTGCTTGTAGGGTATTCCGAGCTCCTCCCACATCTTTTGGGCAGGCGCGCGAACCGTCACGGGGTTCATCATGTATCCGCCAAGCCAGTACCCGCCGCCGAGATAGTTGTTCTGCTCTACGACGAGAACCTTGTGGCCCATTGCGGCAAGCTCGCCGCTAGCCGTCAGGCCCGCAGGGCCGGCTCCGATGACGATAACATCAGACTGTGCGCACTCCATGAGCACGGTGTGGAACTCGGTTGCGATCGCACGCGTGATCTCGGCCTCGCCCACGCTAGCAAACATGGTCGGCGTGTCGCTGACTCCCACTGATCTCTGCACGAGCCAAAGTGCCCTACGCGCGCCTTTAATACCTTCGCGGAAGGCACCGGTCGCATCCAGGCCAAAACCTGCCTGCTGCCGCATTCCTGCGATCCGACACTGCGCGACAGGGCCCCTAGACGCATGATGGTGCCGTGCGTTGGCAGGCCACGTCATACAAGCTTTAAAGTGATCCCCGCTGCGTGCGCGCGTCGGTGGCGCGTGTGGTCGACAGCGGCGTTCGTATGGTCTATGTGCTCCTTGACGGCGTGGGGGACCTTCCAAACCCCGACCTTGGCGGCAAGACGCCCCTAGAGGCCGCGCAGACGCCATCGATGGACTCGATGGCCCGCAACGGCTCGCTAGGCGACGCGATCACCGTGGGCCGCGGAATCGCCCCCGAGTCTGACATTGCAGTCTTTAACATGCTAGGCTACACGTTTGGCTCCGAGTATCCCGGCCGCGGCGTCATCGAGTCGATCGGCTCGGGAGTCGACTTTGTCGACGGGGACCTTGCGCTGCGCGGAAACTTTGCGACGCTAGGCGAGGGCGGGATCATCACTGACCGTCGCGCAGGGCGCACCATCAACAGGGAGGACGCCACGGCCGTCGCGCGCGAGATCGAGGAGGGCGTGCGCTTTTCGCACCCCGGCGCGAGCGTCGTAATCAGGCCCACAGTCGGCCACAGGGTGAGCGTGCGCATACGCGTCAAGGACGAGGGTCTCCTGCCCGAGATCACCAACACCGACCCCGCCTATGAGCGCGTAGGCGGCATGGGAGTCGCGCGCGATGCTGCCGCCGAGATGAGGATTGCCGCAGCATCGGCCATCTCACCAGAGCCCGGTGCTGCCCTTGCCGCACGCCTCGTCAACGACCTTGACTGCGAGTCGCGCCGCATAATGGCCGCAAGTCGCGTGAATGCGCGGCGCAGGGAGCGCGGCGAAAAGGAGCTCGGGTGCATACTCTTGCGCGATGCGGGCTGTAACCGGCCGCGCGTGCGCCCCATAGGCGATGTCCACTCGCTCTCGTTCTCGTGCATCGTCGACATGCCAGTGGAGATCGGCATTGCGCAGGTTCTCGGCATGAAGGCGTACGAGGCCGGCGGCGGGACAGACTATGCAAAAAAGGCCGAGGTCGCAGCCGACGCAATAAAGCGCCACAACGTGATGTACGTCCACCTAAAGGGGCCTGACGAGTTTGGCCATGACGGCGATGCGGCCGGAAAGGTTCGCAGCATTGAAGAGATCGACTCTGGGTTTTTTGCGCCACTCCTCGATCGCATCGGCGACAATGTTGCAGTCGCCGTCTCCGCTGACCACTCGACGCCATGCACGCTGCGCGGCCACAGCGATGATCCCGTTCCCGTCCTCGTCTCGGGCAGCATGGTCAGTCGCGACTCGTCATCAAGGGTGACAGAGGCCGAGGCGCGCAGCGGCGCCATTGGCCACATTGCCGGCGCCGATGTCCTCAGGACTGCGCTGTCGATGGCCGGATCATGAACGGTCCGACGCTGCGCGAGGATATCATGGACGAGACGGCATCGCGCACTGCGGCAATGTTGATCCCGCCATATTCGGCCGGCGCACCGTGCAGCTTTTTTGCTGCGCGCGCCAGTATCGACAGCGATATGCCGTCCTCGTCCTTTTGGTGATGAACCAGCGCGGCAGCAGCAAGTATGATTCCCTGAACGGTATCTCGCTCAATGCTCGGCTGCGCGCATGATGCCCAGAGGCCCTCGAATGCCTCGTGTGACTCCCAAAATCGCTCGCCGTTAAAGTGATCCACGCCCTCGCGAATGGCCGCAGCCGCACCCGCATAGCCCTCGACGAGGTGACGCGCGCGCACCAGGGCGCCCACGGGCTCGAGGTGGACGACCATCTCGTCGATGCGTGACTGATCGACGCTAATGTCGAGCTCCACGTGCGGCGTGGCGACCCTCACGTCGCGAACCGTGCGCTCAAGGCCCGAGGTCAGCTCGCGTGCGCGGGTCAGTATGTCGCGCGCCTCGCGCGGGGAGTGCCCGCGGTTCTCGAGGTGGACCATGAACCTGTCCATGGGGGCGCGGCGGCGGCGAGGCCAATTAAGGTTTATATCCACGCGTGGGCCGGTGCGCGGTGTTGCCATCCATAAAGACGCTAAGCGACGTCAAGAACGAGTTTCTTGCGAGGCGCGAGCTCGTGTGCGACTTTGATGACGCCTCTGGCCGGATAAAGAGGGCAGAGGCGATCGAGGCAGTCTCCAAGGAGCACGGCCTAGACGGCAAGCTCATCATACCGGTCAGGCTGCAAAACCACGTGGGCCGGACACACACGACAGGGACGTTCTTTGTGTACGAGGACGAGGCTGTCGCAAAGGCCCACATTGACCCCTCGGTCATGGAGCGGATTGAAAAGTCAAAGGCCGCCGACAAGGGAGCAGCAGACGATCAGGGCGACGGCAAGGCCGACGCAGCAGGCGGAGAGGAAAAGTCCGAGGCTGCAGGAACCGATGACAAGGGCGCAGCAGACGACAAGGCTGAAGGCAAGGCCGACACACAGGGCGGCGAGGAAAAGTCTGAGGCTGCAGGAACCGATGACAAGGGCGCAGCAGACGACAAGGCCGAAGCCAAGGCCGACGCACAGGGCGGCGAGGAGAAGCCCAAGGAGGGCGGCGAGTGATGGCAGGCAGAAAGGGATCAAGCCCCAAGATTCACACATACTACAAGATAGAGTCAGACAAGGCGACGAGGCTAAAAAAGGTCTGCTCGCGCTGCGGCAAGGGCGTCTTTATGTCCGAGCACAAGGGTCGCCACACGTGCGGCAAGTGCGGCCTGACCGAGTTTGGTCAATAGCGGCGCCGCGAACGTATGCTCTTGCTGCGCTCCACAATCTCATCCATCTTTGCCAAAAGTGCTGGATCAAAGCGTATCTTTGATATCGACTCAGCAGACAGTCGCAGTGTGTTAGAGTCAAGCTCGACGCCTGTTCGCGGCAAGCCGCGCTTGATCCACAGGCGCGTCACCTTTTCTTCGAGGCGCATGTCATGGAACCCCTCCGGAAAGCGCTTTGTGATGTGCGCAAGTATGTTGCGGTCACGAAAGACGGCGCGTGGATCAAAGAGGCGCATAGAGTCCGAGTATGCCCCCTCAAAGAGGCTGCCAGAGACCTCATCGGACACGATGTCCATGGTCGATATGCGCCGCACGAGCTCGAGATAGTGGAGGAACTCGTGTGCGAGTATGGCGTGGATTGTGCCCTTTAGCCCATAGGCGACTAGGGGCGCGCAGACCTGGATGACGACGCGTAGGCTGTTCTCGACTACGAGTGGAACCGTGCGCGCATAGAGTATGCCATAGCCATAAGAGTCGCGCGTGCCGGCGATGACGATCGAAGGCTCGACATACGCGACCGGATACGCGATTCCCGTGGCTCCCTCTATGCGGTCAATTCCCGAGACGACACGGTCAAAGCGTGACTCGGCGAGCTCGGCGACATCCTTTGGGACGGTTCCCCCCGAGGCGGCCTCACGAAGCCTTGCGAGCGGGTCCAACGCGGGCTCTCATGGCACGCGCGCGTAAAAACCTTGAGCCGCATGGCGCGATCCGGCCACGTCCTTTGGGCTACTTTGGGCCATGCGCGCTAGTTTGCCCACGGCTGCGTAGTCGAGCATGGCCGCCCCTGAGACTAGAACCAATTCATGGGGGGTGCGAGACCGAGCCTAGCGCCTGCCGCGCTTGCCGCTCTTTGACTTTTTTATCTTGCGGCGATTCTCGCGCTGGTCGGCCCATCGCATGTGCTTGCCAGGCTTTCGCGTCGACATGGCAGGCGCTCCCCGCGCAAGAGTAGTTAATTGTTCGCATTATGGCCGACAATCTAGACGCAACGGGGCAGAAACGGCCCCTCCTCCGGGGTGCAGGCCCCTGATCGCAGCAGGCTCACGACCCTGGCGGCCAAGTGGGGAGGTGCGCGCTCGTGGCGAGTGTGGCACCACGAGCCGTTCTGCAGGGTGCGCAGCACGCCATCTAATATAGCGGCGGGGCCGGCAGGCGTCGCATGGCCATGCTAGAGGTCGACTCGCTGTGCGTCGAGTATGCGACTGCCGGCGGGCGCCTCATGGCAGTGGACGGCGCGACGTTCTCGCTAGGGGCCGGCGAGGCCCTCGGAATCGCCGGCGAGAGCGCGTGCGGCAAGAGCACGCTTGGCATGGCACTCATGCGCAGCCTGCCGGCCGGCACGTCAGTCACCGGAAGCGCAAGACTTGACGGGACTGACATGCTCGCAATGAAGGGGCGCGACTATGACGCAACGCACAGGTGGAAGCGCGTCTCGATGGTCTTTCAGGCCGCAATGAACTCCCTTGATCCAGTGTACACGATAGGCGAGCAGCTCGCCGAGGTTCTCGAGGAGCACGGACGCGCGCGTGGGGCCGATGACGCAATTGCGTCGGCGATACGCGACGTTGGCCTTGAGGGCAGCGTACTGCGCCAGTACCCCCACGAGCTTAGCGGCGGCATGAGGCAGAGGGCAGTCATCGCCATGGCACTCCTCCTAGAGCCGCGCCTAGTCATCGCCGACGAGCCGACGACGGCCCTTGACGTGCTCGTCCAGTCCCAGGTCATCGGTGTCCTGCGCCGTCTGCGCCAGCGCGGGACATCAGTCATAGTCATAACGCATGACCTGGCCCTCCTCTCCGAGATTGCCGACGTGGTTGCCATAATGTATGCCGGCCAGATAGTCGAGCTCGGCTGCGCACGGGAGATATACGACAGTCCAAAGCACCCCTACACGCAGGCGCTCATAGCCGCAACGCCGACGATCCACGGGGACGCGCCGCAGCACATATCGGGCAGGCCGCCGGACATGGCCCGTCCGGGCAAGGCGTGCAGGTTTATGCCGCGCTGCGCTCACGCGATGGAGAAGTGCAATGTGGATCCGCACGTGTTTGGCGATCCTGCAAGATACACGAGATGCTGGCTCTACGAGTAGCGCCGCACGACGGGAAGGCACGAGTCGACGATCCGGAGAACCTCGCTTCGCACGACCTTTTTGTCGATCGATATCCAGACGCGATGGCGCTTTATCGCAAACGAGATTATCTGGGCCTTTGTGCGCTCCTCCCAGATAAACTCGATCGAGCCGAGGCTCTTGTCAAAGTACGCCTCGAGGTCTGTCCTCATCGCAATGTGCGAGAACTGATAGTGCGTGTCGCGCTCGTTGAGCAGCGGGCGCAGGTTTGAGCGGCGATTGTACGCTAGGAGCTCGCCGCTCTCGCCGATCAGGCCGACAAAGCGGATGACTGGGCTTATCGAGGCGATCGCATCGCATATCAGGCCATACTTTTTCCTGAGGCGGGCTGACATGGCACGCGCGCGCCGTGCCGAGCTATATTTGCGTGTCGGCACCTGCGCACGGGGATCACGCGCCCTCAGGCGCGCAAGATCGCCGTGCGTGCCATCAGTGGCCCCCCACAGGCCCTTAACACATATTTAACTTGGTCCGAGCCAGTCGCGCCAGAATGGTCGAGAACCTCGAGTACGACCTTGTTATATGCGGATCCGGCCTAGCCGGCCTGCGTGCGGCCATCGCCGCTGCAACAAGGCAGCCCTCGCTAAAGATAGGCGTCGTCTCAAAGGTCCAGGTCATGAGGTCGCACTCGGTCTCAGCCGAGGGGGGCACGGCTGCTGCCCTCTTTGAGGACGAGGGCGACAGCATAGAGTCGCACATCTATGACACCGTAAAGGGGAGCGACTTTTTGGCAGACCAGGACGTAGCCGAGAGGCTTTGTCGCGAGATGCCGCACGAGGTTTATCAGCTTGAGCACTGGGGCATGCCATGGTCGCGCAGAAAGGACGGGAGGATCGACCAGCGCGCCTTTGGCGGGTATAGCTTTCCGCGCGCAACGTACGCGTCTGACAAGGTGGGCTTTTTCGAGATGCAGACGCTCTATGACACGTGCCAGAGGCATGAGAGCATAGAGTACCTCAACGAGTGGTTTGTCAGCGCGATTATACACGATGGCAAGAGGTTCCTCGGCGTCACGGCAGTAGAGCTTGCGACTGGCGCGTTCTATGCGATAAAGGCAAAGGCCCTAATCATAGCAACGGGAGGCGCCGGAAGGCTCTATAGCTTTTCAACGTATGCGCACTCGTCGACTCCGGACGGACTTGACATGGCGTTTCGCGCCGGCATGGCGCTAAAGGACATGGAGTTTGTCCAGTTCCATCCCACTGGCATAATGCCGTCGGGCATACTAATCACAGAGGGCGCGCGAGGCGAGGGCGGACACCTACTCAACAGCGAGGGCGAGCGATTCATGTCCGCGTATGCGCCCTCAAAGATGGAGCTTGCGCCACGCGACATTGTGTCAAGGTCCATAATGACCGAGATTGCCGAGGGCAGGGGACTCAAGAGCATGACGGGTGCGGACTGTGTAAAGCTGGACTTGCGCCATGTTGGAGACGCCACGATACGCGAAAAGCTTGGCGCAATACGCGAGATTAGCATAAAGTTCTCCGGCGTGGATCCGTCCGAGGAGCCGATCGACGTGAGGCCCGTCTGCCACTACATGATGGGCGGCATACACACGGACATTGACGGCAAGACCGAGCTTGCCGGCGTGTGGGCCGCCGGCGAGGCCGCATGCAACAGCACCCACGGCTCAAACAGGCTTGGGGCCAACTCGACGTCTGAATGCATAGTGTGGGGCAAGATAGTCGGCGAGCTCGCCGCCGACTATGCCGCCGCCGGCGTCGCGCAGACGCCCTGGCCGCACCACCTCGTGACTGCCGAGGAGAGCCGGATATATGGCGAGATATTTAGGGGGAGTGGGGACGCAAACCCCTATGAGGTCCGGCAAGAGCTGACAGACACGATGAACGAGTTCGCCTATGTGTACCGCGACGAGGACAGCCTGGCCGAGGGCCTGCGCAGGCTTCGCGAGCTGCGCTCGAGGCCATGGAGGCATGTTGAGGACAAGGCCAGCGAGTACAACACCAACTTTGTCAACGTCATGGAGCTCGACTCGATGTTTCGCGTGGCCGAAGTCGTCCTAGTCGGCGCGCTAGGCCGCAAAGAGTCGCGCGGTGCGCACGCGCGCACCGACTATCCAAGGCGCGATGACGAGTCGTTCCTCCATCACACGCTGGCGTACCATGGTGCCGAGGAACCCATAATGAGAACGTCGCCAGTCAAGATAACAAACTACCAGCCAGTGGAGAGAAAGTACTAATGTCCGACACAGACGAGAACAAGGGCGGCATTCGCGACATGGCAAGCCCGCGGCGCTATGGCATAGAGCGCGTCGCGTACTGGCTAATGAGGCTCTCAGGACTTGGACTCCTTGCGTACTTTGTCGGGCACATTTACGAGACGAGCGCAATACTGCGCGGGCGCGCCGGCTGGGACGAGCTCCTCGCAATGACGCAGAGCACCGAGGGCCATGCGCTCCTTGCGCTAGTCATCGGCATGTGCGTCTTTCACACGGCAAACGGCATACGCCTCATGCTGGTCCAGGGCGGCGTGTGGGCCGGCAAGCCGGGGCGGGCCGACTATCCGTACACGCCGCGCTCGCAGAACGCGCGCAACAAGATTGCGATATACTCCTCGATTGTGATGGCTGCTGTCGCGATGGTGTATGGCCTGACGGTGATGTTTGGTGAGTGAGCGATGAGGGAAAGCCACCTGATAAGGATACACTATGCGACGGCACTGGCCGCCGTCGCCCTAGTCGCCGTCCACGTTCTCATGCGCGTGACGCAGGGGTTCGCCGAGTCCCTCGAGTACGAGAGCGTCGTGGCCAACTATCGCTTCCTCCCGTATGCGGGCCTCCTCGAGATCATACTCGTTCTCCTCTCGATACACGGCTTTAACGGCCTGCGCGTCATACTCCTCGAGCTCCGCCAGGGCCGCACGTACGAGAGGGCAGTCACGGTCATATGCGTGGCGGGCATGGTAGCAGTTATAGCGTATGGCTCGCGCACGATATTCATGATGAACGCGGGGGTGCTCTAGGGAGATGTCAGCAGCCGCAGTGCAGCAGGCCAAAAGTGCGCCGGCGCCACAGGCCGACTCGCATATCACGCGCAGGCTCCGCATAAGGCGCTCAAACCCGTCAGCTGGTGAGGCAAAGTCATACTCGGAGTTTGACGTCGAGGCAGAGCCATGGACGACTGTCCTTGACGTCATACTAGAGGCAAAGAAAAACGCAGACCACTCCATCGGCGTGCGCTACTCTTGCAGGCAGGCGACATGCGGCTCGTGCGGCATGATGATAAACGGCAAGCCGCGCCTTGCGTGCTTTACAAAGGTGAACGAGCTTGACGGTGACACGATAACAGTCGAGCCGATGCAGAACTTTCCGGTCGTTCGTGACCTCGTAGTCGGCTTTGATCGCCTCTTCAGGTCGCACCACAAGATAAAGCCATACATCATTAGCGATGAGGCCGACATCACAGAGGGGGTGCGCGAGACGCCGCAGACTCCCGAGGAGCTTGATCGCTATATCCAGTTTGCCGGATGCATAAAGTGCGGCCTGTGCAACTCGGCGTGCCCCACGATGGCAACAGACTCGCAGTTTATCGGGCCACAGTCCCTAGCGCAGGTGTACAGGTATGTTGCAGACACGCGCGACCACGGCAAGGACGAGCGCCTAAAGATCATCGATGACTCGCATGGCATATGGAGGTGCCACTATGCGGGCTCGTGCAGCAAGGTGTGCCCAAAGGGCGTCGATCCTGCGATGGGAATACAGCTCCTAAAGGGGCACATGCTCGGCCTCAGGTAGTGCCACTAGGGCGCGCATCCTGCGCTGCAGCCGATGCTCCCTCACCCTGTGGCGCGCTGGCCGCTCCGGCCTGCGCCGGCTCTGCTGTCGCGCCGTCCTTTGGGGGCTTTGGGCTGCTGTTGACCTGGTTGTTTATCTGCTCGGCCATAAAGTGGTTTGACACGTTTACCGTGACATTATCAACGGTGTCTATCTTTAGGAGATAGTCATGGATGTCCTGGCATATCTTGAACCCAAATACGGCAGGGCAGAACGGGCTCGTCAGGTGGAGGTCGACCTTTATGTCGCTGCCCTCAATGTCGACATTGTCTATGAGCTCGAGGTCAGTTATCGACGTGTTTATCTCGGGATCCACGATCTTTGAAAGCTCGTCAAAGATACGCACGCGAAGCTGCCTTGTCTCCTCGGACACGCCTTGCGCCCACCGCTGACGCTATATATAACCACTGCACGAGGGTGCGCGTGTACCGCGCAAGGATGGGCGAGGGCCTCGATGACGCCGCCGCCTCGTACGTCTCCTCGGCTGACGATGATGCCGTGATTGTGCAGTATGACATTCTTGGCAGCATGGCGCACGTCGTCATGCTCCATGACCGCAAGCTCGTCTCGCGCCCCGATGCGGCGGCCATACTCGATGCGCTCTCCAAGATCTCGTCTAGCCCGCCGGAGGCGCGCGATGGCGTCGAGGACATCCATGAGCTCATAGAGGCCGACGTGATCAGGAGGGCAGGCAAGGGCGCAGGCGGGCGCATGCACACTGCCAGGTCGCGCAACGACCAGGTCTCCCTTGACATCCGCCTAAAGCTGCGCGATGACATCAATGACGTCTGCACGCTAGCCATAGGGCTCGCCGAGGCCATGGCCGCCGTCGCAAGCACGCACAGAAAGACTATCATGCCGCTCTACACGCACATGCAGCAGGCCCAGTACGGGACGCTCTCGCACTATATGATCGCCCATATTGATTCCCTCATGCGCGACGTCGAGCGCCTCTCCTCGGCGTACACGCGCATCAACCAGTGCCCACTGGGCGCCGGCGCAGTCGGCGGAACGAGCCTAAACATAGACAGGCGCCAGGTCTCAAGGCTTCTCGGGTTTGGCGGCATAGTCGAGAACGCCCTTGACGCAACGGGCTCGCGTGACCACGTCGCCGAGTACGTCTCGGCCATAGCAATAATGATGTCAGGGCTCAGCAGGATTGCCGAGGACATTGCGATATGGTCAACGAGCGAGTTTTCGTTCGTCGAGCTTGGCGGCTCGGTGTCATCACCATCAAGTGTACTGCCGCAAAAAAAGAATCCCGACGTGCTAGAGCTCACGCGCGGCAAGGCCGCCGAAACCCTCGGCGGGCTCGTCACGACGATTGCGGCGACAAAGGGCCTTGCGTCCGGATACTCGCGCGACCTGCAGCAGTCAAAGCTCGCCGCATGGGCAGCGACACGGACCGCAGTCGGCGCGCTTGCGATCCTGCGCACTGCAATATCCGGAATGAGCGTGAATGTCGAACGCATGTCCGAGGCGGCCAACGCAGGCGACCTTGACGCCCTAGAGATCGCCGAGATCCTAGTCGCCGGCGGCAAGGTGCCATTCAGGTCGGCCCACATGGTCGTCGGCCGGCTCGTAAAGAGCGCGCACGCCGCCGACGTTGGCATGGGCGAGCTAGACGACAAGGCAGTCAGCACCGCAGTAAAGGGGGCAGGCGTGAGCGTCAAGGATCTGCGCAGCGCAATCGGGCGCTGCGGAGCCGTCGCGTCGCTGCGCCGGCGCGGCTCGATGGGCTCATCAGGATATGCCGAGCAGGCAAGGATGGCTCGGGCCAGGCTGCGCTCGATTCCAAAATACCGCCGCGAGGTCGACATGCGCCGGAGCGCAGTCAGCGAGGCGTATGCGGTTCTCGGAAAGAGGGTTCGCGCCCTAGGGGCGCGCCGCAAGTCCTAGGGGCAAAGAAATCTGCAATCGTTCCAGGATTGTGCGCGCAGGCACTAGTGAAGAAATCTAGGCAGGCTGCGAATCTTGTGGGCCAGCGAGAGGCTTCCCGGACCGGCGACGATGACTAGGAGCGAGACGGCCAGGAGCATGAGGTCATACTCGTACGCGTCGGCTCCCTCGGCGCCGGCGTATGAGGCCAGGCCCTTTATGACTATCATTGCGGCGAGCATGATGACTGCGATTATCGAGGCCGATATGCGGCTCAGGACGCCGATGACCAAGAGTATGCCGGGTATAAACTCGCCGGCCGCTATAATCATCGCAAACTCGGGCGATATGCCATATGTCGACATCCAGCCGATAAAGCCCTCGTTGCCAAACTTGCCATACCCGTGGACGATGAACGCCACGCCTAGTGCGATCCTCATGCCACAGTAGGCGATATCCGTGAGCCTCTTTGGGCGAAATGCTGCTCCCTCGAGCTTTTCTGCTGTCATGCCTGGTCTAGGCGTCTCTTCCACGCGTCATGGCCCCAACTGGCACTATTTAACTCAAGCGGGCACGGCCGCACGAGCCATGCCGCAGGCACGGTGACTCTATTATATTGCCACGCGCCCTAGGACGAGTCATGGGCGGTTCGGAGAGGCGCGGTGCGGCCATGCCCGAGTGGAGGGTCGCGATGCTGCCGGCGCTTGCGGTCTCTTTTGCGCTCATCGCCGTGTCGATCACGGCGATGGCCATAATATCGGACAGCGTGACAAAGGGGTCGATAAACTCACTCGTCGGCGAACAGTCGACGTTCGCCTCGCATGCGGCCCTCGCTAGAATCGACGAGGAGATCAATGACAGAATAGGCGAGCTGCTCGTTCTGGGAACCGAGCCGAGGATCCGCGCGGCTCTGGCGCACCACAGCTCTGATGGCGACGGGCCGCGGGGGCTTGCGCATGCGCGAGCCGAGGCGCTGCTGGAAGAGAGGATCGGCTCGCAGGGGGCGCCGTTTGCCGCAATTGCGCTACTGGGCGCAGACGGGCGCACCGTCGCCGTGGGCGGTGCGGTCGCAGACACCGTCACGTCCGGCGAGCGCGACGTGCTAGTGTCTGATGCGCACTATGACGCGACGATCGGCAGGGATGTCATCAGGATCAGCACCACGCTAAGGGACGCTGGGGGCGCAGTGTCCGGCGAGCTCGTCGCGTTCATGGAGATGCACGAGGTCTATCGCATTGCCCGAGAGACGCAGAACAGCGTGCGCCTCGGCATGGCGACTGTGGACATTTACAGGCTCGACGGCCGTCCCGTCTATGCGTCCTCGCCGAACGGGGACTTTGGCTCCCTTGAGCTAGTCGCGCCGGGATTTGCGCAGGTTCCCGAGGGCGTCAGGGACGAGCTCGAGAGGCGCTTTGAGGAGATCGACGCCGAGTATGAGCGCGTTTTTGCCGAGTACGGCTTTGAGCAGCCCGTTCTCGACGAGGACGAGGCCCACGAGTACATGGTTCGCGTCAGGGAGCTCGACGAGCGCTATATGAGAATCATCTCCGGTGCGGACGGCGACATCGACGGCTCTAGGGCCGATGACCTCAGGTGGGCAATGGAGGGCGCGCTCTCTGATGCCGTGATCATCGACGAGATTGAGGGCATTATCGACGAGGCTAGCGCCGGCTCCCTAGAGGACGTCTTTGAGGCGTATGACGTCGAGCACAGCAAGATCGCCGCAGACTATGGCATAAGCCACCCCATGCTGACTGAGGACGAGGAGATCGCACTAGCCGCCGAGACTGCGCGCATTGACGAGATGTCATCAAGGGTCTATGACGGCCTTGATGTCGACTATACCTTTGGCGAGCGCGGGTTTGTCATTGTGGGCCACGGCGAGGAGGAGACGCTCCACTCGTTCTCGCGGCAGGCCGGATACGGCGACTTTGACGGCCTCGGCTGGACCCTAGTCGTACACACAAACCTCAATGACGCCCTAGTCGAGGCCAACTCGCAGCGCAACGCGCTCCTTGCGCTTGCCGCCGTCATCGGCATTGTCGCCGGCGCGCTGAGCGCATACCTTGCGCGCACAATGTACTTTCAGTCAAGGCGGCTGCGCCAGACCGAAAAGATCGGCGCAATAGGGCACCTTGCCTCAAACATCGCGCACGACCTGCGCAACCCGCTCGGGATCATACGAAACTCGACTGAGCGCATCAGGCGGCAGGCCGGAGGCGGGGACGGCATCGTCGACGGCGAGCTCGACAGGGTGAACCGCGCGATATCCAGAATGTCGCACCAGATCGAGGGTGTCCTAAACTATGTTCGCACAACTCCGGTCATCGCAAAGGAGTGTCGCGTGAGCGAGATGCTAAAGTATGCCGTAGAGTCAATCGAGATTCCGGACAACGTGTCTGTCGAGCTGCCGCACGAGGACGCAGTCATCGAGTGTGACCGCGAAAAGATAGAGATCACGTTTGCGAACCTGCTCCTCAATGCGGTTCATGCGATCGGCGAGCAGGACGGGAAGATAGCTGTTCGCATGGCCGAGCGTGGCGATGCGATACACATGGAGTTTGAGAACACGGGGCCGGCCATACCAAAGGGCGACCTGCCGCACATATTTGAGCCGCTCTTTACGACAAAGCTAAAGGGCACTGGCCTTGGCCTGTCAGGCTGCCGCAACATTGTCGAGCAGCACGGCGGCACGATAGGCGCGTCGGCGAGTCCCGTCGTGTTTGCCGTGATGCTGCCCAAAAGGCAGCGATAGCGCCTCAGGCCGTGCGCTTTATGATGTGGTATCCATACTCGGTCTTTACGGGCGCCGAGGTCTCGCCGGGTGAGAGCGTAAAGGCAATCTCCTCAAAGGGCTTTACCATCTTGCCTCGCGCAAAATAGCCGAGGTTGCCGTCGCGCTTTGCGCTTCCCGTGTCAAGGGACGCCTCGCGCGCCAGGCGGCCAAATTTCTCGCCTGACTCTAGGCGCTCGAGTATTGTGATTGCCTCGCCGTGCTTTTTGACGAGTATGTGCGAGCACTTTATCTTGGCTGCTGCCATGGGGCACATGGGCGGATCAAGGGTAAAAAACTGTTTTGGGCGCCCACAGGAGCGGGAAGGTCAGGGCCGCGCAGCGATGGCACATGGCGCGTTCGAGCGGGCGCCTGCCGCCGATCATAATCATGCCAAAGTTGGGCAACGTGCCGCCACAATGCGCGATCCACTACATGGGCAGGAAGGGCAGGACAAACAGAGAGAGCGCAACCATGGCTCCCGCACCGGCAAGCACAAGTCCGGACAGGAGGCTCAGCTGTGCCATGTGCACCCTGGCCCCAATCCTGGCCATGTCCTGCTCGCGGCTGTACAGCGCAATAAAACATGACCTGATTAGCATCACGTATCTCGTGTGATCTGACATTTTTATCAGTGTGTCTAGCATACCGTCATCCACCTTGCCGCCTTTTACCAAGTTTTCAGACGATATGGGCTGGTATATGCATGAAACAGATAGCGCCCGTGCAGAAAAGATCATCGATATCATCGCCCCTGCAAGTCCGGCCATGCCGAGCATTATTGTGGCCGCTATTGCCTGAACTGGCAGCATTTGAGGATCAACTATGCGCCTCCGTGATGTCACTTGTGGGCATTGCCTCAAACGGCGCGCACATAGCCGCCAATCTCCAAGAGCTCTGGCTTTTTCTTTCTCTCCTTTGGCTCGGCTGCCTTGGCCTTGCCATCAGACTTGTCCTTGCCCATCAGATGGCCGGAGACTCGGCGTCGTTATAAATATTCCAGGGTCATGCGCGTATGAGGCCAGCACCTCTCCGCCCATTTGGACAAATGGGCGCGATCTCGACCAATCCATTTACCGCTGCGGCGCCTGCCTGGGCATGAGCGGTGGCGGTGCTGATCTCGTAATGTGCCAGTGCCGGCAAGGCGTAGACAGCAATGCTGGTGCCACGCGTGGCGGGGTTAGCCCTCGTCATCTGACATGTAGGGGCAGAGCCTGGCGAACTCGAGCTCGGCGGCGGGCGCCCCACGTTGCCTGGATCGGGCGCGAGGAGCACCTGAGCAACCGCGGCGAGTGGCTGTGGGACAACGGCTACGGCCGGAGGCCGTCAGGAGAGACGACGTTCTCCACGATCAAGCTGGTGTTCCGCGACCACGTGAGGGCGCTGAACTGGGGCCAGGTGGTCCGCGAGGTGGCATTCATGGCGTACGCGTACAACCGGCTGATCGACATGGCGGGCGGTCCGGGGTGAGCCGCGGCCTGGGGCGCCATGCGTGGCACGCGCGGTCACCGGTTATGAAACAACGCCGTACACGATGACCCTGCCATACCACCTTGAGGCACAAGAAACCTCATGGCATCATGGAACAGGCCAGTCATGCGCGTTCCCGTCACCCAACCCTGCGTATCCTCTCAGAGCGCTGACCGGGAACGTCAATCACGTACCTTCCGTCGCCGAGCTGCTCAAACCACTCATAGAGAACCTGCACGTTTCCCGTGAGATCCCGCCGGCTCGGAACCGGCACGTCAGTGCAGTTGTCCTGTATCCACTCCTTTACACGTCCAAAGTACGTCTCTGGGTCTATGAATGAGTCCATCTGTTGCACAAACGGGTGCGCAAAGAATCGTGATGCCAGCTGTGCGCGAAACTCTGCCTCTGACAGACCCAGCTCTATACCATAGTTTGCCAGGTCATGGAACACACATGCTGCCACCTCGTCATCATCAGACGGCTCTAGTCCCTGCCCCATTCTCGCGTATCCGGACACGAGGTCATCAACGCTCCTAGTCATCGGCAGTGCCGATACCAGAAACTTGTCTGGCTGCATTCTCACAAGCGAGTCAAGCTCATCCTCTGTCTTTGGTGGCTGCGGCTGTTTCCTAATCCATGCAGAAAGCTTGTCATACATTTCATCATCCACAAGCCGTGATTCGCAACGTATGCGCTCAAAGTACACACGGTCATCCGGTGAGGCCTCTTTTACAAGCACGCCCATCTCATGGTTGCCGCCCTCGTGCATTCCCCTGCGCGACATGTTTCCCGTGCAGAGCACATAGTGGCGCAGTCCGACCGAGACAACCTTTAGGTGGATTTTAGAGTTCACGTAGAGCCTGATGTCCTGCTCCTTGCAGTACGGATACAGGGACAGCTCGGATGAGCCTGACACAAGATCCCTAGTGTCCCACGTCGTGATGATCACCACCTTGGAGTCGATGCCGTCTAGGAGCTCCCTGACCACGTCTGTCCGGATATAGGGGACGATGATGTGGATCGTCTCGCCGCTGCGCGAGTGCTCCTCAATATAGGCCCTGACGCGCGCATAGAGGGGGCTCTGAAACGTGGGCTGCTCGTCGGTCAATCCGGCGCGCACGCGCGGGGTTCCCGTATATGGATGGTTGGAAGAGGCCACAAGGCACAGAAACGATCAACAGAGAAATGTGGCGCAAGCGTGTAAACTGAGCACATCATTGAGATCTACTCCAATGAAAAGGTGCAAGTATGAGCATAACAAGCACGTAGTCAAGATGCTTGTTCAAACAACTAAACCACTTAACTCACACAAGCGTTGTTTCATAACCTCTCCCGGGTATCATTCCCGCATGCTCCCCTGCCCGGCGTCCTTCGCACGAGGCACGCGGCAGTTTAACCAAGTCACAAATGGATCGGCGCGTGCGATGGCTGGTGTCATGGACGCAAAGTACGTTGACAGAGAGAAGATGTTCGTCATTGGCTGGTACACTAGGGGCAAGCTAGTGCCTCGCGTCGTCCGCGTCCGCGCGCATGGCAAACATCCTGTCCCTGCCAACGTACTTTGCGTTCTCTGTGCCAGCCAACGCGATGTCAGCTCACGAGCCGAGCCATTTAGGGTTAAGTCGTGGACGTCACGTGCATAGACGCGGTTATGAGATAGGGCCACAGATGCGGCAGGCTCATAACCATTACCAATCACAACAGATTTGTATCATGTAATACTAACGCAGTTCAAAAGATTTTAAAATAGTATTGTTATTCTACGTGTCATTCAAAACAAATCAAAAAAAGAGCGAACAGTAGAATTAAAAAACAAAAATTATTGCAGGAGTTTAGGTTTGAGGACATTAAAGAAGTTGATGAACAAATAATGAATAGACACATACAGAATAAAACTTCTATAAATTATTTATCTAATTTCTTACGAATCGGATTTAAATCGATTTCTTTAGTGATTATATCTATAAGACGATTATGGCGTTTGAGTATTTCGTCGACATTCCAGATTGGAATTTCAGTTAATTCTTTTGTTATTTTATAAGTTGGTGATTTGCCATATACAATTTTTTTGTCTTCAAATGATTTTTTGCCAGCATCAACATTATATTCATGAGCTAAAAGAGTTTGATTACCAATTAATCTATAATGCTTGGTATGAATAATATTAATAATTTGTTTAGGGGATTTGCCAGCAATTTCTTTGTTGTGGGTAAGAATATAGTCGTTCCAGAGATCATGATCTTTAGGCATTATATGTTCGACGGTTGTGCCAACACGACTTATTTTGTCAGACTTTTCGTATTCAACTTCCTCTAAGAGGACCTGAGCTTGACGGCCACGTGCAAAATCTTTAGTGTACAAAACACCTTTTATCGCTTCGTCATCAGGATATTCATTACCGATTAATATCTTGTCAGAGATTATTTTACCCAATGAAACACCTTTATAAATATCACAAATAACACCATATAATTTACGTTCATAATTTTTGGTTTCAAATATACGTGTTATAACCATAACCCTGACATGATACTTAAAACATAGCGTGACTAAATCTTCAAAGGTTTCATGATCTTTGCGCTTCCAATATTTTTCATAACCTGCCAAAAGGACAGGATACACATAGATGGCGCCCATATCGTTAATTTTTTTAAGATAGTAAATGGTGTTCGGGCTATTTTGAAAGTGAATCGGATCAGCTGTTCAAATTTTTTCAAATACCTTTGACCAGGACGATAATTCATCTATTATCGTATCAGGCATCATGCCAGAGTTTATCAATTTTTTGAACCCATTAGGGATTAGCTTGAGGTGCGGGACAGTTTTGGGACGATATTTATTTAAAAGTAGGTAATGGTTTAGAAATTTGTCAAGCTTGTAATTAGAGCCATTATAACTAGTCACATTGTCAACTATGCCCTTCCATTCACGATCATAACGCTTTGTAATCTTATCTCCATCTGTGTTTTGTTCTATCATGCTCAGCAGATATGCCTTAACATGATCAGCCGGATTAAGTTTTATTCCACGGTTGTTGATTAATTCAAACATACGATATATGTCTGTATGGCGAGCATAAGAAATGTGATAAACGAAGAATTTATTCAAGACATTATTAATATATTCATAGGCCTGATCAATGTCATGTTCGTCCTTATGAGGAAGTTTTGCCACATGGAGGCGAATTTTAGTATACGCAGATATTAGCCTCATGTTAGATTTGTTGCTATACTTTGGCTTGAGATCAGTTGCGGTATGTCCAACATTACGTTTAGGTCTAGGTTCTGGTTCAAAAGGAATAGATATGAGCATCTCGTGAAAAAGATCTTTGTCGGTTTGGCTCAGAGTCAAGATAGGGGCAGAGCCGTTAATAGTCGATTTGTCGTCAATATGCAAGATTCGACTAAGAGTTTTCAAATATTTTTGAGCGTTATTGTATTTTTTATGTTTATCAAAAAAGTTTCTGGCACAGATCAGCAATAATAACGCAGTGGTTAGGCGTTGTTGACCATCAATTATCGTGGTAGGTTGAGCAGAGTCGTTGTTTGTGGTGATAATCAGTCCGAATGGATGTTCTTCATCATTGCGAACTTTATCCAAATCATCAAGAAAGTCAGCCACATGTTTTGGTTTCCATGAATAGCCACGTTGCTGGGAGGGGATGACATAGTGTGTGTTAGATCTAAGCACTTTTTTCAAGGGTTGCTTGTCCACAAGAAAACGACTCACTAGCCAGTAATTAAACTTAATCTGCTGCCTAGCCAGGCAGAGGAGTGCAGGCCAATAGCTCGATAGGCGGAAATCTGACTAGACGCGATCTAGTAGCGGAACACACCGATGGGAAATTCTAGCACCACATCAGGCAATATGAAGGGCAGGTTACAGAAAAGGCCATGTAGTCAATATCCGTCATGAGGCTAGATGACATGGGGTAAACAGAACAAAATCAGCCACATGGTATGGCAAGTGCTCCAATCAGCTCATTTGGCTGGCATAGGAGGCATCACTGGCCACAGTCTGAGACCTTCCGGCCGCAGATCAACCCCCCGGCACGCACTGTGGGTGAAAACAACATCAATAATGGGTTGATCGCAGGCACAACCAAATTGATTTAAACTCCCACCCCCTCGTGGGGGCATGGCAGGCCAGGAGTTGATCGCATGACGCGCCACGTGTGCGGCATATCGGGCGGCAAGGACTCTAGCGCGCTGGCCGTCTACATGAGGGACAAGGTTCCGGACATGGAATACTTCTTTTGTGACACGGGGGCCGAGCTTCCCGAGACGTATGCGTACATCAACAAGCTAGAGGTCGTCCTCGGCAAAAAGATTGCCCGCCTCAACTCTAGCCGCGGGTTTGACCACTATTTCGAGGTCTTCAAGGGATGCCTGCCGTCCCCGCAGATGAGGTGGTGCACAAAGCTCCTAAAGATAAAGCCGCTCGAGGAGTGGCTCGGCGATGACGAGTCCGTCTCATATGTCGCCATACGCGCCGACGAAAAGAACCGCAAGGGGCACGTGTCATCTAGACCCAACATAACTACCCAGTACCCGTTCATCGACGATGACATTGACCTCGATGGCGTGAACCGCATACTCGAGGAGGCCGGCATTGGCCTGCCCGACTATTACAAGTGGCGCACGCGCTCGGGCTGCTACTTTTGCTTTTTCCAGCGCAAGGCTGAATGGGTCGGCCTGCAGCAACACCACCCAGAGCTCTTCAAGCAGGCAGTCGCAATCGAGAACAAGGTCCTAAAGGACGCAGGCGCCAATGGTGATGCGTCATTTGCCGATCACGCAATGGAGGGCAGGCAGTACACGTGGTCGCAGGGAGAGACACTCATACAGCTAGTCAGCCGAAAGGACCAGATACTAGAGAACCACAAGGCCGCAATGGAGCGCTCCAAGGGAAAAAGGAAAAACCTGCCGCTAGTGGACGTCTTAGGCGGAGCGCTAGACGACGAGGAGGACACAAAGGCATGCACAATGTGCCATCTATAGTGTGGTCAACGACCCACCTGCGTTCAAGCGGAGGGCGACATGGAAGATAACAACGGTCGTGCTGGCACACACGGTTCGGGCAATGTCACGTACATGGACTATAACTCTACTACTCCCGTGGATCCACGCGTCATTAGGGAGATGGAGCCGCTGTTCAGCACATGGTATGGCAACCCGTCAAGTGAGTATCACCGATATGGCCGGGACGCAGTGGCTAGGGCAGAGCGCGCACGCGCGCAAGTTGCCGAGCTTGTCGGCATGGGTTCACCCGATGTCATATTCACGTCAGGCGCCACAGAGGCCAACAACCTTGCGCTTCGGGGAATGGCCGAGGGGGCCGGAAGGCGCATTCGCATACTAGTCGGCGCCGCAGAGCACAAGTCCGTCCTAGAGGCAGCCGATGGCCTAGCCGAGCTCGGCCTAGCCACCACAGGCAGCGTGCCGGTGGGCAGTGACGGCGTCACTGACTGCGACGCCCTAGCCAACGCGCTCTCCGGGGACAAGGTCGACCTAGTCTCGATCATGGGAGCCAACAGCGAGACAGGCGTCGTGCAGCCGATCGGGCAGATCGCCGAGATTGTCCACGCGGCAGGCGCGATATACCACTGCGACATGACTCAGGGGGTCGGCCGCATCCCCTTTGGCGCCTCTGGGCTAGGCGTTGACATGGTCTCGCTGAGCAGCCACAAGTTATACGGGCCCAAGGGGTGCGGCGCGCTCGTGGCGAGCAGGGAAGTGCGCAAGAGGCTGCGCGCAACGATGCGCGGTGGCGGCCAGGAAAACGACCTGCGCAGCGGAACGCTCAACGTGCCCGGCATCGTGGGGTTTGGCAAGGCATGCGAGATCGCCTCCAAGGACGGGCTTGCCGATGCCCCCCGGCAGCAGGCGCTCAGGGACGCACTAGAGGAGAGGCTCACGTCCAGGATTTCCGGGACGAGCGTGAACGGTGCTGATGCCCCACGCCTGCCCAACACGTCAAACGTGAGGTTTGAGGGCGTGTCTGCGATGGCAATGATCGCAAACGTGCCGTCACTGGCAATCTCGTCCGGAAGCGCGTGCTCGGCGTCCACGGTCTCCCCCTCGCACGTTCTGCTGGCCATGGGAATGGGCGACGAGGCGGCCGACGAGTCGCTCAGGTTCTCCATTGGCCGTCCGACAGTGGAGGCTGACATTGACGCCGCAATAGGCCAGGTTGTCGCCGCAGTCGAGCGCATAAGGGGCATGACAGAGAATGCCATGACAGTGGGTGAAGGACATGCACATTGAGCAGGCGGTTCCAAATCCGGGGTTTGCGCGGCACGAGACGTTTCACCTCCGCTTTGGGTGGCTCAAGAAATGCTATGACGGGACGAGTCAGGACGAGCGCGTGTTCCAGAGTGAGGACGCCCTAGTCAGGCTAGGCGTCGGAAAGAACATGGTTCGCGCCATTCGCTTTTGGGGCATCGCCGCAAAGATCATACGGCAAAAGGTCGAGCCCGGCGAGGAGAGCAGGCGCGGGAGCCAGGAGGTCGAGGTCACCGAGATGGGACGCAGGATATTTGACGGCAAGACCGGCCTGGATCCGTACCTCGAGCGCCCCGAGACGCTGTGGCTGCTCCACTGGCTAATCTACGCCCCGCCGTCGTCAATCCCCGCATGGTGGGTGATCATGAACGACCTAAGTGCGGTGAGGGTGCCTGTGGGCGAGCTTCCCGGATATGTGCGCGGCAAGGTGAGCACCGTGGACACGTGGGCAATACCCAACGAAACCTCGATCAAAAAGGACACGGACGCGTTTGTGCACACGTACGCCTCAAAACGCGACAATATCGGGGACATGGAGGATTACATGGACTGCCCGTTTCGCGCGTTGCGCATAGTAAAGGCCGACACTTCGGCAAAGTCCACCATACAGTTCTCCATCGGCATAAAGCCTGGCATGAGCGCAGACATTGTTGCATATATCTGCCTAGACTTTTTGAATCGTCTTAGAACGGAGAGCCGAACCGTGTCGGTGAACTATTTGACAACCGAGCCTGGGGGGCCTGGTCACGTGCTAAAGCTTGATGAGCCAAGCCTCACAAAACTGCTGACCGAGGCGTCTAAAGTCAGTGGACGATCCATCAAGGTGTACGATGTCAACGGCGTCGCACACATATCATTCCCAAAAGACATAATGAAAGAGGCCACGCAGATACTAGAGCAGATATACGCCACAGACAAGACACGGGTTCGGCGCAAGGCACCCAAGGTCGTGATGAGGGCACGCAAATGACACGCGAACGGCCACCAATGGCAAAAGTATCCAAAAAGGCAAAGGTCAAGACAAAGGGCAGACAAGGCACGGTGAAAAAGCCAGTTCAGCGAAGCGAACCGTTGACTAGGCTAGTCACGCCTGTTGACTCGTTTGTGCGCTCGACGAACATAGAGAGAGACAGGGCAGGATCAGAGTCCCTTGGGACATACATTGCAGACGCCTCAGTCCTAGACACGGTTCATCGGGTGTCTGCCTCCATGGAGTCAGGCGGAAGGGCATTTTCCGTGACAGGCCCGTACGGGTCTGGCAAGTCAACACTAGCCGTGTTTCTCAACGGCCTAGTCGCCCCGTCAGCCGATCCTGACTGGAAGTATGCGCATCGCCTGCTGCAGGGCATCGCGCCTGCCATGTCCAGGCAGATCGTCGCCGGACGCAAGCACCTCAAGGCTCACAGGGGCGGGTTTGTCAGGTGCTTTGTGGTGTCAAGCCGCGAGCCGGTGGTCGTGACCGTCGTGAGGGCACTAGAGCACGGAGTAAAGGAGCACTTTGGCCCAAAATACTCCAACAGGGACTTTGCCACGGCTAGCCAGCTGCGGCGCGTGTGTGACGATATACGCCGGACGGGCAAGGCAGGGCTGTCAGGCACGTCCCACGCAGGCGCAGTCATGGAGATAATCAGGGACATATGCGCCAAGACGCCCATCATGATCGTGATTGACGAGTTTGGCAAAAACCTCGAATACTTTGCAGAGAGCAAGTCCGGAGACGGCGACCTGTTCCTCCTGCAGACCATGGCCGAGGCCGGTGCCGGAAAGAATGGCATTGCGCTGTTTATGATCACCATGCAGCACATGGCATTTGAGGAGTATGGTGTGGGAATATCGGCTGCGCACAGGAGGGAGTGGGCAAAGGTGCAGGGGAGGTTTGATGACATTCCATTCTCAAACTCGGCAGGGCAGACAAGGCTCCTAGTTGGCAAAGCACTCCGTGTCACCAATAATCTAAAGCGTCAAAGGACAGTAGGAAAATGGGCAAGAGATCACAGAAGGGTATTGCATAACCTAGGCTTAGACAGAGATCTTAGTGAAGAGGTGTTAACATCATGCTACCCACTCCACCCGCTAGCCCTGCTCGTTCTGCCAGAGCTGTGCGCCAGGTACGGGCAACATGAGCGAACCCTAATGTCATTTGTCGCCGGAAGTGGAAAGAATGCAGTTCCCGCATTCATAGACAATGAAACTTGGTCAGGAAACAAACTCCCTTCCATGGACATAGAGTCCCTGTATGACTATTTTGTGTCTAGCCACCAGTCGACCAGTTCAGCGTCTGCGGCAAACGTGACGCGTCTCATGGAGATCACATCAATAATACGTGACTCGTATGGACTTTCCAGGCAGGCGATAAAGACGCTCAAGACGATCGGGGTGCTAAACCTAATCTCGACATCAGGTCCCCTGCGTGCCTCCAAGGGCGTCATAGAGTATGCCATTGGCACGCATATTGAGGAGGCCATCGAAGAGCTAGAGGCAGGGTCGCTCATAACATATCGTCCATACGCAGACGAGTACAGGATATGGCGCGGAACTGACGTGGACATACAGGCCTCAATAGATGTTCTATCCAAGCACTATTCCGGCGTGCCCCTAGCCCACACGCTAGAGCGTATAGCGCCGCTAGACCCCGTCATAGCCGCACGGCATGGAATCCGAACAGGGACGATGAGAATGTTTGAAAGGAGGTTTTTTGGGCAAAAGGAGGGCGAGGTTGACGTGTCGAGGCAGGACTATGACGGCATTGTCCTGTACTCTACAGAAAAGGATGGCAGTCTGCCAAGGATCAGCACCGGCACAAAACCGGTAATTCTCGTAAGGCCCGCATCTAGCACACACGAGATAAGCGGAGTTGCGCTAGAGACTGCCTCCATAATGGAGATGCTTGAGTCTGATGAATCCATAAAGGGCGACTGGGTGGCAAGACGCGAGCTTTGGAGTCGCATGAGCCATGGCATTACCACAATCGAGTCCTGGCTTGAGCACGCATACGGAAACGATGCAGAGTGGTGGCTGTATAACGGGACAAAACCCCACAGGATTGACGAGGCAGGCGGGGCAGCAGTGTCATCTGCAGCAGACATTGCGTATCCAGGAACACCGTACATTCACAATGAGATGATCAACCGCACAAAGCTGTCCATGCAGGCATCACGCGCCCGCCTCATGCTAATCAACGCGATGATCAGAGACCACACAAAGAAAAACCTTGGGATAGAAGGATGGGGGCCGGAACGCGCAATGTACGAAGCCGTGTTAAAAAAGACTGGACTGCACAAGCGCAATGGCAAAGTATGGAAGATTGCAGCGCCAACGCAAGATATACTAGCCGCATGGGAGTCAGTAAGCAAGTCAATTGAGCGTTCACAAAAACATCGCGTGAATGTGGGAGAAGTATATGCGGCATTGCAAACACCTCCCATAGGTGGAAAAGGCGGCATGGCACCCGTTCTCCTGTCAGCTGCGCTAATCATCAAGAGTGGAGACGTGGCGCTATACGAACACGGGACATACTGTCCAAACATTGCACCAGAAGTGGTGGAACGACTGCTAAAGAACCCCACACATTTTGAGATAAAGCACTTTGCTAGCAAGACAAAACTCAAAGCAAATGTGATCCAAAACGTTGGCAAAGAACTAGGAATAAAAAATCCAAGCCTGCTGGGAATAGTAAGCTCGCTCGTAAAGACTCTGAGTGGGTTGCCAAAATACACAAAGACAACAAAAATGCTCGAAAAGCACGACCTGATGGTCAGAAACGCAATACTCACGGCCACAGAGCCCGACGTTATGCTGTTTGAAGCGCTCCCCAAGGCACTAGGACTAGGACTAGAACTGTCAGGGAGATCAGCCTCAAATAGAGTCGTTAGCGAGTTTGCGCACAACCTAGCTATGTCAATCAAGTCAATAGAGCTGTTTTATCCGCGCACGCTAAAAATGCTGCAGAGTAGCCTGCTCAAGGCAACACAGACAAAAGAACGACAGCGCCTAGAGGCCATAGCAGCATCGCTATCGAAAAGGACAACTGCTGCAGATCCCAAAATGCGAACATTCCTGAACGCCATAACAACAAGCACTCTAGAGACTGAAGACTGGATCGAGTATGTAGCAATGATTATGACGGATGCTCCAATGAGTGAATGGAATGACGACATGTACGAGTTATTCCATGCCAATTTACAAGAGATAGCAGGCAGGTTTTCGCGCCTAGTCGCCCTAAACTTTGAAAAGACGTCAAAACACATGAGCACAGATCCATCATTGTACAGAGTCACGGTTACAAACCAAGACGGAACGGAAAATACCAACATAGCGTCAATAAACAAGCGACAGGAAAAGAACGTAAATGAGATCGTTGAACGTATGATCGACGTAATCCAAAAAAACAGAGGAGAACGTCCACAGATCGTTTTAGCATTAATTGCGTCATTAGCGAAGAAGTTATAACTACGTCACTAGATATAGACTGTGCGCGGCACCAACATGATCAAGTGTCCCAGTAGGCTGAAAAATATTCATACACATCGTCCAATCCACCATATTCAGTAATGATATTGTCCACAACGTCAATAAGCTGAAATTCTTCTGTCCCGCCTAGTTCTAATCCTCGCATACCTCTTCCAATCATTTGGCCATAAACCACCACAGATGTAGTTGGTCTAGCAATAACCACAGCATCGATATTTGGAGCGTCAAAACCAGTGGTGAATATATCATAATTAAATATGAATTGAATGTCCCCATTTTTAAATTTGTTGATCACATCGTGTCTGTAGTTATGTGGCGTACTACCATCAACATGAATAGCGGATTTTCCCAGAGCAATCAATAATCCGCACAAGAGTTTTGATTGGCGGACACTTGCATTGAAAACGATTATGTGTTTGCAAGATTCAGATAGCTCCAGTAATTTTTGGACAATTTTTAAATTACGTGGCACGTCATCAGCGATTTTTTTTAGTACTGAATCTGGATATTCATGATTAAAACTTTTTTGAATTTGATTCCATTCATCTTTAGTTAAATAAAATTTACGTTTTGTTTGTAATGGTTTTCGTATACACCTAGAAAGAATATTTTTATCTTGGAGATAAGAAATTGGACTTTGAACACCAGAGTCAATTGTGATGATTTGATTATCAAAAAAATCAGCCAGCTTGTCTGAATGTTTTGTTCGCCCAGGGGTTGCAGAAAGACCAATAATCTTAGTTTGTTTATAAAATATATCACAAAGGGCTTTTATAATTTTTTGGTAAGTTGGTGCCAAAGCATTGTGTGCTTCGTCAGCAACTATTAGATCAGCTTTTAATGATAGTTGTTCGTTAAAAAGTGGATTACGAATTTTTTGATACATGGCGATAATTAATTGTGAGTGATCAAAGTCGAGATCAGGGATAGGGTGTTTCCCCCAAAGTCTAGAAATAGTGAGATCGCACTTAGCAACATGAGGCCAGATTGCAAGAAACGTATCGTATGCTTGTTCGCACAGTTCAGAGCGGTCGGCAAGCCAAACAACAGTTCTAGATTTGTTTGAATTTAAAAATGATGATACGATCTCCATGGCTACCCTAGTCTTACCTGATCCAGTGGGCATTTGAACAACAATTTTTGAATTTGGGTATTCAGCGTACTGCCGAGCTTTAAAATATACATAAGCCTGGTAATCTTTTAGAGTAGTATAGGTATGAATTGATTTAGGTATGAAATTTGCAGCTGGCACAGGTTTAACGCTATGTGGAATTAAATAATCAGGATATTGAAAGGCACTTACAAATGATTTAGTTATATCGTTATTAGACCAAACAAACCTAGATGAACGTTTTCGAAATTCAACATCATCAATATCGGCATTGGTGTACGATATGTTTGATTTTTGTACAAAATCCAAAAATTGTGAAGAGGGAGCATATTTGAGCAAATTAGAACGAAACTGATGATTTGAATATTGATCAATATTCAGTGCGTGGTGTAATTGTCCAAGAAGATCTTTATCGTGCCGAAGCGGCAAATCAATGTCAGGGTCAATTGATTTTAATAGCAACTCCCATGAATCAATAAAAGGATCAAGGTTTTCATATAGTTGATCAAATGGGAGGTGTTGATTCAGCATTATTCTGGATCTTTATCAGTAGCGCCCTCAATTTTTTCATAAAGATAAAACGTCCAATTACGCATCAATCTCTTAATCACCTCGGCATTTTGTTGTTGGTCCGCATTGAATTCACGCCGAGCAATCGCAAAAGTGCCCAACGCAACATAAACGGAGTTTTTTATGTGCTTAAGTGCAAGTATTTGAGATTTGTCAAGATTAGGCGATATTGTGTCTAGTTTATTAAATGAATCAAAGAATAATTTCCAAAATGGGTGAAGCATGTTGAGTTGGAGTAATGTCCTATTACCTTCAGACACGATATCAACGAACGGGCCAGCTGATCCTAAATTATAATTTTCATGAATCACATATGGTTTATCTGTTAGTTGCTGAAACAAAACGTCATTTTGAGCTTGGTTTTCTACTCCCGCAGCTTTGAGAATGCTTGCAACCTCCTGATCATCTGGAGGAAGAGGATCACTTTGACCTTGCAGCCACTGTTCGGCCAATTCCGGAGATGCGGTATTACCAATAACCTCTTGTTTTTTAGTTTTTTGATCTTCGCGAACTTTACGTATTAGCTTACGATAATCATAGATAGTACTGTTAACATGTTTTTGGATTATTTCACGCATTTCAGGCAAAGGACGGGCACCAACTTTAATGGTCTTGACTTTAAACCAGCGATCAAGATCAGCATTAAAGGATATTTCACAACCCCAAAATCGGTCAATTTCACGAGAATCCCCTTCATCCAGACTATAATGAGGTATTTTTCCAAACATCACCTCACGATCGTTGCGAAGTATGGAGAAACTAGTGGACGTAACAAGCTGACGATCCTTATTTGCGATAGTGCCTCCCGAACCCTCTTTTTCCCACCAGGATTGGGGCAGTAACGATAATCGGATTGTGATAGGACTAGTGCCATGTTGCTTATCAGGAGGAGGATCATAAGTGTGGATTTTCATCGGAATGCTAATTTCTCCAGCAAGCTTTGAGACTTCATCGCCATATTTGGTTTGAGTTGCGTATAAAGGATCCAATGCAGGGATTTCTTTCCCATCAAGAAAAATATGGCGTTGGTTAGGATTTTGAACCACTTTGGAATTTGAGATTGTCTGTTTGCCGATAAATTTACGATAAGTTCTGCCTATCCATTTGATCAAGTCGTCAGAACGCGCATCTGCCATGTCAAGCTTTTTCCAGATCACAAGAGTGCCACTATTCGCAATTAAATCAGAATAGTCTTCAGGAATGTTTTTTCTTATAGGAGGGGGGATTTTAGAACCAATTTCAAGAAAAGTGTAATACCATTCACCGCCTTTGGTTTTTGAGTACACCTCAATATGGCGACATTGGCTAATCGCACCAAGAATCATCCCCACGCCAAATCTTCCAATGCCTGATCTGTCATTATACCTAGACGAATATCCGAGAACCAAACATTTATGTAATGTGTCGGGATTCATGCCAATACCGTCATCTCCAAAAGCCATTTCAACAAATCTGTAATGTGGTTTACGGGTTTCAACCTTTTGGGTCATGATCCTGATGTTGGTTGCCTCAGCCTGTATAGAGTTGTCTATGACTTCCCCGATGGCCGAGACTGTATCAAAATCCGAATGTCGCATAGATTCAAGAGCTTGTTTGTCGTCAACTGGGCTTATAGGCGTGTCCACGGATCAGAACACCGGGGACTACATAATAAACATATCTCAAAACATGGACTTCAATTACGCATGAAATTAGAGCTCACGCTAGCGAGTACACATGATGATGCGTAGGCCAAGGCTCCCAGGTGCCAGAGGCACCACGTGGCGCGCACATAGGTAGCAGGCACTCCCAGGCCGCATCTTGGCTACCACGTATTTAAAAACCCGAAATAACGCTTATACGATCAACAGCCCGCTCCAAGTCCAATGTCAGGACAAGAGCACGCCACGCCATGCCCTACTTGCGGGAGCACCAGGGCCGCAGCGGAAGCCGACAGGGTGCCAAAAAAGGAGATCAGCGCGTATGAAGGCCGGATGAATCGGCTCAGGCTAGAGGCCGAGGGCGGACCACTCGCCCCCATACCAGGATCCGCAGTCCCCATATTCCATGTCCTCTGCGACGCCGGCGTGGTTGACTGCGGCATGTCTCCGAGCAATGGAAGCGTCGCGGAGCGCCTGGCACTGAACATACTGGTATACTTTGCAAAGCACAGGTTTGGGTGTCCCGGACTGGAGAGGTTTGACTACGAGTGGAGCATATCAAGTCCCCACTCGATCAAGCTCGAGGTCGACCTTGATGACATTACTGATCTCCATTCAGAGCCGGCCCAAGAGTGGGACAGAAAGGACGAGTTTGTCAAGTTTGCGCAAAAGCACGGCAACGACGCCGAATGGCTCCAGATTGCCTCGACGATATGCCACATAGATGACGAGATGATGAAGGATTCCGTGACGCTCACGCGAGATGAGATGATCGACGAGGCGCGCCAGTGGTACATATTCAATTCCAAGGCAGTGCCAGGGGTGTATGACGATATTGTCGACATGCTAGCAAGGACACGGGGCGACGCGTAGCCCAAGGCGCCGGACACTGCATAAGTGCCACATGAAGCGCACATTAGGCAGCAAGAGTCCATAAACCGTGCTACGCCTACCGCGTATTTAAAAACCCGATGTATTGTACAAAAAGTAGGAGCGGGGGCCAGAGGGCTTGCCGGGCGCGGATCCGGGAGCCCGCGGAGGGCCTTCGGGTCCGGCAGGCTGCCGAAACACACGTTTGGGGGCCTCCGGCGCCGGCGCGCCATGCCGGTCAGGAGGCTGGACGCGCGGGCGCTCCGGTACATCGCGAGGACGCTTGCGACCAGGAGCACCGGGGCAGTGGCGCGCGAGCTGGGGATCTCGCCGTCGTGGGCCCGCAAGCTCCGCGCGCACTGCCGGCGGACCGGCGCGCCGCCGGAGCCGCGGCCGATGGGGAGGCCGCGCAGGCCGATCACGCGGGAGCAGGCCGACGAGGTCCTCGCCGCGCACTCGCGCGACCCCGTCGGCGTGGTGCACCTGGTCAGGCTCATGCGGCTCAACAACTCAAAAATAGCGTACGGCGCGGCGTACCGCATATTGTCTGCGGAGGGACTGGTCAGCAGCTCGCCGGCGAGGTCGAGGAGGCGCAAGTGGGTGAGGTTCGAGAGAAAGTACTCCAACGCGATGTGGCACGTGGACTGGCACATAATGAAATACGGCCCCCTGAGGGGCTCGCACCTCATAGTGTTCCTCGACGACGCGTCGAGGTGCGTGACGGGGTTCGGTGTCTTCCCCGAGGCCACGTCGGGCAACACTGTGCTCGTGCTGCACCACGCGATCGGGAGGTTCGGCAAGCCGGCGCAGGTGCTCTCGGACCACGGGACGCAGTTCACGGCGAGCCGGCGCGGCGCCCCGCGCCGCAGCTGGAAGCCGACGCTCTTCGAGCGGGAGCTGCTCGACGCCGGGATAAAGCACGTCATGGCGCGCGTCGGCCACCCCCAGACCAACGGCAAGGTCGAGAGGTTCTTCCGGACGCTCGAGACGGAGATCGACCGCCATGGCGGGGTCGCCGAGTTCATCGGGCACTACAACGAGGAGAGGCTCCACTTCTCCCTCGACATGGAGACCGGCGAGACGCCCCTGCTGGCCTTCAGGAGGCGGAGGGCCGACGGGCGGGTCCGGGCGGAGAACCCAGGGTGGATGGAGGTGGACTCGGATGGGTAGCGCTCCTACTTTCCGTATAATACATATTTAAAAACCCGAGATAACGCTTATACGATCAGCGGCCCGCTCCAAGGCCAATGTCCGAGCAAGAGCACGCCACGCCATGCCCGACGTGCGGGAGCACCAGGGCCGCAGCGGAGGTCGGCAGGGTGCCAAAAAAGGAGATTAGCGCGTATGAAGGCCGGATGATTCGGCTCAGGCTCGAGGCCAAGGGCGGGCCACTCGCCCCCATACCGGGATCCGCTGTCCCCATATTCCACGTCCTCTGTGACGCCGGCGTGATTGACTGTGACATGTCCCCAAAGAACGAGGACAACGACACTCGCCTGTCCCTGAACATGCTGGTCTACTTTGCAAAGCACAGGTTTGGGTGTCCGGGGCTGGAGAGGTATGTCTTTGATTGGAGCGCGGTGAGCACATTCTCGATGAAGCTAGAGCACGACTTTGATGACATGGCAGAATTTCATTCAGAACCAGCCCAAGAGTGGGACAGAAAGGCCGAGTTTGTCAAGTTTGCGCGCAAGCACGGCAACGACGTCGAATGGCTCCAGATAGCCTCGGCTATATGTTACATAGAGGACGAGATGATGAAGGATTCCGTGACGCTCACGCGAGATGAGATGATCGACGAGGCGTGCCAGTGGTACATATTCCATCCCGAGGCCGTGCCAGGTGTGTACGACGACATTGCGGGTTCGCTGTTGAGGACGGGGTGATGAGCAGTCGTGAACATGCCAAAAGTCCTCATGTTGTCGCTCCTTCTCATGGGGGCCATAGGCGGAGGACTAGTCATAATACACGCGAGCTTCCTGATCAACACAGGGAGTCTCTATGGTGCCGTCTCGCTGCTCTCGTCGATCATGGCCCTTGCAGTCGCCACAGTGTACGGATACTATGCATACCTGCTCGGCGTGTTTAGCTACCAAACTAACCAGCAAGCAGAGAGGTTCCGGCTTGGCGAGGAGACTGATTCGCTGCTCTACTTGCTTGCCATCCTGTCCATCGTATGCAGGCGCATCATCAAAACACTCGAGACAAAATCTCCGGACACATGTAAAACCACAATTTCAGATTATGACAGGGCGACGATTGAAAAGCACGTGTACACGATAAGAAGTGCGATAATCAGCGCAAGGGTGGAGCGCGGCAGCAAGATTCGACCACTGTTCCTAACAGATCGGATGATAAAAGATCTACAAAGAGACACCCTTAACGTCTTGGACATCCAAAGCGTGCAAAAGTCGGCAATAAACATTGCCAGACACATCGCAGACACGCGGCGCCGGGCCAAATCGCGCGCCTAGCCCTGCCCTGCACGCCATGCCACACAGAGCCGCCTAATGCAGCACTGCCCTAGACCCCTAGCGCCCGTGTGCGGCCGGCGCGCCAATGTTAATTAATGAAGGAGTGCCGCACCGTCGCATTGCGCGTGATACTCTGCGGCTTTGGCGTCGTGGGCCAGAGCCTCGCTAGGCTCCTCGAGTCGAGGGCAGGCGACCTCTACTCTAGGTTTGGCGTAAAGCCGCGCATAGTCGGAGTGGCTGACAGCGGCGGGGCCGTGGCCGACTCTGCGGGGCTTGACGCATCAACGCTAGTGGCCGCAAAGGGGCGCGGCAGGTCAGTGGCCACGTGCGAGGGCGGCGTGGCCGGCCGCACCGGCACCGAGATGATCAAGGACGCCGAGGCCGACGTCCTAGTCGAGACGACGAGCAGCAACTATACTGACGCCGAGCCCGGCATGTCACACATCATGACTGCGATGGGCCGCCGCATGCACGTGATATCTGCCAACAAGGGCCCGCTCGCCCTAGCGTTCCCCTCGCTCATGGAGCTTGCCGGCCACAACGGCGTCTCGCTCAGGTTTGGCGGCACAGTCGGCGGCGGCACGCCGATACTCGACTATGCAAAGAACAGCCTGCGCGGCGAGCGCATCGTCTCCTTTAGGGGAATACTCAACGGGACGACAAACTATATCCTCACGGGCATGGCCGGCGGCATGTCATTTGATGACGCGCTAGGGGATGCGAGGTCAAAGGGCTACGTCGAGGCTGATGAGTCACTCGACCTCGACGGCCTCGATGCGGCAGCAAAGCTCGTCATACTCGCAAACTGGGTCATGGGCATGAAGGTCACGATGCCTGACATTGAGCGCACGGGCATACGCGACGTCAGCGGCGAGGACGTCAGGCGCGCAGAAGGGGCAGGAAGCGCGATAAAGCTCATAGCGTCATGCGACGGCGTCCTCAGCGTGGGCCCGCGCGAGGTTGGCACAGACGATCCCCTCTGCGTGAACGGGACGCTCAACGGAATATCATTTGTCTCCGAGCACTCGGGCACGCAAACGATAATCGGGAGGGGTGCCGGCGGGACAGAGACTGCAAGCTCCATAGTGCGCGACCTAATTGACATACGGCGGGACATGACGCGGCAATGAGGACAGACACGCTCTCAAAGAGCGACACTACCGGACTGGTCGCAAGGATTGCCGAGCAGTGGCACGGTGTTGGGGCGCCCTCGGCGCGCAACGCAAGGGTCCATCGCCTAGAGGGCTCGCTACTCTACGAGCTAGACGGTGTGCGCGTCCTAGAGGTCGACGGCGCGCTCTTGCCGTTTCTCGGGCAGGACGAGACGCTAGCTGCATTCCCAAGGGTCACAGTCGACACGGGTGCGGTGAGATTCATGTGCAATGGCGCAAACCTCATGCGCCCAGGCATAACAGGCAACACAGAGTTTGCCGCAGATGACATTGTGTGCATTGCCGAGGAGGCCCATGGCAAGTACCTCGCAGTCGGCCGCGCGCGCGTCGCTAGTGCCGAGGTCGAGACCATGAAGCGCGGCGAGGTCGTCACAAACATGCACTATGTGTCTGACAGGCACTGGAACGCGGCCAAGGCCATACCCTAGGGCGCTTCGCTAAACTCGCGCGCGCCTTCGGCGTTGACCACCATGACGTCAATGCCATCACCGCTCGCCGTGTCCCTCATCGAGGCCGAGCGGATCGACTTTTTGGCGAGCGTGACTGCGTCATCTTCTGACATGCCTTCGCGGAACTGTGGATCCAGCACGCCGAGGGCCATCTCGGCGCCGGTTCCCACTGCGGCATACCTGTCTGGGAGGACCGAGCCTAGTGGGTCTAGCGTGTATATCGACGGCTCGCCGACGACTCCGCCCACGATGACCTGCGTGAGGAGCGGAAAGAAGCGCCTCTCGTACATCATGTTTGACATCATCTTTGCGACCGTGTTGGGCGGCACGTCCCTCTGTATCTCCATGGCCCGAATCCTCGAGAGGGCCGCTATCTGGAGCGAGAGTATCTGCATGTCAGCCACGAGGCCCGCGCACGTCGCGCCCACCTTGGGGGTGATCTGGAAGACCTTTTTGGTCGACTTTGAGACTAGGAGGTTGCCGTAGGCTATGCGCTTTTCGCTCGCAAAGACGACACCGCCGTCAAATATCATGCCGACTGCAGTCGCGCCTGGCATATACATGTAGGACACGCCCAAGCGGGCCGGGGGGCACAATAAAGGGGTTTCTGCCCGCGCACGCCCCCGTGCGCGCATGATGCGCCCCTGATCGCAGGGTTTTGGCGTGGATCGCAGGGCGCAGCGCCGCACGAGGCAGGCGGCGCCGCACGGCAGGGCCATCACGCGGCCCCTGCCATGGGCACACTCGTGCGGGCATGAGCCCCCCTCGGGCGGACCTGCGGCGCGCCGGGACTGGGGCGGGGCGCAGGCCATGTGATCCCAGGCTGGGTCAGCAGGCGATTCTGGCGTGTGCGCGATCGCTACTCGTACCGGTCAAACTGGACCATCACGCCTGGCAGCTCGTCTATAATGTCAGTTGCGAGCATGTGCGCGCCCAGGCGCTCCTGGATGCGCTCGCCGGCTGACGCGTTGACAAAGGCCGCCGCAGTGGCCGCCTGGCGCGCGTTGCGGTTTCGCGCTAGTATCGAGGCCGCAATGCCCGAGAGGACATCGCCGGTCCCGCCGACAGTCATGGCAGGCGCACGCTTTTGGCACACCACACTCACGCTGCCGTCTGATATCACGTCAGCAGGCCCCTTTAGGAGTATGGTCGTCGAGTGGGCCGCCGCGCGCGACTCTACAGCGGCAATGCGCGACTCGAGGTCCACGGGCGGCGCCTCGCCAAAGAGGCGCGCATACTCGCCGGCATGCGGCGTGAGCAGGCAGTTCTTGCCCGATATTGCCGGCAGGATCGCAGCAGAGAGGGCACCGGCATCGAGGACCAGGCGCGTGTCGGCGTCAACGAGTGACGAGACGAGTAGCTCGAGGGCGCCCTCCTCGGCTACTGCAAGGCCCATGCCGATGGCTGCAGAGTCCATGCCGACAGGGGCAGCCCCCACAAGCTTTCTTGCCGCGCCGCGCGTTAGCTTTTGGTCGGCGAGCGGGATGACGATAAGGTTGGGCGAGATTGACCGTATCGCCGTGGCGTGGTGCGGCGGAACGGCAGTGTACACGAGGTCAGAGCCGGCCCTTAGCGCGGCGAGCGACGAGAGCGCAGGCGCGCCATGGTATGTCGTGCCGCCGCCGACGACGAGAACCTTGCCGTTCTGCCCCTTTCTAGAGTCGATCTTGCGCGGCGGGATGCACTCTCCCACGTCTGCGGCAGTTATGGTCAGCGCCAACGTGCCCCCACGGCGAGGCGGGGGGCGTTAAGTCCCTTTCGCGCCATCGGCAGCCGCCTGCGCGCGTGCGCGCCCAAAGTGCGCCTTGCGCGCGTGGCAGAGGTACGCCGTGTGCCCTATGGGCTGGAACGCGTGCCTCGTCTTGCCCTCCCTGGCGTTTATCGGCCGCAGTATGTGCTCGCTGCACTCAATGTCGGTAAACTCGTTTTGCACAAGCTCGGCAACTAGGCGCTCGAGCTGGTTGACCGTCGGGCACACCGCAAAGAGCGCGCCGCTGTCGCGCAGCATCTTGCGCGCCTGCGGCAGGACCGTCCACGGATCGCCAAGATCCACTATTACGAGGTCAGCGCCCGACACTGGCATCCTCTTGGCCGACTTTAGGTCCACCTTGTTGAGCGTCACATAGTCTGACATGCCGGCGCGCTCAATGTTCTTTGCTGCAATCTTCATAAACTCCTCATCGACGTCAAACGAGTGGACATGGCCATCAGGCTTTACGATGCTCGCCGCAAATATCGTGAGCGCGCCGCTTCCGGTCCCAATCTCTACGACGGTCTGCCCGCCCATGAGCCCAGAGCGGGCCGCGATGTATCCGAGGTCCTTTGGATACACGATCTGCGTGCCGTGCTGGAGCTTCATGATGTGGTCGTGTGTCGTTGGCCGCAGGAGATAGACGTACTTGTCCTTGTTTGTCACGAGCCTGCTCCCGTAGCGCCGGCCGATCGCCTCACGGTGGTCGATGACCCCAATGTGCGTGTGGAGCTGTCCGCCATCAGACATCTTGACTAGCCACTTTTTTGTCCCGTTATAGTAAAAGAGGACGTCATCGCCTGCTGTGATCTTTTCCATCTGCGCGCGCGCGATGCGCACGGTGTAATATATCCACGCGGTGCGATATGGCCTACATGCGTCCAGGAAGCGGGATTCCGAGGTGGGCCGCGACGCCCTCGAGTGTGACCCTGAACGAGGTGACCAGCTCGACTCGTGCGGCCGTGGCTGCGCTGCCCCCGTCCCCGCCGGCAACCCTGACATGCTCATAGAACGAGTTGAACGTGACGGCGAGATCGTGGGCGTATCGCGCAAGAACCTTGGGCGAGAGGCCGGCGGCTGCGCCGCGCAGTGCGACCCCAAGCGAGCCTATCGCCATGACGAGGGCGCGCTCGTGGGAGCCTGCGAGTGCCCCATAGTCTGCCTTGCCGTGGCCGATCCCCGCCTTTTCGAGCACACGGATCGCGCGCGCGTGCGAGTACTGGAGGTATGCGGCCGTGTCGCCGTCAAGGCTGAGCGAGCGCGCCAAGTCAAACGTTATGGCCCTGTCGAGATCCTGCCGGACCATCTCGTAGCGGATTGCGCCCACTGCGATCTGCTCGGCGATCGCGCGCACCTCGGCAGCGTCCATCCCCTCGTTGCGCCCAGAGGTCTCAGCCGTTGCGCGCTCGAGGAGCGAGTCGAGGACAGAGTCAGCGCCCACATAGAGTCCCCGCCGACCGGACATCTGGACGCTCTTGCCCCCCGTGGCCAGGCCAATGCCCTGGGCCGTCTCGGCGCTAAGCGTGACTGACTCGTATGCGAGGTGCACGTATGCGCCCTCGGCGATGCCAAAAAAGCGGCGCAGGAGCGACTCGATGATCGCCTGGAGGCGCGACTGGCGCGAGTCTATGACCGTTATGACGCGCCCTGCTGACATGTCGCGTGCCCTGCCGCCTGAATCCCGCAGCGCCGTGCAGAGCAGCGAGCGATCAGGCTGGTCAGGCACATACGCGACGTACTCAAAGGGGTCATCGACGAGGCCCAGCTTCCATGCGGCATACGGTATGTCCTTGGCCATGTATGTCGCCGTCCCGCCGCTCCTGACTAGAACCTTGTCATCATCGTCCTCGCCAGTACCGGGAACAGTCCAGCAGCCGGCGTTCTTGCCGTCTGTCTCGAGGCGAACCGTTCGCGCATCCTTGAGGCGCGCAAATATCTCGTCCCACATGCCAGAGCGCAGTATGTGAGACTCAAAGTTGAGGCAGTCGTACCGTGCGCCCACGCGCCAGCACGTCTGAAGCTGCGAGTCGAGGATCATGCGCGTTAGCCTGTCAGCAAGCCTGGCCTCCTCGGTTCCATCACGCTCCATTGCTGCCAGGATCTCGCCGGCCTCGCGCTTTAGGCCCTCGTCCTCCCCTATGCGGGCCATTGCGCCCACATACACAGTGTCGCCACAGTACGCGTCAAACTTTTGGCCGTCTGGTGGCGACTCGTCAAAGCCGAGGCGCGTAAAGCCGAGTATGAGGTTTGCGACCTGCAGGCCAGAGTCATCGACATAGTTGAGCGTGCGCACGTCATGGTTTGTGGCAGCAAGTATGCGCGCCACGGTGTCGCCCACGATGACGTTGCGCAGGTGACCTATGTGGAGAGCCTTGTTTGGGTTTACGCTAGTGTGCTCCACGGTGACGCGCTTTCCGTGGCCAATGTCGGCCCTGCAGTACGTGTCCTGCTGTGATGCGGCGATCGTCTCGGCGGCCAGTTCTGCCGCATCGGCAAAAAAGTTGATGTGGCCAGACGCATGGGCCTCAACTCGCCCAACGAGGCGGCGCGGCTTGCACGAGCGCGCAATGTCTGCGGCAATCTCGCGCGGCGCGCGGTGCGCAGAGCGCGCAAGGAGGAACGCCACGTTGGAGGAGACGTCGCCAAACCCCGGCCTCGCCGAGGGCTCGATGCCATAATCGGGCCCGTCAAGGCCGAGCTCGCCCACGGCCGAGTCGACCATTGCGCGGGCCTCAGAGGTGAGCGCATCGAGGGTCATTTGGGCCTGCCCCGCTGCCCGCGTGGCCGTGTCCTGCCGCACCCACATGATCTCCGCAATGCCTGTCGCGCGCGGCACACACGGCAACAATATTAAGAATAGCCCCACGCGCGCGCCGTGTGGGAATCCCCGAAAAGATCAAGGCCATACAGGACGAGATGGCACGCACGCAGATCAACAAGGCCACCGAACACCACCTTGGCCTCCTGCGCGCAAAGATAGCGAGGCTCAAGCGCGAGCAGGAGGACGCGGCATCTGGCGGTGCCCAGGATTCTGAGGGCTTTGACGTAAGGCGCACTGGGGACGCGACAGTCGTCTTTATCGGCCTTCCAAGCGTCGGCAAGTCGACGCTGCTCAATGCGCTCACCGGGGCAAAGTCAACAGTTGGCGCATTCCAGTTCACGACACTCACTGTTGTTCCCGGAATGATGGAGTACAAGGGTGCGCGCATTCAGGTTCTTGACCTGCCCGGAATAATAAAGGGCGCATCAACAGGGCGCGGAATGGGAAAACGAATGCTCGCCGTTGCCAGAAATGCAGACCTTGTGCTGCTTGTGCTCGACGTGTTCCAGCCATACCATGAGGATGTCCTAGTCAACGAGCTTGGAAACGTTGGCATTCGCCTAAACCAGGATCCGCCAAACATAACTATTGAAAAGACGCACAGTGGCGGGATAGCCATTGCGCAGCAGGTTCACCTCACAAAGACGACGGAGCGTCTCCTCACTGACGTCCTCCACGTGTATGGCATCAACAGTGCGCGCGTCGTCATAAGGGAGGACGTGACCTCAGACCAGATCATAGACCGCATATCAGGCAACAGGACGTACGCCAAGGCCCTCACCATCGTCAACAAGATAGACCTCGTCGACGCGGATTTCCTCGATGCCATGCGAAAGAAGGTAAAGGCCGGACACCTCGAGGTCTCAGCAGACACGGGAGCCGGAGTCGAGGAGCTCAAGGATCGCATATACGCCGAGCTCAGGTTCATACGCATCTACATGAGGCCAAAGGGCGGCAAGACCGACTATGTCGAGCCGCTCATAATGAGGGAGGGCGACACCGTCGGTGACGTGTGCGACAAGCTCCACCGGACGATGAGGCGCAAGTTCCGCTATGCGATGATCTGGGGCAGCAGCGTAAAGTTTGGCGGCCAGCGCATAGGCATAGAGCACAAGCTCCATGACGAGGACGTCCTGACCATAATCAAGGCCCAGTGGGCATGATTTTGCGGCCATGGGATGCGCAAATACGCGTAAAATGCGCCATTTTGGCAGCCAAACTGCGCAGTGATCGTGATCGCAGTGCTGTGATCTTGCGCCAAATTTCGTTTACTATTTGTTATCAAATTGTGTAATAATGTTTAGTATTGCTTTAGAAAAACTATGAGTTGTCCGTAAACGTAATGGCTACCAAGAGAAAAGCAGTCTCTAGGAAACGCACCTCAACGAAGAGAAGGACGACTAGGAAGACGACAAGAAAGACGACTAGGAAGACAACTAGGAAAACGACAAGAAAGACGACTAGGAAGACAACTAGGAAAACGACAAGAAAGACGACTAGGAAGACACGAAAGACCACGACAAAGAGGACCGCTACCAAGAGGCGTACAACGCGACGCAAGACAACCGCAAAGGCAAAGCCCACACGGAGGCGCAGGCGAAAGTCTGTGACTGCGGCGGCAAAGCCCAAGCGCACGGTGAGGAGACGCAGGCGAAAGTCGGCAACCTCAACGGCAAAGCCCAAGCGCACGGTGAGGAGGCGTAGACGAAAGTCAACGACTGCAAAGCCCGCAACGCGCAGGCGTCGTCGTACGACCAAGACTGCTGCAGCCCCAAAGAAACGCAGGCGAAGGCGAGCATAGCCGCCATCACCTAAACTAGGGTCGCTTTTAGCGACTTTTTTTCCATTATTTTACATTTATTCCGTTAAAGACCCTGCCTACTTGAACATCTGCCTTGGCGGGGGCGGGGACTCTGCCTTGCCCTTTATGTTGCCCCTCGGAACCGTGAACGTTCGCTCGGCAGGAAGAACAGATATCTTTACTGACGTGTTTATCGCGTAGTGCGGCGTCCCGTCTGGATTTGTATAGTTGGTCGCCTTGCCGACCCTGTCGAGGTCCACCTTTACCTTTACAATCGTGTCATCCTCTAGCTTGAAGGACATGAACTCGTTCTCGAGTCGCGCGTGGTCTAGCATGCGAAACTCGACCTTGTCGTCAGGAGGCATCAACGCGCGTGGCGGCTCCCGAGCTATTTCAACATAACGGCCTGTGCGCGCACCATGACCAAGCGAATCGCGCACATGCGCTAGTACAGGTAGCTCATGAGGCGGATCTGCTCCTCGGTCGTGATGACGTCCTTTGCCTTTAGGGTGTCGAGGAGATCCTTAAAGATCGCCTTTTGGTCCTCTGACATTGAGCCAGACGTGCCCTTGTCACCGGGCGGGCCGGGCGGGCCAGGCGGTCCGGGTGGGCCGACCCCGCCCTGTCCGCCACGCGGTCCGGGCTCTCCGGCCGGACCGGCCGAACCCACCGGACCGCGCGCGCCCTGTGGGCCCTGGATTCCCTGCGGGCCGTGCATGCCCTTGTCACCGGGCGGGCCCGGCGGGCCGCGCTCGCCTTGCGGTCCCTGTGATCCTTGCGGACCCTTGTCGCCCGGCGAGCCCTGCATTCCGGGCTGGCCCTTCTCGCCGGACGGGCCGGCCGGACCCTTTTCTCCAATCTCACCTTGCGGTCCGGGAATTCCGGTCAGGCCCTTCTGTCCCATCTCGCCTTGTGGGCCGGCCGGACCCTTGTCACCTGGCGTTCCCTGTGGACCGTCCTCGCCCTTGTCGCCGGGCGGACCCGGTGGGCCTGTCGTCCCCTTGTCGCCGTGCGGACCCGGCGGACCCTTGTCGCCGTGCGGACCCGGCGGACCCTGCAGGCCCTTGTCACCAGACGGGCCGCGTGATCCCGTCTCCCCCTTTGCACCGTGCGCACCGCGCTCTCCGGTGATTCCCTTGTCGCCAATTGATCCCTGTGGGCCCTTGTCGCCCTTTGAGCCGACCTGACCCCGCGGACCCTGCGGTCCCCTTTCGCCCGGTGAGCCTGTCGGGCCTGTCGTGCCCTTGTCGCCCGGTGGACCCGGTGGACCCTTGTCGCCCTTGTCACCCTTGTCGCCGGTGAGACCCTTTGGACCGGACTGGCCCTTCTCGCCGGGCGGACCGGACACGCCGCGCGATCCCGGCGGACCCTGCGTTCCGGTCGGTCCGGCGCTGCCGCGCTCGCCGGGCGGACCCTGCGGGCCGCGCTGGCCCTTGTCACCCAGTGGACCCTGCGCGCCGCGCGTGCCCTGCTTTGCGCGCGGTTCATCATGGCGAGGCCGCCTCTGCGTGTCGCGTTGACGCGGGGCATCCTGATGACTGCCTGGAACGGCTGCCTCAAAGACTGTGTGCTCACCAGAAAAGACGTCATTTACGACAACCCAGACCGAACCTAGCTCAAACACAGAGTCTGGAATCGGCCGTTGGCCCTCGCCTCCCAGCGAGACGGCAAACTCGCCATCCTTTACCCTTAGGTGGAACTCGGAGGTCCAGAGGGCATCAAATGACCTCGAGGAGGCCGATGCGGCATCTGGCCTCTGGCCTGCAAGCGATATGGCAGCCTCAAACACGCCCGAGCCGGTAAACGGTGAGCGTCCCCCCACGTCCAGCGTCCTGATCCGGTCCGGCATGGATCGCAGCTCAAGTGCCAAGTATTTTTGTATTTTGACATATATGGGCATGGGGGCGCGGCGCGCAGGCGTGGGGGGCCGGCGATGCCTAGAATGGTATTTATCTAGAAACAGCGCCACCGGTGCCAAACATGAAGGGCGACGGGGTCGATACCGGCAAGAAGCGCGATGTGCCAGCGAGGAGCGGCGAGGAGGGTCTCGCAAAGCCTGACTATCAGCTCCAGAAATACCTCAAAAAGGGCATAAACAGCATGGCCGACGACAGGCTCGATGAGGCCGTCGCGCACTTTGAGCGCGCGCTGGCCTGTGAGCCCGGCAACGTGGAGGTGCTGCTAAAGCTCGGATACGCGCGGTTCCACATGGAGGACCACGCCGAGGCGATGCGCGTGTATGACCGCGTTCTCGACATTGATGTCGCCAACGCCGAGGCATGGAACCTAAAGTCCCTCATACACTATGGTCAAAAGAACTATGCGCGCGCGCTAGACAGCGTCGAGAAGGCAGTCGACTCTGATCCAAAGTTCGGCATGGCACGCTACAACAAGGCGTGCTACCTGTCGATGCTAGGCAGGGTGACAGAGTCTATCGAGGCGCTAAAGCGCTCCATAGAGGTCGACGTAAAGAACGCACGGCGCGCAGTCAAGGACAGGGACTTTCAGAACGTGCGCATCGAGGACGGATTCAAGAGGATAATAGAGGTCGTTGTCCTCGAGTCCGTGAGGCAGGGATACCACACGATAGGCGCAATAGTGTGGACAACGTTTCTTGACAGGGTCGACGCCGAGGAGGCACTGCGCAACCTGATGCAAAAGGGCCTGCTCACAATGCACGAGAGGCGCGATGGATTTCACAAGATACCAACGTATGACCTAGCCGACTCGGTCGCAAAAAAGCTGCCGCCGATCAAGCGCGGACTCTTTGGGCTCAAAAAGTCCTCGCCAGCCGAGGTCGGCGGACTCAAGAGGCTGAGCAGCGCAATACAGGACGTCAAGGTGAGCATCGGCGAGGAGGACGTGCCGGCAACACTTGAGAACCTCGAGCAGTTTATCGATCCAAAGAGGTGCGGCGAGCACATGATCGAGAACTTTTTGGAGGAGCATCGCGAGATTCGCCTGTGGAAGGTGAGGCTAGCTGACGGGTCAGTGGACTTTTTGCGCGACAACAAGAAAAAGATGATGACGATGCTAGAGAACATAGAGGCCTCTGTGACAAAGCAGCTCCGCAGCGAAGTCGGCTAGGCTGCATGCGCCTACTCGGCTGACAGATCCCAATAGTTTGCGTCAGCCTGCGTCTCTAGGGGCTTTTTGAGTCCCTTCCACTCCCTAAAGGAGCGCACATAGAGGCGCACGTTTGGCATTCCGGCCGAGCGCAGCGCGCAGTAGGCCAGGCCCGAGAGCGTCCCGACGCTGCCACAGTACGTGATGACCTCGGCACCCTGGCGTATGCCACGATTCTCAAGCAGGCGCGCGATCTCCTCGCGCGGGCGCAGGACGCTGCCCTCAGCCCCTAGCGTCCTGTAGGGTATGTTGATCGCGCCGGGGATGTGGTTCTCTAGGTAGTTGAGGCGCTCCCTGTTGTCGACTAGGACGACGTCGCCGCGCGAGGCCGCATCCTCGAGGTATGTCGACGTGGCCAGCGTTTCTGGACGCGGGCTGACTGTGTGCGTCGAGGCCTCCACGCCAGGGGCGTCAGTGGAGACCTCGAGGCCGCGCGAGTCCCACTGCGAGTACGTCGAGTCAAGGAGCGCAACGTCCCTGTGCCCAATGTGCTCCAGTGACCACACGAGCCTCGAGGCGAGTGCGCCAAACGTGTCATCATAGGCGACGACGCGCGTAGAGTCCCCAATGCCGGCTTGCGCCGCAAGGCGCGCAACGGACGCGTCACTGTCATCTGCCAAGAGCTCTGAGAGCGGCAGGTTTACGGCCGACGGGATGTGCCCGCGCGCATACTCTTCGGGCTTTCTGACGTCAATAACGCGCGTCTTCCCGTCACGCAGCTCGCCGGACAGGTCATCGGCGCTAGTTAGCATGCCTCCGGCAGCGTCCTGCTCGGCGCCGCTCATGCGGCGCACTCGCCCCTTCCGGTCTTTGTGTGATAGCCGCCGTCGCTCCCATAGTCACTGAAAAAGTCCGCGTCATCTGACTGCGAGGGGGCCGCAGCAAGGTGCGCTAGTGCTGACTTTATGTCCTTCACAGACGAGAGCCCCGTCGCAGACGCGCCAGAGACGATCTTGTGGATCCAGTCCCTAAAGAGGTCACCGTCCTGCCTGTCCTTTTTGTACATGTCAATGAGCTCGAGGAGCGCAGGAATGACGCGCTTTGCGGGCACGCGCATGCACATGGTGCCGAGCATCGTCTGCCCGTCAGAGCGGCCGCCAAGGGACATCTGGTACACCGGATACATGTCGCCTCCGGAGCGCGCGCCGCCGCCATAAAACCCGACTGTGGCTATGCCGTGCTGGCCACACGAGTTTGGGCAGCCGCTGATCTTTATCGACGAGCCCCGCAGGTCGGCATCCTCGTCGAGGCCGGTCTCGGTGAACTTGCGCTGTATCTCCTTTGCGAGCCTGTGCGAGTTGGTAAGCGCGAGGTTGCACGAGGTCGTGCCCGAGCACCCAATGGGCGCGGCCATCGTCAGCGAGCCCGGCCTTGCGAGGCCAGCCTCGAGGAGGTCGCCGTAGAGCGCGGTGAGGCCGTCCTCGCGCACGTAGCGGAGGGCAATGTTCTGCGTAAAGCCGATGCGCGCAAGGCCCTCGCCAGAGTGCGTGCGGCATATCTGCGCTAGCGCACGAAGCTGGCTTGCCGTTATGTCGCCGGCCTCGAGCGCAATAAAGACAGAGCGGAACCCGTCTTGCTTTTGCGCGCACGTGCACGTGCGCAGCCACCGCGCATACCCTTCAGGTGCGGCGCCGGCGGGCTCATCAGATACGCAAAGGCGCGGGATGACCTCATCGGGCTTGAGGTCGACGTCAAATCCCACCGTGACGGACTGTGTCGCGCGCATTATCGCGCGCTCTTTTAGGACAAGGCCCCTAAAGGCATCCCAGCCCATGTCGTTGACAAGGTATCGCATGCGGTTCCTCGCGAGGTTCTTCCTGTCCCCAAGCCTGTCAAATATGCGAAGGACCGCAAGTGACGTGTAGATGAGATCCTCCTGCGGGGTAAAGTCCTCAAGCTCGTGGCCAACAAATGACTTGTTGCCCAGTCCGCCGCCGAGAAATACCTTGAATCCGCGCCGTTCCTCGCCGTTTTCATGGCGAACCTGCGGGAGGACGCCGACGTCGACCATTCGAACCATCCCGTGCTCCTCGCAGCACGTAAAGTTGAACTTGAACTTGCGCGGCAGGTTTTGGTTCATCGGGTTTCGCAGGAGGAACTTTGCCGTCGATAGCGCGTATGGCGTCGCGTCAAACGCCTCGGCGCCGCACACGCCGGAGAGCGGGCTGCACATCACATTGCGAACCGTGTTGCCGCACGCCTCGCGCGACGTGAGGCCGACTTCTGCGAGGCCACGAAATATCTCCGAGACGTCCTCGAGTATGACCCAGTGGAGCTGCACGTTCTCGCGAGTCGAGACGTGCGCACTGCCTATCGAAAATCGCTCGCTGAGCTGGGCCATCTTTTCAAGCTGTGCGGGCAGTATCTTGCCGGCCGGCACCTTTATGCGGACCATCGCATAGTCAGACGTCATGCGCGTGCCGTATGCGCCATGCTGCAGGCGAAACCTGCGAAAGCTGTCCGCGTCGTACTTGCCCTGCCTGAAGAGCCTCACCGTGCGCGCAAAGCTCTCCGTCTCCTCCTCTCGTGCCCAGTTGATCCCCGGCTCGGGGTCGGCTACCTTTTGCGTTTGCTGCGGCTTCAACTGGCTTGATCGCACGGGGTTTGAATATAAGCTTAAGCGTCGTGGCGGCCATTCCACACGCGTGTAGGGCCACAGGCCACCATAATGCCCGCAGGTGGGCCGTCGGCGAACGGCCCGCGCGGCGCTGGTGGGCCGGCACCCCCGCGGACCCCCTTTGGCCAGATGGGCGCAATGCGGCATGAAGGCTTTTAACATACCGCGCCAACGCAGGATCCATATGGGCTTTATGCGCAAGGACTATGTTTCGGACCGCCTCACGATAGTGGCAAAAAGGGAAAAGCGCACAACTGATCCAAAAAAGTCCCCGCACGCGCCGGGCAACGAGTCGATGACCAACCCGTCGGTTCTCTCGCTAGTCTCCAAGGACGGCATGCTCCAGAGGCTGCAGGACAGCGAGGGCGAGTACATCAAGGGTTGGGCAATACGCGTCTTTGAGAGCGACAACCCAATAGTCACGACAACGCCAGAGAACACATACGGCGAGTTTCCGCACTACAAGGAGCCCGCATACGGGTACCACTATGTCGTTGTAGCGTCACCAGACCACAAGGAGTCGCTCTCGACGATAAGCGTGGAGCAGTGGTCAAACGTGCTCATCGTGGTACAGGATCGCCTGCGATGGCTCTACACGCAAAAGGGCGTCACATACGTTGCCATATACGCAAGCCATGCGAGCAGCGAGGACTCGAAAAATGACCACCCGCGCCTCGACATTGCGACATTCTCGACGATACCTCCCGTAATCGAGAAAGAGTCGGCGATCTCGCACCGTATACTCAGCGAGCGCGGCGTGTGCCCAATGTGCCACACCATCGAAGTCGAGGCCGCCGGGCCGCGCCAGGTTCTGCAGACTGAGGGGTTTGTCGCACTGTGCCCATGGGCACCGGCACACGAGTACGAGTACTGGATATGCCCAAAAAAGCACACGACATCATTCTCAAAGATAACGCACAAGGAGATAAATGACCTTGCCCTAATGCTGCGCGCCACGCTCGGCGGGCTCTGCGAGACCGTAAAGGGCGTGTCCTTTGGCATTGCGTTCCACCTGTCGCCAGAAAAAAAGAACAGCAAGCAGATACACTGGCATGTCGAGGTCTATCCCGTCAAGGGCGAGGTGACCGGCCTCGAGCATGGGTACGGGATACACCTAAACCCCACGTCTCCAGAAGATGCGGCCGCCAACCTCGGGGAGGCAAGCAGGAAGGAGATTGCGCGCCTAGTCGGGATAGTGTAGTGCCATGGGAATAGAGAGGTACATTGCAGCCGCCGGCATGGGACTCTATGTCATGTTTGCCGCCGAGATCTGCACGCTCTATGACTTTTTGCAGGATCCCTACCGCACAATCGAGGCGGCGCCAAAGATACTCCAGTTCATCTCAATTGGCGTCGCGCCCGCGTCGATTCTTGCGGCAGTCTCGTATATCATGACAAGGAGGTACGGCTCGAGGCCAATAGGCGTGATGATCTGCATAGGCGGCGTCGCGATGATGGCCGGCATGGCATACGCGCAGATGCTAGTCGCCGGCATAGGCGCAGATCACCTCAACGCCACAGTAGAGTACACGCCGATCCTCTTTGCGATCCTGTCGATTCCGGTGATCGTCGTGGGCGCCTCGCTCATGCGCGAGAGGCAGAGGCCAAAGCGGCACTCTACCCTAGATCACACCTCATGGACACAGAGTGACGACTGAGTCCAAGGCCCTCATAGAACGGCACGAGCTCATCGGCGCACTCGAGGACGACCTTGTAGCAGCCGGCGCGGCGCGCCTCGGCGATCGCCGCGCGAACGAGTGTGCCCCCGATGCCCTCGCGCTGATGATCCTTGCGAACTGCGACGTCCTCGATGTGGCCCACAAGGCCCCCGTCATGGATGAACTTGCGCTCAACGAGGAGCGTCACGGTCCCGACTATGCGGCCGTCGCGCTCGGCCACAAGCGTCGTGTGGCCGTCGTTGGCCTCTATGGCATCCATGACGCGCATGGCAGTCTCCGTGTCCATGCCGCTAGCGCTGCGCAGCGAGTCGAGTGACTCTAGAAAGCCCGCCCCAAGGTCGTCTCGCCGCAGCGGCCTTATCACGGGATCCATTGCGCTCACGCGTCCTGCCCCCCAAGGCGGGCCTGCGCGCGCTCATAGGAGGCAATGTCGCCAATGTCGGTGAACGCCCCGCGCGCGCGGTACTCGCGCACGCGCATGCCGCGCGCAATGGCGCGCCTCACGGCAGAATCCATTCCGAGCGCGCGGTTTGGCGGGATGAGCGCAAGGACTGCAGGCTCGATGACATAGCAGCCGACGTTTATGAGCGACTCGATGCGCGGCTTTTCGTCCCATGATGTCACCGTGCCGGCGCGCGTCGTAGTAATGACGCCATACGGGACTGTCGTCGTGTGCATGTGCGTGGCGATCGTCATTGCCGGACGCGTGCGCACGTGCTGCCTGACCATGGCACGAAGCGAGTGGCCAAATATCGAGTCGCCATACATGCACACAAACGCAGAGTTAAGGAGGCCACTTGCGGCACGCAGCTGTCCGGCAGTCGCCATTGGCCGTGGCGTTGCGGCGTACTCGATGCGCACGCCAAAGTCCGACCCGTCGCCAAAGTGGCCCTCGATCGACTCGCGGAGGTGACTCACGCAAAGCACGATCTCCCGTATGCCGGCCTTGCGTGTCCATTCAACGAGGTGCTCTAGTATTGGCCGGCCGGCAAGCGGGAGCATCGGCTTTGGAGTTGTTGCCGTGTATGAGCCCATGCGCTCTCCGAGCCCGCCTGCAAGAATCACGGCCTTCATGCATGCGCGCGCCGGCGCCTATAATTTATGTTGAGCAGCACGCGCGGCGATTCGGCGAACCTTGCGCAGCACGTCAGCGGGATCGCGGCCAAAGACTAGGGCCATGGGCTCCTTGCCGTGCGCGCCGGCATGGTGAACGATATCAGGCGGGGCCGCTCTCCGCGCGATGGCCTCGCGCACGCCCCATGCTACAGTCGTGCCCTCGAGGCGCGCACGCGCGCGCGGCTCGCGGGCGCGATCGTATGACGAGAGCGACATGCCAAGGCGGCGCATCGCGCCAAGCGTTGCCGGCGAGCGGCGGATGTTGGCGCACGAGGAGACGTCCGGAAACCTCTCGCGCATGGCGGCCAGCGCAGAGGCGACGTGGCGCGAGCCGCCGCGCTCAAGGCTGCCGACGGGGATGAGGCGCGTGCCGGCCCTGACGATTCTCCCGCTCATGCCGATCATGTCCTGCGCCGAGGACGACTCGGGCGTGGCGACGACAAAGTTTGTCTGGCATTCTGGGACTAGCGCGTGTGCGCCGCGCGTGGAGCACAGGCCCGCTATTGCCGCAGCAAGTCCTGCGACATGGGGCGAGTCGCGCAGTCCCGTGATCGCAAGGCCGCGGCCGGGCGAGGCGGCCGCATCGAGGTGCGATGCGGCGATCGTGTGGGCCATGCGGGCAGCCTCGTATGGGCTGCGCCGGCCCGCAAGCGCAAACGCCAGGGCCGCCGAGTGCGCGCATCCGCCCCCGTGGCTCTGCTCAGCGTGTGCGGCGCCGCGGATCACGCGCCTGCGTGGCGCGTACACGTGATCGCATATGCGTCCGGCGCACGGCACGCCTGTCACGATGACAGCGCCGCACCCGAAACCCAAGAGTGCGCGTGCGCTCGCGTCAGGCCCGCGCCTCGTCGAGATGGCCTCGGCCTCCTCGAGGTTTGGCGTGACGGCTGCCGCTAGCGGGAGCATCTCAGAGCAGAGGGCCGGAATAGCGGTCCGCCGGAGCAGGACACCCCCCGTCGTTGAGCGGATCACGGGGTCGACCACTATGGGGGCACTAGAGCCGCGAATCGCTGAGGCGACTGCGCGCACCGTGGCAGCAGAGTGGAGCATGCCGACTTTTATTGCGTCAAGCTCAAAGTCTGCCATCACCGAGTCGATCTGCGCGCGTATGGCCGCCGGCGCGAGCGCGTGCGTGCCCGAGTACGACGACGTGCCCTGTGCCGTTATCGCAGTTATCGCCGTGACGCAGTGGGCGCCGAGTGCCGAGAGAACCCTCACGTCACCCTGCACGCCGGCGCCAGAGGACGGATCAGAGCCCCCTATTGACAGAATGTTCACCGACGCTCACCGCGTTGCGCGGCATGGAGCCATGCGAGCCATGCTCAGGACGTCTCCTGTGCGCACCTGAATGAGCAGAACCTGCTCCCTGTGCCCTCAAACTCGCGGCCGCAATGCAGGCACTCCCGCGCTAGTCTCATGCTGTTGGTCACGCGTCTTGGCCAATATAACTGCGATCCAGATCCCTTATAGCCAGAATGGGCGCCCACACGGCCTGAGGCGGGCCATCACAAAGGCGTGCTGGGCAGCACGTGGCCGCGGCACGCTCTGCCGGTGCGTCGAGCCTGCGAGGCCATGCGTTCACGCGGTGCGGGCTCGAGGCTGTGCAGGCATTGCGCCTGCGACATGCCGCACGCCGGTGTGGCGCATTGCCTGATGGGCAAGCCGTGCCTGAAATCATGCAGCACAAAGCGCCCAATTGCGCACATTGCGCCGTGAACTAGCCATGTGCCATCCTGTGGCCTATACGCCATAACCCATGGCATGGCTTGATGGCACAGGCACGTCAATTGTGCGCAAGGGACACGCCATAAAGCGTCGTTACGCTAGTGAAACGGGTAGGTGCTCCAGGCCGGAGGCTCGATGAACGTTCCCACCACGGTCATTGTCATGATAAATCCAAATATACACAGCGATATCAGCATGATGTTCCAGTGTTGGGTGTGTTTTGTGCGGAGAAGACGGGTGTTATAGTGAATGGCGCGATCAAGATCGTCCACAAGATGGATCCAATAGGATTCGTGCTCAGGAGAACCCGGCGCAGGTGGAACCCCGTTCGACAAAGTTAGCAGCGGTCCGGCATTCAGTGTTGTGTTGCCCAACATCTGCACACCAATCCTGATTGGAACCGCGATTGTAAATGCCACTGCCCCGACAAGCGTGATCAGGTTCACTGCCGGACTAAACGCGTAGGCCAACACCATAGCTGCGACAACTGAAAGAAAGATCGAGGCCTTTATGTCAACATGGTTGCAGAGAACGCCAAGGTGATAACACTGATGCTGCATGTAAAAGGCCTGTTCAGACCGACTCATCGTCATATACGAAATCTGACCTCCGTGCGTCAAATGTTGTGTACAGGGTAGTGATGGGCAGACGATTGGGGCCTATGTATATCGTGTTGGCCTCGTCTGTCTCACGGCTCAGCTTGTCCAGCTCGGCATCGCTCATCTCGCACCTGCGTGCAGCCGTCATCCAGCCGCGCAACCAGTCCCACATTGCCGCAGTTAGACGTGTCGGCGTATATATATGATCTCTAGACTTCAGTACATGATCATGTACCGGCCCTCACGGCCAGCCATGGGGGCGGCTTCCGGGGGCGCACGCACGAGCCGCCCCCGCCGATCCAGGCCATGAACTCCACCAGGGTCGGCTCCCTCCCCGCCCCGCGCCCCAGCCGCTGGCCGGCGGCGAGCTCCCACTTTGCGAGGACCCACGCGTTGTACGCCATCATGGTGTACAGGAAGCAGAACAGGCGGTACTTCGAGTCGCGGCTGCTCGTGCGAACCCGCACGCCCTCCAGGCTCGCGTAGCCGCTCTCGATCCCCCACCGCCTCGGGTACTCCTCGTCGGGGTCGCACCCCCCGGGGACGTTGGTGGCGAACGCTATGTGCCTGGCCTCCGGGGATCCGGAGTCCCGCGTGCCCGGCTCCCTCTCCCTCTTGAGCCTCCGCTTGATGACCATCGTGTACGGGACGGTCGTACCGTCCGTGCGCGTCACCACCGTCTCCGACACGTCGCCGATCCTTCCGGCCGCGTAGTCGCGCAGCGAGGCCGTGACGCCGGGCCTGTTCGGGCACGGGACGAGGTAGCTCGCCCCCATCGAGTCGAGCGTCTCGAGGACGTCGGCGCTGAAGAACTCGCGGTCCATCAGGACCAGGCGCACGCGCACGCCGTGCGAGAGCACGGTTTCCATTATGCGGCGCACGCACTCGGCGTTCCTGTCGCCGAGGCGCATGGGGACCGCGGCGAGCTGGAAGCGCACGCCCCTGGTGACGACCTGCGCCGACATGTACGTCTCGGCCCACGTCGTGCCCCTCTTGAAGCGCCCGCGCGACAGGTGCGAGCGGTCGCCGCTGTCGTAGCGCGGGATGTTGTGCTTGTCGATCGCCACGACGATGCCGCGCCTGGCGAGGCCCCCCGTCACCGTCGCCGACAGCAGGCCGTAGACCATCCTGTCAAAGTCCTCCCCCATCTCCGTGGCGTCCATGCGGTGGATCGCGCGCCTCACCCACAGGGCGCCGGGGAGCCTGCCGTGCGCCGACAGCGCCGACACGGCCGCCGCCGACGAGACCGACCGGGCGAGGAGGCACGCCCCCAGCATGCAGCGGTGAAAGTCCGCGGCGCCGTACAGCGCGTTGTGCCGCGCGGACACGGGCACGCGGCACATCGCGCAGAACGCCCCGTAGATAGCCCCATATATCCGGGGGTTTGCGATCCCGCGGCGCCTCAGGCGGCCCCTTATTCGAATCAAGCGGGCCGCCTGGGGCCGCCCCCCAATTGATCTGTTTGCATTTCGGGCGGCTCAGGGGCCGTTTTGGGCGGTTTTGGGTACATGACCAACTACTGGACTTTACGCACGAGTGCGCGTCTTGTGACGTGCATTTGTCGCCTGTCCTAATGCCCTGTTTCACAGCCCCGCCCCGGCGAGCGGCAACTCTGGCCAAAATGCAAATGTGGAGGCCCGCACGCCGATGCCGCGTCGGCACGCGTGGCAGACGCAAGGTACGCGGGCAAGGGCAGGGTGCCCGTAAAGAATCAGAGCAGGGCGGGCAAGGCGCAAGATCTACTGGGCAGTATCACGACTCGTCATCGTCGCCATGGATGAAATCCGACCTCCGGGCGTCAAACGAGGAGTATATGCGAGTGATTGGGAGCCGTTTGGGGCCGACGTATATCGTGTTGGCCTTGTGGGCCTCGCGGCTCAGCTTGAACAGCTCGGCTTGGCTCATCTCGCACCTGCGTGCGGCCGTCATCCAGCCGCGCAACCAGTCCCACATGGCAGCAGTTGGACGTGTCGGCGCATATATGTGATCTCTAGGCCTTGCGCACGGGCGTGCGCCCCACGACGCGCATTTGGCGCCAGAGGCAGCCACTGTTTAAATCCCTCTGCGCTGCCATGCGCGCCATGGGCACACAGATGGGAGCGGCGAGGCGCGGGGAGATAACCGATCAGATGCGCCGCGTTGCCGCTGATGAGGGCGTCGATGTGGAGTGGCTAGCAAGACGCATGGCCACAGGCTCCATAATAATACCCTCAAACGTGCGTCGGCCGCAGTCCATACACAACGTCGGCATAGGGAAGGGCCTCAAGACAAAGGTCAACGTGAATATCGGCACGTCAACGCTCCACGTCGACGTAGAGGCAGAGGCCCAAAAGGCGCGAACCGCCGTAAAGCACCACGCCGACACGATAATGGACCTCAGTGACGGGGGCGACGTCGGCGCGATAAGGAGGCGCCTCATGGACGAGGCCCGCATAACGTTTGGAACCGTCCCGATATACGAGGCATACAACCGGGGCGTCGAAAAGCACAGAGACCCGCTCGCAATAAGCGAGGATGACTTTATTGCGGCATTTGAGTCCAACGCGCGAGACGGGGTCGACTATACGACGATACACTCGGGCATCACCATGGACATTGCAAAACGCATAGAGCGCGTGCGAAGGCACGGTGGAATAGTGAGCAAGGGCGGAACGATAACTGCGGCATGGATGATGCGCCATGGCAAGGAGAACCCATACCACTCAAACTATGACTATCTCCTCGAGGTCGCAAAGGAGCACGACGTGACGTTTAGCCTCGGCGATGCGCTCAGGCCCGGCTCGATACTCGACTCGCATGACGAGCTGCAGGTGCAGGAGATGATCAACATTAGCGATCTCACAAAACGCGCGCACGAGTCTGACGTTCAGGTCATGGTCGAGGGTCCCGGCCATGTCCCGCTCAACGAGGTTGCGGCAAACGTCCGCGTCGCAAAGGCGCTCATAGGCGAAGTCCCGTACTATGTCCTCGGCCCGCTAGTGACTGACATTGCGTCTGGCCACGATCACATTGCGAGCGCAATCGGCGCTGCAGTGTCAGCAGCCGAGGGAGTCGACCTGCTCTGCTACCTGACGGCATCCGAGCACCTTGCGCTTCCCAATGACGCAGAGGTAAAGGACGGGCTGATCGCGTACAGGATAGCGGCCCATGCCGGCGACCTCGTCAAGAACCGCGAGCGCGCCATAAAGTGGGATCGCGCCATGACCAAGGCGCGCCGCACGCTTGACTGGGAGGCGCAGATCGCCCTCTCAATAGACCCCGAAAAGGCCGCCGCGATCCACTCGCGCACAGGCCAGCACCCCGGCAACAACGTCCCGTGCACAATGTGCGGCGGCGCGTGCGTGTATGTCATGCTCCCGCAGCAGCGCTCCTATGACCCCGAGGATCCACCAGGCGCCAAGCCCGAGGTCGCCACGCTAGAGAAGCGAGTCGAGCGTCCCGGCCAGGCACGGGACGGAGTCTAGTAGCCGCAGCGAGTCGCGCGCGACCCAGCGGTGCTCAGAGCCCTCCCAGTTTAGCGTGACCTGTCGGTCGCGCGCCTCAAAGAGAAACGCGTGTATGCGCCACTCGCCGCCATGCCTCTCGGACCTCACCATTGCCGGCGGTGCCGAGGAGACGAGGCGCAGCGAGTCGCGCGCGATTCGAGCCTCCTCTAGGAGCTCGGCGTATGCGCGCTCTAGGGCAGCCTCGCCGGCATTTATGCTCCCGCTTATTGCCGACCACAGCCCACGCATCGTGCGCACGCGCTCGCTGCGGCGAACCACAAGATACTCGTTATTGTTGCGCACAAATGACGTCGCGACGTTGCGCGCATCCAAGGCTACTTTTTGTCCATCACGCGCGACATTGCAATCATCTTTTTGTACGACTCGGCGGTTCCGCCGTTGGCCTCTATCCTGGCCTGGCACGCGCGCACATAGTCGGTGACCTCTTCGGACTTGTTCTCCTGCACTGCGGTGAGGAGGCGCCCGATGTCCTTCCAGAGCTCCTCGGCGATGCGGCGAAGTTGCGGGTTTGATATTATCGTGTCAATCAGGTCAGGCGTCTCGGACATTATGCTGTCAGAGAGCGCCTTTTGTATACGGAACGTGCTGCCTGACATCTTGTGCGTTAGCGAGGGCTTTTCGTCCTTTGAGATAATGCTCGCAAATGCGATATTGACAAGGTGTGTGAGGCCGAGTATGACGGCGACCCTCTTGTCATGCTCGGCAGAGTCTATCGTGACGAACGTCGCGTCCGGAAAGAGCGTCTTTGAGACGGCGATCTCCTTCTTGCCGTCCCTTATCGGCACAGAGATGATGTTCTGTCCCTTTGTGCCCTTGGCTCCCGGCCCGAACATTGGGTGTATGCAGACCGGAACGACCTTTGAGGGAACGCGCGAGAGAGCCGGCGCGGTCTTTAGCTTTTGCGAGGATATGTCGATGAGGTACGCATCGCGCCTCATCTCCTTGGCGATTAGCCTGATGATCTCTGGTGTCTTTCTCGTCGGCGTGCACAGTATCACATAGTCGGCCTCGAGGATAGCCCCTACGAGTGAGGAGCCCTTTGTGACCCCCTTTGGCAGCGATCTCGACTCGTCCTCGTCATATCCGGTGACGTCGTACTTTGGCGCAAAGTATCGGCACATCCACGTGCCCATCTGCCCTGCGGCCCCAATCACGGACACCCGCTTCTTCATGCCCTAGGCCCCTGAGACGACGCTATTTAGTATATCCATTCCACGCGCCAGCGTGCGTGCCTCGCGGCACGCCGAGAGGCGCACAAACTGCCCATATCCCCCAAATGCGGCCCCCGGCGCTATCGCAAGGCCCCTTTTGAGGCACTCGAGGGCGACCTCGCCGCCGTCAAGGCCGCCCGGAAGTCGCGCAAAGAGGTACATTGCGCCATCGGGCTCGGCGAACTCGAGGCCCATGGCCGATGCCTGCGGCGAGAGGCCGGCGAGCCTCGAGAGTATGTCGTGTGCTGCCCCCGGCGGCTCGGCCTGCAGCGCGGCTAGCGACGCATACTGGATCGGCGAGGGCACGCACGTGAGGCATAGCGACTGGAGGCGGCCCATGCGCCGTATCTCCTCGGGCGGTGCTATGGCATATCCGGCGCGAAACCCCGTCATCGCGTGCGACTTTGAGAGCGACTGCGTCACGATCGTCTTGTCATGGCCAAACTCTAGCGCGCTGTGCCACTCTGTGCGCGAATAGAGCGAGTATATCTCGTCGCTCAGGACATAGAGCGAGTGGCGTGCGGCAATGTCCATGATCTCCTTTTGCCTGCGCCGTGGCAGAACCTTGCCCGTTGGGTTGTTTGGATAGTTTATCGCAATCATCCTTGTGTTTGGCGTTATGGCCGACTCGATCTCAGATATATCTGGCTCCCAGCCCGACTCTAGTGTCGTGTGGATGTGCCGAACCTTTACTCCGGCGCGCATTGCGCATTGCGCATATGCCGGCCATGCCGGCTCGATGACTATGATCTCGTCTCCAGGATCAAGAAGCGACTCTATTGCAAGGTATATCGCAAACCTTGCGCCCATTGTGACTATGACATTGTCATGCGAGAGTCCGGCAGTGTGCGCAGACTCTACGTTGGCGATGACGTCGCGCAGCTCGGTCATGCCAAGTGCGGTGCCATACTTTGTGTGCCCCTTGGCACATGCGGCAGCCAGCGCATCGACTGCATATCCGGACGGCGCCGAGTCTGGCTCGCCGACTTCCATGTGGACAATGCTCTTGCCCTCCTCCTCTAGCCTCTTTGCCTCCTGAAATATTGCCGTGTGCGACGGTGCGGCACCCGTTGCGGCCTTTGACTGGACCTGCACGGACTCGTTTAGCAAAAAGTTCAGGAGCCTGGACGCCATTGCGGCCTCGCCGCCATCGGCGCACGACTCGATGACCTTTGCGCGCAAGTCGCCCTCCCGCCCAGAGTCATCAACTGGCGCGCCCATGTCGCGCTTGGCCTCGCCTATGCGGCGCGCAAGCTCCGAGCGCCTGCCCAGAAGGCGGACCATCTCGAGTGTGACTGTGTCCATCTCCTCGCGCAGGGGCTCGAGGGGTCCGGGCTCAGAGGACGGGTCTGACAAATCCCCCCACCAGTGCAAGGTCGGCAATAACAAGGCTCACAAGCGAGTCCACAACGGGCGGCGCGCGCGGAACCACGCACGGGTCATGCCTGCCGCGCACGCGAAGGATCGCCGGCTTGCGCGTCCTGGCGTTGACAGTAGGCTGGTCCATCGCTATTGACGAGACTGGCTTGAAGGCAACGTTCATCGTTATCGGCATGCCATTGGAGATCCCCCCAAGAATGCCGCCTGCGTTGTTTGTGCGCGTGATGATGCGCGAGCGCCTGATCTCGTACGTGTCATTGTTCTGCGAGCCCGAGCTGGCAGCGCCGGCAAACCCCGAACCAAACTCGACGCCCTTTACTGACGGTATGGAGAACATGGCGCGGCTCAGGTCTGACTCGATGGACGCAAACAGCGGCTCGCCGAGGCCGACAGGCACTCCCGTCGTGACCGAGCGGACAATTCCTCCCAGTGAGTCCCCTGCACGCCGCGCTGACATGACTAGCTCGCGCATCCGCGATGCGGCCCTTGCGTCAGGACAGCGCACGTCGTTGCGGTACATTGCGCGCAGCGCGCGAGGTGTCGGCTCGCCCTCCATTGACACCCCGCCGATCTGCGCGGTGTACGAGTGTGTCTTTATGCCAAGCGCGACATCGATGAGCTTGCGCGCAATGGCCCCGCCCATGATGTGCGTGGCCGTCAGCCTGCCCGAGAATCGCCCGCCCCCGCGATGGTCGCCGTGACCGCCATACTTTACCATCGACGTATAGTCGGCATGGCCCGGCCTCAGCAGTCGCTCAAGGGCGTCATATGACCTCGAGTCGGCATCCTTGTTCCATGTCAGCATTGCGATCGGCGCGCCTGTCGTGCGTCCCCTAAACACGCCAGAGAGCATCTCCACGCGATCAGGCTCCTTGCGCTGCGTGGCTATGGCCGACTGGCCAGGCCGCCTCTGATCGAGCATCGGCTGTATGTCACGCTCGGATAGTCGCAGTCCGGCCGGACACCCGTCAAGGACCGCCCCGACGCACTTGCCATGGCTCTCGCCAAAGCTTGTTAGGACAAGGCGCCGGCCGATCGAGCTCTCTGACAATGCAGCGCGTTTTGCGGCCGTGGCGCATATAACTCCTTACAGGTCCATGGCCTCGCAGCGCGCCGCCGGGGCACAGGGCATGTCGCGGGCCGGCATGGCGCGCAGGGCCAGGGCAGGCGCACGTCCCCCTCGTGGGCCCGCACGCGTGACGTCTCACGGGTGCCCAATATGATAAAATAGGGCGGATCGGCCCCATGCGTCCGTGTCAGCAGATCCCAACAGCATACCGCCTGTCCTTCGCGAACAGGTCGAAAAGCTGCAGCAGATGCAGGGCAGCCTCCATGGCGTCTCGGCCCAAAAGCAGCAGGTCGAAGTCGAGCGCCTCGAGGTCGAGCGCGCCCTAGAGGAGCTCAGAAAGGCCGGCGAGGACGAGACTGTCTACAAGCATGCCGGCTCGATACTCATAAAGACGACGCGCGATGCCCTAATCGCCGAGCTCGAGGAGAGAAAAGAGCTCTCCACTACGCGCCAGACGGTCCTCGCAAAGCAGGACGCGCGCCTGCGAGAGAGCCTAAAGGAGCAGGAGGCAAAGGTCACCGACATGATAAGGGGGATGCAGAGTCCCGGCGGGCCGCAGGGCGGGCCGCCCCCACAGGGCACGCAGCCCCCTGCGCAATCGTGATATAGCGCACGGCGTAACGTGTGTGCGCATGGACATCAAGAACCTGCGCATCATTGCAGATGAGCGCGAGCGAAAGAGCCGCATACCCGCACTCCTCACAAAGCTCGGCGTGCAGACTGACTTTAGCACTCTAGTGACCGGCGACTATATCGTAGCAACGGACACGGGTGTGGAGCGCAAGAGCACGCGTGACCTCATCGCGTCTGTCGTTGACGGTCGGCTAGATGAGCAGTGCAAGAGGCTAAAGACAGAGTTTCGCCATCCCGTCCTAGCAGTGGAGGGGCCTTCTGAGGATATTACGCGCCACGTGGAGAACTCGTATGTGTTCTATGACACCGTGGCAAGGGTTGCTATCGAGTCAGGCATCTCGCTCGTGCAAACGCCTGATGCCAACGGGACCGCAAGGCTGCTCATCGCGCTCGGGACGCGAAAGGGCGTGCGCAGGGGCGAGCTCCTCAAGAGGCAGCGCAGGAGACCCGGCGCGAGCGTGCGCGAGCAGCAGCTTTGCACGCTGTGCAGCCTGCCGGGCATTGGCGAAAAGCTTGCCACGCGAATGCTAGACAGGTTTGGCACGCCGATGGCCGCCTTTGGCGCATCAGCGTCCGAGCTTGCGCGCGTCGAGGGCATTGGAGCCGTGCGCGCCAAAAGGCTTTGCGCGATCATGGGCTCGCCGGCCCGCACTCGCGCCCCCGGGAGGCCTGCGAGTCGCCGGACGCCGGACCGCCGGACCGCCGCAGACCGCACAGCGGGACTCGGAGCCCATGTCACGCGAGCACGCCGGACAGCGCCTCGTCCAGCGCCGCGGCGTGCGCGTGCCGGCCGTCATGACTGAGACGACGCGCATGCCCATCGTCTTTGCCACGTTGGAAACGGCATAGTCATCAGTGACGAGCTCGCCTCCAAGCTCGGAGCACAGCGCGATGACTGACATGTCTGCGCGCGAGAGCGCATCAGACTCGCCTACGCGCCGTGCTGCTGCGCGTGCGGCGGCAACTGATGCCTCAGACGGGGCCATGACGACGAGTCGTCTGACTGCGATGAGCGTCTCGATTGCGCCGTGGGCCGACTTTATGTGGCGGATCTCGCCATACACGTCCTCTGTCGTGTGCAGGATGCCAGATGACGCAAATGGAACGCCCGCATAGAACGCCGAGGCGTCAAGAACCCTAAAAGCCAAGCTTTGTCATCTGTCTCAGGCCAGCCTTTCTCTGCCTCACAAACACCGCATGGCGGCTGTGGCGCCTTATCGTTATCGAGCCGCCAAACTCGACTGGCCTGATAACCTGCGCGTCCATGACAACGTTGCAGTCATGTGAGCACTTCACCTCGATCTTTTCATCTGGCACGACGATCGACTCGAGCCTGAACACTGGGGCAACTGGCGTTATGATAAGCACGTCGAGCGTCTCGTGGAGTATCGGGCCTCCAAGCGATAACGAGTGCCCTGTTGAGCCGCTAGGTGTCGCCACGATAACGCCGTCCATCTTTTGCGTGACTGTGTCGTTCTGAAACTTTATCTCAAACTCGGATGTCCGCGTAAGGTTGGCGCGGCTGATGAATATCTCATTGAGCGCGGCCGGAAACTCCTCGCCGCCAGTAGAGGCTGACACGCGCACGCGCCGGTCAAGGAATATCTTGTCGTGGCGAACCTGCTCAATTGCGCCGTCAATCCCGTCCATCGTAGTCTCGGAGAGTATGCCGCGGTTTCCGCCGACGTTTACGGCAAGCATCGGAACCTCAGAGTCGAGGCCGCGTGCCGTTCTCAGGGTCGTCCCGTCGCCGCCTAGCGTGATGACCATGTCAAGGCTCTCGCCGCGCATCGACTCGACATCCTCGGCGACGCGAACGCCCTCAGCAGACACCGGCGGCGTCGCGATGACCTCCGAGCCGGCAGCCGCAAGCCGGCTAGCCACCGCAGTCGCCGCCCTAGCAGCGTCTGCTGAGCCAAGCTTGCACACAATGCCAACCCTGTCGAGCCTCATGCGGCACACGCATGCGCGCCTCAATTAAAAACAACCGACTCGGCATGGGCGCCATTGCGCGCGCCAGCAGCAGCGCACGCGCGGGATCGGTGCGGCCTGAGAGCCAGGCTCTGCGCACGCGTGGGTGACGCGCGGCATGGCGCCCACAGTTTAAACGAGGCCATCGCAGGCGCGTGGCCAAGATGGTCGGCGAGCCCCCCGTTCTGTCCAGGGAGGAGTATTCGACAAAGTGCGACCAGATACTTGAGGACTCGGAAATCAGGTTCTGCGGCTTTATAGGCGGTGACGCCGAGCTCATAGTCAGCAGGTTCAGAAAGGACGTTGATCCCATCGAGACTGACGAGAACAGGCGCAAGATATACCAAGATCTCGTAGCCCGCATAACGAGGCGCAAGATGTTTGATGCCAAGCTCGGGCGCGTAAAGTACTCGGCATCACGCCGCGAAAAGGCCGTAATGATGAGCTTTCCGGTAGGCGAGGACATCGTCATGGTCATGGCCGAGCCGCACGTCAACATTGACCGGACCGCATACAGGATTATCGAAAAGCTCGGCAGCCAGTGGTCAGAGTTTTACGGCAAATAGAAAAGATGGTGTGGGGCCTAGAACCCCTTTGGAAGCGTTCCGTGAGTTGAGCTAGGTGCCGGTGCGGTGCGCTTTTGCGCATTTTCTCTCGCAAGGCGCTCGAGCTCTGCTCGCTCTGCCTGCTCCGTCTCTAGTCTCTTTAGATAGTCTTCCTCGTATGACTCGAGATTGCTCTGTGAGCTGCCACTCTGCTGTACTTGCTGCTGCTGTTGCTGCTGCTGCGGCGGGGGCGACATGCCCTTTGGCAGGCTACCGCGCGTCGATGACGGCGGTGGTGGTGGCGGTGGTGCGCTAGCCTGTGTGCCAGCACCCTCTACGCGCATGCCATAACCCGTAAAGCGCTTTTCGGGTGGATGGTATGCGAGTCTCTGCCTTGTCGCAAAGTACTGGTTTGAGGGCTGCGTGTATCCCGTGACATTCTTCTTTTGGAGGTTCCAGTCAGACGTTACGACCTTGCCCGTCGGTGCCGTGTTGCGCGCATAGTAGCGGCTCGGCGAGGGCGTGTATCCCGTTATCTTGGCGCGCATCTCGCCAAACGTGTCAGTTATCGGAAAGTTTCGGTATGACTCTTCGAGTGCTGCGGCCACAGTTGCCGGTGGTGCGCTAGTCTCGGCGCTAGCCGCCTGCGGTGGCGGTGCCATGCCTTTTGGCAGGCTTCCGCGCGTCGATGACGGCTGCGGTGCCGGCTTTGGCGGCGGTGCTGTCTGCTGCTGTTGCTGCTGCGATGGGGGCGACATGCCCTTTGGCAGGCTTCCGCGCGCCGCTGAGGGCTGCGGTGCCGGCTTTGGCGGCGGTGCTGTCTGCTGCTTTTGGGCAGTGCCCTTTGGCAGGCTTCCGCGCGTCGATGACGGCTCCGGTTTTGGTGGTGCCTGAGCCGAGAGCTTTGCGATCTGAGCCTCTAGGGTCCGAATCCTCTCCTCTAGATCCTTCTTGGTCGTTCTCGATGACTTTGCCTTCTTTGTCGTTGCCATTGCCATGGCGCCGGAGGGGGTGCTTATTTACATTTTGGTTGATCGCAGCGGATTTCACGCCTGAGGGCGCCCTGACCGCTAGTCAGGCTCCCAGAACTGCATCACATAGAGGCAGTTGTTGCAGCGCCAGACGCTCACGTGCGGGCCGTTGGCCGTGTCGGCCCCATACTCGCCGCCCTTGAGCCTCACGGCCGTGGGCAAAAAGTGCGTATTTGGGCTCTGGAGCCACTCGTTCTGGCCGCAGTTGGGGCAGCGCGTCCTTGGAGGCAACACGGCGCGCCCGCGAGGCTCCCAAAATGTAGGTTTCGGGCAGGCCTGCCCAAAAGGGGTAATTAGGGCAGCGCGCTGGGTGCGCCATTGGCGCAGGTGGACGCGCAGTCTGGTCTTGGCGAGCTCGTGGGCCGACTGCGCGGCGATGGCGGTGTGCGCGATGACGAGGTGGACGCGGGTGCGATCGCCGAGCTGCGCGCGCTGGGGTACGGGATTGCGCATGACGGCCCGTCATGGAGGATGACTCACAATACCGAGCGAATCCTCCCGTGGGAGCTTGCGCGCGGACTGCAGACAAGCGTGCTCGGCAGGCGCGCAGAGTACCATGACGAGATTGGCTCGACGCAGGATCGCGCAATCGAGGTGGCGCGCTCTGGTGGCGCGCGCGGCACAGTCGTCGTTGCGCGAACGCAACAGTCCGGAAGGGGACGTCGCGGAAGGAGGTGGGAGTCACCGGCCGGAGGACTGTGGATGTCAGTTGTCATCGGAGAGTGCGCCGGTGACGCAAGCATTCTGCCGCTTGCCGCATCGCTCTCCCTAAGGGACGCGATTCTCGGCACGCTTGGCGAAAAAACCGGACTCGTGTGGCCAAACGACATTGTGGTTCTCAGGGACGGTGTTGCTCACAAGGTCGCCGGCATTGTCGTTGACGCAGATGCGCGCGGCGAGTCCATCGAGCATGCAGTCATCGGGGTCGGGATAAACATCGGCGTTGACGAGGATGCGCTAAACGCGTCGATTCATGGCGCGGCGCGAAGGGCAGCGTCGTTGCGTGGTGATGCCCATGCGCCAAGGAGGCTTGCGCAATCGTTTCTGCTAAACCTCGAGTCAGTGTGCGCAAGGCTCGGGCATGATGCCGCAGGCATTGCAGCAGAGTGGTCAAGGGAGTCAGGCATGATGGGGCGAGCTGCCACTGTCAGGACCGAGTCTTGCGCGGTTTCCGGGACCGTTGTGCGGATTGAGCCTGACGGGGCGCTCGTCCTGCGCTGCGGCGGGCGCGAGGAGCGCTTTGTCGCCGGCGAGGTTGTTTGCGTCCGCTAGTGGCCCGCGAGCGCACGCTCCTTCCAAGCATCTCAGACAGCTCGGACTGGACGTCGAGGACCGAGTCGATGATGCCCTCGAGGCCTGATGTGTACTCGGCATAGAGGTCGATTATCCGCGACTTTTGGGCGCCGGATCGCGCGAGCGTGTCGTTTGCGCGAATCAGGTTTGCCGCATCGGTGAGCTCCGGGCTAGTCGGTGCCGGCTCGCCTATCTTGCCAAGGGCCGCCCTAGCCGCGTCTATCTGCTCGCGGAGGCTCGGTGAGCCCTGCGCGCGACCTGCCATGGGGCAGCAAGGGGTGCCGGGGCGTTAAAGCCTTTGTGCGGCGCCACGCACTAGATCGTGCGCAATATGCACAGGATAAATAGATTGGATGCTTCCCCGCCGACTGATGGCATGGAGACTAGTGGCCTGCGGCGCCGTGGCAGCGGTTCTAGCTGTTGCGCTAGCCGGAACGGCTGACGCGCAGGATGACGGTGCAATGAAGGAGGCCCGGAGCCTCTTTGCGCGCGGCGAGTATTCGGCGGCCATTGCGATATACGACGGCATTCTCGACGGGGCGCCAAGGGACGCAGATGTCCTGCGCCTAAAGGGAATAGCGCAGTCAAACAGCGGCCTGCATCGCGAGTCGCTCATATCGTTCTATACCGTGCTCCAGGACAACCCTGCTGACACCGTTGCGCTAGCCGGAGCCGGCGTGGGGTTTGGCAACCTAGGCGAGTACGCCGAGGCAAGGCTGTACTTTGCGAGAGCCCTTGAGGCAGAGCCAGAGAGCACGGTGTACCAAAACTATGCGACGTTTATCGATGGCGTGATAACAAAATACCCCTACAAGGCCACCGAAAAGCCCGACTTTGCGGCACCATCGCAGCGCCCCTCAAAGGTGCCGGCGTGGACTACCGGCATTGCGCTGTGGTGGGCCGGCGGGCAGATAAGCGGCGAGGAGTTTCTCGAGGCGATCACGTACCTTCTCGCCGAGGGCGTCATTGTCGTTCCCGTCGCCGGCATGGAGCGGACCGCCTCCCCGCAGACCGTGCCTGATGAGGAGACGCTCGTGGAGTGGGCATCAGGAAACGTCACAGTCGGCAGCCTAGCGCAAACCGTGCGCGAGATGCTCATCGGCGGCCTAGTCGACGGGCCTCCCGAGAGTGCCGAGGCAAAGGCTTCGCGCGACAGGGATGGCCTCTTTTTGTTCAAGAACTATCTAGGGCGCATAGTCTCCAACGTCGATAGCGAAAAGCGCTACATCGAGTACCCCAACCCCAGCGGTGATGTGATCAAAAAGTTCCTGCGCGACTATGTAAAGTGGAACTTTGACGAGGAGGCCGCGCGCGCGGCGACCAGTTTTCCGGATCCCGAGATCGACGTGCGGATCGGCGCGGGGGCGACCATACGCTACAACGTGTTCATAAACGAGCAGCCCTCCGGACTGCCCCTCAACCATGTCGAGACGCTGGGCGACTCGATGGCGTTCTGGGAGGCCCAGACGCTCCAGTACGGCGGCGAGGACGCGAGCATCATCTTTAGCGTGACGCGCGCAAAGCACGAGGCCAACGTGTGGGTCACGTGGGTGGTCAGGGATCTCGGCGAGGGCGTCCTGGGCCATGCGCACGTAGGCAAGGGGATTGTGGAAGTCGCCCTAGGCGACTATGCGTGCGACGGGAGCTTTCAGCTGTATGACGTGGGCACCGTTCAGGAGATAATGACGCACGAGCTGGGCCACTCTGTCGGCCTGGGCCACTCTGATGTCAAGACCAGCATAATGTACCCCACGCTCGCCCCTTCATACGCGTACTGCCTCCTCTAGCCGTCCCACGTGGCGCGCGGCGGGCCGCGGCGCATGACGAGAAAGACGCCGGCGGCAATGCCGACATGGTACAGCGAGTACATTGCGACGTGGAACTCGGTGGGGACATATCCGGCAAACCTTGACGCGAGGGCCAGGAAGAACGTGATGACACTTATTGCAAAGACAAAGTATCGTGCGATTGCTGGCAGCTCGGCGCTGCGAAAGAGGAGCATTAGCGAGACGGTGATGAGCATGGCGAGCGTTGACCAAAACCCGCCGTCAACGCCGAGGAGTTGCGCGATGATATTCGCGAGTCCCTCCAGGGTTTCAGGCGTCCCCAGTCCGGCAAGGTTCACGCGCTCTGGTGACGCAAAGCGCAGCGCGCTTAGGATGGCGTGCGCGAGAAAGACGATGAGGAGTATCGTCGAGGCGGCGCGCGCGTGTGAGCGAAGCGACGGGAACCTCCGGCGCACGCCGCGCGCAAGCATTGCGCCCTGGAGCGCCCCGACGCCAAAGGCGACTGCAAATGACTCGAGATAGTGCTCCTCGGCGAGCCCTAACAGTTCCTCCCCAAGCAACGCGCGCGCGGCGCATGGTGCGCAGATTTAGGGATTGCCATTGGGCACGCAGGGCGGCGTGCGCAGGATGACGATGGTGGGGACGATGGGACTTGAACCCATGATCTCCAGCGCCCGAGGCTGGCAGTCCACCATGCTAACCTACGTCCCCGGCGGGGCGCTTGACGGGCCGTTATTATGTCTAATTCCGCCATGCAATAGCCGTCATGTGCCATGGCGGGACTGACCCTGTTTGGAGAATCCATGTCGCATGCCAGCAGAGCGCGCTCCAAAGTCGCCCCCCTGCCAGGTTACAGGCTGCGCCCTATATGGGTGAGTACGCGACGCTCGTCGTGCCGGCCGTGCCGGCCAGCGGCGCATGAACGAGGACGAATGACTGCCGCATGTCCGCGCCTGCCGACGCGGGGATCGCCAGGGTCTCCGAGGCCTCATCGCCCTGCCCCGCAGCCGCGCCCGTCGCTCGTTCCCCGCCGACTGTCCAGTCAGACGCCCTGATCGTGCCGGACACGGGCTCGGTGAACGACACGAGCGTCTCAGTCGGGCCGAGGACGCTTGCGCTGAACTCGGGCCGCAGCGTGTCGATTATGGCAGCACCCCCGGTGACGGCCGTGCGCCCCACGGTCGACTCGATGACCGACTCGATTCCACCGACGTCGCGCGCCACTATGACAAACTCTACGGCGCCCTGCGCGGCTCCCTCAGGCACTGTGTACGCCGTTGACCACCGCGCGCGATCCGCACCTTCCGTGAAAACCATGTCCTCCGCGTCACCGTATACGGCCATGCGCGGCGGTGCGCCAGCCGACTCTCCCAACATAAGACCCACCTCGATCATGTCGCCGACTCGCACGTACTCGTTGTCGGTCCGTGATGGGCCGGGCTTTGAGGCCGACAAGGTGATCGCAGATGCTGTCGGCGGTATGGCGTCAGTCGCCGTCACCGGAAACGGGCCGCCGCCCTGCACGTTTGGCGTCGCCCCCATGTCGCGCACTCGCCCTGCGTCATCGTCGTCTGCGCTGTAGGTCACAGTCGGAGTAGACGCGGTCCCGGAGAGCTCGGCGTGCGTGAGCACCAGGACGCTCGGCTCGCCGGGCTTGACTGCCACGCCGCTGACCGGCCTGTCTGTCCCGTCGTGCACTGTCCAGTGCGCCCCGAGCTGGGCAGGTGTGGCCCCGGCTCCGAGCGCGACGGGCTCCCCAAAGGTGACCTCCGTCATCGTGGGCGAGATCGAGGTGGCCGAGACGGGCTCGGGGGCGTGCGTGTCCGTGTAGGTGACGCGCGGGAATGACACTACAGAGTTCCGCACGTCTCTAAGTGTGTAATCCGCGCCGAAGCGGTACTTTGTGCCGCCCGAGGCGTCACGCTCGGTCGTCAGACGCAGCTCCGTGGATCCCTCGGCGTACGACGCGGAGACCTGGCCCAGGTCAGGCGCCGTCGAGAACGTCGCTTCCACGATCCTGTGGGGTATGATGGGGCTGCCCAGCGTGACGACTATGGTGTTCTGGTCATCAAATGCGGCCGAGCTCGCCGGTGCCGGACGGTACGTCACGGCCTGCGTCCCGGCCGGCAAAAAGTTGCCCGCGACGTCGCGCACCTTGCTGGCCGCAATGCTGATCGTGTACGTGGTGTCGTCAGCCGGCGCGGCGGCGAGCCGGAGATGGGCGAACCTGGACAGCGGCTCGTAGGAGACGGCGTCAGACTCGCTTAGGCTGCTCTCCGTCGACCCGTCCGCAGTCACCCCAAAGGCCTCGGCAGTCACGGTGTCCGGCCGCAACGGCTCGCTGAGCTCCAGGACCACCGAGTCAGGGGCGCTCGCGACGTACGCGCTGAGCACCACTGGCGGCGTAACGTCGCTGCGCGAGAGCACCACCTCCAGGTTCTCAAACTCGTGCCCGCTCGTGTCCGTCGCCGTTCGGGGAATCGTGATCGTGTACGGCGTGTTGGCCGCAGCGGCAACCGTCGAGGTCAGCGTTACCGTAGCTGAGCCCGTGACGTATGCAGGGATCAGCTCGCCGAGCCCTTCGGCTTCAAATGTGCTTGCTAGGATGGATGCCGGGCTGAGCGCCTCGCTGGACGTCAATGATATCGTGGTCGGCCCCGTGAATGCGGCCGAGGTGAACTGTGGACTGACATTGTCTAGGATCCTGGCAGAAAAGCTTGGCAGCACCCGTCCCGATCCTGTCGACAGTGCGTTGGCCGTCTCACCGTCCTGTGCAGTCGGCTTTGTGTACTCTAAATGGCGCCCCTGTGATTCTGCGGGTGCTGCGTGCCCGATGCGGATTGAGCTGAGGGATGTGACTGTCACGTCATCCGTCACAGGCTCGGGCTCGTATCCAGAGCTGCTGGTACTGATCCCTGTTGCGGGCACGCCGCCAATCTTCCATTCTGAGGCGTTGGTTGTGCCGGTTAGTGGACTCGTAAATCTCACGATCACCGTTCCGGCATTCATTTCGCCTACAGCGGCCAATAGGCTCGGAACACCATTCACGGTAGTCGACGAGGGAGCCGAAAGGACGTTTCCGGCCGTGTCCTCTATGGCAGAGATGCCCGCAGGCGGCGAGTATGTCAACGTTCCTTCGACGAATCGAGGAGAAGAAAATCTTATGAAAAACTGGTTATCGGCATCAATGTTTGCCGAGATGGATCGCGGATTGTGCGACCTTCCCGTCGAGGGATCCATAAACGTCCAGTTGGCACGGTCTGGCAAATAGCCCCGCACATGGCGCACATCTTCGCTAAATGTGACGGTAATAGGGCTGCTGGTAAAATAGTTTGTGTATGCAGCGGTAAATGTCGGAGGTGTTATGTCCGTCCCGAGCATGGCCATGACTGAGCTTTCCGTGTGCACATTACCCACAATGTCTGCAATGGCAGGTATTCTCACGGTGTACGTGCTGCCAGCCACGGCATGCGCAGGCAGCGTGAGCCGAATTGTGCTTTGCGCATTATCATACAAACCCGTCACGGGAAACTGGGCGCCAGACGGCGGCGTGACTAAAAATTGTGCAGGGGCCGCCGACTTCGCGTCGAGCGGCTCGTCAAATGTTAGCGATATAATGTTGCTTGCGGTAAATCTTGCCGCTAGCGCGGCAGGGGGCTTGACGTCGATCGTGACATTTTCTCCTGCCGTTATGGCGCTCTCTGAGAATGACACCGTGCCCGTGGTACCGGCATCCACTATCGCGAACCGCGCCGGCCCGTTCGGAGACGATGCCACGACGGTGTGCGCGTATGCCCACGACTTTCCGCTGTCGCCCACGGCAGTCATCGTGTTCACCGCCCCCCCGGCGAACACTATCGTGGGTGCGGCGCCCACGTTGGCCTGCAGCAGCTCCAGCGAGACGGAGATCTTGTCCCCTGCCTTTACGTGCAGGCGTCCTGCGCCAGACTTTGCGGCACCAGCAGAATTTTGCGCCTCCACGGTCAGCGAGGACAGAGACGATGGTGTCGGGGGATCAATCCCGTTGATTGCGAGGATGGCATCAATTCCCGTAAACCCGTTTTCGTGCCAGTCGTCCCTAAAATCATATATTGTAGGCGCGGGTGATGTCGCCTCCAGTCCCGTGATGGAGGTAAACGTTCTCCACACCATGTCAAAACTCGACACGGTGTCATCAGTCTCGCCGACAGCCGTAGACGCCGGATCAGACAGATCCCACAGGGCAGAGGTGACACTCCCCTCCACATCTGAGCCAACAGTTCTATGCAGTGAATATAGAGGATAGGCGAGTTCTGTATAGGCGAGTTCTGGAGAGTCTCGGGTTTCTAACCTCACATGATAATACACACCTAGCCCTGGCAAGATTTGAGTGTCAAGAATTATGGACGGTATAAAATCTGCCCATCCTTCTGCCCATGCGGCGGCGTCGTTGGTGCGAATGGCATAACCATGACCAACATCATACGGGGGAATGATAGGAAGGGCGCCATACACATCAGCCTCCACATGATGCCCATACTCGTGAATTGTTACATATTGTTGATACAAAGAGATCGAACTTGAAGTCAGGCTGATTGTTGGGGGATCATCTGAATAAATGCCCGGGAGGCCGACGCCACCTAGGGAAATCTGGACATGGCCAAGAGTGTACCCTACCTCATCCTCAAAGAATTGGTGGGCGACATGAACGTCTGCGTATGGTGCAAGCGCAAGCCTAAAAGGGTCGTTCTGTGGAATGGTTGCGGTGCCCATGCTGAACAGTGGTCCCGTAACGTCATTGCGGGTTGGCAGCTCGAGGTTTGGGACTGCGCCCTCGCGCTTCACTGTGGCAACGTCATCATCAACCAGCGAGAAGCGCACCACAATGTCTGCGGTGCCCATGCCGTCGGTGTCTGCGGTGGGAACCGTCAGGCCATAAAATCCCTCACTGGCGGTCCGGCCGCACACGTTCTGGCCATTGTGCTGCAACGGCATGGCCGCCGTCATGCCGTCGGATCCTTCGTCGTGCAGGCAGACCATCACGTCGGCGACGGGCGCCACAGTCCCGCCCCTGCCCACCGCATTCAGGTACCCGTAGACATATGCCATGCCAGGAGTTCCTGCGCTGCCTGACACGTCAGGGGCGCCCCGCCCACCAGCTGACATGGCCGACTCGGGCAGCACGGACGTGAACCTTCCAGGGCTCCCCACCGCCCCTGATGCAAGCTCGACTAAACTCCCAATGACCACACTCGTGCCATACTGGTTGGCGAACAAGTGCAGCGGCATGCTCGCATCATCGTCCCTCACTCCCAGATCCACGACAACCTCGGCGTTGCTGTATTTGATGTCAGACAGCAACTCTAGCGTTATATCATCAGATGCAGCGTCTGGCGAGTACGCGTTGAGGCGCGTGTACTCGTATGTTTTGTGGCCGTTGGCATCAGTCCACAGAATAGTCATCTCAAAGCCCTTGTCCTCCCAATCCACCACGCCAATCCCCTCAGGTAACGTGAGCGTGACCGTGCTGCCCACATATCCGTTGGGACGTGACATGTTCCGTAGGTCATCTAGTGCGCCATAGCGTCCGGGCGGGAGATCCTTGCCCTCCAACGTCCCGATCTCATCGTTGTCTGGAATCTCTTTCCATGCGTACGTGTACGATATGACGAACTCTTTGCCGACCTCGTCATACTCTGAAATGCTGTACGAACCTATGGGCCACGCACATGAATAGTCGCATGGTATTTCAGGGGGCACGGCGTGTGCAGGAATGGCAGCAGATGCGGCGCACAGTGTCACAATGGCGACACATATGGTGGCCTGAAGACTCGGAAATGACAGGCCAATCACCCTATGGAGATCGTGACCTCTTTGCTGGCGGGGTCTGATCCCGTGGCGGCCATCACCGTGAATGTGTGCTCGCCGACCGTTGCAGACGCTTGTGACGCGTCAACCGTTATCGTGGCCCTGTTGATGGCCGTGTTCTGCACGGTCACAAAGTCAGGCTGACCCGAGAGTAGCACTATGGCGAATCCTCCCCCCTCCACGCGCGTGACATTGACAGCAAATGAGCGCACCTCCCCAGTCGTTACTGACGCACCGTCGAGTCCACCGACCGTAAACTCGATTTGTGCTGCGGGGGCCGGGGCTGGCGCGGGGGCCGGGGCTGGCGCGGGGGCCGGGGCTGGCGCGGGGGCCGGGGCTGGCGCGGGGGCCGGGGCTGGCGCGGGGGCGGTGTTCTTGTCTACGCCATTAGAGATTTCTGACAGGTCAAGGTAGTTGACGTCACCGATTACGTGAACGCCGGGCGTGGATGAAGAGCCTTTGACGGCACCGCTGTACGTTATGAGCACAGAGTGCCCATCGGTGTCCACATTTGCGCCAACTATGGCATAACGGTCGTCATCCATTCGGTAGTCCACCATGTCGACTTGGAGAGGATCCAACACCTTGTCATAGACTATCCTAATGGTTCCCGGCTTGACATTCTCTGCATACAGCACAGACGGCTCAACTAGCGAGACGTCGATTGTGCGGTGTTTTGTTGTTAGACGTGTGCCAGACGTGCCAGACGTGCCAGACGTGCCAGACGTGCCAGACGTGCCAGACGTGCCAGACGTGCCAGACGTGCCAGACGTGCCAGACGTGCCAGACGTCGAATCTAGTGGCACAATAGAGATGGCGTTCGCCATGCTACGGCCATGCCTTTCGACCACCATCATCTTGTTGTTTCCAAGATGCTCGATTTGGGTAAAGTAAGAGGGCGAGTCCCGCGGATGTGGAAATTCCGTTATGAACCCATAGGACGCAGTCGCGTTGTTAGTCGCGATATTGTATGAATGCAAGAGGCGATCAAGCGGATCCCGCGTGGCCGTATACAGCAGACCGTTATAGTAGTCCATCGCGATCGGGAATTCCGCCGTGCAACAACGCGGCGGTACGATTATGGACAGTGGTGAGCCTTGCTTATAGTGTAGCGCGACGTGTGCGTTGTGCTGCGGTGACAGCTTGTACATGTCGGTCAGGAAAGATCCTCCATCATATGCCTCAATGCCCTGACCAAAGCGCGACAAGGAGCCAGAGTCATGCCATGGGCTGTGCGCAACGCCTAGCAGCTCGCCATTGGTCTCATTGAACGTCTGCAGCTCCCCGTCGCGGTAAGACGTTATCCCACGCGCAGTGTTGTATGCGTCATAGTCAACCGTAGGGGCATGCAGCGAGGAGACAATATGCACCGTTCCCGACGATTTGTCGTCTTGATCGTTGTGTACGGACATGCGCTCCCCAAAGCGATCATTGCGCATGGGGTCGGGGTTTGGTATCTCGTATGCAAGCCCCCAGGTCGTGGTGTTGTACACATAGACGCGCCCCACGGACTTTACGTGGCCGTTCGAATAGTCGGCCATGGATACAAACAGCCGGTCGCCGGAGGACGCCATTGAAGAGCCAAAGTTGCCCTGCACACCCGCCGGTCCGCGGATCGTCGCAATGGGGCTAGTCGACGCGGAGCTAAAGATTTGAACGACAGACGTCCCGTCTGACGCGCACGCCTGACACATGAGGGCAAACCTAGTGTCGCTTTTTGAACTCTGTATGGCAGTCATGTGATCATATAAATTGGTCGTTGAGAAGGTCATCGTTGTGGGTGTAATCGCGTTCGTTGTATCATACACCGATATGTGCTTTGGGCCGACTGCCCCCAACGGCCTTTCATACAGGGCAAGCAGATCACCTGTGAGCGGCGCGACTCCGGCAAACCAGTATCCCGCCTTAGGAAAAATAGTATCCGTGGCGTCGGACAGCATGTGAGGTGGAGGAATTGGACGCGTTTGCACTTTGACTATCTGCGTGTCAGTGGACGTGTTGCCGCGCGAGTCAGTCGCGGTCCACGTCACGGCCGTGCTTCCAAGCCCAAAGGAGGCGGGGTTGTTGTTTGTCACCACCGGTCGCGGATCCGCCAGATCCGAGACGGTTGGAAACCCTTGGCGAGCCAACGCATTGCCAGAAACAGGGGGCGGAGGGCCGTACAGGGCATCAGGCGGTGCCACTATTGAGGGCCCCGTGGTGTCCACCACCGTGACGGCCTGCGTTGCGCTAGCCGAGTTTCCCTCGCCGTCAGTGGCGGTCCACATCACCGTGTTTGCCCCAACGGCCAGTCCCGACTTTGCGCTAGATACTAGAGCTGGACTTTGCGTGACAAGGTCAGTCGCAGTCGCCTTGCCGGGGTTTATGCTTGACAGCGGGGTCATGAATGCCGTAGCCTCCACGGTTGCCGCCGCCGGCGGCGTCACGGTAGGTGGCGTGGTGTCGCGTACCACAGTCGCCCGAGTCACGGCAACGGTGTTTCCTGAATCATTAGAGGTGGTGCATAACGTACGAGTGATTCCCAATGGTAGATTCGGCCGCAATTCACACGTGATCGACGCCCAATAGGAGGCAGATCCCTCGGCCTGGCTGGATCGAGGAGGTAGTGGCGTGAGTGAACCCGTGGCCTCTATCACGCGTGTGGTTTGTGGTGGGTGTGGCGGCGGCGTTGTGTTGACGACCACGACGGCCTGACGGTCATGCGCCGTCTCACCAGAGTTGGTGGCAGTCCACGTCACAACGGTGATCCCCGCGGGCAGGGCAGTCGTGCTCGCGATGCTGCTCGTCGCTTGGACTCCCAACACATCAGTCGTGGCGGTTCCGCATTTTGCCTGTGCCCACGTGGTGAGCGGATACACAAGCTCCACGACGCACGCCGGAGGCGCAGTCACGGTCAGGGCCGCGGCAGGGGTGACGCCATGCGGCGCGCAGGCCGCTAGCGCGACGGCCAGGACCGCTCCGAGGACCAGTGTAAAGCGCACTGCGGCGGACAAGGCTACTTTGCCCCCCCTGGCCGCGCATAGCTGCCAATATCGCCGACCATCTCCACTGTGGGATCTTCCTCGCCGTCGGTGGTGCCAATGTACTCTAGTGTGACAGTTTTGCCCGATGCGCTGACTGACACTATGGTAAGTCCACTGCTGAGATCATAGTCATCAAGGTCAACCTCGAACTCGTCAACTGACACGTCGTACGTGAGCGTGACCGTGCCATCGCCATGAGCCGTGGATGACAGCACTGGAGGAGACAGTGTCACCGGTGACGGGATGTCGGCCGCGCCAGACGCTCCGGCTGCTCCAGATGCGCCGGCCGCGCCAGACGCTCCGGCCAACGACGGTCTGATTCCGGCGATGCTTGGTAGATCCAGCACATGCACGCTCGTCGACTTGCCCCTGTACTCCGAGGCTGCCATGATCGTGCCCCCCAACGGCTCGAGCGCAAATCCAAAGTGTGTCACAGAACCGCCGGGGTTGGAAAATGAACCGACGTGCGCGCCAGTTATTGCGTCGTACGCCGTGATCTGGCCTCCTCCCACAGCATACCTGTCACCGGCATACAGGAGCCCGTTGGCAACTGCGAGCCTGCTGCCAAAGTCGCGCGCGCAACACGCGGAAGGCTCTACGGTTCCCGCCAGCGCACCTGACGAGTCATAGTGGCGCACCTTGCCGACCCATGACGTGCCTGCCCGTATGTACGACTCGCCAACGAATACACCACGAGCATCATCAGGCACGATCGCCTGATGCGCGTACTGTGTGCCAGTAGTTCCCGGTGAAGCCACGGCAGTCCAGAGCGTGCCAGACGTCCCCACCTTGAAGGCATACACTGCGCCCTTCTTGCCGTTGTGGTCACGCGAGCCGGCATAGACATACTCGCCCGTGCTGTCCTCAAAGGCGGCGAGCTGCCGTCCGAACTGGTCAGCAGCATCGGCGTCGGGGTTCTCTAGCGTCCAGAGGAGGGCGCCGTTGGAGACGTTGTAGATGTACACCCTGCCCACATCAGACACCGTTCCGGCGTCGTGTCTGTGGGCGGCAACGGCGATCTTGTCTCCCAACGAGGCCATGAACGCTCCAAAGGCGTCGCCCGTGCCGCCGCCATCAGCAGTGGCAGACGGGTTTCCTATGGTGCGCACGTGCGAGCCCGTGGCAGGGTTGAAGACCTGCACGCTGCCGACAAACCTGCCGGCCGCATCATATCCGCGGGCGCCTACGGCGACGGCCGGAGCGCCATCCACACCGTCAACTGTGGCGATCGACCCACCAAAGTACTGGTAGGCGCGCTGCGTTGGCGCATAGTGGAGCGTCCTGTCCAAGACCCCGTCATTGGAGCCGTACACGTGGACCGCGCCAGCCCTGGACTTGCTGTCCTTTTCAAATAGCGTGTTGCTCACGAAGAGCAGGTCGCCCGAGTGACCCAGCTGGTGCCCAAACCCGTTTGCCCACAGCGCTGGCGCCGAGGGGGGCGAGATCGTGCGCAATATGCGGTTTGAAACCACGGTGATGTCCTGCGTGGCAGATGCCGAGTTTCCCCAGTCGTCAGTGGCAGTCCACGTGACAGTCGTGGTTCCTAGCGGGAGCGAGGACGGCGCATCAGAGGTGATCGACACAGATGCGTCAACCAGGTCCGTCGCAGTCGCAGCACCGATATCCACGGACGAGAGGGTCACTGGGACAGCCGAGTCAATCAGTACGTCCTGTGGTGGAGTGACTGTCGGTGGTGTCGTGTCAACTACTGCCACTGCCTGCGTCGTCGACCGGACATTGCCTCCGGAATCCGTGGCTGTCCACAGTATGCGATGTAATCCAGGCGCGAGCGGAGCATTCAGGTTGTTTGTCACCCGGATCGTGGACGGGGCAGCCGCGTCGACTGCAGTGGCACTTCCAAGATCTGATGCCGAGATGGCCGTCATTGGCGCCGTCGCCTCGATGACGCGCGGTGGTGGTGCGGTAAGCACTGGGGACGTCGTGTCGATGACGAGTATCCTCTGGATGCCGGAGCTCGAGTTGCCCGAGCCGTCCGTGGCGGTCCACTCCACGAGGGTTTTGCCAAGTGGGAATGTCTGCGTCGCGTTGCTTGTTATCGAGATCGAGGCGGCGGGTGTGGCCAAGTCAGTCGCAGTCGCCGAGCCGTACTGCGTCGCAGTCATTGGCGTCATTGGAGCCGACGCCTGATGGAGATACGGGCCGGGAATCCTCACCACAGGCGGCGTTGTGTCCGCCACGTAGATGCAGCCTGATGCTGAGGATGTGTTGTTTAGGTTGTCCGTCGCTGTCCACGTTATCGTGGTCTTGCCCAGTGGAAATCCCGCTGGCGGCGCGTTGGTGGTGACTGACTTTACACCAGACGGTCCGTCGACTACGATCGTGGTGTCGTATTTGGACGACGGTATATTTGTGAGCACTCCTGTCGCCTCAAACTCAAGGCACGGGGGCAGCGTGATAGTCGGGCCTCTGGTGTCCCTGAGCGTGATCTTTTGCGTGTCTGTTGCCGTCTCACCTGCGACTGCGGCAGTCCACGTTATCGTCGTCGTACCCAGAGCAAAGTATCGCGGAGCGTCGTTTGTGATAATTATCGCATCGGTGCTGTTGCTAGTTGCAGTGGCAGTACCGATGTCCGAGGCTCGGACGTGCGTCGTTGGACTGTATGCCTCAAACGTTCTGTCCGGCGGGGCAGCTATGATCAGAGCCTCGGCGTGCGCAGTGGCCACGAACATGACGGCAACTAGGGCCAGTAGCGACATTGCAGCTACGGGAGCCAAATGAGCTGTCCTGACCAGCATGACCCGCCGTGCCCACTACGATATATTAGCATGACGTGCCTGCAGGCCGCGCTCACGCATGGAACATGGCGAATCCCGCAGGTCACCTGCCAGGTGTTTTGTGTCCCCTGCCCAACACGCCGGACCACCAGGTCACAGACGGCGGCACGTCGGCCAGCGCCACATGACTCCTGTGGATTGACACAGGTAGCGGGTAGCGAGGAGAAGCCAGCCATGGAGCACAGTCCAGTCTCGCCAGTGTTTCACACATTGCGCCGCAAGGACACGCGCTGCACGACGCCTGCCAGAGACGCAGAAACGCACATCAGCGCGAAACCAACACCTTCATCGCCAACACGTCACGCCAGTGCGCACAGCGAGCGCTAGCCGTAGGACTCGAACTTTACCTCAAAGGAGCCATCGGCCCGCTTGTCGCGCTGTGTCACAAATCCGGACGGCTTTAGATAGTCCATCGAGCCGTCTATTGTCCCCTGCCAGCCGCAGATGTAGAACATTGTGTTCTCTTTTGTGATCTTTTCGCCGACGAGCTTTTCGAGCGGCGAGCGGCCGTCCTCGCCGGGGCGCAGGAACGTCTCGACCCTGCCCGTGTGGCCGCCCCATGACCGGTTGAACCACTCTTGCGGGCGGCTGATCGCGGCCCTGTAGGTAAAGTTCCACTTGTCGCGCCCGCGATCGAGGCTCTCGTGCTCTAGGTCCGTAAAGAGCGACTTGTAGCTAAGCTCGTCAACATAGCTTGCGCCGTGGAGAACGACGATCTCGCGCCTGTCCCCCACATCACGAAGGTGGGACGCAAAGCTCGCAAAAGGCGCAATCCCCGTGCCGCCTCCGATGCACACAATCCGGCGATCATCGCGACGGCCGTCAGGAAGCTTGTCATTGATGAGCAGCGCGGCGCCAGTCGGGCGTATCCAGCTGACCTCGTCGCCCTCTTTTGCGTTAAAGAGCTGCGTCGTGAGCCTCCCAGGGAGGGGCTTGCGAACCCAGCGTATGACTAGCTCGATGTACTTGCGGTTCTCTGGATGCGAGGCAATAGAGTAGGCCCGCCGGATCAAGTTCTTCTCGCCGGGCACGTTCATGCCCAGCGTGATGAACTGGCCGGCCTTGTACTCGGGAACCTCGCCGTCGTTGGGCACTAGGCGGAATATTCCGAGATCCTCCTTTAGGAGCTGCACGTATGTCAGCGTCGCCTTGTTGTCCGTGACCATATGCGCCACTCGCGCCGCTCGCGCCGTTAAATACCTTGTGAGCGCCACGGGCAACGGTGGGCCGGACAGGCCTTGCGTGTGGCCATAATGCCCAGGGCTCCCCATAGGGTCAGACGGCAGGCCAGCCATGGGCAGGCTCCACGTGCGGGTCTCCCACGGGGCACGACTGCCCCGGGATGCAAAGGTCCCTGTGGGGCACCCCATGCTACGGGCATGGCCAAGCTGCGCGCGCGTTAAAGCCTTAAAATACCGCCGCAGCGCGCCCGTGCGCCGTGTCAAAGCCAGCAGACCTAGGATCGCTAAAGGTGGGCTCGTACATACTCTTGCCCGTCTCTGACCAGCCCACCGGCGAGGCGTGCAGGATTGTAGAGTATGACACGAGCAAGCCAGGCAAGCACGGCTCGGCCAAGGCAAGAATCGTCGGCGTCGGCGTCTTTGACGGCCAAAAGCGCCCGCACGTCGGGCCGGTGAGCATGCAGATTCACGTCCCCCTGATCGACAAGCGGACCGCGCAGGTCATATCGATCAGCGGCGAGACGATACAGATCATGGACTCTGAGACCTTTGAGACCATAGATGTCACGATGGTCGACGACGAGATAAAGGGCACAGTCGAGAACGGCCAGAACGTAGAGTACTGGACCGTCATGGGCATGACTAAAATAATGCGCGTCAGGGGCTGAGCGCAGCGCCGATGAAATGCGGAAAAGCCATCTGATGATGATGAGGATTATGAGTTACGAGGCGCCATGCCACCTGCAGGGTTTAGGGGCGGCGTGAGGCTAGCTGCGCTAATGTCAGGTGGCAAGGACAGCGCGTATGCGGCGCATCTTGCGAGCTCTAGCGGGCACGATATCGCCTGCATTGTCGGCGCGCTGCCAGAGAGCGGCGAGAACATGGTATATCACCACCCCAACGCGCAGCACGTTGCGCTGCACGCCGAGGCCATGGGCGTGCCGCTAGTCAGCTTTGCCGCACCGGCCGCCGACGGTGACGCACTAGCACTTGCGCTCGCCGAGGCTGTGCGCGAGCACGATATTGACGGAGTTGTCCACGGCGGGATCAGCAGCGCGTTTCAGCGCGACACGTTTGCGGCGGCAGCCAAGAGTGCGGGCATTCAGGCCATTGCGCCCCTGTGGGGGCACGGCGGCGTTGCGCACCTGCGCGCGCTCCTCGCCGCGCAGTTTAGGTTTGTCATAGTCGCCGTCTCAGCCGGCGGCCTCGGGGCCGAGTGGCTTGGGGTCGAGGTGACTGACGGGGCAGTCCATAGGCTAGGGCGCCTCGCCGAAGAGTTTGGCTTTGACGCGTCATTTGAGGGCGGCGAGGCCGAGACGTTTGTCACCGAGTGCCCGCTCTTTGCGCGCGCGATCGAGATTCGCGGCGCGACGGCGACGTGGGACGGGTACAGGGGAAGGTTTGAAATAGAGGACGCGGCCCTGCGCGCGCCATGCTCGACTCGCTAAAGACAGGCCTTCGCGCGGCGATAAAAAAGGTCGTCTCGGCCGGCGGAGTCGACGCCGAGCTCATAAAGGACCTCTCGCGCGACGTTCAGAGGGCCCTCCTCCAGGCCGACGTTGACGTAAAGATCGTCATCGCCGTGACAAAGCGCATAGAGGAGAGGGCGACGAACGAAAAGCCCCCGCCGGGCCTTCCGCGAAAGGACCACATCATCAAGATACTCTATGACGAGGTCGCCGCGATGCTCGGGCGCGACTCAGAGTTTGAGTTCAAGGCCGGCACGCAGACGAGGATACTCATGCTCGGCATACAGGGGAGCGGCAAGACGACGACTGCCGCAAAGCTTGCGATGCACCTGACGAAAAACGGCTACAAGGTCGCCGCAGTCGGCGCAGACACGCACAGGCCGGGCGCACTAGAGCAGCTACGCGACATGTGCTCCAGGGCACACGTTGACGTGTACGGCGAGGAGGGAAACGCCGATGCGACAGCCATTGTGTCAGCCGGACTAAAGCACCACGGTGATGCGCCAGACGTGATAATAATTGACACTGCGGGCAGGCACAAGGAGGAGGGCGCGCTCCTCGAGGAGATGAAGACGATGGCAAAGGCGGCAAGCCCAGACCTGGTCCTCCTTGTCGTGGACGGGACGATGGGCAGGCAGTGCGGCGCGCAGGCCGCCGCGTTCCACGCGGCAGCAAAGGTCGGCGGCATTGCGATAACAAAGCTAGACAGCACGGCCAAGGGCGGCGGTGCGCTTGCTGCGGCAAGCGAGACTGGCGCGCGCGTCATGTATATCGGCACGGGCGAGCGCATCGGCGACCTCGAGCGCTTTTCGTCCACGAGGTTTGTCGGCAGGCTGCTCGGCATGGGCGACGTGCAGGCGGTCCTCGACATGGCAAAGAAGCTCGAGGAGAACGCCAGCGGTGACAGCATAAAGAGGATGGCGCGCGGCAAGATGAACATGGATGACTTTTACTCGCAGCTTGAGGGAATGGCCAGCGGAGGATCGCTGCGCGGCATGATAGAGTCAATGCCCGGCTTTGCCGGAAGCGTAAAGGAGGGCCAGCTCGACAACATGGAGGAAAAGGTCGCGCGCTGGCGCCACATCATACAGAGCATGACGCGCGCCGAAAAGGACGATCCCGACTCGATAAACTCGTCTCGCGCAAAGAGGATCGCGCGCGGGAGCGGCTCGACTGAGCACGACGTGAAGGACCTCCTGAAGAACTTCAAGAACTCAAAGGGCATGATGAAGGCCTCTGGCGGGCGCCAGATGCAGGGCTTTCTCAGAAAGATGGGCCTCGGCTAGTCGTTCGGTCCGCGTATCGCGCTATGACAGGAGCAGGAGGAGCATGGACAGAGGCACTGCCGTATAGTCGCGCCGTATTTCATACGTGCCCTTTGTCGCCACAATTCCGCGGCTCGCATCAGTCGCGTCAATAAAGCTCGACATGCCGCCGAGTAGGCGGCGGTCCACGTGCTCGACATACTTTGACTCTATGGGCACGGGCGTTGAGCGCGGTTCGCGGTATACAAAGTCGACCTCGCGTGCCGCATCATCACGCCAGTGAAACAAGCGATCAGAGACGGCGGACTGCATCATGTTGCTTGACTTTGAGAGTGCCTTCCTGGCGAGGTGGTCGGCCAGGATGCACTCGGCCATGTGTCCCATGCTCGACGCGTCAGACACGTACTCGGTAGCCAACGTGTAATAGTCACGGTCTGCTGACCACGCATTTAGCGCATGCAGAAAGAATGGGTCACGGACATGGATTTTTTTGAGTTTTTTATAGTGCATCCTATCATGGCGCTCGTCATACGTGTACGTGAGGAGTGCAACATACATGTCCCGCAAAGCCATTGCATAGCCCTCTGCAGTCGCACCATTTGGAATATCGAGTTTTTTGGCCATCCCGTTCCACGATATTGTGCCCCCAATACCCCTGATAACAAATTCGGCATATCGTTTAAGACGATCTTGTTCGTAGTTCATTCTAGACCATTCAAACATTATACTTTGTTGATATTCCTGATAAAAATTATCTTTAATTGACCCATGCTCCATTATCTGATTTGTGATTTTCGGAATGCCGCCAGATAGCACATACTGTCGCAAAGCAACATCGAATTCTCCGTACATCATGTATAGATTTTTCAGGATCTGATCCTCATGGCCTAAGACCAGTTTGTTCCATAGTGTAGATCGCACATCCAGATTGCACATACCACTGTTATTCATGAATTTTCTTAATGGAGTACTTGTCACTGTAGCGTATTCCAAAAATCCCATCGGAAGCAATGATCGATAATTTCCTCCTGGAACCATTCCCTTTCTTCCAATAAGGCTTTCAGTTGCACGCGTTAGGTCGATGGCATTGGATCCTGTTACGACAAGTGCACAGTTGTCCAAAACCCTCATGTTAGAGAGCTCCAATATGGCATATTGCCAGTCTTTTATCATGGAAATTTCGTCAATAAAGATGTACGAACGACTATCCTCATGCTGCAGGCGCGTTAGATCAAAGTAGTCAAGAATGATCTGCACAAGATCCTGCATCGCATGACGACCACCAATGGAGAAATAGCAAACACGCATTGGCATGACGTCCCTGGCAAGAAGATCGCGGATCAGGAGCTTTGCCAGGGTCGTCTTGCCAACCTGCCTAGAGCCCCTAACCGTGTACAGCACGGTCTTGTCCGCATCAAGGCCATCGCGCATAGCCGCAAACAGTGCCGGAACGTATCGAGCCTTCGAGTCAGCCCATTGTGCGATATGGTAATCAAAACCGATTGCGCCCGGCTCATTCCACCACGGGTTGAACGAGCGCAGAAATTGTTCGTGTTTAGCTGGCAAGGCCATATACCGACGGCGCAAAATTGCTTTATATATTAATGTCTGCCACATAACGATTAAATATAAAATAAATGATTGATTAGCAATTTCAATAATCAGTTCTTTATAATATTCAATATATGATGATGATCATCTCTTTATAAAGTCAGTTCAAGCCCAATGATCATCTCTTTATAAAGTCGGTTCAAGCCCAATGATCATCTCTTTATAAAGTCGGTTCAAGCCCAATGATCATCTCTTTATAAAGTCGGTTCAAGCCCAATGATCATCTCTTTATAAAGTCGGTTCAAGCCCAATGATCATCTCTTTATAAAGTCGGTTCAAGCCCAATGATCATCTCTTTATAAAATCAAGTCCGCATATGCCCGAGTGTTGGTTGCTGCATGGCCGGAATCTACCCATCAGCACGGACAGGCCCAGTGACGTTCTGCCAGAATCTACAACACTCATCTAGCAAGAGAACGGTTAGAATATGCAGCACAAAGACTGGCGGTCACAGCCGTGCCAGTTGCCCCCTCACCCAAGAGGGTTAAAACGCTTAAAATGATCAGGCTCGCGCGAGGCGATGATGTTTGTCTGGCTTGCTGTTGTGACTATACCGATTGCGCTTTTCATGATTGTGGCGTTGCCCCTAGTGGCACAGTTTGTCACCCCTGTGCCCAGCCCCGAGCCGGCAGCAGTCCCTGCGCCCAGCCCTGTGCACGCCTATACCCTTTAAATCCCCGCCGCGCCCACTCTGCGCCCGCATGGCATCAGGCATCAGGCGCCTCATATCCCGCAAGTCAGGACTCGTCGTGCCCGGCGTGTACGACGCGCTAGGGGCGCGCCTGGCCAGACTCGCCGGCTTTGAGGCAATGTTTCAGACCGGATACGGCACGTCCGCGTCCATGCTCGGAATGCCCGACTATGGATTTGCCGGCGCCGGCGAGACTGTCTCCAACGCGTCTCGCGTGTGCCGTGCCGCTGACGCGCCAGTCATTGTTGATGCCGACACTGGATACGGCAATGCGCTTAGCGTCTGGCGCCTCGTAAAGAGCCTCGAGGCAGCGGGTGCTGCCGGAATGTTCCTAGAGGACCAGCGCTGGCCAAAGAGGTGCGGCCACATGGCCGGCAAGGAGGTCACCGAGTATGCCGAGTATGCAGAAAAGCTCGGTGCCGCAATCGACGCGCGCTCCTCAAAGGACTTTGTCATCGTCGCGCGCACCGACGCTCGCGCCGCACTGGGACTGGACGAGGCCATCGAGCGCGGCCGCGCTAGTCGCAAGCTGGGAGCAGACGCCGTCTTTGTCGAGGCCCCGCAGAACAGATCAGAGATGCGCGCCATAGGGGCCGCCATCGGCGGCCCCCTCGTGGCCAACATGATAGAGGGCGGCCGCACGCCGATACTGCCCTCGCGCAAGCTCCACTCTATGGGATTCAACATTGTCCTCTATCCGCTATCGACGCTCTTTGCCAGCGCGCACGCCACACTCGGCGCGCTGCGGGAGCTAAAGAAGACTGGAACGACGCGCAAGTCATCAAGGTCCATGGTGAACTTTGACTCGTTCAACGAGCTCGTCGACCTCTCGAGGTATCAGCGCATGGAGCGCCGCTACGCCAAGAGGCGCTAGCTTCGGCTAACTGCGATCGTTATCGTGGAGACGTTGCGCTGCTTGCCGTCAGTCGACTCGAGGGACTCGGAGCCGAGCGTGACGCTGTCTATCGTGTATTCGGCATTGTCGCGCTTTCTCGATATGATCTGCGCCACGTCTACTGCCCTAGATATGCTCATTCCGCGCGCCTTTATCGTCACCGAGGGAACCTCGGCGAGCTGCAGCAGCGTGGATGTGACATATGCCATGAGCGGCTTTTTGCCGATAAAGACGGTGTCCTTTGATTCAGGTCCCCTCGGCCCGCGCCGCTCGCCTGACCCGCGATCGGGTCGTGGCTGCTCGCTGCGTGGTGCCTCGGACTGGCCCTGTGCGGCCTGTGGAGCCTCTGTTGGCGGGCTCGGCGGTGCGCCTGTTGGCGCATCAGTCGCCGGCGCGTCTCCTGCGTATGCTGTCATTGCCACACGCGCCCAATCTCTATAATTTAAACCAAGATCGGGCACACAGCTCTGGATAGTGGTGGACCGGGTGGGATTTGAACCCACGATCTCACCCATGCCAAGGGCGTATCCTACCAGTCTAGACGACCGGCCCACGGGTCGGCAACGGCCGGCCGTGCGCGGCGCGCTGCGAGTTGTCTAATTAAGGTTTCATGCGTGGAGGCGCCGAGGGCACATGTCGGCCATGATGGGTCATGGCGGGCCTGGTGGGATTCGAACCCACGACAACCGGATTAAAAGTCCGGTGCGCTACCTGGCTGCGCCACAGGCCCACTGCAGAAGGCGGCGCGTGCCCTCTTAATTTAGCCTTTTTGAGACCCCAGTAGTTGATCATGTGCCTGACTGTGAGCCGAGGATAGCCCCACATGTCCGCAGGGTCGTTTTGTGCCCGTCACGAGCACATGACTAACTGCCAAATGGGCCACACTTAAAGGAGGCACTGATGCAAGGCGGCGTGATGAATGCGCAAGTCACACGCCACGAACTCGTGCTAGATGACAACAAAAGGACAGTAGAGTTCCTCCTAGAGGAGGCAGGAGACGATATGGAGAGGATAGCCGAGGTCAAGAAATGGGGGGAGAGGCGCACAAGGAGGATTGGCATGCTGCGCCGCTTTGTCGGCCTTGAAAAGAATGGCATCTTTGAGAGGCATGATGGAAAGATGAGTGGAATCATTGCAGAGTTTGCCACAACGCAGTGCCTTGCGATCGCCACAACGTATGGTCTCGACGGCATGGGATACACGTTCAACGACAGCGAGTCCGGCCCACTTTGCGCCGATCTGGGCATTGACCTCCAGGCCGTAGAGCCTGCGCCAGCAGACTCGCCCACGGGGCTCTTTGGGAGCCCCAAGAGCGAGTCAGAGTTCCTGGAGAAGATCAGGGGCAAGGACATCTATGAGCTAGGCAGGATTGCCAGGCTGCTCGTCATCGACGAAGAAGATCGCATGATACCCCTGAATGCCGAATAGATCGCAGGGTCGATGATCGCAGCGTGATCTGCCATTGCGGGCATGTGTAAGCGCGCCGCAAATCTTTCTAAGCAGTGCGATCTCGTGGGTGTTGTGGCCAGAAACAGATCGCCAATCCCACTGCCCGGCACAATACGCATGACGGTAACGGTGATCATAGTTCTTGCCGTATTGGTCGTGATTTTGGCAATGGGTGGGTACGCAGAACACACAATTTCCCTGATCCACGTATTTGGACTGCTGTCGTTTCCATTTGGAGTGTTTCTGTTTTTTCTGGCCCAGCTTATTTATGTGAAAACACTGCGAATTCGAGAGTCAGTTCTGAGGGAGGAGGATCGCAGGAACAGCGCACAAGTAATATCCACAGTCAACCTGTGCAGCGTGATTGTGCAGGGTGTCCTGAATCGTGATGAGAAAGATCATGAAGTCCTCGGCACGCTTGCCGTGCGCCATGTGGCCGAGAGCATTGGCCTAGTAAGGGCACAGCATGGACACCTGCTCAGTGAATCAGGCAGATTTTTTGCAGAAAATATCCGAGACCTGGCATTGGCGGCTCTTGGCGAGGGCGGCTCGTGCAAAACGCCAACATTTTCCCGCCTGCGCCAGGCTCTTCGCAGCCTCGGCGGCGAGATAATGAGCATAGACAGCCCTGAACTAGTGGAGCGCCGAAGACGCGCGTCAGGAACAAAAGACTAGCCCCTGCACTAAAGCCACACGCCACCTCTGTCTCCGACCCTTGCAGATGACGCAGGGCTCCATCACCTTCAGGCACACATCATGTAAATCAGGCCGAGGCATATGCCCAGAAAGACCGTGCGAGCACCCCGGATTCCGGCCTCGCGCCCGCAATTACAGCTGAGCACATGCCTGACAGGATGGCCAGCCAGGGGGCTTTTGGGGATTTACGAGCCCGTCGCGCCTCAGGCCGGCCCCTTGCCGAAACAAGCGGGCTGCCCCGGGCCATCCCCCAATCGGCCTGTTTGCGTTTCAGGCGGATCCGAGGGGTCGTCTTGTGTACGCCCCGAGCACATGACCAACTAGTTCCATTACCCGCGCATGCGCGGGGCAGAACCGGGATACGGTTAAAGCGCGCCTGCTTGCGGCGCTGCAGCGCAGGTGGGCAGGATGGCAGGCGCACAGGACAGGGGCAAGATCACAAAGGAGGACAAGGAGCGCGTCGCGCTCCTCAGGACCGTGGCCTCCGAGGGCATGGACGCCCTAGACGGCGGGCAGCTCGAGCGCCTGCAGGAGCTAGTCGAGAAAAAGGACTATACGCACAGCAAAAAGGGCCAAAAGTCAAAGCTGAGGCTGCTCGCAAAGATCAACGTGGCCATATACGAGCGTGCCGAGGGCAGGCAGGGCATATAGGCCCACATTAGTGCGGGCTAACTTTCATTTACTTTATTTGCCGCCATGGTCACGCGGCACGCAATGAGTGCATGGGGACGCTTTTGGGGATGGTACGAGAGCAAGATACTCGGCAGCGTGATAATAATCGCGATAATACAGTTCATCCAGATACCGCATATGGTCTGGAACGCCGACCTCTACCTTGGCCTTGGAGTCGTCAGCAAGGTCCACCCAATAATCGACTGGCTCCTCTATGGCGTCGACCTGATCGAGATCGTCTCGATCATCAACGTCGGCATGATAATGTACAGCCTCATGAAAAAGAGGCGCGCCAGGGGCGACAAGGCTATAACACCAGAGACTTCGGCGAACGCCGTGAAGCAGGTCATAGTCGTGCGAACCGACCTAGAGATGGGCAAGGGCAAGATCGCCGCGCAGGTGGGCCACGCGTGCGTCATGTGCGCGCTGCGCACAAAGTCGTCCAATCCGGACTGGTTCAAGGAATGGCAGTCATCGCAGGCAAAGGTAGTCCTGCGCGTCAACAGCCTGTCTGACCTCGAGGAGGTATGGCGCAGCGCCGCAGCCGAGAACCTCCCTTGGGACAAGGTGAGCGATGCGGGCCTCACGCAGCTAGAGCCGGGAACCGTCACGTGCGTTGCGATAGGCCCGGCTCCCGATAACCTCATCGACAAGGTGACAGGCAAGCTCCACCTCCTCTAGCGCACTAGCTCGCCAATTCCACCCCGCCTCATCGATTCCCGTCTAGGCATTGGCCCGCATGGGTCGATGGCCGCATAGACCACACCCCACTAGAGATATAACGAGGATCCTTGGCCGATGCGGCGTGAATGGGCGCGCGTCAGCACGGGTGCGGCACGAATGAACCGCCGCCTAAAGGGAAAGGGCGGCAAGTCGCGCCTGACCCTGAGCAAGAGCAAAAAGGCCTGGCTCGCCTTTGCCTTTTTTGGCGGAATAATGCTCACATCCACAGTCGTTATCGGCATACCGGGCATACTCCCGCCACAGCAGGTCACGATAACAAACACGCCGCAGGACCGCTTTGCTGATGCTGACCGGCCGGCCCAGTGCGGCACGCCTGGTGCGGGCTCCACGCCATACGTGCAAGAGTACGAGATAACGCGGCCGTGCACAAAGCCGCTTGCGATTACCACCGATGATGAAGGCAACGTCTGGTTTACGCAGACAAACACTGGAAACCTCGCAATGTTTGATCCCGAGACCTCCGAGTTCTTTGAGTACTATAACCCGTCATGGCCACAGGCTGACTCGATGATGTGGGGCATAAAGCACTATGAGGACGGCAGCATCTGGTATACCGAGGATCGCCTAAACTCGGTATGGAAGTACATTGTGGACGAGGGCGCATACCTCAACGTCAGGTATGGCGAGGGTGATGACACGTTCCCGCACAGGATAACGGAGCTGGGAACGCAGCTCGTCATAAACGACTATACCGGCGGCCGCATCAGCTTTTTCAATCCCACTCCCGGCTCCAACGATCTGGGCTACTGGACCCTTGATGCGCCCAACCGCCTCGGCATAACGAGCGAGGTCGACTTTGACTCGTCCTTTGACATGTGGTACACAAACTGGGAGAACGGCGAGGGCGGCACGCTCGTGCGCTTTGATGTCGGCGACTATTACGACGCGTTCAACAGCCTGCCTGACAACAGCACGGACATCGACATAGATGCCGACGACTATGTCGTGACCTTTGAGCTCCCCGAGGGGGCACCCACCATCAACGGCGTCGCAGTCGACGGGTTTGACCGCATATGGCTGTCAGACACGAACAGCAGCAACCTCTACAGGTTTGACACGTCCTCTGAAGAGTACACAAAGTACACGACGCTGCGCCCGCGCGTGGCCTCGTATGGAAACGCCTCAGGGGCGATCATAGAGCCAATAAGCAGGCCATACTTTGCGGACACCGATGACCTCGGCAGGATCATATTCAACGAGCAGGCAAGCAACCGCATGGCCGTCCTCGACCCGTTCACCGAGAGGCTTGTAGAGTATACGATACCCTCGAGGAACCCAAACTGGGCCGACTGCGAGGAGGACGACTTTGGGTGCGGGATCGCGCAGGTCCTGGGCTTTGACTCTGACGGGGACAAGATATGGTTCACCGAGTGGGTCGAGAACAACATTGGGGTCATCGACACGTCGATCGAGCTGCCCTATGAGATCGAGCTCGAGCCGCAGACAGTCACGATGGGCGCAAACGCCACCGAGTCAGTCATCTTGCGCGTCACGATGAACGGGACTGCCGGGGCAGGCCTCAGCCTAGAGATGTCGAGCACTGCCGGCATATTTGGCGTCGACGTCGAGGCCGAGGCCGTCGACTTGCACGACATCCTCGGCATTGACGTCGAGGGCGAGCCTGCAGGGCTGCCCGTCAATGCGACAGCCGACATTGCCGTCGAGGTTCGCGCCGAGGATGCCAGGGCCGGCACGCACAAGGTGGCCCTCGGGGTGGCCGATGACGACGTTGCAGTCACGAGATACCTGACCATAGTCATCGAGGGCGAGGATGGCGAGGCTGCTGCCGGAGAGCCCTTTGAGATAGTCGTCGGCGAGCCCGGGGATGGCGAGGGGGCCGGAGAGCCCTTTGAGATAGTCGTCGGCGAGCCCGGGGTCGAGGAGGGCACCGGCGAGCCGATCGAGATAGTCGTCGGTGAGCCCGGAGAGGCCGCCGCCGGAGAGCCGATCGAGATAGTCGTGGAGCCGCAGGGCGGAGACGACGCGCCTGAGGGCAGCGATGCGGACTCGCCGTGACGCCCGGAATTGACAAGGACATTGGAATCACCGTTTATGCGACATCCTTTGCCGGATGCGGCGGGACGATAAAGGGGGCCGTCGGCGACTTTGCCGTAAGCGAGGTCCTCTCTGACGCGTCATTGGCGGCCATTGGCGCCGAGTCTGGCTATGCCGTGTACGTCATGAGAAAGGCCGGAGTAGACACGCCGCACGCGCTCCAGAGGATGCGCCGCGCGACGGGAATAAAGCTAAAGGCGCTGGGCCTCAAGGACGCGCGCGCAACGACAGAGCAGTACGTGTGCGCAACGTCAAGGTCTGCGCGCCTCGCCGAGTACGCAGACGGCGAGGTCTCACTCTCCCCCGTCGGGTATGCGCCACGCCCGCTTAGCGCAAGGGACATGGTCGGCAACTCTTTTGCCATAGAGGTTCGCGGGCATGACGGAACCCTCGGGGAGTTTTCAGAGTGGGATGACGTGCCCAACTTTTATGCGTACCAGAGGTTTGGCTCGGCGCACACGGTCACCCATGTCATAGGGCGCGCCATGGTGGCCGGCGACTGGAAGCGCGCAGCAGAGGCCATACTGCATTTCGAGTCGCCGCACGGCGTCGGCAAGGACGCCGAGCGGCGGCGCAGGATCGCCGAGTGCTCCACATACGACGAGATGATCTGCGAGATGCCACGGGGCATGGACATCGAGCGCGGGGTCGCCTCCTCCCTTGCGCGTGGAGGCGACGAGCTTGGGGCGATTCGGACCATACCTGTCGGGATCAGGCGCCTCTACGTGCAGGCATACCAGTCATACATCTTTAATCGCGCGCTCTCTGAGGCAATAGGGCGCGGCGAGGGCCTCACCGCGCAAGACGGCGATGTCTGCTATGGCAAGGACGGGAGGCTTGGCCGATGTGGCGCAGTAGACGGTCCGGCCCTCGCGCTGCCCCTCATGGGCCACTCTTACTATGCAAAGACGAGGTTTGCCGATATCGTCGCAGAAATCATGCGCGAGGAGGGCACCTCGCCGAGGGACTTTGCGGTGCCAGACATGCGCGAGGCCGCCGCCGAGGGCGGCTTTCGGACCGCGATGATGCTCCCGCGCGAGGCGTCTGCCGACGGGGGAACCGTTCGCCTCACGCTGCGGCGCGGCTCGTACGCCACGGCCCTCATGCGCGAGGTCATAAAGCCGCAAGATCCCGTGGCCGCAGGCCTAGCGGCCTAAAGACAATAGACAAGCTTGACAAATGATTTGCCGTCTTGGCCTTTAATCACGTCCTGCGAGCGTCTAGCCAATGGCCACGTCATGGGAGGGGCACGCGCCACGCGAGGGCATAATGGGCCACACGAACCTAGTCCTGTTTGTCGTCGCCGTCACTAGCTCGATAGTCGCGTTTCTCACGTTCCACCCCATAATCAACGCGCTCAACGCCGAGTCATCCACCGTCATTGCGGCAATGTTTGTCCCCGTGATGGCCATAGGGTTCGTCTATGGCATGAGAATGACCGAGCGGGCCATGCGCGGGGACCCCGGAGGCAGCCCGCTGTGGCGCACGATAACAAAGGTGTTCCTGTTCATCTTTGTCATGGGAGGCATATTCAGCTCGGTCAACTTTGCGATAAACGGCGGAAGTGTCCCATCCGTCACGACCATACTTGATAATGGCCTAGTGGAGTGGGCAGGCGAGTTTGTCAGCGCAAACGGCGGTGTCGTGTTCCTGATAATCTCAAGTGTGACCATAATGGCCTCAGCCACGAGGAGAATCGTAAAGCTTGGAGGCAGGCTCAACATGATCTTTACGTTCGTCGGCACGTTCACCTTTGTGATGATGCTCGCAGTGAGCCTCACGCAGGGAAGCCTAGCAGACAGCGAGGTCTATCTCTATACGTTCTACCAGGCCGGAGTTGTAGGCGGCGCGTTCTTTGAGATGAACCGCCTCACAAAAAAGCAAAACTATTGGGAAGACTATCTCAGCGGCTACTAGTAGAGTCCGGCATACTTGGCGCACTCGGCGCTAGTAGAGTCGCGCTCTGAGCGGCACTCCTCAAATATCTCAGACTCTACCCACGTCGTGTAGCGCTTGCACTCGGGGCTCTCGAGGTCGCCCTCGGCAACGCAGCGCTCAAAGGTCACAAACGGCATGTACTTTTCGCACCCCTCGCCAAACTCCGACTCTACGCACCCCTCATAGTGTGCCGTCTGCGCGCGCTGTATCTGGTCCGCATAGAGAACCTCCTCGCCGATCGACAGGTGTAGTATGCCAATGACTGCAAGCGAGGCGGCAACTAGAATCATAGAGTATCCCACCTTTGCGTGGTGTCGCGGCTCGGCCAACCTGCGCGCGCGGCCCGCAGAGCCGGATTTAACCCTTTCAGGATTGCCTGCAGCCGAGCACGAAACGCGTGACGGCCACAGGACAGTGCCTCACAGGCCAATCCCGTCGTTCACGCCACAGATAAATAACGTAGAATCCGCGTTGCCGCGTGAACAAACTTGCGATACTCTGCGTAATTGTGGCAATTCCCGTTGCCGCAGCGGGCGCACAGTCTGACATACCCGAATGGGTAAAGAACAACGCCGGATGGTGGGCCGACGGCTCGATAGACGACGCGACGTTCGTCGGGGGCATCGAGTTTCTCATCGGCGAGGGCATCATAGAGGTGCCGCCAACTAGCGCCGGAGGAGACGGAGGCGACTCGATACCCGCATGGATAAAGAACAACGCCGGATGGTGGGCCGACGGCTCGATAGATGACGCGACGTTCGTCGGTGCGCTGCAGTTTCTCATGGAAAAGGGCATCATCAGCGTGGGCGCCCAGGATGATGCCAAAGTCGCAGACAATGTGGGCGCGGGCATGTCCGATGGCACAACAGGTGCGCTAGAGGCCGAGCTAGAGGCGTGCGAGGAGATCAAGAGGGCGCGCGATCGCCTAGACTGCAGGAACGAGATTGAGGACAGGATACTAGTAGAGTGGTACAAGGCAAACTCGGATATCTATGAGGTCGGGCCAATAACGTACTATTATCCCGGACTCGGAACCGACGGCAACTCGTTTTACATGCAGGGAAGCCAGCCCATACTCGACATCACGATGATGGCCATAAACGCGCGCGGGGCCGACAATGTCGCGCTCTCGTGCACGAGCCCGTCGATCTGCAGCTATGACGTGCATGACGGAACCAGTGCGTTCAAGTACACGTCGACTGACTTTACGAGCGGCCAGCACGTGATCAGGCCGGGCGAGGCGCGCGAGTTTAACATACTCTTTGGGCCAAACATCGGATATGGCGGAACGCAGCTAGAGTATGACGCCTCAAAGTCGTACACGTTCCGGATAGACGAGTCATTCGGGAGCGCCGACGTTTCACTAGACCTGCAATAGGCGCATTCTGCGGCCTAACAAGCTATTTTAAGCAAAGAACTGCGCGCCCGCACGGGCTCCAGTGGTGTAGACCGGTCAAGCATATCGCCCTTTCAAGGCGATGATCTCGGGTTCAAATTCCACGGCGTGGGTGAAAGTCCCGACTGGAGCACCAACCACATCACTGCCCGCGGCGGCTCTTGCGGCGCTCACAGCCCCACGCTAGTCTTAAATCACGGCCGGCGTGGCGCCTGGCGCATGGGGTCAGGCAGCGCGAGCATGGAGGCAAACCCCCTCCTTGGAACATATGGCACGCACATTGAGAGGATCAATGCGGCCCTTGACGCCGAGATCCAAATGTACGCCGAGTCCGAGTTTGCAGCACCCCTGCGCTATGCCATACGTGACGGAAAGCGCATCAGACCCCTCATACTCGTGCTCGCCGCCGAGTGCGTCGGGCGCGTCGACGAGGATGCGTACACGGCCTCGTGCGCCGTAGAGTTCCTGCACACAGAGTCAGTCATACATGACGACATTATCGACAACGAGTCGCAGCGCAGGTCACTAGACCCGTTTCACATAAAGTACGGATACAACACGGCCATACTCACGGGCGACTTTGTGCTCGGCATGATACTAAACATGTCATCAAAGATAGGAAACTCGCGAATCACGCGCGACCTGGCAACGACGGCGATGCTCATGAGCGAGGGCGAGGTCCTCGAGGGCACGCTTGCCACAGTGGCCGACATCACGTTTGATGACTATGTCAAGGTGATAAGCTTCAAGACGGCAACGGCGTTTGAGGCCGCCGCGCGGATCGGCGCACTCACTGCAGGGGGGGATGAGACGCAGGTCGCGGCCCTCACCGAGTACGGGCGCAGCATCGGGATCGCGTATCAGATACGCGATGACCTAGCAGACTGGAACAATGAGGAAAAGATATTCAACGCGCTCATAAAAAAGTGCCCTGACCCACGCGGCGCATTTGACAAGATGGAGACGATGCTAGGCGAGTACGCGCAAAAGGCGCGCGCCGCACTCGAGTCCCTTCCGGCCGGCGAGGCAAGGGACGGCCTAGCTGGCCTAGTCGACTTTACTGCGCTCAAGGCATGAGGCCGACGGCCGGTGCGGCGCTCTGCGCGAACTGTATGAGCGGGTCAGGATAGACGCCAAATGCGACCATAAAGCCTATCGAGAATGCCAGGACCGCGATCACCGCGCGAGGCTCGCGCACGCGGGGCTCACCAGAGTCCTCAAAGTACATCTTGCGTATTATCCACCCATAGTACGCAAGCGAGAGCGCGCTGTTTAGCACTCCGGCAATGGCAAGCCAGGGAGCCCACGAGACTGTCGCGCCTGCGTCGATTGCGGCACCAAAGAGGACGAGCTTGCTCCAAAATCCGTTCAGCGGCGGCACGCCGGCTAGCGCAAGGAGCGATATGGCGATGCCGAGCGCAGTTATTGGCATGCGCCTCCCGAGGCCGCGCAGCCTGTCGATCTGCGTGACTGCAAGGACAGTCACGGTGCCGGCTATGGCGATAAAGGCCGCACCCTTCATGACTGCGTGGTTTAGCACGTGGAGGAGCGAGCCGGGCAGCGCAGTCGCCGAGTATGGCGCCACGGCCAGGCCGATGAGAATGTATCCGGCATGCCCAATGCTAGAGTACGCAAGCATCCTCGAGAGGCTCTTTTGCATGATCGCCGCAATGTTGCCCACTGTCATTGTCATGACCGCAATTATGCCAAGCGCAATCGTCCAGTCAACGCTCAGGGCCGCCATGCCGATGATAACGACGCGGATTGCGGCTGCAAATCCGGCCTTTTTCGTGCCTGCCGCAAGGAGTGCCGTTATCGGCGGGGGCGAGCCCTCGTACGTGTCCGGGAGCCACATGTGGAACGGGACGAGGCCCATCTTGAAGCCAAAGCCTGCCACAAAGAGCGCGCCAGACAGCAGCGCAAGCGGCATGAGTGAGGCATCAAGGCCTGCAAGGCCGGTGACGACACCGCCGATGTCAGTCGTGCCCGTGAGGCCGTACGCAAGCGATATCGCATAGACTATGAGCGCCGAGGCGAGCGCGCCGAACATAAAGTACTTTATCGCCGCCTCATTGGATGACGGGTCGCGCTTGTTGAATCCGGCAAGGACATAGGTCGGTATGCTCATGAGCTCCCAGGCGATAAAGAGGACTATGAGGTCATTGGCATAGGCGACCATGACCATGCCGACAGCCGACAAGAGTATGAGCGAGTAATAGACGGCCGGATAGCGCTTTTCACGCATGTACGAAAACGAGCTCACCGTCGTGAAGATCGCGACTATGAGCATCGCGATGGCGAAAAATCCACCGAGCATGTCATCTGCAATAACTTCACCCGTGAAGACCTGCGAGGCCGCAACTGTCCCCATTGCGACCTGCGAGGTGACATACGATATTGCCGCAACTAGCGCGCCTAGCGCGATCGCCGCATAGAACGTGTTGGAGCCTCCATCGCGGCGAAGGACATTGATGACCGGAAGCGCGACGCCGACTGCGCCAAGAATCGCCGTTATGACAATCGGAGACGATAATAGTTCCACCATGACACCCACCTACACCAGGAGCATCAGGGCCACAAAGAGCAGCCCTGCCCCAAACACGTAAAGATATGACTGTGTGATTCCCGTCTGCGATCCCTGCACGACGCGCGCGGTCCACAGAACCGCCCTCTCGAGGCCAACGTTCATGCCGGCATCGATCGCCGTGCGCTCAAAGTACCTAAACACGCCGCGCGCAAGCCACAGCGGCGCGACGACAAATGACCAGTATATGGCCGCATTGAGGTACCACCTGTTGAGAAACAGCGCATGAAGCCCGCGAAAGACTGCGTTGGAGCCGACAAAGCGTGCGGGGTCTATCCATCGCCCGACATAGAACGCATACCCCAGGCCAATGCCAGTCGCAAACGCGGCAAGCGAGGCGCCAAGTGCTATCGGATTCAGGCCCGCGAGCGGCCAGGGCAGCGACGAGGCGGCCTCCTCGCCGTGCGAGACGTGTATGCCAAAGGACTCCTCGAGGTACCCGCCAAACAGCGCGTGGAGGGACTCTTCAAAGGCGAGGCCCATTATGCCCACGCCGATCGTTATTGCCGCAAGTATCCCATATGGAACCCACATCGAGAGCGGGGCCTCGTGGACTCCATGGCCGTCTGACTCTAGTTTCTTGACGTGCTCGCTCTTTGGCCCAAAGAAGACCATGCCGATCATGCGTGTCGTATAGAACGCCGTGATGACTGCAGTCAGGACAGCCATGGCAAATATCGGCAGTGCCCACTCGCTGCCAGACTCAAAGACTGCCGCAAATATGGCATCCTTGCTCCAGAATCCGGTCGTGATGAACGGCGCGCCCATTAGCGCAAGGCCGGCGGCCCACACAAAGACGTATGTCTTGCGCATGTGGCGGCGAAGGCCGCCCATGTCAGTCATGAACCTAGAGCCGACGACGTGAATGAGCGAGCCGGCGGCCATAAAGAGCGACGCCTTGAACATTGCGTGCGATATGAGGTGGTAGAATCCCGCAGTGTACCCGTCGACGAACTGCTCAGAGAGGCCCGCGACCCCAAAGGCCATCATCATGTAGCCTATCTGCGAGCCCGTAGAGTATGCGAGGACCTTCTTTATCTCGGGGTTTACCATGCCCTGTGTCGCAAGGAGGAGTGCGGTGATTGCGCCGACCCATGCTATGACCTCAAAGAACTGGTCGGCGAGGATGCCGGCGGCCCCGAGCGCAAAGACTATGGGGCCGAGGCGCGCGACGAGAAAGACTCCGGCCTTTACCATCGTGGCGGCATGAATTAGCGCAGACACTGCAGTAGGACCGGTCATTGCCTCAAGAAGCCACTCGTTTAGCGGAAACTGCGCGGACTTGCCGATCGCGCCCCCAAAGAGGAGCACAAAGGCCGGAACGAGCAGGCCCTGTGCGTCCATCGCCGTGGCCCATGCCGTGTCACCGACTAGCTCGCGAAAGCCAAACGTGCCGGCAAAGGCGAATATGAGGAACATGCCGGCGAGCATCATGATATCGCCGATCTTTGTCATGACAAAGGCCTTCATGCCGGCGTGCGTCGGCGAGTAATAGTCCAGGAGACCCAAGACCGTGCGCCCCTCGGTGCCCACATGGTCCTTTTTCTTGTCACGGTACCAAAAGCCAATTAGCGCGTACGAGGCCAGGCCGACGCCCTCCCACCCAAAGAACATCTGCAGGAGGTTATCAGACAGGACGATGAGCTGCATCGAGCCCACAAAGAACATGATCCAGAACCAAAATCGCACAATGTTCGGATCGCCCTTCATGTAGCCCGTGGCGTATATGACGATGAGCAGCGATATCCACGCAACGACGTTTGCCATGATCACGGCGAGTGGATCCGCAAGAACGCCGGCCTCGAGGCCGATCGCCGATATCCAGCTAGTCTGCGCGTGAACCTCCGCACCAGAGAGGGCGCCGGGTAGCATCGAGGCCGCAAGGAGCGCGCTTGCGGCAGCACCGGCGATCGCGGCCCAGCCTGGCACGCGCCCGCGCCACCTGCTCAGGGCCGGCATGATGAGGGCCGCGGCGAATGGCACAATCCAGACGAGCCATGCGACAAGGCCGGCGCCTTCAAACATCTCGGCCATCTAGTGCGCCTCCGCCGGCACTGTTGCCGGAAGCACATCCATTAGTGCCGTCGCGCTGCCCGGACCGAGGGACTCGACGCCGGCGATGCCAGACATGTATGGGACGATCTGCTCGAGGAATATATCAGGATATATCCCAAGGACCACCGTAAAGCCGGCGAGGACCATCATGGGGGCAAGCATGTGCCAGCCGGCCTCCTTTGTCTTTGCGAGCTTTTCGGGCAGCTTGCCAAAGAAGACGCGCTTTAGCATCCAGAGCATGTATGACATTGTGAGCGCAGTGGCCACGAGACCCAGGCCAAATGTCACATAGCGCAGCGTGCTGCCCTCCTCGACTGCAGTCTCTAGCGCGCCATAAAAGACGAGCCACTCTCCCATAAAGCCGCTAGTCGGCGGCACGCCGGCGATGGTGAGGGCGCCAATGACGGCGCAGACTGCAGTTATCGGCATGCGGCTTGCCAGGCCCCCGAGGCCCGATATGCTCCGCGTCCCCACCCTTACGATGATCACTCCGGCCATCATGAAGAGGATGCCCTTGCCGAGCGCGTGCGTGACGTACATCATCTCGGCGCCTGAGTGGCCCAGGACCGACTGCGAGCCTATGCCAAAGAGAAGGTATCCCATCTGGCTTATGCTAGAGTATGCGAGGAGGCGCTTTAGGTCATCCTGCATGAGCGCCATGGCGCCGCCGTATATCATCGTCACAAGGCCCCAAACGTGAAACCAGACTGACAGCTCGGCAAAGGCTGCCGGCAGGAGCTCCATGATTAGCCTGAATATGCCATACGCGCCGATGCCGATCATGACCGGCGAGAGGAGTGCGCTTATCGGCGTTGGTGCCGCACCGTGGACCCAGGGCAGCCAAATGTGGAACATGAATGCGGCAAGCTTTACGCCGAGGCCAATGGCGATGGCGATTGCGGCGACGAGTATAATCTCCGGATCAAGTGATGCGGCGGCGATTCCGGCAAAGTCAAACGTGCCGGCTGACAGGCCGATTGCCAGAAAGCCAAGGAGGAGGACGACTGCGCCGACGTGCGTCCAAAAGAAGAACATTAGCGCAATCCTGCGGCGCGGCCCGTCGCCCCAGAACGCAATGAGGAAAAAGCCCGGTATGAGCATGACTTCGAAAAAGACGTAAAACTGTATCAGGTTGGTCGCAAGGACAGTCCCGAGCATGCCCATCGCAAAGACGAGATAGAGCGCGTGGTATGTGCCTGACTTTGCGCTCACATACTCGGTGAGACCCACCTGCGAGCCCTCGCCGTGGACCTCCCTGTACTGCTCGGCGAACTTGTGCTCCATGTAGGGCCGCGAATAGATCGCAAGTATCGCCGATAGCGCGTATATCATTATGGCAAACGGCGAGGCGAGGCCGTCTAGGACAAGGCCAAACTCGCCGAACATCTCTGTCCACGCATAGCGCTCCTCGGTTCCGCCGTCAAGCGATCCGAGCACGACGAGGATGGCACAGTATGCGAGGACGGCAAACGAGAACCACGTCACTGTGGCCATCCCGTAGCGCCTCCCGATGAGATATGCGGCAGGCGAGAGGAGGAGCGGGATAAAGACGGCCTGGAGGAGCATGTGGTCCATTCTATCCCCTCAGTGCCCCAAACTTTGCGACGTCGATATCGCGGTACATCCTGTATGCCACTATGACTAGCGCGAGGCCTACGGCGACCTCGGCGGCGGCAACTGCTATCGAAAAGAGCGCAAGCGTCTGCCCCGCGCTGTCTGGCACAAAGCGCGCAAACGCGACGAGGTTGAGGTTGGCCGCATTTACGACAATCTCGACTGCAAATAGCATGCGCAGCGCATTGCGCTTTACGGCCAGGCCGTATATGCCGACGCACAAGAGTGCGACGGAGACGAGCGCAAAGTCAATCAGCTCGTTGGTCATCCTCTGTATCCTCCCTCCTTGCGAGCGTCATTGCCCCCGTCACCGCACCGGCCAGAACCAGGCCCATGAGTATGAGGGCCGGCCAGTACTTTAGCAAAAAGTCGGCCCCGATCTCCCTAAAGTCGACTGCAGGCTCGTCTGTCGTGATCTCCGAGATGCCAGATGACACGATAACTGCGCCAAGTGAGGTCATCGCCACGAGCATGAGGCCGATTCCGGCCCAGCGCCTGCGCGTGTCCTCGACCTTTGTGAATATGAGCTCGCGCCGCACGAGCATTACCGTGAACAGTATGAGGACCGCTATCGAGCCGACGTAGACTGCTATCTGGAACATTGCCACAAATGGCGAGTCGAGGAGCAAAAAGAGGCCCGCAATGCCCCCGAGTGTCCCCATTAGCGCGATCGCGCCGTATATGAGCGAGCGCAGCTCGAGGGCCGCGATCGCAGACGCTATCGTGAGCACGGCGAGCGCAAGGAATGTCGCATCAGCCATGTGTCGCACCCCTGTTGCCTATGACTATCGCCGAGTCCTGCGCGACGTTTGGCTTTACGGCGAGCTGGCCGGGCGTGTAGATTAGGCCCTCCTTTGTGAACGATGAGAGCTCATAGTCGTTTGTCATGTATAGCGCATAGAACGGGCACGCATCCACGCACAGGCCGCAAAAGACGCACTTGCCATAGTCTATCTGCGGCATTATCGACTTTTTGTTGTGCTTCCAGTCCTCGGCAACCTTTACCATCGATATCGCCTCGGCAATCCCCTCGCATGCGATCGAGCAGAGCTGGCACCCCGTGCACTTGTCGTGAAAGAGCATATGGCGCCCCTTGTATCCGGCAATGCCGGCCCCGGACGCCGGGTCAAACTGGTACCCGTCACCGACGAACTTTAGCTTTTCCTCAGGATATCGCAGCGTAAACCTCTTTACGGCGAGGTGCTTTGCGCCAGAGTTTAGCGCGCGTATGATGCCGGCTGCCGTGCCCATTAGAATATCCCTCCTGGACCGACCACGCCTGCATAGACTAGGCCGAGGGCGATAAAGATGTTGACAAAGGCCATCGCGATTAGCTTGTACCACCCTATTTTCAGGAGCATGTCAATCCTTATTCGCGGAAACACGCCGCGAGGCAGCAGGACAAAGAATATCACGCCCATCGTCTTTAGGACAAACCATATCACGGCGCTAAAAAACTCTTGTGAGAATAGCGGCAGGCCGGGCAACTGCAGCTTTATCGGGCCTATCGTCTGGCCTGACTGCAGGAGTGACTCCTCAAGCGGCGGCCAGAACGACGGGCCGCTCCAGCCCCCAAGAAACAGGACCACAAAGAGGCCAGAGAACGCATAGAGCTTTACGTACGAGCCTAACTGCACCAGGCCGTACATCATGCCAGAGAACTCGGTGAGCCATCCGGCGACTATCTCGCTTTCTGCCTCGGGGAGGTCAAAGGGGATGCGCTCGAGCTCGGCGAGCATGCACACAAAAAAGACGATCGCCCCTATTGGCATGAGGACGATCCACGGTATGACGCCCTGGCTCTGGGCTATCTCCGTCAGGTTTAGCGTGCCAGTCAGGAGGACGACGCCGAGGCACGAGAGTATGAGCGGTATCTCAAAGGAGACCATCTGGTAGAGCGCGCGTATGCCGCCGATGAACGGGAATTTAGAGTTCGCCGACCATGCCGAGAGGACCGTGATTATGGGAAAGAACCCGATTATCGCAAACACGGCAAGGAGGCCAACGTCGACGTCTGCGACGACCCAGCCCGGCGCGACGGGTATGAGCGCGACGAATGCGGCTGCTGTCCCCACAAAGAGGAGCGGGCCCACGATAAAGAGCGGCTTGTCAGCCTTTGCGGGAATGATTATCTCCTTTGATATCAGCTTTAGGCCATCACCGGCCAGCTGCAAGAGGCCCTCTATCTTGCCGCAGTAAAATGGGCCGACTCGAAGCTGCAGCTTTGCGAGCATCTTGCGCTCGACAAAGATCGTGCCGGCCGCAACGAGCGCGGCGAACCCAAAGCCCGGAAACGCCAGTATGCGAAACGCGTCTGATGTGAGAAACGACTTTAGGAGCGGGAGCGCAAGCTCTGGATGCGAGAGCCACGTCAGAACAAGAAACGGCGTGACTAGCGAGCCGTCGATCACCGGCAAGTCCACGTAAAATAGCGCAATCATCGCAAGTGGGAGGCCGACTAGCGTGAGTATGATTATGATCCAAAACACGTTCTCAAGTATCGACTTTACAAACTCGCTAAACTTGAAGCGCGGGGCGATGACGGACATTAGCGGTCAGCCTCCACTGGCCAGTAGTTTAGGCTCCAGTACACGGCAGGCATGTTGCCGAGCTTTTCGCCCTTTAGCAGGTACGGCAGCGCGATGAGGTTCCTGAACGAGCCGACGCTCATCTTTACGCGGTACGGCTCGGGCTTGCCATCAGAGATGACATAGCATCCGAGTGAGCCGCGGCCGGACTCGACCCTCTTGTAGGAGACCATTTCCGGACCCTTTGGGTTTGGCTTTAGCTTTACGCGCACAGAGCCGGACTTTGGCATCTTTGCGAGCGCATCGCGTATGATGCGGCAGCTCTCCAGCATGTCAAGCCACGGCACGCGCGAGCGCGCGTACGCGTCGCCTGCGCTCATCGTGTTCGTCTCAAAGTCAAGCGAGTCATAACAGTCGTATGGCTCCTTTTTGCGGATGTCATAGTCGACCCCGCTAGCGCGCAGGACAGAGCCCGTCGTGCCAAGGGCAATGGCATCAGAGCGCGAGAGCTTGCCCGCATCGCGTGTCCTAGAGATGAGTATGGGGTTGTCATAGAATATTGCGGCGTACTCGCGTATGCGCTTTTCAAAATAGTCGACCTGCCGCAGGCAGACGTCCTCAAAGTTTGCCGGCACGTCGTTGCGCACGCCGCCGGGCACAAAGTACGCGTGCGTCACGCGCGCGCCGGTCATCTTTTCGAGTAGGTCGATGAGGAGCTCGCGATCCCCCGTGGGCCACATGAACATCGTAGAGTGCCCAAGGAATATCCCGTATATCGCAAGCCAGTACAGCGTGTAGACGCAGCGGTTCAGCTCGGCGGCAATGACGCGCACGTGCTGCGCGCGCTCAGAGACCTCCACACCGAGTATCTCCTCGGTGGCAAGGCAGTACGGGTAGAGTATGTTGCAAGAGTCGTGTATCACGGGCCTCTCGAGGTGCGGTATGTTTTGCACATAGTTTCGGTACTCGGCCATCTTTTCCTCGCCCCTGTGCACATAGCCGGGATCGGGGTCGCACGCGACGATCTTGTCGCCGTCGATCTGCACGATTATCCTCATGTGGCCCGAGCCGGGGTGCTGCGGGCCGACGTTGAGCGTCATGATTCGCTCATCGACCTTTTGGAGCGCAAGGCCCGGCGGAAGCTGCGCCATTGCCGGAACCGTGAGCCTCTCCTCCATGGTCATCTCCCCTTTATCGCAAAGTCCTTGCGCATCGGTGGCATGTCTGCCCAGTCCTCCGGAAGGAGGAGGCGGCGGTTGTCAGGATGGCCCTCAAAGTATACTCCTAGCATCTCAAAGGCCTCGCGCTCGTGGAACTCTACGCTATAGAACACGCCTCGCAGGCTCGGAAGGCGCGTAGAGTCCTCGCCGGGCGACGGGACCTCCTCGCGCGGGGCGCGCGTCGATATCGCCATGACGTATCCGGCAAGGTCAGGGCGCGTGTACGAGCCGAGATGGTACACGACCTCTATCTGCCCGTCAGATGGCCGGTCGACTCCTGTGACTGACTCGGCGTGGTCAAACCCTAGCTCGTCGCGCGCAAAGCGCGCCAGCTCTACAATGTCGCTGCCAGACACGTCAAGCTGAATACGGCCCGGCCTCGCAAATGCGACGCTTGCGCGATCGCCGAACGTTGACTCGATCCTTGAGCGAAGCGTCATGTCAAGCTCTGGCAGCGCGACGTCATCGGACTTTGCGACATCCTTTGCGCCATCTCCAGTGTCGCCGGACGGGGCCGGCACGTCCTTGTCTGCCATCACACGTGCTTCCTGGCCTTCATCCTCTTGATCTTTTCCTGCAATAGCATGCATCCCTGTATGAGCGTCTCTGGACGCGGAGGGCATCCCGGAACGTACACGTCTACCGGAAGTACGCCGTCGATGCCGGGCAGCACATTGTACGAGTCAAAGTAAAGGCCGCCCGTTATGGCGCACGCGCCCATCGCAATGACATACTTTGGCTCGGGCATCTGGTCATAGACGAGGCGCAGGCGCGGGGCCATCTTTCGCGTTATCGTCCCCTGGACCACGACGAGGTCGCACTGGCGAAGCGAGCCAAATGCCTCAATGATCCCAAATCGCTCAACGTCATATCGCGGGCCTGACGCTGCGCCAAACTCGACGCTACAGCACGCAGTCTCGATATGGACAGGCCAGAGTGACCATATGCGGCCCCAGTTTATCGCATAGCCGAGTGGCTTGTCGACTGCCTTTTCAAGCATGTCTCCGAGCTTGCCGACAAAGACGTTTGCCGTATGCGGCGTGAGGAGCTCTTTCATCAATGCCACATCGCCTCCGAGATCACCAGATGTTGCGCCTCCCTGACTGGTGTAGCGCAAAGGCCATGGCTGCAAACATGATTCCGAGGAACACGATTATCGGGATCGTCGCCTCGCGCGGGAGCTCGAGGAGCGCGCTGCCCCACGCGTAGAGGAATATGGCCACGACGTCAAAGACGACGAACATGAGGATATACGCGTAATACTGCATCATGAAGTGCGTGCGGCCCTCGCCCTTTGGGACCTGGCCGCACTCCATGGGCAGGAACTTTACTGGCGTCGAGTGGCGCCTAGGCGAGATCATGCGCGATATGAGGAGTGCGGGGGCAGTCGCGGCAACTGCAAAGCCGAACATTAGCAGTATCGGGCTATATGTGGAAGCGGCCTCGCCGACCAACGTGGCAGCGTGCCTTGAATATTGGTATAAAAAGCTACTCGGATTTCACGGCTGGCTTGGCGGTGTGGGCACCCACAGGGCAATGTGGCGCCCACTGCGGCCCCTGTCTGCTGCGATCAGGTTTTTGCGCGTGAGCCACGACTAATTTGCGCGTCCTGGGCCCTGGCAGGCGATCATGTCCCTGTTCTGGCAGCCCTGCCACCGGGGCAGTTCCCGCAGGCGCATGGCCGTCTGGCCCGATCATGGGCACAGGTCCCACCGGGATCAAGCCATCTTGCCCCCGCTCCTACTTTTTGTACAAGGCACACGCGGGGATCACGATAAAGGGCTAAATGGCATGTCAATGCAAGCCTGTATCAGGCAGGAAGCACGCAGATGCCAGTGCCTAGGGACTGGTGGTCCTGCTTAGGCGGAACTGCCAGCCCCGTTCAACTCTACAAGTCCTGCAGCCATTTCTGTCCCGATTTCGGCGGTTCGCGGCCCCAAAAGTGAGAATGCCCCAGAGACGGCAGTTTGGTCAAAATATGCGCCTTGCGACCATTGCGATGTTTTCCAGCATGTCCCGCCATTTCACATGTGCGTTGGGCAAGACAGGTTGCCGGGACGGTTGCGGCCACAGGCAGTCCTCGAGTGTGAGGCGACTTGTGATCACCATGGCCAAAACGACATGCATGGGCTCGGCTGCTGTGTGATCGGCTCACACGATCGTTGTCCCATGACCACCTGCAGACAGACGAGGCACGATTAGTCGATCTATTGTACAATCTTGCTCATTCGCGATCCTCCCCAGGTTGTTGATTCTAGTGAACACACTTATGATCCAAGATCACGAGATCATCAATAGCTTGTTAGATCACAAATTATACTTTTGCACTATCTCTTTAAAGCTATTCTTCGGGTCTTGTAAATTAATTTTAATTCCATTGTCTCTCACATACGTCAGTCTAATATGCGGATTGTTGTAAGTCATTCCACGATTAAGCAGGTATTCCAATCGTTTAAGTTGGTTTGGGTCTAATATTTCTTTGACATTATTCACGACTAGTTCAAGTATTTGTAGATCAGGCTTAAATTTTTTAATCATGCTATCAAGTTGTTTTTCCATCATTTGTGGTGAACAATAATACATTGATTTGATCTTAAATCCACTGGCATAATTTTCGCCGCTCGCAAATATCCAATGTCTAGGTTTCCATTTTGTGATCATTTGTATAGAAACATCTCTTCCAGTAGCAAAATTATTTTTGGTAGTTGACTTTAATTCAAACAAGTGCCCATGTTCATCCTCTGCGTCATGCCCCATACGACTTTCATTCTTTATCAGGCCCAGCATGCTAATCATCTGTTCTTCCCGTGCCTGATCCTGCACCAGGGTTTTTTTGTTAGCCACACATGATGATCCAATTAATCGATATATTACGGGATTTTGTTTTAATTAATCAACGTATCAAAATCTGTTGAGTTAATTTTTCTATCTGATCCCCCCATGCAACAAATCCCGTGTGTCTTTTTCGTGCAAATAAATCGATTCGGGGTGAACTAGTTTTTGATCGTATAATTTCATAAAATTCAGATGGTTTTTCGGAATGAATGCCCGTCTTTCCATTAAATGCTGTGGGCATGGCTGTACCTGTAAATGGAATGCTAAAATCTCCACGGTATCCAAAGACAACAAACTCACTATTCCTAAAGACTCCTTGCATGGTAATCCCAGAATTTTTGATCCATGTCATCGTACAATAATACTTGAAGCCCCATTTTTGAATCAATTGTGTTGTAAACGGTAGTCTACTTTGTATTGTCCAAATAAATAAATTGCATTGCTTATGCGCAAAATCCTCAATGGGGAATGCCTCTATTTCTTTATTTGACATTGTTTGATACGATAAACGTCTTTTGATCTTTCCTCTACACGGTTTTGAATTTGGCCCTGTTGTTGTAATTCTCCAAGGTGGATCCATAACGATTGTTTTGTATTTATGCGTCATTCATATTCCTCCAATATGCTGTCAGAAATATAAAAAGTCGCAGTGTGAGTGTGGCAAGCAAGATATTATTCGACTTGATTTCATTAAATTTAGTGTGTGTCATGTGCACGCCTATTCCGGCCTTGCCCGATGCCCAATCATCTTTTTGATACCAAGCAATCATGTCACATGGTGACGGGGATTCTGGTACGAGCTGCCATTTAAGCAGGTCTCTGGGTTTTAGTCCCGTTCGATTAGCTAACGGGGGGATGACGGTAGTCGTTATGCTGCGAGAGCTCGGGTCATTTTTACTGATCCTGGTGGTTCTTGTGGTGTAGGGCGGGTCATCTGCCGCCGGGCATTTGAAGCACAAGCGAGAATCAAGATTATGCGCCTCACCGTTGGAAGACCTTGAAGTTTTCACGCTCCGCCTCGATTTCTGCCCCATTTATAGGCATTATTGCATAAATTGTGTATGAGGTCAGCGACCCCACGACCCATTTGGCCAAATTAGCACATGTGCGGAGAAACCCGCCGCGCCACAGGCGAACCCAGGGATCCGATTCTGGGCAGAGAGCCACACTTAATAGGTCAAGCACAGCCCACGCGTCTCATAATGGCAATCCAGGTGGGTCAGAGGGCGCCGGACTTTGAGCTCCACGACACTGACCTAAAGCCCGTCACGCTCGCCGGCCTCAGGGACGGCGGCGGCAAGGTCGTCCTCTCGTTCATTGTGGCTGCAAGCTCGCCGGTCTGCGAAAAGGAGCTCTGCTCGTTTCGCGACTCGTGGGATGACATAAAGTCAGCAGGCGCAAAGGTAGTCGCGATAAGCAACGACGGGCCGTTTGCGAACAAGGCCTTTGCGCAGGCGCACTCGCTCAACTTTCCGGTTCTCTCCGACCACAACAGCCGCGCCATACGCGAGTACGGCGTGCTCATGGAGGACCTCTTGCACATAAAGGGCTACAATGCCGCAAAGCGCTCAGTCTTTGTCATTAACGAGGACGGCACAGTCGGCTATGCGTGGGTGTCTGATGACCCGCTAGTCGAGCCCAACTATGCCGAGATTCTCGACTATGTGAAATCCTAGGATATCTCGGCGACTGTGTCGCCCTTGGCCACAATGTCACCGGTCTTTATCGCAATAGATGAGACCTTGCCTGCCTTTGCCGACTTTATGCCGACTTGCATCTTCATCGACTCTAGCGTGCATATCGTGTCGCCTTCGGCAACGTCATCGCCGGCGCTGACTGCGACAGAGACGACCTTGCCGGGGATCTGGCTCTTTAGCGTCCCGCCGCCGGCGGCCTCGGAGCGCCCAGAGTTCATGTAGACAATGTCATCAAGGCCCGTGTGGCGAAACGCGCTCACCTGCCGGCCATCAAGGATCATCCGTGTCTCAAGGGCCTCGCCGGGGAAATACGCGACGCGGTGCGGCACGTCATCGAGCATAAAGTCCATGCCGCGCGAGTCAGACGAGACGACGCGCAAGAGCCGATCCTTGCCGTCAATGCGCACGACATACTCGCCAGCACCGGCACTGCCGGCAATCGAGCACTCGCGCTCGCCGTCAATGCCGCCAATCCTGTACCTCATTGCTGGCCCGGCCTCCCGCGCCACCGCGGCTGTGCGGCAGCCCCGCCCTCGACTGCGCGCACCACGTGCTCTTGGCGCATCGCAGCGGCCGCAAGGGCCGCGTCGGCGAGGCTTTTCGTCTCATCGGCAATGTCGGCCCTAAGGCGCTCTATGATCCCATAGCGCGACAAAAAGTCAGTCGACAGGTCGCCGCGCGCAAACTCTGCAGAGCGCAGAATTGTCCGGTATAGCGGTATTGACGTCTCGACGCCGTGTATGTCAAAGGAGTCAAGGGCCGCGAGCATGCGTCGCGTGGCCTCGGGCGTGTCCTGGCCCCACGTGCACAGCTTTGCCATGAGCGAGTCATAGTACGGCGAGACCGTGCAGCCCGGAAAGAGGTACGTGTCGCAGCGCACGCCCGGACCGGCCGGAATCTCAACGTGCGGTACTGGGCCTGTTGAGGGCGCAAAGTCCATAAACGTGTCCTCGGCGTTTATCCTGCACTCGATCGCGCACCCGTTAGGCGATATGGAGCCGGGTTTAAAGGGCAGCGGCTCGCCGTTGGCTATGTCTAGCTGCATCTTTACGAGGTCCATGCCCGAGACTAGCTCCGTCACCGGATGCTCGACCTGGAGCCGCGCGTTTATCTCTATAAAGTAGAACGTCCCGTCATCGAGTCGGAGAAACTCGGCGGTCCCGAGGTTTGTGTACCCAACAGCAGACGCCGCCTTTGCGGCTAGCGCGCCGATTCGCTCGCGCGTCTCGGCGTCAACTACGGGCGAGGGTGACATCTCGATCAGCTTTTGGTTCCTTCGCTGTATGGAGCACTCGCGCTCAAAGATGTGCGCAGACACGCCGTGCGTGTCGCATGCGAGCTGGAACTCTATATGCCTGATCTTTTCGAGGAACTTTTCGACTAGTATTGCGGACTTGCCAAAGGCGGCCATCGACTCGCCAGTCACAGAGTCAAAGTTCTCGCGCAGCTCGGCGTCGCTTCCGCACAGGCGTATGCCGCGCCCGCCGCCGCCATAGACGGACTTTAGGAGGACTGGGTACCCGATGTCGTTTGCGACCGAGAGCGCCTCATCAACGTCGGCGACTAGTCCCAAGCTGCCGGGAACCGTCGGCACGCCCGCCTTTTCCATGGCGGCCTTGCACTTCATCTTGTCGCCGCACAGCGACATTGACTGCGCGCTCGGGCCAATGAACGTAATGTTCTCCTTTTCGCACCTGCCCGCAAAGTCATAATTCTCTGAGAGGAACCCATATCCCGGATGGACCGCATCGGCGCCAGATGCGGCGACTGCGGCCATCACGCTGTCCTGGTTTAGATAGCTGCTAGACGGCGCGGCAGCGCCAATGTGGTGCGCCTCGTCGGCCTTTTTGACGTGGAGCGAGTTGCGGTCCTCATCAGAATATACTGCGACTGTCGCTATTCCTAGTGCGCGGCACGTCCGCATGACTCGCAGCGCTATCTCGCCCCTGTTTGCTATGAGAACCTTTTCAATCATGGCAGATCACAGGTTAATGTTCCCGTGCTTTCGAGGCACATGCGACTTGCGCTTGTCAGATAGCATGTCAAGGGCAGAGATGATCGACGCGCGCGTCATGGCGGGGTCGATAACGGCATCTATCGTGCCGTGCGAGGCGGCCCTGTAGGGGTTGTCGAACTTTTCGGCAAACTCGGCAGTCAGGCGCGACTTTAGCTCATCAGGTGAGTCAGAAGCGGCAAGGTCCTTGCGGTTCATGATCCTCACGGCGGCATCGGCCCCGAGGACCGCGCAGCGCGCAGTGGGCCACGCATAGTTGACGTCGGTCCCGAGGTTCTTGCTGCCCATGGCGATGTACGCCCCGCCGTACGCCTTGCCCACAACGAGCGTGACCTTTGGGACAGTCGCCTCACAGTACGCATAGAGGAGCTTGCTCCCGTGGCGTATGATTCCGTTGTGCTCCTGGTCTGAGCCCGGCATATAGCCGGGCGTGTCCACAAGTGTGATGATCGGTATGTTGAACGCGTCGCAAAAGCGGATAAAGCGCGATGCCTTTGATGACGAGTTTATGTCAAGCGCGCCGGCGAGGACCATCGGCTGGTTTGCGACAATGCCAACGCTTCGCCCGTCCATGCGCGCGTACCCGACGATGATGTTCTGCGCAAAGCCCTCGTGAACCTCGAGGAACTCGTGGTTGTCGATGATCGAGCGGATTATCTCCTTCATGTCATATGGTGTCTGCATGTCCTCGGGCAGGACAGAGACTAGCGCATTGTCGGTGCGCGCTGCGTCATCAGACGGCTTTAGGCGCGGCGGATCCGCAGCATTGTTCTGCGGCAGGAACGCGAGAAGCTCGCGTATGCGCTCCATGCACTCGTACTCGTTGGCCGCGACAAAGTGCGCAACGCCGCTCCTCGTCCCGTGCGAGTCGGCCCCGCCGAGCTTTTCAGCGCTAATCTCCTCGCCGAGGACCGTCTTGACCACGTCCGGTCCGGTCACAAACATGGTCGCCGTCTTTTTGACCATGACGACAAAGTCAGTCATCGCCGGAGAGTAGACCGAGCCGCCGGCTGACGGCCCAATGCTCGCAGTTATCTGCGGAATGACGCCAGAGGCCATGCGGTTGTGGTAAAAGATGTCGGCAAACCCGTCAAGGCTCATTATGCCCTCCTGTATTCGCGCGCCGCCAGAGTCCATGATGCCCACTATGGGGCAGCCGACGTCGACGGCGTGGCGCATGAGCTTTGTTATCTTTTTGGCGCCCATCTGGCTCAGCGTCCCGCCGAGGATCGTAAAGTCGTACGCAAAGACAAAGGTCTTGCGCCCCAGGACCGTCCCATACCCGCCGACGACGCCATCACCGGCGAACTTTTTCTTTTGCATGTCAAACTCGTGATAGTGGTGCGTGACGAGGGCATCGATCTCAAAGAACGAGCCCTCATCGAGGAGGAGGTCTATCCTCTCCCTGGCCGTCAGCTTGCCCTTGTCGTGCTGTGCGCGTATGCGATCAGGCCCCCCGCCCTCATTGGCCTGTCGCGTGTGGCGTGCCAGCGTGTCCATCTTTTCAGAATGCATTGCGTGCGTGGCGCGCGCCCTAGGCAGCATATATTAATTTAGGCAGGCGGGCCGACGCTCATTCCCTGAGCTTTGAGCGGCCGCCCTTGGCGGTCCTAAAGACGTTCATGCCTAGGTGATAGTTCTCATACAGGTGGTCAAGCGTCCGGAGGCCATCCTCGGCGGCCGCACGATCGCCTCCTGAGGCGTCAGGATCGGCCATGAGGCGCTCAAGCTCGGCCCTCTTTTGGCCCCTAAACTCGTCAATGCTGTTCTCATAGTTGCTCATGCCCCCGAACTCGGGGCTCAGGACGTGCTTTGGCACGTATGCTGGCGTGTTGTCCCTGTATGACTCTACATTCCTGGAAATCTCCTCAATCTCCTCAGGCGTGTACACGCGTGGCTCGGGCTCTGGCTCGGCCTCGGGCTCCTCGACCTTTGCAGGCACGTCAGGCGTCTCTCCGGCAGGCGCGTCTGCGCCCTTTGCCTCCGGAGCGTCGTCGGCTGCCGGCTTTTCGTCGGCCTTGGGCGGGTTTTTGCAAGCCGCGCCGTCCCCCGATCCGGCCTTCTTGTCATCCTTGTCCTTGTCGGCCAATGCGGCCTGCCCGCCGCAGCCCGATTTTAAACCTTGATGGCCGGGAGGCCATGCGCAGTCCCTGTGATGGCCCCACACGGGCATCTCAGGGCAGGCCGCATGCCGTGGCCGCCATGTCCAAAGGAGCCGGCATTGTGCCCATCAGGGCCAGGACGGTGGGGGTGCGGCATCACGCGAGCGTGGACTGGCCCACGGTGCGCGACGGGTTTAGGATTGTGAACTTTTTGAGCACGGCAGCACCATACTTTGCCAGCGCGTCCTCCTCGGCGCACGTCCTGCATATGCACATCTGTGACACGCGCGCTAGGTCACAGTCATCGCGAGACTCGCACTCGGCGCATCCCGCAGGCCTGCCGCACACAATGCACTGTATCCTTGGCGCGCCGGCCACGCACTCGGGATGCTTTACGCCCTCGCCCTTTAGCCACATGACTGACGTGCCCACCGCAATGTCCGCCCCGCACTCGGCGCACTTGCCGGCGAACTTCATCGGTATCTTGCGCCAGCTCATCGCACCCTCTCAACCTCCTTTTCCACTATGGCGCGGTGATCCTCGTCAATGGCCTCAATCGGTATCGCACCAGACTTTACGCACGCGGCGATATAGGGCAGGTGCAGCGAGGAAAAGTCCGATGACGAGGAGTGGAGCGCGGGAGCCGCAGATCGCGCAAATGCCCTTATCGCGCTGCCGTCCCAGCGTATGCGGTTTAGCAGCGGCCAAGAGATGCCATATTTCGAGTACGCAACGCCGAGTCCTGGCTCGTGTCCCATCGCCAGTGTGGAGTTTAGGTATCGCAATATGCGCCACTGCTGCGTCCTCATTATCCTCCCATGGAGCATGTCAGCATCTGATATCGCGCGCATGAGGCTCGCGGCCTTTGCCAGGGGCAGCGAGCTTGCCGAGACCACGCTAGAATAGAGCGCGCCTATCTTTTCTCGTGGGTCACCGCGCATGGACTCTAGGGCAAGGCGCGCGTCATGGCGCGTCTTTGCGCCAAAGAACGCCGTGACTGCCTCCTCAGAGGACAGTATTCCGCCCTCGTGCGACATGTCCGGATTGTATCCCTGCGCTAGTGCCTGCGCTAGGTTGAACATTGTGCGAATGTCCCCGCGAGACCTAGCCAGAATCTGCACTATGGAGCCCGGACCGATGCGCGCGCCCTCTTGGCGAATCACGTCCTCTAGGTATATGCGCATGAGGCGCGGCGGGAGCGGGCCGAGGCGCATTACAGTGGAGGCCTTGGCAATGTTGCGCATCTTGTCCGTAGAGTCAGAGTTTGCGGCAAGTATCACGGGCACTGTCGGCTCCTTTAGAATTTTCACAAGCGCGTCGGCCCCGCCATAGTCAGAGCGCCCGTGTATCCCGTCGACCTCGTCGATAAAGACGAGCGTCCTTCTCTCAAGGCTTCCCCTGGTCCCCATGATCGGCTCAAGGAGTGCCGTCAGGCTGGACCGCGTTCGCGTGTCACTTGCGTTGATGCCGACTAGCTCATAGCCAAACCTCTCGGCGACTAGTCCGGCAAGCGTCGTCTTGCCCGTGCCCGGCGGGCCCACGAGGAGCGCTGCGCGCGTGCCGACCTTCCATCTCGCAAGCCATGTCACGAGCTCGGCGCGAACCTTTTCGTTTCCGATCATCGACTCTATTGACTTTGGCCTGTGCGACTCTGACCACATCATTTTCGCATCCTCTCCAGCGCGAGATCAAACGTGTCGGCCATCGCGCCGGCGCGCGCGTGCCAGAACAGGCCATAGTGGTCGATCGTCAGGAACAGAAACTCGAGGAACTCGACGTTAGTCGTGCCCGCCGGAAGCGACTCGAGGGCGTCTCGCGCGCGCGCCATGTATCCCTCCTCACGCTCGCGCGTCTTGCGCAGGCCGACAGCGGCATTGCCGGCGCCGAGGGCCTCAAAGAGCGCCCACGACGGGACCTTTAGCGAGCCGCGCGAGACCGAGTCCTCTAGCTCGTTGCCGCACCCGACGCACTCAGACGCGTGGGCCATGCCGTCATAGAACGCCTGGCCAATTGCGCCGTCGCCGGCGGCCATGTTCCTGCCGGCGGTCCCCATGACGGCGCGGTACTTTTTGTACGACACCTCCATGTCTGCAGCCGTCGCGCGCAGCGGATCCGCCTGGATGCGCTCATCTACTGCCTGGCCGGCGCGCGCGTCGGCAAAGCCGGACTCGAATGACTCGAGCACCCCCTCGCCGCCGCTAGCTATCATCGAGCGCGCCGTTGCGAGTATGTGCGGGTTCATCAGGCGATAGTCATCGAGGAACTCGAGGTCCTCATCACGGTCAACTATGCGGTCCATCGGCTCGCTGAGGTCTATTGCGATAATGTGCCCCTCGACTATCTCGCGGCGCGAGCCCACCGACGCGCCGGCTGCAGAGGCCGAGTCATAGAGCGCGTTGAGGACGGGGAGTGTCATCGTCACGAACTTTGAGTCAAGGATGCGGTCTATGCGACGGCGCAGCTCGGCCGGATCAGAAAGTCGCGACTTGGCGCGCGCGATCTGCGCAGAGTCTAGCTCCATGGACGGTGAGGCGACCTCCTCGGCAAAGGTCCTCTGCGTGGCAGCCGGTGCCGAGTCCGATCGTATCCTCTTGTGAACCTCGTGCGCATAGCGCTCGGCAAGGCCCGCCGTCTGCGAGGCCGCCTCGCGCGAGTAGCGGCGGTATAGCGAATACCCGCGCCGGCGCAGCGCACCCTGCCACAGGATTCCCCGTCCCGGACCTGTCGAGAGGAGGGCGCGTGTGGCAGTGACTGCGGCGCACATGCGCGACGTGCGCGCGCATTTGTATTTATGCGTTAGAGGGGTCACAGGAGTTTGCCTTGTGCGAAAAGTAGTGGACATGGCAGCAATACCTGCCGGGCAAGACGTCAACAATAATATAACAATGTGCGTTTTGCCGTCTTGATGAAAGGCGCGATCTATCGCACGGTCAACGATGCCGATACGCTCATGTCACACGTGCCGCGCCCAGGTGCAAACAGGGGTGTCCTTGCGCCCATGACCGGAATGTGCCAGCCGGCCGTGCCGAATGTGCCAAAGGGGCGATTGCACAGAAAGCCGATCGCACCCTCGCCTGACCTTGTCCGGCAGGTAATGCTCTCCGTGCCGCTCCCAGGTGCAAACAGGGGAGTCCTTGCGCCCATGACCGGAATGTACCAGCCGGCCGTGCCGAGTGCGCCAAAAAGGCTGCTCCGCAAGAAACCAATAGCGGTGCTGCCCAACTTTGTAAAGCCGACCACACAACCCAATGATCCCATGTCCGCTGAAGGGTCCTATAATCGCGGTCGAGGCACATACGAGACAGCGGCCATTGGCGCCATAATCATGCTAGCCGTTGGCGCCGCCATCATTTGGGGTCGCGCGACCAGGTGACTGAGGCGAGTGACCATGGTCACAAAAGCCGCCATGGCGTTCAAGAGATTCCAGGCGGGATAACACGTGATGCATGACGTAGACATTTTCGAAATTTTGTACTGGATGGCGTGGCCGTATCATCTTCCCGTAGACTATATGTGGAGAGAGTTTGTCGCCACTGTGGTTACTTCATTTGTGTATTCGATTACAGGTGTCACAATTGGGTGGGGCACACATACGATACGGTGCGCCAGACGCAGGCGCCGCCTGTCTGGCCAAGAGCACTAGTCTCTGGCGCACATGGACTCAGAAACGTGCAGGAGGAATTCCTCAAACAGTAATATAGCAATGCGCATCTTGCCGTTCTTGTGAGGGCGGCGGTTCGTGTTCAACTGGTCAGGCATGCCAAAGTAGACATGGTGCCCATAGCCCTGCATGACGGCCAGGCAAGTTCAGTCGAGCGCAAAGGCGGTGGTGACTGTGGACATTAGCCAAGTTTTTCCCTGGTTGGTACAACTGGATCACGCATCCGTGGATCATCGATGGTCGATTCTGTTTTCGGGTATACTGTCAACGCTGACGTTTACGGTCACCTTTTCGGCGGCTGCTCTGCTAATATACAACAGGCTGTTCAGCAGGGGCACAGAGGGAACAGGCACGCCATCGTGACTGTGGACTCGATGCCATCTCCCCTCCGCAATAGCTAGAGACCGCACCGTCTCTAGCTCACAGTTGCGCATGAGGGCGCCGTGCGCACATGACCCTTTTTCACTTAAATTATGCCCATGCGCGACACGACGACGTGAACGAGGTCGAGATCCTGCGCGAGGCATCCGTGCGCGCGCAGAGGGCAGTGGCAAAGATCGCCGGAACGCCGGCCGGCGGTGGAGACTATGGCACCGGAGCCGGCGGGGACACGTCGCACGCAGTTGACATCGCCGCCGAGGAGGCCATACTCGCGTTCCTCAGGGAGAGGTCGTTTGGATGCACCGTGCTCGGCGAGGAGTGCGGGCGCGTCGAGATCCCCGGAGAGCCCGGAGGCCACGTGGTCATGGACGCAGTCGACGGCTCGGTCAATGCGCTTCGCGGGATTCCGTTCTACTGCTGCTCGCTCGCATACGCGCCGGGCGACACGCTCTCATCAGTCACAGGCGCAGTGGTGACTGATATGTCAAGCGGAGAGCAGTTTTGGGCAAAAAGGGGAGCCGGCGCGTTTGTTGGCACAAGGCCGATGCGAACCGGCTCGGCGCCGGGCTCCGAGTACCGCGTCATAGTCGTCAACGTCTCGGGAATAGATGCGGCCACTGTGGCGCGCATACAGCCCGTCATGGCCTCAAGCCACACGCGCCACTTTGGCGCCAATGCGCTCGAGATGGCCCACGTCGGGCGCGGCTGGCTTGATGCCCTCGTTGACCTGCGCGGGCGCATACGCGTTCAGGACATTGCGGCCGGTTGCCTCCTGGTTCGCGAGGCCGGCGGGCTAGTCGTCGGAGAGGACCTCGAGGAGCTCGACTCTGACCTTGGCTACTCGACGCGCCTCTCCTTTGTTGCGGCCTCGGGCAGGGAGATGCTCGACGGGATCGCCGCCGAGATTGGCGCCTAGCGCGCAGGCACCGCTGGGCAGTCTAGTTGTGGCGCCCTTGGCGGGATTTGAACTCGCGTCTCAGCCGTGACAGGGCCGAATTCTGGACCTGGCTATACTACAAGGGCGTTGCGCGCCCTGCCCGCGAGCCGAGTTTAAAATCTTGCGCCTCACGCGCGCCTGCGCACGCGTGGGGAGGCGGCCATGAGTGCCTGCGCCTGCCGATAGTGGACCTCGTCGACCATCCGGCCGTCCACGCGAAGGGCGCCCCTGCCGCGCCCACCGTGGGCCTCGTATGCGTCGATGACCCTGCGCGCCCAGGCGAGCTCGGCCCGTGTGGGCGCAAAGGCGGCGTGAACGGCCGCTATCTGGCCCGGATGTATGACGCTCTTGCCGGCATAGCCTAGTGAGCGGCCGTGCCGGCAGTCACGCCTCAGTCCGGCAGCCGAGCGGAGGTCCTGCCATATCGAGTCAATCGCCACTGCCCCGCCGGCCCGAGCGTGGAGCGGGACGAGGGCGCGCGCGGCCTCGGCACCTACGCCCACATCGCCCTCCATGCCCATGTCGTGCATTAGGTCAAATATTCCAAAGATGACGGCGCGCACGCGCGGCGAGGCCGACGCGATGGCTGCGCACGAGACGACGGCCGCAGCCGACTCTATTGAGGGGATGATCTCGATCTTGCGAACCCCGCGCGAGCGCTCGAGTGCCGCAATGCTGCGCGCTATGGCGCGAACCTGCGCTGCCGAGTCGACCTTTGGGACCACGATCCCGTCAAGGCCGGCGCGCACGACAGCCGAGATGTCCTTTCGAATGTCCGGCGTTGACGGCGCGTTTGTGCGCACAAAGACCCTGCCGGCGTGCCCTGATGCAAGCGTTGTGCGAATCATGCGGCGCGCAGTGGTCTTGTCATCGGGCCGCACAGAGTCCTCGAGGTCAAGGCAGACAATGTCGGCCTCCATAGTGCGCGCCTTTGCCAGAAATCGTTCACTGTTTCCCGGAACGAATGCGAGACTGCGGTACAGCGCCGCGTCCATGACCTTACTCGGGCTTTAGCAGTATCTTGCCAAACATGCCCTTGCCCTTGAGCATCTTTGTGTGCGCCTCGGCGGCGTTCTCAAATGAGTGCACCGAGTCAATCACCGACTTTATCTTTTTTTGTCCCATCCAGTAGAGGCCCTGCTCGAGCTCGGCGCGCGTTCCCTGCGTGGAGCCGAGTATGTTGGTGCCCTTGAAGAATATGTGGCGCAGGTCAGTCATCGCGTCATAGCCTGTCGTCGCGCCGCACGTGACGAGCGTAGAGCCGTACTTTAGGAGCTGTAGCTGCTTGTTCCAGTGCGTCTGGCCAATGTGGTCAAAGGAGAGGTCGATGCCCGGAGGCGTTCCCTTTTTGAGCGATATCTCTTTTGATATCTTGCGAACATCCTTGTGCCAGTCGTCCTTGCGGTGGTCGACTGCATAGTCGGCGCCCAAGTCGAGGCACTTTTGGAGCTTGTCCGGACTCGCAGTCGCAATAACGTCACAGTTGAAGAGCTTTGCTATCTGGATGCCAAAGCTGCCGACGCCAGAGCCGCCGCCCATGATGAGAACCGTCTGGCCAGGCTTTATGCCGGCGCGCCCGACGAGCATGTGCCATGCCGTGAGTATCGTCATCGAGGCAGCAGCCGCATCATCATAGCTCACCGAGTCGGGTAGCTTTACGACGTTGACCTCGGGCAGGTGCGCTACTGAGGCAAATGCGCCCCAGAGAGGGCCGGTCTGGAAGCCCCAGATAGTCCTCTGCGTGCAGTCAAACTCGCGACCGCTCGTGCACGCCTCACAGACCCTGCATGACATGTTGGCGTGCGAGACGACCCTGTCTCCAGGCTTTATCCCGCGGACATCCTCGCCTACGGCGATAACGTCGCCGGCGGCATCCGAGCCTGATATGTGGGGAAGCGTGACTGGTATGGGGACACCCCTCATGCCCCAGATGTCGTTATAGTTGAGCGCGGCGGCCTTTACGGCAAATACGACCTCGTTGGGCTTTGGCTTTGGGTCGTCGAGATCCTGAACCTTTAGAATCTTGGAATAGTTGTCATCGGGGGCATACTCCTCGTATACGACTGCCTTCACGACGCACAGGCCCAAAATGACCCTAATTATATTTTGCCTGACATGCCGACGGGGCAGGCGTGCGCTGGCCGGCGTGCCCCAGAACGGCCATCAGGCGCGTGCCCCGTGGGGGCAGAGGGGGTCACCCGTGGCCGGCTAGCGCAGGCATGGCCAGTGGGGCACCCATGCCGCAGGCGCTGCCCTCCCAGTGGATGCCTAATGGTGGAGTCCCGGGTGGCCACGCCTGCCATGGGCAAGGCCGCGGCCAGGCGACGCAGGGGCAGCGCCGACCACACGGCAGGGCCGACTGGCAGGAGCGTCCCGGCGGCGAGACGCCTGAGAGGTGTGCCCCAAGACCCGCACGGTAAGCCACCAGGGCACCGTGGCAGCATGGGCGTCATCAGGGGCCAGTCACCATTGTGGCACACCTGCCTCGAACGTGTGCCCCACGCGCACAGTTGCAGAGGTTGGCCACCAGGGCGCGCAGTGCGAAATCCCGGCACCAACGCTACTGCTAAATATAGACGCGTCGGCGCGGCTGCGCGTTGGCAACGGTTCCGTATGACGACTTTGCAAGGTTGGACATTCGCGTGGCAAGGGTCACGGCGGCAAGTCCCATAGAGGGCAAGACGCGCATACTGGAGGGAACGATCGACATTGGCGGCGAGGAGAGGAGCGTCATAATCGGCGGTGCCGAGCACTATGCGCCATCTGACCTAGTCGGCCGCACCGTCATAGCCATTGTAAACCTCGACCCAAAGAGGGTCGCAGGCGTAGAGTCAAACGCAATGCTCTTGGCAGCAGATGACGGCGAGAGGCCGATATGGCTCACAGTCGGCGAGGAGACGCCTCCAGGAACCAAGATAAGATAGGGGCACACCGGCGCCACCATGTCTGCCATCTTTTCACGCATCCACGATCGCAGATGCCCTTGAATCACCAGAGTGCCACAAGTGTCACGTCAGCCGTTTTACCAAACATGCCACCGGCCAGGACAGTCCCCCCTAGAGCATGACGAGCTTTACGGTGTCCATCTTTTTGTTTGTCCTAAACCCGTTTGTGACCTCGGATATGCGCGAGCCGTCACCATCTAGGACAAAGAGCTCGACGCAGCGCTCGCCGTCGATCTTGTTGTGCAGGTGTGTCCGCACGAGATCCTCATAGTCGTGCTTTATGCCGGCGACCTGGTCGTCGTACTCGTCGGCGTGGACGACCATGAGGATCGCGTTCTGCTTGCCTGTCGCGGCGGTTCGCTGCTTCTCCTCTTGCGCAAATGAGCGTATCCCGGCGCGTATGAGCTCCGAGCGGCCAGCAAAGCCCATCGCATCGCGCATCGCGTCTAGCTCGCGCAGTATCGAGTCGTTGAGCGAGACTGAGATTATGGCCAACGGCGCGGCTCGCCCATGACCGTCAATATATCCATATCAGGCAATGTTAATAACCCATGGGTGCATTTTCATGCTGATATTATCAATAGTTGACAGATATATAGGTAATATTAATAATAACAAAGTAATAGTTATTACTAACTATATGACCCAATCTGCCCATGCGGAGACAGTCATGGCTCATCGTGGCAGCCGTGCTAGCAGTGGGCATCGCGCTTGGCTCAGTGGCAGCACTCGGGGGGCAGGATGTGGCGGAGCCCGATGCCGGTGAGGCAGGCGGCGCCGTGATATACGCGACGTTCTATCCCTATGCAGAGCTTGCCGGCGGTGTGGCCGAGGGCATAGCCGATGTGAGGCAGTTCGGGCCGGCCGGCTCTGGCGCACATGACTGGGAGCCCGGCGCCGGTGAGATCGAGTCACTCGGCGATGCAGTCGCGCTGATCCATAGCGGTGAGGGAGTAGAGACGTACATTGGCGACCTAGAGTCCATTGACAGCCTTGGTCACATCATGTTCATAGCGGCATCCGGAGAGCACCACGACGATGACGAGAGACATGACGATGACGAGAGACATGACGATGACGAGAGACATGACGATGACGAGAGACATGACGATGACGAGAGACATGACGATGACGAGAGACATGACGATGACGAGAGACATGACGATGACGAGAGACATGACGATGATTCCGAACACGGGGACGAAAAGACGCACCTATGGCTCGATCCAGTGGAGGCCATTGCGCAAGTCGACCGCATACGCGACGCGCTCTCTGCAATAGATCCGGCCAATGCAGGGGCATACGCTTCCAATGCAGACATGTACGTCGTAGGACTCGAAGGGCTCGACGCGCGGTACCGTGACGGTCTTGCAGAGTGTGACCACAGAACCATAGTGACGTTTCACAACGCATTTGACGCAATGGCCGCAAGGTACAACCTAGAGGTTCTCGGCATTGCGCACTCGCACCACGCCGAGCCGAGCGTCTCAGAGATTGCAACGCTCGTCACTTACCTGCGCGATTCTGGCGCGCGCGCCATATTTTCAGACGACCTGACTGACGGGAGGCTCGAGGCCGCCGCCGCCGAGGAGGCCAGCGTCAACGTCATTGCGCTAAGCACACTTGAGGGACTGGCGCGCACAGATGCGGCAGGCACAACATACATTGAAAAGATGGACGCCAACCTTGATGCGCTAAGGGAAGGCCTGGCTTGCCGGTAAACGCGCTTGAGGTCAAGGACGTCACTGCCGGATTCGGCGCGACGAATGCCATAGAGTCCATAGCCTTTGAGCTCGCCGGCGGCGAGATACTCGGCATAGTCGGCCCCAACGGGGCAGGCAAGACGACGCTCTTTCGCGCAATGCTCGGGCTCCACGCGCACTCGGGAACAGTCTCCATATGCGGGCGCAGCGGCTCGGCGCGCCTGGCCCTCCTGCCGCTAGTCGGGTATGTCCCGCAGCGCTTTGTGCCCGATCGCGGGTTTCCGGCCACGGTTCGCGACATCGTCTCGATGGGCGTCCTGCCGGCGCGGCGCCTCGAGGCGTGCGCACGCCTAGCCGGCGAGTCCGGATACGAGTGGCGCCGCGAGTATAGCCGCCTCGGCGGGCGCGACGAAAAGGTCGATGCGGCCATGGAGGCCGTCGGCATGGGAGAGCTTGCGGGCAGGAGGATAGGCGAGCTCTCTAGCGGCGAGACGCAGCGCGCATTCATCGCAAAGTCCCTCGTCAACGATCCGCTTCTCCTGATACTTGACGAGCCCGCATCGAGTGCGGATGCCGGCGCGCGCGAGCTGCTCCACGGGATCATGCGCCGGCTCAACACGGAGCTCGGAGTGACCATAGTCTGGTCATCACACGACCTCGACGCACTAGAGCGAGTGGCCACGCGAGTGGCGTGCATGGACCGTCGGCTCTTTTTTCACGGCGGCAAGGACGAGTTCTTTGCCGACGAGGAGGCTGTCCGGTCATACACCGAGTCGGCGATGCAGGCGCACATGAGGGAGCACTGAGTGGCTGTGATCGAGGTTCTCTCGCACGCGTTTGTCCAAAAGGCCATCCTGGCCGGCGCGTGCATCGGGGTGGCATGCGCGTTTCTTGGCGTGTTTCTTGTAATGCGCCGCAATGCGCTCTTTGGCGATGCCGTCTCGCACGTGGCCTTTGGCGGTGTCGCCGTCGGCCTCCTGTCCGGCGTCTATCCCGTCTGGACCGCACTGTGCGCGGCGATCCTCGGGGGCGTCTGCATGCAGCGCCTGCGCGGCGTGCCCGGCATCAGCGGGGATGCCGCAGTGGCCATACTCCTGGTCGGTGGCCTCGGAGTCGGCGTCCTGGCAGCTAGCGCAACTGGCGGGTTTGGCGTCGACCTCTATGCGTTCCTCTTTGGCAGCATACTCTTAGTCGGGACTGCCGATGTCGTGACGATCTGCGCCGTGAGCGCCGGCGTGGTCGCCGTGCTCTATGCGCTGAGGCGGCAGCTCCTCCACGTCACGTTCAGCGAGGAGCAGGCAAGCGTCGCCGGCGTGCGCGTCGAGCTCCTCGGGTACGCCTTTGTCATACTCACTAGCGTGACTGTCGTCATGTCGATGAGGCTCGTTGGCATACTCCTCGTCTCTGCCCTCGTGGTCCTTCCGCCCATAACTGCGATCGCGCTAGGTGGCGGGTTTGGGCGCACGGTGGCCACTGCGATCGCAGTCGCAGTCGGCTCCGTTGTCACCGGCATCGCCGTCTCGGCGGCATACGACCTTGCGCCCTCTGGGGCCATAGTCATGGTCGGAATTGGCGCGCTCCTCGCGGCCCTGGGGGTCGCTGCCCTAAGGCGGCGCGCGGCCCACTAGGCGCAACCGCACGCGCAGCTCACGCCTGCCGAGTCAAACGAGCAGTCATGGCCCGAGCCGGCAACGGGGCGCGTCACCGGAATCCTGCGCATGCACTCCCCATGCCTGCCCCGCCGGCAGAACCAGCAGACCGTGCGGCCTATACCGGCGTCAGCCATTCGGCAAACCTCTCGTCCTTGCCCGTGGCCGCATCCATGTACGAGCGGCGCAGCGCGCGCGTCACCTTGCCGGCCTTGCCGTCGCCTATGCGCGTGCGGTCGACAGACGCCACGGGCTTTACCTCGGCGGCCGTGCCAGTCATGAAGACCTCGTCGGCGACATAGAGATCCTCGCGCTTTATGGCCGACTCGGCGACATACCCGCCATCACCCTCGACTATCTGCACAATGCTGTCCCTGGTTATCCCCTCGAGTATTCCCGAGGAGAGCGGCGGCGTCGATATCTCGCCGTCCTTTATGACAAAAATGTTCTCGGCCCCTCCCTCGGCGACGTTGCCGTCTGAGCCCAGCATTATCGCCTCGTCGTACCCGTCATCGAGAGCCTCGACTCGCGCGAGTGCGGCATTTGCATAGTTTGATGCGGCCTTTGCCTTCATCGGCTGGGAGCGCGAGTCGATGCGCGTCCAGCTCGACACCTTGCACCTCACGCCAGACGTCCCGCGGCCGGCGTGCGACTCGCCGGACTTCCATGACCAGCACGCGATGGCAAGGTCGACAGGATTCTTTGATGGCGTCAGTCCCATCCAGCCGTACCCGCGGTATGCGAGTGGGCGCACATAGCACTCGCGCAGGCCGCTGGCGCGAACCGTCTTTATGATCGCTTTTGATATCTCGTCCCTTGTGTATGGCACGTCCATCGAGTACATCTTTGCAGACCTGAGGAGGCGCTCGACGTGCTCATCGAGGCGAAAGATCGCCGAGCCGCGCGGCGTCTCATAGCAGCGCAGGCCCTCAAAGACTGCCGAGGCGTAGTGTAGCGCGTGCGTGAGCACGTGAACCTTTGCGCTTCCAAAGGGCACGAGGCGCCCGTTCATCCATATCTTGCCAGTCTCCTTCAAGGCGCCATGGCGCGCCCTGCATGATAAATAAAATGATCGGTCTGGTGCGACAGGCGCACGCTAAAATAGCGCAGGCATTGCGCGCATGAGTCAATGGAGTGGACACTCGGGGGCGCGGCCATTGCGCTCCTAGTCGTGGGCCTAGTCGGGCAGGGCTTTGAGATGCGCCGCATAAACGCCGAGGGCGTGGACGAGGAAGAGGGCCGGCCAAGCGCGTTTGCCGACAGGCGCAACTTCAAGTGGTACGCCATAATCGGCGCCGGAATCGCCATCTGGTTTGCCGCCGAGAGGCTCTAGGCCATCTCGGAGCGGCGCGCGTGTATGGCGCGTATCGCGCGCGCTATGGAGTCATCTGCGTCATCAACTAGGACGATTATGCGCGAGGTCTCCTCCTGGGCGTCCATGTTGAGTATGTTGAGGCCCGCCTCGCCGATGCACGCGCTCACGCGCGCCACGACGTGCTGTGCGCGCGACATCTCGTCGCCTATGAGCGTGATCACGCCACGCCCGTGCGTCACGCTGCAAAACGGGTCAAACTTTCGGAGGTAGCGAACGTTACGGCGGACATACTCGCCGTCAAGGAACAGTATGCGCGCGTACGTGATGCCAGACTTTGTGAACGGCGAGAGGATGACATACTCCTCATAGCGCCGCTCATCGCGCAGCGAGTCGATGAGCGCGCCGGCAGCAGACGACTCTAGGCCAACGATGGCGCAATCGCTCTTGCCGGTAACTATCTTTAGCGGGTTGCCGCCGTCACTAGCCGGCTCGCGGGCAATGCGCGTGACCTTTGAGGGATTGCGCATGCTAGTGATGGTCACGGGAAATCCCGCGCCGCACTCGTGCATCTCTTTTATCGCAATTGGATCAAGTATCGTCATGCCAAACATTCCGGCAATGCGCGCCTCATTGTAGGAGAGCTCGCGTATCTCATCCACAGTGTCGACTATGCGCGGGTCAGCCGATGCAACATTGCTGTCCTTTTCAAGGTCAATGACAACATCATAGTCGCCAGAAAAGAGTAGGCCAATGTCGACAGCAGTCCTGTCAGAGCCCCCGCGCTCGTACGTCGTGACCGTGCCGCCCTCACTCTTGCCGACAAACCCGCCGATAGTCACGACGCTGTTGGACTCTACAAGGCCCGCAATGTGCGAGCGTGCCTCCATTGACTTTTCGCGCAAAAAGTTCGTCGACTCGATATTCTCGTCAGTCACTATGGGCCATGACCCAAAGTCCACAGCAGCAGCACTAATTCCGGCATCGCGCATGGCAGCAGCGGCAATCAGTGACATTGGAAGCTCACCCGAGTGCGCAAGTGCGCGCGAGCGAACCTCGTCGGCAAACGAGCGCGAGGCCGCAGCCTCTGCAAGGGCAGCCTCAAAGTGCGCAAGGTGCGCCTCGACTTGGGGACCACACGCCTTGCGCGAGTCGGCACTGAGCCTCTCCATGATCGCCCCGTACGCGCGCCGGACGGGGGAGGCATCAGGCGCCGTGCCAAGCTCGGCGGACTTGCCGCACGAGATGACGACGTCGGTGAGCGACGTGGACTTGCCGCCGTGCTCAGTCGGCGGCGCAGAAAAGACGGCGACGACCCTAGAGGTGGCGGCCATCTCCGAGACGCGCCGCGATATGTCATGGATCGCCGAGGCGTCCACGCCTATCACGCTGCCGCCAAACTTTGCAACCGTCATGCGCTCCACACGTGCCCACCTGCGCGCCCACGGGGCACCCTAAGTTTAAATGGATTTTGGCCCGCGCGCGCCGACGGGCCCATGGTCTAGATCGGTCATGATATCGCCCTTACACGGCGAGGATCCGGGGTTCAAGTCCCCGTGGGCCCACCTCCCCCATCACGCGGGCAGGCGTGCGCGCAGGCATCCCCTGCGCGCCTGTGAATTGGGGTGCAGTTGCCGGGATTTGAACCCGGGTCACGAACTTGGCAAGCTCGCATAATAACCAACCTATACTACAACTGCGCCAACGCGCACGGCTCGGCGGCCAACTCTATTAAACCATACTGCCGCGCGACCCTAGTCGTCCGTGCCTAGCCTCGAGAGCCTGTCGCCGGCCTTGAAGAGAAACGGCGACATGAACGCAGTCACGACGGCGACGACTCCGACGAGCGGAAAGACAAAGGCGCTCACTGCGCCAATGTCGACGCCGGACTTTGCGATGACGATCGAGAACTCTCCGCGCGGCGGCCCGAGGGCAAAGGCGGCCCGAAACGACCTCTTGCGGCCCTGGCGTCCCAGGATGCAGCCGGCAAAGTTTGCCCCCAGCTTTACTGTGACAGAGACGGCGATGAGGGCGATGGCGACTAGAATGTACCCCTGTATCTGCGAGACGTCCATGAGCGCGCCGACAGAGACAAAAAAGACGGCGACGAACATGTCCTTTATAGGACTAGAGATGAGCTTGGAGACCTCGGACGAGCGCGACTCGGCGACGAGAACGCCGGCGAGGAACGCTCCAATGGCAACAGAGAGGCCAACGATATTGGCTAGGAGCGCATAGCCAAAGCAGACGCCAAGAACGCTCAAGAGGAGTATCTCGCGGTGCTCGGTGGCTGCCATCCTGTCGATGAGCGGCGGGATGACGCGCGTGCCGACAGTAAACGTGCCGACGATTAGGCCGACGGCGACTATAATGACGACGGCGATGCTCTCGACTGATATGGTGCCTGCAAGGACGACTGACTGGAGCGACGTGATAAGTATGACTGCGACGATATCCTCGACGATGAGCACGCCGAGGACGAGGATCGACGAGTCCTTGCGTATGCGCCCGGAATCCTCGAGGAGCTTTACTATTATCGCCGTGCTGCTGATCGACAGGGCCGCAGCTATAAAGAGCGCATCAGTTGTCCCCATGCCAAAGGCAGTCGCGACTGCAAGTGTCGCGCCCATTGTGGAAAAGACGCCGAGCGTGCCTATTCCCATGGCCACCTTTCCTATCGAGCGTATGCGCGCATAGGGAAACTCGATCCCGATGACAAAGAGGAGCATGATTATGCCGATATCGGCAAAGAGGTTGAGGGCCGATGCGTCAGAGAGGAGGCCCAGCGCGCCATCTGGCGCAGGCGAGCCGACTGGCAAGAGTCCTGACCAGAGCGGGGAGAGCGGGCCGATGAGCATTCCGGCAAAGAGGTATCCGAGGATGAGCGGCTGGCGTATCTTGAAGAACGCAAGCGTCACTATGGCGCCGATTATCATGATGACTGCGAGATCCGTGATGAATGACGCGTGCGGGAGCTCGGGCGTTATCTGCTCAATGATCGCCGAAAAGCTGCGAGTTATCGTTCCCTGGATGCCCGCGTCCGGCGAGGCGGACTGGAGAGTGTACGAGGTGATCATGTGCCCCACGGCATGACACGGTATTGTGGCCTAGTTTGCGCTCGCCTATTCGACGACTTCGAGGTGGCCAAACTTGCCCTTTGTGAGCGACTTTTTGCCCTTGAACTCGTTGATGTAGCCGTTGTTGATCCTAACCTTGCAGCCCTCGGTGACCTTTGAGATGTCCTCGCCCCAGAGCGTGAGGTCTATCTCGCCGCCCGAGTCATCAGCGAGCGTCATGTCGCAGACGTCTGCCGTGCCGCCCCTCTTTAGGTTGACCGTGCGCACCTCGCCCTTTTTCTTGAGCGAGCCCTCAAAGTTGACTCCGCTAGTCATGCCCTTGGCAATCTCTGCGGTGACAAATTCAGCCATCGGCAGCACCCCCAATATGTGGCATTATAAAGCTGTCGCATGACCCGCACGGCGCAGGCGCGCAGGCCTAGGGGGTCGGAGGCATATACTCTACTATAGGCGTCGCAGCCGTGTCCGCGACCGTTTCATGATATAGCGTGACTGACGTGGCGCCCGAGAGGAGGAGCGCATGGGCCGCAGGCACTCCAGGGGCCGGCGAGACGCCAGAGGCGGCCTCGCCGCCGATGCGCCAGTCAGATGCCATGAGGAGGCCGCTGACTGGCTCTAGGAACGTCACGGCCGTCATGCCCCTGCCGGCAGTCTGCGCGACAAACGTCGGGAGGACCGTGTCGACGACTATGCGCGTCTGGCCGGCGTCGATGTCAGCCGGACCCACGCCGATGGCGTTGCCTGAGGCATCCCAGGCCTGTATGGCAAATGCGAGCTCGCCCTGCGCGGCCCCCGTTGCCGGAACGACTAGCGCGTATGTCCAGGACGTCGACTGGTCAGACGGCGAGGCGGTCATGCCGGCAGTGGCTCCGAGAATCTCGATCGTCGGCGTGTTCGAGCCGGCCGGCTCATCAAGCGTGAGTGATGCAGTTATCATGTCATCGGCATTTGCGTATCTCGGCGCTGACGGGGAGGCCACGCTGCCGTCATGCGTGAGGGCAAATGAGAGCGAGGCGGCAGCCGGCCTGAACGCGTCGGTGATCATCGTGACGTCGGCGTTGGCGGCCAGGACGTTTGCTGGAGTCGCCCAGTCGCGTATGCGGCCCGCGTCATCAGCACCGGCGACATATGCGACTGTGAGCTCGGCGAGTGCGCCTGAGGAGGGCGCGTGTGTGAGGAGCAGGCCGCGCCAGTCATCGACGATCGTGACGTCGCTGACTGCAAGTGGGGTGTCATCACTCGTCTCCGTCGTGCCGTGCGTCTCGGTCACCGTCCAGTGGGCCGCGCGCATCTCCGGTGTGGACGCGTCATCAAGGCGTATCCTGTCAGTCACTGGATCAAGGCGCACAACTGTTCTGTCTGTCGAGATTGCCACTGCCGTGTGCGGCCTCGGGGGAGTCGTGTCACCATGGCTTGTGAACAGCGTAGTCGGCTCAAACGGCACGCCGTTGGCGTCCGTCACCGAGGACGATATGGTGATGCGCACCTCGGGGTATTCGGGTGTCGGCACGGAGAGATCAGGTGACCCATCACCATCATCAAGGGAGTCACCATCAATGGCGCGTAGGGAGTTTATCTCGATAATGTTGGCGCCTTCACTGTACGAAATTGTGGTGTAAAAACCACTTGTGCTAAAGCCCCCTATGCCAATACCAGCAAGGTTGGTATCATCAACTGTGCTGACATCAAGCGGCTCACTCACCGATACGGCCAGCGTGTACCGGTCAGAAAAGACCACCTGCGAGGCAGTCGGCGGCGTGGCGTCATATGTCGCAGTAGCCGGATCGGCAGGCACGTGGGCGTTGCCGCGCGCATCCTGCAGGACCGCAGTGGCACTCACGCTATAGACTGTCGTCTCCACGGCATCGTCGGCCAGGCCAAGCGTGACTCGCCGCGAGTGCTGTGTGTACGAGACCGCATCAGAGGTGGCCAGAAGGTTGTCAGTAGAGCCAGGAGCCGTGACGCTAAATGCGCCTCGTGTAGCCGTGGAGGCCTTTAGCGGCTCGTCAAACTCGGCATACAGCGTCCTCGGGCCGGTGAACGAGGCGCCGACGAGCTCCGGACCGTCCGCGTCAGTCGCGCGCGTCACCGTTATCGGGTCAGTCGTCGGCGCGTTGCCGGCAGCATCGCGAATCTCGGGCGGGAGCGATAGCGTGTACGGGGCGCCTGCCACAAGATCACCGAGCAAAAAGAGGACCAGGCGGCTTTTAGGCGCGGTTCCCAGCTCAGTGCGCGCCGTGGGGTCGTCTGGCACCGCACCAGGCGAGTTGTCAACCTGCCGGAGATACACGGGAATCTCCAAGCCTCCCTCTGCGGTGAGTGTGAGGCCAGGGGCGTGGAGGTATGGAGGACGAGCGGTGTCAACAGAGAATGGCAGCAGATAACGTGTGGCCGTAAAGGCGTCAAGAACCTCGTCAAACCACACATGGATCTCGGCATGTACGGCGGACATGGTGGCAGTTCTGGGCACAAAGGCTGTAGCAGTGGTCGCCACGGCCGGCCCCACACCATCTACGGCCGACGATCCAGTATACGCAACGCTGTTGCCGCCAAAGTCCTCAAGTGAGCCGTCTCCCGTTGCCACGTATGACAAGGCCGGCGTTGCGCCGGGACCAGAGTTTGTGGCGTGCGTTATGGTTATGGTGGTGTCATCCGTTCCAGGCTTTATGGCAACAGAGCTCACGGCCCTGTCGGTGCCGTCAGTCACTGTCCACTTGTTCAGGCGGTCTGCTGCGTCTGAGCCCCTAAATCGCACGGGCTCGCTAAATGTCACGTCTATGGTGGTGCGCGATGTGGTGAGCGCAGACGCAAAGGTCGGAGTCGCGCCATCTGTGGCGATCGTCGTGTGCGCAGGCAGTGCGGTGTCGCTCGCACTCAGGCGGTTCGCGTCTGTGGAGGGCATATACGATACTGCCGGTGTGGCGCCCGTGGTTCCAAGATCACGGTGGATTAGCGTGATGGTCGTGGTCCCCTGCTCCAGGGTGGCAGTAGACTGCTCAGAGGAGCCATGCCTGATCAGGCTTGCCGGAGAGCCGTCCACTGTCCACTCTCCAGCAGACGTCGTCCCGCCCACTGCAGGACTGAACGTGACGGCCGTGCTCGCAGAAGTGGACGTCCTAGCCGTGAACGGCGCCGTGACTGCAGCATATGTTGAGGCTATTGGAGAGGCCGGTGCCGCATAGTGGACGCCATTGGCGTCGGTGACTGACGTGGCCACTGTCACCTCGTGGGACACAGCAGCGGCATCAGAGGCGAGGCTGAGCAGCACGGTTTGTGAGCCACGCGAGTGCGTCACGGCGTTTGATGCCGCAAGGAGGTTTGTCTCGCTTTCGGCCACGGTTACAGAGAAGGCGCCGGGAACAATGGTGGGGAATGCCAGCGGCTCGCTAAACGTGAGGAGGAGGGCTCGCGGGCCAACAAACGTGGCGTCGCTGACCACCGGCGCAATCGCATCAGACGCAGGAATTCCAAGCGACTGGGGCAGCTCTTGTGCTCCAGAAAAGAGTCCGTTTGTTCCGCCCACGCCAAGAGATGGAATATAGTCGATCGCCAGCAGAGAGCCGCGCGATGCCAGTGTGGCCGCGTCTGGCGCGGCGGCATGGGTCAATGTCATGGAGTCCGTGCCGACGGGCACAAAGATGCGCCCCGTCGCAGTTATTGGCACATTGTCCAGGCTCTGTATGCCCAGGGCAGGGGCGACCTCCACTGCCCACGCGCCAGCTGACGTGTACCCGCCAACAGGGCGGTCAAACTCGACAACAGTGGACGTCGAGGCGACTGACCTGGCCACAAATGACGGCGGCCGGACGTTTAGCACGGGCATGTCAGTGACTGCACCCAGCGCGTTGGGCGGGGATGCAATGTCAGTGACATCCCCACCGTCGTCGCGCGGCGAGTACGAGACGCCAAGCGCCGAGAGCGGTGGCGCGGCCTCGTGCGTGAGGACAAGCGTCCTTCCAGCGTCCGGAGTGGAGAACACGGTTCCAGTATTGAGCGTTCTTGTGAGCGAGGGCAAGTCCACGCCAGTCACGCCAAGTGTCTGTCCAGGGACGGCCGACACTGTCCAGTGGGCAGGCCTCAGAGCCGTGCGCGAGAGGTCACTGAACGTAACGTCCTCGTCAAAGATGATCGCCGTAGTCGAGAGTGTGCGCGACTCGGCGCGCATGATGGTCGGCGCTGCCGTGTCCTCGTATGTGGCCGTGATGGCACTAGTGCGCAGCGGCTGACCGGTTCCGTCGTCTGAAAAGTGCGTGCCCACAGTGTCCGTCACAGACGACGGCACGATGACCAGGTATGCCTCACCGTCGACGGGGGTGCCCGTTACGCGAATTGTGAGGGTGGACTGGCCGGGCACGTATGACACAACAGAGTCCCCGAGGCCGCGCACGTATATGCCGTCTAGCGTGGCCGGATCAAGGGCCTCGCTGACTACAAGGCGAACCTCGCCCTTGGAGGCAAACGCCGCACTAAGTATGGCCGGCGCCCGGCCATGCGTGACCGCTATAGTCTCGGCAGTTGACGCGTTTGTCCCGTCAGACACCGAGGGCACCGTTATCTCATATCGTGCACCGTCAAGCAGGACGTGCGTGTCAAGATCCAGGCTGACCAGAGATCCTGCGTTGGCGGAATCATGTGATGGCGTGACGGCAAGTGCGCCGGATGCCCCAACGCGGCTGACGGCAAATCTGGTCAGGGTTGGATTGGAGAGATCCTCGTCAAAGTGGACGTCAAACCGGTTGTCCCCACGATGGACGATCCTTACATCCGTGACCTGCGGCGGGCTTGTGTCAGACGGGGCGTTGTACGTAACGTCGTGTGTGCGTGAAATTCCAGATCTTCCGTCATATGCGCGAATTGACGCAAGGAGGCGCACCTCATATGTCGAGCCGTCCACCGCCTCGTTCTCCGTATGCAGCGTCACAATGTTGGATCGCGGGACATAGTCGTGCGCTATTGCGCCAAGGTCGGCGACCATCACGCTCTCGACGGTTGTGGGGTCAATTGGCCTGTTGAGCGTCACAATTATGGTGTTTGGCGAGGAGAACGCCGCAGAGACGATGTTCGGGCGCCTGTCATCAGAACGCCTGACGTTCTCGATCGACAGGTCACCAGATATGGCCACGCCGTTGTCGCCCTTTATGAGGCCATGCAGGGTCACAGTATAGGCAACACCACTGCGCAGTGTTGATGTGGGGGTTAGGTTTAGTGTGGTAGAGCCCACGTCGTAAGAATGTCTGGAAAAGAGGTTGGTGTCAGACGCACTAGGTTCCACTATTGCAAACGAGCCACCATTTAGCGAGTCGGAATCCAGCGGTCTCGTGAGCAGGACGACCACACTGTCACCATTGCTGCTGATATATGCAGACAGCGCACGTGGTGGATCCACGTCTGCCGGAGTCACTGCGAGGCTACTGGTCTGAAACAGCAAGCCGGAATATCCGGCACCCGGAATCGTGGCAAACCTCGCAAGATGGTTGCTAGATGGATCTGCTGGATCGGGCATGAACGTTAACCGTGTACCAGTGGGCAGGATAACAGAGTGTGCCGGTGGCGTGGTGTCCGGCGCGCGCATGGTATGAAGCGTGACCTCTGTTGAGCCCTCGTTGTATTCGGCCACAACGTCCCCCAGGGGCGGTGAGACTCCAATCGTGACTGCCCCACGAAATCCAGCTGTGCTTCCGGGGGAGCCCGGATCAAGTAATTGGGGCTGCATGTCAACAAATGGAAGCGGGCCGGCAGAGAAGTCCAGTGGGCGATCAACGGAGATGCGAATGGCACGATCGCCCACAAATGCCGCCTCTCCTACTCGGGGACTCGCCGTGACGCCCGAAAGCAAAACAGAGACCCCAGATGACCCTGTTGCCGGAATGGGCAGCTCTCCGGCAAGCTTGTTCGTGTTGGCGGCGTTGGGTGTGTATTCCACGCGTAGTGTCCTCGCAGTAGAGTCCAGCATATAGTCAGTCACCAGGATCATCTGCGTAAACGCGTCGGTGCGCGAGAACTGGCGTGCAAGGGCAGAGTCGTCAGCCCCGATAAGGCGTGGTGACGAGGACGCCACGACGGTGTTCGAGTCGTTGATCAAGGACACAGTCCACTCGGAGGCGCTTGTGCTTCCTGTTATGGCCTGCGAAAACGCGATCGAGAGACCCACATTGCCCGAGGAGTGGGGCATGACAGAGTCAGGCACGATGGAAAATGACGGAGCCGCAGCCGATGAGATCGACTGTGATAGTGTAAAGGTTGTCGGATTATACGCATTGCCGGCTCTGTCAGCGAGTGTGGAGGGTATCGCGAGCGTGTGCATCCCCTGCGCGGCCAGTGGATCCAGGGTCAGGATCACACGGGTCGAGTCTGGAGCATATGACGGGGAGACTGTTGGCGCAGTTCCGGAGGCAGGCGTCACGGTGAACGCCGCACCAGAGACGGAGTTGCCATCAAGCGGCTCGTCAAACTCTAGGAGTATCGAGTTGCGCGCCGTAAACGACGGCCTAGGCGGCGCGGGGGCAGTCGTGTCGACCACCACGTTGCCGCCTGAGGTTATGGACGCAGGCGTGTATTCCGCCCCCGCATCATGCACGCGAAACACCGCAGACCCTTCAGGTGTAGAGCTCGTGACGGCATATGTTGCGCGCCATGTCCTGCCAGTATCACCCACAGCAGACATCGGGGCAGGCGATCCCCCATAGAATGACGCTCTTGGGGGATCATCAGACACTGCAGATGCCAGGCCCAGGGTGACCACAATGGTCTGGCCTGCTGAGGCGAGGCGCGCGCCATCACCAGACTTTGGCGATCCGCCGTCGATCACGTGAACCGTCAGCGATGCTGGATACTTTGGGTATGAGGGAATTGTGTTTATGGCAAAAACCTCTCCCAGATCCGGATATCCTCGAGCCTCCCAGTCCTCCCTGAACTCGTGTATGGTCGATGCCGGAGGCTCTGATGACGCATCTGTGGATCCTCGGAGCGCGTCCCATATCATCTGCGTTGCGCCGCGTATGGTGTCACCGCTCTCCACAGTCGAGTCGTGCAGGTCCCAGAGCAGCGAGGAGATGCGCCCCTCCACAGCATCGCCGTGACCAAGTGGAAGTGTGGTCAAGCCATCACGTATTGTAGTTGAGGACTCGAGATCCCACGTTACCTCCGGCGACCTCACGGTTTGATGCGTGCCATCCACGAGCGCAGGAACAAAATTTGCCCATCCCTCAAACCATGCGCATGTTTCAGAGGACGGAACGAAAAAGTAGTGGGGGCGACAGTATGCCAAATTAGGCAGAGAGATCTGTCCGTAAACACTGTTATGCACATGATGGCCATATTCATGTAAAACCGTGCTGCGGATGCTCACACGGTCCATGGCATCGTTAAGCGAGATCTGCCGAGCAGCTGCGCTATAAAACGCACCATCGCCCGTCGAGAAATATGCAAGTACACGCGGAACATTATATCCAAATGTGGACTCAAAGAAATCATGAGCTTCTGTGATTTCGTCAAGCGCCCAGAACGCCGTGTTGAACGGTTGGCCTGAAGCTATCGTGTGAGTCATAAGATTAAGCACTCCAGCAGGCGCATTCTCCTGAGTGGGAAGATCAAACATATACAGCACCAGGAAACCTTCTGATATATGACGCACGCTCGAAAAAGAGTTGAATGTAAGCACTCGAACCACTATGTCCGGGCCGCCATCTCCATCTGGATCAGTAGAAGACACGGCAGCAAAAAATAATCCATTAGAGTCCAAAATCCTGCAGACATCTATGTCAGAGTTACGGAGAAGCACGAGGTCATCATCTGAATTCCTGTCATATAGGCACGCAGCAGCGTTTGTTGCAGGAACTATATTTCCTGTCCTATCGTGAACTAGCACTCTTCCATACACTAACACCTGGTCAGCGGCACTTTGTCCGCTCGGACCAATGGCCGACTTGATAGTCTCGGGCAGGTCATTCTCTGCGAGAGGTGTCACGATAGGAGGCGGAAACACATACGTGTGCCGTAGTTCGGGCACGATTGTGGAAGCGCCGGCAGCTCCGCCCGCGCCGGCAGCTCCGCCCGCGCCGGCAGCTCCGCCCGCGCCGGCAGCTCCGCCCGCGCCGGCAGCTCCGCCGGCGGCCTGTGCTGCTGCCGCATACGCCGCAGGACTCGCTGCCGGAATCGGATTGTTCGCCAGGTCGTCCAGCTCATCGGCAAATGACCGCACCACAAGGGAGTCAGGATCAATGGACGGGTATTCCGTAGAGATTGTTGCCTTGCCATCTTGCGCATTGTTCACAAGCCACACGAGAGGCGCCGCATCTGCCCCAGAGAGGCCCAGATCCACGTACAGCTCTGTCCCACTGTACACCACGGGCTCGTTGAGAACCACGTTAAACATCACATTGTGCGCGTCGGTGCCAGGCCGGTATGGAAGCAGTCCCGTATACTCGTACGTCGAGCGCCCGTTGCCGTCTATCCAGAGGAGCCTCTTTGTGAGATCCGTGGCGCCGAGGAGCTCAAACTCCTCGGGGAAGCGCAGCAGGATCTCACTACCCGTGTATCCCGCCGGAGGCGTGACTGCCCCAAACTCGGCAGGCCACGCATAGTATCCTTCCGGAGGAGTCCTGTCAGATGCCGTGCCGATGGCCGCGTTGCCCGGCACCTCCTCCCACGCGTACCACCAGCTGACCGGAAACGGCACGCCGACTGTGATGGTCTCTGGTATCTCGCTGTGGGTTCCCATTGGCCACTGGCACTCAAAGTCGCACGGTATGGCCGAGGGCGTCGCGTGAGCTAGTGCGGCAGAGCCGGAGACTGCCAGCGCGGCGGCCACGATGAGCGCAAGCGCCAGTGTTCTAACCCCCATTACGACACGGATCGTCGAGGCCTTATATAATAAGAGATCTCGGAAAGCGACCCCGTTATCTCCAGAACCGACACGGCCACGGGCATCACCCCCAAGTGCGCCCCAAGTGCGCCCCAACCCACGCGCAGGGCGGCCATGACGGGTTAAATACCGCATCCGCAAGGCGTGCGGCGCAGGGGTATCAAAGCCTGGCCAAATGAGGGGGACTCAAGACCACAGTGGGCAATCCCCTCCCTCAGGGGTTCGTGGGTTCGAATCCCGCCCCCTGCACCAACAATAGGCCGCAACGGCAAATCCTGAAACAGTGAAATACGCTCCGGGTCTGTGCGGCATGCATGAACCGCCTTGCGGACCAGACGAGCCCCTACCTCCTCCAGCACGCGTCAAACCCCGTTGACTGGCACGCGTGGGGGCCGCACGCCCTCGAGCTCGCAAAGGAGAGGGATGTCCCCATATTCCTGAGCGTGGGGTATAGCGCGTGCCACTGGTGCCACGTCATGGCGCACGAGTCATTTGAGGACGCCGGCATTGCCGAGTTTCTCAACGGGAACTATGTTAGCATAAAGGTCGACCGCGAGGAGCGGCCAGACATTGATGACATTTACCAGAGGGCGTGCATGGAGGCCACCGGCCAGGGCGGCTGGCCGCTCAGCGCGTTTCTCACGCCAGACCAGAGGCCGTTTTACATTGGCACATACTATCCGCCGCTTGACACTGCCGGCAGGCCGGGATTCTCCAGCCTCATAAGGCAGCTAGCGCAGACGTGGCGCGAGCAGAGGTCATCGGTCAATGACGGCGCAGAACGCTTTATGCGGCGCATGGCCGAGCAGGGAGTAAAAGCCCCCGCGGGCGGCACGCCGCACGACACTGTCGAGCGCGCAGCAGACACGCTCATGTCAATGGCCGATATCACCAACGGTGGCTTTGGCCACGCGCCAAAGTTCCCAAATGCCGCATGCCTCACGTTCCTCCTCTGCCACTCTACGCTCGAGGGCCAAAGGCACACAGGCGCGCACGCGCTTCGCACGCTGCGCCGCATGGCAGCCGGCGGCATGTACGACCACGTCGGTGGCGGGTTTCACAGGTACTCGACTGACGCGCGATGGCTTGTGCCGCACTTTGAGAAAATGGCATACGACAATGCGCTAGTGCCGCCAGTCTATGCGGCCGCATACGCGCTCACGCGCGATCCCGAGTACCTGCGGCCGGCTACGCGGACCATGGACTTTGCCCTTCGCGAGCTCGCCGACGGGGAGGGCGGGTTTGCCTCTGCGCTAGATGCCGACTCGGAGGGCGAGGAGGGCGCATACTATGTCTGGTCGGCGCGCGAGGTTCGCGACATCCTAGGCGGGGATGCGGACATGTTCTGCCTCTACTATGACGTGACTGACGGCGGCAACTGGGAGGGCAAGACCATACTGCGCAACAGCGTGCCCCTCTCGGCAGTCACGTTCAGGTTTGGGATCGACGAGGCCACCGCGCGCACGCGCCTTGATGCGGGCCTCAAGGCGCTCCTTGAGGCGCGATCATCGAGGGAGAGGCCTGGACTTGATGACAAGAGGATCGCCGCGTGGAACGCAATGATGGCAGTCAGCCTCTGCTCTGTTGGGGCCGCCGCGCAGGAGCCGTCGTACGTCGAGGCCGCGGCGCGCTGCGTGGAGTATATGCGCGATCGCCTCTGCTCGCGCGGCGAGCCCGCAGGCCTCCGGCGCTCACGGCGGGGATCGAGCGCCGGCGAGGTGCCCGCATACCTGGAAGACCACGCGTGGCATGCCGAGGCCCTAGTCGACGTGTTCTGCGCCGGTGGCGATCCTGCCCTCCTCGAGCGCGCCGAGGCAGTGGCCGACACTATGCTCGAGAGGTTTTATGACGGCGAGGGCGGCTTTTACATGACCGGCGAGGGGACCCACGAGACCCTCATAGTCAGGCCGCGCAGCGTGCATGACCTCTCGGTCCCCTCAGGCGCATCAGTTGCGACACGCGCGCTGTGGAGAATAGGCCACCTCACCGGCAATGAAAAACACATTGGCGCAGCAAGGCGCGCAATGGCCGCACGCGAGGCAGCGGCCACTGAGAACCCGTTTGCCGCCGGCGCAATGCTCTGCTCGATATTTGCGCGCGAGCGCGGGCCCGTGGAGGTGACACTCCTTGACGGGGGCGGCGCGTCTGGAATGCGCGCCGCACTCGAGACGCGCTTTGCACCAGAGGCAATATCCGTAAGGATAGGCGAGCGGCGCAATCTTGCCGCGCTGAAATCGCGCGCGTTCTTTGCGGGAAAAAAGTTCAATGATGGCGAGCAGGTCGCATATGTCTGCAAAAACTCCACATGCTCGGCGCCAATATCGTCAGTCGACGCGCTAGTACAGCAGATGCGCACCTAGCGCGGGCGCATCGCGCGGCGAATGTCCGGCACGCGCGCCCTGATGAGCGTGACTAGCTCGTTTATCTCGCCTAGCTCTGGCGATGTTCCGCCATCACGGCAGAGCTGCAGGAATGCCGAGTATATGCAGCCGACGATCATGCCAACTGCCGTGTCCTCAACAGAGCCGCCGTCAGCGCACGACTCGGCGAGCTGGCGGTATGAGCGGGCCTCAGACACATAGTGCGCAATGAGGCCGTCCATATAGCTGCGCGTCTCCTCGGGTATCGCCATCGGCACGGCGCGCAAAGCACTGTGATATTTGTGTGTCGTGTGCGCGTGGGCGCGCTGGCTTGAAGAGTCAAAAAAGGAGGCCACATGCGCGTCGCGCGAGGGTCAGGATTTGGAGGAGAGATCGTGCTTTCGTATGAAGGCCCAGATCTTTTTGTTCATGTCGCTTGGAGGAATTGGCCTTTTGCCAAACACCTGCTCTAGCGTCTCGCGCCTTCCGGAGAACGAGACGGCATAGCCGCCAAATGCCTTCCGTGCAGACTTGGGCTTTTTTGATGCCGCCTTTGCCTTGGGCTTTGCGCCAGGCTTTGAGCGAGCTGGCTTTCGTGCAGTCCTCTTGGTAACCTTGGGTTTCTTTGCCGCAACCAATCTGCGGGAGCGCAGGCGTGTTGGTATAATAACCTAGAGCTTGGAATAGCGCATGATAAGCTCGCCGGCGGACCTTGTGGCAGAAACGAGGCGCATCTGTGGCGAGGAGGCAACGCGCGCAAAGCCCTCACCGCCGAGCAGGCCGGGCGCGCCGAGTCCGCCGAGGAGCCTGGGGGCCACGCATATGGTCATCTCGTCGATCAGGCCACGGCGTGCAAGATCCCAGTTGACTGCGCCCCCGCCCTCGACGAGCACAGAGCGCACTCGCAGTGACCACAGGCGAGAGAGGAGCGTGCGCACCGACACGCGAGTCGCGCCGGCGACGATAGTCTCGATTCCCATGTCGTGCAGCCTTGCGATGCGCCGCTTTGGCGCAGCGCGAGAGACGCCTAGTATTGTTCTAACCGAGGGGCACGTTTTAGCTATGCGCGATGTCAGCGGGAGCGAGGCGCGCGAGTCGAGTATGACGCGTATTGGGCTCGGGCCGCGCGCAAGTCGAACGGTCAGGAGCGGGTCATCAAGGCGAACGGTGTTGATGCCGACAAGAATTGCGTCGTGGGCCGCGCGCATGCGATGCACGCGCCGCAGGTCACGGCGTGATGACAGCGCAGAGTCGCCTGAGCGCGTCGCTATCTTGCCGTCAATTGACATTGCGGCGCTAAGCGTCACACGCGGCCTAGATGCGGCCATGGACAACCCTCCCTCCCACAATTACTGCGCGCACGGCACGCGGAGTCGTTCGCGCGACTATTGCCGCATGAACGTCATGCGCGGGATCTATGTCAATGTCTGACATGTCAATTATTGCACAGTCAGCGGCCATACCGACAGAGATGGCGCCGATCCTGCGCCGTAGCATGCGTCCGGCGTTCACCGTTGCCATGCGCAGTATGGCAGACGGCCGGACCGCCGAGCGCGTGCGCGCCATCGTGGACTTCCACGCATAGTCCATCTCGGCGAGCATGTTCGGCGAGTTGAGCATGACGTTGTCCGTTCCGAGCGCAACGTTGCATCCGGCATCCATGAGGGCCGCAATGTCCGGTGAGCCCTCGGCGAGCGTCGCGTTGGCCCGTGGACACACGACGACGCCGCGGGTGCGGCGCGCCACGGCGCGCATCTGCGCACGCGTGGCCTGCGTCATGTGGACCACGATGTGGGGGCGCGCGAGGAGTGCCCTGGGAACCTCGGGCCGGCCCGTGAGGCGCCTCGAGAGGGCGTCTCCGGCGGCCGTCTCGGCGGCATGTATGGCGCGAATGCCCCTCGTGCGCGCATACGCGCAGAGCGCGGCGTCGCTGTTCTCATTGGCCCCGCTCAGGCCAATCCCGTCAGACGAGGCCATGAGGCGCGCGAGGCGCGCCCTGCGCTCCCCTGGCGGCGGCGCGTTGGCGCGCACGCGCGCAGGCGAGTCATACTCCTCGAGGCGCCCGAGGGCGATCGCGCGGATGGGGACACGCGAGGTAGCGCGGCGCAGGAGCGCGACTCCGGCCTCTCCGCCCTCCCTAAAGTCGACGAATGTCGTCGTGCCGCAGCGCAGCATCGAGGCAGCCGAGCGGGCCATATAGCGCACAAGCGTTGCAGGCGGCGTCGACTCTAGTATGCGCCTCTTTGCGCCGCGCACGGGATGTATGCGCGATGCGGCATCGAGTCCGGCACCGGCATCCTTTGCGACCGAGTCGCCAATGTGAGTGTGCGCGTTGATGAGTCCGGGTATGGCGATCAGGCCATCGCAGTCAGCCGAGTTGCCGCGCGTGCCGTGCCGTGTCATAATCTCGGCGAACTCGCCATGCGCGATGCGTATGGACACGCCGCGCGCGTGGCGCAGCGATGGGCCGACGAGCGCGTCAATGTTGCGAAGGATCAAGGTGCCTCGTAAACGCTTTCAGCCTCGCCTGCCTTGCGCATGCGACGTATCTCATCGAGTGATCGCGTTGCGGCCGAGGCGGCCTTGCGCGCCGTCAGGCCACGGCCAATTCCGCAGTTGAGGCCAAGGTCGAGGCTGCGCGACACGTTGACAAAGTCCTGTGCGTCACTGCGAACCTTTTCAATGTCTGCGCCCGTGACGACCATAAAGTTGTCTCCTCCCATAAAGAACGACAACGCGCCGCGCGACATGAAGAACTTTGACATCTCGGCGTACAGCGAGTATATTGATGACGTAATCTCGTATGGCGAGCTCTCGCGTCGCCGGGATGACAGGCCGTCTACGTCCATGTGGAGTATTGTCGGCCCGCCTGCGCTGCTAGCGCATGTAGCGCCACAGACGAGCTCGTCCTGCGATGCAAGGAGCGAGAACTTGTGCGCAAGCCTGTTGGCCTCTAGCGCATCAGGGGAACAGGCAGTCGCAGCACGCAGGTCAATGTCGGCAAACTGCGCCGAGACTGCGCCGACGACCTCATCGTGGTCGGCAAGCGACATGCCGTTGGTCAGCGCAAAGAGCTCATCAGACCGGTTCTGAAAGACGAGCGCATCGCGAGACGAAAAGGCGTCTTGCAGCGAGGCATAGAGCGAGGCCTGCAGTGACTGGAGGCGGTGCTCGCGATCGCTGCCTAGCTCCAGTGTCCACGGCCCGTATCCGGCAATCCTGACAATGCAGACCTGCACGCTCATCTCGAAACCCTCGCAAGCTCGCCATGTGACTTGATCGCAGCATCGACTGCGTGCTCGGCGACAGGCCGAATCCTCGCGTACGCCTGCCGCTCGCGCATCGCCGGCCCCGATATTCCCAGCGAGACAGGCTTTGAGCGCGCGATCGATATGGCAAGGAGTGCTGAGGCCGTCGCGTGCGATATGACCTCATCATGCTTTGTCTGTCCCTTGATGACTGCCCCGAGCGCAATAACTGCATCAACGTCATCGCGCGCAAGGAGCGCATCGGCGACAGTCGGTATGTCAAATGTCCCGGACACGCTGCTCTCATGGACTATTGTCACGTCTCGCAGGCGCGCGCGCTCGCGCGCGACATCGAGCATTCGAGACGATATCTCCGGATAGAACGTCGCGCTGACTATGGCGATCCTCATGCGTGATGCACCTCGGCGTGCGCGAGCAGGTCACGCGCATCAACGAACGGAATGGACTCGCGTCGGGCCAGGCGGCGCGCGCCGTCAGACGAGAGCGCAGCGTGCGTTCCAGAGTCCATCATCTCGCATATCGCCGCAGCCGGCGCCAGTCCGGCAAGTTGGGCAAGGTACACGGACATCTCTGTGTGGCCACGGCGCGCCGAGAGGAGTGCGGCATCCGCAATTAGGAGATGGACGTGGCCTGGCGCTCGAAACTCGGAGACAAACTCGCGTTGCGGCTCGGCGCTGTCGTACAGGCGCGCAAACTCGCGAATCGTGCAGGCCCTGTCCGTGTCGGTGATTCCCGTGTACGTCTTGCGATGATTCACCGATAGTGAAAATGACGGGCGGTCACCATATGGCGAGGACTCGGCGACCATTCCGAGCGTGTCATCATCTAACGAGGAGCGCAATATATCGTGCATAAAGCGCAGCCCGAGCCGGCCGGCCATCTGCGCGTCGAGCGCAAGGCAGATGAGCCCGCCGGCGCGCTCGCGCATCGTCGCCACGTGGTCTGCGTTTGCGTGGGCGGCGGCTACGACCATGTCAACCTCATCCTCGCGCCCCTCCGAGTCGTGCAGGAGCACAAACCCGCCGCGGCGAAGCGATTCGAGCGCATCGCCCAGATCCATTGCGCGCGCCTGCGCGATGAGGGTATTTCAAGCTTACCAAGATTTCGGTTATTACCACTATTTCGGTAGGTGTCGCGCAAGCGCGTACTTTGCGAGCACGTCAGTCTCGACGTTGACTGCGTCTCCGACCTCTAGGGAGCCGAGGTTTGTGATCTCTAGCGTGTGCGGTATGACATGGACGCGTATCCTCGTGCGGCCCCTGTGCGCAACAGTCATGCTCACGCCGTTTATTGCAACAGAGCCCCTAGTCGGAAGCTCACGCGCCATGCGGGCCGGCACGTCAATTGACAGTATGGACTCATCATCGCGCCTCTCTATGCGCGCAAGCGTTCCGCGTCCGTCAACGTGGCCAAGGACAAAGTGACCCTCGACTCGCGCACCGGCACGCATGCTGCGCTCGACGTTTAGCGAGTCACCGGCCTTTATGCGGCCCAGCGACGTCAGTCGCGCAGTCTGGCCGATGACGTCAAAGGCGCACTTGCCGCCTGCGAGTCGGCTCGTGACGGTGAGGCACACGCCGTCGAGCGCAACGCTCTGGCCCGTGGAAAGGCCAGAGGCCCGCCGTCCCAGCTTTACTACCATCCGGAGCGCCTTGCCGTCACCCTTGCCCTTTGAGACAGAGGCCACCTTGGCCGTCCCTTCGACGATACCTGTGAACATGGAACAGGGCAGATACACGCGTGTATAAAATGATTTGGTGGTTGCAGGCGTCGGGGGACGATCTTGATGAGTCAGAACCAATGTTGGCACTAGTCCATGGCAGGCCAACACGTGAGAACAAATGAATCTCAATCTGCCGGGCTTGCTCAACGACACAATCTCAGGTTTTACGCATTTGAAACGGAATCATTTTTCAAGATAATTATCAATTGCCAGATCCTCTTCATACATTATCTCTGTAACACGGTTAAATTCATCTTGCGCTATGCCATACTCATCAGAGTGTTCGATTTCACCAATAGTATAGCTGCCACTAGAATCAGGTTTAAAAACATAAGGAGCCACACAATCATCCACGATATAGTCATGCAGCCCATATCCGAGCTTTTTACGTTGTGCAGGTTTTAATTTGTTCATTTTTACAAACATGCTGAGTTGTTCAAGAAAAAACACACTATGCGTGATCAAAAGCACATACACTCCACTATTGACTAATCTAACAATATATTTAGCTAGTTTGGTTTGGTTTGCAGGATGCAAATGCGCTTCAGGTTCTTCAATAATTAGCAGATCAGAGCGACGAATTTGTTTCTGAATAAAAAGCTGGATAGGGGCAGTTTCGGTTATTCCCGATGATGAACGGTTTATTGGAATGCTTTTGCCCATGAATTTAAAGAATATTTGCGGTATGCCCACATCCGGCTTTGTCACATATATTTGACCACCAAACATTTCATTGATCATGGTATGTTCACTTTGTGAAGTATCAAGATCGTGATTTCCAGACATTCCAACAAGCGACTCTATAAAATCTGACACAACCCCGTCAAATGGGGTAATTGCTCCATGTTTAGCGTTGTTAATAATACTCGATACAATATTACTATAAGAAGATAATATGCCAGCACGCGCTGCGGGAATATAGTAAGATCTATGCAAGGAAGAAATAAACGAGTGTGACATGCGCGACATAAGAGACAGCAAGGCGTGTAGACCAGGCTTCTTGTCCAATGAGAGAGTAGAGGAAAAGAAACGCATATCGTCATAGACCAATTGGTTCAGCATACCTGTGTGTTTTTTTGATGTGTCATTATGATCGTGTGGTTCGGCGATTGGGAGTGATCCAGGCACATTTTGAATAACATAGCGGTCATTGTGCGGACTGAATTTTATTATAGGGGATTTGGTCTTAAATATAGAAATGTTTACGCCTATAGGATGCGTTATTTTGATGTTGGATGAAACAGAGCCAATACGCACAAGATCAGACAGTGCAGAGCTGAAATTGGCATTGAGTGTTTTAAAGAGATTGTCGCCAAATGCACGCTTGAGTGCAAGATCATGAATTTTGTTGGAATAGTCAATGGGCACGTCATAAAAGACACTAGAACCCACAGCAGAGGCTACCATCTTGCCCATAAGAGCGACCAACTTTTGAAATTGTTTATTTTTGGATTGTTTGTGAACCCAATCTGCAGATTCCCACAAAATGGGGCTTTGGGTGCCCGAGCTAAGAATTGAGTGGGCCAGCATGGCAGCATATGTCTTGCCCGAGTTGTTCGGACCCACAAATATGGTCAGTGGCTTTATCGTGAACTTGCCCCGGGATATAGGGCCAAAGTTGGTGAGCTCGACTTCTATGGGCACGTGCGGTCGCGCAGGCGCTGATGACGTTTTCTTGGCCATGCCACAACGGACGCAGCGGGGACGTTTATGAATTTGCCACGATCTGCCACGCCTAGCGCCCCCCACGCTAGGCAAGTTAGAAATAGGTGAGGCACGAAGGCGCGGATCATCATGGAAAACATGCGCGCGATGGTACTCAACAAGTGCGCCCCCATCGAGACCAACCCGCTAGAGCTGACCGAGATATCACGCCACCGCGTGAATAGGCCCGGCGACGTCCTTGTAAAGATAGATGCGTGCGGCGTGTGCCACTCGCAGCTCCACAGCATAGAGGGTGACTGGAAGGACCTGGGCATACCGCCAAGGCTCCCGACGGTGCCGGGTCACGAGGTCGTCGGGACTGTCGTGGAGACGGGCAACGACGTGGCAGCAATTGCAGTGGGCGACAGGGTCGGCATATCGCCGCTCCTCGAGTCGTGCCTGGCGTGCCGCTACTGCAACGAGGGCAAGGAGCAGCTCTGCGAGTCGATGAAGGTCCTCGGCGAGTCGATGAACGGTGGGTATGCCGAGTATGTCACAGTCTCCGAAAGGTTTGCCACGCGCGTCCCGCAGACCATGAAGCCCTCGTATGCGGCACCGCTCTTTTGCGCCGGCGTGACTGCGTACGGCGCAGTCAGGGCGTGCGACGCAAAGGAGGGCGACAAGGTCGGCATATTCGGGATTGGCGGCGTTGGCCACATGGCAGTCCAGTTCGCAAAGAGTGATGGCCTCGAGGTCACGGCAGTCTCGCGCAACGCCGGACACCTCACCGTGGCATCAAGACTCGGCGCCGACAGAACAGTCGGGTACTCGGGGAGGGATGCGACATCAACAGAGGTCGCCTCTCGCGGACACCTTGATTCTGCCATGGTCTTTGCGCCCAATGACGACGTCACGCGCGAGGCGCTCGCGTCGATAAAGAGGGGAGGAACACTCGTAGTCGCCACCGTGGGCGGCATTCCGGACTTTGTGGCCTTTGAGGAAAAGACGGTGCGCGGCACGCTCATCGGATCGAGGGCAGACATGGCCAACGTTGTCAGGATTGCGCAAGAGGACCACATCGAAGTCGTCCACGAGACGTTCCCCCTAGAGAGCGCAAACGAGGCGCTCCAAAAGCTAAAGAACTCTAGACTCGAGGCGAGGGCAGTCCTTGTCCCATAAGCCAGCGCGCGGCTCGCCGGCCGAGCGAATGCGCGAGGAGCTCGAGGCGGTGCGCTCAAAGGCCAACGCGCTAGAGGCAGTGGCCACTGACGAGTTCCAGCTAGGCGTCGCGCGCGCGATTCGCGCGCTCGCCGAGCAGCAGATCCACACGCTAGAGGAGAGCGAGCACCTCAAGAAGGCCATGGACCTGCTCCTAGAGCAGATCTTCAAGGCGCAGCGCAGGGACTAGTGCGCTACCCGTGTATGTTTACCGTGACAGAGGCCCGTGCGGCCTCGCCGTCCCCCGATGCGCCCTCTGAGACTATGCGGTACGTTCCCGGATGAACCGGCGTTCCATCAGGGCGCCCCTGATCCCAGGTAAACTCTACAGAGTCGCGCGGCCCTAGTGGGCCGGCCGTGTCTTGCGGTGGCGCGGCATACACTGTCGTGCCATCAAGGAGCATCACCTCTAGGCCATAGTGCGTCCCGTCGGCAAACTCGACGGCCACGCTTCCCGTGTTTATGAGCCTGGCATGGATATCCTCGCCGAGGCCATGGTCGGCGCCCTCCACTAGGAGCGACAGCGAGACGCCCTCGACGTACACCGGTGCGGCATCGCGCGCATATGGCGACATTATCACACCGAGTGCGGCCGCGACTGCGACACCGGCGGCCGTTGCGATCGCTAGTCCGCGCGGTATCACGTGGTGGCGCCTCCGGCCTCGGCGGCAGGCTCGCGCGCGCCGGCCGGCTCGCCGTCCCCTGTGCTATCCGGTGCGCCGTCCCCTGTGCTATCCGGTGCGCCGTCCCCTGTGCTATCCGGTGCGCCGTCCCCTGTGCTATCCGGTGCGCCGTCCCCTGTGCTATCCGGTGCGCCGTCCCCTGTGCTATCCGGTGCGCCGTCCCCTGTGCTATCCGGTGCGCCGTCCCCTGTGCTATCCGGTGCGCCGTCCCCTGTGCTATCCGGTGCGCCGTCCCCTGTGCTATCCGGTGCGCCGTCCCCTGTGCTATCCGGTGCGCCGTCCCCTGTGCTATCCGGTGCGCCGTCCCCTGTGCTATCCGGTGCGCCGTCACTTGGGCTGGTCGGCTTGCCGTCCTCGTACGTCGTGCGCGTGCGCCACTGCTTGGGGTACGTGCCGGGCTTCATTATGATCCTGTTTGTGCGAAACGCGTTTCCGTGCGAGGCATCGGCAATCTCACGCGCTCCAAGCTCGGCAGAGGCGAGGGCGACGACCTCGCCCTTTTGCGTGTACACTCCCACCGTGTCCCCCGCGTTGAGGTCAGATGAGACGCGCAGGACCCCGGGAACCGCAAGCTGCGCGCCATGGCACAGCGCGTCGACTGCCGAGTCGCGAATGACGACGGACTTTAGGCCCTCAAAGGTGTCCTCGACCGGACGGATCATGCGCACGAGTCGCTCAGAGTCGCCACTCTCCTTCCACCTCGCGTGCGCGTCGGCGAGCTCGTTCATTGTGACGAGGCCGCACGTGCGCTCCTCAAAGTGGTCCACGCGAGTGCGGCGCAGCTCTATCATTGTCGCACCGGGACCCATGAGCTCGCCCATGTCATAGAATAGCTTGCGTATGTACGTGCCGGCCTCGCACACGACGCGCAGCAGCGCAAGCTGGCCGCGCCGCTCGAGGAGGTCCATCTCGTGGATCGTGCGCGTGCGCGTGCGCCTGCTCACCGCAGAGCGTTGCGGCGGCTTTTGGTATATCTCGCCGGTGAACAGTGCCATCGTCTCCTCAAGGGAGTGCTTTGACTCGCCGTGGATGCGCCCTAGCGCATGGTACTCCTTTGGCCCGAGGAGGAGGACGCCGAGGGCCTTTGTCGCCTCGCCGAGGCCCAGCGGCAGGACGCCAGAGACCTGCGGATCCAGCGTGCCGCTGTGGCCGATCTTTGGCAGGTCGAGCATGCGCTTTGTCCACGCGACGACCTCGTGGCTAGTCGGCCCCGGTGGCTTGTCAAGGAGTATGAGGCCATAGTCGAGCATCTGCTCGACTGTCCTTGACTCTGGCCTCGTCCCGTACGATTCGTCCGTCTCGTCCTCGTCGATGACCATGAGGCCCTCGAGGCGCGACGGGCTCAAGCGTGCGCCTCCACTGCGCGCACGGCCGCCTTGATGACTGCGTCGGCGTCAAGTGAGTCAGTCTGTATCACGCTGTCAAAGACTGACAGGTCCTCCCCAAAGTCAAACCCATAGAGGCGCTTGTAGAGGGCGACGTTGGACCTGTAGCGCCTCTGCGTGACGGCGAGGGCCTCGTCGTGGTCCATGCTGTCGCGCGTTCGCATGCGCCTAGCGCTGCTCTCATGCGAGCCGGCAAGCCATATCTTTGTCCCGTCCTTTACGAGCCAGGGGAGCGTATAGCTAGTGATGACTGCGCCGCCGGCATCAAATATCTCGGCGAGCCGGCCGTCGACCTCGCGGTCAAACTTGTCATCGTGCATGCGCTGCTCGAGAAACGCCATTCCCTCTGGCCTGTCCCACCAGTCATCGCCGCCGCCAGTCGAGCCGCTGCGCTGCGCTATCTCCTTGAGGACATCGCCGCCGCTCACGTGGCGCATGCCAAACTTGCTTGCGAGGGCGAGGGCAACTGTGGTCTTTCCGACAGCGGGCGGGCCGGAAATCACTATGGATCTCATCAGCCCATTTCCATCGACGTCTTTGTCAACTTCATGATAATGCCGCTAAAGGCGACAGATGACAAAAAGTACCACGCCCAGAAATAGACGGCGTTCTCCTCCTCACAGACGTGTTCTGGATCGGTGGCCTGTTCGGCGGTGCACGTGAGCTGGAAGAAATCGCCCGGTATGACGTTTAGCGGTATTGGCGAGAGCGCGACTGTATATGAGAAGAGCGGCGGGAGGACAAAGTAGAATATGAGGATGAGCGGGACAAACGTTATCATCATTGGGCGCATGTTCATCTGCATCATCTCCATGTTGAGCTTGCTCATGTAAGAGGACTTTTTTGAGAGGTCTGCGAGCTTTTTCTCGTCCTTTGCGCGAAAGGCCGCCATGCGCTCCTTTTGCCATGCGCGCGTCTCGCGCATTATCCGCTTTAGCTTTGACTGGTCAACGAGCTTTCTGCGTATGAACGCGTTGAACATGTTTAGCATGATCGCAAAGCCGAGTATGCCGCCCATCGAGGCCACCGTGCCGCGAATGAGCGGATCCGCACTGCCGAGGGGCCCGCCCGAAGAGACGCCAAAGAGATCCCCCTGGAGCGCAAAGTGCGAGAGGGCCATGATGACTCCCTCTAGCATAGCAGACCCACGCTCCTGAGGATCGCCTCGGCGGCCTCGGCGGCCTTGCCGTCGGCGTTAAAGACGGGCATCACCGGCGAGCCCGAATGGACCGAGCATGCCGAGAGCATGGCGTCCTGTATGGCAAGCTCGCGCTTTATGCCCGATATCGAGTTCCGGTCGCGCGTGCGCGACGTGTCGCTCTCGCGCCGGCTGAATATCCTCTCCGGCCTTGCAGTCAGCGAGATGAGGTGCGTGGGCCGCACAATGTCGAGGATCGGCGAGGGGAGGCCAGGATAGTAGCCCGATGGCGTGGCGATAAACGCGTGCGTGTCTATGACGACTACCTCGGAGGCTATGCGCGATATCGACTTTGCGGCCTCGCGCTGCAGGAGCTCCTGCTCGTCGCGGCCCTCCTTGCGAAGCTCGTCACGGTCGTCGATTCCGCGCTTTTGCGCCTGCTCTAGCATCTCGGTCCCAAAGCTCACAACGCGCACGTCCTTGTCCATGCTCTTAAGAATCCTGACGACGTGCTCGACTACGGTGGTCTTGCCCACGCCTGGTATACCCACGATCACCACGCGCCTAGTGCCGTCCAAGTATAGCACCGAGCCTTGGCATGACAACCTCGACTTGTTCGCGGACGAGCTGGTTGTAATAGTTGATGAGAATGTCGACCATGAGGAGCACGCCGATTCCGGATCCAAACACGCCAAGAACGTCAGATATGCCGGCGAGGAGCCCGAGTATGACAGAGCCGAGTATGGTGACTGACGGGATGTACTTGTTCAATAGCGCCTCCACTGGCTTGTTTGAGCGGCGGAATCCCGGTATCTGCACGTCGGCATCAAGGAGGTTCTTGGCCGCGCTGCGCGGCGAGAGGCCGCCGAGCTCGACCCAGAGGCGGCCAAATATGACGACAATGCCGACCATAAAGAGCACATAGAGCACGGCGCGCGACGGGTCAAGGGCCGCAATGTCCAGGCCTCGTGGCGGCGTGACATAGTAGACCAGTCCCCCGATCGGCGTTGACGGGTTTGTCGGGTCAAACTGCGCAAGGAGGTTCATAAACACATTATTGTTGAGGGGGTTGGCGTTTGCCCATAATATCTGCCCGATAAACACGGCGTTTGCCGTAAGCGCAGAGGCGAGTATTACAGGGATGTTTGAGACGTACATTAGCTTTATCGGGTAGACTGCCGAAAAGCCCCTGTACTTTGTCGAGACGATGGGGATCTCGACCTTCATGCCCTGCGTGTAGACAAGTATGAGCAGGACGATTCCGGTGAGAATGAGGCCAAATATGCTTGGCAACTGGTTTGATCTAAAGAAGACATCAGAGAGGTCGCCGGCGGCAATTGACTGACCGAGAAACGGTATGATTCCGATAGTACCGCCGTCGCCGGCAGGCAGCGGGCTGAACAGGCTCCAGAGTATCTGCTGGGCGACTCCGGCCATGATAAAGAGGCTGATTCCGCTTCCAAGACCCCATCCCTTCTGGATGAGCTCGTCAAGAAACATGATGATCACCGAGGCCGCCATTAGCTGTCCCACTAGGATATAGAGGACGTTGGGGTCAGTTATGCCTGGACCATACACGGCAATGCCGTACACTATGGACTCGGCTACGATAACAACATAGGTCACAAGCTTTGTGGCAGTCTGAAAGACACCACGCTCCTCGGGTTTTTTAAAGTTGAACTTTATGATCTCTGATCCGCGCAATAGCTGCATGAGCAGGCCGGCCGTGACTATGGGGCCGATGCCAAGCTCGACGAGTGTGCCCTGCTGCGACGCAAATATCACGCGCGCAAACGCCAAAAAGTCAAACTCGGGCGTCGTCGCGCCAAAGAGCGGCGTCTGCGCCATGACCATGTAGATGAGGAGCGCAAGGCCTGACCACATGAGCCTCGACTGGAGCGGGAGCTTGCGCTTTGGCTTTGGAACCTGCGGCAGGTACGGCTCGGCGACTGCCACGACGCGGTATATTGCGGAGGTGAGTGACCCCTCAGCCATTCTCGTCCACCGTGCCGCCGGATTTTGCCCCCTTGGCCTGCGAGACAATCTCGCCGCCGGCGTCGCTGACCTTTTTGGCCGCAGACGGCGTAAACCTGTCGACGATGACGGCGTACGCTCCCTGGACAGAACCGCCGCCTAGGAGCTTTTCATATCCGCCGGCGCGCAGGTCGACTATGCGCTTGCCGCCCTCCTCGCGGCCATGGTGCGCATAGAGATCCCCGAGATCCCGCACGGATGCCCACTTTTTGGCGTCATTCGAGTATGGGGGGTGCGTCGAGTCATGGCCAAAGTGGTCTGGATCGTCGCGCAGCATCGAGCTAAAGTGGTGCTTTAGCTGCCCTGATGCGCCAAGGCCGCCCTTGTGGCCGCTGGCCCTGTGCTGGCCAACCTGGCCCCAACCGTGCGTGCGCGACCCCCGAAGCTTTCTTGTCTTGCGCATCCTTGTGGCCATGTCTATCCCATCATCCTCCGCACAATCTCCTCGAGGTCAGGATTCTTGCCGAGTATGCCGTTCTGGCCGCGCATCTTTTTTGTGCTCCGCCTAAACCCATGGCGCGGCGGGGCCAGCGCAAACCACGGCTTGAGGCCCTTGACGTTGCGCATGGACACGCTTCCGGAGGCGAGGGACTCGGCGAGCTCTGTGGTGCTCGTGTACCCCTCGGGCATTGGCCCGCCCTCGAGTCGGCGGTAGCCGCTCGTGTGGCCGCGCGAGTCGAGGAGCTCGCGCGTGAGATCCGCATTTGCGTCGGTCCAGGAGACATAGTGCTTTACCTTGTTTAGCATGCCTAGCGTGTTCTCGCGTGCCGGAATTATGGTCGCGCGGAACTTTTTCTCGAGGCGGAGGAGCTCGAGCGTGCGCGAGGCCCAGTGCGGCACGTCGGCCTGCCCCTTTATTCTAACCACGAGATACGCTCCTGTCACTGCACCATCAACCCTGGCTGAACGTCTGCCTAAGGCACGCGAGGAGCGCCTTTGACGTTGACGTCATTGTTGTAGTTGAGCCCTTTGCCGATGTCCACGCATCCTTTAGGCCAGCGAGCTCGAGTAGTCGGCGCATCTTGCCGCCTGCGACGAGGCCAAGACCGCGCGGTGCGGGAAATATCTCGATAGTCACGCTGCCCCCGCGGCCGCGCACCTTGAATGGTATCGAGTGGTTCTGGTCGCACCTGCACTCCCAGCTCCCGCATCCCAGCCTTATTGGGCTGACATTGAGGTACGCGTGGCTCGTCGCCTTTTCTATGGCGACGCGTATCTGCTTTGACTTGCCCTGGCCTATTCCGAGCCAGCCGTTGGAGTTGCCGGCGGCGACGATTGCCTTGAAGCGCGTTGACTGGCCGTTGGCAGTCATCTTTTGTATGATTCCGACATCGACGACCTCGGTCTCAAGGTCTGGGAGTAGCTTTTTGATAATGCCGGCCTCCTGTATGCGCAGGCCAGACTCGAGTATCTCCTCCATCGACGTGACCTCGCCGGCGGCCACGCGCTTTCCAAGCGAGGTCTTTGGAACCCATGGCTCCTCCTCCTCGCGCGAGCGCCTCTGCTGTGGGCGATTCAGGATGATGGCACCTCGGAGTCTATGGCCGACTTTATCGCCGCAACGTCGTTCTTTACGCGAAGGTGCGCTCCCTCGAGGCGCTCCTGCGGGGGGAACGAGTCAGCCGAAGACGGCACGTCAAGGCCCGCATCGACTAGGCCCTTTAGGGCCGCGGCCATGCGCTGCGTGTAGCGACGCGTGCCGCTATAGAGTATCGCAGTGGCCGTGCCTCCTGCAGCGGCCCTCTTGCCGGCGAGGTAGCCGGTCATGTAGGCTGCCGGAATGCTCTTGCGCGAGCCCTTCCAGCCCTTGCCGAGGAGAAAGCGCGAGTGGGCCGAGGCGACTACGAGGTCACCGGTCATGCCCGCCTTTAGAACCTGCACCTGCGCGTTCTCGTTGGATATGTGAACCGTCACAAAGGGCCTCTTGCCCATGAGCATGGCCCTGCGCTTGCGATAGTTTGTCTTCTCCTCACGAAGCCTTCGAAGTATCCTGGCGTGGGCCATTCCGAGACGCGCGCGCCTAATCTGCTCTTTTTAAGCCTACCCCGCCATGGGGGCTCAACGCCCATGGAGACGGCCAGACAGGCACAGTCCGGCCCTGTCCGGCCCTGCCACGCCATGCCCGCAGTGCCCAAACCGCAGTGCCCGGACCGCACCCCCCGCAGTCGACCAGTGCGCCCCGGAGCCCCCCGTCCGGGCCTCTTCCCCACAGGGCCCGTCAGGGCACTCGCGAGACGTGCATGTGGGCGACCTTCCAGGAGCCCTCCCTGATGAGCACAAACGTTGCGCGCGAGACTGTCCTGACGTGCTCGCCGCTAAACGTCTTGTTGTCGACTAGCATCCCGCTCTGCTCGAGCTCAAAGGCGGCCACGGCCATGTCCCCTCGGGCAATGACGCGCTCGTCGCGCACGCGATAGTCATAGTCTGATATGGCCGCCAGGCGCATCTCGGCGAGCACCGAGGTCGTCTCGGCGTCATGCATGCCATACGGCGGCACGTCAGCAAAGCTCGAGAATGCCGGATCGCCGGCGTGCATGAGGCGCATCGCCGCAAAGTCCCTCGACTTGCCCGCATCAAGGTACGCGCGCACGGCGTCCATGACGGCGCCCTCTCCTGTGACCATGCCCCGCGTGGTGAGCCATCATGGTTAAATCTCTAGCTTGCGCCCCACGCCCAGTGCGCGCGTTGGGTTAAATAGTTGCGCGGGCCGGTGGCGAATCCATGAGGCATGACATAGTCGTCGCCGGCGGGAGCATTGCCGGCCTCTTGTGCGCAAGGGAGGTGGCGCGCCAGGGCCACAGCGTCATGGTCATAGAGCGTCACGGCGAGATAGGGGCGCCTGACCACTGTGGCGGGCTCGTCAGCGCCGATGCGCTCGACTCCCTCGGCGTTGGCGGCAGGCAAGAGTATGTCGGCAACGCAATAGAGCGCGCAGTGGTCTGCTCGCCAGGCGGGCAGAGCTTTGATATCCGCGTCGGCAGCAGTGTTGTGGAGCTTAGCCGGCGCGCCCTTGACAGGAGGATCGCGCGCGAGGCGCAGGACTGTGGTGCGCACATACGCACGTCGGTGCGCTGCACTGGAACAGGTGACGGTGTCGTCCACACGAGCGCAGGGGACATTGCGTGCAGGATTGTCGTGGACGCCACGGGCATTGCGTCGCTCGTCTCCAGGGGAATGCGCGAGGGCGTCGTCGCCTCGGCGCAGGCCGAGGTTCTTGCCCCGTGGATAGAGCGCGGGGGCGTAGAGGTCATGCTTGATGCGGCGAGGTATCCCGGATTTTTTGCGTGGGTCATAGCATCAGAGGACGGGCGCGGCAAGGTCGGAGTCGCCGGCTCGGGAATCGACGCTGCCGGCGCGCTGCGCGCGCTGCTTGACTCTAGGGGGACGCACTCGGAGCTCAGAACGGTCAGCGCGCCCATATGGGTTGGCGGACACGCCGGAGAGTTTGTCGACGGGCAGACCGTGTACGCAGGCGATGCCGCAGGCCAGACAAAGCCGACGACTGCCGGCGGGATACTCTCTGGCGGCATGGGCGGCATAATGGCCGGTGCTGCGATATCCTCGTTCCTCGAGTCCGGCGACCCCTCAGACCTTGGCGCATATCGCACTGCGTGGGAGGCCATGTTTGGGGCCGAGTTTGGCAGGCAGCTCCTCGCGCGCCGTCTCCTGGCAGCCCTGGACAACGCCACCATTGACGCGCTCGTGGGAGCCGTGACGCCAGAGGTCGCGGCGCGAGTCGCCGAGGGCGGCAGCTTTGACTTTCATGCCGGCTCCATAGCCAGGATCCTTGGCGCCAGGGGCGCAATAGGCCTGCTTCGGCGGCTGCCGGCAGCAGACGTGGCTCGCCTCATGGCCGCGATGGCCGGCAAACTATAAATCTCCATGCTCGCGGGGCGCGACCATGTCGTCGCTGTCGCTGCCCGTATGCAGTTGCTGCCATAGGCACATCATGCCAAATGACAAGTGCGTAAAGTTTAGCTGCCCCGAGTGCGGAAATGAGGCCTCTATGATCTGGCGCTGCCAGAGCTGCCGAGAGGCGGCCACGTCGTACAAGTGCACAGCGTGCGGCTTTGAGGGACCCTGAGGAGCCATGGCAAAGCTGGTCATAGCCGCAAAGATACTCCCGACTGACATAGATGTCGACCTCGACGGCATGGCCGCCGGCATAGGCGGTGCGCTCAAGGACGGCATAACGATGAAGAGGCACGTAAAGGAGCCGATCGCCTTTGGCCTGTTTGCGCTAAAGGCCGAGTTTGTCTGCGAGGACAAAGAGGGCCAGATGGACTCACTCGAGTCATCCGTGAGGTCAGTCAAGGGAGTGAGCGAGTTTGAGGTCCTAAACATGAGCCGCTCCTCAGTGGAGATGAAGTAGGGTTTCTGCATTGGCACGCAAGCCCAGCGAGCCGCTGTCCATGAAGATAGGCGAGGCAAAGCAGCGAGATGTTGGAAAAAAACGCGCGCGCATAGGGCCTGACGCAATGGACTACCTTGGCGTCACGCCAGGGGACGTCATCGAGATATCTGGCACAAAGTCGAGCTGTGCTGTGGTGTGGCCCGCAGACGAGGACGAGCGCTCCCCGGAGATCATCAGGGTTGACGGCCAGATGCGTAATAACATTGGCGCAGCGCACAGCGAGATGGTTCGTGTCATCAGGGGAACCGCAAAAGCGGCGCGCGTGGTGGAGATTATGCCGGTCAGTGACGAGATAACAGTTGATGCCGAGTTTAACGAGTTTGTCAAGGGTCGCATAGCCGGAATGCCGGTGATCCAGGGAGACGAGGTGTCCGTGATGGTCCTAGGCAACACGATAGCATTCAAGATCAGCAAGGTCACGCCAAAGGGCATAGTGGAGATCGGCAAGACGACTACGATAAACGTGCTCACAGAGACTGCACAAGAAAGAAGGCCGCACGTCACGTACGAGGAGGTCGGCGGGCTTGGCGCCGAGATAAAGGCGATGCGCGAGATAGTCGAGCTTCCGCTGCGCCATCCCGAACTCTTTGCGAGGCTCGGCGTGGAGGCCAACAGCGGCGTGCTCCTCTATGGGCCGCCGGGATGCGGCAAGACGCTGATCGCAAAGGTCCTAGCAAGCGAGTCAGATGCCAACATGTACCTCATAAACGGGCCGGAGATTATGAACAAGTACTATGGCGAGACTGAGGCGCGCCTGCGCGACATATTCAAGGACGCAAAGGCCAACGCGCCGAGCATAATATTCATCGACGAGATCGACGCCATTGCGCCAAAGCGCGAGGACGTCTATGGCGACGTCGAAAAGCGCGTCGTCGCGCAGCTCCTGGCCCTCATGGACGGCCTGACTGACAGGGGCAACGTGATAGTCCTTGGCGCAACGAACAGGCAGGACAGCGTGGATCCCGCACTGAGGCGCCCCGGCAGGTTTGACCGCGAGGTCGAGATATCCGTTCCCAACGAGGACGGTCGCCTCGAGATACTCCAGATACACACGCGCGGCATGCCTGTTGACGCAGAATTTGACATAAAGGAGTTGGCATCTGCGCTCCACGGCTACACGGGGGCCGACATAAAGTCGCTGTGCAGGGAGACGGCCATAAAGGCGATAAGGAGGTACCTCCCTGACATTGACCTCGAGACCGAGCAGATACCATCAAGTATCCTCCAGGCAATGCGCATAAAGACAGTTGACTTTTACGATGCGATGCGCGAGGTGGTTCCCACGGCGATGCGCGAGTTTTACGTCGAGCGGCCAAAGGTGTGGTGGGTCGACGTGGGCGGACTAGGGGACGCAAAGCACACACTGCAGGAGAACGTCATGCGCGCAATGCGCGATCCTGAAAAGTTCACGAGCATGGGCGTCAGTCCACCGCATGGCGTGCTCATATACGGGCCGCCGGGCTGTGGCAAGACAATGCTCGCGCGTGCGCTAGCCGCCGAGAGCGGCGCGAACATGATAGTCGTAAAGGGCCCGGAGGTACTCTCAAAGTGGATCGGCGAGTCCGAAAAGGCAATACGCGAGATATTTCGAAAGGCCGTAGCCTCGGCGCCATGCGTGATCATACTCGACGAGCTCGACGCGCTAGCGCGCCACAGGGACGGGGGCGACGGCGGCTATGGCGACACAGTCCTAAGCCAGCTCCTCACGGAGATAGAGGACAGCCCGACTGCAAGCGTCGTGGTAGTCGGAATCACCAGCAGGCCGGATCTCCTTGACGGCTCGCTTTTGAGAACCGGCCGCCTCGACCTCTCCGTGTACACCCCGCCGCCAGACGAGGCCGGAAGGCTAGAGATCATGGAGATCCTCTCGCGAAAGATGCCCCTCAATGATGACGTCAGCCTCAGCGAGGTGTCCATGATCACCAAGGGATGCTCGGGCGCTGACCTCGCCGCACTCTGCAGGGAGGCCGCCGTGGCTGCGATCCAGCGCGACTCCAAAAAGATCGGCGGGCAGGACATCACGGCCGGACTAAAGCGCATAAGCCCCTCAATAACCGGAGACGTCGACAAGTGGTACCAGTCAATAAGGGAAAAGATCACCAACGCCGTGCCAAACACGCATGACAGGGAGATATACGGATAGTCATGGCCATTCCCCTGCGAAACACCATACTCGAAAAGGTCACCTCACACGGCACGCTGACTGACTCGGAGCTCACAAAGATGCTTGCAAAGGACGACATAGACTTTACGCCTGCCACGATCGAAAAGGCGCTTCTTGACCTAGAGATACTCGGTCTCATATCCGTCTCCGTGCTCGCAAAGGGCACGAGGAGGATAGAGGCAATAGTCGCCGAGGATGACGCAGTGGAGGACGAGTCCACGCGAGAGCATGACTATGAGGCAAGCTTTCCAAACGTCGAGGGCTAGAACCTAAAGTGGAACGCGGCGTCCAGGGCGACGGCGACGAATATTATTGTGAGGTATGGCGCAGTCACCTTGTATGCCTTCCACGCAAACTCTGGGGTCGGATCGCGCGTAAGTCGATAGTGGTACGCAAGCATTAGGCCGCCAGAGGCCGCAGCTATGGCCATGTAGACAAGGCCGAGTCCGGCCGCATACAGCGCAAGCGAGTAGGGCAGGAGTATTGCCGTGTTGACAAGTATGTACCGTGATGTCCTGTGCATGCCGATGGCAACAGGGAGCATCGGGACGCGCGCGGCGGCATACTCGTCCCTTATCTTCATCGCAAGGCACCAAAAGTGCGATGGCGTCCACACAAACACCAAAAACCCGACGAGAAACCCCAACAGGTCCATCGAGCCAGTCGCGCCTGCCCATCCGGCCATCGCAGCGCAGCTTCCGGCAAACCCGCCAATGACAATGTTGCTAGAGTTTAGGCGCTTTAGCCATATCGTGTATATGACAACGTAAAAGAATATGCCAAGTGCGACAAAGAGGGCAGATGCGACATTGAGCGCAATGGCCGCATAGATGACAGAGAAAGAGCTTGTCGCCAGGCCGTACACGAGTGCCACGTTGGCGCCGATCCGCCCTGACGGTATGGGCCGTGATTTCGTGCGGCCCATCAGCGGGTCAATGTCACGGTCGTAATAGTGGTTTAGCGCGCTAGAGCCGGCGGATGCGAGCGCGCCGGCGACGATGATGTGGACGTATAGCCACATGCCCGGCTCGGACGCAGGCGTGCCCAGGACGCCTCCGGCATACATCGAGGTGACTGCAGTGATCACCAAGAGGACGACTATGCGCGGCTTTGATATCTCGTAAATCTCCCTGAGGGCCAATTCTGGCAGGGCGTGCGCGCGCGTCTGATTTAATACCTTTGGCGCGCCGGCGATATACGGCAGCAGGACCGGCGTTCTGGCGATTCGGCCCGCCGCAGGCCACGCCCCGGCGCGCACCATGGCCCGCGTGCCTACAAAAGGATTAAGTACGCTGCTCAGGCGGCCACGGCGCAGATGAGCAACTGGGATCTCATGATGCCGGGTATGGGGCTCACGTCGATCGGCCTTGCAGGCGTCACGGTCTCCTATTCGGGCATAGCCCACACCTTTATCGACGGCATGCATGCGCTGACTGGCCTGACGATGTTCATCGGCCTCATATTCCTCGCCGCAGGCATACTCGAGGGGGGCGTCTCGACGAGCAACAGGGCAAAGGCGACGGTTCTCGTCGTCGCCTCGATATCCCTGGCATTTGGCATGTTTGCCTTTACGCTAAACACAGTGAGCACGACGGCGACGTTTGCCGGCATACTCGTCGGCATTGCGTTTCCGGCGATCATGCTCGCATACGTGATCACAAAGATGCCAATGTATGCGAGGCCCGTGGGCACGATATTTGGGCTGGCAGCCGCCACCGGGATAATCGCATTTGTCGCCTTTGGCCTCGTCTCGCCAGACACGTACCTCATCAACGAGGAGGAGGACGCAGCAGAGCCTGACGTGATGGATGCTGCGCCTGCACTGCCTGATGCGCCAATTGTGGACATTTCCATATTGGAGGGCTCGGCAGTCTCGGGAACGCCAGACTATGATCCTGACTCGATAGACGTCGAGCGCGGCAGTGTCATACGCTGGACAAACGATGACTCTATGCTGCACACCGTGACGAGTGACGGTGACTTTGGCGAGACGTTTGACTCTAGCCTCATGAACGCCGGAGAGGAGTTTATCCTCAACACTGCCACACTAGAGCCCGGAGCGTATGAGTATATCTGCGTGGTCCATCCGTGGATGCAGTCAAGCTTTGCCATAGTTGAAGGCAGCTAGCCAGGGCACCCGGCCACCGCAGAACAGGCGCGCATCTCACCGCGCATATGGAATTGTATAGGGCTGTGTGCGCGCATGTCGTGCCCTGTGTGCGGCACATTCAGGCCAAACGCGCCGCATGGATAAAATAAAAGCACACTGGCGCCAGAGGCAGAGACTTGAAACCCGGTGGAACCATCATACTGACCGCAGAGCAGTTCGACGAGCTTGCCGACCATGCGGCAAGCTGTATGCCCAATGAGTCATGCGCGCTCTTGATCGGGCGATATGTTGCAAGAGACTCCATGGTCGAAAAGGTCGAAGTCGTGAAAAACATTGACGCAAGTCCAGAGAGGCAGTTTAGCGTGGGAGTCGAGGAGCTCATCGGCCATTATAGAAAGGCAGAGAGCCGCGGAGCCGAGGTGGTCGGCATATTTCACAGCCATCCCACCTCTGGCACGCATCCCTCGCCCACAGACGAGCGCTACATGGCGGCAAACCCCGTCGCGTGGGTCATATACTCGGTCCGCGATGACGACTTTTGCGCGTATGCCATGGACGGCCATGGCAAGAGCGTCGAGGTCGACATCGGCATGGCCTAGCGCAGTACCAGCAACGGCAGTGTGTCCGGCGCGACTAGTGGCGCCGATGGCCATTGCGGCCCCCTACACGAACATGGGATCCGCCACACAGGGAGTCCATTCTTCTGAAATTCCCGATCCAAGATATATAGCCCCATTTTTGGCAATGCGCGCAATGGAAATCCACGTGTATGACACGTACGTCAAGGCTGCAGATGGACACACAATGCACTTTGACGTCATAACCAAGGAAAAGAACCACGACAAGGCAATCGAGTACGCCAAGGAGTGGCTCTCAGCCGTTGGCGAGGGCGACTCAAAGGTGACCACCGAAGAGTGCAGCTTTTGCCACTCGCAGGGAGCCCCCGAGCCCGTAGAGAAGGCCATAGAGGAAAAGGGGTACTTTATCCAAAAGATGGAAGGCTGCCCGCAATAGGCGCCTCCACACACATTTTTTCCTATATTGCCGGAAGCGGCACGATGGCCACAAACGTGGAGACGAAGACTATTGCTATCGTGTTTAGGAGCTTTATGACCGTGTTTAGCGCCGGACCGGCAGTGTCCTTGTAGGGATCGCCGATAACGTCACCGACCACGGCGACCTTGTGCTCCTCGCTGCCCTTTTGGCCGTTCATCTCGACGAGCTTTTTGGCATTGTCCCATGCCCCGCCCGTGTTTGCGAGGTGGTACGCAAGCACTATACCGGTGACGACAGAGCCCATGAGGAGGCCGGCGACGGCCGTGGGTCCGAGGAGCACGCCGAGGGCGATCGGCGCGACTATGGCTATTACGGCAGTCTTCCAGAGCTCCTTTAGCGAGGCGACAGTCGCAATGTCGACGCATCGCGCATAGTTTGGCTTTGACGTGCCGGCCAGTATGCCCGCATCGGCCTTGAACTGGCTTCGAACCTCGTCGACCATGCGAAATGCCGCGCGCGAGACGCCGCTGATGAGCTGTCCCGTGATGAGAAACGGCAAGAGGCCGCCGACGAGAAGTCCGATGATCACCGTTGGGCTAGTCAGCGTGTAGTTTAGCGCCGTGTGGAACACCTCGGCGGCCTCGAACTGGAACGCCTGTATCATGGCGAGTGCGGCGAGGCCGGCGCTGGCGATCGCAAATCCCTTGGTCACGGCCTTTGTGGTGTTGCCGACTGCGTCGATCTTGTCTGTCACCTTGCGGCGCTCCTCGCTCATGCCAGTCATCTCCACGATTCCCCCCGCATTGTCAGCTATCGGCCCAAAGGCGTCAATGCTGAGCACGATTCCGGCAAGGCTCAGCATCGACATTGCCGTGAGCGACGTGCCAAATATCCCATAGAGGAGCGCGCTCTCGGCATCGGGGGCCGCAGAGGCCGACACGGCAAACGACAGGATGATCGCCACGATGAGCGCAATCATGAACGGTCCGGTTGACTTCATTCCCTTGATTATTCCCATTAGTATGAGTGACGCATATCCCCACTTGGCAGACTCGGCTATCTCCCTCACTGCGCCATAGCGATAGCTCGTATAGCTGTCAGTTATCTTTTGTATGACGGGCACTAGCGCGACACCGATGATGGTAGACGCAAAGAGCGCCATCGAGGCGTCCGAGTCCCCAAGAAACATCGACGTGATCACATAGTTTAGCGCGACGGCCACGCCCGCTGACACATAGAATGCCCTGTTGAGCGGCCCCATGACGTCATCCATTCCGCCCTTTGCGCGAATTGTCGCAACGCCGACCATCGAGGCGAGCATTCCAGACGCGCCAATGAGTATCGGGTACAGCGCATACTCTGTCAGGCCGATGAGCGCGGCGATCAGTATGGAGGCGAGCATTGTCACAATGTACGACTCGTAAATGTCCGATCCCATGCCGGCCGCATCGCCGACGTTGTCGCCGACATTGTCCGCAATGGTCGCAGGATTTCGCGGGTCATCCTCGGGAATGTTGGCCTCGACCTTGCCGACGAGGTCTGCTCCCATGTCAGCGGCCTTTGTGTATATGCCGCCGCCAATCCTCATAAACAGCGCAATGAGGCTAGCGCCGATGCCGACTCCGGCAATCGTTATGGGGTCAGGATAGACATAGTACAGGAGCGCCATGGCGAGCAGGGCCATCGCCGGCACTGCTAGGCCGACTGTGGCGCCCCCGCGAAACGCGAGGACGAATGTCTTGCCCAGGCCGCCCTCTGTGGCGTTGGCTGAGCGCACGGCGGCCTTTACCGTTATCTTTAGCGATATGAGGCCAGAGACTGCCGAGAGCGTCGCGCCGACGGCAAAGGCGATCCCGTTGGATGCCCCGATAAAGTAGCCGATTATGACGGCCATGCCTATCGATATAGGCACGATTATCTTCATCTCACGCCTAAGAAAGGCCGAAGCGCCGACGCGCACGGCCTCGGATATCTCCATCATCTCCTTTGTGCCGGCCTTTTGCTTCACGACCCACGCGGCAAAGCCGGCTGCCATGGCAAACGACGCCACCGCTGCGATGACGGGTAGGAGCTCGTGGGCGTCCATTAATGCGCGCACGCCTCTTACGCATGAATATAAACCATCAATCGCCGGCGGCACGCGTGCGCCGCCGGTAGGGTAAGAAGCGCTTTCCGGCTAGCCCGCGGCGCACGAGGCGGTTAAAGCGCCTCCCGTGCGACAGGTACGGGAACCTCATGTGGACCAGCTCGTGGACTATGGTGTTCTCGAGGGTCTTCTCGTCGGGGATCTTGCGCACGTTGATGAAGACTAGGTTCTGCTCTAGGTACGAGACGCCATAGTACTTGTAGGCCGTCGTGCGCCTCCCGTCGGTGATCTCGCGCGGCATGGAGAGGACCTCGCGCGAGGTGAGCAGGACGACAGGGGCGGGAATCGAAAAGCGGGCCGAGTATATGCCGACCTTTTCAAGAATCGCTAGACGGAGGTCTTCATCAAGCCTCATGGCAGGCAATGCGCGTACGAGTGTATATCATCGTGGGTCAGCTCTTGCTAGTTAGCGAGTCGAGCAATGTTGAACGCAGTTCCCGTGTTAAGTTATTATACGCGTGGGGCACCGCACGCAGAATAGCGCGAAGTTAGTATAGCCTGGTGGTACACCAGCTTCCCAAGCTGGGAGTCGCGGGTTCGAATCCCGCACTTCGCACCATTCACATGCATTTAAACCCCCGCACGTTTTGGGCCTGGACATGGACGAATGGGAGGCGCGCGTGGTCGTCAAGCACCTGGCCGATGAAGAGGAACGCAAGGTCGGCTCGCTCCTGCTGGACATGGGACTAGAGCTCGTCGCGGCACATGCTCCGGTTTCGCTAAATGACCAGAGAGACGACAGGGATGGAGAGGTTGATCTGCTCTTCAGGCTGGGGGACACGGCTATAATCGCAGAGGTGAGCGTGCAAAAGAAAAAGGGTGCCAAACTAAAACAATTGTTCGAGGTGTTTAACAATGAAGATGTGTTGAACAAGTTAAAAAATGACCACAAGGAGATAAAAGATGCGCACAGTTTTAAACGGATTTATTTTGATATGCAGCATCCCTATAAAATGAATGAGTTTGGTCAAATTGAGAAGCCCCTCACACAGGAGGGGAACTTTATCGTGTTCAAGGACGAGTTTGACACCATAAAAGAGTGGGTCGACAGGCGCAAGATAGCTCCAATACAGCAGCTCTTTGACGTCATGGTGTCAAGAAGCGGCAATGAGGCCATATCGTGCCCCAAGGCCTAGGACGTCGGCAAGATGGTCACAGTCAGAAATTGGTAGCAAATCACTGGATCATTCAGCCACCGGTTCATCATCCCTGCGTTCCATCGAGCCCATTATGCGGCGCGCTTTATCCCTTGCTCCGGCGCCCACGACCACGATCACCATGCCCTCACCGGGCTGCCCATAGGCCACAACAGAGCCGTCATCGCACATGTCACACAGCGGAACCGCGAGGAGATCCTCCTCGCCATCAACGGTGATGCGCACAGGCTGCGGTGCGCCGAGTGCCGTGCGCAGCGCGCAGAGCGCGCCGTCTGATATGGTGCCTGCGGCATTTGCGCATGACAGTGACGTTGCCGGCGAGCCGTCCGGATACGCGCGCGAGGCGCGCCTCTCGTGGCCATCGACGACCTGCACGCCGGCCTCCATGCCAAGCTGCGCAAGGCGACCCGTGGTCGCATCGCCGACTGCAACGACTAGTGCGCCGTCGGGAATCTCAGAGCGCACCCTGGCTGCCGTGATCTCGTGATCCGGAACAAGGACGCCAAGCGGCTCCTTTAGCGTGGCGCGCAGCGCCTCTGGAAGGATGAGCATTGTGGCGCACCTAGGGCGAGGCCGCCGTTCCTAGTGCCTGCCCCGCCTGCTGTGGCTGGGCGACTGGCTCGGGCTCGGCGGGCTCGGCGCCAGAAACATCCTCGCCGGCTGCAAGGCGCGCGGCAATGATGCTGCACTGTGCGGCGACATTCTTGGCGGCAGCCTCAAACGCGCGTGCGCTAGGCGATTCGGGATCAGTCAGCATGACAGGTTTGCCCGTGTCCGAGCCGGCCATTATCCCCGAGTTGAGCGGTATGTCCCCAAGGTTTGGTATCTTGAACTGCTCGCTTATCCTCTCGGCCCCGCCGGTCCCGAACACGCGATGGCGCTCCCCGCACTTTGTGCACTCGAATGCGCTCATGTTCTCTATAATCCCGAGTATTGGCACATTGAGCTTTGTGAACATGCCAAGGGCCTTTACGGCAACGCTGCTAGCCACCTGCTGTGGCGTGGTCACCACGAGAATTCCCGTTATCGGTATTGTCTGGGCCAGCGTGAGCGGAATGTCCCCTGTGCCAGGCGGCAGGTCCACGATAAGATAGTCAAGATCGCTCCAGTCAGTGTCCACGAGAAACTGGCGCAGTATACCAGAGATTATCGGGCCCCTGTATATGGCCGCCTGGTGCTCCTGCTCGCCAAAGAACCCAAATGACACAACATCTATCCCGTTGGACCTTGTGGGGCGCAGCTTGTGCTTTTCCTCGTCGACCTCCATGAACCCCTCTGTGATCCCGAGCATGAGCGGTATGGACGGGCCGTAAATGTCAGCATCAAGAAGGCCAACCTTGGCGCCGGTTCGCGAGAGCGCCAGTGCGAGGTTTAGCGCAACTGTGGACTTGCCTACGCCGCCCTTGCCGCTAGCCACGCCAATGATGTTCTTTACTGTCTTCATGCCCATGTCATCCTCAAGTGAGCGGCCCTCCATGACCTTTGCAGTCACGTTCAGGTCGAGCTTTGAGACTCCCTCGATCTCCGAGATGGCGTTGCGCACGTCACGCTCAATGTCATCATTGAACGGGCATGCCGGAGTCGTAAGCTCTAGCGTAAACTTTAGGTTTCCCGCGTCGATCTCCAGATCCTTTATCATCCCCATCGAGACGATATCCTTTTTCAGATCAGGGTCTATCACGGTTGCGAGCTTTTCGAGCACCTGATCAACGCCAACCATGAGCAAAACCGCCGACGCACATTATTTAAAGATAGACGGGTTTTCCCCACCGTTGCGCGCCGCCGGACTGCGCGGGCCATGACGCCCATGGTGCGCCATTGTACCGTACACGGGGATGGCACCCTTTGCCAAAGGCCCCATTTTGCGCCTAGGGTGGCAAACGTTCATAAACTTTGGATCGTGCGTCGGCACAACAAGTTGTTCTCCATATCGAGCCTAGTCGATGTCGTGCGCATACCTCCAAACCTCTTTGGAACGACGATGAAAAAGGCCGCCATGAACATACTCAAGGAGAAGTACGAGAGCATGATAAACGCCGAGCTCGGGTATATCATCATGATCCTCGACGTAAAGGTCGAGGAGATGGGAAGGCTAATCGCCGGTGACGGCGGGACGTTTCACAGGGTCGAGTTCGACGCGCTCACGTTCTATCCAAAGCTGCAAGAGATCGTCCGCGGCGAGATCGTCGACATCACTGACTTTGGCGCCTTTGTGAGGATAGGCCCGACTGATGCCCTCCTGCACCTCTCGCAGGTCATGGACGACTATCTAAAGAGCGACGTAAAGGCCGGCACGATATTTGCAAACCAGAGCGAGCGGACACTAAAGGTCGGCTCGACATTGCGAACCAGGATAACTGCCGTGTCCCTCGGCAAGGCCGCATCCATGGGCAAGATCGGAATAACGTGCAGGCAGCCGTTCCTTGGCGCCGATGAGTGGGTCGCCGAGGAGGTAAAGGGCTCAGCTGGAGGCGCAAAGTCCAAAAAGCCCGAGGGCAAAAAGGCAGAGGCCGCAGCCCCCAAGGCCAAGGCCAAAGCCAAGGCGGGATCAAAGTAGACATGGCCCGCGAGATGGCGTGCCGAAAGTGCAAGTTTGTGACGACAGGCAAGGTCTGTCCCAGCTGCAAGTCATCTGACCTTACGCCGGACTGGAACGGCATAGTGCTCGTCGTGGATCCCGAGACCTCCAACATTGCCCACACGCTAGGCATAACTGGAAAGGGCAAGTATGCCCTAAAGGTAACATGAGTTGCCGCAAAGCCCAAGGGGCCAGATTGCGCGATTTCTAGCCGAGGACATTGGCAAGGGCGACATTACCAGTGCGCTCCTTGCGCGTACGCGACTTGATGCCACACTAATCACAAGGGAGCCATGCGTGGTTGCCGGCGCAAAGTGGGCGCGCGTGGCCTTTGAGCTTCGCGGGTGCACCGTGCGCGCGTGCGCGCGTGACGGCCGGCGCGCTCGCGCGGGCCAGGCCATAATGGACGTGCGCGGCACGGCCCAGGGCGTGCTCTCTGCTGAGAGGACTGCGCTCAACGTCCTCTCGCGCATGAGCGGAATTGCAACGCAGACGCGCGCGCTCACGGCCATGCTGCGCGGGACGCGCGCGCGCGTCTATGCGACGCGCAAGACAGCGCCGGGCATGGGATTCTTTGACAAGGAGGCTGTCGCCGCCGGCGGCGGGGCGAGGCACAGGATGAACCTAGGCGAGGCGGTCCTCATAAAGGACAACCACATACTTGCAGCAGCGGCCTCGGGAATCGGCATGGCAGAGCTCGTGGAGCGCGCCGTGCGTAGGCACAAGAGCGTAGAGGTCGAAGTCGAGGGCGTGCGCGATGCGCTAGTCGCAGCGCGTGCCGGCGCGCACACCATAATGCTTGACAACTTTACGCCGGCGCGCGCTAGGCGTGCCGTGGAGGCCATCAGGCGCGAGGGCCTTCGCAGGCGCGTGAGGCTAGAGGCGTCTGGCGGCATTGGCGCGCGCAACATTGCGGCGTACGCAAGGGCCGGCGTTGACATGATATCGGTGGGCTCGATAACGTCATCTGTGCGCTCCATAGACATGAGCCTCGAGGCGCGCGTCTAGCCTATCGCGAGCATGCGCTGGATGGCGCGCCGCGCGCGCTCGGCGGTTCGTGCTGGAACCCTCACCTCGTGCTGCGAGTGGAGGAGCGAGTCACGAACCTTTTCGAGCGTTATCATCTTCATGTACCGGCATTCAGCAGTGTCAGAGGCGGCGACAAATCGCTTGCCGGGATTTTGGCGCGCGAGGCGGTACATCATGCCAGTTTCTGTCGCGACGACAAAGCTGCTCGAGTCAGACTCGGCGGCGCGCCTCATCATGCCCTCCGTGGACAGGATGCTTGCGCGAATGTCCCCGTATCCGCCCGTGGCGACATCGTGGAGTATGGGAGTTGTGCAGCTGCATTCGGGATGCACAAGAAACTCGGCATCACGCATGGAATCCATCTTTTTGGCGACATCCTCTGGCCGTATGCCGGCGTGGACATGGCACTCACCTGCCCAGATTCGCATGTTCTTTCGTCCCGTCATCTTTGCGACGTATGCGCCAAGGAACATGTCAGGGAGGAACAGGATCTCGCGCGAGGGGGGAATCGCGTTGACCACCGCAACTGCATTGGATGACGTGCAGCAATAGTCGAGCTCGGCCTTTATCGCCGCCGTCGTGTTGACATATCCCACGGCAACGGCGCCCTCGTGCCGTGCCTTCCACGCCCTGAGATCATCTACTGTTATCGAGTCAGACAGTGAGCATCCCGCATCAAGATCCGGTATCAGGACGCGCTTTTGGGGCGATATTATGGCCGCAGTCTCGGCCATAAAGTGGACGCCGCAGAACAGTATGGTCGAGTGCGGCGTTTGCGCCGCCTGCCTTGCGAGCCCAAGTGAGTCGCCGACATAGTCGGCCACGTCCTGCACGCCGGGAACCTGGTAGTTGTGGGCCAGGATGACCGTGTCCGTCTCGGCCTTTAGGCGCATGACCTCCTCTGTGAGCGCCCGTGGAGCCGCATTGCCGACCATTGCGCAGGGTAGTGCCGCGTCCCGCATTTAAAGAGTGGCGAGACGGCATTTTGTGCGCAATGCTGCGCACAATGTGGCAATTATTGCCCGTTCAGGCGCCCAGTCGAACCGAGCCGCGCGTGGCGCACACGCGCGCGAGCAGGTCAAGGGCAGAGAGTGCGGCCAGGCGGCTCGTCCGCGGGTTTGAGGCATCCGGCACGTTGGAGACGGTGATATCCATGGAGCCAAACGCGCCGTGGGCCTCGATCTTGTGCGTGTTGGAGGAGGCAGCACAGTCGGCGACGATGCGCACCCTCGTCTTGTGCGCGCCCAGCGTCGCCAGGCTCAAGAGTGCGGCAACGTTGATGTTTTGCGGGAATCCCAGGACGGCATCAAGGGCGCTGCCCGAAAAGATCTCAGCCGAGCCAGACGTGGGCAGCCCGCTTGCCCCCGGCGCGCCGCGCAGCGAGTCAGGGTGCTTTGTGGTCGTCAGCGTGACTGCATCAAGCTCGTTGCGCACCGCACGCAGCGCGTCAAGGCCGGCGATGGCGCCTGATGGCAGGTAGATGAACCGGTCAAACTCGGCGCACGCCTCGGAGAGGACCTCAAGGACGGCCTCGTCTAGCAGTGCGCCGGCGCTCATGACCACAAGGTCACGCCTGTTCTGCAGAACGCTCAGCGCATAGTCGCGCACGGCATCCTGCGAGGCGGCCTCGACGACCATGTCGACCGGATACGAGGAGAGCATGTGCGCGTTCTCTGCGATGATCGGAGGCGAGGAGAGGGCCGAGGCGAGCCGTGCGGAGGCCTCTGGAACCTCGTCATACACGTGCGTGAGGCGCGCATCTATTGCGCCCGAGTCGATTGCGCGCGCGATCTGGCTCCCGATTGCGCCGCACCCAAGGAGTGCCACTCGCTTCATGCTCGGAGCGCCGCCGGCGTGGCGCAATTAACCCTACGCATTGCGGCAACCCATGCCACACATGGCGCGTGCGTCGGCAATGGTGATGTGGGCAAACGCCTTTTTATTGTGGGCCTCCCTGTAGGGGCGGGATGCTCAACGAGGTGTATCGGCACGCCATGGAGAACAGGGAGAGGCTAGTCGGCTCGCTGGGCAACTATGGCGACATTGTGGATGAGGCAAGGCGCCGCTGGACATGCCACGAGGCGCCGCGCAGGGAGCGTCCCGAGACGCTCGGCGTGGACGGAAGCTGCAACAGGATATCGTACCAGGGCTTGGAGATCTGGGTGTCCACCGCAGTGGCCGCATCGCCAGACGGCCGGATTGTGGAAGGCATGACGCCGAGGATGGGCATAGGGCGCAACACGAAACTGCATGACACGATGCGCCAGATGGAGGCCGACGCGTGCGCCAAGGCGTCGGACCTCGCCGAGATCGTCCTCGTGGACGGCTCGCTGCGCACAGTCTTTATCGCCGATGACGAGGGCTCAAGGAACGACCTCTTGCGCCTCCTGCGCGGCAACGAGACGCGGATCATATTTGTCTCAAAGACATCCGAGGTCGACTTTGAGTTTGGCGACATGGGCGCAATTGCCGGCGACATTTACTATTACGGGCTGGCAAGCTGCGAGCCGGGGTTTAGCGACATTCTAGTAAAGGAGGCGCCGCGCACAAGCATGCCGATATCCTCGACATATGCGCGCCTTGCGCGCTCGGCACCGCTCATGAAGGTCGAGATGCTCGGCGACGGCATAGGAGAGGGTGACGTTCGCGGCCTCCTCGCGCAGCTGGGAGCGCAGTGCGCAGGAGGGTACCCGCAGGCGCTGCGGCAGGCCCACAACGAGTGCACGATCACCAACGACACGATGGACGCGATTGCCGGAATATTTGGAATCAGCGGCGCAGTTGGCTCGAGGGCGATCCTGCAATGAGCGACGAGCGCCGCGGATTTGTGACTGGCGAGCCGATCTCATCAAAGGTCGAGGCCATAACGTCAAGGCCGTTTGCAGTGGGCGAGTATGTCATAATTGAGCTCGAGAAGACAAAGGTCCTCGGCATGGTCGAGGAGTCAGTCGTTCGCAGCGCGACGCTCTCGGACGTGCCAAATTTCGAGTATGCCGAGGAGCTAGTCGACATTGTGCGCGCCAACACGCGCGACAAGCGCCACACGGCGTCAATATCCATCATCGGCTCACTAGAGGCGATCCGGCGAGGGCGGCCAGAGATACCCGCAATCCCGCCGCTGCCGGGCAGCAGCGTCTCCATAGCCAGTGCGAAGAGCCTGACGGAGGTCTTTGCGCCAGGGGGGAGCCAGTGGGCCAGGGTCGGCACGCTCATGCGCAACTCCGACGTGGACGTAAAGGTAAACCTGGACAAGGCAGTCTCTAGGCATGTCGCAATACTGGCAATGACCGGCATGGGCAAGAGCAACACGGTCTCGCTGCTGACGCGCGAGATGGCCTCGCGCGGCGGAACCGTGGTGATATTTGACTATCATGGAGAGTACGCCTCGCTGCGCATACCCGGCATAAACTCACTAGACGCAAAGATAAACCCGCGCCGCCTCGGCGCCGAGGAGCTCGCCGACATGCTAGACTTTAGGGCCAACGCCGACAAGCAGCGCGCCGTCCTGTCCAGGGCGCTCACGTCAGACGTCAGGAAGGCCAAGGATTTTTGGAACGCGCTCATCGACTCGATACAGGTGAGCGCCGAGGACTCCAAATCAAAGCATGTCGTCCACAGGGTCATCGAGAAGGTCGAGTATGCGGTAAAGAAGATGGGCGACATACTCGATCCGGAGATAGACGACCCCATGGCCCTCATAAAGCCAGGGCGCGCCAACGTTCTTGGCACGTCCGAGTTTGGCGAAAAGCAGGCCAACACCGCACTTGCGTTCTATATGAGAAACATACTTGATGACAGAAAGGAGGCCACGATTGCGGGCAGGCATGGAAGGGGCGCGGACGTCAGGTTTACGTCCCCCGTGTTTATTGTCATAGAGGAGGCACACGTGTTCGTCCCCAGGGATCGCGACACGGGCGCAAAGGACATGGCCGCAAAGATAGCGCGCGAGGGCCGCAAGTTTGGAGTCGGAATGTGCATAGTGTCGCAAAGGCCACGCGCGCTGGATCTTGCGGTCCTGAGCCAGATGAGCTCGTTTGCCGTCATGCGCATGATACAGCAGGACGACCAGAGGCAAGTCGAGACCGCATCCGAGTCGGCCGGAAAGGCACTCATCGCGCAGCTCTCCACGCTCAACGTCGGCGAGGCTGTCCTGACGGGCCAGTGGACTCCCCTCAACGCCATGGTTCGCATTGACGAGATAAGCGAAAAGATTTCCGGCGCAGACCAGAGCGCAACGACTGACTGGGCCACAGAGTCAAAAAAGCAGGGTGCCGGAGTCGAGAGGGTGAGCGAGATGATCCAGACGGACAAGCTAAGGCCGCGTGAGCAGGGCGGGGCAGGGCAGAGGCGGGCATGAGATTTGCGCACATATCTGACATGCACCTGGGCCAGACACAGTACGGCAGGGCAGAGCGCGAGGATGACATGTATGACGCCTTTGATGAGGCAGTGGACATCTCGATCAAGGACAGGGTCGACTTTGCCGTACTCGCCGGCGACCTGTTTGACAAGCCGGTTCCAAGCGGCCGTGCCATAGTCTCCCTTGGCAACTCGCTCAAGAGGCTAAGTGACGCCGACATAAAGGCGTACTTTATACTCGGCGAGCACGACGTCAGCAGGGTCAGGGCAACGCCGGTCGCACAAGTGTACCACAACCTCGAGGTCGCCGATTACATTGGCCACGGCACGCCAGTGATGCACAAGGACACGCTTCTAGTCGGCATGGACAAGAAGCGCCGTGATGAGATGCCCGAGCATGCCGAGGTCATGGCCAGGGCCGATGCGGCCGCAAGGGCGCACACCGGTCGCAGCGTGCTAGTCATGCACCAGGGACTCATGGAGGTCAACAAGTTTGCCGGCGAGATCGCCGTCTCGGAGATGCCAAAGTCGTTCTCCTACTATGCGATGGGCCACCTGCACGACAGGCACGAAAGGCGCTTTGAGTCCCTCGGCGGCCCCCTTGCGTATCCCGGCTCGACGGAGGTGAGCTCGATGGAGGGCATACGCGGCACGAAAAAGGGGTTCTATGAGGTCGACATCTCCGGCGAGGAGGCGTCCATGGACTGGATCGCCCTAGACACGCGCCCACACGTCTCATTTGACGCCGAGTACGACGCCATGGGCTCGCGCGTCGCCGAGATCGTCGCCGAGATAAGGCGGCTAAAAAAGAGCCCTGTCGTCAGGCTCAACGTGAGTGGCCCAAAGGTCGACGTGGGAGCGGCACACGAGCAGGCCGTGCCGATTCGCGAGGCTGCCCTCCACCTGCAGGTCAACGCAAGCCACACGGAGGGTAGCGAGGGCGCAGGGGAGGTCATGGTCGAGAGGCCCGTGCACATGGACGACGAGCGTGCGCGCCTGGCCGAGAAGGCCCTGGGCGACGGGTCGCTCTCGAATCTTGCGCTAAAGGCGCTCCTGCCCCTCCTCTCTGCTGGCAGAATGGACGAGGCACTAAAGGTGGTCATGGACGACTATGAGAGTTTCAGGAAGGGGCGTACAAAATGATTATCGAAGTCGAGCTCGTGGACTTTTTGTCGCATGGCACAACAAGCGTAAAATTTGGTCCCGGAATGAACGTCATAGTCGGGCCCAACGGTGCCGGCAAGTCAAGCATTGTTGATGCAATAACGTTCGCGTTCTTTGGCAAGCACACGCGCAAGGTGAACAAGCTGCTCATACGCCACGGTGCCACGTCAGGATACGCAACGGTGATCTTTGAGGTTGGAGACAGGCGATTCATGGCCACAAGAAAGCTAAAGACGGGTGGTGCCGCAACGCCCACGCTGTACGAATGGTCAGACAAGACATGGGTCAATGTGGCCGCAGGCGAACGAAGGCAGATGGACGAGTCAACGACGCGCGTGATTGAGGACATTGTCGGTATGGACTTTGAAAAGATGCAGATAGCGTCAATAATAAGGCAGGGCGAGCTGGCCGACATAGTGCGCGAGTCGCCCAAGGAGTTCAAGACGCGCATCAACGACATTATCGGGAACAGTGACCTTGATGTGGCCGATGGAATGATGGCCGACCTGCTTGCGGGGTTCCGCAACAGCATTCGTGACAGGCTTGGGCATGATGACCTGCACCTGCCCACGATCACCGCCGAACTCGAGGATGACAGGGCCGAGTCCCAAAAGGCCGGCGCCGAGATGCGAGCGCTAGCCGCCGAGCGCGCAGAGGCCGAGGCTGGGATAAAGGCGCTGGAGGACGAGGCCTCGCGCGCCGAGGAAGGCGCGAGGGCCAGGGGAGAGCTCGAGGCAAGGAGCGCCGAGCTCGCAAAGTATGCGAGTGAGGCGGGCCGCGAGGCCGCAGCCGACAGGGACAGGATCGCCGGCGAGGCCGCCGAGTGCCGCAGGCGCCTCGGCGAGTGCGAGGCCGGCGGTGGCGGCGGCGCTGATGCCATGAGGTCGCGCGCGGCCGCTATCGAGGCCGAGCTCGCACGCGCCGAGGAGGGCTCGAGGGCCAGGGGAGAGCTCGAGGCAAGGGGTGCCGAGCTCGCAAAGTATGCGAGTGAGGCGGGCCGCGAGGCCGCAGGCGACAGGGACAGGATCGCCGGCGAGGCCGCCGAGTGCCGCAGGCGCCTCGGCGAGTGCGAGGCCGGCGGTGGCGGCGGCGCTGATGCCATGAGGTCGCGCGCGGCCGCCGTCGAGGCCGAGCTCACACGCGCCGAGGAAGGCGCGAGGGCCAGTGGCGAGCTAGATGTGAGGAGAAAGGAGCTCGCCGGACATGCGAAGCAGAGGGGTCGCGAGGCCGCCGCCGACAGGGACAGGATCGCTGGCGTGGCCGCCGAGTGCCGCAGTCTCCTTGATGTTGCCCGGACCGCCGGAGAGGTGGCCACAAGGCTCGAGGAGGCGCGGCATGAGTTGGAGGCCGAGGCAGAGCTTGTGACCTCCGATGAAAAAAAGACGGCAGCTCTGGAGGAACAGACTGTTATTGCAGGCAGGCTCACACTAAAAGACGGCAAGTGTCCCGTATGCGACTCGCGCGTGAGCAGCCTAAACCCACTGTTCGCAATAGAGCACATCAAGGACGAGATGGAGCGCACCCTGGCAGACACAAGGGTTCACAAGGAGGCCGTGAAACGACACACCTCTAGGATTGACGAGCTCACAGTGCAGGAGAGGCAGGCAATGAAGGCAAAGAGCGCACTCGATGCGCACAATGTGAGCAGTGTCGATGACATTGAGGCCATGTCCAAAAGGGCCGTCGCGCTAGAAGAGACGATCAGCATGGCCGAGGCGTGCGCGCGCGGCGACTGGCAGGCCGGCGCGGGCATCGACTCGCAGGCCAGGGCGCATTGCGAGGCCATCGCGTCTCTGGAGGAGACGGCAGGGCGCGCCGGCGCGCGGCCAGTCGAGGAGCTCGAGTCCGAGCTCACAGCAGTGCGCCATGCGATCGACGCAGTGACGTTCCTAGAGGCCCACTCGGTGGGCGGCGCGGCTGACATTGACGCAATGGAGCGTAGGGCCGAGGCGCTCGGAGCAGTGGCCGAGATGGCCGAGGCGTGTGCGCGCGGCGACTGGCAGGCCGGCGCGGGCATCGACTCGCAGGCCAGGGCGCACTGCGAGGCCATCGCGGCCCTGGAGGAGAGGGTCGCCGGCGCCGGCGGGCGGCCAGCAGGGGAGATCAGGGCCGAGCTCGAGGCCGTGCGGCGCGCGATCGACGCAGCAACGTTCCTGGAGGCGCACTCGGTGGGCGGCGCGGCAGACATCGAGGACATGGAGCGCAAGGCCGAGGGGCTAGACGCCGTGGTGGGCATGGCCGAGGCGTGCGCGCGCGGCGACTGGCAGGCCGGCGCGGGCATCGACTCGCAGGCCAGGGCGCACTGCGAGGCCATCGCGGCCCTGGAGGAGACGGCAGGACGCGCCGGCGGGAGGGGCGTCGCCGAGATCACCGCAGAGCTCAAGGACGCAAAGGCCGCCCTAGACGGCGTAAACCGGAGGCACGGCGGCGCCGAACAGCGCGCAAGGGCGCTCGCCGACAGCATCTCAAAGAACGGCAGGCTCTCTGCGGAGCTCGAGACGGTCAGCGCGTATGTCAGGAGGCTAGACTCGATCAGGGACGTCTTTAGGCGCGACGGGCCGGTGGCGACTAGCATGAGATCATGGGCACTAGACGAGATAGCAAGGGGAAGCACCGAGCACCTGGGCCTGCTTGACACGAGAATAAACAGGATTACGCTCTCAGAGAAGGACAGAAACGTGACAGTAACATGCCATGCCGGAGTCACCACAAGCGGCGTCTACTCGCTGAGCGGCGGCGAGCAGGTCTGCGTGGCGCTGGCCCTACGCCTCGGAATGGCAAGGCTACTCGGGCCTAGTGGGCCAAGATACGTCATACTCGACGAGCCGACTGCGCACCTTGACGAGGAGCGCAGAAAGGCGCTAGCGCACGTGCTCACAAACCTGTCCGGAGCATCTGAGGGAAGGGCGCCCATGCAGTTTATCATGATAACGCATGATGCCGAGATATTTGGCGAGGCGCCAGTGGAGAGGTGCTATAGGTTTGAGCCCGGCGAGCGCGGGACCGTTGTGTCAGAGCTTGGCCGCGGCGACTAGCCGCCTGTGAGCTTTGCAAATTTTGGGTTCTTGCTCAGGTTTTCCATGAACTCAATGTTGGATAGCGCGACTATTGCAGAGTCGACTACTGGCTTGTCAGCATCGCCTAGGGCAGACTCTAGGGCCTTGCGCGACTCGGGTGAGCCGATCACCCCAAGCGCAATGGCGGCCTCGTGGCGCACAAACATGCTAGAGTCCCCAAGGGTTGCGTCTGCTAGCGGCGCCACGCATGACGAGTAGCACATCTGACCTAGCGAAAAGGCCGCCTCGTGGCGCACGAGCTCGTTTGGGTCATCCTTGAGCACGCGCGCAATGTGGGGAACCTTGTCCTCGCCCCCAAAGTCCACGAGGATGCAGGTTGCGCGCGTGCGAACCACATAGTCATTGTGGTCTAGAAGAGCCACAAAATAGCCCGTGTCCTTGGCCTCATACCGTGACTCCATCTCGGCGAACGTGCGCATCCTCTCCTCGGTTACTGCCTGCAACGGCGCGCGTCGTCTAGCGCCCCGTATTATACATTGGCAGGCCCGCGTCCAAAACACCCGTGCAGTGCAGATCGATCCATCTTGCAACGATCCTGCCGCAGCAGCCACTGCCACGGTGGCGCGCATGGCGACATCTCGTGCCGTGTCAGCCTCCCGCCCGTGTGCTGCCACCTCCCACAATTGCCAACTAGCGGATCATCAACGTTGTGTCACGAGTGTGCCCTGAGGAGATCGCATGGGCATTGGCGTCAGGGGAGCCAATGTGCCAAGCGCTGCTAGCCATGGTATGCCACGCTGACAGGCCAGAGCGGCATTTCCAAATTGGTCTAGCGCACCACCTGCCAGACAGCACACATGTGATGACACAGGGGCAACTGTTGTCCAACGAGTCTTCAATGAATTCCTAAACCAGTCAGGCGCCTTTGTGATTTTAGCAGCACGTTGGCTATGACGCAACAGAGGGCAATCCCATACGCGAGATAGTCATGTCCCTAACCTCGTCAAACCGCCCGTCAAGATGAGCCTGACCCTTTTCAATATTCACAAGTCTAGAATCAACCACCTGCATTTGATCTGCCCGTTCCTTTCGATCTTGCGCACGCTCGTCCTGGCGATCCTTGAGATCCTGCGCACGCTCGGCCTGGCGCGCCTTGAGATCCGCCTCACGTTCGTCCTTGTGTGCCTTGAGATCCTTCTCGCGCTCGGCCTGGCGATCCTTGAGATCCTGCGCACGCTCGGCCTGGCGATCCTTGAGATCCTTCTCGTGCATGACATTTCTGTTCGCGATCTCGCCGTCGAGCTTGTCGCACATCTTGTTGATCGCCCCAAGGAACTCCTTCCGGTCTTCCTCACGGTCTTTCTTGCGCTGCTGTTCTGTTGCGCGAGCCCACTTTCGCGTCTCTATTGCGACGTACATGATGACTCCGAACAGCGACAGCGCTATTGTGAGGAATGTTGCCTCGATCACGTCAAGCCTTGAGCAATTTTCAATATAAGCATATCCGGGGCATCAGGCGTGGACTCGCAGAATATCGGCAGGCGGCAGGAAATATCCCAATCTTGCCCATGGGGCGCCCCGTGGCAGCCACGCCCACGCACGCCATGATCCCCGCTAGGCAGGCGCCCCCACACAGACTGCCAGTCACACAAGGGGGGAATAGGATTTGACCCGTTAAATTTATCAACGAATAGGTTGTGAGACAGGGCAGGCATGGACACGCACATGGAGTCCCACGTAGGCGCCGCAGGGCAGCACCCACAGACGAGGGATGCCAAGTGCGTCTATCATGGGACAAGGTGCCTAGTTCCATGCGACGGCGAGATTGTGTGCAGACTGTTTGGCAATGTCGTGGGCAGGGTGGAGGAGTCAGACATTGCCCACAGCGATTCGCACGAGTTCCCCTCGGCCAGGTTTGGCGCGGGTGCAGTTTCTGAGTCCCTGGGAACCGCAAGCCCAAAGATCGGGGGCAAGGCTCGAAAAGTCTACACGAAATACGATGGAGACCGCATTTGGAGATATAGGATAGGCCATATCGCCGACCATTTTGGCATAGGAAGATCAGTCAGGAGCGAGATAGAGTTTGTCTTTTCTCAACTCAGGCGCAAGACCAACCGCAGGCCATCGCACATACTATTTTTCGCAGTTTACAACACGTGCAGGGAAAGAGGGGCATGTGTGGTGAGTGAGCACGAGTTGCGCAAGGTAATGTGCCATTGCTGCAACCTTCAAAGCATGCACAGCGCATTGAAGATATACGGGATGTTTGCCGTGGAAGCACGGAGGCTTGGGCTGTACAGTGGACACAACACGTCTGGATTTTACTTTAACACATTCCTCAACACGACTGCCAGGGCACTTGACCTAGACGAGTCAGACAGGCAGGCCCTGTGGAGAAAGGCCCACCAGCGATACTTGCTCCTTCCTGCATCCATGAGTGAAAAGTACCGCACGAGAAGCACGTTTCGCGCAGTGCTAGGAAAGCGCGTGTTTGAGTCCATAAAGGGCGAGGTGAAATACTGATGAAAAAGGCAGGCATTGAGAGTGGCAAGATACACATGTTGAGGATAGATGATCTAATTCACGCGCCGGTGCCCATACACGTGCATTCACAAAAGCAGATGAACCACATTTCAGCCAAAATGCTCAAGGATGAGCAAGAAAAGACCATACTAGTTGCGGCCCTAGGCGATCAAATGTACATAATAGACGGGCACCTAATGGCCGAGGTTTACCGCAGAAATGGCAGGAAGGCCATAGCGGCGAGGGTCTGCACCGCCAAAAACGAGCAGGAAGTCATCGCCATGCACATACGCCATAACATGAGCAACCCTCCCAACCCCGTACAGCTCCTCGAGGCAATAATGTACATGAGGGAACGCAGTGAGACTGACGAGGAGATATGCGACAGCCTAAACATGAACAAGGGCACAGCGGGGATACTCAAGCTGAGCGTCAATGCGGATGCGCTAAACGAGATGAGGGGGGTTATCGAGGACGTCTCAACGGTCTACTATTCGATCCACCACACATTTCCCATGTATCTCCTAGAATGGGTCTTCAAGCAGCACATAGAGCGCCAGCACGATGCCGCAACTGCGCTACGGCAGGTAGTCGCAGATTCCTGCAAGGGCCTTGAGCACAAGTTTGTCTGGCCCACAATAATGGAGGTGCGCATCAGGCAGAGCTACAACGGTGATGACAAGGATGCAGACGCCGGACCAGTTGGAATACCCCTGAGGGTCCATAGCGACGGAGCCAGGGGGAGGCCTTTGGGGAGCAGCAGCGCATCTGACGTCATAAAGGAGGCGCCCGGCACAAGCGAGTTGAGCCACATAAACGACAACACCCCCACATCGCGCAGGAGGGTGGTGTTCAAGTGCCCGCACGGCTCGGTGATGTATGTCGACGGCAAGTCGCGCGCGTACCATTTGGACGATGAGGGCGCCGACAATGTCACCTACATGCGGCGCCTAGACGACGAGGAGGGCGTGTACCAGATATCCGGCAGAACGCTGAGGTTTCTGCGCGCAAAAAATGGCAAGGTATGCCTCAAGGAGTGCACGCCGACGCAGCTTGCAAAGCTGGTCACAAAGATCAAGAAGGGGCGGATAAATGTCTGCATTCTTTCCTCAGAGAACCTTTGATAGCGGGATATTCGCCCCACAGGGGCAATGCCGCAGCGTGGCCGATCAGGCAAACGTGCTTGTGAACCTGCGGGCGATCAAGCGCAATGGCCGGATGCACAACCTGCTCTGCCTTTTGCATCTCGCAAACGAGCACTCTTGGGGGCCAAGTGTGGTCATATCTCCGGGGGACGTGCGAAATTTTAGGAATTTTCGCGGTCTAGCGCACTCGACGAGCCTAGTGGACGTAAGGCTGTGCGCCACGGAGGGTGCGGCCCCATACGGGTTTACGCGCCTCACGGACACGCGTGGAGACGGGATTGTCGCATCAGACACAGGCGGGCGATTTGTCTGCATGCGGCTCACAACCATCGGGCGCTGGATGGCATTTGGCCTGTTGTGGGACATGAGCCCATTTGCGATGTGTGTGGCAGCAGTAATCAACGTGGCCATTACGCAAAGTGGGAAAAACTGGACAATCTGCAAGGACTCTTGCACGTGCCATGGCACACGGATAATCGGAGTGCATGAAAAGAGAAACTGGAACCCGAGCCCGTTAACGGCACTAATGTGCTCACGAAAGTTTCCCGAATGCAGCAAAACCAAGATTATGCGCGCGCTGAGGGAACTTGAGAATTGCGGGATGATCACAATTAGCAAGAAAATGCGCTGCGCCATCATAAGGTCAAACCCCGATCATCCCCTATTGTCCTGCCATGCGCACATACTTGCCAGGCTAGCAACGGTCATTAACGACCAGGACACCCTAGAGAACGCAACACGGCACGTAAAGTTTGTGCAGCCGACGCCGAGGAGATCGAGTTGTCAGAGATCATAGCCGATGCGGCAGGTGCCATCCTGTCAGCCGGAATGGTCGGCTCGGCAGCATGGTTTGACCTGCGCGAAAGGGGCATCCCGTACGGCATGTTAGCAGTCATCGGCATTGCGGCGGCAGTGTTTATGGCAGTCCGATGGATCGCGCTAGGCATGTGGCCATCAGGCCATGACATTGTGTGGATGGCCATCGCGTGTGCCGTGTCCCTCACAATGCTCTTTCGCGGCACGCTAGTTGCGCGTGGCGACGCGCTGATGATCATGATAACAGGCACACTAGTTCCGAGCATAGTCGGGATTCCGGCCCTTCCCATGGCAATGGGAATCGCCCTAGGAGTGGCCATCGTGGCGCACATTGCAGGCACCATAGTGCCAAACTTGGCAGAGCTAGCGCGAACCGGCCGCGTGTTTGCTGGTGTGGACGAGTCGGCGATCCGCAAGGCCGCAGCGTTTCTTGTGGTGCACAGGAGAAGGAGCGGCGAGAGGTTTTGCTTTGCGGCCGAGGCGACTAGTGGCGGGCGCAGGAGGCTCGTGCTCCTGCCCGGCTCCCTCGATGACGCCGACATTGGCGCGCAGACCGTGTACGTGATCTCCGCAATACCGTTCATGGTTCCGTATCTTGTCGGCGCAATCGCCGTCGCCGCGCTCGCCATTGTCGCCATTTGAGTCAGTGCAATTTAGCTCATGCGCAGTGGTGAGTATTAGCTCGAGCACGTCACCTACCCTGTCTAGCACGGCCATTGCGAGTCGAAGCACTGCGCGATCATCAGACCCCTTGGTGTACCGGCGAATATAGTCACGCGTGAATGCCCTAGTGGATCCCGTGCCATACATCTCAGACAGGACACATGAGGAAAGCTGTGCCACTGCCTCCTGTATTGGATCCTGGCAAGCCTTTAGCCGTTTGCCAGAGCGCGCTAGCACCATATTGTCAGCTGCGTGGCTTATCTCGTGAAAGAACACTCCTGGGTCTTCGGTTCCCAGGCGTATGACATGCAAGTTTGTGTCATAGCTTCCCATGGTCGTTTCACTGGGATCCACCTGGTAGCGTATGGGGATTCCCCATTTTTGGGCCACATTGGAGAGTGGCGGTGCCTGTGCGGGCATGTACTCGGGCAATGATGCGCCCACCGTGTCCTCCACTCGAAACTCTGGCTGGCAGCCAAACCCCCGAATGGTGCGAGTCACACGGGATTCTGGTTCGCGCCCAATCGCGCCCGGTGAAAGGGAGAGGCCGCACATGCTGCAAACAAACTCGCGTGTGGCCTTTTTGTACCAAAGGCGCACCTTGTGCGTCGTCTTGTCAGAACATTTTTTGCACGAGTACGAATATAGCGGCTTTATGATATAGATCGCCGATCTGCGCGAAATGATCTTTCTGTCTACACGGTTCCACTGGGAAATGTTGCGCGCGTCAAACGTTCCCTGTCCCACCATAAGAACACGGTTCTTGAGTGACCATTTCATGCACGGACGATCGTCCTTCGGATCCCCGATAAAGCTGATTTTGCTGATCGTCTCCGTTATTTTGCCGCTCTTGAACTCATCGACGATCCTTTGGAGGATAAGGTCAGCGCGTTCGGTGTTGCCCGAGCGCCGTCCACCTGCGCGCGCACTGTTGCGCCGTGCGCCCTTTGCTCCCCTTGCCCCATCAGCGATCCCGCTCACGCCCAAAGAGGGGCAATTTTTGATTTAAGGAGGCACAGGCCCTGCAGGTCAGGCCGGCCATGAACACGGTCACGGGGCCGGCATGGCCAAGCCGCACCGGCCATAGTCGCGCGCCCGTGCGATCAGTTTTATAATTCCCAAATCGGTGTCTGATTCACCATGAAAAAGGGGTCCATTGCAAAAAGGCTGTGGTCGGGGAGAAGGCGCTCCAAGGAGGATCACGCGTCTGATGAGCGCAAAGTCGAGGAGATCAACGGCAAGAATTTTGTGTGGATAGACCTCCAGAATCCCGACAGGGAGAACGTCGAAAACCTTGCCTCAAAGTACAAATTTAACACGCTAAACGTGGAGGACTGCCTGACAAAGTTTGAGCTTCCCAAGCTCGATGCGTATAACGACCACATGTTCCTGATATTGCACTTTCCCCCGCTTGTGGCCAGGCAGGCAATTCCAAAGCACAACCAGCTCTCGATATTTGTGGGAAAGGACTTTCTCATAACTGTCCACCAGGGAAACCTAAAGCCGCTCGTTGACCTAGTCAAGACGTGCAAGACCGGAATTGATCCTGAAAGGCGAGATCGACTCATGTCAAGCTCCACTGCAGTCCTGCTCCATGAGATAATTGACGTGCTAGTTGATGACCTGCTCCATACGCTCAGGCGCGTCATGGCAAATCTTGATGACATTGAGGATGATGTCTTTGATGAGAGCAAGTCTGTCGCAAAGAACATCCACGTGTTGAGGCGCGAGATCACCGTACTGCGCAGGATAGCTAGCCCACTAAAGCGCATAGTGCTCGGCGCGGCCAAGAACATAGCAAGCTATTCGCCAGAGGAGGATCTGACGCTATACTTTGATGACGTGATCGACCACATAGACAAGGCCATAGACACGCTAGAGGAGTCAAAGGAGACCATGGAGATATACAAGGACACAGACTTTGTGCTAAGCACCGAAAAGGCCAGCAAGGTTCTAGCTGTCCTGACGATCATATTCACGCTTGCAATACCGGCCACGGTGATAGGAACCTTTTACGGCATGAACGTCAGCCTTCCCGGAGGCATTGGCGATGCGGGCGGAACGTCCGCTGACGGATCATACAACACGTTCTTTGCCGTCATTCTAGCCTCCATAGTGCCTGCGAGCATCATGTACCTCTACTTTAGAAAGCTCGGATGGATGAGCGGCTAGCCGCCGGGGCAGCCTTCCAGGCCAGAGACGCCGTTGCGATCCTCGGGCACAGTCGGGCATTGTGCGCATCTATTCTAGAGGGTTAGTACGTGTGAACTGCTAGCGGTCAGGGCAGCCGTCAAGGTCAGCGACGCCGTCACGATCCTCTGGCGCAGTCGGGCACATGTCAGCCGTGTCCGGTATGCCATCAGAGTCCGTGTCTAGGGAGTGCCTAGACTGCTCTGGGGTGGTGTCCGGACACCCGTCATGGTCACGGTACTTGTTCCACGTTTCAGGCGCAGCGGGGCAGAGATCCACAATATCGGCAATGTTGTCATTGTCAATGTCCGATCTTGACGACTCGAGTGGCCCCTCTGGAATCTCGTCAGGGCAGCCGTCCGAGTCAAGATAGCCGTTGAACGTCTCAGGCGAGATGATGCACTGGTCGAGCCTGTCGTCGATTCCGTCACTGTCGGTGTCAGGGTACGAATAGCCCGTTCGCTCCGTGACCACCGTGTCCGGGCAGCCGTCAGAATCCTCAAACCTGTTGTAGGTCTCGGGCTCTAGGACGCACTCGTCGTCTGCATCAGGCACGCCGTCAGAGTCCGTGTCAGGCTGCGGAGCCACGCCGTCGGGGCAGCCGTCACCGTCGTCTATGCCGTTGACGGTTTCGCGCACCGTGGGGCACACGTCAGCAACGTCAATTATGCCATCACCGTCAGTGTCGGGTATCGAATTTCCGCTTAGGATCACATCTGGGCAGCCGTCATCGTCCTCGTGCATGTTGTACGTCTCAAACTGGTCAGGGCACGCGTCGGCCGTGTCAGGTATGCCATCACCGTCAGAGTCTAGGGTTGTGGACGGAGAGCGGATAATGATGTCAGGGCAGCCGTCCTGGTCGTAAAACCCGTTGTATCTCTCGCCGGCAGTGGGGCACTTGTCCTCGTGGTCAGGTATGCCGTCATTGTCAGTGTCAAGCGTTGGCAGTGTGCGCTCGAGCGCCGTGTCCGGGCAGCCGTCCCAGTCAAGGTAGCCGTTGGTCGTCTCGAGCTCTTCAGGGCACTGGTCACGCACGTCAGGTACGCCATCCCCGTCAGAGTCAGACGGCACGTATTCGGTAACCTGCACGATCGAGTCGCCGTCCGGACAGCCGTCGGTGTCGTCTATTGCGTTGTATGTCTCAAATGTTGTGGGACACTCATCAGACACGTCATCTATCCCGTCACCGTCAGTGTCCGCAGATATCGCATCAGAGTCCGGACAGCCGTCGGTGTCGAGTATGCCGTTTACCGTCTCGGCCCTAGTGGGGCACGAGTCCATCGCGTCAAGTATGCCATCACCGTCAGTGTCAGGGGCGACAAACTCGATCTCCACGCCGTCAGGACACCCGTCATCGTCGTTTATCCGGTTGAACGTCTCGCGCTCCTCAGGACACTCGTCAACGTGGTCCAGGACGCCGTCAAAGTCAGAGTCCCCGCTGTGCGCAACCTGCGGAATGTCAGGGCAGCCGTCGCTGTCCATAAACCCGTTGTAGCGCTCCCCGACGCCGGGGCACAGGTCATCGCTGTCAGGCACGCCGTCATAGTCCGAGTCAGGCGCCGTGCTCTGCGTGTCGTACCCCTCGGTGTCAGGGCAGCCGTCCCAGTCAAGGTATCCGTTGGCGTTCTCTGGCTCGGCGGGGCACTGGTCCCACCTGTCCTCTATGCCGTCATTGTCCGAGTCGGGGAACTCAAATGTGACCGTGGGAGCCACGACGGCATCAGGGCAGCCGTCGGTATCCTCAAACCTGTTGTACGTCTCGGGCTGCGTCGGGCACAGGTCATCAGGGTCGATGATGCCATCGGCGTCGCGATCGCCGGCCACGCGATCCGTGTCAGGGCATCCGTCAGTGTCCATGTACCCGTTTACCGTCTCGGGCGTTATCGGGCACACGTCAACAATGTCAAATATCCCGTCACCGTCAGAGTCCGGCGTGACTGAGCCGATCGTCACTATGTCCGGGCACCCGTCCTCGTCATCAACCATGTTGTAAACCTCGCGGCTTAGCGGGCAGAGATCCACATTGTCCGGAACGCCGTCACGGTCAATGTCGCCGGTGAGCTCGATGGCGATCTCGTCGGGACATCCGTCAGAGTCCATGAGCTTGTTAAAGATCTCGCGCTCTTGTGGGCAGTGATCCTCTGTGTCCGGAATGCTGTCATAGTCAGAGTCGACGGCGCCTCTTGAGGTGACGCCCGGCCTGTCAACGCAGCCGTCCCAGTCAAGATAGTCGTTGCGGTTCTCGGCCTCCTCGGGGCACTGATCCCACCTGTCGTCAATCCCGTCACCGTCAGTGTCCGGAAACTCGTATGCGACGCGCGTCTCCTCGACCTCATCAGGGCAGCCGTCAGCATCCATGAACCTGTTGTACGTCTCCTGCTCAAAGGGGCACAGGTCGACGCTGTCAGGAACCGCATCCTTGTCGTTGTCGGTGATCGGGATATAGTCATCAGGGCAGCCGTCACGATCGAGAACTCCGTTTGGAGTCTCAGGCTCGTCAGGGCACGAGTCTAGGCTGTCAATAAACCCGTCACCATCCGAGTCCTCAAGGATCACGCGATCCCTCTCCACGACAACATCAGGGCAGCCGTCCTCGTCGAGGTGCCTGTTGTAGCGCTCCTTTACAGTTGGGCAGAGATCCAGGCGATCTTCAATGCCGTCATTGTCCGTGTCGTACCACGGCACAAAGTCCGACGGGCAGCCGTCGATCTCGCCCACGTTGTCCTCGCGCACGTAGGGGCACTCGTCGATCGAGTTGGGGACGCCATCAGAGTCGATGTCGATGTCAGGAACCTGCGCCATCGCGCCGGCGGGCAGTGACACTAGCAGCGTCGCGGCCATGGCCATAATCGCCCAATACTTGCCCATTACCAACGATCTGCGAATGCGCGTCTTTATTAAACTACGCGGCGAGGCCACGAGAAACGCAGGGGCCGGATGCGGCATGGTGGCACCGGGGCAGGCGGCTCGGGATTGCATCACACAGCTACCCTACCGGAAACGAGTCTGGGCACCCGTCCATGTCGTCAAACTTGTTCCATGTCTCGGGCTCATTGGGGCACTCATCGTTGGCATCACGCAGGCCGTCATTGTCAGAGTCGGCGTGCTCGGCCGAGAGGACGAGCTTGTCAGGGCAGCCGTCAGAATCCATGTACCCGTTGCGCGTCTCGGCAAGCTCGGGACACGCATCCGAGGCGTCAGGCACGCCGTCATGGTCCGAATCAGGCGGTGGCTGCACGTCAGGGCAGCCGTCAGTGTCAAGGTAGCCATTGTACGTCTCGGCGTCAAGGGAGCACTTGTCGATTATGTCCTGTATGCCATCGCCGTCAGCGTCGTTGACGCCTGTTGTGAGCACCACGTCAGGGCAGCCGTCAGTGTCATCGACCATGTTGAACGTCTCGATCTGCGTCGGGCACTCGTCTAGCGCGTCTGGAATGCCATCGCCATCGGCATCAGGAACCGTTCCCCTGTCTGGGCAACCGTCAGTGTCGAGTATGCCGTTGATCGTTTCGGGGACTGACGGGCACAGGTCGAGGCGGTCAGGCAGCCCGTCGCCATCAGAGTCCGGGTTTAGGTCACGCGAGTCGGCGACAAAGTCAGGGCAGCCGTCATCGTCCATGTACCTGTTGTACGTCTCTGGATCCATCGGACACTCGTCCACGGTGTCAAGCACACCGTCAGAGTCGGCATCTCCCACGATCGGATCCGAGTCTGGGCAACCGTCAGTGTCGAGGACTCCGTTTATTGTCTCTGGCGTTATGGGACACGTGTCAACGGCGTCAAATATGCCGTCGCCATCAGAGTCTGGCGTGTTTAGCCCATATGGCGCAATGTCGGGGCACCCATCGGTGTCATCTACCATGTTGTAGACCTCTGGTAGCAGGACGCACAAGTCCTCGCTGTCGATTATTCCGTCAAGATCAGTGTCGGCGATTGTGGAGAGAACTAGCATGTCGGGGCAGCCGTCATCGTCAAGGTAGCGGTTAAAGTTCTCACGCTCCTGCGGACAGACATCCCTGTCGTCTGGAATGCTGTCATAGTCAGAGTCGATTACGCCATTGACCGTGACGCCGGGCTCGTCCTCACACCCGTCCCAGTCAAGATAGTCGTTGAGGTTTTCGGCCTCATTGGGGCACTGATCCCACCTGTCGTCTATGCCATCGCCGTCGGTGTCTGGAAACTCGTACGCTGTGCGCTCGGCCTGAACGTCATCGGGGCAGCCGTCAGCGTCCATGAACCGGTTGTACGTCTCCTGCTCAAAGGGGCACAGGTCGACGCTGTCAGGAACCGCATCCTCGTCATTGTCGGCGATCGGGATATAGTCATCAGGGCAGCCGTCACGATCGAGCATGCCGTTAAATGTCTCAGGCGACGTGGGGCACACGTCTAGGATGTCAATGATCCCGTCGCCGTCTGTGTCGACTATGACTGAGCGTCCGGTGCCCGCAACGGTGTCAGGGCAGCCGTCCTCGTCCATGTACCTGTTATAGTTCTCCTTTACTGCGGGGCAGTTGTCGAGCCTGTCCTCTATGCCGTCAGAGTCTGAGTCATACCACTGGACAAAGTCCGACGGGCAGCCGTCGATCTCCCCCTCAAAGTCCTCGCGCACGTGTGGGCACTCGTCCATCGCGTTGGGCACGCCATCAGAGTCGATGTCAGTATCGCCATATTGCGCAAGGGCAGAGGCCGGAGTTGCGACTAGTAGCGTCGAGGCCATGACCATGAACGCCCAATAACTGCGCATTACTGTCGATCGCGCAGTATGCGTCTTTATTAAACTACGCGGTGGATCCTAGACCGGCACGCCGCACGAATCACGCCCGACAGGCTGATCGCAGGGGTCGTGCCGGAGGCCTATTGGCCAGGCAGCGTGTCAGGGCAGCCATCGGCGTCCATGTACCTGTTGACCGTCTCGGCCTCAGTCGGGCACGAGTCGACGCTGTCAGGCACGCCGTCGCGATCAGAGTCCGGCGGTCCGGCCTCGTCAGGGCAGCCGTCATAGTCACGATCACCGTCATAGTCCTCTGGCTCAGTCACGCACGAGTCCTGCGCGTCGACGATGCCATCAGAATCGGTGTCCACCGTTGGTGGGCCGGCCTGCTCGATGCCGTCAGGGCAGCCGTCCTGGTCGCGTATGCGGTTGAACGTCTCCTCCTGCAGCGGGCACAGGTCACGTGAGTTAGGTATGCCGTCGCCGTCGGTGTCATCAACAGTAGAGCGCGAGTCCGGGCAGCCGTCCTGGTCGTTGATTCCGTTAAACGTCTCAGGTCGCGTTGGGCACGTGTCTATCGAGTCAGGCAGGCCGTCGTCATCCGAGTCCACAGCGCCCCTCTCGTCTAGCACAGAGTCCGGACAGCCGTCCTCGTCCTCAAACCCGTTGTAGCGCTCAGGCTGGAATGGGCACGCATCAGCGATGTCTGGAATCCTGTCAAAGTCAGTGTCCCTGGCGGTGATCGACTCTACCGTGTCGGGGCAGCCGTCGTCGTCCTGGAAGTTGTTAAAGACCTCGCGAATCTCGGGGCACTCGTCTATGGTATCCGGTATGCCGTCATAGTCGGCATCGTACGTTCTGCGCTCATCTGGGCAGCCGTCAGAGTCAAGGTAGCGGTTCCACGTCTCGGCCTCATCAGGGCACATGTCGAGCTTGTCAGGCACGCCGTCAGAGTCAGAGTCCGGGGCGGGTATCGCATCAGGGCAGCCGTCGCCGTCCTCGTATCCGTTGGGCGTCTCGGGCTCAAGCGGGCACGTGTCGACAAGGTCGTTAAAGCCGTCAGCATCAGCATCGTTGACGCCGCCAGGATCTGCCTCCTCGGGGCAGCCGTCGGTGTCACGCACAAGGTTGAACGTCTCTGGCTCGTTTGGACACTCGTCAACTGCGTTGGGCACGCCGTCACCGTCAGTGTCGGCCGTGACTCCCCTGTCGGGGCAGCCGTCGTTGTCCATGTAGCCATTGAACGTCTCTGGAATTGACGGGCAGAGGTCGAGGCGGTCAGGCAGCCCGTCGCCATCAGAGTCCGGGTTTTGGACTCGCGAGTCGGCCACAAAGTCTGGGCAGCCGTCGTCGTCCTCGAACTGGTTGTACGTCTCGGCCACGTTGGGGCAGGCGTCAGCCGAGTTTGGTATTCCGTCGCTGTCAGTGTCAGTGATCGTGCTGGCAGTCGGAAGCTCGTCAGGGCAGCCGTCAGTGTCGAGGTATCCGTTTATGATCTCGGCCTCCGTGGGGCAGATGTCTAGGCGGTCAGGGAGGCCGTCAGAGTCCGCATCGAGCATGACAGTCGTGTCCGGGCAGCCGTCAAGGACGCCGCGTATTCCGTATGTCTCGGCCTGGTCGGGGCACGTGTCCATCTCGTCATGTATGCCATCAGAGTCCGCATCGGCAAACGGCACGTCATCAGGGCAGCCGTCATCGTCCTCAAACCCGTTGCGCGTCTCGGCCGATAGCGCACAGCGGTCAGAGATGTCAGGGATGCCATCAGCGTCGGCATCGCGCGGGGAGAGGATGGGAACCACGTCAGGGCAGCCGTCATCGTCATCGATGTGGTTGTACGTCTCAAACTCCGTGGGGCACGCATCGAGTCTATCCTCCACGCCGTCGCCGTCAGTGTCAATCTTTAGCGTGCTCTCCTTGTCGGGGCATCCGTCAAGTGACCCGCCAGTGGCAGTCTCGGCCTGGTTGGGGCACAGGTCCAAAAGGTCAACAATTCCGTCATTATCAGAGTCATGGACAACGCTCTGCGTGCCGACAAAGTCGGGGCACCCGTCATCGTCCATGAACCTGTTGTACGTCTCTGGCGAGCTAATGCACGCGTCATCAGAGTCAAGGATACCATCAGAGTCGCTGTCGGTGTTGGTCAGGTACGGCGGTATGTCAGGGCATCCGTCAGCGTCCTCAAACCCGTTGTAGCGCTCCGGCTCCTCTGGGCACGAGTCCATGTCATCTGCTATGCGATCACCGTCAGAGTCTATGCCTATGCGCGAGGTTGTCGCTGGCCGCACGTCAGGACACCCGTCGTTGTCAAGAAACCGGTTGTATGTCTCGGCGTCATCAGGGCACGCGTCGATCTCGTCATGCACGCCGTCACCGTCAGAGTCAGGAAGCGCATCGGCCGGCGTGTCGGGGCACCCGTCAAAGTCCATAAACCCGTTGCGCGTCTCGGCTGCAAGTATGCACTGGTCGTTCACGTCGAGAATGCCGTCACCATCAGAGTCAGGAGCCGACGTCCGCTCAAATCTGCCGGATTCCTCGGGGCACCCGTCATCATCATCAACCCTGTTGAACGTCTCCTCGGCTAGCGGACACTCGTCGAGCGCATTTGGTATGCCGTCACCGTCAGTGTCATGGTCGCGCTCCATCTCGTCTGGACAGCCGTCAGTGTCCATGTACCCGTTGGGCGTCTCAGCGCGCGTTGGGCACGTGTCGATCCCGTCAGGTATGCCATCATTGTCAGAGTCCGCTGGCGTTGCCGGTCCGGCATTGTCACTAGCGCTGTCAGGACACCCGTCAGAGTCGTCTATTCCGTTGTAGACCTCTACGGAGAACGGGCACTCGTCGTCCACATCTGCTATCCCGTCGCGATCAGTGTCATGCCACTGAACCCTCGGGGACGGACACCCGTCATTGGCGTCGCCACGGTGATCCTCGGGCAGGTTGGGGCACATGTCTAGGACGTCAGGCACGCCGTCACGGTCAATGTCTGATGCTACCTGCGCGTGCGCCGGAAGGTATGCCGACGCGCTAGCCATCACGGATAGCAGCAGGATCACTATGCCTAGCCTGTGGCGCACTCCTGACATTCAGGAGGAGCGCCGACAATTGGGTTATTAAACTTAATACCGCATTCAGGCGTGAGATCGGCCATGCGGCACGATAGGTTAAATTGAAGCGATCCGACTGCGGCGAATCCTTGAGCTGCTCTGGGGAGACAGTGGAGCCTGACGGCATAATCCAGATCGACGCTCTCAAGGCGGCGAGCCTGAAGCGGGCAAAGTACGGCATATCAGACCACGGGACCGTCGGCATCTGCCACTGGACCAAGAGGTCCTTTAGGCACCGCGGGACGTGCTACAAGCACTCGTTCTATGGCATATCGACGCACAGGTGCATGGAGTTCTCGCCGGCCGGAATGCACTGCCAGAACAGGTGCGTCTATTGCTGGCGGCCAGTGGAGTTTTACGACTCGATGGCCATGGAGCCCTCGCGCGTGGCGTCGCCCGAGGAGATGATGCGCGGCCTGATGGCCGAGAGGCGCCGTCTCCTCATGGGCCACTATGGGGACGTAGAGTCAGACGCGTCGCTCATAGACGAGTCACAGCTTCCAAGCCACTATGCGATATCGCTGTCCGGTGAGCCGACAATGTACCCGCTCCTTCCCGAGCTCATCAGGCACCTACGGTCACTTGAGGCGACAAAGTCCGTGTTCCTAGTCACCAACGGGCAGGAGCCCGACATGATTCGCCGCCTTCGCGATGAGGATGCGCTTCCGACGCAGATTTACCTTTCTGCAAATGCGGCCGATCGCGAGTCGTTCATGCGCATAAACCGTCCGCGCTATGCCGATTCCTGGGAACGCTGGAACGAGACGCTCGGTATCATGGGAGAGCTTGACACGCGCACAGTGATTCGCGTGACGCTGATACGCAACCACAACACGCAGGCCTCAATGCGCAGCGCCTTTGCGCGCATGCTAGACTCCTCGAATGTCCACTTTGTGGAGGCAAAGTCATACATGCACATCGGGCGCTCGACAGGGAGGCTAGAGCGCGAGAACATGCTAGAGATGGAAGAGGTGCGCGAGTTTGCATCAGACATGGAGTCCTATGGCGTGTTTGACCACATGGACGAGAGCGAGATATCGAGGATCGTCGTCATGCAGAACCGCCGTCGTCCTATCGAGCGCATGATTAAGGCGTACGCGTAAACCAGGCGGCGAACTTTTCTAGCGCGGCTGCCCTGTGCGACACGTCATTCTTGTTGCGTATCTGCGCATATGTTCCCTCAAATCCCTCTGGAACAAAGATTGGGTCGTATCCCCACCCGTCACCGCGCTCAGTCTCAGATATCATGCCGCGCACGCACGACTCGAACATTCGCGGTGACGGAGTGCGCGGTTCGGCATACGCCACGGCCGCACAAAAGCTTGCGCTGCGGCCCATCTGTCCCAATGCGCGCAGCACGCCGGCGCAGCCTATCGTGCCATAGACAAATGCCGAATAGGGACCCGGAAAGCCGCCGAGCGCATCAACGAACAGGCCCGCGTCCTCCACTATAACGGGGCGCGCACAGAGCGCAAGCGCACCTGTGGCCTTTTTTGCCGCAATGGCACCTAGTGAGTCAGACTGGATCTCCTCAAGATCACACTCTAGGTGAGCAAGGTCCACGCCATGGCGCGCAAGTATCACGCGCGCCTCATCATACTTTTTCCTGTTTGAGGTGGCAAGGAGCAGCTCACGTGACTGTCGCATACCGCCCCCTCCGCTCAATGTCCGCAACTATGCCCAACACGCGCTCAAGGCGTGCCTTGCCAAGGGCAGGCCCGTACGATGACACGAACGCCTTCCATGACGAGTCGGCATCATCGGCATGGACGCTGTTTAGGACCTCTCGGAACAGGCGCAGGTCCACGGCGCAGTCCTCATCGCGCACTGACCTAGAGGAGAGGCCCAGGTCGATCACAAATGTCCTCCCGTTCGAGACGATAAAGTTTGACGTGGTCATGTCACCGTGAACAACGCCGTTGCTGTGGAGCCTTGCGGCTATGAGTCCAATCTCGGCACATGCCGACTTTAGGCGCGCAGCGCGCATTGTGCCGACGATTGTGCCGCGTATGCGCTGCATGACTATGCGGTGGCGTCCAACGTCGAGATCCAGGACTAGCGGGGCTGCGACGCCAAATGCCTTGATCGTCGAGATCATCTGCGCCTCGCGGATCGTGCGGGACCTGCGTATCTTTGCATCAAGGCGCGCATTGATGTATTCCCGTGGCCTGCGCGCCTTGAGGATCGCCGGATGCCGCCCGTGCGATGTGGCATAGATGTCAGCCTCTGCGCCCCTGCAAAGCAGCCTCATTGGCGCAGGGCGGCCGGCGCGGGCAATTTAACGATTCTAGTTGCGCTGCGGCGCAGGGCGCATGCGAGCCCGCCGTGCGAGCTCGCCGAGTGCCCACAGTGGCGACACGCCGCCGGTGCGCCGCAGGCGCCTCCAGAGCGCAAGGGATACCATGGCGGCCAGGGCCACTGCTAACGCGCCAGAATAGTCCTGGCGGTATGACGCGTGGACCGCAGTGTCCTCGCTTGCGACAAAGCGCGCAATGTTGCCCTCGTGCGTGGCGCCATCTGGAAGGGCGTCCCATCGCTCAAAGACGCCATATGCAAGGAGCGGCACGATCTCTGTGGGCTCGGCGACGAGCTCGACGCTTGTGCCGTACGCGTGAACGCCGGCGCCGGAGACTCCGCTCGTGGCGCTCACCGTGACGCTGCCCTCATAGACTGCGTGCACAACCATGTCGCCGCTAGCCGAAAAGTGGATGCTGTCGTCGGTGTACTCGTGACCGTTGACCGTTGTGCCGGACAGGACGTAGCGCCCGCCGTGCTCGTGCGGAAACTGGAGCTCGACGGAGGCGATGTCCCCGTACTCTCGGCTCCACGGGAGCGCTATTGTGGACTCGGTTGTGCCCGAGTCATGCGCGTGCGCCACGAGGCGCACGCCCTCAATGGCGAGGCGCTCGCCGTCGGTTCCGGCCGCCGAGACGTCTAGGAGCGCATACTCTTCGGCAGTGACGTGGATCGTCTCGTGCGATGGCTCATACCCCCGCTTTGATGCCGATATCGTGACCGGAAATGTCCCCGGCACGTCAGCAGTCACGTCTATTGACGGCGAGTCGCCCACCTGCGTCCACGGGATTGCCGAGCTCACGTCAATGTCGATGTCATCGGCTACCGCAATGACATCGATGCGAAACGGCACGCCCGTGCGCGCAGTTGCCGCCGAGGCGCGCACATCAAGTCCAAGCACGTTTGAGAACACGCTGACAGAGCGCTCATGGGCGCCGTGATCCGCCAGGACGGACATTGTGATGTCACCGGCGCGCTGGGCGCTCATGCGGCGCGTGTCCCAGTACGCCTCAATGCCACTTGCCGCAATCTCTGTGGTGTCTGCAGCCGAGAGGGGCGTGCCAAGCGAGTCGACAAGGTGCATCGCAAACGGAAACTCCTCGTGCAGGTGAACGCGCTGGGGGATGTCAAGTGCCACGCCTGCGACAGTGCCGGGAAGCGAGAGCTCGGCAGTCCCGCGCCCAAGTCCGGACGCAGTTGCGGTGATCGTTGTGCCGGCACCAAGGTCGGCCCGAAGTCGCGCCGAGTCGTCCACTATCATTAGGGTGCGCTCGGCGAGGCCGTCTCCGGCCACGGTCACCGCCTTTGGGCGCCCAAAGGCACCGCGCGCATCAACTAGGGCGCCGTCTGCGTCGCGTATGGAGACTAGCGCGATATCCTGCACGCCGCCGCCCGGCGCTATGCGCAGGGGCTCGATGTGCAGCCCGTACTCGCCAGAGTTTGGCGGGATTGCGCTAAAGTTGGCCAGTGATGTCCCGACGTTCGTTGCAGTTGCTGCGAGCGTATAGTTTCCCACATCATGCGCCACAATCCCAAAGCTGGCCGCAAATGAGCGAATCGTCCCCTGTGTGAGCTCCACAGTCGCATCATACTCGGTGCCCGGCGGGGATACGGACAGTGACACTCGCCGGCCGTCAACTTCCACCGGATGCCGCAGTGCAAAGCATGCGCCTTCTGCCTCACGGACATCCCCGCACGCAATGTCTGCGCTCACACCCTCCATCTCCCCAATCGAGTCCGCACACTCGCCGCGCGCATCCGCATCGTGGTATGGCGCAATCGTGACGCTAGCCTCACCCGAGGTCACAAGTGGGTGAACCCATGCGCGTATCGAGTTGACATTGTCGCTCGGGCGCGCCGTCGCGCATGCGGCAGGAACAGGCTCAATGTCATCATCACGCATGTCCGCAAGCCCGCCAAGATCGCCGATATTGCCATAGTATGCAGGGCCGACCACAATTCTTCCAGTCGCAGTCCCGACGTCGGGAACCGACACGGTTATTGTGGCCACGCCGGCCCCGCGCGTGTACACGAGTCCGCTCGCCACGCCGTTGCGCATGTAAAGCGCGGCGTGCTCAGAGTTCTCAGAGGCGACTGGCAAAAACCCCGCCACTGCCGTGTTGTCAGTGTGAACATGCCCAACTAGCACGCCGGGATGCGCGTAGGGCCGGCCTCCCTCCTCAAGCCACGCATGGTACATTGCATGGCTGCCCTCGCCGGCCGGACTTGGGGCGACTGCCATGCTGATGCCCACGTCGCGCGCAACCTTTGCAATCTCGGCACTAGCCGACTCGAGCCCGCCGGTGTGCGCGCGAAGCGTGCCGTTGCCGTACACGCGCAGGGCAAACCTGGCGTGAAACTCGCCCTCGGATATCACGGCCTCAGTGGGGGAGACTAGCGCACTGTCTGACTCTAGGCGAACCGTCGTCTCTGCGGGGACGCGAGTCGGCGTGCCGTTGGAGTCGAGCACAAAGACGTACGCCGTGACGCTGCCTGACATTGTCCTGTTTGAGGCAAGGATCACCTCGAGCCTCGAGGGGACGCTCTTTTGCGAGTATATGCGCGACTCGGCGCTGACTAGAGGGCCGTTGATCGACGCAAATACGCCCACGGCATCCCTTCCGGCCGCAAGCGGGCGCAGCTCAAAGATTGCGTGGTTGTCTCCGGCCTGCACAGTCGCCTCGCGCTCCACTGCAAGTGCGGCCGGATCACTAGACGTGATGAGTATGCGCGCACCCTGCGAATGCGCATCCTCGGTCACGACGATACCCTCGTACGTCCTGCCCTCGAGCATCGCCGGCGGTATCCACAGCGACGCTCGCGCCGGTGCGCTGTCAGCCTGCACCGCAGTGAGCGCAAACTGTCCGGTCGTGGACACGTGGCCGTCGGCCTCGGCACCAACGCGCAGCGTCATGGCCCCCGGTTCAGCAGAGCCCCACTCGATCGCAAACGTGCCGTCATCTAGCGCCGTGGCCTCGCCGCATGTGCAGTATGCCCCACCGGGGGCGCCGATGAGCTCTAGGCCAAGCTTTGCGCCGGCGACCGGAGAGTCACCCGAGACTGCGCTGATGGTCAATGTCTGCGGATCAGAGCCCACGACATGCGAGCGCGAGCCGGCGACTGTCACCGAGAGCGGCAGGCCTGCGCCATTGACTTCTTCCTGTGCGAATGCCACCGGAGCCGCACACAGGATTGCCACGAGTGCCGCTCGCGCAATGTGTGGCGCCCTAGCCAATTATTATGCTACCGCCGTGTATGTTTGCCGTTGCGCTCGCGTCACTTGACACGTGCGTGCGAATCGTCCCCGTGCCGCACCATGTTCTTCCTTCCGGTGACGGAAATGCGCTCTCGGCGTATATGTTGGCGTGTATGTAAAACTCTACAAAGTCTCCAGGGCTGACAGTGCTGACATTGACCGTGTTGCTGATTGTTGTCCTGTCATACGTGAATGTCGTCTTTGTGCTTCCATTTCCGTTGGCCAGCACCTTGCTAGTCGCCGAGATTTCAGGCGCATAGTTGCTTATGCGCTCGCTTTCATAGACAAGATCGCCATTCCTGTATGCTGCGACCCAGCCCGTTAGTGGATCGCGTGCGCAGCGCGGCATCTGCGACTCCCTGTGCGTGTGCTCAATGTGCGCATGTCCGGACACCGTGCCGCTGATTATGGCAAGTATTGGCCTGTCTGATGTCGCAATGGTGTATGCCGATGCGCCTGCCGAGGCGTCAATGTGATCGATCGGCTGCTCAAAGGAGACGCGTGACACGGTGCTAGTCGAGGCCGGAATCACCCTCACGTTGCTCCCGCCGAGCACGTCAGAGTAGCGCAGGACCGCATCAACACCGTTTACCTTCATGTGTATGGAAAAGTATCCCGGCACCACCGGAACCCATATGCGGCCCTCGTCATCCTCGCTTGCCGAATACTCGCCGTCAAGGTACGCAAGGCGCATGGCCGTGCCATCCCTTGCGCGAAGCTCGACGTCGCTGACAGTCACGCTGCCGGCCACGGGTATCTGAGCCCATGTGTGAACAGTATAGATGTGATCTTCGGGCGTCGCGATCCTCATGCTCTTGCCGGCTCGCGGGTCAAAGATGATCGTGCTAAAGCTTCCGCGATACGACGCAGCGTCCGGATACGTGTGTAGCGTGAATGACTCTGGCATGGACTCGACAAACGGAATCGTTCCATGCTTTGTGGTAAATCCGAAATGGAGCGTCTTGTCGTCGATCGCAAACCTGTATGGGACAGAGGGCGCCAGGCCCACAATGCCCTCATCTGAGACGGCATCAAGCGTGACTGTCGAGCCGCTGGTGTGAACCAACGCGTAGAGGTTGCGCGCATAGGCACTGTCACGCTCTGGCATCTCCACCCTGTGCGCAGCAGAGTCCGAGGAGATGACGGTGTCCACGACGTATTGCCGCTCGGCAATGACACAGAGCGTGTCGCCCCACGTGAATATGGCAGTGCTTTGCGCCCAGGAGGTCTGCGGGTGGCGCTCGATTGACGTGCTGTTGGAGCTCTTTGTGGTCAGCGTGTTGAACTTTATTCCCGCCAGGCTAGCATAGTCGTCATTTCCCCCCGTGCCCTCGGTAAACATCATGGACGGCACGCCATAATGCGTGTGAACCCTCCCGAGAAAAGAATTCGACTCCTCGGGGTTGTCTAGCGCAAAGCGCTCCTCGCCCGAGCTGGAAGCAATGGCGTATGCAGGTGCCGTAATGTAGATGTGCGGGTAGTGCGTGGCATAGTGCTCAAAGGCATAGCCGATCGGGGTGCCATAGGAAAAGCGCTTGTTAGTCAAGGTCAATGGCTCATCAAGCGTGACGCCAGAATTCGCAATGATGTTGTCTGTGCCCTTTTGGATCACGTGCATGCGCGATTCGAGCGTGGGCTCATACGCCACATGGAACCGTGCGCCGTCACGCAGCAGTAGTCCAGTGCCCGGAAAGGCCATGGATGTCGAATTGTGCTGAATCTCGTACTGTCCCGGATGCGCATAGTATGGAAACTGTGTGTCAAGGAGCGGGAGGTAATACCGGTGATCCATGGGATGCGATATATCGTGTGAGTGCGCGCGCGAGTACGGGTGCGATGCGAGGAGATGGTGGCTAAAACCCCAGTATGCGGTGTGCAGCTCCCTCATCGACGTCGCGCTCTCCTTAGAGTACGTAATAGTGTCCTTGGAGATGCTCGACGTGGGCAGCGTTCCCGCATAGATCAAAGAGTTTTCCGGCTTGTTGACGTCAATGATCCATCCTGCCGAAACTGCGAGTGGAGATTCTTTAAGGTGATCTTTTGGATTGGCCTTCCACACGAGTCCGCCACATCGCTCCTTTAGCTGCGCAATGCTCACCGTGTCAGCAAGCGTGGCGTACGGGGACGTGAGTATCTCCACGCTTCCGCCGCCAAGTGTGGCGTTGAAGAGCAGCGTCTTGCCAAGCATTGCCGAGTCGAGCTTTAGGAGCGCGCTCTGGCCGCCTGAGACGGTCGTGGTTCCCCCCTCCGAGCTCACCGTGGCGCTCCCGCGCGAGGCAGTATAGGAGGCGAGATCCGGCTTTGTGGTGTTCCTCGCCGTGCCGTCTGGCGCAACGGTGATGAGCGCCTTGCTCGAGTATCCCGATATTGCAGTCGATGTCCTTGTGTCCGAGTCAAGCAGGAGCGACGCAAAGTTCGGCGCGGCCTCCGTTGCGTCCACGTCCACTTCAATATGCGGCCTGAGCGAGGCTATGTTGGTCCACGTGTCCGAGCCGTATATGACGTGGCCAGAGTGCTCGGCCTGCTCGAGTCGGCTTCCAATGCCCATGCCGCTCACCGTCTCCCTTGCGGGGTTCTTTGCCGATCCTGACGTGTCGATCTCGGCGCCAAACGTGTTGCCCATGCGCGTAACGGCGACAATGGAGACGCTGCCGTCCACGCCGTCAGGCACATCATAGCCGATGCTCGCCTCGCCAAATCCCGCAAGCGGCATCCGGCCATCAAACTCGGGCAGGCGCGCGACTGTCCCGTTTTGGAGCATCGACCTGACCTCGATGATCTCCACGGGATCGGCGCGCTCGTTGCTGACATGAATCGTGTATGACCGGCCGTCGCCTTCCGTCACTCCAACGCCGAGGCTCTCGTGAACCGCGCGTCTCTGCGAGTCAGCCGCGTCGGCTGCGCGCCTATTGTACTCGTCGACGCCCTCGAGGTGCGCATGGAGGAGCGCCATCGAGGCGCCCATCACCGCAAAGACGATGATGGCCGCTAGGATCGCGCCCACTACCGGCCACACCCCAGGGCTGCCCACGCGTGCAGGGCAAACTCGGAGCTAGCGCACTGCGACTCGTCGAGCTCGGCCCCGCCCGATTCCACAAGGAGCGCGTTTACCGGCACGTCCGGAGCGCAATAGACGGCGCCCGTTGGCCTGCCCCCACGGTCAATTGGCATCATGTCATCAATGTCCACCGTTGCCCACGAACCTGGCGCACACTCGGAGAGCAGGAGTGCATCTGCGGCGTCATGTGCGTCTTCTGCCATGCGCACAAGCGAGAGGCGCGTCTCGGTTCCGTTAATGCCAATCATGCCTGCCCTCGCCGAGGTGACTATGCCGCGATAGCACGTCTCCTTGAAAAGGCTGCCCGAGCAGGGACTGTCATCGTTCAAGTCATGCAAGTCGTTCAAGTCATGCAAGTCGTTCAAGTCATGCAAGTCGTTCAAGTCATGCAAGTCGTTCAAGTCATGCAAGTCGTTCAAGTCATGCAAGTCGTTCAAGTCATGCAAGTCGTTCAAGTCATGCAAGTCGTTCAAGTCGTTCAAGTCATCATGCGGAACCTGCGTGTCGGCCCATGAGCCTCGCAGGGCACTGTCGAGAAGCGCACTAGAGCAGAGCTCTGCAATGCTTTGTGCGCCATCGGTGGCCCCGCACACGCTAGACAGCACGGCTGCCGCACCGGCCGGATCAGAGGCCACAAGGCGCTCAGTTGTGGACATGTCATCCAGATGACGCTCCGCAGGCGGGTCAGTTGCGCCGCTGCCCTGCGCAGAGTGCTCAAGGAGGTCAAGCTCAAAGAGCAGGCGCGAGCTAGGCCCGAGCTGCCTATGAACTGTCGCATCGAGCGGAAACGGAAACCCGTCGAGTATCGTGATGCTCGTGCCAGGGGTGTCCGGATACCCCACGTGTGCCACCTCGACGTCCTCCCCACCGACTGTGGCCATGTCCATCGAGATCACGTGCAGCGCGCCATCACCGTCTCCCCACCTTTCGCCGACCTCTAGATCCCGCGGTGTGCTGCTGTTCGCGTGCGCGTCAATCCAAAAGAGCGTCTCGCGCAGGACCGAGACCATGACGCCATGCTGCGCGTCAGCATACACGTCAAGCCTGCCCTCTGCGCCGATTCGCAGTATTGCGTCCTGCCGGGCAGTCGCGTGGTCTTCGGGAACGCCAAACCTGGCCTGCACGACCCACACGGGACCATGCCACTCCTCGAGCATGCCGATAAACTCGAGCTCGGCTGTGACGCACTCGGAGCCGACTGAGGGCAGCGTGTGGGCCACGCACATCCTGTACGCAAACGAGTCTAGCGCGTCAAGGCCCTCGCCAAGGTGCCATGTCGGCACCCTGGCGTCGGACGCTGCGCTGGCCATGGCATCAGGCGGCGACGGAGGCGATGCGAGTGCGACTAGCGCGAGTATACAGGCACACCCCACAAGGCGGTCGAAACCATGTCGGAACGCCGACTGCGCCAGCGCCTGCACCCCACTCTTCATTCTGCCGACCACACCATAGCACGCGTGGGAAGCGCGTGAATTTTGAATAAAAGGCGCGCAGTGGCCCTATGAGACGCTGATCATGCGCGCAAGGCGATGCGCGATGCGCCATGCCACGAGGGCCGCGACTGCCACGATGAACGCCAAGAGTGCCGTATCGACATCAACGTCAAGGCCGTCTGTGGCATCAGGGAGCCCCACGCTAACCGTCGCGCTAGCGGTTCCACCCCACACGTTTGTGAGCATCACCGTGTTCGCAATTCCCTGGACCGCAGACACCGTGCAGCCATGTACCGACGAGCACACGCGCTCCACGGGCACGCCGTTGCGCTCGACTGACGCTATATCGCCAAACGCCTCGCGAGGGCGCGCCTGCAGCGTCGTGTGCGCGCACGAGGGGCACGAGACGGCATAGTCCATCGCGTTGTCCGTGGCGATGTTGGCGATCTCGAGGATCGGCGTCGTAAAGAGGACCTCGGCAGTCATGTTGCGCGAGTGGACAGCCGTGCCATCGGTGACGCCGTAGGAGAACTCGTATGCCGACGGGGCCTCGTATATCGTGTTGGAGCCAAGCTCGGCGACGCTGTCGGCCATCAGCGCATACACGTCAGTGAAAGAGACGCCGGTTCGGTTCAGGATATAGTCCACGCGCCCGCCGCCAGTCGACTCGGCGGCCATCTTGCGCGGATACATGTCCGAGACGACCATGTTGGCGATCTCGGCATCATCGGCCTCGAGCTCGACGCTCTCACATATGCGGTCATGCAGGTATGACGGCTCCACAGTTGCGCCAAACGCGCCGACTCCGGCAGTTGGGACTATCTCGACGGATGCGCCGCCGTCGGCGACCGGACCGCTGCCGTCCACCATGGCAAGGCTTGCCGGAACGGCAAAGCGCGCACGCGGGTACGTATAGTTGTACGAGACCAGGTCGCGCAGCTCGTGGCCGGCAAAGTCCTCTGTGCGCACGGTGTTGCGCAGGCTCGCAACGTCAGCACCGCTCTCTGCCATGAATTCCGATATCGGGTACTCCATGTAGAGGCGCCCGTATGCGGCCTGTGTGAACATTGCCGAGGCCGCATGCCTCCCAAGCAGGAGCGCGCCGTCGATGAGGCCCCCATCATGCTTGGTGCAGCGCTCAGCGTCGCGCGCAGACGGGCCGGCCGTCGCGTTCCAGGAGAGGCTCGCATCAAGCGGGATCGAGCCTGTCAGGTAGCGCGCCGTGCCCTCGTGGTCCATCTCGTTGAGCAGCGCGCGGCGCATCTCATGCGGGCCGGCATCCGCATCGTCCCTTCCGCCCCCCAGGGATCCATCATACCTCACCGCCATGACGTGCCTCTTTGACCACGCCCAGTCGCCATGGGCCAGAACAGAGTCGGCCAGCGAGACGTACGCGTAAGGCTCGCCGAACTGTGGGTCATACCTCACTATGAGCGGCTCGATGGACTCGGTGACGTCGTGTGCGCGCGCCTCACCCGTGCGCACGCGCGCATGCGCATGGATGTTGTGGAGCGTTGCGGTGTAGTCGATCCCGTGGCGCCCGTGGTATCGGGCGCACGCCGGCTCGGCAGCACCGTGCGCCGTGCCCACCGCACACGACGAGTTGTACATGGCCGAGCCGCCCGCGTAAGAGTGCTCGATCGCCTGCGCGTCATATCCGGCAATTCCCCCCGCGACGAGGACGCATGAGGGCTCGTCACAGTCAAGCTCCTGCGCCAGCTCGAGCATTCCGTGATCTTTTGTGTGGGTGGCATAGATCGTCCCAAGGCGCTCCTCCTTCCACGCATAGTCGATCTCGTGGATGACGCTTATCGGATCCCACACATAGTACGTCCCGTCCAGGTTTGCCGCCGTGTGGCCCGCCGAGTCTGTGAGCGGCTCGTATGAGAGGCTCACCGAGAGGCCGGGGTCGATCACGCGGACCGGAAACGCCGACTCGGAGACAAACGCCTGGTAGCCCGTGTACAGGTATCCGCCTAGCATGACTATGACCTTTGCCATCACGTGCGCCTTTTTTGCCACGCGGTACGACTCGTCAGGCCCATAGATGTCGTGCGGCAGGACCACGCTGCCCTCCTCGCTGCGCGGCCCGCTGCCGCCGTATCCCTCGAATCCCGACGGCTGGCATCCCCCACGGCGGCTATAGGAGCACTTTACCTTGAGCGGCGTGCACTCACCACTGCCTCCCGGAACCTCCACGGGGCACACCTTTACGGCGCTGCACCCCTCGACGCGCATGTTGGTGTGGTATCCGAGCGCGTCGCCCGGATAGAACGTTCTGTCTGGGTTGTTTCTCCTGTGGCCGTTGTGGAGCACGGGCATCACTGCGAGCTCTGTGTGAACCTTGCACTTTTCGCGAAGGTACATGTAGAGCTTTGATCTATGGTACACCTGATCGCTTCCGGCCGTGTTTTTTTGCGTGGAGAGGGCACCATCTGTGGCGTGCCTAGCGTCAGCCTCTCCCATTGCCGCCGACATTGCAAGTGCTGCGGCAAGCGCCATTGCGAGCGAGAGAAACATCAAGTGCGCGCCATTCATGGCTCGCCCACCAGCCGTATAACGTTGCCGGGTTCTGTGACCAAGAGTATTCCCACATCCTCGCCATCATGGCCAGCTCCAAGGGTGGGACTAAAGCGCATGTCAGTTATCTCGCCGGCAGGCAGCGTGCATGCGCCAGCGTGATCCTGTGCGGTGACCTTTTGCATTGTCGAGCATCCCGCGTCTGAGATGACCGTGTCGGCATACACATAGTGGATCCCCGCAATCTCAATGTCCGCATCGCCAGCGTTGACGATCTCGACCCTGGCAGTCCACGCCGAGGGTGCGTCGGCCTCTGGCGCACTAGAGTGTATGACGCGCAGTGACTCGCCGAGCCGCGAGATCTTTTGCCGTATGATCGACTCGCCTGCCTCGCCGGCCGAGTCTAGCCCCTCGCCCACAAAGTGAAGGAGTGCGGCACCGGCGGCGGACACGATGCCAAAGAGCATGGCAAACCCGATAATTTCAGAGGCGAGGCGGGCGCGCATGATCTCACCTCGCGAGGACTCCTGCGGTCCTCACGATTGAGCCGCCAGAGAGCGGCTCGGCAAAGACCGAGATCGCATACCTTGTGGATGGGGTCACAGACAGGGCGTGAACCGAGGGGCCGAGCCGGATCGACTCGCCCGGCAGGAGCGTGCATGGCACGCCATCCTGCCCAATGGCGCACGCCGAGCCGTCAGCACGGCGCAGGCTTGCTGACAGTGCGCACCCCTTTGGCTCACACGTGCCCTGTTCTGGGGACACCAGGGTGAGCGAGGCGAGGCGCACGGCCTCAGCCCCCCCATTGCCCACCATCCCGTGGAGGACCGCATGACTGCCCCCAATTGCCTCAAGTCCAAGGCCTGACACGTTGAGCGACGGGAGCGAGGAGATCTCGCCCACGCGCGCATCGAGATGGTGTGACACGGCAAGGGCGAGTCCGGCCGTTATGAGAACGGCGAGGGCGACGGAGACCATGGCCGTCATGCGCGCCCACCCCGACCCGCGCATGCGCGCCTAGGAGTTTGGGTTTGTGTCAAACATTTCATACTCGTCATTTAGGGGCTCGATGGTCACAAGGAGCCGGTGCTTGTCCGTGAGAAGGAGGCACTGTCCCGTGTCAAAGGACGTGATCGCATCCTTTTCCTCCTCAGAGAGGCTCATGTGCTCAAGGAGGAGCTGGGCCTCGGACTCGGTGTTCTTCATGAGAAATTTTGTGCCCGCGTTGCTCAGGTATGACTTTCCCTCTGCGGTGCTGACCATGTCGCTGAGCTCTTGCACGATGAATATGCACCAGACATTGTATGCCCTTCCAAGCTTTGCGATGGACATGACATACTGCGCAATGCTTCGGTGCCTAAAGAGCTTCCAGCCCTCGTCAATTATGAGCAGCTTTGGAACATGTCGGGGCATTGAGCGGATCATCTTCCAGAACTTGCCAAGCGAGAGAAGCAAGAGTATGCGCTCGTCATCATCACTTGCGTCATTGAACGCAAGAACTGTCCTGTCACCAAATGTTGCGCTGCCCCTAAACACCTCGGACTGTCCCCCCACGACAAAGTCGTCAAGATACGTGTGATAGTCCTTGCCGCCGCCGATCGCGCGCAGGTGCTTGTGCATGTCATCTAGCGACGAGCACTTTTGCGCAACTGCCTTGAAGGCCTTGCGGGCCTTTATGTCGCTGCCAACCTCGGCTATGTCGGCGAGGAATCCGGCGGCGAGCGTGGGGTTGTCATCAAACACGAGAAACGGGTCAAAGCCCAGGCGGCGCGACATGGTGACATCCACTATTTTCATCCCCTCGACGTCTGACAGTCCTGCGGCATACTCGCTCTTTGGGTCTATTCCGAGTAGCACGGCGTCCGGATTTTTGCGCAAGAAACGGCGCGCGAGCATCTTTGTGAGAAACGACTTGCCTGCCCCTGACCACCCGATTATTGCAGTGTTGTAGTTTGGCCTCATGCGGTAGTTGAATATTATCGGCGCGCCGGTGTGCGATGACGTGCCAATGGCGATTCCGCCCGGCGCCTCCATCAGGTCATTTGACGTGAACGCAAAGAGCGGCTGCATGCTCTCAAGGTCAATTGTGAGATCCACGCCGAGTGAGTGGTTGGCGTTCCACAGGTCAAGATGGAGTGCCGCCGGCGCATCGACCCTGCAAAAGCTCTGCTTGCAGTACATCGCAAGGCGCCTCTCCTTCCTGCGCATCTCAGATGGCGTTCCGGCGAGTATCGCCGTGATCGTCACGCCAAAGAGGCGCGTGCGGTTGTTGGATATTAGAGTCGTGAGGCGCTGCGCATTTTCCAGCTGTGCTGATATCGTGTCATCACGCGAGGCCATCACCTTTAGGTTCTCGGTAAACCCGCGCATTCGCGTGGCCGCAATGTGCTGCTCGATTGGGCGAACAGTCACGCATGCGGCCTCGAGAAGCCTGCCTGACTCGCCGTTGCCATACGCCTCGACGTTCATGTTCATCATGTCCATTATCCATGCCGGAGGCATTGCGCTAGGCAGCGCATAGAAGACAAAGCATCGCGCAGTGCGCCCGTCGGCTAGCTCTAGGCCGCCGAGGCTATGCCTCCTCACTGCAGGCCTCATAAGCCCAGAGCTCACCGTGAACTGAAACCCCGAGGGCATGATCGCCGCATCAAGGGGCTCAGAGGAGGCCAAGTGCGTCTCTGGGATCACCATCTTGACTGTCCGGTCGCCGACCTCAACTTCGACGGTCTTGCGCGACACCCATATCGTCATTGGCCTCGTGATCCCAAGGAGGATGGACGAGAATCCCGAGAGCGCCTTGGCGCGCTCGTCATCATGCATGCCATCAAAGTTGACCGGATACACGCGATAGACATAGCGCCGGTTCATCCTCTCCGTCTGCGCAACTGCAGTCGCGCCGCTGCCTGCCACCGTTGCCAGTCTTCCCATTGAATCGCCGCGGGAAAATCCGATTTAAGGGCGATAGTAGCGTGCCGTGGCGTCCATGACCTCAGCAGGCGAGGCGGGGTTGGAGGCGACACACTCCTCGAGGATTGACACCCGGCGCTCAATGTCAGCTGCGGGGTTCTCTAGCCCAAGGGCCTCGGCCGCATCGCGCAGCCTAGCGCTCTTTTTCACAAGATCGTGCGCAGAGTGCTCGGTGAACGTGTCCCCTAGGGCATCATAGCTGAATATCGTGTCCATGCGCGGCTCCGAGCCGGCATGGGCGCCCATGCTGACCTCGTCGACGCCAAAGACCCTGCGCACAACTTTGCCGAGGCGCGCAGAGTGCAGCTCGCGGCAGTGCCACACTGTCCAGAGCAGCGACAGGTAGCTATTGTCCACACCCGCAAACCGGACACGCTCGATCGTCTTTTTTGCGCTCGGCGCGTGCATTGTGGTCACGCCACCGTGGCCGGCGGCGGCGTTCTCAAAGGCCGCGTATATCGCATCGCGGCTGCGCGCCTCGCCGATGATGACGAGGTGCGGGTTGTGCCTTAGCGTGACGGGAATCAGGTCCTCTATGCGGTACGCAAGGCTCTTGTTGAGCGCAGATGCGCGCGTGCGAAGCGAGAGGAGGTGCGCGTGCGGCAGGCGCATCTCTGGCGTGTCCTCGACTGTCACGATCATCCAGTCGGGGTTTGCCATGGCAAGCAGCGCGTTGGCCATCGTCGTCTTGCCCGAGGAGGTCACCCCAACTACAATGTTAAACGACATTGCGTCAACTAGCATCCACCAGTATGCGGCCATCATTGAGGTGAGCATGCCGCCGCGAAGGAGGTCTGCGATGGTCAGCGGGGTCCGCGAGAACTTGCGCACATTCATGGCAGTTCCCGCTGACACCTCGCGCCTAAACGCCACTGACACCCTGTCGCCCTCGGGTGTCACGGCATCAACTATGGGCTCGGCGTTGCTCGCGTGCGCGTCGCATTTTTCAAGTATGCGCGTCACGAGGCTGTCAAACTCGGCGTCCGTGCCGAGCCTGATGTTGGTTTTGTACACGGGGTATCCCTTGTGCGCGCGCAGGACGACTCCGACATCTGTCCTTTTTGGTATCATAATGTCCTCAATGTTGTCGTCACGAAACAGCACGTCAAGGTTCCAGTAGCCATAGGCGCGCCTGACGTAATAGTTGATCTCGGCGTGGTTGCCAGACACAAGCTCAGAAAAGCCGAGCTCCGAGGCGGCTCCCCATATACGCTCCTTGATCTCCTCGGCGCCCGGCCGCGCCTCGGCGCCGATGTCCATCGACATGTAGAGGTGGCTCGCAAGCGCGTGGACCGCCCACTCGAGCTCCGGGGACACCTCTGGCTCAGAGACTACATAGCGCCCGTCGCGCGTCACAAACACGTGGGCGTCGCCGACGTCATACGAGTCAATGACGTCTGCCTCGGTGATTGTGCGCGGCACAGAGGCGTGGCCGATGTCAAGGGCGTGGAGCTCCCTGTGCAGGCCATCGCGAACCATGTCGCGGATTGCCTTGTCCATCATGTCGGTCCGGGCCTCAAAGGCCCCGTCGCGGCGGCGAATTCCCAGCATGGTGTAGTGTGCGCAAATGCGCATTTAACGCGGTGCGGGGGTTCCCCCGAGGCCCGACTCGGTCAGCGCGGCGCGATACAGCGCGAGTGCCGAGTTTATGGCATCGACGGCAGCCGAGGCGCGGCGCGCCGAGACGCTGATGCTGTGGCCATTGTGGTGATAGAGGCCGAGGCGGCCGCCCCGCTTCCCGCGCTCTGCTGAGTGCAGGCTGCATGATGCCATCTCGGCGTACCCAAGAACCATGATGCACCCTAGTCGGCCGTTCTCAAGCAGGACACGCTTGCTGCTCACGTGCATGAGGCACGAGCCGTGCCTAGTGTGGACCTCAAAGGCCGCAATGACCCTCTCGCCGTGCTGTGCGAACATCATCACACCCATGTGTGGAAAAATGCACTTAAGGCCACACGGCACCCTTTTTCCTATCGCCTGTCAGGCTCTAGCATCCACTTGCGAAAATTTGGGTCGTCGTGCGCATCTTGCGCGTCATGGTGCCGCATTGCGCCGCCCGCCGTTCCCTGCGACCCCCCTGCCACACTGACGTTCTCGCGAAGGTAGTTTAGCTGGTCAATGACGCCACGATATGCGCTCTGCGCATACTTGCGCATCTCAGAGTTGAACAGGACCGTCTCATGGACTGACACGGGCGCGTGAAACCGTGGCACATACACGCCGGCAGGATCAGTCAGGTACGTCAGGTGGCGCCCGGCAGGCTCAGACACCTTGTCAAAGGCCATTGCCGACGTGAGCATCTCGGCGCGTATGGTGGACAAGAGTGTCCATGCGCTGCGCATCCCCCCGTCTCCGTCCCACTTTCGGTTCACGGCCGGATACCCGTGGAGAAAGCTCACATCGTCCCTTGCGAGGGTCACAGAGCCGTCAGCACGCCTAGAGTCGTACATGCCATGAGACCCCGGACCCAGCACGTCATCAGCCCTGCAAAAGAGGGCATTGTGCGTCACAAATGATCCTGCCTCGCTGTCATACCACGCGTCGTTCCAGACGTGCCTGTCAGGCACCTCCCACGGTATGCGAGTATCCCTTGGCGCCACAACGGGGACTTTGGAGGATGCGAGAACGACGGATTTTTCCGTCACCTCTGTTGTGTGCCAGTGGCACTCGTTGTTCCCAAAGTCCGTGCGCGTCCCGCCTGGAGGTTCCTGTTCTGTTCCCTCCTGCGCTGCCCGCAGCGATTCCACAAGGCTCACCTGCGCGGCATACGCCTCGTTTGCCGCCCTCAGCTCGTGCATGACAGGGCCAGGATCCCCAAAGGCCAGATCGTATGACACAAGGTGCCCTGCCCCGTCATCCCAGGACAGCTTTATGCCGCTCTTGCCGCGCCGTGTGGCCGTGTAGAGCCTGTCCCAGGCGATATCAAATATGACGCCATGGCGCACGCTCACAAGGACGAGTCCGGCAGTCGTGATGTGCAGGATTGCGCTTCCGACATTTGCGCCCCCCTTGGTCTCAAATGCGGCCGTCTCGCGGGCGCTCTCGTCTGGCGTTGAGCCCATGGCGGTGCGCGAATAAACTGAATTTAAGCTAAATATCGGCAGATCTCACGGCTAGCAGTCGAATTACCTTTAAATTGAAAATTTACGCAGTGCTTTCGTGGAAACGGATACCATAGTGATAGTGGGAGGCGTTCTCGGGATGATGGGAATGCTCTGGGTCACGCATATTCGTGGCAATGCCCAGCTGGACAAAAAGCTCGAGTCCGAGGGCAAGGCGAGGCGCGAGGAGATCGCCGATCTAAGGAAGGCGAGCGAGGCGGCGAACGAGAAGATCAGAGACGAGATGAAGGAGGGCTTTGGGTTGCTCCACGCCGAGATCAAGGCCGAGGGCGACGCGAGGAGTGCGGAGATCAAGGCCGAGGGCGACGCGAGGCGCAAGGAGCTCAAGGAAGAGGGCGACAAGCGGAGTGCGGAGATCGCCGATCTAAGGAAGGCGAGCGAGGCGGCGAACGAGAAGATCAGAGACGAGATGAAGGAGGGCTTTGGGTTGCTCCACGCCGAGATCAAGGCCGAGGGCGACGCGAGGCGCAAGGAGCTCAAGGAAGAGGGCGACAAGCGGAGAATCGAGATCAACAATCTTCGAGAGGAGAGACGTGTGGACAATGAGCAAAGACACCGTGATAACAAGGAGCTAAACGGCAAGATCGAGAACTTGGCAGGCAGGTTCGAAGAGGTTCGAGACGTGCTCTTTAGGGCGATTGGTGTCCAGAGACACATGCTGCCCGAGCAGAAATAGCGTGCCGCAAGTCCCGCAACTGAGACCACATGATGTGTGCCTACTTTGCGGACTTTTTGGCATCAGGGATCACGTCCCCCGAGTCGGCCTTGCTAGAGAGCCCACGCCTAATCGTGTCATCCACGTTGCCAGTGTTCGCCTTGTCGTCAGGTCGTTTTTGCGCATGCGCAGGCTTGCCGGATCGCGCCATGCCGGGCACTGGCCTGTTTACGTTGTCCTGCTTTAGGGATAACATGGAACTACCATGCAGATCGCGCCAAAAGTCCTGACGGCCATGCCTTGCATAGTCTGTCGCACGCGAGCCAGTCGTTCGCGCAATTGTGTATCCACGCGTCGCAATGGCCGGAGTGTGTGACACGACTGAACGGATGCCAGACATCATGACTGTGGCGCCGAGTCCAGTTGTCGAGATGTGCTGCTGGACTGAGGACATGATCCGCGATATCATCGGCGCGAGCATTGCGGGAAAGTATATCGCCAGAGCCAGCACGGCTAGTGCCATAAAGAACTTGCGAACGCCATGCGTGAGCTCCTGGATCGCCGGAGGCGGAACCATCATTCCGGAATTCCCGCACGCGGGGTCGTCATCGTCGGCATCGCACTCGCCTGCGCCCCGCCCGACGTCACTAGGGTCGATCACAACCTGCACGACGCCAAAGTCCCCGCTCTCCAGGTCAGCGAGGACCGCGACTCCTGCAGACACCGCAAGTGCCGAGAACAGCGGCACTATCGTCAGTGCCACTAGCGTGTCGCGCATGAGTGCCGTCACGCGCGCAAACTGTGGAAGCAGCGAGAGCGCAAGCACTAGGGGCACGGCGACTGCCAGGAGGCCCGTGAGGACATACCTGACGGTTCCAAGGATGAACGCGGTGAGCGTCATTGTGAGCAGCGCGATCGCCTTTAGAAAAAATAGCATGATCTCAGTCAGGAACGCCGTGATGGTTCGCTCGTAGCCCTCCCCGATCGCCTGAAGCGCGCCGCCGCCCTCGCGCGCAGTCACAAAGTCCACAATGGACGAGAATGCGGCATCCGTAATCGCCGAGCCTGCGCTGCCAAACAGCCGCGCATAGTCGACCTCCGGATACTGGCCAGGGCTCATGTAGACCAGGAGTTTTTCAACCGTGTCATGCGCGCGCGATGGATCCTCCGGGTTTAGTATCCACAGCGACATCCACTCCACGGCATCGGCGATCATGTCCCAAAAGTGCGGAAAGACCATGATCACAATGAGGTAGAGCATCCCGTTGCCGAGTATCTTTGAGGCCGCGTTTGGCGGCACAATGTTGACCGATTCGAGGCCATAGCTCAGACCTGCCACAATTATGGCCACTGACATGACAAAGAACGATATCGTGCGAAAGTTGAGGTACATGCCATATAGCGCGTTGCCCGGCTCGATTGACCCGTCAGCCGAGACGAGGGCATCAAAGCGCGGCATTGACGTAAAGAGAAAGAGGAACGTCGCGGAGAGCTCTTTTTGGAACAGGAGCGAGACTATTGCGATGCCCAAAAGTGCGGCGATTCCGGTGATTATCAGGAGTGGTCCGGTGATGAGGCCGGCTCGCCGGTGCGCCACGCGTCGCTCGCGCAGCCGCACATGGCAGAGTGGCTCCATGCGCGCAGCAAGGCCGGCGACGGCATTGCGCGCGCGCAGCGTGCCCACATGGCGCAGTAGAGCCCTCACGAATGGCGTGCCAAAGTTTTCCTAAAATGCGCGCATGTGCCCATGGGCAGCCCCGGATCCCGCTTTAATGCAAAATATGCGCACATGTGGCGTGTGCAATGCTCCTGCCGAGAAACGGGCCCCGTTTGTGTGGTCACTTGGTGCCCGTTCTGGCATGTGCAGCAGTGGCCATCGGAGCCGGCATCGCAGCCCATTGGGGCGCAGGCGAGCCGGCATCCGTTGCGTACACTGGCACCACGGGTGCGGGAATCGGCATTGTGCCATCCTTTGGGCCGGTTCCCGCACACGGTTTTTCCCATGCGTCCCTGCCCCCCTTGCGCTCCATTGCGCACAATGACGGATTTGGCGAGATTGGCATAATGCCAGACACCATCCAAAAGGAGAGGTATGTCGAGCAGTACGTCGAGGTGTCCGGACGCGTGGAGGGCCAGCACAGGGGCGACGTTGAGATTACGCTGACCGGGCCGTCTGGGGAGACTAGCGTCCGCGTCGTTCCGGCAAGCTCGGAGGGGGAGTTTTCAACCGTCATTGCAGTAGGCTTTGAGACGCCCTCTGGAATCCACAGGATCGTCGCACGCGAGCCTGCGCGCAACGCGACGAGCCCAACGCTGGCGCTCTTTGTGCATGATCTCTCCGGAGTGCTAAACAGGGTTGACGTGGGATCGCACTCGCGCTCGTGCGTGGCGGCTGGCTCGTGCAACATGCCACAGGACATCCACGTGGCGCCGGGGGACACGGTGAGATGGCTCAATGCCGATGAGGCCGCGCACACCGTGGCAAGCCATGACAAAAGAACGCTCCCCTCTGGTGCTGCAGAACGCCTCTTTTACAGCTCGCTCATGGCTCCCGGTGACCTGTTCGCCCACAGGTTTGCCGAGCCTGGCACGTACGGCTATGCGTGCTCCATACACCCATGGGCCACCGGAACGGTGATCGTGGAGGCGCCAGAAAAGATCGACGCGCCCATTGCGCCAGAGTCCGCAGGGGCAACACGCGGTGCTGATGCCGTGCGGCCCACCGCGCCACTGCGCGCAGAGCGGGCCGAGGCGGCAATGTCAGTCGATATTATCGGAGGTGCGCGCGGGCCATACTCTCCAGGTGACACGGTGAGCATCATGGCCAGGCTCTCAGGCGAGCCAGACGTCATTGACGGCAAGGTGTACTATGAGGTGAGCGACCCGTCCGGTGAGAGCGTCTCTCGCGGCAGCGCGCGCGTCGGGGACTCGGCCGAGCTCCACCTTGCAGACCATGCAGTCACGAGCGGTCACATGAACGGCACGCACACGTACAAGGCACTCGCCAGCGTGAGCACGGGCAGGACGCTAGTCGCATCCGGCGAGTTTGACGTGGCCGTCCCCGCAGCGTATGCTGCCGAGGAGGCAGTCGCGGAACCGCAGGGCGGCGGCTGCATGATAGCCACGGCGGCATACGGCAGCGAGCTTGCGCCACGCGTGCAGCGGCTCAGGGAGGTGCGCGACTCGGTGGTCATGGAGACAGGCGAGGGCAGGGCGTTTATGGACTGGCTCAACGTGGCATACTATTCCGTCTCGCCGGCCATCGCCGATGCGCAGAGGGACATCCCCGAGCTTCGCGCGGCCATGCGCGTTGCAGTCTCCCCAATGGTCCATGCGCTAGGCATCCTAGAGCATGCGGGGCACGGGAGCGCGCGTGACGTCGTGGCCCTCGGGACGCTTGCAATTCTGGCAAACGCGCTGATCTATGTCGGCGTTCCGGCAGCCGTGCTGTCCCTGGCGCGGCGCGCAAAGGCGCAGTTCTCCGCAAAGGCCGCAGCGTGCTCGCCGGCCAGGACGAGCATCGCCGAGGCTGCCAGGACGCGCGCGTCGGCCAGGCCCACGTGCGCCAGGACCGCCGAGAGTGCCACGATGCAAGAGGCCTCTAGGGCAAGGTGTGCAAGTGCCGCCCACGCCCCAAGGCGCAAGTAGAGCGCCCTAAAGATCGCGTTTGACTCGCGCAAGACGATCGTCATGCGCCCAAAGCCCAGGGTGTGCAGCGCGTCGGCCCAAAAGCACGCGACCCATACGGCCGTCGCGGCCACAAGAACCCAGTACGGAATGTCCCTGACTGTGCCAACTGCCAGAGCCGCGACTCCGACTGTCAATGCGGTGAGAAGCAGCGAGGGCAGCCTTATGCGCATCGCCGGCCGGTGTCCTTGCTCGCGGCATCGTCTGCGCCGTCCCTGCAGGGTCGCCGCCTGCCGCGCGGCTCGGAGAGGCGCAGCTTTGCTATCGCCGCGAGCATGAACAGCCCAAGAATCGCCACCACGATGGTTCGCATGTTGTCATTGAACCTGTCAAAGAGATCCTTAAACCCCGCGTACACGGTGTCATTAGATTCCGTGCCGGCGAGAAACGTGATCAGTCCCGGACCTATTGACACGATTACTGCCGCAAAGATCATCGTTATGATGACCCCGTAGAGTTTCTCGCGCGTTTCGGCGTCCATGCTGTCTCGGCTGATTACCACGTACATGTCCCCACAAAATCAAATAAAAGCGCGATCGGCGCAACTATCCGCGCTGCACGTCAAAGCTCTCAACGAGTATGCGGCGGCCCTCGACGCTGACTGTGAGCTCCTTGCGCCCAAAGGAGGTCACCACGGGGTATATCTCAAACTGCCCGTTGCTGTCTGACATTGCGGCATACTTGCGGCCATCAAAGACAACATCAGCGCGTGTCCTCGGATAGAGGCGTCCGGCCGAGTCGTACACCGTCACCTCTAGGGAGATCGGCGTGCCTAGCTTTGCCGCATACATGCGACGCGGCATTGCAAGGGCCGCCTCCGGACCGGCCGCCGCGCGCCTTGGCGAGAACTTTGCCGGAATGACGATCAGGCCGTCGCCGTGGACATTGCCGTGTCGCGCCGAACGCCTCCCTTTGGTCGCGCTGCCCACCACGTGGCGCCTCAGGAAGAAGCGCAGTATCGCAAGCGCATGACGCTCCGGATAGAGCGCCTTTCTCTCCCTAGCCGCAATGTATGCCAGGAAGACCGAGGCCGGCGCAAGATGCCATGCCGGCCCAATGTATGCGGCATACGCGATGAGCGAGGCGAGGCCCATCAGGAGGAGCTGCTTTGGGGACATTTTTGACATGAACGGTATGGGCACTGGGAAGACCTTTTGGTTGAACGAGTTGATCGACCGAAAGTAGACCATGTCGATATAGTCTGTTCTGCGCACGACACGCACTCTTCAAAATACCTAAAAAAGGAGAATGTTGCGCGCGTGGGTCTAGTACCTAGAGGTCACCGTGACGGTCTCTTTGATCGTCGAGTCCGTTCCGGACGCAGTTGCCTTTACGCTCAGGACATAGGACGTTCCGGCCGCTATGTTGACTGACGGGGAGGTGCCCTCACAATTGCCGGCTTTGATCTGCTCGCTCACCCCATACGTGGAGCCGGGCTTGATCGTAGTCGTCGTGGTTGTTATTTTGGCGTCTGTTGGACTTGATCCGGCCTCGCATGCCCCCGTGAGCGTGATCTCTGGGTTTGCGAGCGGCGATGTTCCCGTGTTCTTTATGGACAGCGAGAGCACGTCAGCGGCGTCTGTCTTTAGGAGCCGCGGACCCGTAAGGCCGATTCCCTCCTGCGTAGTCAGGACGTTTGTCTGCTGTGTCAGGAAATAGGCCACACTGCCGGCAAGTCCTAGCGTCACGGTGATCGCAAGGGCCATGCCGATTATGTTGGAGGCTGCCCTCACTCGGCGTGCTGTCCACGGAGTGCGGTTTCGACGGTTGTTGCTTTGGCGCATTGTTGCAAACAGGCGAGAAAATCGCATAAAAGGGCGCACGCAGCGGATCATCGGCCAAACCACGGCGGATGCGGGGCAGTCTTGCCGCACTTGTGCCAAACCCGCGATTATTGGCCACAGTGTCGCATCATGCGCCCATTTAAGCAAAAGGCACACACGGCAGTGATGGACGCCAGGACAGACTCGGCCCAAGTGTGCAGCCTAGTGGCGTGTGCGGCGTCAGCCGGCGCATATGTGATCGGCCACTGGCCGGCAGCACTTGCGGCATTCGTCGCGTGCGCTGCGGTGTTTGGCGCAACTGCGCTCCTTGGGGCACGGCGCAGCAGGACGCATCGCGCTCCGGCACGCCGAGGCGCCGTTGCGCGGCGCAGCAGGCCACGTGCTGGTGCTGCCAGGGTCGCGCGCAAGGCAGTCTCAGAAGCAATGTCCTCGATCGCCACGCGCGCAACGAGGGCGCTTGACCCGCTCATCAATGCGGGGGCGCTGCGGCGCACGTACGGCGGGCTAAACCCCAACATGGGCAGGAGCGTGGCGCTCTCTGGAATGGCGACAAACCTCGGGGCCTTGCGCAGGGAGGCCGGAGTGGCCCTTGTGGCATCAGTCGCACTCGCCGTTCCGGCAGCCATTGCGCTCGCGGCAATAACTAGCCGCGCCGAGCTTGCAGCACTTGCTGCCATACCTCCAGTCGCGGCGCTCTTTTACCCGCGCACAAAGCTCAGGCTTGCTGCCTCGGGGCGAAAGGCCGCCCTCGCCGACGAGATGACCTTTTTTGCAGTCTATTGCCTGCTCCTCGCCGGCGTCGGCAAGACGATGGCCCACGCGCTAGACGGCGTTGTCGGGCGCGGCATCTTTCCGGCCCTCGAGCGCGAGGCGCGCGTCATGGGCCGCGGGCGCACACTGGGCATGGGCAGCATTGCGGCACTCGGCGACCTTGGGCGAAACCACCCAAACCGCATGTTCGGGGACCTCCTCTGCGGGTATGTCGCCGCGTTTGGCGCCGGAGATCCCGAGGCCCACCTAAAGTCACAGGTCAGCGAGCTGCTCGGTCGCATGCGCCGGCGCCTCGAGGCATACAAGGAGCGCGCATCATCGCTATCTGTCATGGTCGTCTTTATGATGCTCTTTTTGCCGGTGATGGTCACGCCCGTGGCGTTCATAGCCGGCCCAAAGTCAGCCACGTTCCTCTCACAGATCGCCTTTATGGCCATGCCCCCAATGGCAGTCTCGGCGTGCATTATCGCGCACACGTCGCAGCCAAGGTTTGGCGACACGATCAGGATCGACTGGAGGATTCCCATCTGTGCGGGCGCAGTGGCCGGAGTCGCCATCGCGCCGGCATCCCTGGGCATATGGACGATAATGGCAGCAGCATCGCTTGCGTTCTCGCTGTCCATGGTTGCGCTGACCCACAGGCAGCGCCGTGGTGCTGCGGCGATAGACTCGGGGCAGGGAATGTTCTTTCGTGACATGACATCGCGCATCAGCGCAGGTGACTCTAGTGTCTCCCATGCGCTTGCCGGCATTGTCGCATCCGGAACATCACAGTACGGGAGGCACTTTGGCGCCATTATCGAGCGCGCAAACACGCGCATACGCCATGCCGGCGAGACGACACAGGACGTTCTTGCTGACACGGCCCACGGATCGTGGCTAGGGAGGTTTTCGTTCTTTTTGCTATCGCGAATTGCCGACACGGGATCTATTGACGCGTGGATACTGACACGGACGACAGAGTTTGTCGAGAGGTTTGTTCACGCAAAGCGCGACATTGCGTCTGCTGTCAGGCCATACATGCTAGTCTCGGCGGCATCCCCTGTCGCAATCGTTGCGATGACATGGTTTCTCAAGGGAATGCTCGCCGGCCTGCCTGACAGCGCTCCGGACATTCCCGGACTTGGCGCGAGCATTGGGATAACGCGCATGAGCCTCACGCCGGGTTTTGACGAGGCGATCAATGCGTTGACTGTGGCTAGCGCAATATGCGCCAATGTTGCCGTCGGCAAGATATCTGCCATGAGCATAACGGATGCGCGTCCGCTCCTAGCCGGAACCATCGCCGCAATCGTGTCTATACTTGCCTCGTCTCACATTCCCGTTGGGAGCCCTGTCTAGGCGTGAAATGGGGTGCGCGTTTGTGTAACATGATCTTGTTACACAAAAGCGCAATCTTGCCCCCAGTGGGATTGGCGGTGCGCACGCCATCGGCCAGTCTGCCCTTCCCGCAACACGCAGGCGGGCATGCATGGATGACACTAGTGTCACCACCGGTGCGGAGTCTCTGATCCCGTTGCGTGCGCAGGGACATCACGGTCATGGCGCTCAACCCCTGTTCTCCTTCATCTTGATCAGCTTGTCCAATGACCCTTGCATTGTGTCCATTGACTGATGGAGCTTGTCAAGCGTCTCGTCGGTCTTGGCCTGCCGCTCCGCCATCTCGTCAAGCTTCTCGTCGGTCTTGGCCTGCCGCTCCGCCATCTCGTCAAGCTTCTCGTCGGTCTTGGCCTGCCGCTCCCCCATCTCGTCAAGCTTCTCGTCGGTCTTGGCCATCATGGTGGCTTGCGAGTCGACCTTCTTCTCGAGGCCCGCAATGTCCGTCCTCATCTTGCCCATCATGGTGGCTTGCGAGTCGACCTTCTTCTCGAGGCCCGCAATGTCCTCCCTCATCTCGCCCATCATGGTGGCTTGCGAGTCGACCTTCTTCTCGAGGCCCGCAATGTCCTCCCTCATCTTGCCCATCATGGTGGCTTGCGAGTCGACCTTCTTCTCGAGGCCCGCAATGTCCGTCCTCATCTTGCCCATCATGGTGGCTTGCGAGTCGACCTTCTTCTCGAGGCCCGCAATGTCCGTCCTCATCTTGCCCATCATGGTGGCTTGCGAGTCGACCTTCTTCTCGAGGCCCGCAATGTCCGTCCTCATCTTGTCCATCGTGGAGGTATGCGAGTTGACCCTCTCCCCGAGGCCCGCCATGGCCACCCTTAGGTCGCCCATCGTGCCGGCTTGCGATTTGACCGTCTCCGCAAGCCCCTTCATGTCGGCCCTCAGGTCGCCCATCGTGCCGGCTTGCAAGGTGACCCTCTCCCCGATAGCCGCCATGGCCGTCCCTAGCGCGGACTGCCCACCGGCGAGCCCCTTTATGTCCTCCTTTAGATCGCCCATAGTGCCGACGTGCAATTCGACCGTCGTCTTGAAGCCCGAGATGTCGGCCCTGATCTGGATAATCTCCCCCTCGCGTGTATGAGACTCGTCGCAGAGGGACTTTATCGACCCATTCTGAGAATTTACAAGGTTGATCAAGTCTTCGAGCTTGGTATTCCGGGACGCAAAGGAGGTGTTGAGTGGCCCGATATCGTCATGGATCTTTGAGATCGCCGAGTCCACACCGCCCATGCGCCTAAGAAACTCAGTGTGGTGTTCGTCAATTATGCCGGACATGGCAGCCTGTTTCGTGTTCAGCAACTCGATGCCCGATTTGGCCCCCCATACCGTCTTGAGGAACGCCACGACTGACGTTACCCCTCCTGTCCCAAAGGCGCCCGATGCGGCCTCTGTCATGGCGACCATGCCAGTGGATAGGGCGTGGTGTATTTAAATTTAGCAGTATGATCTCACACTTGCTGGCCTGGATGCGCTAGAAGATTAAAATACGGTACGGGGTTGGCGCGAACCATGAGACGGGGCACCGTTGCTGCAGGGGGCAGGCGCCGATGATAAACGTGCCATGGCGCGCCCAGGTCGCCGCGGCCCTCAGGAGGGACGTGCGCCTCACGGCCATAGCGCTTGGGATAATTGCCATGAACGGCGCAGTCGCCGTGTACTATCACCAGACTGACCGGCCGCTCATGTCACTAGTCTTTATCGCGGCGATCATCATGCTCGTCATGGTCATGGCAAAGCTCCTAAACAGCCGAATCCAGAACACGCAGGTCTCGCTCATACTGGGGTACATACAGGACAGGAACCTCATCGCCGAGTGCGCCGAGTGCCGCGTTCATGCGGCAAGCTATCTCTCCGGCGGCTTCAAGTGGGGCGCTTATCGCGCGTGGGCCGCGCACATTGAGGAAAAGCACGAGCGCCACGTCGAGTATGGCATCTAGGGCGCTGTCCCCTTTAGGTTAAAATGGAGCCGTGCGCAGGCAGCGCGCAATGCGCACGCGGGCCGGTCTCTGATGGCTTCCAAAAAGAAGGCATTTAGCGCCAAGGAGCGCCAAGAGTCGCTGATTGCGCTCTTGAGGAGGCAGGGCGAGATTATATATTCCGAGCTCGACGCAGGCGAGTTTCCAAAGTTCTCGATACCTAGCCGGTCCGTCTCAAACATAACGTACGACAAGGCCCTGCGCCAGTATATCCTCGGGGCCGGAGCCGCCGTGCGCAGCTCGCGCAACACGTCACAGCTACGATCCTTCACGCAGCTCATGTGGCTTGCGTTCTTTGCAAACCGCCTCACGCAGGAGAAAAAGTCCTCGACTCTTCGTGATGTCTACTATTCGTCACAGGCCTTTGAGATCGACTTTGACAACCAGTCCGAGTCTGACAATATCATCGTCGATCTCGAGGCCATGCTCTCGCGCGCGCGCGAAGAGTTTCACATATTTCCCGAGGAGCGCAGCGCCGTCTTTGGCGACCTCGACATAGAGTATACTGTTCCCGGATACGAGGGCAAGAGGATGAACCTCTCAAACCATCCTGACGGGTATGCAGTCGGACCTAGCCTGACTACTGCCGAGCTAGTCGAGACTAGCGCCGAGCTCGTCATTGCCATAGAAAAGGGCGGCCTCTTTACTAGGTTTGTCGAGGAGAAAGTCCACTCGCGCTTCAAGTCCATAATCGTCGACACTGGCGGGCAGGCCCCGCGCTCTACTCGCACGCTATTGCGCAGGCTCCATGAGGAGCTCGGCCTGCCTGTCATAATACTCACTGATGGTGACGTTTATGGCGAGCACATTGCGATGGTCATAAAGTCCGGCTCGGCCAACGCCGCGCACCTGCGCGAGCTCACGGTTCCGGACGCAAAGTGGATGGGAGTCTGGGCCACTGACATTGAAAAGCACAAGCTTCCCACGATACCGATGACAGAGGCCGACATAAAGCGCTGCCACGACCTACGGCGCGATCCGCGCTACCAAAAGGGCATATGGAAGCGCGAGCTGGAAGAGTTTCTGAGGATAAAGCGCAAGGCCGAGCTAGAGGCGTTCTCAAAGTACGGCCTGACGAACATTACTGACAAGTACCTGCCGGCAAAGATCGAGGAATCAAGAAGCCTCTGATGGGCCTATGCGCAGCGTCAGGACGCCGTTGCGGTACTTGAAGTCGTTAATCTCCATCCCGTCTGCGCCGTCTATTGGGACCTCCTTTGAAAATCCCCCGCTGCCGCGTATGTGGAGCGTCGCGCCGACTAGCCTGACTTCGATCCTAGAGTCCGGTCCGGGCACCTCGGCGACAAAGATGAACTTTTGTCCGTCCTTTATCAGGTCATAGACCCAGTTCTTTGTCTCGTGCTCCCTGCCTGCGGCAAACGTCGGCTTTTTGTCCTTTGCTATCCCCTTGAGGTGGTGGACCCAGTAGACCATCGTGATCGACGCCGCACCGATGAGGACAAAGCTCGCAAAGCTTGCGCCAAACCTCTGCGAGAGCACATAGATGATCCCGACCATGAGGACGACTAGAACCGCGATGGCAAAGCCCATCGACTGCTCATTGGAGTAGGTGCCCTTGTAGCTTGACAACGCGTGCGCGTGGTCGCGCCCAACAATATAAAGCGTTGCCGAGGCGGCCATGCGCCGGCCCTGTTGGGGGGTCTTGGCGCCGATCCGGGCCCTGCTGGTGGGTCTCCTGCGCCCCTAGGTGCGCATCACGCGCTCGTAGCTGAGCCGCTCCCAAGCCTTGTCGTTCCGCCTACGGTATGCCTCGTAGCCTGCCCTTAGGCGCTCCATGTACTCCTCGTGCCGTTCCGTGCATGCGTCGCGCTCGGCTTGGATCCACCCCACGCGGGCGTCATGCGCGGCGCTGATTCTATCCCATGTGGCAGAGTGCTCATCAAGGCTTTGCCCCTCGCGCCTTGCGCCATCGGTGTCGAGGCGCGCCATGTAGTCCTTGTGCTCGTCGTCGAGTCGCTCGCAATACTTGTCGTAGCGTTTCCTGTATGCCTCAGACTCGGCATCAGAGAGCTCCGTATACTCCTCGCGCCGCTCTGTGCTCTCCGCACTCAGGGCTTTGCGCCGCGCCGCGTACTCCTTGCGCACCTTATCAGCCCGGCGGCTCATCAAGTACAAAGAGATAAGAATTGCGAAGCAGCCAACCCACGCAACGAGTGTGAGGTCCAGGTTACCCGCCGTGCCGAGTGCCTCTTCGACCACGCCACCCCCTAGCCAATTTTTAATTTAAGTGTATTCGCCACGCCTAGGGTGGTCAGCGCCCTCCTGCCCGCTCACGCCACGCTAGGCGCCGTTGTGGCCCAGGGCCGGCAGGATGCGCCCATTTGGCCCTGATGGGCAGTGTGGGCGTGCTGATATAATGCACGCCTAGGCACGAGATCGGCGCCTAGCGCCCACATGGGCCTACACCGAGTCGCACCCTAGTCCGTGTCGTCAGGCTCCGGCATGGCCGGTTTGGGCACGACCTGCCTGTACGTGGGGCGCATGGACATGAAATTGAAAAACCTGTGCAGCTCCTCAAAGCGGCCGTCGAGGCGCGCCATGCCGTTGCTGATCTTCCCCATTCCTTCGTGGACCTTGTCCATCTCCTCCTTGCGCTCCTTGCGGTCGTCCATGCGCTGCTTGTTGTGCTCCTTGCGGTCGGCCTCGCGCTGCTTGTTGCGCTCCTTGCGGTCGGCCTCGCGCTGCTCATCGCGCTCCTTGCGGTCGTCCATGCGCTGCTCAGCGCGCTCCTTGATGTCGTCCACGCGCTCCTTGTTGCGGCTGGCGATCTCGCCGTCGAGGCGGACGCACAGCTCGTCGACGCGCTCGCACACCCTGTCGATGGAACCCTTGAGCTCCTCGCGATCGGCCTTGCGCTCCTTTCTGCCCTCACGGGCGCTCTTTTTGGCCTCATAGACGACGTACGCGGCGATTCCGGCGATCGAGGCGATCACAGGGGCGAAGGCCGTGAACGTCTCGGTGAGCGTCTCGTGGATCACACCACCCCCTGAGCAATTTTCAATTTAAGCATATTCGCCGAGTCGCCCGAGGCGCCATGCGTCACCAGAATGCCTGATATCGGCGTCCTGCGGGGCCATGGGCGGCGGATCTGCGCATAAAATGGCCGGATATGGGCGCACTAGCTGCGGATCTGCGCGCTAGCCTTCCGTGCTCTCGTCGTCGTCCTCGGCGGGGCGCATCTCGGGATAGAGCTCTAGCATGGCTAGCTCGGCGAGGTTTATCTCACTCGCAATCCTCTCCTGCAGGCGCTCAAGATACACCTGGCGGTCCTCGGGCTCCGGCGAGGCGACGTACGGGGGCTCGGCCTCAGGCAGCGCGACTTTGATGCCCATGAGGCGCAGGTACTCCTCGGCGATGGCCTGCTCCTTTTCGAGAATCTCATCAAAGAGTGCGGTCCCGCGCGAGGCGCCATGCGAGGTCAGGCGGTTCTCCTCGTACATTGACTCATCGACGTCATGGTGGAGCGAGGCGAGGTTGCGCAGCGGCGCATACGTCCCGTCAGGCGTGAGGCGGTACACGCGGTACTCGTCATCGAGCATGTACGTCACGTGGCGCGCGTCATAGTCGATTATCCCGTCAGCGTCATCATCGACGTGGCCCGCGAGGAGCGGGTATAGCGTTAGCGTGCCGCCGTTGACCTCGATGCCGTGGCTCGGGTTTAGCGACTCGCCGGTGACGTGAACTCCGTGGTTGAAAAAGTTCTGCCACGAGTTGCGCCTGTCATCCCAGACCATCGTCGAGACGACGTCAAACTCTAGTGGCTCGCGGAACGTGTGCGATATCGTGACAATGAGGCACTCGGCAGACGATCCTGGCATGCACTCGCCCACAACTGACTCTGCGCGCAGCGTCGTGATGTCAATGGCCGATGCCGGATCGTCAAGCGAGACTGTCGGCTCGCCGCTAAATGGCAGGCTTACCCTAATCTCTGCCTGTGACTCTGAAAAGTGCTGCCCGCGCGTGAGGCCAAAGCCCAGGCCGACGTGGCGCACGTTCTGCGGTCCAGTGTCCTCAAAGACCTTGATGACAGCCGTGTTCTCCTGTCCCGTCTCCACCGTGATTAGCGGGAGCGGCGTGTAATAGTACTCGGCGTCTATCGTGTCGGCATTGTACGAGAATCCGCCTGCGACCCTGCGCACGCCGGTGCTGTCTATGCCTAGCGTCGGCGGCGTGCAGTCATCGCACCCGTCGCCTCCGCCGCCCACGCGTATGCCTTGCGAGCTGCCGCCAAACTGCGTAAAGTGGGTCGTCCAGATGATAATGTCCCCGCCGTCGCGCACGTGGCACTCGGCTGCGAGTGCCTCTGTTTCGGCGTTGGCCAGGGTCGGCGGCGTCTCGGCGTCAACGTCGCCGTCGCACTCGGATATCGCAGTAACTCGCAGGCGGTCCTCGCCGGCCACGTAGAGCGTGTCTCCGTCCTGGACTGCCTCCATGTAGAAGATGTGGTCTGACTCGGCCACGCCATCAAGCCTGATCAGGACAGGCTTTGAGAAGAGGACCGACTCGGCATCAGACCTCTTGCCCAGCGTGACTAGGGTCTCCGGCTCACTCGAGGTGATTGCGCGCGCTGCGCGCTCGTTGGCCGTCTGTGCTGCCTCGTCGGTGGCATCAAGTGCGCCGTGGTACGTCACGTCAGCAGGGCGGCGCGCGAGCTCGGCGAGGAGCGTGCCCGGCGAGACGCCCTCGTCTGTCATGCCGAGCGCGTTGATCACGGTCCCGCCAAATATCGTGACTTCAGAGCGCCCGAGGCGAATCGTGATGTCAGCGTCAATCGTGCTGTCATCGTCTGTCGTCATGGGATCGCCATCGTCCAAGAGGTCGTCGACTAGGAGCGTGACAGGCGCCCTGAGCCTGCCGCGATCATCAGGTGCGCTGATCGTGATGGGGAGCGCGCCGCTTGCCGGCACGACTAGAATGTCTGACTCGATCTCCCCGTCCTCGTTGATCGTGACCTCTTGTGGCGCAAACGCGTTGCCGGCAAGGTCGGTGATGCCGGCCTCTATCGTGAATATGTACGTGCCCGGCTCTAGCGCGGGGTCGTACGTCGCAGTCGCGTCGCTTGCCGGAATCGGATCTTCACCCATAATTTGTTCCGGCCTGATCTCCAGCGCGACTGACGGGTCTGTGGCGCCATCTGGCGTAGAGTCGGCACTCGCAGAGACATCGCCCGTGCCGGTGACGTCCTCGGAGAAGGCGAACTGGACGGTATTTGATGACGTTCTCAGTACGGCCTCGATGCTCGGCATGTTGACGTCCACGCGAACCGGCGGATCGTTGGTCTGGTCCTCTTCTGTGAACGTCGCCTCGTTGAGGATGCTCACGGCGTCATAGGCTATGATGGTGAACTCTAGAGGCCCGTCGCGCGTCCTCGAGTCGGGCACGGCGATGTCAGCTGATGTGGCCGTCATGTCGCCGTTGCTCAGTGTCATCGCCTCATTCTCCGCGTTTAGCGCCGTGATCCTCGGCGCCGCTCCAGCCGAGGACGGCTCGGAGAGCTCTAGCGTGACGCGTATTGCGTCACCCTCGCCGGCAATGTGCTCATAGGCTCCGGTCTTTGGCACCCTTGGCGTGGCGTCATCGAGGACCACTACTGTGAGCGTGACGATCTCTGGCGGCGCGCCGTCGGCGACTCCGCGGACCGCCGTGCCGTCTGCCAGGGCGTTGGCCGCCGGTGAGGCGTCAGTAATATCAGATGACTCGCCTGCCGGCACACGGTATCCCACCGTCTGCGGGACAGCAGCCGTGTCAGCGGATCCCCATCCGGTCGCCGGCTTATAGTCTGATGGGAGCGTGAGCGTGAGCGTGAGGCCGTTTAGCGTGGCTGAGGCAAACGTTGTGCTTGCCCCGTCGAGCTCGGCGCTCGTGGGCGGGTCGGCGACCGAGTCATAGTGGAACCAGCGCGAGGCGTCAGGCCCGTCGTCGGCTGCGGTGACATCCTCGTCAAATGTCACCGTGAGCGTTCTCGAGCTCGCAGTGGCCGGCGTGAATAGCGGGGCCAGGCCGTCAGCAGCTATCACTGCGCGATCGGATATGGGACGCATGTTGACCGTCGAGATTATGGGCGTCGCGCCGTCTGCCGTCGGCGCCCTGTACGCCACGAGAGGCATCGCGCCCGAGTTCGGCGCGACGTATGCGAGGTATATCGTGTTGGGCTCGGGCTCGGCCCCATCTGAGCATATGTCGACCATGTTGACAAGCGCCTGTACCACGGGGTCTGCGCCGACCGTGCAGACTGCCGAGAGCGAGGCTGCAGCCGCGCCGCGGTCCCGTCGGGATCCACGCCGATGAACCACTCGCCGGCAGCCGTCCTGCCCGCCGTGCTGTCATCGAGGACGATCCTGATGTACTCGCCAGAGGCTGCCCTGAACGTCGATGCCGTGAACGCGAGTATGTCCTGGAACATGACATTCACAAATGACGCGTTTGCCTCTAGCGTGTTGCCGCCGCCATCCTGCACGCTTGCGCGCGCGATGCTGACTGTGTGCGCCACGCCCTCGACTGCCGGCGGATCGACGGTGAGGACGACTATGCTGTCTGACATGCCTGCCGTGGCGCCGGTGACGGTGAGTCCGGAGACTGTCAGGCCGGCGCGGTTCCTGATGCTGACATCCTCGTTGAACGTGATGTGGACCTCTGTTGCCGTGTCAAAGACTGCCGAGACTGCCTCTGGCGGGATGGCATCAGCGGCAGTCACGTCAGTCGTCGTCTCTAGCGCGTTGGCCATGTCGCCCTCCAGGGGCACGTCGGTGAGGCCGTTGGAAGGCATCGTAAAGCTCACAGTCGGCGTGGCGCCCGGTCCCCAGACGGGGAATCGAGCAACATTTGGATCAACATAGCCGACATAGAACGGGCCGGTGAACGCAGATGACGCCAGTATCGTGTCGTCGTTCCTCTCAGTACTCATCGGTTGAGGCTCGTCAGCCACCGCGTTTACGGCCCGCCCTGCGCCATCTGGCGTCACCAGGTCAGATGACGGCACGTCAAGTGTCCACTCTGTCGCCGCCGTCGTGCCCTGGATGGGCTCGCTGAACGTCACGATGACGTGCGAGGCGTTGAACGTGCGCGCGACATACGTCGGCGGCGTGACGTCAGGCGCATAGTCTGAGGCAGAGCCGCGCTCGATGCTGTTGCCGTTGGCGTCAGTCACGCGCGTGGGCAGCGTGAGCGCGTACATTACGCGCTCTGTGGCCATGTCCGTCCTCAGCGTGAACGACTCGGCGTTAGCCACATAGTTGACCCTGAGCGAGCCGAGGCGCGGGTTTAGGCTGTTCGTTGGGAGCGTCGTGCCCAGGGAGCCGGCGTTGACAGGCTCGCTCATCGTGACTGTGATCATGGTGAGGCTCGTGAACTCTATGGACTCGAGGCTCGGGCGTATGCGGTCCATTGCCGTGACCGTGACGGTGTCAAGCGCGTTGCCGGCTACGTCAAGGAGCACCGGCGGCGTGCGGGCAGTGAACTCGACTGCCGGCGTCGCCTCGCCGCCTGCAAGCGCGTTGGCCTGCGCGAGGTGCAGCGTGAACTCGTCCCTCAAGGATGTCGTCTGGTCGCCGACCTGCGCGGCATTGTCAGCAGCGAGGCTTGCTGCCTGCGTGCCGTCTACTGTCCAGTCCGTGTTTGACGTCGTTCCTGACACGTCCTCGCTAAAGGAGACGGTGAGGCTCTCGAGGCTCACCGTCTGGGCCGTGATCGTCGGCACCGTGCGGTCTATTGCGGGCCGCGTCACCGAGAGGGCCGTCTCGCGTATCTCGCTCATCGCGCCGCTCACCGCGCCGGTGGCCGACATTACAAAGGTAAAGTCAATGTCCGTCGTGCCGACCTCGACGGTGTAGCTCGCGGTCCACTCGTCTGTCATGCCGACGCGCGTCATCGTGACTGTATCAGCTGGGGCCGTCTTGCCCACAAAGAGGATCGTCGGCGGCTCGCTGGCGGACTCATCAAGCGTGACAGATACCCCGATCACGTCTCCGGCGCGCGCATGGCCTGTGTACGGCGCGGCGCGCGGTGTCGTGCCGTCAGACTCGAATACCGTGTACGATATCGCCGTCGCCATCGGCCCGTCAGTGGCCTCGGCCTCGATGCTCGCAGATACCGCGGCGCGCGCGTTGCCGGCCACGTCAGTGACGGCTGCAGGTATGGCGATCCTCCACGTGCCTGGCGTCGGCATCACCGTGAACGTTGCTGTCGCCGTGCGATCGCCGTCGTCGTGCGTAAAGGCCTGCCCTGTTGTGCTGCCGTTTGGCCTCGTGAGCGTTAGCGTGTCAGGTACGCCGTTGACCGGCTCGCTGAACGTGATCGTGAGCGTGCGGTCCGAAAAGGCCGCGTTCGCCGTCGGCGCGACGCCGTCAGCTGCGGTGACCTGCGCGCCAGAGGGCACGACGTTGCGGCCGGCGTCTGCGAGTCCCGTGCCCGTGTACCTGAGGACCGGCGCAAATGACGTGTCGGTGATCGTCGTGTACGTGATCGTCACGGTATTGCCCGAGACGTCTGCCAAGGAGATTGCGGCCGTCACGTCAGGCTCCAGCGTCGCGTCGATGGCGGTCCAGTCGCCTGCCTCAGTGGTTGCCGAGGACGGGAGCGACTCTGAAAGCGTGACTGTGAGCTCGCCTGTCGAGACCGTGGCCGCCGAGCTCAGGCTGGGCACGCTCGAGTCGACGGTGACGTTCGTGCCCGTCAGGTCGGCCTGCGTGAGCGCCGCCGTGTTGCCGGCAGTGTCGCGTATCGTCAGGCTGAACGCGAGCGTGCCGCTGGCGTCCGAGTCGAGTATAGTGCGCACGTACGAGTACGCGTTGGACGTGCCTGTGGCCACCGAGTCGGCGGCAGTTGACGTCCCAAAGAGCGCAATGTCGCCGACTGCCGTGAGGAGCGGCTCGCTGGCCGCGACGTTGACGCGGACGTCGTCATCGATGCCGGCGATCGTGCCCGATGCGGCGTCGCTGCCCTCGCCCTCGAGCCTCACAGTCGCAGTTACGGTCGCCGTCGGCCGTGCCGTGTCGATCAGGGGCAGCGTTACTGTCGTGCCCGAGGCCAGGCCGTTCATGTCCGTTATCCTCGCGACGTTGCCGTTGTTGCCGGTGACGAGTATGGAGATGTCCAGCGGGTCTGTGGCCGTGGCGCTGCCATGCTCTGCGTCCACGACATAATCGTGGCGCCACGTCGAGGCGTCAGCGTCGCCTGCGTCAGTCATGGCCGCCGACGTCGTGCCCCTGCCGGCCAGCGTTATCTGCGGCACCGCAGTCACGTCGTCGTCGAGGTCGAGGGTTATGCGTATCGTGTCGCCTATTCCGGCCAGGTTGGCGTACGTGCCGGACTTGTCGGCCAGCGGCGAGCCGACCCTCACGGTGAACGTGAGCGTGGAGGCCTCTGGCGGGCTGTACGTCGCGTCCTCGGCGCTCGTGGTGAACGCGATGCCGGCCCTGTCGCGCAGCTCGGTCGGCAGCGTGACGGTGTGGACGACGTCGGCAGTCGCGCCGTCTACGAGCGTGAGTGTGATCGTGCGGGCCGTGGCGTCATAGTTTACCGGGTCTGTGGCCGCGAGCGGGACATCGTCCGGATCGGTGCCCGAGTCGGCACCGTCAGGCACAGTCACGTCATACGTGTAGCCCTCTATGGCAAAGTCGGCGCCGGCGAGTGGCTCAGACAGCGTGATGATGATCGTGTCAGCCTCGGTGAACGCCGCCGAGGAGATCGCCGGCGCCACGCGGTCTATTGTCGGCGGCATCGTCGAGGCCTCCGTCACCGTGCCCTCCGCACCCGTGTCGCCCGTGACAGTCGCGATGAACGTGAACGCGTTGCCTGTCGCTGCCGTGTCACCCGCGTCTGCCAGAACGGTGTACTCGGTCGACCAGTCCCTGGCGGTGCTGCCCTGCGTCATCATGACGGAGCTTGTGGAGCCCGCAAGGCGAACCGTGGGTGGCGTGGTGACAGTCTCGGAGAGCTCGAATGAGAGCACGATCACGTCACCGACGACGGCGTGGTTGTCGTACGGCGCTGTCTTTGCGTTGCCCGTGCTCTGGTCCTGCACCTCATAGGTGACTGTCGCCGTCGGCGCGTTGGTGCGAATGGCATCCACGGTCACCGTGGCGCGCGCGTTGTCAGAGGCGTCAGTGACCCTATCCGGTATCGTGACCTGCCACGTGCCGACTGCTATAGGCGTGCTGAGCGCTATTGTCGCAGTATTCGTGCCGTCGGTGTGGTCGACATTGCGCAGGACGGCCGAGCCGGTTGGCGGCCTGACGCTCAGCGTCGGCATTACGTTGTCGACCGGCTCGCTGAACGTTATGACTATCGAGTTGGCCACAAAGGCCGCCTCAGCCGTCGGGTTTATGCCGTCAGCGGCGGTGACGGGGCCGCCGCCAAGCGCGTTGCGCGCCGCATCAGCCGGCGCCCCAGAGGACGGCGCCGTGTACGTGACCTCTGGGCTGAACGACGTGTCCTCGATTCCCGTGTACGTGAGCGTCACGGTACTGCCCGAGACGTCTGCTGTGGAGATGGCGGCCGTCACGGCTGGATCCGTGTCAATTGCCGACCAGTGTCCGGCATCAGACGTTCCAGTGACTGCCTCGGAGAGCGTGACTGTGAGCGTCGTAGTCGATGCCGTTATCGCAGACACGATGGTCGGCGCGTCGGCATCAACGGTGACGTTCGTGCCGTCCACGTCGGCCTGCGTGAGCGTCGCCGTGTTGCCGGCCCTGTCGCGCATCGTCAGGCTGAACGCGAGCGGGCCGTTGGCATCCGAGTCGAGTATCGTGCGCACGTACGAGTACGCGTTGGACGCGCCGGTATCCACCGAGTCGGCATCAGTCGACGTCCCAAAGAGCGCAATGTCGCCGACGGCCGTGACGAGCGGCTCGCTGGCCGCGACGTTGACGCGGACGACGTCGTCGATGCCGGCCAGCGTGACAGTGGACGAGTCTGTCGATGCGCCCTCGAGCCTCACCGTCGTGGTGAGCGACGAGGCCGCCGGTACCGTCCTGTCTATGGCCGGCCGGTCGACCACCAGCGTGCCCACGTGTCCGGTCGTGGCAGTTATCGTGCCGGGGTTGTCACCGTCGGTGACCCTTATCGTAAAGTCCAGCTCGGCCGTCTCTGTCGTCGTGGTCGACACGGTGAGGTCATAGCGCCACGTCGTCGCGTCGCTGTCTGCCCTGTCGTCCATCGATATGCCTGTCGCGCCGGCTATGTCTATGGTCGGCGTGCCAGAGGCGTCCTCGTTGAGCGTGATGTCCAGGCGGATCGTGTCGTCGATGCCGGCAAAGCCTGCGGCGGCGCCAGTCTTTGCCGGAAGCGTGGCGGCACCGTCATGGACCGTGACGGATATCACCGTGGCCATTGGCGGAATCGTGTCCCTCTTTGGCACCGTGACGTCGCTGTCGTCAGTCGCCGCGTCCCCGTCTGGGTTGGATATGGGCACGTACGCGTTAGTCGCCGTGTCCATGACTGCCGCATCGATGACGACCTTGTACGCCTCGTACGTGTCGTCTGCGCTCAGGCGGATCAAGACCATCGAGGCAGCAGAGTCCGAGGAGCCGGGCATGTATCTGACTCCGTCATCGTCGTATGTCGCGTCAAGTGTCAGCTCGGCCGAGCGCGTCGCAGGCTCGGTGAACCCATAAACCTCAAAGTTGGCCGCGACGACGGTGGACATGACAAGACCCTCATTGAACGTGAGCGTTATCGTGCGCGTCGTGTCATCGTGCGACGTGTTGGTGACTGTCGGCGCGACGGCGTCGACTGTCACGTTCGTGGCCGTCAGGTCGGTCTGCGTGAGCGTCGCCGTGTTGCCCGCAGTGTCAGTCATGGTCAGGCTGAACGCGAGTGGGCCGCTGGCGTCCGAGTCGAGTATCGTGCGATCGTACGTGTACAGGTTGGACCCGCCGTCCGTGACTGCGTCGGCGTTCACGCCGGTGCGGCCAAAGAAGACAATGTCAGTGGCGGCCGTGACGAGCTCCTCGCCGGCCGTGAGGCGCACGAGGACATCATCACCGATGGCCGCCACAGTGTTGGCTGCCGCGTCGGCGGACTCCCCTGAGAGCATTACGGCGGCGGTGAGCGCCGTGGACGTCGGCAGCACCGTGTCGATCTCGGGCAGCGTGACTGTCGTGCCCGAGGCCAGGCCGTTCATGTCCGTTATCCTCGCGACGTTGCCGTTTGTGCCGGTGGCGACGATGAGGATGTCCAGCGGGGCCGACGTCGTGGTGCTTGCGTGCGTTGCTTCCACGACGTGGTCGTGTCTCCACGTCGAGGCATCAGCGTCGCCTGCGTTGGTCATGGCCACCGATGTCGTGCTCCTGCCTGCCAGCGTTATCTGCGGAGGCGCCGTCACGTCCTCGTCGAGGTCTAGGTCTATGCGTATCGTGTTGCCGATGCCGGCCAGGTTGGCGTTTGCGTCAGTCTTTGCGGCCAGCGGCGAGCCGGTCATCACGGTGAACTCGAGCGTGGAGGCCGCTGGCGGGTCGTACGTCGCGTCATCTGTCCTCGTGGTGAACGCGATGCCTGCCCCGTCGACCAGCGCGGTCGGCAGCTCTACTGTGTAGGCCACGTCGGCAGTCGCGTCATCCTCGAGCGTTAGCGTGATCGTGAGGGCCGTGGAGTCATAGTTTACCGGGTTTGTGCTTGCCAGATCTATGACGTCCCGATTGGCGTCCGCATCGTCCGGCTTGTTCGTGTTGTCAGGGGCAGTCAGGCCGTACGTGTATCCCTCTATGGTCGAGTCGGCTCCGGTGAGGACCTCAGAGAGCGTGATGACGATCGTGTCAGCCTCGGTGAACTCTGCTGAGGTTATCCTCGGCGCCACGCGGTCTATTGTCGGCGGCGTCGCCAGGGCCTCTGTCACAGGGCGCGTCGAGCCCGAGTTGCCCTCGATAGTCGCGGTGAACGTGAACGGGCTGCCGGCCGCTGCCGTGTCACCCGTGTCTGCTAGAACGGTGTACGTCGCGCGCCACACGTCAGTCGAGCCGACCTGAACCATCGTGACGGGGTTTGTCGTCGCGCCCGCAAAGAGGACAGTCGGCGCCGTGGTGACGGACTCTGATAGCGTGAGCGAGAGCCTGATCATGTCGTCGACGCGCGCGTGGTTTGCGTACGGCGCGGTGCGCTGCGTTGTGCCGTCAGACTCGAATACCGCATAGGCTGCCGTCGCAGTCGGCGCCGCGCTGCGCTCGGCAGTGAGACTCGCCGATGCTGCGGCGCGCGCGTTGCCGACCACGTCGGTGACTGCTGGCGGTATGGTGACCGTCCACGTGCCGGCCTCTATGTCCAAGTCGGTGATGGAGCTTATTGTCACAGTCGTCGCGCCGTCGGTGTGGTCGGCCGTGCGCGAGACTGCCTCCGTTGTTGGTGGCTTTACGCTCAGCGTTGCCGGCACGTTGTAGACGTTCTCGTCGAACGTTATGACTATCGAGTTGCCCGAGAACACGGCGTCTGCTGTCGGCTCGACGCGGTCGATTATCGGTGCCGTGGCCGGATCGGCGTTGACGGTGCGCGTCGAGCCCGTGTCGCCCGTGAGCGTCGCGTCAAACGTGAGCCTGCCGTCTATGCCCGATGCGACAGTCGTCGTCTCTACCTCGTATGACCTCTGCCACTCGTTGGTGTCGCCGACGCGCACCATGTTGCCGCCTGTTGCCGTCCTGCCCACAAAGGTGACCCTCGGGGCAGTCTCGACGTTCTCGTCGAGCGTGAGCGAGAGGATGATCGTGTCGCCTGCGCGCGCGTGGTTCTGGTACGGCGAGGGCCTCGCGTTGCCGGTGTCCCGGTCCTGCACCTCGTAGGCGACTGTTGCCATGGGGGCCGCCCTGCGCTCGGCCATGACGCTAGTCGTGGCGCTCGGGTTGGTCGCCACGTCGGTGACTGTTGTCGGTATGGTGACTGTCCACGTGCCGACTGTTATCGTCGGGGTGAGGTCTATTCTCACAGTCGCCTCGCCGGTGTTGTGGCGTGGGGTCTCGGTCGTGGTCATGGGCGTGGTCGTAGGCTCCGTGACGCCCATTGTCGTCACGCCGGTGACAGGCTCGCTGAACGTTATGACGATAGAGTTGCCCGAAAAGGCCGCCGTGGCAGTCGGCGCGACGCCGTCAGTGGCGGGTTGCTGGCTGCCGGACACCAGGGCGTTGCGGCCGGCATCGACTATGCCCGTGCCCGTGTACTCTACTCTCGGCGCAAATGACGTGTCTGCGATCTTCGCGTACGTGAGAGTCACCGTGCTGCCCGAGACTACCGCCGAGGAGATCATTGCAGTCGTCGAGCCATCCACTGCAGACCACATGCCGGCTCCCGTGACTGCCTCAGATAGCGTGACTGTGAGCGTCGTGGTGGATGTAGTCGCGGCAGACACTATGGTCGGCGCCGTGGTGTCGACTGTCACGCGCGCCCCCGCGTTGCCGTGCGTCAATGCGGAGGCCGCCGCGTTGCCGGCCCTGTCGCGGAACGTGACGGTGAACTCGATATCGCCGTCGGTGTCATCCGCCACTATCGTGCGCACGTACGCGTACGCGTTGGTGCCGGTGCTCTCGACAGAGTCGGCGTCCTCTGCGGCTGAGCCAAAGAGATCAATGTCGGCGACCCGCGCGTCGAGCGCCTCGCTTGCCGTGAGCGTCACGCGAAGCTCGTCGCCGATGCCGGCCGTGGTGACTGTCGCAGAGTCAGACGATGCGTCCTCGAGTCTCACGCTAGTCGTCACCGTCGCCGTCGGCGCTGTCCTGTCTATGGTCGGCCGACTCGGGCTCAGCGTGCCCACGTGTCCGGTCGTCGCCGTTATCATGCCGGAGGTTGTGCCGTCGGTGACCGTTATCGTAAAGGCCAGCGCGCCCTCGGTCGTCGTGCCTGACACGTCGAGGTCATAGCGCCATGTCTTTGCGTCGCTGTCTTCACCGTCATCCATATTCTCGCCAGTCTCGCCGGCCACGTCTATGGTCGGCGTGCCAGAGGCGTCCTCGTCGAGCGTGATGTCCAGGCGGATCGTGTCGTCGATGCCGGCAAAGGTCGCATACTGGCCGGTCTTTGCCGTGCTCGCGCCCGGCGTGCCGTCGTGGACGATGATGGATATCTCTGTTGCCCGCGGGGCAGTCGTGTCGTCCTTTTCGACGTCGATGTCGCTGTCGTCAATCAGGGGGTTGTCATCAGGGTTGACTATGGGCACGTACGGGTTCGCTTTTGTGTCCGTGACCGAGTCCGTTATGATGACCTTGTAGTCGTCATGGTCGTCGTCGGCGGCGAGCCTGATCGAGACCGTCGAGGTCTCAGAGGCCGAGTCGCCGGCCGTGTAGAGGACTCCGTCCGTGTCGTATGTCGTGTCGAGCGCCAGCGCAGATGCGGAGCGCGTATGGGCCGAATCGTCAAACCCGCGCACCTCAAAGTTGGCCGCCACTGCCGTGGACGCGAGAAGGCCCTCGCTGAACGTGAGCGTTATCTCGCGGTTTGTCTCAGCGTATGTCGCAGTCATCACGAACGGCGCGACCCCGTCAGTCGCCGTGACGTGCGGGGAGGCCGTGGCAGGCACGACGCCCGGCGCGCCAGAGGCCGTTATCGTTCCCATCCCGTCATACTGCACGATAGGCGTGACGCCTGTGCCCATGGTTGGGTAGACGAGCGTTATCGTGTCAGACGGCGTGATCGACACGTCTCCCATGTCCAGCGTCGCCGACGGCGACGTGGCGGCCGTGTTGTGGGAGCCGGCCCGCAGCGAGGTTGGCTGTACCGAGCCCAGCATCCAGTCCGAGACGCTCGTCTCGCCGAGGGCCAGTGTGCCGCTGAACGTGACTGCCGTCGTCTCGCGGCTCGTAGTCTGTGCAGACATCACAGTCGGCGTGTTAATCGTCCCGCCCGTCGCCGGCGCAGTGATCGTGAACGTCGCTGCCGCTGCCAGCGCGTTTGGCGTGCTAGAGGCGTCAGTCACCGTTGTCGGGACCGTCAGCGTGTACCTCGCGTTGGCCGTCGCGTCGCTTGTCGTGACGTGGACCGTGTATGGCGCGGAGGATCCCATGTTTTCCGCCGAGGAGACCGTGAGGTCCGTGGCACCGCCCAGTCCCACGATGGTCAGGCCGGTCACGGTGTCAGTGTCAAGGGCCTCGCTGACTGTGAGGACTATGGTCGAGAGGACGCTAAACGCCGCCGAGGAGACCGTTGGCGCGGTGAGGTCGAGTATGGCGGTGACCGAGCGGCTCCCGGAGGCGACTGCGTTCATTGCCACGTCTGTGACTGCGGCGTCGATGGTGACTGCGTACATGGCAGACTGTGTAGGCGCGGTGTCCAGGGTAAGGGTCACGTGCGGGGTCGGCGCCGAGGAGGTCGGCGCGACATAGGCGGCGGTGAACGCCACGGCGTTGCTGTTGCTCACGAGATCAAAGTTGGCCGTCAGGACGGTGTTGCTGTCGAGTGCCTCGCTGAAGGGTATCCATATGCGGTAGACTGTCGGGTCAGTCGCGTCGCGCCTGAACTCTGTGCCGTCAATGACAGTCGGCGGCGTCTCGTCCCGTAATGAGCGCGTCGCGCTCGTATCCGTGGCCGCGAGGGGGTTGTTTGCGTCATCGAACAGGCCGAACGTGTTTGAGCCAACTGTCGTGCTGGGGAGCGTGACTGTGTGGGCCGTGTCGAGCGCCGAGTCCGAGGCCAGCGTGAGCGTGATTGTCGAGGTGGTGGCCTGCTCGGCATAGACGGCCGAGCCGGTGAGGGTCACGGTGCCGCTGGGGATCGTTGTGGGGTAGCTGGCAATGTCTGTCGGAACCTCCGCCAGGCTCACATCACCAGAGCGTTCTCCCGGCTCACGAGCCGTCATGTGTTCGCTGAACGTGATGGTGAGCTCGTCCGTATCGGTGAACATGGAGGACATGACCGTGGGGGCGGTCTTGTCGATGCGCACGCGGTATCCCGCGTTCGGCACAGCGACGCCGTCACCGTCAGTCGCCCCTGTCGTGAGATCCTCGTGCGTGAACGTCGCGGTGTTGCCTACGACATCGCGCACCGTGAGCTCGAACGTGACGAGACCCTCCGGCGATCCAGCTCCGACATGGTGTGAATAGTTGTAATACCCGAGACCGGCGTCGACGGCACGCTGACCCGTCACCTCAAAGGCCGTGTCGGGGAAGAACCTGATGTCGGCGGGCGCAACGGTGTCGCCGGCGCCACCGGTAATACTGTCACCCAAGATGGGCCTGTTATCCACGTAGAGGGTCTCGGTGGGATCTATGCGCACCCACACGCCTTCAGTACTTTCACTGCTCAGGCCGGCCGGCGCAATTGGCACTCTTGGATCCAGACTGTTCTCCCTTGTTCGCATAGTCAGCGAGTCGCCGACGTCGAGCGCCGGCGGCACGCCGTCTGCGGCGTCAACAGGGTCTGCCGGCACGGCAGTCGTGCCGGCCACCAGGGCGGCGGACGCCGGTGGCGTGTACGTGACTATTGGTACGGAGGCCGTGTTGGAGAGCTCTGCGTGCGTGATGAGCAGCGACGTGACGGCCGGGGTGGAGCCCAGCACCTGCATGACTGCCGGTGTCGAGCCATCAACTGGCGTCGCGGTGACCTGGTTCATCCCGTCGGCAGTCACCGTCGCGATGCTCGATATGGCAAGGCTCGCGGCGGCCTCGGGGGCCGCCTCGTTGAGCGCCCAGTCGGCCACGTCGAGCGTGCCGGTGAGGCTCCCGTCGTCAAACGTGACGAGCGTCGTGGTGGCCGTCCTTGTTCTGGCGTCAAGCGGCCAGTCGTACACTGCGGTAGCCGACATGATGCCACCTGTTTCAGGCTGGCTGTTAAAGTTCCTGACAGCGTGGTCGGGGTTAACCGTGTACACCCTGCCAGGCATGGTGTCAACGCTGCTGTCCAGCGTGAGCGTGTACGTGTCCGAGGACGTGCGCTCGGCGGACTCTACGGCCAGGCTGCCCCTCGGCGATGTCACCGTCCACTCGTCGTCTGTCGCATAGTTCGCGACGCCAGTCACGAACACGACATCCTCGCTGAACGTGACTGTGATCGTGTGCTCACCCGCAAATGCGGCCGACGTGATCGTGGGATGCGTCGTGTCCCCTGCCATGGCCACCGTGCTGCCGGTCTGCACCCTGTTGGGCGTGTCCCCTTGGGGCACCACGTCGGTGAGGCCTCCGGTCGCCGGCTGCGTGTATGTCACCGTGGGCGTGTCAGTGAGCGCCAGGAATGGGTCGGTTTTGAGGGCACCGACATACAGCAGGCCGTCGAACTCGTGGGCGGCCAGTATGGTGGCGCTGCCCTTGAGGCGCGGAGCATTGTTGCCCGCACCAGGATCCTGAGTCGCCGTGACCAGCGTCGGCGTGGTGGTGCCCGTCTTGACGATCGCCCAGTCTGCCACGGCGGTCATGCCCTGTATGGGCTCGTCGAACTTTACTGCGACGTGTGTGGTGTTGAACACGCGCGCCGTGAACGTCGGCGCCGTGGTGTCAGTTTGCGTCGACGCCGTGTACGTCGCCGTCGTCATGGCGTCGGCGTCTATCGCGTTGGCCGCGGATGAGACGTCGGCTATCGCGTTGGCCGCGTGGATCGTGTGCTCCATGCCGGCGGCCACGCCGGTGGTGAGCTCCAGCGTGTACGTCGAGTCGTCCGTGCGCGCCGCCGAGTCCAGGCCGACGGGGGTGCTGCCGAGCTCCACCGACCAGCCGGCGTCTCCCATAATGGTAGTCACGTTGGTCACGTCCTCGGTGAACGTGACTTCGATCATGTCTGCGGCCGTGAACCTGGCCGAGTCGATGGACGGGTCGATCATGTCGGCCGCTGTGACGTGGGGCGAGAGCGTCGTGGCGAGCGGGGTGCCGGCGGCGTTGTCCAGCGAGTTGGCGTTGGTGCCTGTCGGCCGCGTGTACGTCACTATCGGCGTCGCGTCGGCGTCCTGCGCGTTGAGCGACGCGAGCGTGAGCGTGAGCGTCATGGTTGCCGTCCCTATCGTGAGCGTCGTGCCGGCGTCTACTGGCGAGCCGCCTGCTGCCACCGAGGCCGGCGCCACGTTGGCGACCCTCCACTCGTCGGCGTCCGTCTCGCCGTCAAGCACCGCAGAGAACGTGACGATGACTGACGTCGGCGTGTCAAGCGTCGCGCCCGTTATCGTCGGCGCCGGCGCCGTGTACTGCAATGTCCTCTCCACGGCCGCAAACGCGTTGTCGGCCAGGTCGAGGATCGTGGCCGGCACCTTTACGAGATAGCCCCCGTTCGTGTCAGCGTTGACGTTTATGGTGACAGTCATGCCGCTCGCCGTTGCACCGTACGGCGTCAGGCTTCCGGACGGGGGCGTGACTGATATGTCGCCGGTGACCGTGACGGTCTCGCTGAACGTGAGGACGATGTCATTGCCCACAAACGCCGAGCTCACAAACGTCGGCGCGACGCGGTCGATCGTCGGCGGCGTCGTAGCCGACAGGGTCGTCTCGTCCACAGGGCGCGTCGAGCCCGAGGCAGCCGTCACCGTCGCGTCAAACGTGAACGCGCCCTCTATGGAGCCCGTAGTCTCGACGAGGTACGACGCGCGCCACTCGTTGATCCCGGTGACTTGGGTCATCGGTACTGCGTCAGCAGTGGCAGTCTTGCCCACAAAGAGAACGCTAACCGAGCTCGCCGCGCCGTCAAGCGTGATCGAGAGCCTGATCGTGTCACCGGCGCGCGCGTGCGAGGCGTACGGCGAAGCCCTCTCGGTGGTCGTTGTGCCCTCAAAGACCGTGTACGCCACGGCAGTCGCCATCGGCGCGGCAGTCGGCGTGTACGTCGCAGTCGCGTCAGTGGCAGCAAAGACGGAGCCGGTGGCAAGCGAGCCGGCGTTGCTGACGTACGCGTTGCCCCTGACGTCGGTGACTGACGTGGACGGCCTGATGACATAGAGGCCGTTTTCAGTCGCCGACTCGGCGAGGTTTAGCGCAATAGTCGTCGTGCCGGCCGTGTACTCTACAGGCGTCGTCGTGCCGAGCGCGAGAATGTCGCGCAGGCTGCCCGCATCAGAACCGTCCGGACCGCTGATCTCAAAGTTGGCCACCACGACGGTATCGGCGTCGAGGGCCTCGCTGGGCGTGAGCGTGATCGTGTCAGCATCAAGGAAGGCCGCCGTGAACGTCGGCGATGCCGCATCACCCAGTGCGCCTGCGCTCACCGTGGCTCCAGGCGCTGCAAGCACCGTCGTGTCGTCTCCGGTGCCCGATGAGAGAACCGGCGAGGACTGGCCGGTCGACCCGGTGTACGTGACTGACTCCCTTGCCGCCGTGCCGGCGTCTGCGTGGGTCAGCGTGAGCGTATAGTCGTCATCGAGCGTCTGCGTGGCTGCGCCATCAGGGGCGACTCCCGTGGCCGGCGCGCCGTTTACCGCCCACTCGGCCGCCACCGTTGTCCCGGAGACTGGCAGGCTGAACGTGACGAGGGTCTGCGTGGCTGACGTGCTTGCCGCGACGAACGTGAGTGGCGGCTCGGTCGTGGTGGCCCCAAACTGCGTCATGTGGCGCGTCCAGATGATGACGTCGGTGCCGTCCTCAAAGTAACAGTCCTCGCCGGCGCCAAGCGTCGGCGCAGCCGTGAGCGTCACGCTGTCTGCGCACTCTGGGACGGCGTTGACAACGTTGTCAGCGGCACCGGAGAGATAGAACGCGCGCATGGCGCCGGTGCTCGACGCATCGCCGGCTATGCGCAGCGATGCGGGCGCCGAGAGCGATATGCCCAATGACTCGCTGCCTACCTCCACGAGCGGGACCGAGGAGAGCGCGTCGCCGCGCGCGCCAAGTGCCCTTGCGGCCGCGTCAGACTCGATGATCGCCGTGATGGCGGCCGCTGCCGCAGTGTCCGCGTCAGTCGGCGACGTGGTTGGAGCCGAGTATGTCTCATCCTTGTCGAGTGCGGCGCGCTCCAGGAGGACCGCCTCGGGAGCGCTGCCAAACGTGAACGTCGTTGCCGACGCGATGACGAGCTCGGCGCCGTCAATTCTCGCAGTTATCGGCGCGTCGACTGTGTCAGGATCCGTGCCGGTTCCCTTCACGCCATCAAGACTGTCGAGGTTGAGCGTCAGGCCAGTCGCGCGTGGGGGCTCTATGGTCTCCAGCGTGTACGTGCCTGCCTGCAGTGCGGCCCGCATCGATATGCTCACTGATGTCGCCGACGTCGCCGACGTCGCCGTCGTCGAGGCGATCGTGTGGTACTGCTGTGCGCCGGCCGGTCCGACGATCCTAAAGGCCTGCGGACCTGCAGAGGTCGTGTCGATCGCCGACGTGAGCGTCGCGACGACTGTCTGCGCGCCAGACGGCGCGGCGGCCGTCAGCGTGGCAGTGCCGGCGGCGGCCACGTGGAACACGGCGGCCGAGTCGGCTGCCAGTGCGGCTCCGCGTATCGTGTCGCTGCCCGGCACCGACGTGTCAGCCTGCCTGATCCCGTCAGCGGCCCTTGCCGTCACCAAGTACGAGCCCTCTGCGGTTATGGCAGCATCCATGCCCAGCGTCACCACGTTGCTCAACGAGCCATGGAGCGCGGCAGTGGCTATCCCCAGCGGCGCCGTGGACGGCGAGGGGCCGGTGACCTCAAAGGCCGAGGCGCCAACCGATGCCGGATCGATGTCCTCGCTGAACAGGAGCCTCACGGTCATGCCGCCATCTGGCAGGTCCACGGCGATCAGCGCAAGCTCGTCCTCGCCTGCCACGTTAAAGGAGGCCGAGAGCGGCGCCATGGCGCGGCCCGAGGCCTCGCGCAGGCCATACGAGGCGTCCCTGGCGACGACTGTGGCCGCCGTGGCGTCATCGGGCACGATATAGACGTCGGTGTCTATGCGGTCCGTGGCGACCGGGACTCCGGTGGCCTCCACGGTCGTTGAGCGTATGCCCGTTATGCTCACGTCGACGCTGCCAGAGAGCGTAGAGGCGACGAGTATCGCGCGGCCCGCAGTCGCCTCCACGGCGGCGGCCGCATACGCCCCAGTGCCGGCCGTGCGCATCTGGACTGACGGTGTGCCTGACACGTCCTCGTTGAGGAGTATCGTGCGCGTCGAGGATGATGACTCAAAGACCGTCCTTACAGTCGGCGCGCCTGCTGCCGTGGCGTGGACCGCGGCAGTCGAGACGGCCGCACCATTGGCGCCGGCGATGTCGTGGCCTGCAGCAGTGCCCTGCTGGCTCGTGATCGGCGCGCCTGCCGCGTCAAACGTCGGCGGACCGCCCAGGGACGGCCGGTACGAGACGAGGGCGCTTGAGGTCTCTGTGAGCGCCTCGTGCGTGAGCGTCAGGACGGGCGACGTGCCCACCGCGGTCACGGTGATGGCAGTGACGGCGCGGTCATCGGCGGCCGACGGTGTCGTGGCCGGACTCGCGCCGGCAATGTCCTCAACGACCCACTTTGCCTCGTCAAGATCAGTTGACGTCGTGATCCTCGCATGGAGCGCGGCCTCAAACGCGACTGTCGTCTGCGTCGGCGATACTGTCACTGCCGTGTACGTGAGGGCCGCCGGCGGGGCGCTGTACGTCGCCGAGACGGCGCGCGTGTTCTCGCCGGTGAGCGCCTGCGCGTTGCCTGCCAGGTCGGTGACTGTGGCCGCAGGAGTGAGCGTGTACGTCGCGCCGCCAGTCAGCGCCGAGTCCAGGACGATCGTGACGGTGGTGTACTGGGACGCGCCCGAGCCGACGCCAGAGTTGACCTCGGAGATGAGGATCGCCGCGTCGCCCGGCTCGGAGTTGTCGGCGATCAGCGTGACAGTCAGCGTGGCGCCTGCCGAGTCAACAGCGCTCACCGGCAGGCTTGCCCTGGTGAGCGTGGCAGGCGCGATCCGCTCGTCGAACATTATCCTGATCGCGTTGGGCGCCGATTCCGAGGACGGCGCTGCCACAAACGAGACTGTCGCTATAGTCGGCGCCGTGCGGTCTATCGTCGGCGGTGTCGGCGCCGAGTGGAGCCTGTCGAGGACCTGCTCGAACGTTGCGCTGCTCGGGTCTGTGTCCACCACGGGGCCTATCGGCACGCCATTGTTCGCCGCGATGAGCGGCGCGGCGTGGCCAGAGGAGCCTGTGATCGTCGGGCCGGCAGACATGCCTTCGGGGTGCGGTATCTCAAACGTGAACGGCCCGTTGAGCAGGCCCGCGTTCTGCGCGGCAGTCTCGACTGTGTACGTCGTGGTCCACGTGTTGTCCCTGGCCGAGACTGCGCTCATCGGCACGCCGAGGGACTCGTCAACGTTCGCAGTCACTGCGTCATCGGCTGTGACCTTGCCGACAAGGCGGACCTGCGGCGCCGGCGTGACTGCCTCGTTGAGCGTGACTGTCAGCCTAATGTCATCGCCGGCCTTTACGTACCACGCAGTCGGGTCATCCTCTGGATCCACGGCGACCTTTATGCCCGAGTCGTTCTCCTTTAGGACCGTGTACTCTATTGCAGTCGCCGCGCGACTTGGCGCCTCTAGGGTGACGTCGATGCTAGTGACCAGCTCGTCGCGCAGTTGCGTGACGCCAGTAACGCCGGCGATGCTCAGCGAGTACGCGCCGGGCGCGACTGGCGAGACGAGTGCGATGCCGACGGTGGGTGGCGGGACGCCAGAGTACCACGCATGCGATATGCCGACGACCGGACCGGCATCAGTGCTGCTGACTCGCGGGCCGCGCAGCTCAAAGGTCGCGCCGGCGAGCGTGGAGGATGAGGAGGGCGCCAGCACGGTCTCGCCGTTGACAACTGACGAGGTGACGCGCCGATAGCTGACCGAGGTGTCAGTCAGGCCAGTGCTATCTGCCGCATCAGGGGCGACGAGAACGCAGCGGAAGACAGAGACTCCCTGCTCTGTGGCAGTGCCGCACACCTCGGCGCCCACCATGTCGTCCAGGCCGGCGGCCCTGAGGCCAAAGGTGACGAGTAGGCTCGAGGGCGTCGTGAACGCCACGGACTCGACTGGAGGCCTCATGTCGATCGGCGATATGCGCACCGTGTCAGCCGCGTCGTACGGGTTGGCGGGGCTCGCCGTGTCAGCCAGGCCGGTCATCGTTACGGTGTACTCGTCGGTATCTGGCAGCGGGCTTGCCAGCGTTAGCGTGATCGTCCGTCTATCGCCATCATACGAGACGGCAGTCGCGCGAGTGGCATGGAGCGGCACTGCCGGGCCGGCGTCGCTTGGGTTCACCCTCGGGCCGTTCACCACAAACGTTGCCATGTCCGTGCCGGCGACGCTCTCGTGGAAGGGTATCGAGATCTTGCCCTCTGAGGTGCGCATGGCATTGATGACGACCGGCGGCGCGCCGTCGACGGCGACTTGGCGCTCAGTCGTCACCGCCGTGCCAGATGCGCCGACCAGGCAGGCCGCATCGCACTGCGCGTACGAGATGACCGGCGTGCCCGTGTTGATCAGCGGCGAGTGGACGATCGTCACCTGTGGCGAGGTGCCGGCCATCGTCAGAGTGGCAGATACCACGTTCCTCGCGGCGTCACTAGAGGAGCGGGCCTTGAGGTTACCATCCTCGTCAAATGAGGCCTCTGGCGGCGAGGCGGGGTTCCAGTTAAAGGTCCGGCTCACGGCCGAGGCCAGCGCCTCTCCGCCCGTGCTCGCGACTGTCGTGCTCGCGCTGATCGTGTACCTGTCGACTGGGAGCGCGGGATCAAATGTGAGCCTCACGACTTGCGAGGCCGGCGAGTGCGACACTGTCGGCGTGAGCGCGGTGCCATCAGAGTCCGTGGCGGTGATCGACGAGGCAGTCACCGTCGAGGAGTCCAGCGCTTCGCTAAACGCCACATCAATGACAGTCGTTGTACCCACAGTCGAGGGGGCCACCGAGGTGATGCGCAGTGCCAGCGGGGTCGTGCCGGCGATATCCTCGACTAGCCAGTGCGAGGCGTCGAGTGCGGCGCCGGCCTCGAGTGAGGAGTCCAGCATGGCGTCAAACGTGAGCACAGTCGTAGTCCTGGACACTGAGCGGGCATCATAGCCGAGCGAGCCGTATGTCGCGTCGTATGGCGAGGCCGCATACGCGTTGCCGGCGATGTCGGTGAGCGCACTCGTCGGCGTTATCGCGTACGTCGTGCCGTCGACTAGCGCGGCGGCAAGGACGATCGTGACAGTCGCGCCGTTGTGTAGGAGCGCCGAGTCGCCCTCCTCGGTGGCGTCATCGGCCACAAGGGCCACGTTCACCACAGACGCGCCGGTTCCCGTCGTCACGGTGAGGCTGGTGCGCGAGAGCGTGCCGGCCGCTATGGGCTCGCTAAACTCCACTACCAGCGCGTTTGCGCTCGCGGCGTTGACTGTCGTAAAGGTGACGTCCTCGATCACAGGTGCCGTCCGGTCTATGGTCGGCAGACTCGCGCCGAGGAGCGCGGCGTCATCGTGGTCGGTGTCCACGCAGCCGTCGCGGTCTGCGGCCGCGTCATTCGCGTCAGTGCAGTCAGCTGACATGCGGAACGTGAACTGGCCGTCTGCTGCCGGCATTGGTGGGTCTGCGTCTGCGGCGCTCACCGTGAACGTTGTCGTCCACTCGCGCACATTCACGCCGGCAGTCATGGGCACGGCGCTGCCGCCAAAGGTGGTCGTCTCCACGTCGTTCACTGACGTGGTGGTGCCAAACGCGCGAATGACAGGCGCGCTGGCCGTCGTGTCCGCAAGCGTTGCGGTGATTACTATCTTGTCGCCGGCGCGCGCAAGCGAGGTCGCCTCGCCGGTCCTCGCCGCATCATTGGTGTCAGTCACCGTGATCTCTATCGCCACTGCCCTGGGCTCTAGAGGCCCGAGCGTCACGGCCACATCACCGGCTTCGTACGCGCGCTCGGCGCGCGGTGGCGTGGCATTCGCGTCTGCGGCCTGCTTTGCGCCTGTGATCGCGACGGTGTACTCGCCGTCAGCGGCGTCTGCGTCGAGCCTTAGCGTCACGACCGAGTTGATCGGCGTGGGCGCCATGCCCGGAAGCGACTCTGTGACAAGGGTGTGCGAGACGGCCGATGCTGACAGGCTGCTGCCCTCCTGCAGGAGCGTGACTGCCGGACCGGCGTCACCCGAGTCGACCCTCGGGCCGCTCACCGCAAACGTCACGCCGTCAAGCGCGCCATCCGTGTTGACAAGAATGCCGCTGAACTCGAGGCGTAGCGTGTCTAGGGACGTGAACGAGGAGGAGGAGACGTAAAAGTCCGTGCGCGGCGGCACAAAGTCGACGGGGCTGCGCGCGCTGATCGTGCCGGCGGCGTACACGTTGCTGTTCTCGTCGCTGATGCCGGTGAGCGTGACTGTATAGATGCCGTCGGCCACATCCGTGTTGAGCGTGAGCGTGACTGTGGGCGGCGGGCCGGCCGCATAGACGGCATTGGTGTCAGACTCGTCAATGCCGCCAGTGGCTAGGTCGTCCTGCCGGAGCGCGACTGTCGGGCCGTTGCCCGAGTCGTCCCTCGGGCCGTTCACGGCAAACGTCGCGCCCGTTATTGACGAGAGGGCCTCGCTGAACTTTATGCGTATAGTCGAGAACGTGTCATCGCCGACGACTAGCTCTGTGTCAAATGCCGCAGTCGCAGTCGGCGCAATGCCGTCAGCGGCGCGCACGCCAGTCGTGGTGAGCGGCACGTCACCGTCGCCGACAAGGTCGGCCTGCGTGCCGGGCACGTACGTTATGAGCGGCGTCTGCGTGACTGTCAGCGGCGCGTGCGTGAGCGTGACTGTGGGCGTAGCGCCAGTCGTCGTGACTGCCGCAAGCGAGACGGTCCTCAGCGAGGCGGGCACGCGATCCTCGCCTTCCACCCTCACTGCGTCCTCGACGGTCCACTTTGTCTCGTCGAGGTCTGTTGACGTCGTGACTGCCGAGGCCAGCGCGCCGGCAAGCGTGAGGAGAGTGGTTGTCGTCGATGTTGCGCGCGCCGTGTAGTCCAGCGCCGTGTACGTCGCAGTGTCAGACTCGGTGGAGAGAACCCTGTTTGCCGTCGGCGTGACGAGGTCGTCGATCGTGTCTGCTGCGTTGATCGTGTACTCTGTGCCGGGCACCACGTCGGACACCGTGAGCGTGTACGTGGGGGAGGCAAACCCGACATTGCTCACCGTGAGGCTAGTGGAGCCGGCCGCCACGGACCAGCCGGTTCCCGCCGTCGTCGACGTGTCCTCGTCCACAGGCTCGGTGAACGTGACTACGATCGTGTCGGCCGCCGTGAACGTGGCGCTCATTATCGCCGGCCTCAGGGCGTCAGTGGCAAGTATCGTGGCCTCTGACGTCCCGGCGTCAAACGCTATGGCGTTGCCGGCCGAGTCGGCAAGGCCCGTGCCCCTGTACGTGACTGTCGGCGCAAATGACGTGTCGGCGATCGTCGCGTACGTGAGCGTCACCGTGTCGTCCGAGACGTCGACGGTGGAGATCGCAGCAGTCGTGGTACCGTCCACTGCAGACCACTCGGCGTTGACGCCGGCTCCAGTGACTGCCTCGGAGAGCGTTACCTCCAAGGTCTCTGTCGACGTCGTCGCAGCAGACTCAAGCGTCGGCGCCGTCGTGTCTGACGTCGAGCGCGTCGCAGTCACCGTCGCGTCGGACACGGCATTGCCATGAAGGTCACTGACTTGCGCATCGGGGGTGACCGTGTACACCCTGTTGAGGGCGGCGTCAGCGACCAGCGTGAGCGTGTACTCGTCGGGAGCCGTTTGCGCGACGGATGCCACGTCCACGTTGCCCATAGGCGATGTCACCGTCCACCCGTCGTCCGTCGCGTACAACGAACCGACAGGAGCCATGGTGAACACGACATCCTCGCTAAACATGACTGTGATCATGCGGGCGCCCTCAAACGCGGCGGACGCGGCTGTCGGGCCCGTGCCGTCATTGACGGGGGCAACCGCTGAGCCAGTCAACAGCATGTTGGGCGTGTCGCCTGCTGTCACCACGTCGGTGAGGCCGCCGGATGAGGGCCTCGTGTACGTCACGGTCGGCGTCTCGGCGGGAGTCCAGGTGGGGTCATTGCCCTCCTGATCAATGGCGACTACCAGCAGGCCTGTGAACGGGGGGTCAGACGGTATAGTTGTGCTGCCACGGTCAGCGGAGGTATGAGACCGGCCCAACGGAATCACCACGTTCACGGACCCCAGGTTCTGATCCGGCAGGGTGATGCTCCAGTCTGCCGCGGACGCCATGCCCTGGATGGGCTCATCAAAGAGCACCACGGTGTGCGAGGCGTTGAACACGCGCGCCGTGAACGTCGGCGCCGTGGTGTCAGTTTGCGTTGATGCCATGTACGTCGCCGTCGTCATGGCGCCGTCGTCTATCTCGTTGGCCGCGTCTGAGACGTCGGCTATCGCGTTGGCCGCGTGGATCGTGTGCTCCATGCCGGCGGCCACGCCGGTGGTGAGCTCCAGCGTGTACGTCGAGTCGGCCGTGCGCATCGCCGAGTCCAGGCCGACGGCGGTGCTGCCGAGCTCCACCGACCAGCCGGCGTCTCCCGTAATGGTAGTCACGTTGGTCACATCCTCGGTGAACGTGACTGTGATCGTGGTGGCGTCATCGAACATGGCGGTGAACGTCGGGGCGGCCTTGTCGGTGACTGCCGTCGCCGCAACCTCGCCGCTGACTGCCACGAACGCGTTGCCCGCCGTGTCGGCCAGCGGGTTCGTGCCGCGGGGGGTGTACGTGACGCCCGCTGCGGTCAGGCCGCCAAGGTCGGTGCCTGCGCGCGCCGAGTCGAGCGTGATGTAGAGCACGTTGGTGGCCGCGGTGATCTCCAGGTCGCTAGTCACGGCCGTCCCGTCCTCTGTTAGCGAGAGCGACTCGGGAGCCGAGTCGGCGACTGCCCACTCGCCAAACGCAGTCGTGCCGAGGACGTTCTCGACAAAGGTGATCTTTACGGTGCTCGCAGACGTGAGCTCGGCGCTAAAGGTCGGCGCGTCAGAGTCGACTGTCACGTTCGGGGTCACGTCGGCCTGCGTGAACGTTGCCGTGTTGCCCGCAGTGTCGCGTATAGTCAGGCTGAACGTGAGCGCGCCGCTGGCGTCCGAGGCGGCTATTGTGCGCACGTACGAGTACATGTTGTTGCCCGCGGCCGTGTCCACTGAGTCGGCGGGAGTCGACTCCCCAAAGAGCGCAATGTCACTGACTGCCGTGGTGAGCGCCTCGCCGGCATCCACGTTGACGCGGACTTCATCGTCGATTCCGGCCAGCCTGACAGTGGTCGAGTCTGCCGTCGCGTCCTCGAGCCTCACAGTCGCAGTCACCGTCGCCGTCGGCGCGACGCCGTCAGCAGCCGTCACCGGCCCTGCGCCCAGCGCGTTGCGGGCCGAGTCGGCCAGGGTCGTGCCCGAGTACGTGACTATCGGCGCGAATGACGTGTCCACGATATCCGTGTACGTGAGCGTGATCGTCGTCGTGCTGCCCGTGAAGGGGCTAACTGCGACGTTGGTGGCGCCGGCGACGGCCCAGTCGCCGTTGGGCGACGTTCCCGTGACGGCCTCGGAGAGCGTGACCTCCAGTGCCCCAGTCGACGTCGTCTCGGCGGACTCAAGCGTCGGCGCCGTGGCGTCGACTGTGACGCGCGCCGCCACCGTGGAGTGCGTCTCTGACACGGTCGCCTCGTTGCCTGCCCTGTCGCGCAACGTGATGCTGAACGCGAGCGCGCCATCGGCGTCACCCACCACTATCGTGCGCACGTACGCGTACGCGTTGGTGCCGGCGTCCTCGACAGAGTTGGCGTTCACCACGTTCTCGCCGGTCCGGCCAAAGAGCTCAATGTCCTCTTTGGCGGTGACGAGCTCCTCGCTGGCCGTGAGCGTCACACGCACGTCGTCGCCGATGCCGGCCACGGTGTCCACCGACGCGTCGGCGCCGTCGCCTGGGAGCCTCACGACCGTGGTGACCGACGAGGCCGTCGGCAGCGTGACGTCTATGGCCGGCCGGTGCACAGTCAGCGTGCCCGAGTGGCCGCTCGTCGGTGTTATCGTGCCCTCAGTCGTCCCGTCAGTCACCGTTATCGTAAAGTCCAGCTCGGCCGTCTCTGTCGTCGAGTCGCTCACGCCAAGGTCATAGTGCCACGTCATCTCGTTGCTGCCGCCGGTGTTCATCATGGACACAGAGTCGAGTCCGTTAATGACGATTGTCGGCGCCTCGGATGCGTCCTTGTTGAGTTCGATCGCGACGCGGATCGTGTCGTCAATGCCGGCAAAGTCTGCAGCGGCGCCCATCTTTGCCGCAACCGTGTCCGGATCGCCGTCGTGAACGGTGACTGTTATCGCAGTCGCCATCGGCGCGGCGGCAGGCGCGTACGACACTGTCCTATCCACGGCCACAAGCGCGTTGCCGGCGAGGTCGAGGACCGTGGCAGGTATGCTTACGGCATAGTCCCCGTCCGTGTCGGCGTTAACGTCTACGCTGATATTCATGCCGCTCGCCGTCGCACCGTACGGCGTCAGGCTGCCGGACGGGGGCGTGACTGATATGTCGCCGGTGACCGTGACGGTCTCGCTGAACGTGAGGACGATGTCATTGCCCACAAACGCCGAGCTCACGAGCGTCGGCACCGTCACGTCTATGGCCGGCCGGCTGACTGTCAGCGTGCCCGAGTGTCCGGCCGTCGCAGTTATCTCTCCCTCGTTCACGCCGTCAGTCGCAGTTATCGTAAAGTCCAGCGCGGCCGTCTCGGGCGTCGTGGCCGTCACCACAAGGTCATGGCGCCAGCTCGCCGCGCCAGCGGCGCCCGTGTTGATCATCGTGTGCGTCGCGCCGGCTACTGCTATCGTCGGCGCGCCGCCGGCCGGCTCGTTGAGCGTCAGGACTATGCGGACAGTGTCGCCGATGCCGGCAAAGTCTGCAGCGGCGCCTGTCTTTGCCGGAACCGTGGCGGCGCCGTCGTGGACGGTGACGGCTATGGCAGTCGCCAGAGGTGCGGACGTGTCGTCCCGCAGGACCGTGATGTCGTTGCTGTCAATCGTAGTGACTGGGGTGCTCACGGTGGAGTACGCGTTGCCGTCCGTGTCCGCGACGGAGCGCGTGAGGACGACCTTGTATGCGCTGCTCGAGTCAGTCGACACTAGCCTGAGCGAGACTGTCGAGTCAGCCGAGTCCGCCGCGCCGGCCGTGTAGAGCACGCCGGCCGTGCCGTGCGAGGCGTCAAGCGGTAGTGCCGAGGTGCGGCCCACCGGCGGCGTGAACCCGTGAACCGCGATGTTGGCCGCCGTGGCCGTGTCGGGATCCAGGCCCTCGCCGAACGTGAGCGTTATCGTGTTAGTCGAGGCGTCAAGCACCGCGCCCTCCACGAGCGGCGCAATGCCGTCCTCCGCCGTGGCATCCAGCGGCGTGCCGACGGTGCCCATGGTGTTGGTCGCGCGGTCGGCCAGCGTTCCGGCCGAGCCAGACGGCCTGGTGTACGAGACTATCGGCTCGGCGCCAGTAGAGGCGAGGTCGGCGTGGACTAGGTACATATCCGACTCGCCGGTGCGCTCGAGTGTGGCCGTGCCTGCGCCGCCACGGGTGGCAGAAACGCCGGTAGCCTGCGAGCCGGAGACTGACCAGTCCGCCGCGCGCGCCATGCCCGTGACGGCCTCGCTGAACACGACCTCTGTGCGCGTCAGCTCGAGCGTCCTGGCCGTGAACGTCGGCGCCGTAAAGTCGCCCACCGGCGTCGAGGCCCCATCGGCCAGCGCGTTGTCGCTCTCGTCGACGATCGAGCCGACCCTGTCGTCGATCTGCGTCTCAAAGGTGATCATGACCGTGGCGGGGTCGATTTGGCTGAACGTGGGAGCGTCATTAATGCGCTGGTCCCTTCTTGACGGCTCCTTCGGGACCAGCGTCACCCTGTCGCCTGCCCCCAGGTCTATGGCATAGCCGAGGGCCGACTCGACGGTGTATGATCCCGACGAGGCCTCAAACGTTGCCAGGTTGCCTCCCGAGATGGTTCTGCCAGAGAACTCCCAGTCCCCGGCCATAGGCAGCTCCTTGCCAAACGCCAGCATGACCGGCTCGGAGAAGGTCACGATGTGGGTCTTGTCGTCGCGATCCTGCGTCGGCCTCTCGGCGATGAGCGTCGGCGCGACGCCGTCAGCCGCGTCTGCGCCGCCGTCGGCGACGTCGGCGCTCCCCTCGTCGAGGTCGCCGCCGGCATAGTCGACGCGCGGCGTGGCCGCCGTCGAGGAGAGCGGATCGTGCGTGATGAGGAGCTGCTCGGCGTTGGCGCCCGGCAGTATCTCCTGGGTGACCGGCGCGACGGTCGGGCCCGTGGTCGCAGGCGTCGCCGTGACTGACGTCTGGCCGTCGGCGACGACCGTGGATATGCTAGATATCACGAGCTCCGCGTCCGCGTCCGCGCCTCCCGTGTCGTCGTCAGTCACGGTCCAGTCGGCCACGTCGAGCGTGCCGGCGAGCGCGCCACCGTCAAAGGTGACGAGCGTCGTAGTCAGGCTCCTCGTGGTGGCCTCGAAGGGGGCAGGCGGCGTGTACGTCGCCCTCGCAGTGCTCGAGGCAAACGCGTTGCCGGCCCTGTCGGCCAGCGCGGTCGGCAGCGTGACTGCGTGCTCGGCGGCGGCGGCGTCGGCGGCCAGCGTGAGGGTGATCGTGCGGGCAGTCGCGTCATAGACGATGGGCCTCACCTGCGGGTTGGCTGCCAGGTCCTCTGTGGCCAGCGAGACGGTGTTGCCGCCGGCGCTCACGGTGAACGTATAGCCCTCCACCTGCGTAGGCGTGTTGAGGAGCGCCTCGTCTACCGTGATGACGAGCGTCCTGGCCGCCGTGAACGCCGCATTCGCCGTTGGCGCCGTGGTGTCTATGGTCGGCACGCTGACGGTGACTCCCGTGTCCAGGCCGGAGGCCTGCGTGATGCTCGCCGCGTTGGTCGCCGCGTCAGTGGCCGTGATCATGAACGTGAACGCCAAGTCGTCCGTCTCGGCCGTCGTGGACATTATGGTCATGTCGTGCTGCCACGTAAGGACGTCGTTGTCCCCGCCGTCGTTCATGGCCTCGGCCGTGTCCGTCCTGTCCGTGCCGGGCACCCTTATCTGCGGCGCGGCGGCGACGGCCTCGTGGAGCGTGAGCACGAGGCGGACAGTCTCATCGGCCATCGCGTGCAGCGCATAGTCGCCGGCCTTTAGCGTGGACAGGTCCAGCGTGTCGTCCGTGCCGGCGCCGTCCGTGTCAGTGTCGTCGTACACCTCGAATGCTATCGCAGTCGCCTTTGGCGGCTGGCCATAGTCGGCGAACCCAGGCACCCTCACGTTGCCGCTCACAGAGTTGCCGGCCGCGTCGTGTATATTGTCCACGTTCAGGATGTACTCTCCCGAAGTCACTGACGCGTCCAGCGTGAAGCGCAGGCCGCTGCCCGGCCCGTACTCGTCGCCGGCCGGATCGAACGGGTTGGGGGCCTGCGCCGTGTGGGCCGTTGGCTCGCCCGTGGTGACGGCGAGTGTGCCCCTGGTGGTGACCACCAGGCGATCGCCGCTCGGCAGCACGACTGCCCCGTCAAAGAGGATCTCGACGGTGTTGGGCGCCGTAAAGCTCGCCAGCTGCGGCCGCGGCGGCGCGCCGTCGGTGGCCGTGACGGGGCTTCCGGCCGTGGAAGCCACGAGGTTGCCGGCCCTGTCGGCCAGGAGCGCCTGCCCCTCGTCCAGATCGTCCACGGCCGGCCGCACGTACGAGACGTCCGGCGTCGAGTCCGTCGATGGGAGATTAGCGTGTAGGATCACCGTTTTCGTCCCGAGCGGCCCGATCGTGACTGCGTCCGATGGCGCCCCTGGGGGCACGCTCACGCCCGTGACGTCGGGCGCGGCGCCCCCGTCCGAGATTGACCAGTCGTCCGCGCGCACCGTGCCCGTGAGAGGCTCCTCAAAGGCGAGCGCCGTGCGCCCCTGAGCCTGCGTCCTGGCCGTAAACACCGGCGGCGTGGTGTCCTCCACGGCAGACGAGGTCTCGTCGGCCAGCGCGTTGCCGGCCCTGTCGACTATCGAGCCGACCCTGTCGTCGGCCTGCGCGTCAAGGGTGAGCACTATCGTGTCAAGGGCAAGCGAGCCATAGCCGCCAAACCTCGGAGTGGTTGGCGTGACCGTGGCGGTGCGCGCCTGCAGGTCATAGGCGACAGAGGCGGTGGTGGCCTGAGTGTCCGCGCCGGCGCCGGGCGCCCTCCCGCTGAACGTCCAGTCGTCCTCTGTCGGCAGGGTCTTGTTTTCTGCCATCAAGACGGGCTCGGAGAAGGTCACGGTGTGGACAGGGCTAGCGACGCCGCTCAGCGGCCTCTCTACCGTGAACGTCGGCGGCGCGCCGTCAGTGGCCGCAGTGTCGCGCGTGGCCACCTCGGATGTACCCTCGGCGAGGAACCCGTCGGCCGGCCTGTCGTCAGGCTTTGTGTACGCGACTTGCGGCGTGGCCGCCGTCGAGGAGAGCGCATTGTGCGTGATGAGGAGCTGCGTGATGTCAGTGCTCGACAGGAGCGTCTGCGTGACTCCGTCATTGGCTCCCGTCATAGTCTCGGGCGTCGTCGTGACCGACGTCTGCCCCGCCTCGACCACAGTCGCCACGCTCAATGTCGTCAGCGCCACGTTGTCCGCCGAGACGGCCGCGTCGTTCTCGGTGACCGTCCAGTCGTCCACGTCGAGCGTGCCGACGAGCGCAGCGCCGTTGAACGTGACGAGCGTCGTAGTCAGGCTAGCAGTGGCGGCCGTGAATGGAACCACTGCAACGGTCGCCGTGTACGTCGCGCCCGTTGATGCGCCGACGTCGATCCTGTTGGTCGAGTCGGCCACGTCTGTGATCGTGTCAGCGGCGTGGATCGTGTATGCCGTGGCCTCAGTTGCCTCGGTGCCGAGCTCTAGCGTGTACGTCGAGTCTGCCGTGCGCGAGGCCGACGTCACCGAGAGGACGCCTCCGTCATGGGTCACGCGCCAGCCATCATTAGTGTTGACCGTGCCCACGTCACTCACGTCCTCGCTGAACGTGACGCTGACCGTGTCAGCGTCGGTGAACCGCGCGGACTCGATGGACGGCGCAACCATGTCAGCGGCCGTGATTCCATCACCGCTAGTCGATGCGAGCTTTTCTCCGGACCCGCTGACTAGCACGACAGTGGAGGGGATCCCGTCTGGGCGCCCGGGGTTTATGCCAAAGTTGGGCGGCTGCGTGTATGTCACCAGGGGCGTCGCGTCAGTCGCCTGGGCGACAGGCAGGACGAACGTGATGGACATGACGGGCAGCTGGAACGTGCCGGCAGTGATGTCGCCGGGTATGACCGGCGCCGTGCCGGCGACGGTCCAGTGGCTTGCAGCCGTTGAGCCGGTGACCGGCTCGGAGAATCTCACCGTGAGCGACGTCGGCGTGTCAAGCGTCGCCGTTATCGTCAGCGGCACGCCAAAGGGCATCGGCGTCCTCTCGGAGGCCGCGTGGGCCACAGGCGACGGGGCAATGTCAGTGAGGGCAGAGCCGACTGCAAGGTGGTATGTGCTGCCCGATGAGACAGGCGTGTCAATGTCCACCGTGATGAAAGAGTTGAGGATGTGCGCGGCGTTTGAGGTGCGTGTAGGCGTGGAGCGCACTGGCGTGCCCGTGCCGGCTGCCACCTGCGTCCCGCCGGTCGCAGAGTCATGCAGCGTAAAGGCCGAGGCCGGAGGCGTGTTGACCGGCTCGCTAAAGGCGACTATGAGCGTGTCGGCATCAACAAAGCGCGCGTGCAGGATTTCCGGACCGAGGCCGTCGGCGGCGACATCAGTCCAGTCTGCAGCCTCGCCTGCGTACACTATGCGCGGCGTCGCATCAGTCGCCAGTGGCGCATCAATGTGCGCGCGGACCGTCTGCGCGCCTGATATATCGACGCTCGAGGAGGGCAGCGCGCCGCCAATGGAGACGCCAGAGGCCACGACACCGTCGACGCGTATGTCTGATGCTGCCACGGTCGCTGTCCCCGTGAACGTGAACGCCATGTCCACTGCAGTAGTGCTCGCCGTCGTGGCCTCAAAGAGCGGCGTATAGGTGGCGCTCAGCGCAGGGCCAGAGTACGGCACAAACGCGGCGTTGGAGACGCTCGGGACGATGGTGTATGACCATCCGGCCACGGCGTCACCGGCGAGGGTGAGCGTGACGGCGCTCGTGTCGGCATTGTACGAGACGCCGGCCAGCTCCACGCCAGACGTGATCACGCCATCTGTGACACTGACTGCAAAGTTGTCCGGCCCGAGCGAGGCGCCGCCGGCCAGCGCGTCATCAAAGTCCACCAGTATCGCCCTTGTGCCCACAAATATCGTGGACTCGGCGACAGGTGCTGACGCGTCGCGCGTGATTGCGATCCTGACATCGCCGTACGCCACTGGCACAGACGCCTGGTCCGTGAGCGCACTAGTGGCCGCCAGGTGGTACACGCCCTCTGCGCTCACCTGCGCGTTGAGATCAAGCGTGATGACTGACTCGGCTATGCCGCCGGCCGGAGACGAGCGCTCAGGCGTGCCCGTGGCCGCGGCGAGCTGCATCCCGCCCGTGGCCGCATCATGCAGCGCAAAGGCCGAGGCCGGAGGCGTGACTACTGCCTCGCTAAATGCGAGCTCTATCGTGTCATCATCAACAAAGCGCGCCGAGAGTACAGTCGGCGGCGCGCCGTCAGTCGCCGTGGCCGCGCTCGTCAGTACCGCCGCACCGGCAGTCAGGCCCGTGCCGTCATAGGTGACGCGCGGCGTCGCAGCAGTCGTGGGGAGCTCCCCGTGCGTGATGACTAGCTGCGTGGCCGCCGGACTCGACGGTATGGCCGGCGTGGCCGCATCACCGGCGCCCGTGGCAGTCTCTGGCGTCGCAGTCACAGAGCCGGCTGTTGCCACCGTGGAGACTGACGCCGTGCGCACAACGTCATCGCCGTCGGCCACGGTCCAGGCACCGGCATCAAGCGTGCCGCCAAGGGACTGCGTGAACGTGACGCGCGTCTGCGTCGCGCCTATCGTCTCGGCCGTAAACGCGGGGTCGCTGTACGTGACTGTGAGCCTCGATGCGTCAAAGGCGTTTGGCGGGACTGCCAGGTCAGCCAGCGTGGATGGCACAAAGACTGTGTACGGGACCCCGGAGATCGTGTTGGCGATGCCTAGGCGAACCACCGAGGCCGACGCGCCGGCTGCCACCGAGGTGATCTCGAGCTCGTGGCCGGTGAACGGATCGGGCCTGACCTCCCAGCCAGTCGCCGGCCTCGTGACTGGCTCGCTGAACGCAATGTCAATGTGCGTCGAGCCGACAAAGGCCGCCGAGACCAGGCTCGGGGGAGTGGTGTCATAGGCAACTCCCGTCGTGAGCGGAATCACGGCCCGTCCGGTGCTATCGACGTACAGCCTGTACTCGTCAGAGGCCCTGCTCACCGAGGTCTCTGGCGAGTAGCGGATCACGTGCGCCGTGTCTGAGCCGAGCGCATCAGAGTCCCGCAGGGTCAGCCGCATGGTCGTGGCGCCTTCGTCGGCACGCTCGCCGAACACGAGATCGGCGCCCTCAAAGCGCACCGTGCCCAAGGTGCCCGAAGAGCCCACCCTGGGCAGGTCGTCTGGCGTGTTGTCAACGATCCAGTGCTTGCCCGTGGCCACAAACGGCACAAACACGTTCGTGCTGTCGACAAGACTGCTCACGCCGTGATACTCCCCGTCGCCCGAGACGACAGCCTCGGTGAACGTGAGCTCGACTTGCGTGGGTGAGACGATGCGTGCCGTAAAGACCGGCTGCTCGTCAGTCGTGAACGTAAAGGGTATTGTCACGAGCGGATTGTTGTCGTCTAGTGACGCGTCGCCAACCGAAAAGAACTTTTTGAGTGATGTGGGAATCTCGACTGCATACGACGGCGGTGTCGCAAGGGCAGAGTGCGAGCCATCGACGTGTAGCGTTATCGTCGAGCCATCAGGCGTGCCGACGTATGTCGTGACCCTTGCGTCAAAGGCCTCGCCGAGTGCCACGCCGCCGGGCAGGCCAGCGCGCACGGGCGCGACGCGCAGCGTGCCCCACCCGTCAAGCTGGCTCATGCTCGCCATGCCGGCAAGCGTTCGCATGTCCGGCACGTTGTTCCCGCCAAAGTGCAGGATTATCTGCGATGCCTCGCCGGTGCCGTCACGGCGCACAATGTCCACCGGCGGGCGAACGCTCTCAGTCGAGCCGGCAAACAGTCCGCCGTTGACGTTTGCTATCGTGGCGGGCAGCACGACAGAGTACCTGCGCACGTCTGCCCTGTCGGCAAGGTCCACTATGATCGTCATTGCGTCAGCGGGGTCGATGCGTGCTGCGTGTGCCGTCGTACCGCCTATGGCCGGCGTTATCTCGAGTGTGGACGGGACTGAGGAGGCGAGAAGGTCGTCATCAAATGTCACGCGGAGCTCCTCGTACGCCGAAAAGTCCACGCCAGAGAGCCCGATGATGCCGTCAGTTGCTACCACCGAGGCCGCCGCCACGGGGTTGTTCGTGGGCACGTCGCCTGTGCCGGCAGTCAGCGCGTCGGCGAGATAGTTGGAGCTCGGCCGCACATAGCTGACCGTCGGCGTGGCATCCTCGCCAAATGGAGTGTCGACTGTGAGCGTATAGACCGTGCGCACAAGCTCGCCTGCCGGCGTCGTCGCGCCAGTGAGCGTCCTGTCAGTCGCGCTCACGGCGCCCGGCTTTGTGCCGTCGACTGTCCAGTGATCCACGTTCTGGTACGCGGCCTGGCCCGAGTTGTGGATGAGCTCGCTGAACGTGACGTCGATGCTAGTCGTGCTCATCGTGCGGGCCGTGAACGTCGGAGGCGCCTTGTCCTCGAGTGACACGGGCGTGGAGGTGCCGCCGAGCTGCGCCAGCGGGTTGCCATCACGATCAGTAAGAACGCGGTAATCGGCCAACGGCATGTGCACAACGCTTGACGCCGTGAGTCCCATGAGCGGGCCGCTGCCGTCAGGGTCGTCCAGGCTAGTCAGCGTGCGCGTCGCGCCAAGGCCAATGTTCGCCACTTGAGCAAAGTTGGTAAAGACATAGTCTCTATAGACAGGGTCGTCACGGATCCACCCGAAAGCAATCGAGGTCGAAGAGACGCCGTCGACCGACCAGTCGGGTGCAAGTGTGACATCACCCACTCTCTCGCTAAAGATGACACGCACCGTGTCCGCAGACGTGAGCTGGGCACGGAACTCGGGCGGAGTCAAGCCCTCCACTGGAATCTGGACCCTCGAGCCGGCCGGATAGCTGTTGTTGCCGTCTGTGTCAGTCACGAGCGGCAAGATGACTTCATAGTCCACCCCCACTGCTGCCAGGATTTGCGTCTTTAGCGTGACTGTTGCGGTGTTTGCCGTCATGTCATTGATCCGCGAGGGTGTGACTGTGCCGAGGGCCTGGGCGTTCTGGCCCAGGAGCGTCACGGTAAAGTCGAGGCCCACGACGTCGTTGATCTGGTCGTCGTACACGATGGATATGCTGCGGGACGGGCCAAACCCTATGTACGTGATGATCGGTGCGGTCGTGTCAGCCGGTCCGACTCCGATCGCCGTGGTACTGCTGGTGCCCCGCCCGGGGCCGCCGCCGGCAGCATCCAGTTGCGGGGACCTGATGGTGTATGTGGTGCCCTCTGTGGCATCATTCTCGGTAACTAGCGTGATCGTGAACGTGGACGTGTCGGCGTCCGCCGAGTATGTCGCAGTGACCGTGCCGAGGGAGGGGCTGACGGAGAACCCTGTGGAGCCGGGATCCTCCACATCTATGTTGAGGGTGAGCACAATGCGCTTGGACGTCACAAAGTGCGCCCCGAGGATCTCTGGGAACACAATGACTGTCGAAACCGGAGAGATCGTGCCGGCAGCAGAGGAGACGCCGGCAAGGTTGGTTATTGGCGGGTATGACACCTCGTATGCGTCCCCTGTCCCGGCATTCTCCGTGGTGAGCAGGATAGTCGCGGCGTCTGTCATCTCGTCGTTGACTCTGATCGCCGAGACTGCGCCAAAGGCCTGCGCAGTGCCGCCCGGCAGCGACACGGTAAAGGCGAGTGTGGAGACGTCTGTGATGCGGTCGTCCACGTCGATCGTTATCGTGTATGGCGTGGTGCGCTCCACGTCAGAGAGAACCGGCGCCGTCGTGTCCATATATGTCGCCGAGAGCGTCACGGGGCTTTCGCTTCGCTCTTGGAGATCCCTTACGACAGGGTATCGGATCGTATAGGTCTGGCCAGCCGTCGCCGACGTGACCGTGGTGATGGTGAACGTGTCAGCCGCAGCCGAGTACGCCGCCGTGAGGCCGCCTAGGGCAGGCGTGACTATAAACGCCTGGATACTTGTGGGATCCCCGGCGACCGTTGCCGTTCTGACAAATCCGACGTCTCGTTCGATGAGATCCTCATTCACGTCGATCACTATCGTGTTGGCGTCAGTAAAGCGCGCGTTGGACGCACGCGCCGGCGTCGTGTCAGAGGCCAATGCGTCAGTGCGGCCAGCTGTCGCCGCATTGCCGTCCGTGTCAGTTATTGCCGGATATGACACATAGTACATGGGCGGGTCATCAAAGGAGACGGCGCTGGCGAGCTTGAGGGTGATCGTCGCCGTGTCTGTAGCGATGTCGTTCACGCGCGAGGCCGTGATCGTGTTGACTTGCACTAGCGGCATGGCCGGTGAGCCCGGCGTGTTGTGCTCTAGCTGGAACGTTAGGCTCGCGACGTCCTCGATCCGGTCATCGACGTCTATCTCTATGAGATCCTGCGAGATGAACCTCGCGTTTGATAGGACAGGCGGCACGGTGTCTGCCCTCGTGACCCCGAGATTGACGCCGCCGCGGTCGTGCGTGTTGCCGAGGAGGTCAGGCACTCGGGGGAAGAGAATCCGGTAGGGCGTGCCCTCGGCGGCTGCGATCGCAGTCACCAGCGTGATCGTCGCCGTGTCCGCGTCGCTGTCGTTCACGCGCGAGGCCGTGACTGTGCCAAGAGTGGTCGAGCCCGAGCGCACCCTGAACTCACTGCCCTCGACGGGGCCGATCTGCTCGTTGACGTCGATGACTATCGTGTTGGCGTCAGTAAAGCGCGCATTGTGGAATATCGGCGGTGACGTGTCACGCGAGGTCGCGGTGAGCTCGCCGGCGGCAAGCGTGTTGCCCACAACGTCAGAGATCGACGGGTACTCTATGACATAGGCAGTCTCACTAGTCGCAGCATCAGTCGTCCTCAGTATGATCTTGTCCCTGGCCGGATAATAGACGTATGACACGTCGCCGAGGCTGGTTGCGCGATCCGAGGCGAGCTCGACGGCAAAGACGAGCGCTCCCGTGTCGGCAATCTCCTCGCTCACGTCGATCTCGATCGTGCGCGAGTTGACAAATGTCGCGCCTGAGAGCGCAGGCAGCGTCGTGTCATACCTTGCGTCGATGCTAGCCGAATGGTCGTCGTCCTCTCCGTCCTCGGTGATGTCAGCAGACGCTATCCGATACGTCGTGCTCTCTGTCGCCGCAGCCACCGTGAGCGTTATCGTGTTGGTCGTGGCGTCAAATGACGGCAGCGTGCCAGTGCTCACGGTGAGCGTGTCTGTGAGGTCAGGCAGCGCGCTGACTGTGAACGTGCCTACCGGCGAGGCCGAGATCGCCTCGCTCGTCGTGATCTCTATGATCGTTGGGGACGTGAATTGTGCCCCTGTGAACGTCGGCGGCGCCTCGTCAGTCAGCGTGGACGGCGAGGTCGGAATCGTGTTACCTGCCTCGTCCCTAAACGGTGAGCTCGCCGGCGGCGTGTAGACGATCGAGGCCGGCGTGAGCGCCGGTGATGACGTGAGGTCAGTGGCGCGCGAGGCACCAAGTGTGAGCACAATGCCGGAGGTAGACGACACCGAGCCTATTGCCTGGCCTCCCACCGTCCAGTTCGCACTAGAGATCGAGCCGGTCACGGTTTCGCTAAAGTCCAGCGCTATGGTCGACGAGCTTGTGAGGCGCGCGCCAAAGATAAGCGGCGCGCCGTCAGTGGCCGCAGTGTCGCGCGTGGCGACATCCGAGGTGCCCTCGGCGAGGAACCCGCCGGCCGGCCTGTCGGCAGGCTTTGCGTACGCGACTTGCGGCGTGGCCGCCGTCGAGGAGAGCGCAGGGTGCGTGATGAGCAGGTGCTTGGCAGTCGAGGCGTCCGGTATGGCAATCGGGGTGTCTGCCGTGGCCGCAGTCGTCGTCGCGGTGCCGTCGGCCTCAGCAGTCGCCACGCTCGACGGCGTGTGCTCCACGTTCATCGAGTCGGCCGTGTCGTTGTCCGTGACCGTCCAGTCGTCCACGTCGAGCGTGCCCTCGAGCGCGGCGCCGGTAAACGTGACGAGCGTAGTCGTGAGGCTCCTCGTGGCTGCCGTGAAGGGGCTCACCACGACGGGCGCCGTGTACGCCACCGTCTCGGCCACGGCCACAAGCGCGTTGCCGGCTAGGTCGAGGACCGTGGCAGGTATGCTTACTGCATAGTCCCCGTCCGTGTCGGCGTTAACGTCGACGCTGATAGTCATGCCGCTCGCCGTCGCACCGTACGGCGTCGGGACTCCAGACGGCGGCGTGACCGATATGTCGCCGGTGACCGTGACGTTCTCGCTGAACGTGAGGACGATGTCATTGCCGTCAAACGCCGAGCTCACAAACGTCGGCGCAACCTTGTCCACGATGGGCACGTCATCGGCCGTGCTGCCCGTCGCAAAGCCCGACTCGGCCACCGCGCCTGACGCCGTCGTTATCGTGCCGGCCACCGTGCCGTCGGTGACCGATATCGAGAGGGCCATCGTGCCCTCGGGCGCCGAGACGCCCACGGACAGGTCGTACGTCCACTCATTCGGCTCCCCTGTGACGGCGTTCATGTCGATGTTCGTGACCCCGGCCCCGTTGAGGACGGGCCTCGCGGTGATCGCCTCGTTGAGCGTGAGCCGTATGCTCACGTCGTCGTTGAGCTTTGCGTAGAGCTCCGAGGCGCCGGACTTTGCCATGTCGGCAGTCACGAAGCCGTCGTACACCGTAAAGGACATCGCAGTCGCCAGCGGCGGCGCGTCATAGGTCGCCGTGGCCGCCGCGCCGGCGTACGCGTTGCCGGCCCTGTCGGTGACGGCCGCCAGCGCGACAGAGTACGACCCGCCCTCGACTGGGAGCGCCGTGACGGTGAGGACTGCGTCCTGCGCGTCTGCGTCCCTCGGGCCGGGCGTGCCCGGCGCCGGCGGCGTGAGCTGCAGCGTGGCCGGAGAGACCACGTTCTCGCTGAACGTGATGACAAGCGAGCGGCCCGAGAAGGCCGCGGACACTAGCGTCGGCGCCGTGCTGTCAATGGTGGGCAGCGCCGTAGGCGCGGCGCCCACGTGGCCGGCCGTCGGCGTTATAGGCATCGACGCGCCGGCGGCGTTGGCCGCAGTTATCGTAAAGTCCAGCTCGCCCTCGGGCGTCGTGTCCGAGACGGCGAGGTCATAGTGCCACGTGCTCGCGTTGCCGTCTCCCCTGTCGTCCATCGAGGCGCCAGTCGTGCCGGCCACGTCTATGGTCGGCGTGTCCGAGACGTCCTCGTCGAGCGTGAGCAGGAGGCGGACCGTCTCGCCCTCTTTTGCGTGCAGCGCATAGTCGCCGCCCTTTAGCGTGTTGGTGCCCGGGGCCGACGTGTGGACCTCAAAGGAGATCGAGGCGGCCCTCGGCGGCGCGCCGAACTCGGCGCCTCCCGGCACGGCCGTGTTGGCAGTCAGGCCGTTCCCCCCCTCGTCGTCTATCCCGCTCAGGATCAGGGCGTACGTGCCCTCGGCCACACTGTCGCGCAGCTCGAAGCGCAGGCCGGTGTTCGGCCCGTGCTCGTCACCGGGCGGATCAAAGGGGTTGGGGGCCGCATCCGTGGACACTGGCGCCGTGCCCGTGGTGACCTCGGCGCCGTTGGCGGTGACCGACAGGGGGAGGGTGGTGGGCCTCACGACTGCCTCGCTAAAGATGACCTCTACGGCGTTGGCCGCCGTAAAGCTGCCCTCCACAGGGGCCGGCGGCGCGCCGTCGGTGGCGGTGACGGGGCTCATGCCAGTCGAGTCCACCGCGTTGCCGACCCTGTCGGCCAGGAGCGCCTGCCCCGTGGCCAGATCGCCCTCGGCCGGCCGCACGTACGAGACCTCCGGCGTCGAGGCCGTCGAGGGGAGATCGCCGTGGTGGAGGATCACCGTGAGCTCCCCGCGCGGCCCTGTCGTGTCTGCGCCCATTGGCGCCTCGCCGGGCAGGTTCACGCCCGTGACGGTGGGCGTGGAGCCCCCGTCCGAGACTGACCAGTCGGCCGCGCGCGCCGTGCCCACGATCGGCTCGGCGAATGTGAGCGCCGTGCGCCCCGGAGCCTGCGTCCTGGCCGTGAACGCCGGCGGCGTGGTGTCCTCCACGGCAGACGAGGTCCCGTCGGCCAGCGCGTTGCCGGCCGCGTCGACTAGCGAGCCGGCCCTGTCCGTCTCGCCGTCCGACGGGACGTCGAGCGTGAGCGTGATCGGCCTGTCCGCGTGGAAGATGTTATAGCTGGGGTCGAACCGTCCAACGCCCGCCGCGGGCACGACCGTGGCGGTGCCGGCGGCCAGGTCAACGGTGGCCGTCACGGCGCCCAGCGTGGCGTCGGCGGTGTCCCCGAGGTTCCTCCCGCTGAACGTCCAGTCGTCCTCATTCGGCAGCGTCTTGCCGGTGGCCATCGAGACGGTCTCGGAGAAGGTCACGGTGTGGACTGGGCTAGCGGTGCCGGTCAGCGGCCTCTCTACCGTAAACGTCGGCGGCGCGCCGTCAGTCACTGTCTCGGCCGTGGCCGTGTCGCCAGCAGAGGCCGCAAGGTGGAGCGTTGCAGAGTTTTGGATCGTGTTGGTGCCACTAGACGGGCGCGTATAGACCACGTTCGCCGTGGTGATCGCAGTCAGGCCGCCGGTGCCGTCGGGGTCCTCCAGGCCCGTGGAGGGGCGCTCGATGAGCTCGAGGACGATCTCTGTGTCGCCAAAGGGCGAGGACGGCGTGACTGTGCTGACCACAGAGCCGCCGACGCGCCACTCAGTTGCCGCCGTCGCGCCAACGACTGGATCGCTAAACGTGATCGTCACGGTGTCCGCCGAGGTCAGCTCGGCGTCAAACGTCGGCGCAGTCGTGTCCACCGCGAACGTTGCCGTCACGGAGGCGGTGGCAAGCGCGTTACCCGAGACGTCCTCTATATCCGTGGAGAGCTCAACAGAGTAGGTGCCGGCAGCCGGCGAGGAGATCGGGACTGTCACCCTAAATTCGCCGTCATTGTGGTTCACGGTCACGCCGCTAGTGGTGGACGCAGGCGTCGTGACCTGCAGGCTCGAGGGCATGTCGTTGACCGGCTCGCTGAACAGGATAAAGATCTCGCTGCCAAAGAAGACGGCCCTGGCCGTCGGCGCGGTCAGGTCTATGGTCGGCACGGTGACGGTGACCCCAGTGTCCAGGCCGGAGGACTGCGTTATGGTCGCATCGTTGCTCGCCGCGTCGGCGGCCATGATCGTGAACTCAAAGGCCGCCTCGCCCGAGGAGGACGTCACGGCCAGGTCGTGGCGCCATGTCGTGGCGGCGCTGTCGCCGGCGTCGCCCATCGGCGTCGCCGTCGGCGTCCTGCCCGCGCCGGGCACCACTATCGTCGGCGCGCCGGCGGCGTCCTCGTTGAGCGTCAGTATCAGGCGGATCGTGTCCCCGTCGCTGGCGAGCAGCCTGCTGTCGCCGGACTTTAGCGTGCCGGCATCCGGCGTGCCGTCGTACACCTCGAAGGCTATCGAGCTTGCGACTGGCGCCGTCGTGTCTGACGTCGAGCGCGTCGCAGTCACAGTCGCGCCGGACACGGTATTGCCATGAAGGTCACTGACTTGCGGGTCGGGGGTGACCGTGTACTCCCTGGCGGCGACGGCGTCAGCGGCCAGCGTGAGCGTGTACGCGTCGGGAGCCGTTTGCGCGACGGATGCCACGTCCACGTTGCCCATAGGCGATGTCACCGTCCACCCGTCGTCTGTCGCGTACCCCAGACCGGCAGGAGCCATGGTGAACACGACAACCTCGCTAAACATGACTGTGATCATGCGGGCGCCCGCAAACGCGGCGGACGCGGCTGTCGGGCCCGTTTGGTCATTGGCGGAGGCGACCACGGTGGCGCTCTGCAGGCTGTTGGCCGTGCCGCCGGGCACCACGTCAGAGAGCCCGTCAGACGGCATCGTAAACCTCACCGTGGGGGTCTCCGTTATCGCCCACTTGAGATTATCGTTGTGGAGTTGCGTAAGCCCGACATACAGCAGGCCGGTGAACGGTGGGTCAGGCGGTATCGTGACGTCTCCCCTAGTACCACTAGTCGCTCCATTGTCCGTGGTCGCCGCCGCTGCCGCAGTCAGGGTCGTTTGGTCGGCGTCAAGCACGCCCACTGCCCACTCGGCGGCCATTGTCGTGCCCTGTATGGGCTCGTCGAACTTTACCACGACATGCGTGGTGTTGAACACGCGCGCCGTGAACGTCGGCGCCGTGGTGTCAGTCTGCGTCGATGCCGTGTACGTCGCCATCACCGTGGCGCCGTCGCCTATCTCGTTGGCCGGCACGGCAAGGTCGGCGATGTCGTCGGCCAGGTTGATCGTGTACTCCGTGCCGGACGTGGCCGCCGAGACGGTGAGCGTGTACTCGTCGTCTGTGTGGTCCACGCCTGACACGGCCAGGCCGGTCACAGACCAGTCGCCTGATGCCGAGGAGAAGCCGGTCTCGCCGGTCACGGTCTCGCTGAACTCCACGATGATCGTCGTGGCGCCGTCGAACTCGGCCTCAAACGTCGGCGTCGCCCCGTCGGCTATCGCCGTGGCCTGCAGGGCGGTGCCGGAGGTGCCAAGGTCGTTGTCCGCGTTGTCCTCTATTGCCCCCTGGGACGGCGCCGTGTACGTGACGCCCGCGGCAGTCAGTCCGCCGAGGTCGGTGCTTGGGCGCGATGCGGCGAGCGTGATGTAGAGATCCTCGGTGTCGGCGAGCGTCACGGTGCTCACGCCCGTCGCGCCTTCAGTCAGCGAGAGCGACGCGGGGGCAGAGCCGGCCACTGCCCACTCGCCAAACGCCGTCGAGCCGTCAACGTCCTCGCTAAAGGTGATCTTTACCGTGTCCGCAGACATTAGCTCTGCGCTAAACGTCGGCACAATGCCGTCAGCAGCACGCACGCCAGTCGTGATGAGCGGCGCGCCATTGGCGCCCTCAAGGTCGGCTGCGTCGCCGGGCACGTACGTTATGATCGGCGCCTGTGTCACCGTCAGCGGCGCGTGCGTGAGCGTGACTGTGGGCGCAGTGCCAGCCGCCGTGACTGCCGCAAGCGAGACGAGCCTCTGCGAGGCAGAGACGAACGGCTCTCCGTCGGCCCTCGCCGAGTCCTCGACGCGCCACTCCACCTCGTCGAGGTCAGTCGACGTCGTGACTGACGAGGCCAGCGCGCCGCCAAACGCGAGGACAGTGGTCATCGTCGACGTCGCGCGCGCCGTGTAGGCCAGCGGCGCAACGACCGTGTGCGTCTCAGAGGCGGCGGTGCCGGCGTACGCGTTGCCCACGGTGTCAGTCACCGTGGTAGCCGGCGTGACCGTGTACGTCGTGCCCTCGACGAGCGGGGAGTCAAGCGTGATGACGACCTGCGTGCGAGGCGCGTCAGTCCTCGACCTCAACGGAGCCTGGCCAATGAGCACGCCATCGTCTATGCCAGGCGTGCTCGTGTCGTCTGCGATGACACTTGCCGTTCCGGGCGACAGCATCACGGGGAGCGATGTCCTGGTGAGCGTCTGGCGATTCATGAATTCGTTGAACGTCAGCGTTATCGTCGAGCGCGTTGTCGACTCGTTCGTTTCGGTCGTTACAGGGTTGTCAAGAGGCGTGCCGAGCACGATGGTCTCAACAGTCGGCGCCGTCGTGTCGACTGTCACTGCCAGGGGCCGCGGCGCCTGGCTCGGCAGGCCCGTCGTGACATGCTCTATCCTCTCAGTCGGCATGCCCTGGTCAACTGTCGTCGCGACGTGCGAGACGACTGTGTCTGCGCCCACGTCTATCCAGAGCGACAGGAGGCCGTCGGGGTCTGTGGCCGCCACGGTGTGCGTGTTCGTGTACGTGTTGGGCAGCACGCCCAGGCTGCTACTGTCCAGGGCCATGGCAGTTGCCGTCGCGCCTGTCGTAAAGAGCCTGATCTGCGGCGCCGAGGCCGGCGTTGAGTCAAGCGTGATGCTGAACGTGACCTTGTAGCCCGGACCGACAAGAGTCGGCGGGATCGCGGGGGTGTCGCCGGCGGCGAGCGTGCGCAGCGTGAGTGACGTGGCGGACGGCACGATGGAGCCCATTATGCCGTCAGTTGCCATAACCGTCGCAACCCCCAGCTCGTTGGACGTGGGCGTCTCCGTGTCGCGCAGGCCCCTTGCCGGCGATGACGGGGGCGGGAGCGGAGCCGCATCAGATGCCGGTGCCGTGTATATCACGCTCGGCGTATCATCAGCCCCGAGGGTTGGGCTGAGCTGCAGTGTCATCGAGGTGATCGGGTCGGCGATTCTCACGATCATCGGGCCCAGGACCAGCGGCGGTGGCTGTGCAATGCCTCCGACAAATCTCGGAATCATCGACGTCCTGGCGGGCACGCCGTCGACTGTCGTCGCCGTGATTCCCGTGGGCGTGGTGCCGCCGACGCTCCAGTCGACTGTAGCCGTTGCGCCATAGACCTGCTCGTCGAACGTTATCGTGACGTGGCCGGGCCTGACGGTCTCGGCGGTGAACGTTGGCGCCGTCATGTCAGCGGCGACCTTTGGCGTGACTAGCAGTGCATTGCCCGAGTATGCGTTGGAGTTTGCGTCCATTATCGTAGCCGGTGTCGCCACGGAGAGCTCGACTTCGGCAGTCGCGTCCCCGGCGAGCGTGATGGTGACTGTCGAGAAGGGCGCCGACGTGGCGTACATTGGAGTGGTTGTCTCGTGCAGTGGGACTGTCGCGCCGCCCTGTTCGTTCACCGTGATCGTGTACGTGCTCGGCAATGTGTCCTCATCGAGCGGCTCGCTGAACGTGATGACGATCACGTTGAGGCCATCAATCGTGATCCGCGCAGTCGGCGGCGCCTTGTCCTCCGCCAATACCGTGACTGGCGTGCCGACGGTGCCCCGATCGGCGCTGCCGTCGTTCAGGACGGCGGTGCCAGACGGCCTGGTATACGACACTGTGGGCGTGGCCGCAGTGTGGGCCAGCGCGTCATCGCGGGCCAGGTGCAGCGTGATCGTTGCGGCATCCGTCAGCTCCTGCATGCCCGCAAGCGGGCTGCCGTCCCCGACTGTGATGCGATCAGGCGTCGCGGTGCCCACGCGCCACTCGGCCGGCGCAGTCATGCCCGTGACCGCAGGCACAAACGTGACCAGTACATCCCTGTTTGATCTCGTCTCGGCCGTAAAGAAGACTGACGGGTCTGACACCATGGTAGACTCGGCGGCGAGAACATCGTTTGCCGGCGTGGCGAGATCGTCGATCGTGTCGGCGACATTGACGGTGTACGACGTGCCGGGTGCGGCACCCGAGCCCAGCGTGAGCGTGTACGTCGCCGGAGACGCAAAGGCGACGCCGGTCACGTCAAGGTCGCCTCCTGAGGCAGTCACGGTCCAGCCGGCAGTCCCTGAGGGGGAGACGTCAGTCACGGCCTCGCTAAAGGTCACAGTTATCATATTGTACTCGGTGAACGTGGCGCTCATTATCTCCGGCCCTAGGGCGTCAGTCGCAGCCACCGTGACCGCAGACGTCGCGGAGTCAAGCGCTATGGCGTTGCGGGCAGCGTCGACTATGTCCGTGCCCGTGTACTCTACTGTCGGCGCAAATGACGTGTCGGCGATCGTCGCGTAAGTGAGCGTCACCGTGCTGCCCGAAACGTCGACGCCGGAGATCATAGCCTCCGTCGCGCCGTCCTCTGCAGACCACTCGGTGGCGACGCCGGCTCCCGTGACGGCTTCTGAGAGCGTGACAGTCAGCATGCCCGTCGTCGCCGTGGCCGCCGAGGAGAGCGTCGGCGCGTCCGAGTCGACTGTCACGTTCGTGCCCTCCAGGTCAGCCTGCGTGTACGTCGCCTCGTTGCCCGCAGTGTCGCGTATCGTCAGGGTGAACATGAGCAGGCCGCCGGCATCCGAGTCGAGTATTTTGCGCGAGTAGAAGTAATCGCTGAGCGTGCCGTCGACCACCGGGCCGGTGATGAACACAAGGTCGGCGGCAGTCGTCGTCCCAAAGAGCGCAATGTCGCTGGATGCCGCGACGAGCGGCTCGCTGGCATCCGCGTTGACGATGACGAAGTCATCGATGCCGGCAAGGGTGACAGTGGACGAGGCTGACTGATCGCCCTCGAGCCTCACGCTCGCAGTCAGCATCGCCGTCGGCGCGACGCGGTCGATCGTCGGCGGCGCCGTAGCCGACAGGGTCGCCTCGTCCACAGGGCGCGTCGAGCCCGAGGCGGCCGTCACCGTCGCGTCAAACGTGAACGCGCCGTCGATGGTGCCTGCAGACTCTACGACATACGTCGCGCGCCACTCGTTCGTGCTCCCGACGCGCGCCATGGCCACCGTGTTGGCGTCGTCTGCCATCGTGGCCGGATCGTCAGTCTTGCCCACAAAGAGCACGCTCACCGAGGTCGCCTCGCCGTCAAGCGTGATCGAGAGCCTGATCGTGTCGCCGGCGCGCGCGTGGTATGCGTACGGGTCAGGCCTCGCGTTGGCCGTGCTCCCGTCAAGGACCGTGTACGCCACGGCAGTCACCATCGGCGCGGGAGCCGCCGTGTACGTCGCGCTCGCCGTGGCGCCGTCGGCTATCGCGTTGGCCGTAGGCGTGGCCTTGTCCTTGATCGTGCCAGGCGCGCTGACCGTGTACTCTACGCCGTCAGTCGCGGCAGAGACAGTGAGCGTGTACGTGTCGTCGTCGTCGTCGTCAAAGTCCACGGTCGACACCGAAAGGCCGCCGTCGACCGACCAGCCCGTGACAACCCTGGTCACGTCCTCCCTGAACTTCACGGTGATCGTCGTGGCGCCGTCGAACTCGGCGGTGAACGTCGGCGGCGCCTTGTCGGCGACTGCCGTGGCCGCAACCTCGTCGTTGACTGTCACAAACGCGTTGTTCGCCGTGTCGGCAAGCGCGCCCGTGCCGCGCGGGGTGTACGTGACGTCCGAGGCAGTCAGGCCGCCAAGGTCGGTGCTCGCGCGCGCCGAGTCGAGCGTGATGTAGAGCTCGCCGGTGGCCGTGGTGGTCTGCAGGTCGCCCGTCACGGCCATCCCGTCCTCTGTCAGCGAGAGCGAATCGGCAGTCGAGCCGGCGACTGCCCACTCGCCAAACGCCGTCGTGCCGAGGACGTTCTCGGTAAAGGTGATCCTTACGGTGCTAGCCGACGTGAGGCTTGCGCTGAACGTCGGCGCGTCAGAGTCGACCACGACGTTCGTGCCCGTCACGTCGGCCTGCGTGAGCGTCGTCTCGTTGCCTTCACTGTCGCTTATCGTCAGGGCAAACGCGAGTGGGCCGTTGGCGTCCGAGGCAGCTATCGTGCGCACGTACGAGTACATGTTGTTGCCCGCCGCAGTGTCCACCGAGTCGGCGTCAGTGGACGTCCCAAAGAGCGCAATGTCGCCGACGGCCGTGACTAGCGGCTCGCTGGCCACGACGTTGACGCGGACGTCGTCGTCGATTCCGGCCGTTGTGACTGTCGCATGGTCAGCACCATCGCCCTCGAGCCTCACAGTCGCAGTCACCGTCGCCGTCGGGGCGATCTTGTCAGTAACGTGCTCTGCTGTCACCGTGTCGCCCGCATTGGTGGCGAGGTGGTTGTCCGCGCCGTCCTGGATCGTGTTGGTGCCCACCGTCGGGCGCGTGTACGTGACGCCCGAGGCGTCCAGGCCGCCGAGGTCGGTGCCCGCGCGCGCCGAGGCGAGCGCGAGGACGACCTCCGTGGCCCTGGAGGGCGATGCCGGCACAACCGAGTTGACAGTCGAGCCGGCCACTGCCCACTCGCCCTGCGCCGTCGTGCCGTCGACACGCTCGCTAAAGATGATCCTCACTGTGCTCGCCGAGGCCAGCTCGGCCTCAAACGTCGGCGGCGCGCCGTCGGCTGCCACCGCGTCGCCGAGCGTCACGGCGGTCCCGCCCTCGGTCAGGCCCGTCCCCCTGTACGAGACCGTCGGCGTCGCCGCCGTCGAGATCTGCGTGTGCGTGATGAGGACCTGCGTGACTGCCGGCGACGCCCCGACCGTCACCGAGGCCACCGCCGCGCCGTGGGGCGTGCCGACCGTGTTCGACCTGACAGAGTCGGCGGGGTCAGTCGTGACGGTCTCCACGACCAGCGCGACCAGGCGCGTCCCCACGCCACCGCTCTCCATGATGGACCAGTCGGCGACTGCGAGCGCGCCGCCCAGGTCGCCGCCGTCAAAGGTCACGAGCGTCGTAGTCGCGCTGCGCGTCTCGGCGGCAAACGGCGGCACGGCTGGCGCCGGCGTGACCGCCGCGCTCGTCGGCGAGGCCATCGGCACGCCGGCCGCGTCGTCCAGCGCGAGGGCGTCGGAGGCCATCGTGTACGTCAGCGTCGGGGCGCCCTGCGGGATCGGGATCGGGAACGGCGTCGTGAACGTCTGGCCGCCCTGCAGGGTCGGCGGCGTGAACGCCGAGGACGACCTGATGACGACCCTGTCGGGCAGCGCGCCGTCCGCGGCGTCGCGGTAGACCATGTCGACTGCCGCCGTGGCCGTCCCCGTGTTCGTCTCGGCCGTCACGGCCCACTGCCCGTCTGCGCCGGCCGGCGTGGATGCAAAGTCCGCCATGTCCATCGCCTCGGACATGCGGGCCGTGTAGACGGTGTACAGCGCGCGCTCGTCGTTGTCTGTGACGCCGACGAGTGCCTCCTCGGCCTCTGTCGCGTCGTGGATCGTGAACGTCGGCGGCGCGCCGTCAGTCGCCTCGGCGCCGCCGTCGTCGACGCTGGTGCCGCTGGCGCCGCCCTCCCTGAGGTCGCCGCCGGCGTACGCGACGCTCGGCGTGGCCGCCGTCGAGGAGAGCGCGGGGTGCGTGATGAGCAGGTGCATGGCAGTCGGGGAGCCCGGTATGGCAATCGGGGAGCCCGCCGTGGCCGCAGTCGCCGTCGCGGTGCCGTCGGCCGCAGCAGTCGCCACGCTCGATGGCGTGTGCGCCACGTCCGCCGAGCCGGTGTCGTTGTCCGTGACCGTCCAGTCCGTCACGTCGAGCGTGCCGGCCAGGTCGCCGCCGTCAAAGGCCACTAGCGTCGTAGTCAGGCTCCTCGTGGCGGCCTCGAAGGGCGCCGTGTACGTCGCGCTCGCCGTGGCGTCGTCGGCTATCTCGTTGGCCGTCAGCGTGGCCTTGTCCATGATCCCGTCGGCCGCGTTTATCGTGTACTCTACGCCGTCAGTCGCGCCAGAGACGGTGAGCGTGTACGTCGCCGGAGCATCATAGTCGACGTCGGTCACGCTGAGGTTGCCATCCGTGGCAGTCACGGTCCAGCCTGTCGTCGCTGGCGAGACGTCAGTCACGTCCTCGCTGAACTCCACGGTGATCGTGGTGGCGTCATCGAACGTGGCGGTGAACGTCGGCGGCGCACTGTCGGTGACTGCCGTGGCCGCAACCTCGTCGTTGACTGTCACAAACGCATTGTCCGCCGTGTCAACCAGCGCGCCCGTGCTGCGGGGGGTGTACGTGACGCCCGAGGCAGTCAGGCCGCCAAGGTCGGTGCTTGCGCGCTCCGAGGCGAGCGTGATGTAGAGCACGTTGGTGGCCGTGGTGGTCGACAGGTCTCCGGTCTCGTCCCCGCCGGTGGCCATCAGCGAGAGCGACTCGGGGGCAGAGCCGGCGACTTCCCACTCGCCAAACGCCGTCGTGCCCTCGACGTTCTCGGTAAAGGTGATCTCTACCGTGCTAGCCGACGTGAGGCTTGCGCTGAACGTCGGCGCGTCAGAGTCGACTGTCACGTTCGGGGTCACGTCGGCCTGCGTGAACGTTGCCGTGTTGCCCGCAGTGTCGCGTATAGTCAGGCTGAACGCGAGCGCGCCGCTGGCGTCCGAGGCGGCTATTGTGCGCACGTACGAGTACATATTGTTGCCCGCGGCCGTGTCCACCGAGTCGGCGGGAGTCGACTCCCCAAAGAGCGCAATGTCGCCGGCGGCCGTGGTGAGCGCCTCGCTGGCCGCCACGTTGACGCGGACTTCATCGTCGATTCCGGCCAGCCTGACAGTGGTCGAGTCTGCCGTCGCGTCCTCGAGCCTCACGCTCGCAGTCACTGTCGCCGTCGGCGCGACGCCGTCAGCAGCCGTCACCTGCCCTGCGCCCAGCGCGTTGCCGGCCGAGTCGGCCAGGGCCGTGCCCGAGTACGTGACTATCGGCGCGAATGACGTGTCCGCGGTATCCGTGTACGTGAGCATGATCGTCGTCGTGCTGCCCGTGAAGGGGCTAACTGCGACGCCGGTGGCGTCGGCGACTGCCCAGTCGCCGTCGACGCTCGTTCCCGTGACGGCCTCTGACAGCGTGACCACCAGGGCCGCAGTCGACGTCGTCGCAGCGGACATGAGGGTCGGCGCGGCCCTGTCAATTATGGGCCGTGTCGGTGCGTCGTATGAGGGCACATGGCCCGCAGAGCCCGTCACGACTGTCATGTTTGGCGTGGGCATTGCCTCATCAAACACGCTCATCATGAACTCAAACGGGCCGTCGGCAGGCTCGCCGGCTCCTGAGAGCACGAGATAGTCGACGGTCCAGCGCGTCTCGTCTCCGGCGGCCACGCGCGTCATTGTCACGGTGTTGGCGTCATCGGCCGTGGTGCCAGGATCGTCGGTCTTGCCGTCGAGGAGGATCGTCGGCGGCTCTACGGCATCCTGGTCGAGCGTGACTGTGAGGCGTATCGTGTCACCGGCGCGCGCATGGTTCGAGTACGGCGCTGCGCGCGCCGAGAGCGCCCCCATCGAGTCGGCCTCGAGGACAGTGTACGAGATCGCCGTCGCGAGCGGAACCATCGTGTCGACTGTCACGGTGTCCACGAGGTCAGCTGCGGGGCTGTTGGATGCCGGTGAGGCATCACCAATATCCGTGGTGGCCCTGAGCGTGTACTGCGCGTCAGCGGCGGCGAGCGGAAGCGTGAGCGCGACTGTCTCGGGGGAGCCGGCGACCGGGGCCACGGTGACGCCGGCCACGGGCGTCGTCCTGCCAGTAGACGTCGTGTCGCCGGCCTCCAGGTAGACTGTCGTGCCAGAGACCGTGGAGGCGTCAAGCGCCTCGCTGAACGTGGCGTGTATCGTTCGCGTCGGCAACTGCTGAAGCACGGACACTAGCGTCGGCGGCACGCTGTCGGCTACCATGACGGGGCTCTGCGGCGTGATTTCCGCAAGCTCGCGGGCGATCCTGTCAACCACGCGTCCGGCCGCAGAGGTGCCCGGGGCGTACTCTAGTGTCGGCTTTGCGCCAGTCGGAAGCGTCGCGTGCGACATTGTCATCACTTTGCCAGATATGGAGACAGAGCCTGTCGCCGCCTGCACACCGGCATTCTTTATGGCCCAGTGGCCTGCGCGCTCGGAGGCGGTCCCGCCGTTAAACCTCACTATCTCGCTGAATGTCACCGTTGTCGTAGTCGTCGACGTCATTGTGGCCGAGACGACTGTTGGGGGGTCGTGGTCCACTATTGGCCACAGTGCGGCAAAGCGCGCCTCATTAATGTCATCATTCCCACTGTCACCGACACATGCGTGAGCTCGCGTGTTTAGGTCCCTGGTGCAGTCGGTGCCTCGCGTGAACGTTACCTCGTTGCCCACCGGAATGTCAATCGTCGTAAACACTGGCACTAGCCGGCCCTCCGGGATGCCCGTGGTCACAGTCAGCGTGTGTGACCAGTTGTCGTTATCAGCATCATAAGAGAGTGGACGTGATGTGTCAGTACCAAAGTATTTGACCGTCGCAGACTCCATGGCGTATGGCTGATCAGCGCACTGTGGATCTGGTAGACGGCAATTCGGAGCATCTGGGCCATTCGGCGTGTATGACAGTATCTCCGGCCGCACTAGCACAGTGTCTCCGGCCTTTACCAGCAGTGTGCCATAACCCACTGTCGGGTCTGCGTCCGCAAGGCGCGCCCTGCTCACGTCAAGATTGACGGTGTTTGCCTCAGGCGCAGCCCTGTCGAGCATGCGCTCACGTGGCACCTTTAGCTCCTCTGCGCCCACCCGCAGCGCATTGCCGGCCACGTCAGTCAGCGCAGTGCCCGTGTACTCGAGGGTGGCGCCATAGTCGACTTCGCGCTTGCCCTCATAGTAGCCGATCTGCGTGGAGGAGAGCTGCTTGGTTACAAGGGCAATCTCACTCAACGGGGATGACGGTGGTATAGAGAGCCTCAGCACGGGGTCGCTATCAGGCAGCAAGAATTCCCTGACATCCTTAAGACTATCTCCGCTCGGATCCTCCTCGTCACCGACAATCCACGAGCCAGCTCTCGTCGAGCCCGCCATGGGCTCGCTAAACTGCACGACCATCGAGGTCAGGCCCGTTATGTGAACCACGTCGATGACCGGCCGCACCCCGTCAGTCGCCTCGGCGCCGCCGGAGGCGACGTCAGAGGTGACCTCTGCGAGGAACCCGCCGGTCGGCTCGGTGCCGGGCTTTGCGTACGCGACTTGGGGCGTGGCGCCAGTCGAGGAGAGATCGTCGTGCGTGATGAGCAGGTGCGTGGCAGTCGGGGAGTCCGGTATGGTCGCAGTCGAGCCCACCGTGGCCACAGTCGCCGTCGCCGTGCCGTCGGCTCCGGCAGTCGCCACGCGCAATGTCGTCAGCGCCCCGTTGTCTGCCATGTCAGTCGCGTCGTTCTCGGTGACGGTCCAGTCACCCACGTCGAGCGTGCCGGCCAGGTCGCCGCCGTCAAAGGTGACGAGCGTCGTAGTCAGGCTCCTCGTGGCGGCCTCGAAGGGCGCAAGCGTGTACGTCGCGCTCGCAATGCTTAAGGCAAGCGCGTTGCCGGCCAGGTCGGTGATCGTTATCGGCAGCTGCACGGCCCACGATCCTGCCAAGTTTGCCATGGCCTCCACGGTGAGGACGGCGCCCTCGGCGCTAGCGTCCCTAGACGCAGGGTTGCCGAGCCCAGTCGGCGGGGCGACAGTCACGGTGAACGTGTCCGGCGTCACGATCACCTCGTTGAACGTGATCACAATCGAGGTGCCCCTAAAGAACGCCGGCGTCGCCGCATCAAGCGTCGGCGCAGTCCGGTCAACGGTGGGCAGCTCGACTGTGATGTCTCCGGCGTGACCGTCCGAAGCCGTTATCTGTCCGTCGATGCCGGCGGCATCCTCGACATCTATGGTAAAGTCAAACGGCGCAGCAGGCGACGTCTCGGGAGTCGTGGCCGACACGGCGAGGTCATAGTGCCACGTGCTCGCGTCGCTGCCGCCCGTGTTCACCATGGACTCGCCCGTGAGCCCGCCGACGTCGATCTCTGGCGTGCCAGAGGCATCCTCGCCGAGCGTGAGCAGGAGGCGGATCGTGTCGCCGGCCGCAGCATGGAGCCTCGAGGCGCCGGACTTTAGCGTTAACAGGTTCAGCGCGTCAGCGCCGCCCGTGTTGGTGTCATCGTACACCTCAAAGGATATCGCAGTAGCCCTCGGCGGCGCGTCATAGGTGCCCGTGGCGGCCGCGCCGGCGTACGCGTTGCCGGCCAGGTCAGTCAGCGTGGTCGGCAGCGCCACAGAGTACGCCCCCGACGCGCGTGTGGCATCGAGCACGGTGACGACCGCGCCGGCAGGCATGGTGTTCCTGTCCATCGCATCAGACGCGCCTGACGGCGGCGTGACTCGCAGCATGGCCGGAGAGACGACTGGCTCGCTGAACGTGAGGACGATCGAGTAGCCCGAGAAGGCAGTCGTCGTGAGCGTCGGCGCCGTGCGGTCTATGGTCGGCACGTCCGCCGTGCTGCCGCTGGCCATCGGGGTCTCCTGCGTTATGGGCTCAGGGTTGCCCTCCACTGTGATCGAGAACGTGAACGGCGCAGTGGGCGAAGTCTCGACTGTCGTGGTGCCCACGATGATGTCGTGGTGCCACGTCGTGTCCAGCGCGTCGCCATTGTTGCCCATCGTCGTCGCCGTCGGCGTCCTGCCCGTGCCGGGCACCGTCACTGACGGCGCGGCGGTGACGCCCTTGTCGAGCGTGAGCACGAGGCGGATCGTGTTGTCTGCCATCGCGTGGAGCTCCGAGGCGCCGGACTTTATCGTGGACAGGTTCAGCGTGTCGGCCGTTCCGGAGCCGTCAGTGTCGGTGTCGCCGTACACCGCAAAGGATATCACAGTCGCCATCGGCGGCGTGCTGAACTCGGCGCCTCCCGGCACGGCCGTGTTGGTGGCCAAGGGGTTGCCCACGCCCACCACGTCTTTTATCCCGCTCACGGCCAGGGCGTACGTGCCCTCGGCCACATGGGCGTCCAGCGTGAAGCGCAGGCCGGTGTTCGGCCCATAGCCCTCGTCGGCTGGGTCAAAGAGGTCGGCGTCGTCATCGACGCTGCCCGTGGTGACCTTTGTGCCGGCCATGGTGGAGACCGTCAGGCGCTCGATGCCGCGGCCGGGATGCGCGACGGCCTCGTCAAAGAGGACCTCGACGGTGTCTGACGCCGTAAAGCGGCCCACCGCCGGAACCGGCGGCGCGCCGTCGGCGGCCGCGACTGGGCTGCCGACAGTGGAGCCCACGGGGTTGCCGGCCCTGTCGGCCAGGCGCTCCTGCTCCCCCACGAGCGTCGCCGAGTCGTCGTACAGGACGCCCGGCGTCGAGGCCGCCGACGGGAGGGCGTCGTGGTGGAGGATTATCCTGTCCGTCCCGGCCTGCGGGATCTCGACTGTGGCCGACGGCCCGTCGGAGCCCACGGTCACGTCATTGACTGTGATGCTGCCCCCGTCCGAGAGCGACCAGTCGTCCGCGCGCGCCGTGCCCACGAGCCGCTCGGCGAAGCGGATATCCGTATGTGTCAGGCTCTGCGTCTCGGCCGTGAACGCCGGAGGCGTGGTGTCCTCCACGGCAGACGAGGTCCCGTCGGCCAGCGCGTTGGCCGCCGGCGAGGTGTCGGCTATCGAGTTCGCCCTGGCGTCCTCGCCGTCCGGCACGTTTAGCGTGAGCGTGATCGTGGCGAGGTCGAACGAGGTGGAGTAGCCGCCCCTGCTATCTGGCGCCGTGATCGTGGCGGTCTGCGCGCCCAGGTTATAGGCGACATTCGAGGCGGCCAGCGTGGCGTCGGCCGTGTCGGCGGCGTTCCTCCCCGAGAACGTCCAGTCGGCGGCCGTCGGGAGCGTCTTGCCTGTGGCCTGCGAGACGGGCTCGGAGAAGGTCACCGTGTGGACGGCGGTGAACAAGCTGTCCGTGGAGTCAGTCAGCGGCCTCTCTACCGTAAACGTCGGAGGCGCGCCGTCAGTGGCCGCAGTGTCGCGCGTGGCCACCTCGGATGTGCCCTCGGCGAGGAACCCGCCAGTCGGCCTGTCGTCAGGCTTTGTGTACGCGACGTTCGGCGTGGCCGCCGTCGAGGAGAGCGCGTCGTGCGTGATGAGGAGCTGCTTTGCAGTCGAGGCGTCCGGTATCTCGGCCGCGGAGCCCACCGTGGCCGCAGTCGTCGTCGCGACGCCGCTGAGCGCAGTCGCCACTCTCGACGTCGTCAGCGCCACGTTGTCCGCCATGCTGGCCGCGTCGTTCTCGGTGACCGTCCAGTTCGTCACGTCAAGCGTGCCCGAGAGATCGCCGCCGGTAAAGGTCACGAGCGTCGTCGTGAGGCTCGCAGTGGCGGCCGTGAAGGGGCCAGCCGTGGCGGCGATGCCATCTGTTGCGATCGCCGACGCGCCGTCCGGAATCGGGTTGTTATTGGCATTGTCGAGTGACATTCTGCTGCCAAACAGCGCATCGGCGAGATAGTTGGAGGCGGGGCGGCTATAGGTGACCGTGGGCATGTCGTCCACGCCAAAGGTCGCCACGGTGAGCGTAAAGACCGTGCGTATAACGCCGGCCTGCGTAACGTTGGCCGTGGTCAGGGCGCTTGGCGTGGCGCCGTCCACGTCCCAGTTCCCCACGACTCGCCAGGGGGCGTGATTATTGTGTGAACTCGTGTTGTGTATCGCCTCGGTGAACGTGACAGCTATCGTCGCCGTCGTCAACGTGCGCGCCGTGAACGTCGGCGGGGCCTTGTCGGTGACGGCCGTGGCAGATGTCGGGCTGCCGGCGGCGGCCGCAAGGCGGAGCTCTGCCGAGTTTCGGAGCGTGTCATCGCCCGTCGACGGGCGCGTGTAGACCACGCTCGCCGCGGTGATCTCCGCCAGGTCGCCGTCACCGTCGGGGTCGGCCAGGCTGGTGTAGGGGCGCGCCGGGTCTAGCGTGAGGACGATCTCTGTGGCGTCAAAGGGCGAGGACGGCACCGCAGTCCTGACTGTCGAGCCGGCGACTGCCCACTCGGAGCCGGCAGTCACGCCAAAGACGGCCTCGTTGAACGTGATCCTCACGGTCTCCGCCGAGGTCAGCTCGGCGCTGAACGTCGGCGCAGTCGTGTCCGCCGCGTACGTGGCAGTCACCGGGGCGGCGGCGAGCCCGTTGTCCGAGGCGTCGTCTATGCCCGTGGGCAGCGCGACAGAGTACTCGCCGGCAGCCGGCGAGGAGATTGTGACTGTCGCCCTGTCGGTGCCGTCGGTGTGGTCTGCGTTCAGCGCGCCGCCGGGCGTGACGGCCAGCGTGGCCGGCACTCCGTTGACCGGCTCGCTGAACAGGATGACGATCGCGCTGCCCAAAAAGGCCGCCCTGGCCGTCGGCGGCGCGCCGTCGGCCACTGCCGTGGCCGTGGCCGTCATCCCGGCTGCGGCAAGGTCGTTGCCGGCGCCGTCGGCGAGCGTGTTGGACGCAGTCGCCGAGTCCGCCGCGGGGCGCGCATAGACCACGCTCGCCGTCGTGATCTCCTCGAGCGGGCCTGCACCGTCCGGGTCGGCCAGTGCCGTGCCCGCGCGCGAGGCCGACAGCGTGAGGACGATCTCGCCGGCCGAGGACGGCGAGGAGGGCGTGACCGCGCTGACTGTCGAGCCGGCGACTGTCCACTCGGCAGGCGCCGTCGTGCCGTCGACATCCTCGGTAAACGTGATCGTCACGGTGGTCGCAGACGTGAGGCTTGCGCTGAACGTCGGCGGAGTCGTGTCCGCCGGCGCCGCGTACGTCGTCATCACCGTGGCGCCCGAGGCGAACGCGTTGCCGGCGAGGTCGGCCAGGCCCGCCGGCAGCGTGACGGTGTGCTCGGCGGCGGCCGCGTCGGCGGCCAGCGTGAGGGTGATCGTGCGGGCCGCCGCGTCATAGACGATGGGCCTCACCGGCGTGTCGGCTGCCAGGTCCTCCGTGGCCAGCGAGACGGGGCTGCCGCCGGCGCTCACGGCGAACGTGTAGCCCTCCACCTGCGTCGGCGTGTTGAGGAGCGCCTCGCCCGCCGTGATGACGAGCGTCCTGGCCGCCGTGAACGCCGCAGTCGCCGTCGGCGCGGTCAGGTCTATGGCCGGCAGGGTGAACGTGAGGGCGGCGGACTCCGTTATGGTGCCCGTGTTGGGCGGCGTCGCCGCATCGGCCACGGCGATCGAGAACGTGAACGCCACGTCGTCCGTCTCGGCAGTCATGCTCGTCACTGCCATGTCGTGCACCCACGTCAGGCCGTTGGCCTCCGAGCCGGCCACCATCGGGGCAGCAACAGGCGTCCTGCCCGCGCCGGGCACCGTCACCATCGGCGCGCCGGGAACCGTCTCGTCGAGCGTGAGCTTTAGGCGGATCGTGTCCCCGTCGCTTGCGCGCAGCGCGCTCTCGCCGGACTTTAGCGTGCCGGTGCTCGCCGTGCCGTCGCCGTACACCTCGAAGGCTATCGAGGTTGCGGCCGGCGCGGCCGCGTCGTACGTCGCGGCCACCGTGGCGCCCGAGGCGAACGCGTTGCCGGCGAGGTCTTCCAGGCCCGCCGGCAGCGTGACTGTGTGCTCGGCGGCGGCCGCGTCGGCGGCCAGCGTGAGGGTGATCGTGCGGGCCGCCGCGTCATAGACGATGGGCCTCACCGGCGTGTCGGCTGCCAGGTCCTCCGTGGCCAGCGAGACGGCGCTGCCGCCGGCGCTCACGGCGAACGCATAGCCCTCCACCTGCGTCGGCGTGTTGAGGAGCGCCTCGCCCGCCGTGATGACGAGCGTCCTGGCCGCCGTGAACGCCGCCTCGGCCGTCGGCGCGGTCAGGTCTATGGTCGGCACGTCCGCCGTGCTGCCGCCGGCCAGCGGGGTCTCCTGCGTTATGGCCGCAGGGTTGCCCTCCACTGTGATCGAGAACGTGAACGGCGCAGTGGACGAAGTCTCGACAGTCGTGGAGCCCACGATGATGTCGTGGTGCCACGTCGTGGTCAGCGCGTCGCCTGCGTTGCCCATCGGCGTCTCCGTAGGCGTCCTGCCCGTGCCGGGCACCGTCACTGACGGCGCGGCGGTGACGCCCTTGTCGAGCGTGAGCACGAGGCGGATCGTGTTGTCGGCCATCGCGTGGAGTTTCGAGTCGCCGGACTTTATCGTGGACAGCTCCAGCGTGTCACCCGTGCCAGAGCCGTCCGTGTCTGTGTCGCCGTACACCGCAAAGGATATCGCAGTCGCCATCGGCGGCGCAGCCGGCGTGTACGTCGCAGTGCCAGCCTCGCCGAAGAGAACCCTGTTTGCCGTCGGCGTGGCGAGGTCGTCGATCGTGTTGTCGACATTGACGGTGTATGTCCTGCCAGGCTCAGCGTTTGCGCCCAGCTCTAGCATGTACGTCGCTGGAGCCTCATAGTCGACGCCGGTCACGCCGAGGTTGCCCTCCGTGGCAGTCACGGTCCAGCCGGTCGTCCCTGAGGAGGAGACGTCAGTCACGGCCTCGCCAAAGGTCACAGATAACATGTTGGCCGCCGTGAACGTGGCGAGCTCTATCGTCGGCCTTAGGCCGTCAGTGGCGCGGACGTGGGGCTCAAGCGTCGAGAGCATGGCGTTGCCAAGCCCGTCGCCCAGGCGCACCTGTTCCGAAGCTAGCATAGTCGAGGCGTCGTACGAAAAGACCGGCGTCGAGCCCGTGGAGGCGAGCGTGGGGTGGAGGACATCGACGGAGGGAAGAGACGTCAGGGTGCGTATGGTCGCGGTGGTCGAGACGATGCTGCTGATTGTCGCCGTGTTGCCGTTATCCGTGAGCGACCAGTCGGCCACGCGCATCGTGCCGCTGACGGGCTCGCTAAAGGTGATCCTCGAGCCATCCAGTCGCACCGTCTCGACCGTGAACGTCGGCGGCGCCTTGTCGACAAGTGCCGTGGCCGTCCCCATGCCGCCTGCCGTCGAGGCAAGGTGGTTGTCCGCGCCGTCCTGGATCGTGTTGGTGCCAGTCAACGGGCGCGTGTACGTGACGGCCGAGGCGTCCAGGGTGCCCAGGGCGGTGCTCCCACGAGCGGCGGCGAGCGTGATAAAGAGCTCGTCGGTGGCCGTGGTGATCGACAGGTCGCCGGTCTCGGCCCCGTCGGTAGCCGTCAGCGAGAGCGAGGCCGGCTGGACGCCGTCAAAGCTCCACTCGCCACGCGCCGTCGTGCCGTCGATGCGCTCGTCAAAGACGATCCTCACGGTGCTCGCAGACGTGAGCTCGGCGCTGAACGTTGGCGCCGTGTTGTCTACCATCACGTAGCTCGCATTGGCGTCTATCGTGTTGGCCGTCGGCGTGACCTTGTCCATGATCCCGTCGGCGGCGTTTACCGTGTACTCGACGCCGAAAGTCGCGGTGGAGACGGTGAGCGTGTACGTGTCGTCGTCATCAAAGTCCACCATCGACACCGTGAGGCTGGCAGAGTCGGCCACCACTGACCAGCCGGTTCCAGCCATCGTCGACGTGTCCCTGCTCACAGGCTCGGTGAACGTGACAGATATCGTCGTCGCGTCGGTGAACGAGGCCGACTCGATGGACGGGGAGACCCCGTCGGCGGCCACGACGGGGCTGGCGCCCGTCGGGCGCAGGTCGACTCTGTCGGAGTCGAGCAGCTCGCCGGCGGCGGCCGTGTACGCCACGTTCGGCGTCGCGTCGTCGTCCTGCGCGTTGGCAGACGTCAGCGTGAGCGTGATCGTCTCGACTGCCGTCGTTATCGTGACCGTGCCGCCTGCCTCCGTCGCGCCGACGGCAGAGACGGACTCGACTGGCATGCCGTCGACTGTCCACTCGGAGGCCGCCGTGCTGCCGTCGAGCGCCTCGGAGAACCTGACGATGACTGACGTTGCCGTGTCGAGCGTCGCCGTGAACGTCGGCGCCGCGTTGTACGTCGCCATCTCGGTCTCGCCGGCGTCTATCGTGTTGGCCGTCGGCGTGACCTTGTCCATGATCCCGTTGGCCACGTTTATCGTGTACTCTACGCCGTCAGTCGCGGCTGAGACGGTGAGCGTGTACGTCGCCGGAGCCTCATAGCCGACGCCGGTCACGCCAAGGTTGCCCTCCGTGGCAGTCACGGTCCATTCGGCCGTCCCTGACGAGGAGACGTCAGTCACGTCCTCGGCGAACGTGACAGATATCGTCGTCGCGTCGGTGAACGAGGCTGACTCTATGGACGGGGAGACCCCGTCGGTGGCCACGACGGGGCTGGCGCCCGTCGGGCGCAGGTCGACGTCATCGGAGTCGAGCAGCTCGCCGGCGGCGGCCGTGTACACCACGTTCGGCGTCGCGTCATCGTCCTGCGCGTTGGCAGACGCGAGTGTGAGCGTGATCGTCTCGACTGCAGTCGTTATCGTGATCGCCGCGTCGTCGACCGTCGTGGACGTGCCGTCCGTGATGGACTCGGGCGCCTCGCCGGCGACGCTCCACTCCGTGCGCGCCGTGCTGCCGTCGAGCGCCTCGGAGAACCTGACTATGACTGACGTCGGCGTGTCAAGCGTAGCCGTGAACGTCGGCGGCGCGTTGTACGTCGCCGTCTCGGTCTCGCCGGCCGCTATCGTGTTGGGTGAATCGGCCTCGTCCATGATCGTGCCAGGCGCGCTGACCGTGTACTCTACACCATCAGTCGCGGCGGAGACGGTGAGCGTGTACGTGTCGCTGTCATCAAAGTCCGCCATCGACACCGAAAGGCCGCCGTTCACCGACCAGCCCGTGGTAACCTCGGTCACGTCCTCGGCGAACGTGACAGATATCGTCGTCGCGTCGGTGAACGAGGCTGACTCTATGGACGGCTTGATCTTGTCGGTGGCCACGACGGGGCTGGCGCCCGTCGGGCGCAGGTCGACGTCATTGGAGTCGAGCAGCTCGCCGGCGGCGGCCGTGTACGCCACGTTCGGCGTCGCGTCGTCGTCCTGCTCGTTGGCAGACGCGAGCGTGAGCGTGATCGTCTCGACTGCCGTCTCTATCGTGATCGCGCCGTCGCCGATCGTCGTCGACGTGCCGGCCGTGACGGACTCGGGCTCCTCACCGGCGACGGCCCACTCTGTGCGCGCCGTGCTGCCGTCGAGCGCCTCGGAGAACCTGACGGTTACTGACGTCGCCGTGTCAAGTGTCGCCGTGAACGTCGGCGCCGCGTTGTACGTCGCCATCTCGGTCTCGCCTGTGTCTATCGTGTTGGGCGTCGTGGCTCTGTCCATGATCCCGTTGGCCGCGTTTATCGTGTACTCTACGCCGTCAGTCGCGCCAGAGACGGTGAGCGTGTACGTCGCCGGAGCCTCATAGTCGACGTCGGTCACGCCAAGGTTGCCCTCCGTAGCAGTCACGGTCCATTCGGTCGTCCCTGACGAGGAGACGTCAGTCACGTCCTCGCCAAAGGTCACCGATATCGTCGTCGCGTCGGTGAACGAGGCCGACTCGATGGACGGGGAGACCTCGTCGGCGGCCACGACTGGGCTGGCGCCCGTGGAGGCCAGCACGGCGCTATCAGCGTCGGCGATTAGCGGGGTTGCAGCCGGCACCGTGTACGCCACGTCCGGCGTCGCGTCGTCGTCCTGCGCGTTGGCAGACGCGAGTGTGAGCGTGATCGTCTCGACTGCAGTCGTTATCGTGATCGCCGCGTCGTCGACCGTCGTGGACGTGCCGTCCGTGATGGACTCGGGCGCCTCGCCGGCGACGCTCCACTCCATGCGCGCCGTGCTGCCCTTTAGATCCTCCGAAAAGGTCACAGTCACTGACGTCGGCGTGTCAAGCGTCGCCGACGCCACTGTCGGCACCACGCCGAGCGTCGCGCCACCAGGCACCCCCGTGGTCAGGCGCAGGCGGACGTCGCCATGGTCCACTATCCCGCTCACGGCAAAGACATAGTCGCCCCTGGGCACCGACGCGTTCAGCGTGAAGCGCAGGCCTGTGCCTGCGGCATAGCCCGCGTCGACTGGGTCAAAGACGTCAGCGGCGTTATCGACGCTGCCCGTGGCGATCGCATTGGCCGAGAGCTGCCGAATCCCCGGCACGAAGACATGCAGGCGCTCGCCTGTAGGCTGCATGGCGGGATCGTCAAAGAGAACCTCGACGGTTCGCGCGTCAACAAAGCGAGCCTCATCGGGATGCGGTCCGAGGCCGTCAGCGGCGCGGACGGGCTCATCGCCCGTCGAGAGCATGACGTTGCCAGACGCGTCGGCCAGGCGCACCTGCCCGGCAACGAGCATAGTAGAGGCGTCGTACGCAAAGTCCGGCGTCGAGGCCGACGAGGCAACCCTGGGGTGGACGATGTCTATGCTGGCCAGAGCCGATGCGATGAATAGGCGCTGGGTGGGCGAGGCAATGCCTATGGCCTGCATCTTGGTGCCGTCCGCGCCCTCCTTGAACGACCAGTCAACTGCGCGTATCGTGCCGGTGACAGGCTCGCTAAAGGTGAACCGCGAGGCTTCCAGTGCCAGCGTCCGGACCGTGAACGTCGGCGGCGCCTTGTCAGAGACTGCCGTGGCCGTGGCCATCCCGCCGGCAGTGGCGACGAGGTCGTTGCCAGAGGCGTCTGTGATCGTGTTGGCCGCAGTCGGCGTGCCGGCCGCGGGGCGCGTATAGACCACGTTCGCCGGCGTGATCGCCACGAGTGGGCCGGTGCCATCAGGGTCGGCCAGTGCCGTGCCCACGCGCGAGGCTGACAGCGTGAGGGTGATCTCCTCGACTGAGGACGGCGAGGACGGCGTTACTGTGCTGACTGTCAAGCCGGCGACTCTCCACTCATCAGGTGCTGTCACGCCGTTGACAGGCTCGCCAAAGTCGATCGTAACGGTGCTCGCAGACGTGAGCGTCGCGGTGAACGCCGGTCCGGCCGTGTCCACCAGCGGGAGCGTGGCCGCAACGCCGCCGGCGGCGTACGGCAGGTATGCGGCGTTGGCCAGCAGCGACGTCGGCGTGATCGTGTGGGCTACGCCGCGCGTCGCATCACCGGCAAGCAGAAGCGTGACTGTGAGCGCATCTGCGTCATAGGTGACAGCGCCAGTCGAGGCCAGCGCGACGCCGACTGGGTCTCCGCCAGGCGTAGAGTTGGGCACCGTCACGCCAAAGTTGCCTGCCACGACTGTCCTCTGCGCGAGCAGCTCGTTAAAGGTGAGCACGATGGTGCGATCGCCAGAGAATGCCGCGCGGAACGTCGGCGGCGTCGTGTCGTACGTCACGCCCACCGAATCCTCAAACTCGTTGCCGTTCACGTCCTCTATGGTGCCCCCGCCGATCGTCAGCGCATAGAGCGTCCCGTCAGCAGCAGTCGAGACGCCAGGCGACAGCGGGAGCGTTATCGTGCTGCCCGAGGAGCTCACCACGCCAGCTGTGGGAATCGGCGCCGTTAACACCATGCTTGTGAACGCAAACGTGAGCCCCGAGGGCAGCGTGGCGAGCGTCTCGGTAAAGGTCAACGTCATGCCGTTGCCGTCAGTCGCAAAGACTGCGCGATCCAGCCTTGGGTTGGCCTCGTCGGTCACTGCCGTGGACATGGCCCTCGAGCCGGCGGCAGCAAGGTCGTTGCCGGTGAGGTCCGTGATCGTGTTCGACGCAGTCGGCGTGCCGGCCGCCGGGCGCGTATAGACCACGCTCGCCGCGCTGAGCGCAGTCAGGCCGCTGGCGCCATCGGGGTCAGTCAGGTCTGTCGTCGCGCGCTCTTCGGCTAGCGTGAGGGTGATCTCCCTGACCGAGGAGGGCGAGGACGTCGAGGACGGCTCGACTGCGCTGACTGCCGAGCCGGCGACGATCCACTCTCCGGGCGCCGTCGTGCCGCGAACGTCCTCGTCAAACCTGATCGTCACGGTGCTCGCAGACGTGAGGGCCGCCGTGAACGTCGGCGCAGTCGTGTCTGGCGTGTAGTCCGTCTCCGACACGACGGCGACGAGCGCGTTGCCGGCAAGGTCGGTGATTGTTATCGGCAGCTGCACGGCCCACGACCCCTGACTGTTGGCCCCCACTGCCACGGTGAGCATCGTGCCGTCGGCCTCGGCGGCGGCGTCCGTGAATGCGCTGGACGGCGAGGCGACGCGCACGGTGAACGGGGCGTCTGGCGTCACGATCACCTCGTTGAACGTGATCACCATCGAGGTGCCCCTAAAGAACGCCGGCGTCGCCGCATCAAGCGTCGGTGCGGTTCGGTCCACGGTGGGCAGCTCGACTGTGATGTCTCCGGTGTGGCCGTCCGCAGCCGTTATCTGTCCGTCGATGCCGGCGGCATCCTCGACATCTATGGTAAAGTCAAACGGCGAGGCCGCCGCCGTCTCGGGAGTCGTGGCCGACACGGCGAGGTCATAGTGCCACGTGCTCGCGTCGCTGCCGCCCGTGTTCACCATGGACTCGCCCGTGAGCCCGCCGACGTCGATCTCTGGCGTGCCAGAGGCATCCTCGCCGAGCGTGAGCAGGAGGCGGATCGTGTCGCCGGCCGCAGCATGGAGCCTCGAGGCGCCGGACTTTAGCGTTAACAGGTTCAGCGCGTCAGCGCCGCCCGTGTTGGTGTCATCGTACACCTCAAAGGATATCGCAGTAGCCCTCGGCGGCGCGTCATAGGTGCCCGTGGCGGCCGCGCCGGCGTACGCGTTGCCGGCCAGGTCAGTCAGCGTGGTCGGCAGCGCCACAGAGTACGCCCCCGACGCGCGTGTGGCATCGAGCACGGTGACGACCGCGCCGGCAGGCATGGTGTTCCTGTCCATCGCATCAGACGCGCCTGACGGCGGCGTGACTCGCAGCATGGCCGGAGAGACGACTGGCTCGCTGAACGTGAGGACGATCGAGTAGCCCGAGAAGGCAGTCGTCGTGAGCGTCGGCGCCGTGCGGTCTATGGTCGGCACGTCCGCCGTGCTGCCGCCGGCTAGCGCAGTCTCCTGCGTTATGGGCTCAGGGTTGCCCTCCACTGTGATCGAGAACGTGAACGGCGCAGTGGGCGAAGTCTCGACTGTCGTGGTGCCCACGATGATGTCGTGGTGCCACGTCGTGTCCAGCGCGTCGCCATTGTTGCCCATCGTCGTCGCCGTCGGCGTCCTGCCCGTGCCGGGCACCGTCACTGACGGCGCGGCGGTGACGCCCTTGTCGAGCGTGAGCACGAGGCGGATCGTGTTGTCTGCCATCGCGTGGAGCTCCGAGGCGCCGGACTTTATCGTGGACAGGTTCAGCGTGTCGGCCGTTCCGGAGCCGTCAGTGTCGGTGTCGCCGTACACCGCAAAGGATATCACAGTCGCCATCGGCGGCGTGCTGAACTCGGCGCCTCCCGGCACGGCCGTGTTGGTGGCCAAGGGGTTGCCCACGCCCACCACGTCTTTTATCCCGCTCACGGCCAGGGCGTACGTGCCCTCGGCCACATGGGCGTCCAGCGTGAAGCGCAGGCCGGTGTTCGGCCCATAGCCCTCGTCGGCTGGGTCAAAGAGGTCGGCGTCGTCATCGACGCTGCCCGTGGTGACCTTTGTGCCGGCCATGGTGGAGACCGTCAGGCGCTCGATGCCGCGGCCGGGATGCGCGACGGCCTCGTCAAAGAGGACCTCGACGGTGTCTGACGCCGTAAAGCGGCCCACCGCCGGAACCGGCGGCGCGCCGTCGGCGGCCGCGACTGGGCTGCCGACAGTGGAGCCCACGGGGTTGCCGGCCCTGTCGGCCAGGCGCTCCTGCTCCCCCACGAGCGTCGCCGAGTCGTCGTACAGGACGCCCGGCGTCGAGGCCGCCGACGGGAGGGCGTCGTGGTGGAGGATTATCCTGTCCGTCCCGGCCTGCGGGATCTCGACTGTGGCCGACGGCCCGTCGGAGCCCACGGTCACGTCATTGACTGTGATGCTGCCCCCGTCCGAGAGCGACCAGTCGTCCGCGCGCGCCGTGCCCACGAGCCGCTCGGCGAAGCGGATATCCGTGTGTGTCAGGCTCTGCGTCTCGGCCGTGAACGCCGGAGGCGTGGTGTCCTCCACGGCAGACGAGGTCCCGTCGGCCAGCGCGTTGGCCGCCGGCGAGGTGTCGGCTATCGAGTTCGCCCTGGCGTCCTCGCCGTCCGGCACGTTTAGCGTGAGCGTGATCGTGGCGAGGTCGAACGAGGTGGAGTAGCCGCCCCTGCTATCTGGCGCCGTGATCGTGGCGGTCTGCGCGCCCAGGTTATAGGCGACATTCGAGGCGGCCAGCGTGGCGTCGGCCGTGTCGGCGGCGTTCCTCCCCGAGAACGTCCAGTCGGCGGCCGTCGGGAGCGTCTTGCCTGTGGCCTGCGAGACGGGCTCGGAGAAGGTCACCGTGTGGACGGCGGTGAACAAGCTGTCCGTGGAGTCAGTCAGCGGCCTCTCTACCGTAAACGTCGGCGGCGCGCCGTCAGTCACTGTCGAAGCCGTGGCCGTGCCGCCAGAGGCAGTCGCAAGGTGGAGCGTTGCAGAGTTTTGGATCGTGTTGGTGCCAGTGGGCGGGCGCGTATAGACCACGTTTGCCGTGGTGATCGCAGTCAGGCCGCCGGTGCCGTCGGGGTCCTCCAGGCCCGTGGAGGGGCGCTCGATGAGCTCGAGGACGATCTCTGTGTCGCCAAAGGGCGAGGACGGCGTGACCGTGCTGACCACAGAGCCGCCGACGCGCCACTCAGTCGCCGCCGTCGCGCCAACGACTGGATCGCTAAACGTGATCGTCATGGTGTCCGCAGACGTGAGCTCGGCATCAAACGTCGGCGCAGTCGTGTCCACCGCGTACGTGGCCATCACGGAGGCGGTGGCAAGCTCGTTGTCCGAGACGTCCGTTATGTCCGTGGAGAGCGCAACAGAATACTCGCCGGCAGTCGGCGCGGGGATCGGGACTGCCACCCTAGGTTCGCCGTCATTGTGGTTCACGGTCACGCCGCTAGTGGTGGACGTAGGCGTCGTGACCTGCAGGCTCGAGGGCATGTCGTTGACCGGCTCGCTGAACAAGATGGCTATCGCGTTGCCAAAGAAGACGGCCCTGGCCGTCGGCGCCACACTGTCGGTGACTGCAGTGGCAGTGGCCGTCCCGCCGGCGGTGGCGAGGTCGTTCCCAGAGCCGTCGGCGAGCGTGTTGGACGCAGTCGCCGAGTCGGCCGCAGGGCGCGCATAGGCCACGCTCGTCGTGCTGATCGCAGTCAGGGCGCCGGTGCCGTCGGGGTCCTCCAGGCCAGTGGAGGGGCGCGCCGCATCAAGCGTGAGGACGATCTCGTCGACTGAGGATGGCGAGGACGGCGTGACGGTGCGGACAGTCGAGCCGGCCACTGTCCACTCTTCAGGCGCCGTCGTGCCGCTGACATTCTCGTCAAACATGATCGTCACGGTCTGCGCAGACGTGAGCGTCGCAGTGAACGTCGGCGCAGTCGTGTCTGGCGCGTACGTCGCAGTCACCCTGGCAGGCGAGGCAAACGCGTTGCCGGCAAGGTCGGCCAGGCCCGCCGGCAGCGTGACGGTGTGCTCGACCTCGTCCGCGTCGCCGGCCAGCGTGATGGTGATCGTGAGTGCCGTGGCGTCATAGTCGACTGGGTTTGTGGTTGCGAGCATGACTGTGTCGGGGAGGTTGTCGTCGTCATCTGGCGTGACCGTGCCGTCAGGCACCGTCACTCCGTACGTGTAGTCCTCTATGGTCGAGTCGGTGCCGGCGAGTGCCTCATCAAGCGTGATGACGAGCGTTCTGACTGCCGTAAAGTCCGCTTCGGCCGTGGGTGCCGTGAGGTCTATGGTCGGCAGGGTTTCGATGGTGCTGTCATCCTGCGTTATCGTCGCCATGTTGTTCGCCGCGTCGGCGGCCGTGATCGTGAACGCAAAGGCCGCCTCGGTTGAGGCCCCTGACACTGCCAGGTCGTAGCTCCACGTCGTGGCCAGCTCGTCGCCATTGTCGTCCATATCAGTCCCCCCTGCTGCCGTCCGACCGGTCACCACTATCGTCGGCGTGCCGGCTGCGTCCTCGTTGAGCGTCAGGACGAGGCGGATCGTGTCGCCGGCGCTGGCGTGCAGCGCGCTGTTGCCGGACTTTAGCGTGTTCGTGTCCAGCGTGTCAGTGCCGTCGCCGTCCGTGTCGGTGTCGTCATACACCGTAAAGACGATCGTGCTCGCAGCCGGCGCCATCGTGTCTGACGATGTGCGCATCGCGCTCGCCGTGGCGCCTGCTGCGATCGTGTTGTCGCTATCGTCCTGTATGCCATCGGGCAGCTCGACTACATAGGGTGTGTTGGGGGCCGAGTTCGACGCCAGCGTCAGCGTGACTGTCGAGGTGACGTCCTGCTCGGCATAAACTGCCGTGCCTGTGAGGCCCACAGCCGAGCCGCCGGAGGTCATGGAGTACGACGAGGTCGCAGAGGGCACCGTGCCGTCCTTTAGGTGCTCGCGGAACGTGATGACAAACGTGTTGGGCGCGGTAAACGCCGAGGAGAGAACCTCGGGGTTGCGCACCTCGACGCGCACGCGATAGCCCCCGTCATCGATCAGGGCGCCTGTGGTTCCCAGGTCGACGTCAGTCGAGTCCTCAGTCAGGTCCGCGTGCGTGAACATTGACTCGTTGCCGACGGCGTCGCGCACGGTGAGCGTGAACGGGATGTTGCCCTCTGGCGAGGAGGCCGTGACGGCGTGCGAATAGTTGTACACCGTCGATAGGCGCGCACTAGTGCCCGCACCTGAGGCAGTAGTCGACGAGGTCGTGTCGGGGAAGAACGTAATGTCAGCAGAGGCGGCAGAGGGAGTGTAGCCTCCTGATGCTCTAGTATTGCTGCCATCATGCGTTATGGCCGAGCCGCCGACATAAAGATCCTCGGTGGGCTTTATGAACACCCATGCAGTATGGCCTGCGCTGGCAGGATTCGAGCTGTAAACGGGAGGCTCTCCAGGGACAGCCCTGAGCATGAACAGCGAGCCGGTGTCGGCCAGCTCGGGTGCCGCCTCGTCAGTAAAGGTCGCGCTAGTCGCCGTCGCCGCCAGCGCGTTGGACGAGGCGTCAATTATCGACGAGCCGCCCGTGTGGGCGAGGGCTGCGCCGGTGGCGACTGCAGTCGAGGCTAGCCTGTTCGTGGTATCCCTCGTGAGCGTGACTGTGGTGCCCGAGACCGTGCCAGAGTCAAAGGTGATGCCGGTGCCGATATTCCACTCCGAGCCGGTGATCGTGCCAGTCACGGTCTCGGACATTGTCGCCGTCACCTGCGTCGAGGAGTCAAGCGTCGCCGAGAGTATCGTGGGGGCTATCCTGTCAAGGGCCGTGATGTGGGGCGCGCTTGTCGACTCCAGGGCGACGTCGACTGCGCTGTAAAGCGAGTTGGCATTCGGGTTTATCGGCGGTGTGAACGCATCTGTCGGCCGCGTGTACGTCACTGTCGGCGTCGCGTCGACGGCCTGCGCGTTGGCAGACGCGAGCGTGAGCGTGAGCGTCGTGCTCGCCGTCCCTATCGTGAGCGTCGAGCCAGCGTCTACTGGCGAGCCGCCTGCGGCCACCGAGGTCGGCACCGTGCCGGCGACTCTCCACTCGTTGGCATCAGTCGTGCCGTCGAGCGTCCCGGAGAACGTGACGGTGACTGTCGTCGGCGCGTCAAGCGTCGCGCCCGTTATCGTCGGCGGCGCATTGTACGTCGCCGTCGTCGACGCAGAGGCGACGATATTGTTGGCCGTCGGCGTGGCCCTGTCCTTGATCGCATTAGCCGCGTTGATCGTGTAAGTCAGGCCGGCCTGCGCGGCGTCGTCGAGCTCTATCGTGTATGTAGAGTCGGCCGTGCGCGAGGCTGACTCTAGGTCGAGGGATGTGACACCGCGTACCACCGACCAGCCGTCGTCTCCCTCAATGTCAGTCACGTTAGTCACGTCCTCGCTGAACGTCACGGTGATCGTGTCAGCATCGACAAACAAGGCCGACTCGATGGACGGGGGTATCCCGTCGGCGGCTGCGATGCCGGCCGGCAGCGTCGAGAACAGCGGGAGATCGGCGGCGTTCTCTAGCGAGTTGGCGTCAGATCCCGTAGGCCTCGTGTACGTCACGATCGGCGTCGCGTCATCCTCTTGCGCGTCATCGTCTTCCAGCGTGAGCGTGATCGAGCGCACCGCCGTGGTTATCGTGATCGAGCCGTCATCAATCGTCGTCTGCGAGCCGGCCATGACGGACTCGGGCTCCTCATCGGCGACTCTCCACTCGCCGCGCGCAGTCTCGCCGTCTAGCGCATCTGTAAAGCCCACCGTGACTGACGTCGAGGAGGTGAGCCTGACAGAGGATATCGTGGGCGCCACGCTAACGGCAGCCAGCGTGCCATCGCTCACGGCATTGCCCTGCGTGTCGGCGATCGAGAGCTCCCTGGCCGTTGCAACGGCGTCAAACTCTATGCTGATGGGCGTGTCTGCCTTGAAATCGTCATACCCGTCATCGCCTGTCGCCCGCGGGCTCAGCGTGACTGTGTCAGTCGTGTCAAGGTCGATCGCATACCCCGCGCTCAGCGCAGGAACCCTGATGGTCGCATCCAAGCTGTTCAAGCCGACGAACTGCCAGTCCTCGTGTGTGGGCAGCGTCTTTGTTTCGACAAGCTCTGCCCCCTCGGTGAACGTTATCGTGTGCGCAAGGTCGGCTCCCGTGCCGGTCCGCACGGCGATATAGCCCGGAGGCGCCCCGTCAGTCGCAGTAGCAGTCGCCGCGCTCACGGTGCGGCCAGTCGCAGGCGAGAGGCCGCCCGCAGTGGCAGCATACGTAATGGTCGGCAGCGAGGCCGTAGAGATGGGCTCGTGGAGGAGCGTTATCTTGTCAGAGGTGATCTCCACGGCAGCCGCGCCGGCCGTGACCGCATCGACCTCACCGGCGGCGATTCCAGTGGCCGGACCGGCCGGCTCGCCATCAAGGCTGCCATCCACAATCCACTCGGACGGCGCACTAGAGCCGCTCACAGCAGAGCTGAACGTGATGACGGTGAGAGTCGAGGAGCTAGTCACGGCAGTTATCGTGGGCGTCGCCGGTATGCTAATCGTGCCGGCAGTCACGCGAGTCTCATCGGCGGTGACATTTACACTAGGTGCTGCGCCGTCGCGCGCGACAATGTCAAACTCTACTGTGCCTGACATGTCATCAACGCCGACGGTGTGCGTGTGCGTCCAGACGGTCCGGTGGGCCGAACCCGCGGCGGCGACCATGTCTACTGTGGAGCCAAAGATCGTTATCATGGGTTCTGTGGCCGCCGAGGCCGGCTCGGTTAGCGTCACCGTTATGACAATGTCCTCGCCCACATTGGCCACGCGCGAAGACTGGCCCATCTTTGCAGTCTTTGGCGTGCTATCATTATCATCCTCATCGACAAAGACGCCGGCCGTGGCCGTTATGGTCAGATCAGTGGTGTCATCAAAGTCCGCAACCCCGACTGCGCTAGTCAGGACGCGCAGCGCGCCGGCACTCGATGAGAGGCCTGACGTGCGTGGCGTGCCGTCCGCGCCTAGATAGCGCACGACGGGCGTCGCGTCTGCCGGAAGGGCAGAGGCCGCCCCAAGGGTGATCGCAAGCGAGGCCCCGCCGGCTTCAAGCGTCGCGCCCGAGGGCACTATGTGGCTCGCCGTGTCACCAAGCCCGCCGGGGAACGTCGAGGGCGTGAGGTCGAGTATCCATTGACCGGGCGTGGTCGTGCCTGACATCGAGTCAGAGAATGTCACGGTTATGGCCGTAGGCGAGGTGAGCGTCGCGCCAAACGTCGGTATCGCGCCGGTCATCACGTCATAGTCGCCGCCAAGCAGCAGAACATTGTCAGACGGGTCAGGATCAGAGGCGACGTACGTTCTAACCGTGGAGGGTATCGTGATCGTCTGCGAGGACGGCGTGCTCGCATCGGCCCGCAGCGCGACTGTGAGCGTCGAGCCGTCAGCGGCGGCCGCTATCACGTCGGCCCTGTACGACTCGCCGTCAGCAGTAACCACCGCAAGGTCGCCAAACGGCGGCGTAGTCGCCGGCCTGTTTGGCAGCGTTGTCGGGTCTGGGGTGCTGCCCGCAAAGGCGAGGCTCACCTCTGATGCCCCGCGGCCGGCGACCTCGCCGACAGTCACCGTGACTGTCGGCGTGAGCGAGACCGAGCCCGGACCGGCCACGCCGTTGGCATCAGTAATGCCCGCAGTGGCCACGACATGTGACACGCGCGCAGCCGCACTGGGCAACGTAATGAGAATCGTGTCTGGTGCGACAAACTCGGCCGCAATGTCCACAGAGGCTGCCGTGCCGATCGTGACGCCGAGTGCGGACGGAACCGTCTCCTCGGCGATAGCCTCGCTGTACTTTAGGCGCAGCGTGTCCTGTGAGGCCAGCGTGAGTGTCACAGTCGGCGCAGTCGTGTCACGGACTACTGGTGCCGTAATGTCAGCGGTGGTTCCGTTATCGTGCGCATCTACAATCGCGGGCATACTACCGCTCTGGGTGGCAAGGGTGATCGTGAACAAGGTTCCCTCGGCGACACCACTGATGCCGGGAGACTGATAGTTTATGAACAGCGTGTCCGCAGGAACGGGATCGCCTGCAAAGGTGTCGCCGGGAATCGAGGTGCCTGAGGGAAGCGGAGGCGACGCGTCGGCGCTTGAGAGTCCTGGAGATAGGCGTGAGAGATGCACGGTGATAGGCTCGCTAAAGAGGAGTCGCAGGGCAAGGCCATTAGACTCAAACGTCGCGCGAACGAGCGTCGGATCCAGGCCGTCAGCGGCAGTGACGGGCTCATCACCCGTAACTTCGAGGTCGTTGTCGTTCACGTCGGCCAGGCTCGTTGCGGCATCAGTTATCTCGTATGCCACAGAAGGCCTCGAGGCAGTAGAGTCCAGCGTGTCGTGGACCAAAAAGAGCGTCCGCGCGCTCGTGAGAACCTGCGTTGCGGCGCCATCAGAGTCCACGGCAGTCGCGACGCCCGTGACGGTCACGCCGTCGACTGTCCAGTCAGCCACGCGGGCCGTGCCCGTGACAAGCTCGCTGAACGTGATCTCGGTGCGGTCGAGCCTCGCCGTCTCGGCAGTAAAGCTCGGCATCATGGTGTCAATCACCTCTGCAGATGACGTGTCGGCCACGGGGTTGCCGGCGGTGTCGACGATAGAGTTGGCCCTGTCAGACTCGCCATCACTGGGCACGTCGAGCGTGAGCGTGATCGCCTTGGACTGGTCAAAGGCCGGATAACCGCTAGTCGCGTCATTGCTGGCCACGACGGCAAGCGTGCCGGCCGTGGCAAGCGCCGTGTTGACCGCCGACGTAGCCGAGACCGTAATGTCCGCATCAGCAGAGTCCTTGCCGGTGAACTTCCAGTCAGCTATCGTCGGCAGCGTCTTGCCGGTGGCCATCTCGACAGGCTCAGAAAAGGCCACCGTGACGGTGTATGTGCCGTCCGCTATAGAGATCGAGGCGTCAAACGTGGGCGAGACGCCGTCAGAGGCCACGACAGGGTCTTGCCCCACGACCAGGTCATCGGCGTCGGCCAGCGCGCCAGTCTCGCTGCCGGAGGCCACGGTATACTTGACAGTCGGCACAGAGGCCGTCGAGGAGAGTGCGGCGTGCGTGATGGTAAAGGACGAGGCGCTCGAGGCCTCGGGTATGGTATAGTCGGTGCCAACGATCGCCGCATTAGAATCATCGACGCGCAGCACGGTTACGACCCTAGACCTGTCGTCGTCCTCGTCCACACCCACGCTGTCAGTCACGGCCCACTCGCCGACTGCAAGGCGGCCATCAACGGCAACATTAGCACCAGATGGGCTCTTTAGCGTCACGACTGTAGTCGTCAGGCTCGCAGTCTTGGCATCAAAGGTCACGGTCGGAACGTGGTCAAAGTCATCATTAGGAACGGCACCCTCGTTGTCGCGAAGCGCGCCGGCTGTGACGCCCTTTAGGTCCGGAGAGCCCGAGTATGCGACATTTACCGTCTCCGGAGTCACACCCGCGCGAGTCGCGTGCGTGATCGTGATCGAGGAGACAGGCGCCGAGGCCGGTATCGTGAGCGTGGCGGCCGCAGTCCCCCCTGCGGTGAGCGTCGAGATGACACGCTCAGTCTCGGTCTCGCCGACCGTGTCAGTCACCTCCCAGTCGCCGATCACAGTCGTGCCGGCTACTGGCTGCGTGAACGTGACGACTGTCGTAGTCGCATCAAGGGACGACACCCCAGAGACAAAGGGCGGCTGCGTGTTTGTGGCAAGCGCGCTAGTCTGCGAGGCGACATCATCGCCGTCGGCGACTGACTCGATGCCGGCCCCGCCAGAGGAGGGCACATAGCGCACGATGGGCGTCGAGGCAAGCGAAAAGGCGTTGGCCTCAGGCACCGTGAGCACGAGGGAGACGCTGCCTGATATCGGGCCGGCGGATGCGGCAGCATATGACTCTGTGTCTGTCGGCACGGCTATGCGCGTGGCGGGCGTCGTGTCGACGAGCCACTCGGCGGCCGCAGGCGCGCTCAGCGTGCCGGTGAGGCGTATATGCTCGCCAAAGGTCACGCGTATCTCGGTAGGCGAGCGAATCGTGGCCTCAAAGCGCGGCGAGCCAAACGTCACAGTCACTGTACCGCCGTCAAATGACGGCGTGCCGTCGGCATAGTCTATCGAGTCAGGCAGCACAAGCGTATAGCCGGCCGGCGTCGTGACCGAGGCGCGCAGAGACAGGTCTATCGTAGTGGAGCTCGTCGTGGTGATCGCCGCTCGAGGCGCGTCATACGCCGAACTAGAGCCGACAGGTGTCACCGAGATGGTCTCAGGCAGAGAGGAGACAGAGACTGCCTCGGAGAAGGTGACGCGCAGGAGGAGCGCGTCGACAAACTCGGCAGTGGCGACCTGCGAGGTCGCCGTCGCGCTCAGTGCGCTGCCGGCAGTCACGCCGTTGTGGTTTGCGGCCGCACTTGACAGTGTCACCGTGTATGTCGTGGATGGCAGGACGCCGGGAACGCGGATTGTGAGCTTTGTGTTGCCGTCAAACACGGCATCAAGGTTCGCAAGCGTGCCTCCGGCCGGCGTGACAGATATCTGCAGGCCTGCAGCCGTCGTGTCCGTGTCAAGCGTGGGGCCGCGCATCCGTTGCGCAAAGGTGAGCTCGATAGTGTCATGCGTGACAAATAGCGCAGTCGGCGCGGTGGGGGCCGCAGTGTAGTATGTCGCCGTTACCATCGTGGGATCTGTCGTGTTTGGCGTCGAGACGAGATCAGAGATTGTCGGAACCGAGATCGTCACTGACGCGCCGGCGGCGAGGGCTGGAGTGATGTTGAATGTGACCTGTTCGGGGTTTGTTGACGTGCTGTGGACAGCGCTCGAGGCCGTAAATGACGAAGTGCTCACGCTAAAGGTGCCGGGCGGCGCAATGGCCTCGCTAAAGACGATCGTCACTGGGCTCACCGGCGTGGCGCCTGTGGTCGGAGAACCGACAGTCACTGTCGAGACGACGGGCCCGGCCCCGTCTGTGGCAGTCGCCATCGCGCCGGCGGCGAGCGCATTGTCGGCCCGATCGAGGATCGGGTTTGCCGGCTGGACCGGCACGGGCGGGGTCACCTGCGCTGCGGCATCGCTCCCGCCGAGCCCGGCGAGGAGCATGAGGGCAGCTAGCATAGCAATGCCCATAGAAGGCAACCTACTTTGGCTCAATTGGGCCATTCGGGCGCGCGCTAGGTTATAAGCATAATGGCAAAAAATAGCACGATCAGGCCCTGATCGCGCCCCCCCCCCCCCCCCCCATTTTTGGGGGGGTGAACGTCGGACCGCAAGACGCCAGACTGCCAAGTCGGCACAGGTGGGCATTGGGCCGGCGCAGGCCGACAGGCCAGCAGAAGAGTCCCGTGTCGCACTTTGCGCAGGGCAGGCGGACAAGTCAATCATCGATCGCAAAAAAGCAGCGGCCGTGCCGGCGCAGAAATCCTATTTGGCGCGAACTGTAAACCCTGGGAGTGAGTTTGCCGAGCCGCTCTCGGCTGTGGCGCAATAGCGCGCAACAGTCAGCTCGCCATCCTCACAGTGAACTGCAGTGGGGCCACTGATGAACAGCGGCCCGCCGCGCATAGATGTAACATAGGCCATGTCATCAGGAATATTGTCATTTTGCAGAACCGTCAGTCCGGGGAATCGAAAGACATTGCTGTACGGCGAGTCTGCGGCATCGTCATGCTCTACTGTTATGGACGGATTCACAAACATCGTGTCGAGCCGGTATGGCAAGTCACCACCAAGGCTCTTGACAAGGTTCAGTGCAAGACTTGAGGATATTGGGCGGTCGATATTTAGGGTCGGCTCGTGTTCGGGGAGCTCGGCAAGCCGTTCCAGGCAAAGTGCGTCCTCAAAGGACCAGATTTTTGGCATGATATCGTTGAGAAGTCCTGACGGGCCGGGATTGTCAAGCAGGCGTTTGGAGACGGAGAATATTCCAGGACGCATGCCAATTGATCTATCAGGTAAAGGAAATCGCATAACTCCATAAGGATCTGACGACAATTGGAATGCCATATCGTCAAGAGATAGCGCCTCAGGGCGGATTGTGTGAAACCCATATGGTAGGGGAGCTGGCATCGGATATTCAAAAAAAGACTCAATTTGAGGCTTGGGATCCTGTGAAGGGTATGTAAGCAGGCTATGATCATTTGACGTATATTTCACACGAGTATATTCCGGATCATCATAGTCAATATTGTCAGAGACACCAACATGGTACACGCAATCGAGATGCTTATTCGCGTTGTACAAGATGATTGCAGAGCTACCAGGAGAAAGAGGGCAGCATTGGACACGGCCACTCGCAGTCGATCGATTTGACCCATGATGCAATTCGTGTATATGGACTAGTGCTAGCGGCAACTCTTCGGGCACATACATGTCAAGGCTCACACGCCAGGGCAACAGACGGAAAGATATACGTGTTTGAGCAGAAATGGCACAAGTCCTGCAATATATGCGGCAAGGATCAGTGCGCGCGCATCGCCCTGAGGAGATGGCATGGTGTGAGACTTGGATAAACGGCCTTGCCGATACCCGCACTCCTGAACAGTCTCCCCTAGGCACGCTCTTTGACCAGCATGTGACAAAAGGCTGTCAGTCATTTGTGGCCAGGCACGGGATCGCGCACCCAAACCCCCAAATCGCCATCGGATCACATGGCGCACTACCAGTGTCCAAGCCTATGCCCCTCCCTTAGCATCCAGGTAAGCCGCCCAGAGTTGACGCGCAGCTGGCCCACCCTGTATGGAATGTCAACGAGCACGCAAAACAGCACGTGGTCAGCATGGGACTCGTACATGTCAACCGTGATGTCGCGGCCGAGCCTGTCAGGATACCGGCCAGTGGAATTGTGCAAGAACAGCGGCATGTAATGTGGTGCGTGCGAGATCAAGATCTGAAATCCAAACTCCATGACCAGGCGGCGAAGAAACCTGCCATATGGAAAGTCCCCCCCAAGGCGTGACCTTGCGCCATCAGAAAGGAATGCCTGACACTCGCGAAAATGGCGCGCAAAGAGGGCACGTTCGGCAAGATTCTCCGCAAGCGCCAGATGGCCCGCACGGCATTTTGAGAGGGCGGCATAGTCCAGGGTTTTGTGGGAGAGCAGCGGTGCCTCCAGGGTGCGGTTGGATATTTTAGGCAAGGCCATGCCAGTCCGTCCGGTGAGGGAGAGGATTGAGGAGATGTGCTTTTTTTGCTGCGAGTTGAGAATGGCAATGGCGTTTTCTTTTACCTGAAATCCCATATGGCTCTTCCATGTGCGAGACTTCCACGACGAGTCACCTAGCCAAACTTTCCAAGCATGGGCCATGAACTGGGCAGCGTTCTCATCACGGGCCGCATCTGGCCCTGGTGCGGCATTGATATACGAGGCGAGCAGGTCGCCAGACGGCACAGTGGGCAGCCCCATTCCGGCAATGTGGTCGGCATATAGCCGGTATATGTGGGGATAGAACTGGTGTCCAAGTGAGCCCAGGATAGACGTGCCGATGCCCCGGTCAACCTCCTCGCAAAGCCTGAGAACAACGGCCTTTAGCTGTTTTTCAATGGACTGCTGGCCAAGATACATGGCAGGCCCCAGGGCGTATCCGGACCGGCAGAACCTTGCGATGAGCTGGGCCTGCCTCAGCTCAGAGGTGGACTGCTGCTCAAAATGCCCCGACATTTGGCGCATGGGCAATCACGTGACATGTCCCGTGCCATCCATTGTCAGTAGGGTCATGCGCGCGCACGGGCAGCCGTGCCGCAGGCGAGCAGGGACAGATCCGTGCGCAGTCATCTAGTGCCCTCCCCAGACTGTCTCTTGCCTTTTCTCCACTCCATTGTGGAGTCAAACTTTACGCCCCACGGAACGCTTGGCGCGCCAGGGGTCGGAGGAAATGCCAGATCACAATAGCGCTCGACTTTGATCTCAGAGTCCGTGCTGTGCAGTATTGACGGGCCGTGGACAAACACCGGGCCCTGCGCAGACGACGTGGCAAATGAGGAGTCAGGGGGCATCGAGGATGAGTGCAGGAACGTAATGCCGTTCAGGCGAACCATGTTTCTATAGTCTGGATATCCCTCAGACCAGTCAAGTGTTCTCAGATCACGGCCAAAGAGCAAGAGATACAGGCCATAGTCCACAAATACCGTGTCAAGGCGCATGTCGTCCGGACGCGAGCGGTTTAGCCTGCCGACAAAGTCCTCGAGATCGGCCAGGGTAGAGTCCCAGTGGCACGCAAACGTCTCTTCGCCGTCTAGTGCCATCAGCTGCTCAAGGCACATGGCATCCTCGCGCCACCATATGCTGTCAGCCATGCTATAGTAAAAGTCATTGGCACCAGGACGCATAAAGTCAGACCTCTTGACCTTGAGCGCAAAGTGCGGCATGTCTGCCATGCCCGTGCGCCCGTGATCGCACACAGCCTTGCCGTTGGCAGGAGACGGAACCCTGGATTCTGCACATTCCTGCCTGTCAAGACATGTCCGTTGCACCCTAAATCCGGCGGCAAGGGGCGCAGACGGCGCATTGCCGTCCGGATCCATAACGCGCGCATCGGAGAGCTGCGGCACGTCAGGGGACCCTATGAGGCGCCGGTCAAGCTGGAGCATTGCCTGGCCCCGGGAGCCGGCCTGGCGGACAGACGCTGCCCTAGAGTACGTGATCCTGCCGTGCGCGCTGACCTCAACTGTAGAACCGGGCTCAAGCGCGCAGCACGGCACGCTGTCGACTAGGAATCTCCTCGAGTTGGGGCCTTGCGGGCATGTCGGGGGGACCGCATCGGAGAGCTGCGCCTCGCGATGGCAGTCACAGTGCCCAAGGAACAGGTCGACTGCCCTGCTCAGCGAGGTCTGATCCGCATAGGAATAGTGGTCTGCATACCCGGCGCGCCCGTCGTTTGTCATGCAGATGATTAATGGGCGGCATTATAATAATGTGATGGCGTGTGCTAGGTATGAGGTCAGCACCCCTGTGGCCCATTTGGTCAGATAGGCGCGCTGACCTCATACGAAAATGGCGCGATCAGGCCCTGATCTCGCCCCCCCCCCCCCTCCCCAATTTTGGGGGATGAACGTCGAGCCGCAAGACGCCAAACTGTCAAAGTCGGCCCAGGGCTGGGCATCGGGCGGGCATCGGGCCGGCGCAGGCCGACAGGCCAGCAGAAGAGTCCCGTGTCGCACGTGTGCGCAGGGCTGCGACGTGCGAGAACTAGTCGCAGCAGCAGATCGTGTAAACAGTCCGCGCAGTATCGTCTTTGCGCGCGCGCACAGGTTGTGCGGCCGCATCACGCAGCAGAGAGACACGGCATGAAAGACGCGGGCGGATCAAGTCAGCCATGCCGCACTGCCATGTCTTGCGTCATGCCTACAGTCTGGCAAGAGATAGCGCGAGGGTGGGGCGTGTCGGCAAGCCACGGCGTGTGGTGAGCATGATACTGGCGCAATGATTTTCGGTGACCTGAATCGCTCGCGTCACGCGCGCAGGCACAATCCTGTGTCATGAACATGGCGCGCAAAGAACTGTGCAGCACAAAGCCTGCACACAGTTCCGTCGGCACAAGATGGCACAAGATCGGCAATCACGCACAGGGCGTTCCAGAGAACGCGTGTCCTGATCAGGGATCGTCTGGAGCCATGCGCGCAAGCCAGGCGACTGACATTGTGGGCGTGTGTGCAGCCGATCAGGAGAACAGGGCATTGCGCGAGGTGGCCACATCACACAACGGCCAGAGATAGGCGAGCCGGCACGGTGGCGCCACTAACTATGGCATTGCATACGCGCAGAACAGCGTGCGGTTCACCTTTACGTTGGCAATGGTTCTGTGCACTATGGGGACGTTGTGGTATGTGGCGGCCTTGCTGCTGCAGATCGCCGCAGTGTATGGAAGACGCGCCCTATCCGCACATTTTGCCGTTACCGTGGATATCATCTGCCCACAGGACAAAACTTGAAACATCATGCCTCAGGAGATCAGAGCACAGCACATCCCAGAGCCGCACACATGTGAAAATTCTAGGTGTGGATATGTGCGGCAAAGTCGCGCTTGTCATCAGGACGCGCATAGACGTGAAACTCTGTCTTGTTGTCCTTTACGTTTGCAATGTCGTCGCGCACTATGGGGACGCCATAGTGTTCTGCGGCCTCGCGGCTGCAGATTGCCGCAATGTATGAAATCTTGTAATCACGCACGTGTTTTATCGCAGCCTCTGTGTCCGTTATAATCGAGGAGCCAGGAAGTTGTGACATGGAACGCATCCTGTGGCGCCTGAGAAACCGGCTGCATTGGGCAAGGGGCTCGGATTTTGAATAGACAATGGTGATTTCCCCAAGATCTCCATATGAGGCCAGCACGTGATCTATGGCAAACATGAGCGTATGGACGTTCTGCAGTCCCAGCCTGTCGGCTATTTCAGTGACAGGCGTGACCTTGTCACTGCCACGGATCAGTTTGTTCACGGTGTTGTGAACCGGAACCACGGCAATGTCGGCCTTTGTGTCATGCACATTTTGAAGGCATTCATCAAACGTGTCAAATGGCATCACGGTCCCCGAGGAGCCAAACAGAGCTCGTGTCGCAAGGCCACTATAGCTCAGCTCTCCACCGATGCGCGCGATCACTGGCCGCGCCGCCGATCTTTTCTTCAACGCGCCGACATGGCACACGAGCCCTATAAGAGCTTAACAGGATTCGCCACACCCATTAAATGCGGCGTTCGATCAGCCCCCACGGCCTCTACACTAGCCTGCCAAGTCGCCCACGGTGGATATCGCCTGCAATGCGCGCATTGGCCAGATGGCAGTTCCACGCGTGCACGCTCAATAATCCTGAGCAGGATTGATGACGTCTTCCAGGGATTGCGCCATCTTTACGACAATGTCGCGCACATTGTCATCAGAGAGCGTGTCGAGGACCAGGGCATCCATCACCTGTTTTGTCGGGATTGCCCCAGTAAAGCCCACGATTCCGGCGAGGTACCCTTGCATATAGCATAGCGCCTCGGGTACCCCGTTGTGCTCGGTGACAAGCGGAAACATTGGGCAGCCCTTTGGGTCGTCCACTATGCGCGCCGCGTATCGCTTTGTCTCCTCTACGGCGACGTCGAGTGCGAGCTCGTTGGTCTCCTCGGCCACTTTTCCCCTGACCCTCTGCAGGCTCATGCGAACCGAGGCGTGGTGGGCGTAATATTAAAGATTGCGCGATGGGCGGCTCTTACGGCCTAGCAGAACGACAGGATCGTGCCCACATTTGGCCAAATGGACAGAAATGGTGCTGACCCCACGCAACCCACAAAATTCCCAGAGGCGCTCCGGCCGAACCCATTCAGGATGACTGCCTCAAATGGCCTGCCGGGGCACGCTGTCTGCAGCGCGCGCTCAATAGTCCTGCGGTGGGTTGATGCACTCGTCCAGGGACGGCGTCATTTTTAAGACAATGTCGCGCACATTGTCATCAGAGAGCGCATCGCGAACCATCGAGTTCATCACATCCCTAGTTGGGGTAGCCCCGGCAAAGTCCGCGATTCCGGCGAGGTAGCCGTGCAGATAGCAGAGCGTCTCGAGTGCCCCGCCGTGACTGGTGAGCACAGGAAACATTGGACAGGCCTTTGGGTTGGCAACTATGCTCGCCGCGTATCTCTTTGTCTCGCTCACGGCGACATCGAGTGCCAGGGGGTTGGGCGCCGGGGTTCCTTTTTTCGTGGCCGTCTGCTGGCTCATGCTGCATCCGACAGGTGTGCGCTATATTAAATATTCTAATGATCGTGGATTTTGGGGCTCAAGCACGGGCTATCGCCGATTCTGGCCACGGACTCTACACAGGACAGGCAATGGCACCCCATGACACATGAGCTAGCGCTGTGGCTCAATCACCACTGCGCCAAAGTTATAGTTCAATTTCGTGCCAGAGCCATCATCTGTTAGTATCTCCACCAGTCTGCCCAAGAGTGCCTTGCCCGTCACGGGGTCTGACATCTCTTCAGCAGACATTGCGCGCACCCGCGCCACGGATTGGCATAGATCTGTGGGGGATCTTGGGGTTCAAGCCAGCAAAGACTTATCAAAGCGCATGAGTACGGATCGGGGTGAAAATTCGGATCAAGGGTGCGAGGCAGAGGGTAGATCTCAAGAGTGTCACAGACCACGAGTCCAGCGCGTACAGGCAGGCCAGCGTAGGCATGCACAGATCAATGATTGTGCCGATCCGAAACGAGTGCCTTGTAGGGGGCGGAACGGATGCGCCACATGCGTCAGAACCACAATTGGCCGCCACGAGGCAAGAGGGCGCAGGCGCGCACGTGAACCATACGGGCACCGAGATTGAGCGGATGGAGCGCATCGGAACCCTGTTCAGGTTTTTCAACTATCTGCATATGAAAGGTGTTTTGGCCGACGGTGACACGCTCGACAAACTAGAGGTACAGCGCAAGCTGCAAAGGTGCGCTTATATCGCAAAAAAGCTGGGGACAGACATGGGATACGAGTTTGGCTTTTTGGACAGTGGGGCGTTCTCAACGGACATTGCAATAGACATCTATGATCGCGGATGTGGAGAGGGGGGCACAGAGCCATTTGTGCGCGATCCCGATGCCTCGCGGATGTTTGTTCAGATGGTGCAGGGACGCAATGTGGAATGGTTGGATGTTGCGACGTTTGCCCTTCGCGAGAACCATGGAAATGAGACACTAGACGAGTTCGTCAAGCGCATGAAGCGCGAAAATATCGAATATGGCAAAAAGCTGGTTATGGACGTGTTTGGCCATGTTCGCGCATGCATGAATGGGGAGGTCACGGGGCAGGCATGAGCTCGACTCCGCGGTGGCTAGGCTGGTTAGGTACCCTAGCAGGAATCGTCTCCATAATGGTTCTCGTTCCGGACATCAGGGAGCATGCCATGATCGTGCTGGGAATCTTTTCTGCAACATTGGCAGTAAACGTGATATGGGTGGCCGTAAAATCTGAAAAAGCGCAAAGGAGGGAGGATTACAGCATGATCATGGACGTGCAGTTTGTGGCAAGGCAGTGCGAGCACGCTTTAGAGATGTTGGGCAGAACTGCAGGAACGCATGATGGGAGCACATATCGTGCGCTTGACCAGCTTGCCACAAGAATTAGCCTTTGCATTACTAGGTATAGACGCTATCTCAACCCCGCAACTATAGAATCCCTAAAGGGCGTCGAGATGGTCATCATGAAAGCCCAGATCAACAGGGACACACGGATGACACTCACCATCTTTCCCATCAATAAGGCCATCATGGGAATAAAGTACGGCATACGCGAGATCGATGACGCTGACCTCCAAGCCGCACGTCGCAGGATATAGGCCAGCTTTGGCATGTCACATGTAACATACGCCGACTGTAGTGCGTCACTTTGAAATGGGCGGGACTTTTAGTGTCGGAGCCATGGCAGCCGCAAGATCCAGCTCTTCGAGAGCCTCGTCGTAGCGACCGAGCGATCGTAGCGCGTAGCCGCGGCAGATGTGCGTGCAGGCGTTGTCCGAATCCAGCGCTAGCGCGCGATCAAGATCCTTGAGCGCCGCGGCGTAATGGCCAAGTTCAAGGAGCGCATGACCGTGGCCAAGATGCGCATCGGCGCTGTCAGGATCCAGCTCGAGCGCATGATTCAACGCAAGACGAGCCTCATCGTAGCGACCGAGTCCTAGGAGCGCATGACCTCTCCCAATATACGCGTCGACGCTGTCCGGATCAAGCCCTATCGCAGAGTCCATCGCGATGAGAGCCTCACCGTAGCGACCGAGCGAGTGGAGCGCCCTGCCGCGACAAAGGTGCGCATCAGAGTTGTCAGGCCTGATGTGAATTGCGCGATCAAAGGCAGCAAGGGCGTCAATGGTGCGATCAAGCTGGAGCAGTGTGTCACCCCTGCCGATGTGGGCCACAATATTGCCAGAATCAAGCTCGAGGGCACGGTCTAGTTCCACGAGGGCATCTTTATGCCTTCCAAGACTGGCAAGTATGGCGCCTTTTTTAACGCACACATCAATATTCTTGTGATCAATGCTTTCGATACGATCGAATTCTTTTAATGCCTCATGAAATTTGCCATGAGCGGCAAAAATCAAACTTTTGTTTGTCGGCTCTATGGAGAACACAGGATCAATCCTATTAACACATTCAAAAACTGTGAATGGACGCGAGTCGTCAGCATGAGTGGACAATGTGGGTTCGGAACCTAGGCGTGGTCTGTCCACGGAAAAATGCTCGCGAAATATGATATGACGCATGGACGTCAGGCTATCGAGAGAATCAACGACATCTTTCCGGTTTTGCAAAGTCGGCAATTGTTTTTGATATTTGAGGCGCACCCCCGTGCCATATGCGCTTATGGCATCATCATAGCGTCCGTTCATATACAGATCTTCTCCACGGCTCATGCAGAGCTGGGAATCCTGTCGGGTGTTTGAATCCATGCCGTTTCCGTCCTCAGGGCAAGCGGAGACTACTTTTAACCGTTTATTGGTCGCGTCGTTTGCCTCACGCCTGTATTCTCCACAACATCTCAGGGGGGCCGTTTTGCACCTGCCATGCAAAACAGGCTCGCCCGCGTTCTGGCGCACCGCAGGCAATATCAAGTCTTTAAATAGAACCACGAGTATACGAGTGCGTGAAATGGCACGAGGCAGTCATAATTGGCGGCGCACTTGTGGGACTTTACGCCACTCTCTCATCCAAGAGTGACGCTGCAGGCAGGGCAGACGCAGACGAGATAGACGCAGACGATGAACATGATGCAGACGATGAACATGATGAAGGCGACTCCGACGCCAACTAGTACGGCAGAACAAACAAACGGTTCCATGCCCACATCAAACTGGGCAGGTTTTCTCGCAGCCCACAAGGATGTAAAACGCCATTTCGACAAGCGATGCAATGACTGTGGAGTCAAAGTCACAATATGCAAATGACCCCCCAACGAGAACGCGTGCGGGGGGAACAGCTTGTCGTGGTGCACGTGCGCATATCCTGCATATGCCTAGATCGTGAACACGCCCATTGCCACTGCAGGCGCGCACTAGTACTCGCGTGGCGGGTTTACGCAGTCAATCGGCAGCTCAGAGGTCTGCATGGCGACTGCGATGTCGCGCACGTTGTGGTCACAGAGCGTCTCGTAGACTAGGGCGTCCATCTTTTCCTTTGTCGGCTTTTCTTCCATGGACGAGACAAAGCCGACGAGGTAGCCCTGCATGTAGCTGAGCGACTGGAGAATGCCGTGATACTCGTTGATGACCGGAAACATTGGGCACGCCTGTGGGTCGTTGCGTATGCTCGCCGCATACCTCTTTGTCGCGTCCACTGCGATTTTAAGGGACAGATCGTTGTCTGGCTCTTGCATATTGCGCAAACTCGTCTTGCGTTTCATGTGACGCGCCTCAAGGTGGGCGCATTATTAATCATTCGCGGCATTCAGCGCACGAGCGCAGCGCAGCACCCGCTAACAAGACAGGCACGAACCGACCGACGTGTCTAGCCACAGCAACTCCACTAGGCAAGAGACGGGCAAGCCGTGGGCGCAAAGTCCGTCGACTCTGCAGGAACTCGCGCCATGGCAAGACAGCAGGACATTGGCGTATATCGAGCGGCATGCGCACAGGAGTCCCGTGTTTGAAGAGTGGCACAAGAACATCACGGGTATGAGATGAGAGGCGGACGGACGGATCCATTACGGATGCCGCCCGCCCTAAAGGCGAATCAATCGCGCGCCTCTGGGCAGGCAGGCAGGCGGCACACATTATTAGCGTTGCCCAAAAACGGACATGTCATCCCTCATGCGGTGATCTCTGACCTAATCACGTCAGCTAGGCCATCACGATCCCTGACGTATGCGCCCACCCCGTCATCAAGTATGGCACTCGCAAGGGCACCCATCTCCATTGTGCTGACCCGCAGCTCGTGCAGCCTCAGGAGCGAGTTTATCCTGTCATATGCGCCATGATCGCCGGACGCTCCGTCCAGCTCGCCGAGAATTTCGCGTGCCGTGACACTATCGCCCATGCCGGCCTCCATGGCGATTGTGTGCGCGAGGCCATCATGGTCGGAGACGGGGCGCAGTCCGACGGTGCGGCGGTCAAGAGCCTGCAGCTTGCGCGTGTCGTTCCTTCTTTCAGGATAGGCAAACCCGCGCGTTGTGGACAGCGCCACAAGGTCAGCGCCCCTAAACGGCATGCAATGGATCGTCGAGGCCATGTGATCCGCAAGGTTGGCGTACGGTATGTTGGTGGCAAGAAACGCGACATCCCTGTGCGCATACTTCCGAAGGCACTCATAGGCGGCCGGAGCCGACTCGGGCGGCCGGTACAGTATGTTCACCATGTTCAATCCAAGCTCGTCCACAATATACTCCAGCACGTCGGCAAAGGCAAAATATCCCATGTCAATTGAGGGAAGTGTATGCTTGCGGCAGCTCTCAATCTCGCCGTGCGTGCGCCAGAGCTTTTTTTGCAGCCAGTCAGGTGCCGTGCGGCTCTCGATGTTGGATTGCGGCACCTCTTCAACGTGTGGTGCCCTCCTTGCCTGCTCGGGGTTTAGGCCCAGGTGCGGCACGGACACAATGTCATAGCCAGCGGCCATCTGCGAGTTAACGAGTGTGTCAAGGAGCCGATCCTGCGCATCTCCGTACTCTAGCATTGCGTTTGGCGCGCCCATCGCAATGTCGCCAATCTGGAGCGAGCACACACGGAATGGAAAACGCTGCGCGTTGAACTTCTTAAGCTCGTCCACAAATCGTCGTGACGTGTCAGGGTCTGACATTAGAAAAAGCGCGTCACGGCGATAGATTGCCCTCGCATGCACGGCCACATGGTTTTCGATCTTGATCCCTAGTTCATTGCGGGAGTTCATGTCCATCTCGTATCCCGTTGCGCATCTCGCCGGAGTCACGATCACCTCGTCGCCGGCGCGAATCTCGAGTGAGCGCAGTGCGGGCATGTTGTGTGTTGCCTCCACAACGCGCCTCACACGCACGTCTAGCAACGCAGGGTCACGCCCCCGCACGCGAGGCGCACGTGCCATACGCGGAATCCCCGCCACCTGCCATGCCGGACAGGCCGTTGCGCACACGAGTCAGGATATTTTTGCGCGTGTCGTTGCGCGGGTGATCCCGCAGCGGTGGCTTGACGGATGGCGCACCGGGGCCACGTTCCGAGCCTGTAGGCCGTCCTGCGCGCCGTGTCCCGTCTGCCATGCCTCCGCGGGCAGGCCGGCCCCCGCTTAAGTCTATTTCTGCGAGCCCACACGGGCAGACATCACAAAAAACAGAAATTTGTGATGAGCCGAAACGATCAGTGCGAACAGCAGATCTTTGTTCAGTTAGAGCGGGGAGTGCGCGAGTCTGAGTCTCTCGGGGTTTGTCCCTACACCATGTGTGCTATATGTACTCTTGCCACGCATCATGCCGCATCCTCTTTCTTCTCACAGCACTCGCCGGCCGGAATGTCAAGGTTGTGCGGGCACTTGCGCGGGTGGTGCAGCATCGTGCACAGCGCGTCGGTGAACTGTTTGCTCATGTGGTGCTCTGTCCCGCACACGAGCTCCTCATCAATGTCTATCTTTAGGGCCTCGTCCATGAGAACCTCAAGGAGGCGGCTGTTGCGGATCATCTTTGTCGCAATCTCGCGGCCCCTGGCAGTCGGCGCCACGTCGAGCTTGTCATATGTCACAAGGCCCTGCCTGTCGAGCTTTTTGAGCATCTGGACGACGCTTGGCTGGCGTATGTGGAGCATGCGCGCAATCGTGCTAATCTTTACCTCCTCGCCGCGCTCGCGTATGTGCCATATCGCCTTTAGGTACATCTCCATATGCTCGGCATCAGCCGTCCCCACAAATAACGTCTCCTCGCCGTGCTCGCCCATCACTGCGCGACCTCGTCGTTTATGAGGTATTCAAAGTATTCGCGGGCCAGGCTCGCAAGGCCCACGTGGTCTGCCCATATGGCGACCATCTCGGGGCTCGCCGTGCCCGATTCCGGACCCAGCAGTATGACGACGTGGCGCCGGTCAGAGATGATCCCGCCGCCAAACAGGTTTGGGCGCACCTTTACGTCGGCCACGCGAGATATGGAGCGAACCGTCGCCGAGCTCGTCCCGTCAGACACGAGAACCGTGATCTTTACGCCGCGGTCATGGAGGAGGCGCAGCTTTGGCAGCGCGGCAGTCAGCATCTCGCGGCCGACGTGCGGCATGGCGATCATGACCTCGGTCCGGCAAGAGTCGATCATCTCGAGTATCCGCGAGGCAATGTTCGCGAGGCCAGAGAGGACCAGAATGTCGGGCTTTTCGCTGGTCCCGCTCTTTTCATAGACAGGCCCGAGCTCCGAGACGATCGCGCGGCTGTCAGCCGAAAGGCGCTCCTCGGCGGCCCTGCGCGTGGCCTCGAGTCCAGTCGACGGCGAGTGAGGCGCGTACACTGTCGGCCTCGAGTCATCCGAGGAGACCCACCCCTTCTCCTCGAGTGAGGCGAGTGTCTCGTATATCTTTGAGTGGGGCACGCCAGAGCCCGTGCTCAGCGCACCGGCGCTCTGCGGGCCGCCCGAGAGGAGCGACGAGTATACGCGGATCTCGTATCCGGTCAGGCCAACACGCTCGAGGGCCTTGCGCACCCTGCCCGAGACGCTCATAGGGTCTCTTTGAGCCCCGAGGGTATTTAAATCAGGCACGAAAACCCCCAAAACACCGTGAATTTGGTGACAAATCCGTTATAAGGCCCAAGATTTCCCCTGTGGCAGGATGTCACTGATACAGATCGCCGGACAGAGCCCCAAGACACAGGGCGCAAAGTCCTCGATCCGCTTTACGCAGAGCATATGCCCGGACTGCAACATGATACTCGACGCCGAGGTCTTTGAGCGCGGCGGCCGCGTATACATGACAAAGACGTGCCCCGAGCACGGCGAGTGCGAGGAGCTCTACTTTGGGTCCTACGAGATGTACAAAAAGTTCAGCACGTACTGGGTCGACGGCAAGGGGGCCCATGCGCCAAACGTTCGCGTGGACACGTGCTCTTGCCCCAACAACTGCGGACTCTGCACGAGCCACCTCTCGCACAGTGGCCTGGCAAACATGATAGTCACGAACAGGTGCGACCTGACATGCTGGTACTGCTTTTTCTATGTGAAAAAGGGCCTAGAGGGCGCATACATGTACGAGCCAGACCACGCTCAGATACGCGCAATGATGAAGACGCTGCGCGCCGAGAGGCCAATACCGGGCAACTCGATGCAGATTACCGGCGGCGAGCCGATGCTCCGCGAGGACATTACCGATGTCATCAGCATAATGAAGGAGGAGGGCGTCGACCACATACAGATGAACACGAATGGCATCCGCCACGCCATGGATCCAGAGGCCGCGCGCGAGGTCAGGCTAGCCGGCTGCAACAACCTCTATCTCAGCTTTGACGGCGTGACTGCGCGCACAAACCCAAAGAACCACTGGGAGATACCGCACGCCCTTGACAGTTGCCGCAAGACCGGCACGACCGTCGTCTTTGTTCCCACCGTCATAAAGTCGATAAACGACCACGAGCTCGGCGGAATCATCCGCTATGCGCAAAAGAACATGGACGTCGTCCACGCCGTCAACTTTCAGCCAGTGTCACTCACGGGTCGCATGGGCAAGCAAGAGCGTGAAAAGTACAGGATTACGATACCGGACTGCATACAGAGGATAGAGGAGCAGACTGCCGGCGAGGTCACGATCGACGACTGGTTCCCCGTCCCGAGCTGCATGCCGCTGACGAACGTCATCGAGGCGTTCTCTAGCAAGCCAAAGTACGAGCTCTCGATACACTTTGCGTGCGGGGCCGGCACGTATGTCTTTGAGGACGAGGACACGCGCAAGTTTGTCCCGATAACGAAATTCTGCGACATACAGGGAATGCTCGAGCTCTTTGAGGACAAGTCAGAAGAGATTCGCTCCGGCAAGAACAAGTACTTTACAATGCTAGAGGTCGTGCGCAAGCTCTCCTCGTTCATCGACAAGAAAAAGCAGCCCGCCGGCCTCGACCTCGCAAAGATGTTTGGCAACATACTCATGAAGCGCACGTTTGACTCAGTCGGCTCTTGGCACGTAAAGGGTCTCTTTTTGGGCATGATGCACTTTCAGGACAAGTACAATGAGGATCTCGAGCGCCTCCAGCGCTGTGACATACACTATCTCACGCCTGACCTCAGGATTGTGCCGTTCTGCGCGTTCAACGTCATACCCGAGTGGTATCGTGATCGCATCCAGAAAAAATACTCAATAAGCGTCGAGGAGTGGGAGGAGCGCGAGGGCACAAAGCTCGAGGACGGCCTCTATCGCGGCCTCATGAGGCGCGGTGCCGGAGACGAGCTTGCAGCAGGCTGCGCAAAGTCGCAGATGATGCACGAGGCCTCGCAGGCCACAGTCTAGGGCACTTCCCGGCACACAGCACTGCACACCAGGATTTACATTTCACGGCAGGCGATCGGCTCGCCTATGCGGCAATGCGCGCGTAAAACTCGTCATATGCCGGACCGAGCGCCTCACTAGAGAATCGCTCGATGACGCGCCGGCGCGCAGTCTCGGCTAGGCGTTTGGCCATCTCGGGGTCATCAAGCAGCGAGTTGACCGCATCGGCCAGTGCGGGAGCATCGCCGGGCGGCACGAGAAGGCCGGTCTTGCCATGCTCTATTATCTCGGGGATGCCGCCGACGTTCGAGCCGACTGCGGGTATGCCGAGGTACTGGGCCTCCTTTGTCGCGTTTGGTATGCTCTCGGCGAGTGACGGCTGCACAAAGACGTCCGAGGAGGCCAGCGTCCCCATGGCATCGCTCCACGGCAGTGACACACAGTACTTCACCGTGGCCCTGATCGACTTTTCGGCTGCGCGCAGCGTGGCGATCCCCTTTTCGGGACTGTCGCGCCCGACATACGAGACAGTCGGGCCGCTGTGCTCTGATCGCGCGATCTGGCCAAACCTCGACGTGTCTAGCGGACCGAGGAGAACCTCGAGGTTCACGCCAAGCCTCCTTGCGTACCTTTGGCGCACGTCCTCAGAGTCAGTCGTGAGCGCGTCTGCCCACGAGAGGGCGCGAGGCTCGACGGCAGTGACTGCCGAGTGCGCAACGCCGGGGTGTATCATGCCAAACTGCTCCGAGTACACGCCGCCTAGCGTGAGCACGCGGCGGCGCGCGTGCGCGAGTCGCATCGCGAGCGCGGCCGGCATGCCAAACGCGTGAACGATGTCATGGCGCCGTCTTGTGAGCGCGGCCTTTAGGGCAGAGGCCACGGCAAATGACGGCTGGGCCGCGTTTCTTGCGTGAATGTACGGCGCGCGCAAGAGCTCGACATCATGTCCGCGCGCGCGCATCATCTCAGAGACCTGGACCGCATACATGCCGGTTCCGCCCGTGTATCGCGAGGCGACATAGAGGATCTTCATCGGCGCCCTGCCCCCAGCTCGCGCACGACGGCGCCGACGAGGGCGCGCGTCCTCGAGTCAGCCGCATATGTCAGCGCGCCATATGCGCCAATGCCGATTAGGGCGAGGGCCATTATGTGCGGCGCAAGCTCCAGTGCGCCATCAAGGCCGTAGAGAAGCTGCCCAGAGACCGCATAGACTGCCCCAAACGAGGCTGCCGCACACAGTGCGTGCGCTGCGGCACGGCGCGCGCGCACGAGGGAGAACTCCCCGCGTGCGATCACGCAGACGTGCGCAAAGTGCGGAACCTGCATTGCGAGCGCAAGGGCCGCCCAATAGACCACGAGCGTTGGCTCGTCGATGCCGAGCGGCACGAGGGCGACTAGCATGACGGCGAGTGCGACGAGGTATGCGCCGCGCTGCATGACTATGAGTGACGGGATCGAGAAGAGGCGGCTGCGCGCATGCTCGACGGCAGTAGCGTCACCGGCATCAACGTCCTCTATTCCGGTGAGCGCGCGCGCAAGCACGTTGGTCACCATGCGCATCGAGACTAGGGCTGCGAGTATTGGCACTGCCGGTGCGGCGGCCGCATATGAGGGCCCGAGGGCGCGGAGGGCCGGCTCGGCGAGCGCAGAGGCCATCGCGGCGAGCGGAAAGACCATGTAGAGCACGAGTGCGAGGTTTTCGCGCAGGCCTTCCCGTGCGCCTCCGGCAAGGAGGCTCGGGTAGAGCGCCGTGTTGACGCGCTCGGCATGCGCTGCGATGAGGGCGATCGTGCGGGCCGCAATCCAGTACGCAACGCCGACGAGCGAGCCGGTGATCACGGTAAAGACGACAATGTCTGACTTTGAGAGGAGCGGCACGAGGTTGCGCCATGCGGGTATCCACGAGAGGCGCAGCCATCGTCTTATGCGCGACGGCTCCAGTGCGCCGGCGAGCCTAGAGCGCGACATTGCGGCAAGAATTGCGGCATTGAGGGCAGAGCCTGCCAGGGCCGCGGCGATAACGCCGTCGATTCCCATCGAGAGGCCCATGACCAGGCCTAGTGCGAGGGCAGTCTTTGCTGCCGAGCCTACCAGGAGCGCATACTCTACGCCATGCGGGCGGTGGGTCAGCGTTATTGACGCCAGGGCGCGGCGGACCATCTCGGAGGGAACAATGACTGCGGCGAGCGCAAGAATGCCGACATCAACGCCTCCGGCAGGCGCCAGAACGTATGCCATTGCCACATACGCCAAGGTGGCAGCACCAGAGAGCGCCGCACTAGAGGCCACTGCCGTGCGCGCAACTGCAAGGCCGCGCGCCGCATCGCGCGTGGCCCAGTACGAGACGACTGGGTCAAGGAGGAGCGCATACGTCAAGAGGACCCATATCGCGCCCCACGCGCCATACTCCTCGATGGGCAGGCCGCGCGCGATGACTAGCGTAAAGGCCAGGCCGAGGACCAGCGTCATCGTGCCGGCCGCAAAGGAGGCGAGCCCAGAGTACGTCACGCGGATGCCAGGCATTGCCGGAGCAGCAGAAGCGCCGAGGCTATAAGTGAGCTCGCCGTGCCGTGCGCGCACGCGCGCACGCAGACCACGGCACACTTTAAAGGATCACACCACGCAACATGGCCCATGGGCGCAGATGACCCGCTCATTGTCGGGAGCGCCGCGCAGCGCAGGGACCTCATGGGGCGTGGTGGCCGGATCAGCCTCGCAAAGATGCGCGTTCAGGGCAGGCTAGCGCCGCACAGGCGCGCATATCGCATTGCGCGCTCGCTGCACATCACGTACGGCCGGATCGTCGGCCCGCTCCACACGCTTCCCAACGTCTACATCATCGGCTTTCCAAAGTGCGGCACGACGTCACTCCACGCGTACCTCGCCGAGCACCCCGATGTCCACGTTGGCCTCCTAAAGGAGGTCAGGTACTTTGCGCATGACGAGCGATACAGGCGCGGCCTCAACTGGTACAGGGCAAACTTTCCGCTAAAGGCCCAAAAGGCGCTCCACGAGCGCAGGACGGGGCACAGGTCCATAGTCATCGACGCCTCAGTCAGGTACGTCAACCACCCGCACGCAATGAGCCGCATAGCCGACGTCACGCCAGACGCCAAGTTCATAGTGCTAGTGCGAGACCCCATCGAGCGCGCATACTCGCACTATCGCATGAACGTGCGCGTATCTCCGGAGGTGAGCGAGGAGCTCTCCTTTGCCGAGGCCATAGGGAGCGAGGAGTCGAGGATCGCCGGCGAGTATGAAAGGATGGAGCGTGACGGATCATACTATAGCAGGGCATACTTTGGGTACGGGTACGCGCGCAATGGCTGCTATGCGAGGTGGCTTGGCACGTGGCTCGAGGCGTTTCCCGACAGGGTTCTGGTCCTTGACAGCAATGACCTAAAGGCCGACGCGCAGGGCACAACTGACCGCGTGACTGACTTTGTCGGGATTCGGCGCCGCAGGCTGCACGACACAAGAAAGCGCAACATTGGCGATGGCGGCGATGGCATTGATGCGCAGACTAGGGCGCGCCTCTCCGAGTACTATCGCCGGCCCAATGCCGAGCTCTACAGGCTCATCGGACGCGATCTCGCGTGGGACTAGCGCACGGCCCACACGGTTAATTAACGGGAGAGGCACGCATGGATCGCACGAAGCACAACATTGTCGCCGGCCTCGGCGAGATTGGCGGACCTATATCGCGCATACTGCGAAAGGGGTCCCCCACAATGGGCTACGACATTGACTCGCAAAAGATGAGGCGCGCAGACTGTCCGGGCGACGTCGAGTGCTCGATGCTCCACGTCTGCATACCGTTCACGCCGTCGTTTGCGCGCGACGTCACGCGCCTCGTGGGAATGTTCTCCCCCACGTGCGTCGCCATACACAGCACGGTCAGCGCCGGCACGACACGCTCGATGCAGGCCTCCATGGGCATACCCATAGTGTATAGCGCGACTAGCGGGATTCACCGCAGGATGGTCCAGGACATAAAACGATACACAAAATTCTACTCTATAGAGCGATCCGCGCCACGGCGCGAGTGGGCAGCATCACTCTATCGCCGCACGATGCGAAAGTGCGGCATCAGGACAAGGCGCATGTCAAGCCCGCTAACGCTAGAGCTCGCAAAGGTCCTCTGCGACACGTCATATTACGGGTGGCTCATCAACTATGCGCAGCTCACAAACCTAATCGCGCGCGAGCACGGGGTTGACTATGACGAGATGTGGCAGTACGCCGAGCCCATACACAAGTTTTTGAAAAACCGCCCAAAGATGTTCCCCGGATACATTGGCGGCCACTGCGTCATACCAAACCTGGATCTGGTCGGCAACAGGCGGATCAGGCAGGTAAGGGAGATAAATGACGCATATCTCAAAAAGATCCCAAACGCGCGCGCGATAAACCGCAAGTACGAGGGAGACGTCAGGCGCTCGCGCGAGGGCTAGGGCGAGAGGCGTCCCTTGACGTACTCGATAGGCCCGACTGGCGTGGGATCCACCCCAAGCATCACTGCCCTGTATATTGACGCATAGTCTAGCATGTACATCAGCCCAACGAGGCGCGCGAGGATTGACTTGCCCGGTGCGGTGACGACCCTGTGCGATATGCCATGCTGCATGAAAAAGTCCTCTAGTATGTCCCAGCGCTCCTTTGTCTTTTCATGGTCATCTCCGCCGCGAATTAGTATTGGGCGAACGCGCGAGTCGCGCATCCATGCGACGATGCCGTTGTGGCACGCCTCCATGACGTCCTCGGCCATCGCGTGCGTCTTTGCGTTCTCTTGCAGCGAGTTCTTGAAGCGTATGGCCGCCGCGCGCAGGCCCCACGGATAGTAGACGAGGGGAATGTCCGGAAGCCACTCGGCAAGCGAGAGTGAGGCGTTCTGGGCTGCGAGCTCGGGCCGCGAGATGCTTGGCGCAATCTCGGCGAGAACTGACATTGACTCGCCGACATCGGCATCTCGAATCGGCAGCTCGTCGCCAAGTGATGCGAGCATTGTGTAGAGAAACGCCGGCAGCGAGGCCCGTGGCGAGTGCTCCATGCGCACACGCGTGTGCTCAAGGCCCCGCCGTGAGCAATAGTCACCAAGGAGGCCACCATCAGAGAACGACACGGTCCGGCAGCCGGCCTCCACGGCGAGGCGCAGGACGTGCATCGTCTCGGCCGTGTTGCCCGATATGCTCGTGGCCACGACTAGCGTTCCGGGACCGGCGGTGCGCGGGAGGTGATACCCCTTTACGACATCAACATGTATGTCATCACCGGAGAGGACCGACTCAAAGAGGTCGCTGATGGCCCCCGAGCCGCCCATGCCGGCGAGCACGACGTGGTGCGGCAGCGGGCCACCTGAGCGCTCCGTCACCGAGGCGTACGCCTCGCGCGCCATGGCCGGCCATCGCGAATACGCGCGCGCCATGCCATGCGTGTCTATCGTCTCCACGGCAGCCGCGTCGATCATGGGCATACCACAACGCCGCACATGACACGCGCGCGTCGGCGGGATTCATTTAAAGCAATGCGGGATTGCCCTCGCCACGCATGAAAGACGTGGGGCTCAAGACCGTGGAGTGGAGCGACGGCAGGCTAGTCATGATCGACCAGACGCTGCTGCCCGGCCGCCTAGAGCACGTGAGGCTCGACACGCACGAGGCAGTCGCCGAGGCGATAAGGACGCTCGTGGTCCGCGGCGCGCCGGCGATCGGCGTGGCCGGCGCGTTTGGCATGGCCCTGGCCGCAAAACAGTCAAAGGCCGACTCGCGCGATGCGATGCTCAAGGATCTTGCGCGTGCGCACGAGACGCTCGTCTCGACGCGCCCGACTGCAGTGAATCTGCGCTGGGCGCTTGATCGCGCAATGGAGGCAGCGCGGCAGGGTGGCGATGGTGCCGAGTCGATCCGGCGCGCAGTCGAGGAGACTGCAGTCACAATGGCCCGCGAGGACATTAGCACAAACATGGAGATGGGCAGGCATGGCGCGACCCTAATTGATGACGGCGACACGGTAATGACGCACTGCAATGCAGGCGCGCTGGCAACTGTCGCATACGGAACTGCCCTGGGAACGATTCGCGCCGCGCGCGACGGCGGCAAGGGAGTCCGCGTCATAGCGACCGAGACTCGGCCAGTCCAGCAGGGCTCGCGCCTCACGGCCTTTGAGCTCCGCCACGACGGGATTGACGTAAGCCTGATACCGGACACGGCAGTGGGCTATGCGATGGCGCACAGCATGGTCAACAAGGTCATAGTCGGAGCCGACAGGGTCCTTCGGACCGGCCACGTGTTCAACAAGATCGGCACGTACCAGGTCGCCACGATGGCCCGTGCGCATGGCGTGCCGTTCTATGTCGCCGCGCCGATATCGACGTTTGACATGGAGTCCTCGCCAGGGGACATTGCCATAGAGCAGCGCGGCGCCGAGGAGGTCACCGGCATAGGCGGCAGGCGCACGGCTCCAGAGGGAGTCGGCGTGATAAACCCCGCATTTGACATGACGCCCCCAGACCTCATAACGGGCATCATCACCGAGCGCGGCGTGGCGGGGGCTCCCCTAGAGGCCTCGATAGCGGCGTTATTCGAAGCTAAGTAGCAAAAGAGTTTTTAAGCCATTTTTGGCGCGCGTGTCACGATGGGCACAGTGAGCGCAAAGGCCGTCGAGGACTCTCTTCGGCAGTGCATGGATCCCGAGATACCGATAAACATAGTCGACATGGGCCTCATATACGGCATCGACGTCGATGACGGCGACAATGTCAACGTAAAGATGACAATGACGACTCGCGGCTGCCCGCTGCACGACACGCTCGTGCAGGACACGACACGCTACATCAAAAAGGTGCCCGGCGTCAACGACGTAAAGGTCGACGTCGTCTGGGAGCCGGCGTGGACCATGGACCGCATGTCCAAGGAGGCAAGGGAGTCGCTAAAGGGCATGGGTGCCGGCGGCTCGACTCCGGCGCCAATAGACTACGAGCGCGCATTGCCACAGGGCACGGGCAAGCTCTCGCAGCAGGATGACGGCTCACTTGCGCTGATCAACGAGCACGAGCAGGCGTTCATGGTAAACCAGGCCATAGTCGACTTTTGGAAGTCCTGCAACGGAGAGCGCAAGATAACCGAGCTAGTCGGCCTCTTTGCAAAGAGCACGGGGTATGAGCGCGGCCAGGTCGAAAAGGAGGTCATGCAGCTCATCGAGCAGCTTCGCGGAGGCGGGCTGATCACGATTCCTGGAGCCGCTGACGCGCCAAACGTCGACCTAAAGCTCGGGACGTCAAAATAGCGGCTCGGCGGGGCGCCAGCCATGGCAAAACCGACCCTGTCCTGCACGAACGACTAAAACGTGGGCATGTGCGCGCGTGTGCGCATGAAGTGCCTCTCGATATCGCAGCCATACGCCGAGCTCGTCGTCTCGGGAACAAAGACAATAGAGCTGCGAACGTGGAACACAAAGTTTCGCGGCGAGTTTCTGGTCCATGCGCCGCGCCGCATCAAGGTCGGCGACTGTGCGCGCCTGGGGATTTCGCGCGCGACGCTCGTGACCGGTGCGATCATTGGCAGTGCCGTGATCCACGGCGTCACAAGGTACCCGTCGATTGCCGCCGCAATGGCAGACTCGGCGCGCCATTGCGCCACGCGCGCAATGCTCAGCTCGCGCAGGTCCATATACGGCTTTGAGCTGCGCGGTGCCAAGAGATTTCGAGTCGCGGTCCCGTGCGCCGGCAGGCTTGGCCTCTTTGAGGCGCCTGCGCAGCGTGTCTCCAATGCCGAGCTCGTAACGGAGCTCCTCGAAGAAGAGCACCGCTATGGGCTAGTCGGCCACCACTAGGGCGTCGCGCCAAAGAGAAACTCGACGGTGTGCTCGCCGGCCTGCCCTGATGCGCTCACGGTGTGTGCAGAGCCGGCCTGCCATCCGTCCCCGCCTGCAAACTCCATGGCCGAGTATGACCCGTCTGATCCGGCCATTGCAGTCTCCTCCCAGAGCGTCCCGCCCGGACCGCTTATCGCAAGCGAGACTGCAGAGCCCGGCTCGGCGCGTCCGCTAACGACGATAACCTCGCCTTGCGTGTATGCGCCCTTGTCAGTGTACAGCATTGTGCCACCATCACGAAGTGGCGCCGCCCCCGTACCCGCAGTCATGGACACGCCATATGCGCCCGCAGAGACTGCAATTGCGACAATGATCACTGCGGCAATGACGGTCTTTTTCGTCGGTCTCTGGCGCACGCGATCCACAACCGAGCCAGCAATGCGCACTATGCGTCGGCCACGTTTCTGCGGCCCGACGGCGTGCCTAGCCGAGGACGTCGGCATCTGCGGTGCGCGTGGCGGACTCTGCGCCTTGCTGCGTACCCTGTCCCTTCGTGGGCCCAGGTGGGCAGCAACGAGGCGCATGACATACTCGTGCTCGGCAGCCGAGACGACCTCGTCGCGCATGATTGCGCGCCTAATCTGGCGCAGCTCGTCAGCATCTCCCACACCCGCGTCGATAAGGCGGTCAATCTCACCCGTGCCAAACTGCGCCATTGCCGGCGCGGCTGCGCACGCACGTGTTGTTTAATGTTGCGACTCGCCGGCTGCCCGAAGGCGCCTGTCAAGCCTGCGCAGCTCGCGCAGGTCAGTCACCTCGACGTCACCGCTGCGCGTCAAGAGGCGCGACATGCGCGGCTTGGCGCGCCTTCCGAGCCTTATGACCGGACGGCTCGAGCTGCACACGGTGAGCGTGACGCCGCGCTCGTTGAGCGAGCGCGCCAGGCCGCGAGCCTCAGAAAGCGTCGTGAGAACCCGTGAGGCGGCCGGAACGGCTCCCGGCAGGCTCACAATGTCGACCTTTACGTCATGGTCATCTGCGCTCACCTCCACGGCGCGCGTGCCGGCCTCGCTGACCGTGATGGTTCCTGACTCTAGCATGCTGATAATATCTGCCGGAAGCATCGTGTCTGCCATCTCACCCTGACGTTATGGTGATCTTGCCGTTGATGCGAACCTTGCCGCTCGGCAGCGCCTTGCCGCCGGCCTCGACCCTGTCGGCCTCAAATGTCACGTCGTGAAAGTCATACGTTATCGTTGCGTTGGCCGCACTTAGCCTCTCAAAGACCTCGGCTAGCAGGTTCACCCACTCGCTCTCGGCAGACTTCACGGCACGCGCAGGCGCACATGGGACTTAAGAGTGTGCGCACGTGCGGCCAGGGTCGCACGCGCAGAACTGGCCAGACGCCGCAGGCCTGCCACACCCTCGTGGCCGGCGCCGACTCGTCTAGGCCAGAACCCCCGTCGCGCAGGCCCAGGTCCCACCGGCGGCCTGTGCCAGCCATCACCGCACATGGTGCATTTCCACAGGACGACTGACGCATGGTTATATACACGAGAGCGCGCCACGGAGCACGATGCGCATGGCGTCCCCCGTGCCGATTGCAATAGCAGTCCTGGCCATAATGGCAAGCGTGTCAGGCGCAGCGGCACATCCGGACGAGACGGGCGCGCACTCGGGATTTCACACAGTGGTGCCAGGCGGCACGGTGGACAATGTCACGTGGGCCGACGCAGTCTCGCCGCTCTCGGCCGGAGACGTCAGCTCGTCGATCAGCGCCGCCGAGTTTGGCGCAATGAGCCAAGAGACGCGGAGTCGCCTTGCTGAGGGCACTGCGCAGATCTCACGCATCATCTTTGAGCCGCAGTTTGGGCAGTCTCACACGGCCACGGTGCCCGAACTTGACGCCTCAGAATGGAGCCTTATCGAGGGCGCCGCCGGAGACGTCGATGCGGCATGCAACAGGGTCGGAATAGGCGGTGCTGTGGTGGACGGCCGCATGGTCGGCAGCGGCGGTGTCCTGAGGACAATGCACGAGATTCTCGGCATCCGTGCCAGCGGCGAGGTCATCTTTGCGCACGATGCGCTCTCTACCACTGCTGCGCGCATGCACGTGATATACCATCCGGACTCTGCCCCATCGGTGCCCGGCACGCAGCCAGGCACCCGCGCATGCACATACATCGCAGACGGCAACGATCATGTGGAGATCGGGCGCCGCAGCGCGGCGACCTCGCCGGCCGGCTTTCCCGTGGACCGCATCGTGCTCTCCTTTGGCGAGGAGATAGCGATAAGGCCAGGCGCATCAGGCGGCATCGAAAATCTTGGCCAGACGCACATGTATACTGCGCTTCATCCCACGTGCTCGACTGATGTGGCCGTGTCATGCCAGCTCTATCCGGTCAATAGCGGCCAGGGCGTGGTCTTTGGCCCTGATCCCGGCGGCGAGCTGACAGTCACGCCGGATGCGACGCAGCGCCCGCGCGCAGTCGGAATGGGCACGGGGAACTTTTGGGGAGACGGCGTGTTTGGCATCGGGTGGACGACTGCCGGCGGGGCAGGCATACTGCGCGCCAATGACGCCAACACGGGCGAGACTGCGCCAGATGGCCGGCACATAGCATCACCCCTAGTGGACTGGAGCGCAGACCCCGAGCCCCACTTTGCCGTCAGTGACGGGCTCGCGCCGGCGCCGGCGGCCCAGTTCACGGCCGGCACTGGGGATGCGGTCGGCACATACACGCAAGTGTTCACCGAGGCGCCGGCCGGCACGGCCGCAACAGTACTCGATGGCGTGCAGGTGTGGCGCACTGCTGCAGACGGGACACGCGCGCAGGTGACGCCCACGGTGAGTGCGCTCTCGGGCAGCACGCTGACGTTTACGGCTACGCCGTCCCTTGCGCTGACTGACCATGTGGAGTATGTCGGCATTGATGACGCGGAAGGCAACGTGGCTGTGAGGCCGGCAATAGAGTCAGTGGAGCAGATGTCATCGACGATAACTGTCGTGACGCTGAGCGTGCCCGTCTCGGGGACGACTGAGGCGCGCCAGTGGAGCGCCGACGGGGGCGGGGGCGAGGCACGCGCCATCGGGGTGGCCTCTGGCAGGGCCGCATCAGTCACGCCGGACACGTCGTCTGCCGGCGATCGCGACGTGAGCGTCTCGCTCCAGTCGAGGATCACGCTGGCACATGCGGCGATACCGGAGGCATCTAGCGTGACTGTGAGGTATGCGCCGCCGGCAGCGCACGCGTCGCACGCCGACAGGTTTGCCGACCGCCTCGCGGCCAGCGGCGTCAGGCTCGAGGCGCAGACGCTCGCCGAGGCCGGCTTTACGGCAAGCACGGCAGGGACCACGTCGATAGCCGTCACGTTTCCCGCTGCGGCCTCTGGAAGCACGGCCCCGCGCGAGTGGATCGTCGGCGGCAGCCTCACGCCAGAGTCGATCACGGTGGGCTCGGCGATCGCGGTGACCGGAAGCGTCACGCTCACCTCTGTGCGCGAGATCACGCTAAACCTGCCGGCGTCTGGCGCGCTGGCCGACTCGGCATCCACCACGACGCTTGTGTACACGCGGCCCACTGCAGGCCCCACGCCAAACAGCATCACCGTTGGCACCGACATCCTAGAGTCCACCCCCACTGCAGAACCCGTTCCAGTCGCCGACGGGATCAGGCCAACTGTGCTCTCGGCGTCGTTTGTCGACTCGAGGACCATCGACGTCACGTTTGATGAGGCAGTAACCACTCGAGGCACATGGTCAGTCTCGCCGGCGCTCGGGACGGTCACGGCCAGGGACGGCGCGACGCCAGAGACGATCCGCCTGTCCACGGAGCGCGAGGCGACTACTGGCCTCTATACGATAACGGTGCCCGCCGGTGTCAGCGACACGGCAGTTGTGCCCAACGGGGCCGACCTTGCGGCATATCCAACTGTGGGCACGTCATACCGCACGGCAGGCACGACGCTTGGCTTTGGCCTGACGTTTGCCGGTCCGCGCACGCTCGTCCTGGCGCCCAGCGATCCGCTGGATCCCGGAACCGTCACGATGGCCAACTTTGCCGTCACCGCGCCAGACGGGACAGTCCTGCCCGATGATGACGACAGTGGTGATGACCCAGTCGCGCTGGCCGACTCCAACCCCGTCATGTATGGCCACGGCCCGCCGCCCACCGTGATCATAAGGCTCGGGATCGACATGGTCAACGCCGTCGCGTATACGGTGACGCCGTCTGCGTTAGTTGCTGACGTGACTGGCGCTGCGTACTCGGGCGGCGGCGTGAGCGTGACGTATGCGACTGGCGGGCGCATGGTCGCAGACGGCGGCCGGACAGACCTGAACACGTGGGAGGGCGTGCCCTTTGACAGCCAGGTTCGCTCCACGTTTAGCCTTCTTGCCAGCGATGCAGAGTTTGCCGCAATCGACGACCCAACTCGCCGGCGACTCGCCGAAGGCACTGCCCAGATCTCGCGCGTCCTCTTTTCGCCACACTTTGGGGAACACGCCACTGTGGGGCCGGCCCTTGATGCCGCAGAGTGGACATTCGTCGAGGGCGAGGCCGATGCCGTCGATGCGTCATCATGCACCAGGGTCGACGGCATGGGCACCACAAGGGACGTCATAGAGATCATTGCGGTTCGTTCCGGTGCACCTGTCCTGCTTGTGCATGATGCGCTCTCCTCGACATCTGCGCGCGTGCACGCGATATACCATCCAGACGCCGAACCGTCAATTCCAGGCACGGTTCCCGGCAGCCGTGGCTGTGACTATCTTAATGACGGCAACAACCACGTCAGCGTGGACACGCGCAGCGCCACGACGTCTGCGGCGGGCTATCCGGCCGACCGAATCACGCTCGTCTTTAGCGAGCCAGTCACGTTTCGCGGAACGGCAGGGGCGAGGGCATCGACTACTGAGGTCACGTTTGACCTTGACTGCCGCATGACTGCGACGACATGCGACATCCAGACTGCGCCCGGCATTGCGTCCGGACCTGTGCAGGGCCGCTCGTTCACGCTGACGCCGCACTCCTCGGTCAGGGCCACGCTCGCAAATGGCGGAACCGACGCGTTTTGGGCGCCAGACGGCAGGTTTGGCGTCTCGTGGGCGCACGGGAATATCGGAGTTGGCATAAAGCGCAATGACAACCTTGCCGATGTCCTCAGCGGCAGGATCGTGCAGGATGTGCTCGATGGCCTGTCACCGGCGCCAAACGCCGCGCTCACCGGGACAGGCACGCCAGATGACCCGTATGTGCAGGCGTTCTCGGAGACTCCTGATGGAACCGTGTCCACGGTTCTTGACGGGGTGCGCATCTACAGAACCGACACGGGCGGGACGAGGACGGAGGTTTCGGCCACGGCGACTGCAGTGGGCAGCTCCTCGCTGAGCTTTGTGTCAGGTGATGACATAGAGGCGACTGACCATGTAGAGTATGTCGGGATACGCGATGCGGCAGGCAACCTTTCGACAAGGCCGGTCATAGAGTCAATCACGAGGATTCAGGACACTGTCACGATTGTCACGTTTAACGACAGCATCTCAGGGGCAACAACGTCTCGGCAGTGGCTCGTCGGCGCCGGCACGGAGTTGCCCACCGCGCACGCCAGCGGCGTGAGCGCAGGGAGGCACTTTGCGGTGCCGGCCGACGGCGGCAGAAGCAAGGCAATCCTGTTTGAGAAGAGCGTCACGATTAGCCATGCGGCAGTCGCGCCGGCATCGACGCTGACGGTCCAGTACTCGCCGCCGGACCACACGTCCTACGCAAACCGCCTTGATGACCGCCTCGCCTTTAGCGGCGTCAGGGTCGAGGGGCAGGTCGTGCGCGACGTGGCGCCTGACACGACAGTGCCGACGATCGAGTCGGCGACTCTAAACTCGCCAACGCAGGTCACGGCCATCATGTCCGAGTCGGTTCGCGGCACGGTGAGGGGCGCCGAGTGGAATGTTGGTGGCGTGACGTTTGGATCCGGCACGGCATCTGGCAGGATCATCACGCTAAGGCTAGATCCCGAAAGCGCGCCATTTCCCACCGCAGTGGCGGCCGGCACGAGACTCGCATACACGGGCGGCGGCTCGATTACTGACACGTCAGCCGAGCTAAACGCGCTGGCCGGAGGCGCGAGCGCACCCCTCACGGACGGTGCGGCGCCGACACTGGCATCGGGTGCTGCCGTCGACGCGCTGTACATGCGCGCAAGGCACTCTGGCACGACAACGGACACGACTGACCCAGTCAGCGCCGGCGGGGAGTTGCGCGTGTACGTGCGCGCAAGTGAGCCCCTGGTCACGGCAGCATCGGACATCTCGTTTCATGCCGGCGGCGCACCGGCGGCAAGCGTTGTGGCGGTGAGTGGCCTGGGCGCCAATGCGCACGTCTATTCGCGAACCGTCACAGAGTCTGAAACCAACGGTCCGGTGGCGTTTAGCCTGACGATCCGCGACGCAGGGGGCAACATGCGCACGCTCACCGAGGATGATCTCACGACTGATCGTGGTGCGGGCTCTGGACACCGCACAACGGTTGACACGGTCAGGCCGGATGCGTCTGCAGAGTTCACGGGCAATGCAATAACGATAACGTTCAGCGAACCCGTGTATGGCGTGCCAGATATGCTGGAGGTCAGGTCGCCAGACGGCATGCGAGAAGACATGTCGCACAACCACAATGGGGGTGATGTTGCCGTGCGCATCGAGATCGACGGAACGCCTGCCACTGGCACGTGGACAGTCAACATACCGGATTCCGTTCGCGACGCGGCGAGGAACGTGCGCGCCGTGACATCATCTAGCGTCACTGCCGAGCGCGGCGCAGCACCGACTGCGACGCTCGCCTATACGGTATTCGAGTCCGACAGCACGACGCAGCGCGCCGCGCCGTACACAAACCACGCGCGCGCCGGTGACGTGATCAGGCTGTCGCTCACGCTCAGCGAGGCCGTCAACACTGCGCCGACAGTCGTCTTTGTGGGCAAGGTCGACGATCCGACCACGCCGCTAGTGGACGAGTCTGGCAGGGCCAACATGGTGAACGTGTCCGGAACAAACGAGTGGCGCGCAGCGTACACAGTCGAGACTGCCATGCAGAACTCCAACCTAGTCGACGGTGCGTTCACGTTTACGGCGACGGTCATGGGCAACACGGGCGCGACGGCGACAGTAACTCCGGCATCGCACACATCGGCGACACCGCCGGTGATCGACCGCATGCCGCCGACGGCCTCGGCGACATTCACGGGGGCCGACACTATAGCCATCACGCTCTCTGATGCGCCTGTCGGCACCAGATCCCAGATAGAGGACCACGCCTATGCCGTGACGGTGCCTGACGGCACGGTCACGCCGGATGACGCCGACAGCCTCCCCGACGCAGTTGCGCTGGCGACAGCAGACGCGACGGCCACGCCGCCGGTAATGCCAGTCTCGTATGACGCCGCATCGCGCACCATCACCCTCACGCTCGCCGATGACGCGCCAGCAGGAGTGGTGCACACCATCACGCTGCCACCCGAGCTGACCGACGTGGCCGGCCATGCAGTCGCGGATCGAACCCTAGAGGCGACATCCGAGGCCGCACCCGACCCCCCAGAGGCCACGTCGCTCGTGTTCACCGTGCTCACCGGCTCGCCGTTGGCAGCAAAGACTGGCGCAAACTCCAACCTTGCCGGCATCGATGACACGGTACGCATAACCCTCGACCTCGACGTCAACGTGGCCACGGCACCGCGCATAACGCTGGACGGCAGGGACACGACGTCGGTGGCCATGGGCAACGCAGGCGACGCTGACGCCTCGACGTGGAGCCACGACTATGCCGTGGACGAATCGCACGACAGCGCCACAGTTGCAGACCCACTGGACATCCTCATCGTCGCCACCGGCACCGGCGGCAACGTCGCGAGGATAACGGACATGGAAGGCCTGGCCTCGGGCACGTTAGTCATGCTGCCCCTGATCGACGCGGAGAGGCCGATGGCCACGGCGCTCACCGCCGCCGTGGTGCTCGCAGGGCAGTCCGCCGACGCGGCAGCCGGCACGGTGGCGGCCATCGGCGACGATGTCCTCGTGCGCCTCACGGCTGACGAGGAGCTCGTCACGGCCGCCACTGACATTGTCTTCTTTGGCCGCACCGGCGTGAATGCCGACTCGGTCACGCCGGGTGCGTCCAACCTGTACACGTACGCGCGCACGATACTCGACGCGGACGCCAACGGCCCACTCGCGTTCAGCCTGACCATGAGCGACATTGCGGGCAACACGGCGACGCTCACGCAGGCAGACCTGACGGACACGAACGTGACAGTCGACGCCGACGCGCCGACAGTCACCGCCATGTCGCATGATGACACGATGCGCACGATAACGCTCACGTTCAGCGAGGGCCTTGTCGCGTCCACGGCAGTGGCGGCCAACTTTGAGGTGCGCGGGTTCACCGAGTCGACCCAGATGCGCTCCTCCGCCGCGCTGGCGCTCAACGCGGCACACGGCACGGCAGGAGTCGCCTACGCGGCCGGCACCCTGGCCTCTGACACCTCGACGGTCTCGATCGGCCTGGACGCAGACGACTCGTACGACGCGTACAAGGTCATCATCGCGACAGCAGTCACGGACACGGCGACCAACGCGTACGTGCCCATAGACAACCCTGACAACAACCCCGCGACTGACGACAGCGACATCACGGTCCAAAAGAGAGACACGGTTCCGCCGATGGCCACGGTGATATCCGTCACCGTCCACGACGGCGCCGCCACGGTTCCGGCAAAGACGGGCGCCGCTGCAGGCTTTGCCGGCATCGGCGACACGATCCGCCTGGACATCACGCTCAACGAGGACGCATCTGGCACGCCGACCATAGACATAGCCGGCGAGACTGGCGAGATGATGGACGGCAGGGGAGACAGCGACGCGACGACGTGGCGCTATGACCTCACCGTGTCATCCACGACGGACGAGACGGCCGAGCTGGACTTTACGATAAGGGTCACCGACGGTGACAACCCTGGCATGATAACTGCCACGACTGGCCACGTGGGCACGCTAACATTCAACCGGCCGGCCATAGACAGGACGGCACCGGCGGCCTCGTCGCTCACCACGACAGTGAGGCTCGAGGGCGCGACGGCAGACTCGCCCACTGTCACGCTGGCCGGCATCGATGACGTCGTCCGCGTCAACGTCGCGGCCAGCGAGCCGCTCGTCACGGCCGTCGGCGACATTGCGCTCTTTGGGACGTCGACTGCCGCCGACTCGGTGGATCCCGGCGCGTCCAACGCACACTCGTACGTGCGCACGATAGTCAACTCGGACGCCAACGGCCCGCTCGCGTTCAGCCTGACGATGCGCGACAGGGCCGGCAACACGGCGACGCTCACGCAGGCCGACGTGGACGGCACGAACGTCACCGTCGACGCCGACGCGCCGACCATCATGTCTGCGGTGACGGCATCGACGGCGACGCTCACAGTCACGCTCTCTGAGGCAGTCACGGGGACGTCCATGGGCGGACACTGGTCGGCAATCGACACGGATCCCGCCGTGACTGCAGCAATCTCCACGGCGGACGTCTCGGGTGACACGGTGACGCTCACGTACACGGGGATTGAGGACACGTCGTTCAGCCCAGAGGTCACGTACACGCCGCCGTCCTCTGGAGCGCCGGCTGACGCGGCGCGCAACGTGTTGGGCGGCAACCCTGTCACCGCCGCCGACGGCGTCGCGCCGACGGCGAGCGCGGCCTTCTCGGGTCGCACGCTCACGATCACGTTCAGCGAGCCGGTCAACGGCGTACCCGACGCGCCTGACACGCTAACGCTCACGAGGCCAAACGGCAGCACGATTGCGCAGGCGTTCACGCACGGCAACGGCGATCGCACGGCGACAGCAACGCTCGCAGAGGTGCCGGCGACAGGCACGTGGAGGATCGCCATACCGGCAACGGTCACCGACGTGACGGGCAATGTGCGCGATGTGGCCTCGGCGAACATACCTGCCGAGTCAGCTGACGCGCCGATGGCGACTGCGATATCGTACACGGTCTTTGAGCCCGGCGGCACGACGCCGCGTGCCTCGCCGTACGCAGACTATGCGCGCGCCGGTGACGCGATAGCAGTATTCGTCACGCTCAACGAGTCCGTGAGCGAGGCGCCGACGATTCGCTTTGTGGACCAGACAAGCCCCACGGTGATGACGCGCGTCGGCATGACTGACGAGTGGACCGCGGCGTACACCGTCGAGGCCGGCACGACGGACATCAGATTCACTTTTGAAATGATGGCCAGCGGCGCGGTGAGCGGCGCGATGGGTGAGATACGTGACACGGCACTCCCTGTGACGCCGCCGACGATAGACCGCATCGCCCCTGCGCTCAGCGCCGCACAGACGGTGGACCTCGACGAGGTCACCGTGTCCTTTAGCGAGGACGTGTCGGGAACGACGTCGGCCATGGACTGGGCAGTCGGCGGCACGCAGGCGGCGAGCGTCGCCGCCGCCGGCGCCGCGCAGGCCGGCGACCAGGCCATAGCGTCAAGGGGCGCGCTCACACTCGGCCTCTCGCAGGCCGGCGAGCTCGCCGGCGGCGAGGCGAGACCCGCAGTCGTCTTTACGGCCCGCACGACGCCGGCTCTCCTTGACGTCGCCGGCAACCCGCTTGCCAGCGGCTCGGTCATGGCAATAGACCGCATACGCCCGAGCCTCGTCTCCATGGAGTTCACGGCGCCCAACATGATCACAGTCACGCTGAGCGAGCCCCTTGATGCCGACACGCTGGGCACGAGCATCCCGCAGGGCAGCCTTAGCCCGCACCTCGGGGGAATCACGGTCAACTATGCGGCCGGCGCCGAGTCGCTCACGCTGATGACGCTCGAGAACGCAGTCGAGCGCGCAAGCCACTCGCTCACGCTGCCCGTGCGCGTGACTGACGCGGCCAACGCCGCCGGCGTGTCGCGCAACGCCATCTCGCAGGCCGCAGTGGCCGCCACGCTGCCGGACACCACGCCACCCACGTACACGGCGCGCACGCACAGCGCCTCGCAAGTCATCGTGACGTTCAGTGAGCCTGTCGAGGGCACGACGGCGGCGTCAGAGTGGGCAGTCGGCGTGCCTGCATCCCCCGGCGCGGCCGTGCCGACGGCGAGCGTGGTGGCCGACACGCCCAACGCGGGCAGCGCCAGCGCCACGATAGCGTCATCGCCGGCCTTCACCGGCCCGCTCTACGTCGGCCTTGCAGGCGCCGACACGGCCAACCACTGGGGGCCGGCCGACACGCCAGACGTCAGGTTCACGATGCCGTCAAACGGCCTCACCGACGTGGCTGCGCCAGGCGGCACGGCCAACGCGCTGGAGACTACTGCCACCGTGACGGCCAGCGACGGCATTGCGCCCACGGCGGCCTTGGCCGTCTTTGTGACGCCGACTGAGGTCCACGTCACGTTCAGCGAGGACGTCACCATCGAGGAGGGCGGCGTCTGGACAGTCTCCGGACTCGGAGTCACCGATGTCATGGCAGGCTCGTTGGGCAACATTGTGGAACTCACAGTCGATCCGCCGGCCGTCGAGGGCGAGGCGCACACAGTGGGCGTTGCGCGCGCAAGCGTGCGCGACGGAGGCGAGAACACGCTTGCGGCTGATGTGAACATCGCCGGTGTCACATACATGAGCACCGTCATGTTCACGGCGTCCACGTTCAGGGCAGCCTCTGGCGAGTACGTCAGGGTCGTCCTAGATGACAGCACGGCGGGCACGACAGTCGCCGGCGAGTGGTTCATCGGCGTTGCCGCAGACGGGACCGGCGGTGCGGCAGCGGCCTCGCTCTCGGCTGTCTGCACGGCCGGCACAGACCCCGCGGTCCAGGCGTCGATCAACATGGCCGACATTTGCCCTGGTGCTGCCGAGTCTGAGCCCAACACGATATACCTCGCGTATGTCGCGCCGGACTCGGGCGCGACGCCTCGCGTGGCGTACAGGGCGCCGAGCGGAGACGGCGCGACGCCCATAGTCTCGGCGCTCAACATGCTCGGCATATCCGATCGCGCAGTCATCGCCGCCGACGGCCTGGCCCCGCTCCTCACGGCGGCGAAGACGGCGAGCTCGAGGACGCTCACGGTGGCCTTTGATGAGGACATCGCGGCAGCCGAGGGCGGCATCGACGCCTCGCGCTGGCACCACTACGACTCGGCGGCCACGCCGCCCACGAGTGCCGAGCTCGATGCCGCAGTGAATGCGGGAACCGCCTTTGCGTCTGCAGCGCTTGACGGCCGCACGCTCACGCTTACGCTGCCCGGCTCGTACGCGCCGTCGGCCGGATGGGGATCCGCTGACACGTCTGCAGTCCCGCAGACTATAGGATACCGTGTGCCGGCCGGTGAGTCGCCTGACATTACTGACGTTTCGCCGGCGGCCAACGGCCTAGCTGACGGCACGGCGCGGCGCGGGGTTTCTGACGGCGCGCCGCCGGAGGCGACTACGATCATGGCAGTTGTTGTCGAGGATTCTGACGGTGACGGGGTGTTCATGCCAAAGGTCGGCGCAAACGCGCGAATAGCCGGAATCGGCGATGCGGTAAGCGCGACAGTCATGCTTTCAGAGGCGTCATCGACTACAAGCCTTCCGACATTTATGGCACTTGGCACAACGCAGGCGATGGTTCTGAGCGGCGGCGGCACCACGGCGACGGCGTCTATCGCCGTGCCTGACTCGTGGACGCGTGACGGTCCACTCGAGTTCACAATAACGGCGCACGACATGGCAAGTCCGGCCAACACTGCAATGTTTACGCAGGACGACCTAGTTGGCGACGGCATTATCGTGGACGTGAGCGCACCGACGATAGAGTCCGTCTTGCTCATCTCGCCATCTAGCGCCCAGTTCACGTTCTCCGAGGAGATCATCGGAGCAGGCAGCGTTTCAGTCAGTCCTGATGCCGGAACAGGCTCGCCTGCCGCAGTCACGCTGCACGCCGACGGAACCCTGGCGACTGCCGGCCTTGTGCTAGCCGGCAGGACATACACGTTCACGATCGAGACGACACTGACTGACAGGGCAGGCAACGCATTTGCCGCACAGGACATACAGGTGGACGCAGACGGATCGTTTGTGTCTGATGTCCTAGTCGTGCCAGACTCTCCGAACTGCGCAGGAGACGGCCTCTTTGTGACGACAGGGGGCGACTCGATCCGCCTCGTGCTAGACAACGTGGGCGCAGACGGCATCATCTGTCCGGACATCACCATGTCGATACAGGGCAGGATGACGATGTACATCAGGGCCGGTACGGTGGTCAGCTCATTTGGGCCGGATCTCGGGAGGACACTAGAGATGTCCATAACTAGCCGGCTCGACTCAGCAGGGCTAGCCGGCACGCTGACCGGCGAGATCCCCGAGTACGTCGCCGCAGCCGGCAGGGACGCCGACGCAGTGGCCGCAAACGAGATGGCCGCATCGGCCATACGCGCAAGCGAGCCGGCGATTCTAGCCGTGCTAGGCAAGGCAGACGCCTCGGCGCCGATGCTCTTTTCGCAGAATAGCGTTTCAATCAGGCTCCACGGAGCTGCCAACTCGGTCCATGCGTTCTATGTCGACGGCTCGGGGCTAGCTGATGTCCACTCTATACCGACGTGTGCCGATGAGGGATACATTGAGGCCGGCGCAGCCGCACCGCCGTCCCTCGGTGACGCCGCAGTTGCAAGCGATGCTGCCGAGTGCCGTGTGGATGACAGGGACGACATTGTCATATGGACAAACCACTTTACGCTCTTTGGCGCAAGCGCGCAGGGAACGTCGACGGGCGGATCCGGATGCAGTGACTGCACGCCACCGACACTTGGCGTGGACAGCACTGGAACAAGAAGGGTTGATGGCGGGTTTTCGTACAACAACGACAGGATCAACGTCGAGTACTATTACACCCCCATGCCGCTGATCACAGTCGAGACCGGCGAGGAGAACGTCGCGCAGATGGTCATATTTGAGGACAGCGGGGCGCACAACACCAGGCATGTTGGCCTCGGCTTTGGCCTCTCGCGCGGACAGCACTTTGCCGAGTCGCAGGCCGAGATACGCGTGGACATGCCGCGAGACCACGACGCCATGGTGTCCCTAGACGATCCCGCCAGTGCGATAGACGCCGACTCGCTGCGCGTAAGTGACGATCTAGTAGAGTGCATGGCAGGATCAAGATCCGTGTGCAAGCTCATCACGATACGTCACACGTTCCGCGAGCCGCTCAAGTTCAGCATGGTCTCGACAATAGTCTGGGACGACAGGCGCAACTCGTGGCAGAACTTTTTCAACCACGGAATTCACGTCATAGGCGAGTCGCTCAACCCACAGCACGGCATACCGGTCAACGACGGTAGCCTCATCCTATACCCGCTCATATCCTCAGACCGCGACACGGACGGTGACGGCCTGTACGACTATGATATCCGCCATGTGACGTACATGCTAGATGACGAGCAGCACGTGTACCGCCTCGGGCCTGACGGCGAGTACCACCCCCTGCGCAACCTCTCGCTCATCCACCACGCCGGCATCGAGGAGCCACTCCACGGCAACATAGAGCACCTGCCACACGGGCCGGCCCGCGGAACGGCGGGGTTCTGGGAGGCAGTCGAGCGCGAGCGCCATGCTGCGGCCAGCAGCCTCGCAGCAGCGCACCCTGGGCTGGCAATGCATGGGGATGGCAGTCTCGCCGGGCTGCCGGATCACGGCTCGCTGCTCGAGGGCGTCCACGAGGCCATAGCCGACGAGATAAACGCCGCAGAGCTAGGGGTGCGCGCCGCGCACGTGCCCTAGCGGGCCGATAGGCGTCCTGCGCTCTCTAGTTTAAATTACCGCGCGCGCGTGCCCCCCGCCATGGGTCCTGGTGAGGAGCAACGCGCCCATTCCATGAAGAAGGAGTTTGTCATAAAGAGCATAGACTCAGCCGGCGACGGCTCGCCGCATGTCATAGTGTCGCTCTCCTCGGCAAAGGATCTCCAAGAGTCGCGCTCGCCACAGTCGCCGATGGGCACAAAGGTCATGGGGTTTACCAACATGGGGGACATGATGAAGGACATCAACAAGATGTTCGCCGGAAACGTGGCCGGCCTCACGTCGATACGCCTTGACATTCACGAGTACAAAAAGATGAACCTCTCGGTCGGCGACAAGGTCTTCCTCGAGATGACAAAGGCCGAGACGCTCGGCGTCTAGATTTTGGCGCCGGGTGAGGACTTTTTGAGCGACTCCCAGTCCTTTAGGAACGCCTTGAGGCCAATGTCGGTGAGCGGGTGGAGGAGCATCTTGCCAAGAACGGCAGGTGGGAGCGTCACGACGTCGGCTCCGAGCTTTGCGGCATCGACGACATGCACGGGGTGGCGCACGCTGGCGACTAGAACCTCGGCCTCATAGTCATAGTTTTCGAGCGACTCGATGATATCCTCCACTAGGACCATGCCATCGTGGCTCGTGTCATCAATCCTGCCGATGAACGGGCTGATGTACCTTGCGCCGGCCTTTGCGGCAAGTATCGCCTGGCTTGTCGAAAAGATCAGCGTAATGTTGACCGGTATATCGCGCGAGACGAGTGTCTTGCACGCCTTTAGTCCGTCCGGGGTCATTGGGCACTTTACGACGACATTGTCGCCGTATTCGCGCAGGCGCATTCCTTCGGCGACCATTCCGTCATGGTCAGTCGCGACGACCTCGAGGCTGACATCGCCCTCGATGATCTTTGCAATCTCGGCCATTGCCGCTGCGGGATCGCCGCCCTCGCGGGCCAGGAGCGTGGGGTTTGTCGTGATGCCATCTACAAGGCCCATGTCGTTGTACTCGCGTATGGCATCGATGTTTGCCGTGTCAAGAAAGATCTTCATCGCAACTGGCTCCGCGCCGCACGCGCAGCCTCGGCTATATTAACTGGAGCGATACCGTGCTTTTCGAGGAGTGTGGGTATCTCGGGGTCACGGCACGACTCGCCAAACGAGTCCTGCGCGCCGATACGCCGGACGGGAACGGGGTATCGCTCCGAGACGGCCTCGGCGACAGCTGAGCCCATCCCGCCCATGACGTTGTGCTCCTCGCATGTCACGATGCAGCCAGTCTCGCGCGCCGAGGACTCGAGCGTTACCGCATCAAGCGGCTTTACCGAAAAGACGTCGATGACACGCGCCGAGATGCCCTCGGCGGCAAGCGAGCGCGCCGCCTCGAGTGCCATGCTGACCGTGATGCCGCATGCTGCGATCGTGCAGTCCGAGCCCTCGCGAACCGTGATTGCGCCGCCAACGGAGAACTCCTGGGACGGCCCGTGGACTCGCGGAACCTTTGAGCGCGCCATGCGCATGTAGAAGGGGCCATACGCAGATGCCATCGTCATGGTCAGCGCGCGCACTGCAGACGCGTCAGCGGGGATGAGAACGCGCATGTTTGGTATTGCGCGCATGATGGCAATGTCTTCGAGCTGCTGGTGGGATCCCCCGTCGGCCCCAACGGAGAGTCCGCCGTGCGAGACCACAATCTTTACGTTTAGGCCGCGCCGCTCGGCGCGAGTCGGGTATGCGACTGCATTGCGTATCTGGTCGACTGCCCTGCCGGGCAGAAAGATCGCATACGTGCTCACAAACGCCGTCTTGCCCGAGGCCGCAAGGCCCGCACCGACTGAGACGAGGTTTGCCTCGGCAATCCCGACATTGACAAACCTCTCTGGATATTTTGCGCCAAATGCGGCAGTCTTTAGCGAGTCAGTCGTGTCTGCGCCAAGGACGACGATCTCGGCGTTCTTTTCGCCAAGCTCGACTAGCGTGCGCCCATATTCTGTCCTCATGTCCCCCATCTCTGGCGCGCTCAAGTCAGTCCTGCCTCCCTGGCCATCTCCTCGAGCTCTGCGCGCGCATTGCCAATCTCGTGGAGCGCTATCCACTCCGAGACGAGCTCTGTCCCTCCGACGCCGTGCGCGCGCCTCAGGAGCATCAGGCGCCGCGCGCGCCGGATCGCCACGCCAAACTCGGCGATCGCCGCGCTCGCATCAGGCTTGCCCATTATCGCGCCCCCGCCGACTAGGACGCGCGCACCATCATCAAAGCACGCGCCCGCATTCTCCGCGTTGACCCCGCCGTCGGCCTCGATGTCACCGGCAAATCCCGCGCGCGCAAGCGAGTCGCGAACCGCGCGAGCCTTGTCATGCGTGGACTCGATGTATTTTTGGCCAGACTTGCCCGGCTCGACGGACATTACGATGACCTGGTCGAGCGTCGGCGCATAGCGCGCAGCCCATTCAGGCAGGTCCGTTGCCGGATTTATCGCAAGGCCAACGCCCACTCCGGCGGCGCGGAGCGCATCGTGCATCTCGCCGAAGGCCGCCTCGTCGCAGACCTCGGCGTGAACCGTCACAATGTCGGCCCCCGCATCGACATACGAGGCGATCTGCCTTGCGGGCTCGGCTATCATAAGGTGGACGTCAAATGGCAGGAGCGTGAGCGGGCGCAGCTCGGCGACCTTGTCGGCCCCAAACGTCGTGGCCGGAACAAACTTGCCGTCCATGACATCAAGGTGCACATAGTCTGCCCCGCCACGATCGCAGCGCGTCACCTCGCCGGCAAGGTCTGCCATGTCTCCGGCAATGATCGAGGGCGCCACCATCGTCTGCGAGTCGAGCTCGTCATCCACTAGCGGCGCAATCTGCGGTTTTGGCGCGCGCCCGTGCCATGCGGGATTGTCGGCCATGTGCTCAACGCCATTTCCCTTTACCGTGCGCGCGACTATGGCCGTCGGCACGCCGCGCGCCTGGCCTGCGCGGCGCAGCGCGTCGCTGACCTGCTCTATCCTGTGGCCGTCTATCTCTATGACGTTCCACCCAAATGCGCGCCACTTGTCTCCGGTTCGCCAGAGCGACTCGTCTGTGCGCGAGTCGCCAACGTCGGTTCCGGCCGGTCCGCCATCAAGCGGCATCACGTGCTCTGTGTACGAGTCCTGCTGGACAAAGTTGCGATCCATGACAACGGCAAGGTTGTCGAGGCGGTACTTTGATGCAGTCATCGCCGCCTCCCAGACCTGGCCCTCGTCGGCCTCGCCGTCACCGATTATCGTATAGACGCGCGAGTCGCGCCCGTCCATCCTTGCGGCCAGCGCGGTCCCAACGGAGAACGAGAGGCCGATGCCAAGTGAGCCGCCACAGAACTCGACGCCGGGGCACTTTAGGTCAGGGTGCCCCTGCAGGCGGCTCCCGAGCCGGCGGAGCGTGGCGATCTCTGACTCGTCAAAGTAGCCGGCAACGGCGAGTGATGAGTAGAGGCCGGGGGCAGCATGGCCCTTTGAGAGGACGAGTCTGTCGCGATCCTCCCAGAGCGGCCTTGAGGGCTCGTGGCGCATGTGCGCAAAGAGGAGCGTGCCGACGATCTCGGCCATCGAGAGCGAGCCTCCGGGGTGGCCCGAACCGGCTAGCGTCGTGGCCTTTATGACGAGCTTGCGCGCGCGTCTCACGGATCGGCGGGCTCGGCTATAGTTTGAGGCCAACTGGGACGCGGCTCCGCGCACGTGCGCTTAAAAGCGTATTGTGGAAATTTTAATTTGCGGGGCAGTTCACGCGCCGATCATGGACATTGGGGAGATCGAGCCCATAGTGCTGTATGACAACGAGTGCTCATCATGCTCGACGTTTGCGCGCGCAGTCGATGTGGCCTCGCGCAGGCGCCTCTCGATCGTGGGCCACTATACGAGCCTGGGCGCCGAGCTTCGCGAGGCCATAGGCGACGGGGCAGGCGACATGTTCTGGGTCCTTGATCGCGGGTATGCGCATGGCGGGAGGGCCGGCCTTGCGCGCCTTGCGATGCGGATATTGCGGGGCAGGCGCGCACGGCGGCGCGTTCCCATGGGTGGCTCGACGTGCTCGGACTCGTGCGGCGGGCCGCGCGCAGTGGTGTTTCGCTCCTGCAGCGCACTCACGAGGAGCCGCGTCGTGCGCGTTGGGCAGCACGGTCTAAATACCGACATTGGCGAGGGTCGCGCATGAAGATAGTCGCAGAGCGTGGTGCGCCATCTGGGAGACGTGCGGGCGCGCTGTGCGTGTTTGCGACAGAGTCTCCGGTTCGCGTATATTCACTAGAGGGAATTGACTCGCGCCTTGCGCGCGCGGCCAAAAAGGCCGCCGAGGACGGCGCGGCGGCTGCGGGCGCAACGTCCACAATCGACACCATGGGCCTTGCGGGAGCGGCGCGCATCATCGTGGCCGGAGTCGGCGCGAGGGCCGATGCTGATGGCGAGTCGCTTCGCAATGCGGCCGGAGCTGCCGCACAGGCCGCCGAGGACGTCCGCGCGGGGGACATCGCCATTGCCGTGCCCTCCGGGATTCTGCGCGGCGAGGTCGAGGCGGCTGCTTGCATCACCGAGGGCGCACGCCTTGCGCTATACTCGTTTGGGAGGTTTGGCAAGCCAAAAAAGCGCCATGTCTCGACAATTCACATCATGTATCGCGGGGCTCCTGCAGTGGCCGCAGCAGTCAGGCGTGCGGCAGCCGTGGCCGATGCCGTCGTGTTTGCGCGCGATGCGGCCAACATGCCGCCCAACGAGTGCACGCCATCAACGCTTGCCTCACTCGCGCGGCGCGCCGGCCCGCGCATAAAGTGCCGCATAATGTCAGGGGCTGAGCTGCACAAGCGCGGATTCGGCGGGATCACCGCAGTGGGCGGCGCTAGCCGAAACACGCCACGCCTTATAGTCATGGAGCACACCGGCGCGCCACGCTCGCGCCGGCCAGTCCTCATAGTGGGCAAGGCAGTCACGTTTGACACGGGCGGCATATCGCTAAAGCCCGGCGAGAGGATGGACGAGATGAAGTTTGACAAGTGCGGCGGATGCGCCGTTCTTGGCATAATGAAGGCGATCGCATCGCTCAAGGTTCGCGACAACGTGATCGGAATTGTTCCGGCAGTGGAGAACATGCCCGGCGGCGGAGCGTACAGGCCGGGCGACATTGTAACGCTATACAGCAAAAAGACCGCCGAGATACTAAACACGGATGCGGAGGGACGCCTCATACTGGCCGACGCGATGGCGTACGGGAGCAGACATACAAGCCACGCGCGATACTGGACATGGCAACTCTGACAGGGGCGTGCATTGTGGCCCTTGGCGCAAGCACCGCCGGACTCATCAGCACGAGTGACGCGCTGGCGCGCTCACTAGAGCGCGCATCGTCGAGAACCGGCGAGCGCGTGTGGCGGCTTCCGATCGACGATGACTATATCGGCATGATAGACTCAAAGGTCGCCGACATGAGAAACATGGGCATCGGGCGCACGGCCGGCACAATAGCTGCGGCGGCATTTCTGCGCCGCGCAATAGGCAAGACCCCATGGGCGCACCTCGACATAGCCGGACCGGCCTGGACACAGATCGGCACGGTTCGCCGCTCGTACAATGGCGGCGGCGCAACCGGATTTGGCGTGCGCCTTGTGACCGAGTACCTCACGGCTCAATAGCCACGGCTGTTGCGGTCTGGCTTTGAGGACGACGCGTTGCGCCACCCGTGCTTTTCCATCATGTGGTTGAGCAGCCTAATATCGCCGTCGAGGGTCTCGCCGCATATGGCACATGTGCTCATCTGTGCGCCGTGCGCAGAGTCCCCCCTAAAATGGATAATGCCAGCACTGTTGCTTCCCAAGGGCTCTCGCACCTTAGTAGCACAACAGCGATGCCGGGTTTGACTTCCAAGTTCGGAATGGGGTTGGGTCGCACCCCGGCTCTATGGCCGGCTTGTCAGAATTGCGATGCGTGGCGCGTTATTAAGGTAGCGTGCCCACGTGCGAGGTTTGCCGCCCCGCGCCCCCCACATGGCCCTCCGCGCAGGGGGAATCCCTGCAGGGGCCCCTAGCACGGGCGTTCGCGCGCGCCCTGCGGCCCACAGTGCTGCGGACTACGGTTTAAAGCCACGCGCCCTGCGCGCGGCACGCATGACCCACAGGGTGGCAGTACTTGACATGGATCTCTGCCAACCGCGCAAGTGCGGCCTGGAGTGCGTAAAGTACTGCCCCGTCAACAAGTCCGGCGCCGAGTGCGTCGTCCTCGACGAAGAGTCCAAAAAGGCACGCATCGACGAGGACATCTGCAACGGGTGCGGCATATGCGTAAAGGTCTGCCCTTTTGACGCAATAACGATCGTAAACCTCGCAACAGAGCTCTCGACTGACAAGATCCACCAGTACGGGCCAAACTCGTTTCGGCTGTATCGTCTCCCCGTTCCAAAAAAGGGCGAGGTCGTCGGGCTCCTGGGCCGCAACGGGATAGGCAAGAGCACCGTCGTGAACATACTTGCCGGCAACCTCGTGCCAAACATGGGCAACCACGCCAGCCCGCCGTCGTGGGACGACATACTGGAAATGACACCAAATATCGAGCTACGCACGCACCTTGGCGCCATACGCGATGGCAGCATGCGCGCGGCAATAAAGCCGCAGCAGACCCAGGGGATCTCGCGCGCGTTTGACGGGACGGCCTCTGAGCTGGTTGAAAAGTATGACGAGCGCGGCGAATCACGCACGCTAGTCGAGTCGCTCGGGTTGCGCAACTCCATGGAGCGCCACGTCAACGAGCTTAGCGGAGGCGAGCTCCAGAGGCTTGCAGTTGCCATATCGGCCTCGCGCGATGCGGACTATTACTTTTTTGATGAGCCATCCTCGCACAATGACGTGTTTCAGAGAAACGGCGTCGCGCGCGTCATTCGCGGCCTGGCCGCGCAGTCAAAGTCTGTCATGGTAGTGGAGCACGACCTGGCAATGCTCGACTTTTTGAGCGACTATATCGAGGTCATGTACGGCGAGCCGGCCGCATACGGCATCGTCTCGGGCATCCTGTCGGCGAGAACCGGAATCAACACGTTCCTTGACGGGTACCTGCCCGGCGAGAACGTGCGCTTTCGCGACAAGGGGTTCACGTTTGAGGCGTCCTCCTCGAGCGGGGCGTTCGCCGATGCGCCAGAGAGCGTCGCGTATCCTGCCCTCTCGAGATCATTTGAGGGCTTTGCGCTCACAGTGGAGCCCGGCCGCGTTCGGCGCGGCGAGGTTCTCGGCATGATGGGCGCAAACGCGCTAGGCAAGACGACGATGATGCGCATGCTCGCCGGAGTCGAGCCGTCTGACTCGGGCTCCGTCGACAAGAGGGCAAGGATATCGCACAAGCCCCAGTATGTGGAGGCTCGCGAGGGCACGCTCGTCTCCGAGGCGCTCTCGGCGGCGCACGGAGCTCCCATAGAGGGAAGTGACGGCGAGTCCCAGATTGCCGCGCCGCTGCGCCTGCCAAAGTTCTACACCAAGGATATTGGGCGCCTGTCCGGCGGCGAGCTCCAAAAGGTCGCCGTTGCCTCGTGCCTCCTCCAGGAGGCAGACCTGTACGCGCTAGACGAGCCGTCGGCATTTCTTGACGTCGAGGACCGCATAGCAGTCGCAAAGTTCATCCAGCGGTTTGCGCGATCGCACGCAAGGTCAGTCATCGTGATAGACCATGACCTGCAGCTCATGGATATCGTCTCAGACACGATGGTAGTCTTTGAGGGCGAGCCTGGCAGGTCTGGCCACGCCAGCGCACCGCTGCCAAAACCTGAGGCGATGAACCGCTTTTTGGGATCACTTGGCGTCTCGTTTAGGCGCGATGAGAGGTCACGGCGCCCAAGGATAAACAAGCAGGGCAGCCGCCTTGACCGTGAGCAAAAGTCATCAGGCAGCAACTATTACGCACAGCCATGACACGTGCGCTTCGCCGTGCGCTAGCCGGCACGCTCAGCGATGATGAGGCCGAGGCGCTATGCTCGTCCTTTGACCAGATAGGCGACGTTGCCATAGTGCGCATACCCGATGCGCTGCGCGCGCGCCGGCGCGATATTGGTACGGCCGTGCTAGCGCAGGCCAGCGGGGCCACGCGCGTGTTCTGCCAGGTCTCAGACGTGTCAGGGGACTATCGCACTCGCGATCTCGAGCTCATCGCCGGCGAGGGCGGAACAGTGACGATCCACCGTGAGCACGGCTGCGAGATGCAAGTCGATGTGGCCGGCGCGTTCTTTTCCCCGCGCCTTTCCACCGAGAGGGCGCGCATTGCGTCGCTAACGGCTGACGGCGAGACTGTCCTCAACATGTTTGGCGGCGTTGGCGCGTTCTCGCTAGTCGCCGCAAAGTCCACGCGCTGCACCGTTCACAATATCGACATCAACCCGCTCGCCATTGACCTCTGCACGGCAAACATTGCGCGCAACAGGCTTGCCGGCACGGTGATCGCCTCATGCGGCGATGCGGCCGAGGCTGTTCCGGCGTGGTCAAGCCGCGAGGTCGCCGACCGCACGCTCATGCTCCTGCCAGAGAGGTCTGCAGAGTTCCTAGAAATTGCAGTTGCGGCCACGCGACCGGGCGGGACGATCCACTATTACTCTCATGTCCATGCCGACTCAAAGTCGCTTGCGGCGCCAAATGCCGCACGCGAGCTCATCGACATTGCGCCGCAGGGCACAGGCGTGGCCCACTCGCGCATAGTCAGGCCGGTCGGACCGCGCTATTACCAGACAGTAGTTGATGCGATCCTGCCCTGCTAGGGCGACTCGTCATCATCCATCGGAACTACGATCGACGGTATCTTGCGCGTTGTGGCCATTGTGTAGCCGACCCACGATATTGCGCCAAGAACCCCGCCGGCAATCATGAGAACCGAGAGCTGCATCACTATGGGGCTCCACTCAGACAGCATGAGAAGGTATGCGTACACAAAGAACGCCACAATGCACAGCACAAATATCGTCACGCCAAGCGCGCTACGCCGCTCCATGCGCATCGTGCGCACACGGGTCGTATTTATTGATTGTTCTGCGTCTCTATTGACATTATGAACGCGTCCTCGCCGTCTCGATAGTACGAGTTCTGGCGGCTTCGCACAGAAAAGCCGAGCTTTTCGTACATGGTAACGGCACGCACGTTGCTGCACCTGACCTCGAGGTAAAACTCGTGGCATGACCTGAGGTTGACTCCGTTTATGGCCTCCTCAACGAGTGCCGTGCCAAGGCCCGCGCGCCTCGAGTCCGGCAGTATCGCTATGGAGACGAGGTGCGCCTTTTTGACAAAGCCGAGGCGCTTAAAGTTTGAAAACCCGTGCTCGATCTTGCAGATGACATATCCGACGACCTTGCCGCCAGACTCGGCCACCAGGAACGCCTCTGGGCAGTCCTTGAGAAGCTCCTCGTAGAAATAGTCCGAATAGTGCTCTGGAAGAGTCTTTAGGTTGATCTCTATTACGGGGATTAGGTCTTCGTGGGCCGCCCTGCGTATGACGCATCCGGCGTGCTCCCTCTGGCATGGTTGCACCGCGCAGCGCGCCGTAGGCGCCCCATTAAGTAGTGTTCGGCGCCGACGCGCATGGCAGAGGCAGGTGCGCAAGATCCGCGTGTCGTGTCACGTCGAGCAGGTGCCAGGGGGAGCCATGCGAGCCCTTGTGTGCCGCATGTGCGGCAAGGGGACAGGGCGCGCGAGTTCACGACGAGGAGGCCATGGACGTGTGAGGCGTGCCCCGGCAAGAGGGGACGGTGCGCGCAGGCGCGGACAAGGGTTAATTACGGGATTGCTCACCCATTGCGCGCGTGGCCCCCGTAGTATAGTGGCTAGTATAGGGGATTGTGGATCCCCGGGCAGGGGTTCGATTCTCCTCGGGGGCCCTCCAACATCACACGTCAACGCTCTTGCCGACCATGACTGACGTGACATTGTCGTGCATTGTCCGGTGGAGCTTTTCGTTCTGCCTCTCGGTGTGTATGGGGACGAGGCGGCCTGCGCTGAGGCCGTCGATGACGCGCCTTATCTGGGTCCCGTCGCCATGGCCTGAGACGTGGAGCTTGTGCCACTGCCTGTCACTGCCAATGAGGCCAAACTTGGCAAGCCAGTTCTTTACCTGGCCCTCCTGGCGCTCCATGTCGGGATCAAAGGGCTCGGTGAGCGATCGTATGTACGTCGAGCCCTGCGGTGGCCTTATGTCTATAAGGTTCTGGAGCGAAAAGTCATCGCAATAGTGGAGGTATTTTTTTGGGCTTGCTGCGATGTCACGATAGTCCAGGCGACTTGGGTGGTTCAAAAAGTCGCGCTTCCACTTGTCATAGTCGCGCGACAGCGCATCTTCAGGATAGTTCTTGTCAATTAGTCCCCATGACCCGCGGTTTATGAATATGCCCACCTCGTCGAGGCGCGGATACGTTCCCGGAAGGTGCGTCTCAAACAGCTCAAGCAGGTATGCCTGCTTCATGTCCACAACTAGCATCCTTCCGGCCGCCTTTGCCGCAAGATAGAGCGAGTGGAGCCTGTCGAGGTCGCGCATCGGGTATCCGCACATGGCAAGGCCGTCTGTGGACTCCATGATCGAGGCAGCCTCTGTCTCAATCCATTCCTCTGTCCTTGCCGGCGTGTCAGGCTTGTTTGATATTCTCGTGCCCTCACAAAGCAGGAGATCAACTCCGGTCTTGGCTCCCCGCTTGACAAAGCGCTCAGTCGACTTTGCGCGCCGGCCGTGGAAGCGCAGGTCGGCCGTGTTTGCCAGCGTGCCAGATGACGTGTGAAGAATTAGCGCACACGCGCCGGGAAGCGAGTGATCGACCTCCCAGGGCTCGACCTCAATGTCGCCGACGCGGAACTTTTTGCCGCTCTCCATGGTGCGAATCTCGCGCTCGCGCTTGTCCCTTGTGAGGCGTGTCCATTTTGACCTGTCGCTATAGACAAACTTTGTACGCAGGGTGGCAAGCTGGTGATCCTTGCCCGTGTCATCAAAGCACCTCATGATAAGCTCGGAGGCCTTTGTGCAGTATACGGGAATGTCCTCCCTGACATAGCCGAGGTATCCGCAGTGGTCAATGTGCGCATGCGTCAGGACAATGGCGTCAACAGGCGGCTCCTCTGCCCACTCGACGCCCATGTGCTCGGCATAGTCCTTGCGATAGAGCCCGTCTATGCGCGGGAGGAGGCCCAGCGCAAACATGTCAAGGAGTATATTGGAGGCCCGAGCCTTCCTGTACTCGGAAAAGTAGCGCCCCTCGGCTGCAAAGCTCATCCCAAAGTCCATCATTATCGAGGTCTCCCCGTCGCGCACGAGGAACTTGTTGCCGCCAATCTCGCCTACGCCCCCGTGAAATGCCACCGATGCCATTGGCTCCACGGCCTGTGCGGCGCAACTTTAACCCTTGTGCGCACGATTGCCGCCGGCGCCCCAAACAATTTTAAGCTCCGCCGCGTGGGGGTGCGCCATGTCCGGAGAGGAGCAGGCCAGGGGCGAGAGGCTAGCAAAGATACTCGCCGACGGCGCAGACTGGGAGAAGACGAGGACGAGCATCGAGGGCGTCATGATAGTCAGGATGCCACAGTACAAGAGCCGTCCGCCCACGCTGGCAATCGAGATAAACCCCGTGGACGCGTCTGGCTCGTCGACCAAAAAGCGCGGAGTCGTCATCAGGTCAGCAGCCGAGCTGGAGCTGATCGCGCAAATCCTCGCAAAACCCGAGCTCGTAAAACTCGCCGAGGCGATGGACACGGCAAATCCTGCAACGTCGACTCCAAAAAAGAGCTCTGACGTGTTTCAGGTATAGCGTGGGACCGCGACGACATGGCAGGTGATGCCGCAGATGAGCTATGGGCAAATGTGCGCAGCGCCATTGCGCGCGCCGATCCGTGCAATGGCACCGCAGTGGCATTCTCTGGCGGCGTTGACAGCGCGCTAGTCGCCCATGCGTGCGCAGACATGGGCCTGCAGCCCGTTCTCCTCACCATAGGAACTGCCGGCTCGCGCGACATGCGCTTTGCTGCCCACATTGCCGGACTCATGGGCATCGAGCGCCGCGCACTAGAGATCAGCCCCGATGACATTGTGGCCTCCTCGCGCAAGGTCGACGGCATCATTGGGGAGCGCAGCCTGTCGTGGAGGGAGAACTGTGTGGCCTTTGAGCGCGTCGCGCGCCTTGCATCCACGCTGGGAATCGCGCAGGTGATCACGGCAAACGGCATTGACGAGCTCTTTTGCGGATATGACGCGTACCGCCGGATCGCCGGCGACGGGGAGGCGATCATCGAGATGATGCGCGCAAAGGTCGACGCAGAGAGGCGCATGATGCGCGCAGTCAGCGATGTGGCCGGCACGCACGGCGTGCGAGTTGTGCAGCCGCTTCTCTCAGAGGAGTTTGTCGCATACGCGATGCGCGTCCCACTAGCCGACAAGATTGCCGGATCCGGCGACCTCTTGCGAAAGCACATCGTCCGGCGCACAGCCGAGCGTGTTGGCGTCCCGCCAAAGTCAGCATACAGCCGCAAAAAGGCGCTCCAGTACGGCAGCGGGATACACGCCGTGATGCGGCGCTAGTGGCGCTCGGCCATCCTGGCCACCGAGCGGCACACAGAGTCTATTATCGATGGCGCGGCGCCCAGGTGCCTGTCAGGCACAAATATCGCGGCAATCTCGGCTGCGCTGAGGTGCGAGGACATTGCCGCATCAGACGTGACTGCCGCTGCAAAGTCCGTTCCGGCAGCACTCGCCGCAAAGGCGACGCGCTGGACGTCACGGTATGCGACCATGCGCGGCACGCCCTTTTTGACGAGTGCCTCGAGGACAAACTCGGCAAAGACCTGCCCGCGCGTGGCCTCTAGGTTTTTGCCCACGCGCTCGGCATCGACGCTCATGCCGTCGATGACGCGAGTCATCGTCACTATCATCTCGTCGGCCAGTATTGCGGCAGTCGGGAGGACAAACCTCTCGTTGGCCGAGTTTGAGAGGTCGCGCTCGTGCCAGAGGGCGACGTTCTCGAGTGTGATGCCAACGTTGCTGCGCAGCAGGCGCGCCAGTGACGTGACTCGCTCGCTCTTGGTCGGGTTGCGCTTTACGGGAACCGCACTGCTCCCCATCTGTCCCTTGCGGAACCTCTCGGCGACCTCGCGTATCTCGGTTCGCTGCAGGTTGCGCACCTCGACTGCGATCTTTTCAAGGGTCGTGCCGAGGAGCGAGAGGGCAAAGACGTACTCGGCATGGCGCTCGCGCGGGACGACCTGCGTTGCCACGTCGACTGGAACGAGGCCGAGGCGGGGCGCGACTGCCCTCTGGACGCGCACGGCGCGCGCGCCCATAAGCGAGCCCGTTCCCACCACGCCGAGCGTCTTGCACAGGAGGATGCGCTTTTTTGACTCTTCGAGGCGCTCGACATGGCGCGACATCTCAGCAGCCCAGTTTGCGAACTTTAGCCCAAACGGTATGATGCTCGCGTGCTGGCCATGCGTCCTTCCCACGGCCGGAAGGCGCCGGTACTGCCTGGCGCGGCGGGCCAGCGCGAGGGCCAGGCGGATCGCGCGCGGCTGCAGGATCGCCAGCACGTCGCGCATCTGCATCGAGTTGCTCGTGTCCACCAGGTCGTTGCTAGTGAGCCCATAGTGAATCCACGGCCTTGCGTGCGCGGCGCACTTTTCAGAGAGGGCCTGGACGAGGGCTGCTGTGTCATGGTCTGTCTTTGCCTCAAGGGCGGCAATTCGGCGTGGCGTGATGCGCACGCGCCTTGCCACGCGCGAGATCTCGCGTGCGGCTGCCCTGGGTATTATGCCCAGATCTCCCTGCGCTGCGGCCACGGCCCCCTCGACCTGGACCTGGTAGTCGATCTTGCGCTGCTCTCCAAACACGGCGAGCATCTCTGGCGTGCCGTACCTTCCAGAGTCTATGGGCAGAATGGCCAACGCCGCAGCGGCGCGCAGCCGTAAAAATAAAGGTTGTTTGCTCGCCTGCGGCCCATGGTTTAAATTGCAAGATCGCCTGCGCACGCATACGCAATGTCGGCACTGGTGCCCAAGAAGGTCGGCGACCTAGAACACGTCATAGAGCCCACTGCCGAGAACGGCATGAGGGTTCCCGTGCGCATACTTGCCGACGAGGAGCTCCTCGCAAAGATGAGGCGGGATCGCACGATACTGCAGGCTACTAATGTCGCCTCGATGCCCGGAATAGTCGGGAGCTGCGTCGTGCTCCCGGATGGCCACGAGGGCTATGGGTTTCCCGTCGGAGGAGTTGCGGCCATGGACGCCGAGGAGGGCATGATAAGCCCCGGAGGCGTCGGCTATGACATCAACTGCGGCGTGAGGCTCCTGCGGACAGGACTAGGCGAGGCTGCCGTCCGCTCAAGGCTAAAGGAGATCGTCCTGGACCTGTTCAACACGATACCCACCGGGGTGGGCTCCAAGGGAACCATGAGGCTTACCCGCGATGAGCTCGACGAAGTCATGGTTCGCGGGGTGGAGTGGACCGTGGACGGCGGGCACGGGATCTCGGGGGATGCCGAGTCGTGCGAGGAGGGCGGCCAGATGGCCGGTGCTGATCCCGCAAAGGTGTCAGACAGGGCGCGAAAGCGCGGCACGCCGCAGCTTGGAAGCCTCGGTTCTGGAAACCACTTTTTGGAGATACAGCGTGTCGCCGAGATTCACGATGAGGAGGCCGCCAAGCGCATGGGCCTTGAGGTGGGCCAGGTGACCGTGCTCACGCACTGCGGCTCGCGCGGGTTTGGCCACCAGGTCTGCAGCGACTACCTAAGGGTGTCCGAGACGGCACTCACAAAGTACGGCATATCGCTGCGTGATCGAGAGCTTGCGTGCGTGCCAAACGCGTCAGAGGAGGGAGAGGCGTATCGTGGCGCAATGTGCGCTGCGCTCAACTTTGCGTGGAGCAACAGGCAGATGATCACCGACTGGACGCGCAAGTCGTTCTCGAGGATCTTTGACGCCGGCGAGGACGAGCTCGAGCTCGTGTATGACGTGTCTCACAACATTGCAAAGGTCGAGGAGCACAAGGTCGACGGGCAGAGGCGCCGCGTCGTTGTGCACCGAAAGGGCGCAACGCGCGCGTTTCCGGCGGGGCTCGCCGAGGTTCCCGCAAGGTATCGTGACCTGGGCCAGCCCGTCCTGGTGCCCGGCTCGATGGGAACTGCGAGCTGGGTCCTTTTGGGCAAGCCCGGCGCAATGGAGTCGACGTTTGGATCCACTGCGCATGGGGCCGGACGGACAATGTCGCGCTCAAAGGCGAGGCGCGACTATACCGAGGAGCAGATAAGGGGCGAGCTCCGGAGCGCAGGCGTGTTTGTAAAGTCGATGACGCGCGAGGGCCTCGTCGAGGAGGCCCCGCAGGCCTACAAGGACGTTGATCGCGTCGTGTCCGTGTCACACGATCTCGGCATAGCCACAAAGGTCGCCAAGCTCGTCCCGATGGGGGTAATCAAGGGATGAGCGGTCCGGACGCCGAGCTAGAGTCGCTCATGGCAAGGAGGATGGCCGAGATGCGCAAGAACGTCGCGCGCGAGGCCGCCGTCGAGGCAAAGCAGCCTGATGAGAGCGGCGATTCCCAAAAGCCCGCACGCAGCGCGCGCGACATTCTAGTCGCGCGTCTCGGGCACCGCGGACTAGAGGTCCTTCAGAACGCCGAGGCCCAGTGGCCGCGCGAGATGGCCATAGTAGTCTCAAAGCTCGGCGAGCTCGTCGAGTCCGGCGAGCTGCGCGAGACGATCAGCGGCGGTGATCTCATGGAGCTTCTCAGGGCAATCGGAATACACGTGAGGCTGCAGACGCGCATAAGCGTGGAGAGCGACGGCAAGCTCGTCTCGCTGTCTGACAAGCTTGGAGCCGCCAGGGCACGGCCTGATGACGTGGGTTAGATGGCACTAACATACGACATAAAGACGACAAGTGGGCCAGATGACCGGCTGTCGATCCGGCGCGCAATGTCGCACATGCACACAGAGTGTGGATCGGCCGGCGCATACAATATTGGTCCCGAGTCGGCAAGCATGGGCTGGACGTTCTTTAGCCTGCACATTGATGACACGCTTGCTGATGCGATCGAGGCAAAGTTTGCAGACATGATCCGGCGCTATCGCGGCAAGGACGCAGAAAAGCTTGACTCGTTCATGTCAGACTATTTTGAGTCGCGTGGGTGTACCGGCAGGATATCGCGGTCGTCAGACTAGACGCGCCGGCCGCGCTTGCCGCCCTTTTTGCGCGTCATGTCATGCGGTATTGGCGTGACGTCATCTATGCGTCCTATCTTGAAGCCGCCGCGCGCGAGTGCGCGGATCGCCGCCTGTGCGCCGGGGCCGGGCACGCGCGAGCCGACACCGCCGACGGCGCGTATGCGTATGTGCAGCGCGGTGAACCCCTTGGAGCGAGCCGCCTCGACTACCGTGTTGGCAGCCTTCATTGCCGCAAACGGCGAGGACTCGTACCTGTCGGCATTCACGTGGTTGCCACCAGAGCTTATCGAGACGGTCTCGGCGCCCGTGAGGTCAGTCATGTGGATTATCGTGTTGTTATAGCTGCTAAAGATGTGCGCGATCGCCCACTTTTCACGGTCTGTCTTTGGTGTCGCAGCCGGAGTCGCCTCGGCGCCCTCGGCGGCCGACGCTGCATCCTGCTCTCCGCCCTCGGCGGCATCCACGGCAGTGGCCTCCTGCTCTCCGCCCTCGGCGGCATCCACGGCAGTGGCCTCCTGCCCCGCTGCTGCGGCGGGATCCTCAACTGGCGTGGGCTCCTCTAGGGACTGCGCCGTCTCAGTCGTGCCTGCCTGCGCTTCTGCCTCTGACAATGCCACATTGGCCCCATTTGGGCCTAAAAAACATACCACACGCGCACGCCTAGGGCAGGCCGGGGGCAATCCAAAAATCCGGGCTCGGCTGTGAGCCCGCGGAGATGGCAAGAACCGTCCTCAGGGTGGGCATCGATGACACGGACTCTAGGCTAGGAATGTGCACCACATACCTGGCATATCGCATTGCCGGGGAGCTCAGGGCGCGCGGTGACGAGATTGCCCAATATCCGCGCCTCATCAGGCTAAACCCAAACGTGCCGTGGAGGACGCGCGGGAACGGCGCAGTGGGCCTGAGCGTGCTCACGCATGACGCGCAGGGCGCAAGGCGCAAGATCGTGGAGATGGTCCGAGACGGCTCCGAGACGGCCAGCGGGGCAAACCCTGGGCTTGCCTTCCTCGAGTCCGAGGCCGTGCCTGCGGCCCTCTCCGAGTTTGCGCACGAGGCGCTCTGGCGCGTCATCCCGCGCGAGCGCGCAAGGCGCATGGCATCACGCTGGGGCCTAGAGTGCCACTCGCTTGGAAACGGTCAGGGTCTTGTCGGCGCGATAAGCGCAATAGGGTACAGGCTAGGCGACTATACAATGGAGCTCCTCGCATACAGGAGACCGGACAGGGTCGGCACGGAGCGCGCAATAGAGGGGCAGAGCGTGCGCGAGATGCACGAGCGGACGTTTCCCTCCACGTTTAACAGCTATGACGCCGCGCGCGATCGCGTCCTAGTCGCCCCGCATGGCCCTGATCCCGTGCTATACGGAATCCGCGGCGAGGATGCCCGCTCGATCATTGCTGCAAGTGGCCACATACGCGGCGAGAGCCCGCTTGGCCACATGGTCTTTGCATCAAACCAGGGAACCGGCGACCACCTGGCCCACGCGCTAGATGCGCGCGCACTGCGCGCACACGAGTCAGGAACCATAGAGGGCACGCTCGCAAGCGAACCAGAGAACATCGGCGGCGGCCATGTGCGCCTCGAGGTGTCATGCGGCGGCCCGCGGATCACATGCATGGTGTATCACCCCACCGGCCTGGGCAGTGTTGCGCGCGCGCTGGCGCGCGGTGACCATGTCCGCCTCGGCGGCGGCGTGCGGCGCGCGACACAGTCAAGGGGACGCACACTCAATGTCGAGACGATCGAGGTCTTGCGGCTGGTGCGGCTGGTGCGCGAGGCCAACAAGATGTGCGTCGCGTGCGGCAAGCGAATGAAGTCCGCCGGAGTTGGCCAGGGGTATAGGTGCGTGCGCTGCGGGGGAACGTCGGGCAAAAAGGAGGCAGTCGAGATTCGTCGCACCGTGCGCACCGGAGCCCACGTCGCGCTGCCCTCGGCCCAGAGGCACCTCTCGAGGCCGGCCCACCGCGCGGCCGGCGCACGTGCGCAGCCGCGCACACTGGCAAGTGGATGGATTTTATAGCGGGGAGTAGATTTGAACTACTGATTTGCGGGTTATGAGCCCGCCGGGATGACCTTGTCCCTGTTGTGGTCTGACTTCCCCACCCCGCTGCGCGAGCGCCGGCGCGTTGCCGTATATACGCTTTTGTTGGAGGCGCGCGCGCCTACTTTGGGTCAGAGCCGTCGGCCGGACGCGAAGTCTCGGCGTCATCTGCATTGGCGTCATCTGCATTGGAGTCACCTGCAGTGCCGGCATCGGCGGCATTGCCGTCGTCAGCTGCAGCCGCGCCGTCGCCGGGCCCTGCTCCAGACTGCTCCCCTCCGGCACCCGCACCGCCCTGCGGTGGGGCTGCATTCTTGTATATCTCTGTGGTCACCTCGTTGACTATGGTCCGCAGCGCGTCTAGGCGCGCCTGCACGTCCTCAGAGTCGCGCTCGAGTGACTCGCGCAGCTCGCGGATCGACTCGGATATCTTGGCGCCCTTTTCCTGCGGAACCTTGTCCTTGAGATCATGGTTGATCATCTTTTCAACCGTATAGATGAACGACTCTGCCTCGTTCTTTAGGTCCACGCGCGCCTTCTTTTTCCTGTCCTCCTCGGAGTGCTTGTCCGCATCCTCGCGCAGCCTTGTTATCTCGTCATCAGAGAGTTTTGTGCTCGACTCGATCGTTATAGTCGCCTCCTTTTGTGTGCCGAGGTCCTTTGCCGTCACGTTGATGATCCCGTTTGCGTCAATGTCAAACTTTACCTCGACTTGCGGCACGCCGCGCGGCGCGGGAGGCATGTCCATGAGGTTAAAGCTTCCGAGTGAGACGTTGTCTGCGACCATTGGCCTCTCGCCCTGGACCACATGGATCGTCACGGCAGTCTGGTTGTCCGCTGCAGTCGTGAACACCTTGCTCTTTGACGTGGGGATTGTCGTGTTGCGCTCTATTAGCGGCTCGCGCACGCCGCCGACTGTCTCTATCCCAAGTGTCAGCGGGGTGACGTCTAGGAGAACGATGTCACTTGTCACGTCACCGGCAATGACGCCGGCCTGCACGGCTGCCCCCATCGCGACGGCCTCCATTGGGTCAACGCCGGACTCGGGCTCGTGTCCCATGACCTCGCCGACAAACTTGCGCACTAGCGGGATCCTCGTCGGGCCGCCGACCATGATCACCTTGTTGATGCCTGAGGCCTGGAGCTTGGAGTCGGCGAGTGCCTTTTCTATGGACGCGCGCGTCGACTCGACTATGGGGCGTATGAGCTCCTCGAGCTTTGCGCGCGTGAGGCGAACCTCGAGGTTCTTGGGGCCGGACGGGTCCTGCGCGATGAACGGGAGGTTGATCTCTGTCTCCATGACGCTTGAGAGCTCGATCTTTGCCTTCTCGGAGGCCTCACGCACGCGCGTCGAGGCAGTCGTGTCAGTCGAGAGGTCTATTCCCTCCTTTTTGCGGAACTCGTCAATGACATACGTGATGATCGCCTTGTCCATGTCAGTGCCCCCAATCTTTGTGTCACCAGACGTGCTCATGACCTCAAACACGCCGCCGCCCATCTCCATTATCGTGACGTCAAGCGTGCCGCCGCCAAAGTCAAAGACCATGATCTTGAGATCGTGCTTTTCCTTGTCAAGTCCATACGTCAGGGCAGCGGCCGTGGGCTCGTTGATTATTCGCACGACATCAAGGCCCGCTATCGTGCCGGCGTCCTTGGTCGCCTGGCGCTGGTTGTCATCAAAGTATGCCGGAACGGTGATGACGGCCTTTTCGACCTTGTCTCCGGTGAACGCCTCGGTGTCCTTTTTGATCTTTTGGAGGATAAATGCGGATATCTGCTGTGGTTTGTACTCTTTGCCGTGAATCGCTATTGTGTCATCGGTGCCCATCTTTCTCTTGACGGCCACGATGGTTCCGTCAGCGTTGCTGACGGCCTGGCGCCGTGCCGGCTCTCCGACTAGGAGATCCCCCTCCTTCGTGAACGCGACGACAGACGGGAAGGCCTTGCCGTAGGCAGTTGTCCCCTCGGCGGCCGGCACAATAGTGGGCTTGCCGCCCATCATCACGGCGGCCGCAGAGTTGCTCGTTCCAAGGTCAATTCCCACAATCTTAGCCATCTTGCTCTCCCACTCTCCTCGATACTGCCACTAGTGACGGTCGCAAGACGCGGCCATGGCAAATATATCCCTTGCGAGCCACGCTCGTCACCGTCCCGTCATCTAGCGCCGGATCAACGACTACGCGCACGGACTCGTGCTTTAGCGGGTCAAATGGCTCGCCTATCGCCTCGATCTCTGTCACGCCGTTTCGGGCCAAGAGCGCATCAGTGTTCTTTAGTATCCCCTCAAGGCCAGAGGCGTCTGCGCCTGATGACGCGTCGCGCGCACGCGCAAGGTCGTCGCGTATGTTGACGAGCTCGGCCATAATCGGCTCCACTGCAGAGGCCACGCGCATCGAGACGTCGTGCTCTGCCCTGCGTCGCATGTTCTCGAGGTCCGCCATTGCCCTCTGCAGGCGATCCTCGCACTCGCCCAGCGGAGCCGCGGCAGGCTCGGCGGGTTCCCCTGCCGCACCTTCCACGGTCTCGCCGCCCTCATCGGGCTCCATGACACGAACACGCACAGGTTCCTCATGCGTGCCCCCGTCGCCACAGGCGCAATCCCCATGCTCGGCATCGTCTCGGGCAGGCTCTCCTTGCACGACATTGGGCACAAGTTGCGCATAATTATAGCTTGTGGCGTGCGTCCGGCCAGGCTTGCAGCAGGACGGGGGCCATCAGACATGGCCATAACCCGTATGCTCTGATTGGCGCACCATGCCAGATGGCATCCGCACGACATCTCACAAGAGGCCGGTTCCCTTTGTGGCCATGGAGATCCTAAATCCGCCACATGCCGCTACTCGGGCATGTGACTGCCGGCATCAGCCTCGCGTCTCCTGAGCCCCACCAACTGCGGATCATCCAGGCGCAGCATCGCATCCTCAAGCTGGACAAGACTGCGATCCATGTAAAGGAGTGTGGCTTTTGTGCAGGAATTTCCGGCGATGATTGCGGCGAGTGCCGTATCCCTGATCCTTTCTGCAACAAATGAACCGTCATGGCTCAACAGATTGCCGTGCTGTGCTCGAACAATTCCAATGTTTTCGGTTATATGACGCATTGTGGTCATACTGTCAGGGGCGGATGATTGCGTTCCAGACCTCATTGTGCCCTGCACAAGCGTACGGCACAGATCAATTGTGGCAAACAACTGATCCATGTTTCTGGCGTCCCTGTCTCGCAACACGGCCTCTCGAGATCGCCGTGCCCTCAAGTGAAGTTTTTGGGCGATATAAAAGATGGCCAGCGCGATCGGCAATGCAAGTATAGAAAAGAGCGAGCCCAGGGTTCCCATGTCATGCACTATTCCTGCCGTGACCGCAACTATAAGCACCGCAGTAATTGCCGCAATAATAACAGAAGTTGTGCCTAACGTGCCCTCTCGTGGCTCACGTGAACCGCACGCCATTCGCATGGCACGATCATCTCACACTAGCTGGGGTTGTGCGCATGCACAACATGGCGACAGTGTATGACTCGGGACATCTTGTCATCTGCGAACCCTTCTCGGCCTGTCATAGATACGATATCTTTCTTCGATCACAAGTGTTCTGGCCAGTCGGCCAAGCTCATAGACATCCTTGCCGGCAATGTCCTGCAGGAACTTTTCCTCATTCTCTGGACTGGCAAACAGGCCAGTGGGAGACTCGACGCGCGTGGGGTTTACGGCCTGGAGGTCAAGGTACAGATTGGCCGAGATTGGGCCGGACTCGCTGTCATTAAACGTGTATCCCATGTCATCAAGGCCGTGCTTGGTCGCTATGGCAAAACACACGTTGGTGGCAAATTCCATGGTGATCCTGCTCATTCGTCCACCGGGCTGTTCATACACGCCATTACTCTCGAGTAGCCCGGTGAAGCGGTTCAGTGCGTCGACTCGCCTCTGGCGTGCCTCGCCCCATGCCTCAATATCGGCGATCTTTTTTGCGTTCCCCCCTGCGCGCTCCTTGAGAAACGCTACGGTCATTTGGTTATCGGCGAGCAGTGGATCAGGCATCGCAGTCCGGCTTTTCAACAGACAGACATGCGCTATGGAGTACTTGAATGTTACACACAAGGAGGGGAGGGTTTGCGCGTGTATGCCACAGACACGTGCCAAAGGGTGAGACGCCTCTGATGTTCCAGGGCATGGCACGTGGGCGTCCCTCGTTTGGGCATTGTGTGGATCGACACGGCGTGGTTTGGACGAACGGCGCGGCGCGATTGCCGCATGTGCCATCAGCTGGACTCGAATAGCGGGTTTGCCCTTATCACTATGGTCTCGCCGTCATTTTTGGGAATGTCCCTTGTGTCGCGCTCCGAGCACGCAATGACGATGAGCGTCTTGTCGCTGTCAAACACGTCAGGTGTAGAGTCGCCGAGCAGTCCGACATCCCCGATATAGTCACGCAGGCGCGACACTAGGTGCAGGCGCGTGTCCATGCGCTCGCCGCGCATCTCGTACTTGTCAAGCGTCCACGATATTGCGACCCTTGTGCGCGCCGCCTTTAGCTCCCGCCTCTTTAGCGTCGCGCGAACCTCTCCGGTCAGGCGCTTGATGTATCCCTCGATTCCCTTTATGCCGCCGTTGACAAGGTACGCAAGCGTGCCGGCTCCCTCAAAGGAGGACGAGAGTGACCGGAGGTCGTACATGTCCCTCATCATGTCATGGAGATATAGCGAGCTCACCTCGTCAGTTGCCAGTGCGCTGCGCGTCTCGTCGTCTTGCACGTTGCGGCACACCTCTATCACGCTGCACATTCGCGCAAACCGCGACAGGACACTGACTGCGTAAAACCGCTCGGCTGCCCCAAGCGCAATCTGCCGTGGCGCGCCCTTTTTGGTCGACAGGAGCGCATCGAGTCGCTCATCGACCTTTGCGGTGTACGAGCCAATCTCCCCGGGCACGCTGCCGGCCTCCCCGAGCGGGCAGTAAAAGTACGACATTGAGTGGCCCGCCTCGTGGCCCGTCATGTGCTCGAGGAGCGATATGTTCTCGTTGTTGCCGCCAATGCCCGTTGGGGCGCAATAGACAAACGACGTTCCCTTGCCCATCGCCGAGGCCGCGTCCTTGAACTTTGAGCTCAGCTCGGTCCTCGTGTCCTGGCCAGACTTGCGCATCTGCGGCCCAAAAAAGAGATAGTCCGCATCTGCTATCGTCTCGTTGACTGGCGCCGTCGGGAGTATGGGCTCATCCTCGGTTATCGCCGCCACCGTGGGGTACGTCTTGGCGATCTCTGGCGTGAGCGGTATCGCCGAGGGCGTCGCCTCGTCTATTATGCTGACAGCACCGCCGGCGAGGGCCATGCGGCACGCGACCGAGTAGCCCTCTGTGCTCAGCCCATACACAACAACCTTCGTCTTTGCCAATCGCGCACCCCCTCGGCGCGCCGCCCAAAAAAACTTATTTAAATGCGGTGATATGTCCGCCGCACATTGAGGATCTGGTTTGACGTGCTCACGCCAAAGCAGGTGGTGTTCTTTGAGCCCATGATCAAGAGGCTGAGACGCCGCCACAGGGTTCTCTGCACGTCAAGGCGCTATGACCAGGCCACGAGCCTGGCCAGGATTCGCGGGTTTGACATGCGCATAGTCGGCAGGCACGGGGGAGCCGACAGGGCGCAAAAGCTTCTCGCGAGCACCGAGAGGATGCGCCTCCTCTTTGATCCCGTCAGCAAGTTTGCCCCAGAGGCGACTGTCAGCTGCTGCTCGCCAGAGGCCGCACGCGTCTCCTTTGGGCTCGGCGTAAGGCACTATGCGTTCACTGACGCGCCGCATGCCACGGCTGCGATGCGCCTGACCGTGCCGCTGTTGCACAAGGTCATGGTTCCGTGGGTCATACCGAGGCGCGAGCTGGTGCGCTTTGGAATAGCGCCGCGCGATGTCATACAGTACAGGGCAATAGACGGGGCACAGACGGTCATGCGACGCGCGGCGCGATCCGGAAAGCTCCCGCCCACAAACGGCGGACAGATGATACTCGTGAGGCCCGTTGAGGAGGAGGCCGCATACGTCTCGGGCGCTCCGTCGATCCTGCCGACGATCCGCGAGCTGCGCCGCATAGATGGCGCGCGCGTCGTGGTCCTTGCGAGGTACAGGCCACAGCTCGAGCGCCTTCGCGCAAGCGTGCCAGGGGGCGTGCGCGTCATGGCGATGCGCTTTGATGGCAAGTACCTCCTCGAGAATGCCGACCTGTTCGTCGGCTCGGGCGGCACGATGACATCAGAGGCGGCCCTCCTCGGCGTGCCGACCATCTCCTTTGATGCCGTCCCAAACCACTATGAGAGGTACATTGTGCGCACGCGCCTGGCCGTGCGCGCACGCGGCGCGCGCGCCATAGGGGCCGCGGCAAGGAGGCTCCTGGCCTCGCCGCGCTCCGCCCATGAGGCCCGCGCGGCGAGGGCACGCTCGTCGATGGTCGACCCATATGACGTCCTGGCCACTGCCATGGGCATATCGCGCTGAGCGGCGTGGGAAGTGTCATTTAGGGGGACGTTTTGGGGCCGGTCAAGCCGGCAGCCCGGTAGAGGAACAGTTTCCGCCGAGTGTAGTGGTCAAGCATGGGGGCCTTTGGAGCCCTCGACCCCAGTTCGAATCTGGGCCGGGCTACCCATCTAGTCACGACCCCCCGATAGGGTTTTTAACGGGTCGCGTGGGCGTGCGCACGCTTGAGTGCCCAAGAGTACAACCATATTGTGAGGATCGTCGGCAACGACATACCCGGCGACAAGAAGATTCTCGTCGGCCTGACCCAGGTGAGGGGCGTTGGGCGCAGCTTTGCCCTGGCGGTTCTTGACACGCTGGGCATCAGCACGTCGACTAGCATGGGCCTTGTCGCAGATGCCGACGTCGCGAGGATCGAGGCGCTCATAAAGGACCCAATAAAGGCCGGATTCCCCATATGGTTCCTCAACCGCCGGAGGGACATGGAGACGGGCAAGGACCTGCACCTCCTGACCTCTGATATCGAGTTTACCGTGAGGGGCGACGTTGAGCGCGAAAAGGCCCTTGGCAGCTGGCGCGGGTACCGCTACACGTACGGCCTAAAGGTTCGCGGGCAGCGGACGCGCACGACGGGTCGCAAGGGCGGTGCAGTCGGCGTCGCAAAGGGCGGCAAGGTCCAGCCCGCAAAGACCGGTGATGTCACTGCCGTCGGCGCCGCGCCGGCCGAGGGCGCCGATGCCGGAGCTGCCGCGCCGGCCGAGGGCGCCGCAAAGGCTCCTGACACAAAGGCCGCACCGGAGGCCAAAAAGGAGTAGGGAGACATGGGCGATCCAAGATATCCAAGAAAGGTCTGGAGAAAGCCAAAGAGGCCGCTAAACTATGACCTAAAGATGGACGAGCTAAAGACACTTGGCGGTTTTGGCCTGCGAACAAAGCGCGAACTGTGGAAGGCCCGAACCGAGCTCTCGCGCCTGAGGCAGCAGGCCCGATCGCTTCTCGCGCTAGGCGAGGAGGTCAGGGGAGAGCGCGAGCCGATACTCATAAACTCACTAGAGAGGGTGGGCCTAGTAAAGCCCGGCTCGAGCCTCGATGACGTGCTAAACCTGCAGGTCAATGACGTTCTTGCGCGCCGACTCCAGAGCATCGTGATGAAAAAGATGGACTTTAGGACGCCGTACCAGGCGCGCCAGGCCGTCGTGCATGGTCACGTTATGATAGGCGAGCGGATCGTTGACATACCGTCGTACACTGTCACAGTGGATGAGGAGGACGACGTGCGCCTCCTGCCCGGCTCTCCGCTAGCCGAGGTTCTTGAGGCAAACAAGAGGCTCGCAAAGGAAGAGGCCGCAAGGCCAAAGGCAGAAGATGGTGAGGACGAGCCAGGCGCCGCCGGCTCGACAGATCCCGGAGCAGCCGCTGGCCTGCAGCGCGCCGATGCCGGAGCATCAGGGGCAGCGACCCCAGAGTCCGGCACGGCGGGGGGAGCCGAGGCGCCCAAAGAGGAGACCACGGTCCCTGATCCGGCAGCAGGGCAAGGCACGGCCGAGGAGACCACAGCGCCCGATCCGGCAGCAGGGCAAGGCACGGCCGAGGCGCCCAAAGAGCAGACTACAGCGTCCTGACGGGCATTCTAGTGCACAGTTGCGCATGGCAGACCGGCCTTGTGGCCCGTGCGGGCGGCAATGTGCGCAAATACACTTAACGGCGTGGCTTGAGCCTCTGCGCGCGTGTGCTCGATAATAGGATACAGTGGCAGTCGCGCCGCCGCGCGCGTCCTAGTCGGCGGCCTGCGCCGCATGGAGTATCGCGGGTATGACAGCGTGGGCGTGGCGACTGGCTCGGGCGGGGAGATACTCGTCAAAAAGGGCGTCGGCAGGGTCGACGGCGTCAACGCGTCGCTGCGCCTAGACGAGCTTCCCGGCAACGCCGGCGTGGGCCACACGAGATGGGCAACGCAGGGGGCAGCAACTGACACCAATGCGCACCCGCACGCATCAAGCGGCGGGCGCGTCGCCATAGTCCATAACGGCTCCATAGACAACTTTGTGCAGCTGAGGGAGTCGCTGCGCGCGCGCGGGTTTGCGTTCAGGAGCGAGACGGACAGCGAGGTCATCGCAAACCTCCTCGAGTCCGAGCTCGACGGCGAGGGCGGGGCCAAGGAGGCAATCATGCGCACTGCCAATGCGCTTGAGGGACACTATACGTTTGCCGCAATATTTGATGACGGCACGATCGTGGCCGCAAGGAGGCGCGAGCCGCTCATCATCGGCGTGGGCGATGGCGAGCACTATGTGGCAAGCGACGTGCTCGGGTTTGTAGAGTATACCGATGACGCGATTTACGTCGGTGACGGAAACTTTGTCGTGATAGACGGCGATGGGCCGGCAGTTTACGATGCTGATGGCAACACCGCAGAGATGCGCGTGACAAAGGTCTCGCGCGAGCTTGCCGGCATATACAAGGGGGACTATGCGCACTATACGCTAAAGGAGATATCAGAGCAGCCAGAGGCCATAATGGGCGCAGGCGGGGATGAGGCCTCCATCGAGGCCGCAGCAGCGGCGCTTCGCGAGGCCAGGACCGTCTACATTGTGGGCAGCGGAACGAGCCACAATGCAGCACTAGTCGCAAAGCACATCCTCTCAAGCCATGCGCGCATAAGGGCAGAGGTGATCGTGGCCAGCGAGTTTCCCGTCCATGCGACCTCGCTCTCCGGCGGCGTCATGCTCGCCATATCGCAGAGCGGCGAGAGTGCTGACATGCTAGAGGCCGCACGCCTTGCAGGGGATGCGGGCCTCGGGATCATCTCGCTTGTCAACCACCCGTCCTCGTCCCTTGCGCGCGAGTCATCGCGCACGGTCAGGATGGACTGTGGGCCGGAGATCGGCGTTGCGGCAACAAAGAGCTTTACGTCACAGCTTGCCGCGCTGCACAGGATAGCGGCGGCCCTAGGGGGGTCGCGCGTGGACATGGGGGCAGTCTCGGGCGCAATGGCCGAGGCGCTGCGCTGCGAGGCGCAGGCCAGGGCAGTAGCGGCCGGACTACGCGATGTCAGTGACGTGTATGTGCTCGGGCGCGGCATTCACTATGCGATCGCCTCCGAGGCGGCCCTAAAGCTAAAAGAGCTCGCATACATACATGCCGAGGCCATGCCCGGCGGGGAGCTAAAGCATGGCCCGCTTGCGCTCCTCGGCGAGGACTCGCGCGTAATCGTCATAAACCCGCCGGGGCCAACGCACGCCGACGCGCTAGCCGACGCCGCCAAGATACGCGCGCGCGGCGGGCGCACGATCGGAATAGACACGCATGATGCCGACGAGTATGACGAGTGGATTGGCATTCCCGAGTGCGCAGAGTGGATATATCCGATCATAGGGATCATCCCCGCGCAGCTTGTCGCATACTATACTGCGCTCGAGCGCGACACGGATCCCGACCACCCAAGAAACCTCGCAAAGTCAGTCACCGTGAGATAGCGCGCGCATACTCGGCCTCTGCTAGTGGGCAAATGGAGCCCGCATCCACGCCACGGCCCATGACGGCAGCAACCATTGCGCCGCCAGCACCGGCGCCCTCCTTTGCGTGACCGTTGGCAAACGCGCTCAGGCCGTCGACTCGCGATGAGGCAAGGCCGGGGTCTATGCATATTGCCGGAATCGACTCGAGTTGCGCAATCTCGGCAAAGTTCGCCGAGGCGTCCTGGATGACATAGCTCGTGGTGGCCAGCGCGATCGCCCCATCGCGCGGACTGCAGATCCTTCGCGAGAGCATTAGCGCTGCGAGCATCTGCGTGCCGCCGGCAAGGAGAACGTGCGAGGAGCGGGAGGCCGCCGCTGCCATCGAGCACACAAAGGCGAGCATTGGGTCGCCGGCCTCGCGCACAGCGTCGCGCGCATCATGTGAGCCCGCAAGGCGCGCAAGGGCCGCCGAGACGGCACGCTCCTTGAGCTCAACGGGATTCTCCCTCATGCTAGAGCTGACGCGCGCCGGTGAGCCCAGGGCGCGCATTACGCCAAGCGCAGTAGTCGTCCCGCCCGGCACGCTCTCGCCGATTATGACACAGTCGGCGACCTCGGTGGCGTGGCGGCCGGCGTCATGGCCGCGCCGCAGCGCAAGCTCGAGGGACTTTGCAGACATTGCCGAACGCGCCGCAATGTCCTCGCCGACTGGCAGGCCCGTCTCGATGTGAGGCATCTCGGGCGGCTTGGCGCATCCGGCGCTGATCGCCATGGAAGGTATGCGCGCGGCCTCTAGTGCCGCACGCGTGAGAAGGGCCGGCGTCGGCAGGCCGCCGGGCGCCATGGGCACGCCCTTTATCGACTTGCAGCGGCCATAGCGCACATACTCGGCGTCGGCTGCAGGCGTGAGTGTCATTGCCTCCTTTGAGGCGCCGGCAGCCGATATTCCCGGCGTCTCGCACGTGCGCGTGTGCGACATGACAAGCGAGAACAGCATCCGCGAGTCGCCTTCCAGCTCGCCCGAGAGCGAGCGCGCCGCGGCGGCATCACCGACAAAGTCTATCGCGTCCAACGCGCTATCCGCCAAGCATCATCACAAACTCGTCCTCGCTGCGCTGCTGCAGGACGGGGTTTGTGGCCCTCTCGCGCCCAATGGTGGACGTCGGCGAGCTCCCATAGTTGTGGCCCGGATAGACCTCGATCGCGTCATCGAGTGCGCATATCACGCCAAAGAGGCTAGCATAGAGCTCGCGCGCACTGCCGCCAGGCAGGTCCACCCTGCCGCAACTGCCGACAAATAGCGTGTCACCTGACAAGAGCTTGCCCTCACCCAAAAGGCAGATGCTGTCGCGCGAGTGGCCCGGCGTGTGGAGAACCCGCAGGGACGACTCGCCAAATGATATCGTGTCGCCGTCTCGCAGCGTGCGCGAGTGGGCGAGCTCTGACTCGGCGTGCTGCGCTATCGGCGCGCCAGTCATTTTGGCCATCTCGTCGTTGCCAGTCGTGTGGTCAAAGTGGTGGTGCGTGTTGACGATGAGGCCAATGTGTATGCGGCCGTCGCGCACAACAGAGTCGACCCTGTCGAGATCCCACGACGGATCCACTATAATGCCCTCGCGCGTCTTTTCGTCATGCACGACATAGGTAAAGTTTGCCATAGAGCCCACAGGAACCTGCTCGACGATCAAAGCACGCCGGCCTCTGCCTCTGGCGGTATGCCAATCCTCTCGACGAACGTCTTGCCGCACACGTCAGCGCGCCCCTCCATGCCAGACTTTGCCCTGTGGAACGTGACTGTCATGTCTGCCCGCACGCACTCGGTGGCGGCCTTGCCAGTCGTCGCATCAAGGCCGGAGGGCACGTCAACAGAGAGCGTGAACGCGCTTGACGCGTTGACAAACGATATTGCCGAGGCGTGCGGCTCGCGCGGGCTTCCGGACACGCCGGTCCCGAGTATCGCGTCAATGACTATCTCGGCGTCCTCAAACCCCGCATAGTCGCCGATGATCTCGACGGATGGCACCCTTGAGAGAATGTCCCAGTTCCAGCGCGTCTCCTCGGTTCGCAGCGAGGACGCATCACCGAGCAGCGCAAGGCCGACGCGCGCGCCCAGGCCTGCTAGGTGCCTTGCCATGACCATCCCGTCGCCGCCATTGTTGCCCGTTCCGGCAATGACGAGAACCCTTCTTGATGCGACATCGCCCATGGCCTCAACTAGCCGCCTAACTGCGGCCGCGCCGGCATTCTCCATCATAAACCGCTTGTGAAACCCCATCGCGTGGCCGTTCTCCTCTATGCGCATCATCTGCTCGACGGTTATTCCCATCTTGGGGCGGCGCGTGGCCAGAGATGATAAGAGCGTTGGGGCGCCATTCATCTTTGGGACACACGTTCCGCTAGGGCTTGCCGCCGTGGATTTTTGGCTTGACCGTCAAAGGTTTTAATATGAGAATCATGATCAGTTGTGCCATGACCTCAGAGGACAAAAAGACGGCGAGAACCTATTCTGATCCCTCAGACTATCCTGATTTCACATTTGTAGATGTGATGTTTGGAGAGCCCGACAAGACAGAGCCGGGCAAAGGTAAATTTTACACAGGCAACAAGGATGCATAGGTTTCGGCATGGCCGAACTACCCATAAATGAAAACAGAGAGGCCATTCTCAGGATCATGCGAGACAGCATCATGGTGCAGCTATGGGCAATAAAAAGCCTCAACGCAAAGGCCAGAGCTGTCCTAGCCGCTGATGCCATAATCCTCGGAGTTTTGATTACGGGCATTGGAATCTCCACAGGGATTTCAGGAGACCAGAGTTTGGCGGCATTATGGACACTTTCAACACTAGGGGTCGTTTTAATTACCATAGCCGCAGTTGTGAGCATTGCCATGATTCTGACGTCGATGTATTTTTGTATTCGTGCGCTCAAGATAATAAAGGTGGTGAAGTTCAATATCATCCCATTTATTAAAGACAATGGGGACATAAATGTGGAAAAACTCGAATGGTGCACCCGCCTGAAGGAAGAGGACGTCTACAAATTCGCATGTGATTTTTACATATCCAGCATAAAAGTACTCGAAGCCGATAATCATAGCCTAGCATCCAACACCAGCAAATGCCAGACATGGTTGTTCCTAGGGCTATTGCTAGGATCCATAGTGGTGGTTGTCACGTTTGTGCTATCACTTGCGGCATCAGCGCCGCAGGGTGCATAGAGCCACAGCACTCGCGCAGCTTGCAGCAGCGAGCGAGCGCACAAGAGTGTGTGTTCAAAATGCCCCAGATCTTGGGACGTGCCAGTCCCCTAGGCCAAAGATGCGCCAATTAGCTCACGCAGCGTGCGGTGCAGATGGTGCCTGCCTGGCGCTGACACGCGCACAAAGGGATTTAATGCGGCTCTCGGCAGTGCGCGCTCATGGGGCTAGAGGAGGCCAAAAGGTCAGTCGAGGAGATCGCCGAGTCACTAGAGTCAGCGCGCACCGACCGCGAGCGCCTCATAAAGGGCTCACGCGACGTCATCGCACTCTGCTCCAGGTCCATAATCACGGTTCATGCCGGAGACATTGCGGCCGCTGCCAGGCTTGCCGGCGATGCCAAGAAGCGCCTCGATGAGCTCAGGGCGGGCGCACCGGCGCGCCTGTACCACAATATCGCCATAGCCGAGCAGGAGCTAGTCGAGGCACTTGCGCTAATCGCCATAGTCTCTGATGAGGACGTCCCGACGCCCTCGTCGATCTCTGTGGCCGGCACGTCATACGTGCTCGGCCTGCTTGATTGCATCGGCGAGCTAAAGCGGCAGGTTCTTGACCGCATACGCGCCGGGGACACGGCAGGCGCCGAGCGCATGTTTGATGTCATGGGCGGCCTCTATGAGATGCTATACCCAATGGCAGCATACGACAAGGTCCTAAAGGAGGCGCGCCGCAAGCTCGACGTCAACAGGGAGCTCATAGAGCGCGCGCGCCTAGCCGTCACGGAGGCCTCGGCGCGTGCCCGCCTCGAGAGGAGGCTAGACGCCACGGCAGGCGACAGGTCTTGAGTCATTGGTGCGGGCGATGGGATTCGAACCCACGAACTCCTGAGAGACTAACCCCTCAAGCTAGCACCGTTGGCCAGGCTTGGCTACACCCGCACGGCGTCGCCTTGCAGGGTTTTTATAATCCTTGAGCCCGCGCGCACCCCGTGCTAGTGCCCGTTAGGTGCTTTACGTGCGGAAATGTCATATCCGACCGGTATGCTGACTTTCAGCAGGCCATAAAGGATGGCGAGGATCCGGCCACAGCCCTCGATGCGCTCGGCATGAAGCGCTACTGCTGCCGCAGGATGCTCCTCACGACAGTCGAGACCATCAAGCAGATAATACCGTTCCAGGAGGCAATCCACAAGCGGAACCTCGAGGTAAAGGCCGAGCTAGAGTAGGTTGGCGCAGATAACCTCGGTTGTCGGCAGGGTCGTCTACAATAGCCGGGGAGCCGAGTCCGTCGAGGTCGACATTGTTGCAGACAACAGGTTCCATGGCAGGGCGTGCGCGCCCTCTGGGGCAAGCGTCGGTGCCGCAGAGGCCGTCTCGCTTCCCTCCGGAGGCGCATCAGAGTCAGTCAGGCTCCTTGCTGCTGGCGCGAGCTCACTTGACGGGGTCGACGCCGGTGATGCCGAGGCGGTTCACGTTGCGCTGCGGACTCTTGACTCCACGCCAAACTGGTCAGTCATCGGCGGCGCAGTCGCGTATGCGGCAAGCGTTGCGGCAGCTGACGCCGGTGCGCAGGCCGGCGGAGTCGAGCTCCACGAGGCAATTGGCGATGGTCCGGCACGCATGCCCTACCCGCTCGGAAACGTTCTCGGCGGTGGCGCGCATGCCGGTCCGGGCACGCCGGACATACAGGAGATACTTGTCTGCGCCATTGGCGCGCGCAATGTTCGAGACGCGATCGCAACCAACGTCGATGTCCACAGGGAGCTCGGCCTCGTGCTGCGCGAGCGCGACAACGGGTTCACCGGCGGGCGCAGTGACGAGGGCGGATGGGCTCCGAGGATCGGAAACGAGGAGGCACTGGAGGCCGCCGCGCGCGCATGCGAGAGGCTTGGGCACACGCTGGGGCGCGACGTGGCACTCGGTGTTGACTTTGCGGCATCGACACAGTGGGACGGCGCGCGAGGCGCGTACGTCTACGAGAGGTCCGGTGAGGTTCGCACGCCCTCTGAGCAGGTCGACTTTGCCGCATCACTCATCAAAAAGTACAGCCTCGTCTATGCCGAGGACGCGGTCCACGAGGAGGCATTTGGCGATATGGCCGAGCTCACCTCTAGGTTTCCGCGCGTCCTTGTGACCGGCGATGACCTTACTGCGACTAGCGCCGAGAGGGTCGCGAGGGCCGCGCGCGAGAAGTCATGCAGCGCGGCCATACTAAAGGTAAACCAGGCCGGAACGCTGCGCGACGCGCTGGCCTTTGCGAGGACTGCGGCATCCTCGGGAATCGCGCTAGTCACCTCACACCGGTCTGGTGAGTCAGTCGACTCGCACATATCGCACATAGCCGTGGCGACTCATTCGAGGATGCTAAAGACGGGCATACTCGGCGGCGAGCGCGTGGCAAAGCTCAACGAGCTCCTGCGCATGTCAGAGCAGGGTTTAATACAAGGCATGGCCGAGCCGGCTCCACAGCAATGAGCGGACAGGCCATGGCGCAGGGGATCGAGGGCAAGATGGAGGCTGCCGGTGCGCGCGTGGGCACGCCGGTTCGCACAAAGTTCATGGTTCGCTATGTGAGCGCAGAGGCCGCAGGCGGAACGTACTATTTTGACATTGGCCTCACGATTGCGCGCCTGCGAACCGCCGGCAAGATGATATCGCGGACCGGAACCGGCGAGCTCATCGTCTGCTCGGCGCGCGAGCACACGCGAACCCCCGTTGAGAGGTTCTGCGAGCTCACCGGCGCAAAAAAGATACTCGGGAGGTTCATGCCCGGCACGCTGACAAACCCGTCGCTTCCGCACTATATCGAGCCGCGCCTCGTACTGGTGTCAGACCCATCAGTCGACTCGCAGGCAGTCATCGAGGCGACGAATGCGGGAATTCCGGTCATAGGCATGGCAAACACGGACAACGTGACGTCGATGATCGACATTGTCATACCGACTAACAACAGGGGACGCAAGTCACTCGCGGCCGCATACTGGATGCTCGCGCGCGAGGTTCTCGTTGCCCGCGGCGACATTGAGGATGTCGGCGCCGGCGAGGACAACCGCCACTCGATGGATCTCGACATCGAGGACTTTGAGGACAAGATGTCAGTCGACGACGAGGACAGCGAGAGCAGCGAATCAGAGGAATGAGCGTTCGTGCGCCGGCAGTCGCCGGCGCGTTCTATCCTGATAGTGAAGGCCCACTTCGGCAAACAATACGCAAGGCGTGCAGAAACGATGACTATACGCACACGCCCTCGCGCTGCGTCATCGCCCCGCATGCCGGATACGCCTACTCGGCGCATGTCGCGTGCCACTCGATTCGCGCGATTGTCGACTCGGGGGTTCGCGGACCGGTCATTGTGATTGGGCCAGAGCACGAGTCGACTGGAACCGGCGCGTCTGTCCCGTCGGCCGAATCATGGCGCACGCCGTTGGGCGACGTTGACATTGACGCCGAGGCAGCACGCGAGCTAGTCAAAAGGGCCGGACCAATAGAAGTCAATGATTTCGTGCATGCGCGCGAGCACAGCATCGAGGTGCAGGTTCCGCTCCTGCAGGAGGCAGTCGGGCAGGATCTGCGCATCGTCCCCGTGGCGCTCTCTGATCAGGACCAGCAGACGGCGCAAGCCGTCGGGCAGGCCGCCGCTGATGTCGCCCTGGCGCACGATGGCGCCATAGTCGCCTCCTCTGACCTCACGCACTATGAGGCAGACACCGAGGCCCGCAAAAAGGACGCGGCCCTAATAGCGCGCATCGGGAGCCTTGATGTGGACGCAATGTACGAGACGCGTCGGCGCATGCGCATAAGCGCGTGCGGGTATGGCGCCATAGCCGCAGCGATGGTCGCAGCAAGGCGCATGCATGCTGATGGCGGGTGCCTCTTGCACTATGCGACGAGTGCTGATGCGGGCGGGTCGCCTGACTCTGTTGTCGGGTATGCATCGGTGGTGTTTGCGTGAGGTCAGCCTCTGCCCCCGGAAAGGCCATACTCCTCGGCGAGCACTTTGCCGTTCACGGGGCCGGAGCCCTCGTGTGCGCAATAGAGAGGCGCACGCGCGTGACGTGCAGGCCACGCCAGGGCGGTGTGCGCATTCGCTCAATGTACGGCGAGGCGACATTTGATGATGCGGGCAGCATCGAGGGCGTCGACGAGCACCATCGGCCCGTGCTCCACACGGCCCGCAGTGCGGGAGGCTGCCTTGATGTGACCATAGAGTCTGACGTGCCGGCAGGTGTTGGACTCGGATCCTCGTCGGCGTGCTGTGTTGCTGCCGCCGGTGCGATCGTAAAAGGCGCGATGGACGATATCGACTCTGTCATCAAAGAGGCGCTCTGTGCCGAGAGGACAGTCTTTGCCAGCGCATCAGGGGCCGACACGATCGCATGCGCCGTCGGCGGCGTCATCTCGTTCTCTTGCCAAATGCACGAGGCGTGCGAGGTGCGCGGCTCGCCGTCACTGGTGATTGCAGGCACGGGCAAGACACACTCTACTGCCGAGATTGTGGCCGCGGTCCGCCGGAGAAAGGAGGCCGATGAGGCGAGGTTTGGCTCGCTGTGCGAGGACGTTAACGGAATGGTTGCCGACTCGATCGCGGCCCTGCGGTCTGGCGACCTCGTCGCGCTCGGGAGCCACATGCGCGAGAACCACAGGTGCCTCGTCGACATTGGCGTGTCAGACGCGTCACTTGACCGCATCGTCGCTGCCGCGTCAGCGACAAGCTATGGCGCAAAGCTCACGGGTGCCGGCCGCGGCGGGTGCGCAATAGCGCTCGTTGACGAGTCAAATGTGGCGCGCACGCTGGATGCCATGCGCGACTCTGGAGCCACGACGGTGTTCAGGTCCGCAATCGGCGCGCGCGGCCTTGCCGCATGAGTGCTGACAGTCCAGGGCGCGACCCCGCATGCAGTGTTCACGCAGTTGGAAGAACCAGGTGTCTTTATGTTGGAAAACGTTGTGAAGCTCAACAAACGATCAAAGTGGGCAAACAGAAAGACGCCCGAGGTGAGCGCGTGCATCAAGAGGTATGCAGACGGCAGCACGACGATAGGCGAGGTCGTGGACTGCCTCGAGATGGCAGTCGACCGGCAGGTCGAGGAGGTCATGCGCACGGTCTAGGTGCTGACTTCATACGCTGGTTAACACGTAGCATTTTAATGGGTCAATAACCTTTAACGTGCCATGACATTGCAGGAAGGTCAGAGGCGCCACCGGGACAGAGGGCAAGGCTGCTGACGCAAAGCCCCCAAGGCTCAGGACGCACAGTCACACGAGAAGGCATTTGAGGCCAAACTCAGCGCACAGGAGGAGATTTTTGAGCGCCGAAAGGATGAGCTGCTTGCAAAGTATCCCGGCATGGACATCGCCGTCTGTGGCGGCGACATATTTGCAGTAAACGAGCCGACAGAAGCGGCCAAAAGGCAATAACCGCCCACCCTGGCGAGCCGGCATGCATTCACGGCAATACGATCCTGTGCGCGTCAGCATGGGCATTACCATTCTCCTGCAGGAACATGCTGCCGGCGCATCGCCATGAGTGATGCCGATGCGGCGTGCCAGCAGTCCCGTTCACAAATCTGCAGGTTCACCATGACACCAGAGTGTCATGAGATACGCCAGGGGCGTGACGCCGCGACACACAGGCACAGCAGGAATCTGGCAATGGCCTAAAACTAATTAATGCCCCATTGCCCGCACCATGCCATGCCCCAGAGAAGAGCCCATGTCCACGTGTCAGGAACTGTGCAGGGTGTCTATTACCGGCTCACGATGCAAAAGTCCGCCGCAGCGCACGATGTTGTGGGCTGGGTGCGCAACATGGAGGACGGCAGGGTCGAGGCAGTCATCGAGGGCGATGCTGACGGCGTCGAGCGCGTGCTCGAGTGGTGCGCGCGCGGCCCGGACGCGGCAAAGGTAGACAGCGTCTCTAGTGCAGAGGAGGAGCCGACTGGCGAGTTTGCGTCCTTTGACATACGCGACTAGACGCGCTCGTATGCCGCAGCTATCGCATCACGCACAGGTTTCATGTCATCGCCGGCGCGCACGGTCAGCACGCTGGGTTCTGCGCGCCTCCCCTCGTTGAGCCTCACTATAACTGCGTCCCCGTCAGGTGACACGTCGGCAAACCAGCGCATCGCCATCGACCTGCCAAACACGACCCTGTGCATGCGCACGTGCTCGACGACGCCGGGCCCAATCGTCATGCACAGCTCTCGCAAGAGGACGAGTGCCTTGCGTGCCGAACCGGCATCATGCAAGAGATCCCCAAACGTCCTCGGCGCGTCCATCGTGCGCGCACGCGCATGCCCAAATATGTAGGTAGCAGGCCCGGTGGCCCCACCATAGGCCGGCGACCCCATCTCCCGGCGCGCAAGATCCACCACGTTGACGGGGAAGCGTGGATGCTCCGACTTAGGGCTGCTCCCTCCCGGACCTGGCCCATTTCGACGGCTCGCCCATGGGGTTCGGCCCTTCGGCCGGCCCCTGTGCTGCAACCACCCGCCCCGGCGTGGCTTCATGTCCGCTCGCCAAGCGGGAACCGTCAACCTAGGGATTTACCCACCAGTTGCTGGCCTCTGCGTATAGCCGGTTTCAGAACGGGGCACGGCTAGCACCCCGGCCCTCCCTGCTACCGCACGGCCCGCCGGCGCCGAGGTATATTTGCCTAAGGGCGCGAGTGGGCGTGGCGCTGCGCCTAGGTGGCAGTATCTGGCGTCGTGGCCCGCAGTCCCCCCAGCGTCAGGCATGCGGCGCACTGGATCCCCGTGCACGGGGCGCCGCAGCGCGAGCACGCCGATGCGGCAGCCTGCGGGGTCGTCGAGCGCAGCCTTGAGGCGATGCTGACAGCCGAGCGGTACATGCCGTTCTTTATGCCGCTGTGTCGCGACTCTAGCGCGTTGAGAAACTCGCGAACCTCCGTTCGCACGCCCTCGTTCATGTGCGGGCACGACTCGGACTGGAACGGGAGCGACTCAGAGTATGCGTAAAACGCGATCTCGGCCTCATAGATGTCGCAGAACGGCTTTATCCTCCTCGTGCCCGTTCTTGACGGCGCATCGGGGTCTGTGCGCGCAATCCTGCCAATGTCACCGGACATCATGTTGATCAGCGTTGTCTGCACAATGTCATCCAGGTTGTGGGCAGTGGCCACAGAGTCCGCATCAAGCTCGGATGCGGCAATGTCAAGGGCGCGGCGCCGCAGGGTTCCGCATATCGAGCATGACGTCGGGCGCGAGTCTGACTCTAGTGCGGACTCTAGCGTTGTCCCAAAGAGCTCCTCGTACGAGTACACGTGGTGCCCCAGTCCAAGTGACGAGCAGAACCTAGAGACTATTGACAGCGCCTCGTCCCTGTATCCGGGTATTCCCTCGTCGATCGTGACAGGGACCAGCTCGACGCCCTTTTTTGGCGCCATTTTGAGGAGGACATGCAGGAGGGCGAGTGAGTCCTTGCCGCCAGACACGCCAACGCAGATGCGCTCTCCCCGTTTCATCATCGCGTGGCGCGAAATGGCCGCAGCCGTCTTTTTTTGTATCGAGCGCGCAAAGCACGATGAGCACAGTGACTCGCCCGAGTATCTGCGCGTGTATGCCGGCGGTGCGCCGCATATGCACACAGGCGTGCCGCTCAAATCGTAAACCAGCCGGACTTTGCGTACGAGAGGCCGATGTTTAGCGCAAAGAGCGCAAACGTCACGCCGTATATGACCCACATGGCCACGTTGAGGCGCGCCTCAGAGAGGCGGGCCGAGAGGAGTATGTGGACAAACTTGCCGCCATCGAGTATCGGCAGTGGGAGCATGTTGATGATTCCGATAAAGAACGATATCATCCAGAGCCAGAGCAGGAACATCGAGACTGACGGGTTGTCCCAGGCGATATAGTCGTGTATTGGCTTGAATGCGGCCGTATTGTCGCGCATGATGCCGACTAGTCCGACGGACGGGTCATTTGGCGAGGGCATTATCTCGACCTCCATGGAGATCTCCTCGCCCCCGCGCAGTATGCGCAGGTCAGCCGTGTCGCCGGGCTCTAGGCCTGCGCGCGAGAGATCCACAAACGAGGCTATCTCTAGGCCGTTGACGCCGACTATCTTGTCTCCGGCGAGGATTCCGGCGCGCTCGGCACCAAGGCCCTCCATGACCGAGAGGACGCCGACGCCGCCGGGCGTCTCATAGAACGCGTCAACTAGTGGGTCAGGCAGCACGATTGCAAAGACTGGGTTTGTCAGCAACAGTGCGCCGAGGACCATCGAAAAGGCAACGTTGGCAGTCGCGCCGGCCCCGATGACGCGCAGTCGCGAGAGGCGGCGGGCCGATTCAAACGCCTTTTCATCAGGCTCGACAAAGCCGGCAAAGAGTGCGATAAACACGGCAAATCCCCCGTTCTTTATGCGGATCCTCTCAAGGGCCGCCACGATACCGTGGGCGCCCTCGTGCATGATGAGGACTATGGGTATCGAGAGCAAAAAGAACGCGATTGCAGGTCCCGACGTGAGTGTCACGCCGGGTATGAGAACCGTGACCTCGGCGAACTCTGTCGGCGCATCAAAGTAGGCCGTAACGTTTGCGGCCAGGAAATAGAACGCAAAGGCCATCATTGCAAATCCCGCAACGACGCTCACGTCGGCAAATATCCTCACGGCCCTGCGCGTGCGCGAGAGGAGGCGCTCGAGGACGTCGTTGACTGACTCGTTCCTGTACACGAGGCTGTACGGCTTTAGCGAAAAGCCGTGCCTGTCAAGGCCGCACGCCTTGGCGAGGACTATGGTGACGACCCACGCGATGAGCACGTAGACTATGGGGTTCTCGGATATGAACTCTAGTACCATTCTGACGCGCACGTTTTTTAGGCACTGGGGTTTATACCTTGCCCATGGGACTGGCGATGGTCATCACGACATACGCCGACATGGCATCAGCGCGGGCCGAGGCGCAGCGCATGGTCAGGGCACGCCTTGCCGCGTGCGCAAGCATGGCCCCCGTGACGTCGATATACGAGTGGGACGGCGCAATGCAGGACGCCGGCGAGGTCATGGCGATATTCAAGACGGCACACGGCAGGGCCGGCGAGCTGCGCGAGGCCATACTGGCGGGCCACGCGTATGACACGCCGGAGGTCATTACGCTTGATGCCGAGTCAGCCGGCCCCTACATGGACTGGGTCTGCGCGCATGTCGGCTCAGGTGCCAAATCGCAGGATCGCGATAACGCCGCCTAGGCCAGAGACGCGCATCCCGACGTCGGTGCTCGTGTCCACGGCGTAGACGTCCGCACCGCCTGACTCGGCTTCATTGAGGAGGCGAACAGCGGCATCCTCGCCGGCGTCGGCTAGCAGGCGATCAGAGAAGACGACTGCCGAGGCTGCGCGCGAGGTGACTGCGCGTAGGACGTCGGCGTGGCCCATCGCATACAGCCTCGAGCGCGAACCGGCCATGCGCATGACCTCCTCGACTATCTCAAGGACGCGCGCGAGCTTTGAGCCGGACATGATCTCGCGCATCATGGCCGACTTTGCGAACGTGTGGATGCCGTCCTCGCCGCCCGAGTCAATGCCCTCGATGACGTGCGCCTCGAGTCCCTCTATCTTGTCGAGCTCGGAGCACACGCGCCTCTTCTCCTCACCGGGCCCAAAGACGACAAGGCCGTCACCGGCGTGCGCGATCGACGAGACTGCAACGCGAACGCCGGCGCGGTATGCCGTCGCATCAGTGCTCACGCGATAGCGCTTGCCGGCAATTCCCGAGTATATGTTGGGAAGTATGTGGAGGTGCGTGCCAACAAGCCTTGCAATTCCGCACTCGCGCGTGTCAGTGGCGACAACTATGAACGCGCGCGCCGCGCGCGTGCGGCCTAGAAGGCGCCTGTGAAGCGGTGTCCATGACCTCTTGCTGATCGTGATGCGCTCACCCGGTGTCACCGTTATCGAGTGGTGCGAGCCGTGGCTGACTGACTCGTGGCTCGAGCCAGTTATGGGACCGGCGACGCGCAGTCGGTCAAGTACGCTGTCAAGGGACGCGCGCTCGACTCGCAGAGTTATGCGAATGCGCACACGCTCGCCCCTGTCAGGACGCGCGTGCTCTCGCTCTACCTTGATTGCGCGCGTAGTGCTTGCAGTCACCAGGTCTCCCGGCGCAAGAACACGCCGGAGCGCGATGAGGTCATCGGGCTCTTCGGGCGTGACGTGCATCGAGCCGTCGGCTGTACGCGAGGAGATCATGTGCCGGCTACCGCAAATCCTGTGACAGGCCTAGGACCCGTCGGTCTTGCCCTCGCGCTTTTGCTCGGCATAGTCCTCGATCCACTTTAGGTCAACGACTCCGGCCTGGGCCATGTTGACTATGGTGTGGTCAGAGGCCACACCGGTGACCTTGCCGCTGTACTTGCCCTGCTGGCGCCACTTTAGCGACGTGTTGCCGCTCTTTGAGTTGTATATGACGCCGAGGACATCGCGCGCGTTGACGAACGTGATCCCTCGCATGTCCTTGAGCGTCACCTTGTCGGCGGCCTCGACGTATATCACGCCGGGCTCCTCGGAGCGCTCGGGGAATATCTCGGAATCATCAAGGTAGCTCTGTGGAGCAAAGGACTCGCACGTGCTAGCCATGATGAACCTCCTAAAGCTGTCTAGTGACGCAGACGCGTCTATCTCCACCATCGGGGCGCACCGCCACGCATGCCGTTTATCAAGGTTTTTCAAGGGTCGCCCGTGCGATGCGCCCTCAGGCACGCAGCGGGCCGTGATGAGCGCATCCTAATGAGGCAGATGATCTGGATCTTGAGTTCTGAGCCCGCAAGAATCGCCCTGGGTGGCCCCCTAGCCAAAGTCCGTGTCGCGCTTTTGGCTGGCTGACTCGTTTGCCCTCGCAGCAGCGCGGAACTCGTCCTCGTGGTTCTGTGGCCCGTGGCCACAGCTCACGCACGCTATCTTGAAGCCGTTCTCGTTTCGGACATACTCGTCACACCCGCAAAAGCACGCCATCGCGCGCAGCGTGCGATGCTGGGACATTATAACGCTTTACTAGCTTCCAAGCATCTTGCCGGCAAGGTTGTCGCGCCGGCGAATCCACTTGAGGTCAAGTGAGGAGAACTCGCCGATGATGGGCCATATCTCCATGGCAAGCGCGCGCAGCGAGTCGTTGTTTATCCCGTACTCGTGCCTTACCTGCGAGACCATCGTCTGTGAGTCGCTGTATATCGTGATCTCCTCGGCCTGTGCGCCCTCTGAGCGCAGCCATTCAAGGGCGAGCTTTAGGGCCATGTACTCGGCCTCCATGTTTGTCAGGTTTTGCGCACGCTCATAGCTGGACTTGCCGGACTCTTTTACGAAAAATCCAAACTTTGGGTCATCACCGGCGCCACCGTCGATGTATATCGTCATGGCCATCGGCGCGCGTGGCGCACATGGCGCGATATAAGCGTGATTATGGCCGCGCAGGCTCACTCGAGGGCCAGGCGCAGGAGTATGGCGAGTCCGGCGAGCTCGGCGATGCCAACTCCGAGCATGTACGGGAATATCGCATGCGAGAATATCTCCTCCATTGAAAAGTAGGCCAGCGCGCCTATCGCGTTGTGCAGGATCAGGAGCGATGAGACGAGCATCATCCCGAGGGGCAGGCGCGCGCGCGTCGCCTGGCGCATCCTCGCATAGACGGCGATGAGCACGGAGAGTATTCCAATGTTTGCAAGCGACACTGCAGACAGCGCTGCTGACGTGGCCTCCATCGCGCGTGTGTGTGGCGACATGGTTTATTTGCTTTTTTCCAGTTTTGCGGCGATCTCGTTGAACGTGGCCATGTTTGCCTCTAGAAGCGCAGAGACCGAGTACGTCACGGCATAGCGCTCACCGGCACTAGAGACCATGCTGTCGCGCGTGAGGACCCTGAGATGGTGCTGCACGGCCTTATAGTCCACGCCTAGCGCACCTGCTAGCTGGTTTGTGTTCATGGGCCTGTCGCGCAGGAGCGATATGATGCTGGTTCGCATGGGCCCGCCGCGCGTGCCGGCAAAGAGCATCCACAGTAGCCGCCTTGTGTATGGGTCGCCTGCCAACGTGACAGGCGCGCGGGCCGCCATGCTATAATAGCTCACGCGACACGCGCGGGCGCCATGTCGGAGATACATGACCCACGCGGGCGGACCGCCGTCGTCATGGCAGGCTTTGCGCTAGCCTCGATGGCCATAGTCGGCGGGGTCATATGGGCAACAGTCGACACGGGTGGCGCCTCGCATGGCGCCTGGACGGCGATAGCGTATGCCGCAGGCCTCTCGATGATAGTCCTCCCGTGCACGATGCCGCTAGTCTTTGTCATCGTGCCGATGAGCATGGGTCGCGGAAACCACAGGGGCCTTGCCATGGCAGTACTCTTTGGGGCAGGCCTAGTCATCACGATAACTGCGTACACCGCCGGCGTTGCTGCGCTTGGCGGGGCCGCATCACTAGAGACTGCATCATCGGCAATGTTTGGCCTCGCCGGCGCCATAGCGTACGCGTTTGGCCTCTCGCAGCTCGGCATAATCTCGATTCGCCTGCCAACGTACACCGGAATGCCGAGGTTCATGCAGGGCCGCGGCGAGCTTGCGCGCTCGTTTCTCATGGGAGTGCTGCTCGGAAACGCCGGAGTCGGCTGCCCCAACCCAATGTTCTACTGGCTCCTCGTCCACGTCGCCACAGTCGGCAGCGTCGAGCTCGGCGCGTCACTCGGCGTGGTTCACGGGATCGGCAGGGCAGTCCCGCTCGTCCTCGTCTCGGTCCTCGCAATACTCGGCGTTGACGCAACACGCCGCCTCGTCGGGGCGCGCATGAGACTTGAGCGCATCACGGGCGCGACTCTCATACTCCTCGGCGCGTTTCTCGTGATCAATGCGCTTCCATCCGGACACGCATGGTACGAGCAGACAGTCGTCCATAGCGGGTGGAATGCGCTCATCGCCGGACTCGGCATGCCATCCGAGCTTGCCATGGGGAGCCACGGCCACGACGGGGCGTCGTTCCTGCCGCAGTGGATCGCACCTGCGCTCCTCGGCGCGCTCATCACCGCGCCGGCCGTGGCGTGGGCACTCGGCCTGGCGGCGCGTCGCGCCCGTGCGGCCCGGAACCCGCCGGACACATGAGCGTGCGGCGGCCAGCCCTTGCCCCACGAGGCGCGATCTGTGCGAGGCCACGCAAACGCATTTAGCACAACCCGTCGCCTCGCGCACACAATGCTCACGAGCATAGAGTCACTCTCCACGGCCATCAATGACGCGCGCACGCTCGTCATCGACGCGCGAGCCTTCTCCGAGTACGCCAAGGGCCACATACCGGGGGCAGTCAGCGTCGACCTGTTTTCGCTGCACTGGGTCGACACGACGCCGTCGGGAATAGACGCGTTCACGTCGCACATGCGCCTTGTCCTCTCGATGGCCGGAGTTGACGAGACGCGCAAGGTTGTGGTTTATGACAACTCATCAGGCATGCTCGCCGCGCGCGGCGTGTGGCTCCTCCAGTACCTTTCGCATCCGGACGCGACGATGCTCGATGGTGGCCTGGGCCTGTGGAAGGCGCGCGGACTGGACGTCGAGACTGACCTGCGCGCACCAGTCCCCTCGGAGCTAAAGACTCCGGCAAACCCCACGCTAATAGCCGGCTATGGCGACATACTTGCGGGTGGAGGATCCCTCGAGCTAGTCGATGCGCGGTCTGCAGACGAGTATTCCGGCAAGGTCGTTCGCGCCGCGCGTGGCGGGCACATTCCCGGCGCGACTAACATTGACTGGGCCGGCACGCTGAACCCTGACGGGCGTCTTGCGGGACGCGACGAGCTGGCAAAGGCGTACGGCGTTGCGCGAGACGCGCGGATAGTAACGTACTGCCAGGGCGCGTATCGCGCAGCGCACGCGTACGTTGCGCTAAAGGTTCTCGGCTATGACGACGTTCGCGTTTACCTTGGATCGTGGGGCGAGTGGGGAAACCGCCGCGAGCTTCCAATAGAGCCCTAGGCGCGCTTCCACGACAGGCGGTTGTAGACGGTCTCGGGCACGAGTGAGCTGAACGCCGGCGCGCCGCCGTCATACCATTTTGTGAAAAACTCGTAGAGGTGGAGCCTAAGCGACTGTATGTACACGATGAGGCCCTCGATTATCATTATCCCAATGTTGCCCCCGATGAGGAGCGCGAGTGCGGCGCCGGACTCGACACCGCCAAGAGAGTGGAACGCATTGTTCACGGTGAGCAAAAGGGCCGCATGGACCAGCAGCATGATGCCGATTCGCGCATAGCTTATTGTGTGCGCAAGCGCCTCTATCGTCTTGCCGAGCAGAACCTCCATGATGACTGCCGCGGCGCCTCCGCCCTCGTCAGGGTGTTTCTTGGAGTGGAGTATGCCGCCGACCATCATCGTGGCCATCGACGCAATGGCCACAACGACGGCAATCCTCGTCATGATCCACACCTGTGCCCACTCGCCCAGAAAGACTGTCACCCACGGGACCGCCTCGGCGTGCGCGCGCGAGTACATGTTGATGACGTCATACTGGGCGCCTATGGCGCACATCATGATAACCACGATGCTCCCATAGAGCGTGAGGCTCGGCACGCCCTCCATGTAGGCCGCTATCTTGTGGCCCGCGAGTATGAGGCGCCTTATGCGCAGGACCATGGCCGCGACGAGGTGTATGATGCCGATAAAGAGCGAGACCTTTAGTATGTCGATGACCTGCTCGAATGTTAGCTCGGCTACGCTTATCGCGCCGACTAGCCACGAGACAGAGTGTAGCAGGCCGCCCTCGTGGAGGAGCGACTCAAAGGGCTCCAGGTGGTCGAGGTGGAATCCAAACGCCTCGCCCGCACCGACTCCGGCTATGGCAGCTGACGCGCCGGATATGGCGATGAGCATTCCCCAGCGCGAGAGCGTCCCCTGGCCCTTTAGCTTGAACAGCAGGCCCATGCCCATCAGGAGGAGGCCGTGGCCCAGGTCGGCGAACATTATCCCGTAGAATATGGGCCACGCAAGCGCTATCATCGGCGTTGGATCAAGCTCGCCAATGCGCGGTATTCCCTGGCTCTGCGTTATGGGCTCAAACGTGCGCGCAAACCGCCTGTTCTCGAGGAGTGTTGGCGCACCGGCGGCAACATCACCACTCATCTCATCCACCATCGCAGCCCACTTTGGGAACGCGTTTGCAAACTTTGATGCGAGCCTTGCCGGTATGTATCCCTGTATGACCGCAAACCTGCGCGTCCCGCCGGGCTTTCGCAGCGTCTCTAGGACATCCTTTGCGACGAGGGCAGCCTCTCGCATCGCCGCAATCTCGGCGCGGCCGGACTTTGATATGGAGGCGAGGCGCCGGCTTATCTCCTTTTGCCGTGCGCGAAGCTCGGCGGCCTTTGAGGCGGCCAGCGCGTGGGCCTCGCTTGGAACCTGCGGAAATCCCTCGGGTATGCGAAACGGCGCAGCGCCAAACCCGCGCATCACCTTTAGCACGCGCTCCGAGTCCGATGCGGCGCACACGACAAGAAGCCCGACGCTCTCCTTGGAGCCCAGGTCGAGTCGCAGGACCGTTGCGCCATCAAGTGAGCGCACGACCTCATCGTGATCAGATGCGCCAATGACAAACATGTCGACGTAAAAGTTGCGCATCAGGCCAAAGCCGCCGAGGTTGACGCCAAGGCCAGAGGCCGCACCGAGGCCTGCGCGCAGTGCCAGGTACTCCTCAAGTGACCTGCGCGACTGCGCAAGCTCCTCGAGGAGCTTTGTGGCCTCGCCGATGACGCCGGGCGCGCGCGAGCGCATGTCGGCCATCAGGCCCTCTATCTCGGAGAGCTCATAGTCGCGCCGGCGAATCGAGGCTCCCTTGAAGAGAATCTCCATAATCCCGACACGCTCGGGTATGCCCAGGCCCCGAGCCGCCTCGTCTATCTCCTGGAAGAGCTTTTGGGCCTCAAGGAGCAGGTCGTCGAGCTCGGGCGTGACGAGCTCGTCCTTTGAGTCGATCTTGTGGAACCACTCAAACTCGGCCAGGCGCGAGACTGCCTGCGCGGCCTCTGATCGCGGGAGCGCAAGCGTGGCCAGGCGAAGCTCTGCTACTCCCAATGTGGCACGCGTCCAGAGTTCTACTTTTTAATACCTTTCTGATGTCCTGGACCCCTTTTGGCCCTTTTGCGATCCCAGGGGCACAGGCTGGCGATCGGGGCAGTGTCGGCCATGGGCACCTTGCCCCGCCAGAACCACCCGCTAGTGGCGCAGGATCTGCGCCCAGGGCGCGCATGTCACGGCAGGCGCCATGTCGGCCGTATGGTCGCCACCGGTGAAAACCCAGGGTGCGCAGCCAGCCTGCCAGGGGACGGGCACGCCCAGCTGCCATTGAGCACCCCAGGAGGAGCCTCGCGCGCATACGTGGGCAGCCGACGAAAGGAACCGATCTGCGTTCAAGACATATATAAGAGCCAGCAGTTTGGCGTCCCATGAAGCCCATGTCCGGAAACGACGAGTCTGTCTCGCAGTGACTGCAATGGCATCCTGCATCACACCATCAAACCCCCAGACTGTCAAGGTCATGCCCTGCGTGTCGAGAGGCGCATTCACAATGTCCAACAGACGCCATGCGCATAAAACACAAAGCAGGCGAGGCGGCACGATGACAGAGCCCTCATCAGATTTTACCGCAAGGCAGATAGACTTTCAGGCCACAATCATCAAGGCACGCATGACAGACGTTCTCGGGGAGATCGACAGTGCGGCACTCGCCAACAACATGGCCATGGGAGGAGCCCAGTTCACCCAGGCTGATGCCGCACTCGCACTTGATGTCATGGAGCGCATGGTGGACGTTCACATTATCAATATAAAGTCCGCAATTGCAGGATATCGGAGGGACAGTGTCTGATGCAAGACGCCGCGAGTCTTGAGGACATAAAACGGGAGATTGCCGACCTGCATGCACGCAAGGTAGTTGCAACAAGGGCGCACAGGGAAGCCATGCACGACTGTGTCAAAAAGGACGGCTCTCCGGACACTGCGATACTAGTCCAGCGACGCGCCGACATCAACAGCATAGAAGCACGGTTGCGCGAGCTAGAGGATCAATACTATCTGATATCCCTCAGGGGATCCCAAAAAAGGGATTCAGCAAAAGAAACAGTCGCAAAGGGCGTCAGCACGTAACGTCGGCGCGCAATCATGGCGCCATTTATGCGAGCGGCCATGGATGCAGCCACAGACATCGTGCCACAGCATCGTATCCCGCATGGCATGGACACGCCGATGACTCTGCCCACAGGCGACCCTGTGCGCGTCACGTGATCTCGGTGCGCCCATGGCGCTTTGCTCAACTGCCGGTTCAGGCCATAGTCGACCCAGCGAGACAGGGGCACTCCTGCGCCAGTGGGGCAGACGGCGTATGGGGCATTTGTGGCCTCCCGGCACGAGGCCCCCACGGGTCAGGGCAGCAGGCGGCCATCAGTCCCCGTGGGCCGACGCTGCCGGTGGCAGCCGATTGGGCAGCCTAGCCCCAGGTGGGCGCCCATGCCATGCGACACCGGCGGGGTCTGGCATTGCATGTGCCACGTGCGCCCATTGGGCCCCCATCACATCAGAGCCACTGCCATGGGTGCAGGATCGCCGATCCGCCCGAGCTCGCCGTGCCGACTCTTAGGGCACAGACGCGCACGCGCAGGAGAGGCCGACGCCGGACCAAAATGGGCGCATGATCCGCCCAAACTGCCAAAAACCAACAAACACTAAAATCTGCGCCATCGGACGTGTGGCCGATTTGGCCTCAAATGTGCCCCTTGAGAGGACGATCAGCACGGTTCTAGAGCAGGCCGGCGGGGAGCTCCTAGGAAGCCTTGCCGAGTCACACGACGAGGCCCAAAAGGCCCTCGCTGCCTCGCTGCCTGGCCTAGAGGCCGAGTATGACCGCATAATATCCGAGGCAGGCAAGGAGGCAGACAAGCTAAAGAGGCAGATCACCGGCGGAGCCGACCTCGAGGCGCGCAATGCGCAGCTCCGCCTCGTCGAGGGGGCAATCGACAAGGTCTTCGGCGAGGTCGCCTCGCGAATACGCGACGCGTCCCGTGACGAGTCCTACTCACGCCTGATCGCAGGCCTCCTCTCAGAGGCGACGACTGCCCTAGGCACGACAGACGTCATCGTCTCGACGAGCGCCACTGACCGCGAGGCAGTCTCGGGTGCCGTCTCGGCAGTCTCAGGCGCCGAGCTTGCCGCCGAGCCCATAGAGTGCATGGGCGGCCTGCGCGTCGTGACGCGCGATGGCGCGACATCTTTTGACAATACTCTTGACGCAAGGCTGGAGCGCATGAAGCCTTTAATAAGGAAGGAAATTGCCACGCGCTTTGGACTAGGTAACTGAGATATGGCGGTACAGGGCAGAATCGTGTGGATAAGCGGTCCGGCCGTCAAGGCCGACGGGATGGCCAGCGCAAAGATGTACGAGACAGTCACCGTGGGCGAGGCAAAGCTGATAGGCGAGGTCATCCGCCTCACCGGCGATGTCGCCTTTATCCAGGTCTACGAGTCGACTAGCGGCCTGAGGCCAGGCGAGCCGGTCACAGGGACTGGAAACCCGCTCAGCGTCCTGCTCGGGCCGGGAATCATCGGCCAGATATATGACGGCATACAGCGTCCGCTTCGCGAGCTCTCAAAGGCATCAGGCTCGTTCATTGGGCGCGGGATCACGACGACTCCCATAGACATGTCCAAAAAGTACCACTTTATCCCCAGCGTCGCTGCAGGCGACACAGTTGAGCCCGGCAGCATAATCGGATCCGTAAAGGAGACTGACATGATCAACCACAAGATAATGGTTCCTCCAGACCATGCGGGCGGCCGCATCACGAGCATTGTGGCCGAGGGCGACTATGATCTCGAGACCGAGCTCGCCAAGGTCGAGGGCGGCGAGGTGATAAGGATGTACCAGAGGTGGCCGGTTCGAAAGGCGCGGCCCTACAAGGATCGCCACAACCCAACGATACCGCTGATCACCGGACAGCGCGTCATTGACACGTTCTTTCCCATAGTAAAGGGCGGCACGGGCTCGATACCCGGCGCATTTGGTACGGGCAAGACAGTCACGCTGCACCAGATAGCAAAGTGGGCAGACTCGCAGGTCGTAGTCTATATCGGATGCGGCGAGCGCGGCAACGAGATGACCGAGGTTCTTGTGGAGTTTCCGCACCTAAAGGATCCGCGCACGGGCAAGCCACTAATGGACAGAACTGTACTCGTTGCCAACACGAGCAACATGCCAGTCGCCGCGCGCGAGGCGAGCATATACACGGGCGTCACGATCGCCGAGTACTATCGCGACATGGGCAACGACGTCGTCCTAGTCGCCGACTCGACGAGCCGCTGGGCAGAGGCCCTCAGGGAGATGAGCGGCCGACTCGAGGAGATGCCTGCCGAGGAGGGCTATCCGTCATACCTGGCCTCGAGGCTAGCCGAGTTCTACGAGAGGGCAGGCCGCGTGCGCGCACTCGGCGGTCCGGACAGGGACGGCTCAGTCACGCTCGTTGGTGCCGTCTCGCCGTCCGGAGGCGACTTTACGGAGCCCGTGACGACGCACACGATGCGCTTCATCAAGACGTTCTGGGCGCTTGACGCAAAGCTCGCATACTCGCGCCACTATCCGTCGATAAACTGGATGAACAGCTATTCGGGATACCTCGGCGACATATCGACGTGGTGGGAAAAGGAGGTCAGCGAGGGATGGCCCGCGCTGCGCCAGGAGGCATACGGCATACTCCAGCGCGAGGACACGCTAAAGGAGATAGTCAGGCTGCTCGGCACAGAGGCCCTACCTGACGAGGAGAAGCTCATACTAGAGATCGCGCGCATGATAAAGATAGGCATACTCCAGCAGAACTCCTTTGACGAGGTCGACACCTATTGCAACCCCAAAAAGCAGTACATGCTCCTAAAGATAATGATCGCGTTCTATGAGCGCAGCAAGCGCGCACTAGTCGACGGGGCCGGCATTGCCGACATCCGATCGCTTCCGGTGATATCGTCGATACTAAAGGCAAGGATGGAGATAAAGGATGACGAGATGCCAAAGCTAGAGGCCATCCTCGGGACGATGGAAAAAGAGTTTGAGCAGATTCGCGTGGGGGCAAAGGCGGCATGAGCCAGTCCGGTGGCGTCCAGTACAGCAAGATAGCCGAGATAAAGGGTCCGCTAGTCATAGTTGACGGTGTCGAGAACGCCGCCTTTGACGAGCTAGTCGAGATAACGGCCGGTGACGAGCGCAGGCTCGGAAAGGTTCTCGAGGTCGGAAACGGCAAGGCAGTCGTGCAGGTCTTTGAGGGCACGACAGGCCTCTCGGTCGCCGAGACGAGGGCAAAGTTTGTCGGGCGCGCCATGGAGATGCCCGTCTCGCGCGAGGTTCTGGGCCGCGTCTTTGACGGGCTCGGAAGGCCAAAGGACGGCCTGCCTGATCCTGTCGCTGACAAGTTTGTTGACATTAACGGTGAGCCGATGAACCCCGAGCAGCGCGAGTATCCCAAGGACTTTATCCAGACTGGCGTCTCGGTCATCGACGGGATGATCACGCTTGTTCGCGGGCAAAAGCTCCCGATATTTTCGGGCTCGGGAATATCGCACAACATACTTGCCGCGCAGATTGCGCGCCAGGCCACGGTGCGCGGCACGGGCGAGGAGTTTGCCGTAGTCTTTGCTGCAATCGGTGTCCAGTACAGCGAGGCCGAGTACTTTAGAAAGAGCCTCGAGGACTCGGGCGCGCTAAAGCGCAGCGTCCTGTTCCTAAACCTCGCCGACGATCCCGCAATAGAGCGAATCATCACGCCCCGCGTCGCGCTGACTGTGGCCGAGCACCTGGCATTCGAGCTGGGCATGCACGTCCTAGTCATACTCACCGACATGACAAACTATGCCGAGGCGCTCAGGGAGATAAGTGCGGCGCGCGAGGAGGTGCCCGGCCGCAAGGGATACCCCGGATACCTATACACTGACCTCTCGACGATATACGAGAGGGCCGGCAAGCTCAACGGCAAGCAGGGCAGCGTGACGCAGGTGCCCATACTCTCAATGCCGTCTGATGACATCACGCACCCGATACCTGACCTGACCGGATACATCACGGAGGGCCAGATAGTCCTGGGCCGCGACCTCTTTAGGCAGGGCGTCTATCCGCCGGTAAACATACTCATGAGCCTGAGCCGCCTGATGAAGGACGGGATCGGCGCAGACCGCACGCGCGATGACCACCAGGAGATATCAAACCAGAACTATGACGCGTACTCGCGCTCGCAGGAGGTTCGCGCGCTCGCCGGCATCGTCGGCAAGGCCGGCCTGACTGACATTGACCTAAAGTACATGGATGTCGGCGAGGTCTTTGAGAAGGAGTTCTTGAGCCAGGGCGTCGACGAGAACCGCACACTAGAGGAGACGCTGAGCATACTCTGGAAGGTCGTCTCTATGCTACCGAGAACCGAGATCACAAAGGTCAAGGACAAGTTCATCGACGAGCACTACGACGGGGGAAAGTGACGCAATGTCCTTTGGCCAAAGCGTCGCAGTCACAAAGATAGAGCTCCTAAAGTACAAGCGCTCAAGCCAGGTCGCAACGATGGTTCAAAAGATACTCGATGACAAGAGAAAGGTTCTCCTAAAGAACATCGAGGAGATGATCGACGAGGCGATGAAGGCGCGCGGCGGCATCTGGGAGCCGCTCCAGGACATTTACACGTCAGTCAACGAGTCATACCTCGCGCTAGGCACGCACACTGTCGACTCGGTCGCCGAGTCAACGCCGGCCGTCATGGAAGTCGACGTCAGCGTTCGCCGCATAGTTGACGTAAAGGTGCCCACGCTAAACGTCACTGAAAAGGACACAAAGTCAGCACCCTATGGATTTGCCGACACAAACGCATCGATGGATCGCGCTACAAAGCAGATAAAGGAGCTCCTACCGAGAATCTGCAAGGCCGCCGAGTATGAAAACTCGATATTCAGCCTCGCCAAGGCGCTCGAAAAGACGCAAAAGCTCCTCAACGCCCTAGAGAACGTCATAATCCCGCAGTACCAGCAGCGCATAAAGTTCATCGTGTCGGTCCTCGAGGAGCGCGAGCGCGAGGAGTTTGCCAAGCTCAAAAAGGTAAAGGCGGCAATGGAGAGGCGCAAGTGACCATGGCGCGCGACGCCATAGCGGGGATGCTCGGCGAGGCCGGCAAGGCACTAGAGGCCGAGCACGGCGCGCTGCGCACCGAGATCAAGTCTGGCCTCGAGGGCCTCAAAAAGAAGGCGTTATCAGGGGCATGAGCTGCGTGCGGCGCACGGAATCGCGTGCCGCAGTCGAGGACCGTCTTTTTATAATGACGGCGGCTAGCACAGGTAGATTAAAGTACGGTACGCCTAAAAGGCAGGCGTGAGAGTCACGGGGACGCAAGCATCGTCAGATCCTGCCGCAGTTCGATGTGGAGCAGACTGGCAAGTTGGCAGATTTGGAGAATATCGAATGTGGGCATTAGGCCAACAGCGGAGACGAAGGCGCAATGATGTCAAGACAGGCATCAAATAGGACAAAATGGTCATCGAGGGGTACGAAAACGCCGCACGTAAATCGTCTGACAAACCTCAAGGCCACACTAGAAAGCGCACACAACAACAAGATGTTTGTGGACACGACATCCGTAAAGACTCCAAAAAAGAAACCCACCCACATAGACCTGTTCTCCGGCGCCGGCGGAAACATGGAAGGGTTGAGGCAGGCAGGATTTAGCACAATATTGTCAGTGGAAATAGATGATGACGCATCTGACACCATAGAAAGCAATTTCCCCAAGACACACCACATTAGAGGCGATATTACCAAAGTGCCCAATTCCCAAATTAAAAGAAACATAGGTAAGAAAAATATCGATGTGCTTTCTGCTGGATTTCCATGCCAGGGATTTTCGATTGCCGGATTTCAGGACATAGATGACAAACGCAATATCCTGTATCGAGAAGTGGTAAGATTTGTTCGGTTGGCACAACCAAAGTATATCGTGCTTGAAAACGTTCCAGGAATAATAAGCATGAATAACGGGAAATTTGTTGCTGACATAAAAAGATCATTTACAAAAATTGGATATCCAAATATGTCTGTCCTAATACTCGAGTCAGCCACATATGGCGTACCACAAATAAGACCGCGAGCAATTTTTATGGCAAATAGGCTAGGCAAAAAAAACCCATATCCGCTCCCCATATTATCTCCAGACAATTACAGGCCAATTGAATCAGCAATTGGAGATCTTGAGAAAAAAAAGAGGGAGAAAGACACCAATCATGAATGGACGGCACACCGACCAGACATGATAAAACGGATAGCGCGCATACCTCCAGGAGGATCACTCTATGAGACTTATGTAGACTGCGCAAAGCGCCAATATGTAGGAGTTCCCTCAATGACGATAAAAGAAAATCATGGAGGAACTCACATACACTACAAGCTTGATCGCATGATCTCGGCAAGAGAGATGGCAAGATTACAGAGTTTCCCAGACAGCTTCAAGTTTTCAGGCAGGATGAAACGAGTCATGTGGCAGATTGGGAATGCGGCACCGCCACTTTTGTTTAAGCACATAGGCAAGTCAATAATCAGTCAAATCAAAACATAGAAACAAGCCAGTGCATACCAGAGATCAAAAGATCGCCCGAATCAGCGATTTATTGCCTTTCCCCATGAATTTACATGTGCGCGATAGACTCAGTGGAGTCTATACGGCCACGGTGTATGCTCTTGCATGACCAGCATACCTAAATCCATGCCATCGTGGGGCGGCGGCAGGATGAAGGTCGCCGTCTTTGCAAGCTGCACCGAGGATGAGATCACAGTAGACGGGAGGACGAGCGTGACGCAGGGCGGACCGGGCACATATTGCAGCATCATGGCGCGCCGGATGCGCGCCGACGTCGAGCTCCACACAAGAATGCCGCCTAGTGCTAGCGCTCGCGGCGTCCTCGAGGAAGAGGGCATATCGATACACGGCACACCGGCTGCGAGCATCATGCGCTTTGCGCTTGACGTCCATGGGCGCGAGCGCACGGTTCGCCTCCTTGATGCCGGAGAGCCCATCGAGTACGCAGGCGGACTGGGAGTCGACGGGGCGATCATAACTCCGGCGTGCGGTGAGATGTCACAAGAGACGTTTGGTGCGATAAAGGCCGACGCGCCGTTTGTGTTCCTGGATCCGCAGGGGTTTCTCAGGAGAGCCGGTGCGGACGGCGTTATCACACTGGCGCGCACCGAGATGGACCTGCAGGGCGTCTCGGCGATAAAGGTAGACGACGACGAGCTGGCCGCGCTCACGGGAGGCAAAAGTGTCGGCGCACTAGCCGACGCCGGAGTCGAGCACGTCCTTCACACGTCCGGGCCGGACATATTGATGGTGTCAGGAGGCCGCGAGTACCGTCTTCGGCTGCCAAACCGCAGCGTAGCGGACACGACCGGAGTCGGCGACATGTTCTCGGCGTCATTTTGCGTCACGATGCTCAAGGAGCGTGACGCGCTGTGGGCGTTCTGCTTTGCGTGCGGGGCCGCGCACGCCGCACTGGACACGGGCGCAACAGGCACCAAAAAGATCCCCTCGCGGCGCTCAGTGGAGACTAGCGCGGCGTACTTTTACAACACTGTCGAGTTTTCAAGCGCATAGGCTGCGTGCGCGCATCGCGGCGATCACGGGGCCTTTTCTCCGGCGTCCCCGTGCCGCCTTGCCATGAGGAGGCCGCGCGAGCGCATCGCCTTGCGAAAGAGCACAAACCCAAGGGCCGTCGTTATCGCTCCAAAGAGTATGTTGGGGAGGCTCGACTCGCCTGCAGACGTGGCCATGAGCGTGAACACTAGTCCCATGAGCATCATGAGCACGCCGAGGCCGGCGAACGTGACGAGGACGAGGGGCAGCTGCTTAGGAGCCTCGCCGAGTGACTTGTCAGGTATCACGCCCTTCTTTACTGCGTCATGGCACACGTCGCAATAGTGGCCCTGCTTTTTGTCGCGCCATGCCGACTTTAGGTAATAGAACTCTAGTTCGCACAGGTCGCATGTCTTTTTTGGCAGCGTTATGCGCGCGTTCTTGTCAAAGTCATCCCCCAGGTGCAGCATGCACTCCTTGCAATAATAGCCCGGAACGCGCCACATGCGGTGAAACCTGTATTTTTTGAAGCCGAGCGGGCGCCCACAGCCGGCGCATGCGGTCATGCCGCTTCTGTGTCAGCGGCAGGCTTGCGTCGGCGCGCGACGCTCGCTATGCTGTGCCGCGCCTCGATGAGCGGCAGGCCGATGATAAAGAACGATGCAATTGACACCCATGCGACAGCAATGCCGACCCACAGGTGGTAGAACGCAATGTCAAAGACATATCCCGAAAAGAACAGCGGGAGTGGCCATCCGACGATTAGGACGAGCGTCATTATGCCGCCGCCCTTTAGGCTAAACTTGAACGCGCGGTTTAGCGAGGCCTCGTCTTGCTCGAGTGATTTCTCGTGTGCGGCGATCTCCTCTTTTGACATGTCGACGAGCTTTATCTTTTCGCGTATCGATGACCACTCAAAGTCCGTCTTGCGCACGAGGCTCCCGATTATGGCTATTGCGCCTCCCGTGAGTATGCCCGCAATGTTGCCAAACAGCATCGAATAGTTGTGGCCCAGGCTGTCAAGGGAGACCACGCCGCCATAGTCTGGCAGCGACGAGGCCACGCCCACCCATGTCGTGAGCGCCACGGCAAGACCCGCTATGGCACCGGCCGTGGCGGCGTACTTGTTTGTGCGCTTCCAAGTTATCGTCAGGGCTATCGGTATGACCGCCGAGCCGATCAGGACGCCCATCGCAAGGTAGACGAAGCCCAGGCTCAGGCCCATCCCGAGGAGAATGACGGCCAGGCCGCCCATTCCGATCCCAAATCCGACTATGGCCGCCCGCGAGACGCGCAATAGCTGCTTGCCTGTGGCGTTGGGGTTCTTGTACGTGCGGTACACGTCATACGTGATGAGCGACGAGACGGCGATCAGCTCGGCCGAGCCGGCTGACGTGACTGCCATAAAGAGCATCGTGAGAACCATGATCGCGCCGACCTCGCCCATGAGCACAGAGGCTGCCGCCGGCACCGTGAGGCCGAGCTGGACCTGCTCGGGCGTGAGGTCGACACCAAGCGCGACGGCAGTGAGCCCCATCGTTGTTGCGAGTGTAAACGGTATTGCAAACCAGCACAGGCCGCCGAGGAGGAACCCCTTGACAGTCGAGCGCGGCTGCGCGGCGATCGCGCGCTGCCAGTAGGCCTGATCCACAAAGACTGTCCCAAAGTTTCCGACAATGTTGATTATTCCGAATATGAGACCGCCGACTGAGGCCATCGTGAGGTACATGCCTGCGGCGTTGCCCTCGACGGGGCGAAGCTGTGCGGCCTCGACTAGCTTGTCGTACATTCCCTCAATGCCGCCAGTGATTGGGCTCACAAAGTACACCGTGCCGACAAATATGAGTATGACGATAAATATGATAATCGTGTGCATATAGTCGGCGATAAACGTGGCCTTTAGCCCACCGACGAGCGTATAGATCATCACTCCTATAGGAATTAAAAATGCTGCAAGCGATATGTTCATGCCAGTGAGGCCGTTGACGACTGCGGCGCCGCCGAGAAGGAGCATTGCGGTGACGATCATGTTGGTCATTAGCGCAAACACGAGAAAGACCCTGTGAGCGCCGTCGCCAAAGCGCGCGCGTATAATCTCGAGGAAAGTGTGCGCGTTGGGGGCCTTGCGCTTTAGCTCGATTGCGAGTATTCCAAAGAGGAGAACCTGGATTGATGCGCCGGCCGCATACCAGAACGGACCGCTAACGCCATACTGGTACGCAACAGTTGATGACTGGAGGAGCGTCGCTGCCCATGTCCATGCCGACACGATCGCTGCGGCCGTGAGGCCGGTCTTTATGACGCGGCCTGCCGTGTTGAACCACTCAGAGGTCTGCTTTACGCCGAGGTACTTTTCCTCGACCTTTATCTCCAGCGATATGACAACTGCAAAGACCGCACCGAGGCCAACTACGATAAACCAGCCGACTGACTCGTCGAGAACCTCGCCGATCTTGAACTCGCCCTCAATGACGCCGGCTCCATAGGCTTCGCCGACACCGAGCGCGACGGCCGCAAGGGCGGCAATCGAGATTGTTGCAAGGCGGACCAGTCTTTGCACTGTTATAGGGACGGCACGCTTGGCTATAAGCATTATAGATATGGTTATAAGGATGATTGGACATATTGGGCCGACGCGCAGCCCACCCTAGAACAGGCTATAGAGGCGTCCGAGCGGCACGCTTCGCGCAGGCTCGGCAGTCGCAATCTGGCCATCGACGCGCACCTTGTACGTCTCGGCGTTGACCTCGATCTTTGGCGTCAACGAGTTGTGGACCATGTCGGCCTTGCCTATCTTGCGGCAGTTGGAGACTGGAACCATCCTCTTTTTCGTGCCAAGCCTTGACTGGAGGCCAGATTCGTGGGCCTCAGCGGACACAAAGGCCAGCGACGTGGAGCCCCTCGCGCCGCCGAACGCACCGAACATTGGGCGGTACCTCACCGGCTCGGTGTTGGGTATCGACGCGTTGGGATCCCCCATGAGCGAATATGCGATGAGCCCGCCCTTTATGACAAGCCTTGGCCGGATGCCAAAGAACTGCGGTGACCACATGACAATGTCGGCAAGCTTGCCGCGCTCCAGTGAACCCACGTATGAGGAGATGCCATGCGCAATTGCGGGATTGATCGTTATCTTTGCGAGATAGCGCATTATGCGCGCATTGTCGGCGTTGCCGTCGCCGGCCAGGGGGCCGGTCGCATCCTTCATCTTGGATGCCGTCTGCCAGTTTCGCACCGTCACCTCGCCGACTCTGCCCATGGCCTGGCTGTCTGAGGACATCATGCTTATTGCGCCAATGTCATGGAGAACGTCTTCGGCTGCAATCGTCTCGCCACGTATGCGCGACTCGGCAAACGCGACATCCTCGACCACTGACGGGTTGAGGTGGTGGCAGACCATCATCATGTCAAGGTGTTCGGCGAGCGTGTTTACGGTAAACGGTCGCGTTGGGTTTGTCGAGGACGGCAGGACATTGGGCTCACCGGCGATCTTTATGATGTCAGGCGCATGGCCCCCGCCTGCCCCCTCCGTGTGGTACGTGTGTATGGTGCGGCCAGCAATGGCAGCTATTGTGTCATCGACATAGCCGCACTCGTTTAGCGTGTCCGTGTGGATCGCGACTTGCACGTCTGCCCTGTCCGCAACGCGCAGTGCCGCATCAATGGTAGCCGGAGTCGTGCCCCAGTCCTCATGGAGCTTTAGGCCGCACGCGCCGGCCCGCACCTGTGCCATGAGCGTCTCCTCGCGCGAGTCGTTGCCCTTTGCGAGAAACCCGACATTCACTGGGAGCGCATCGGCGGCCTCTAGCATCCTGTGTATGTTCCACTCGCCCGGCGTGCACGTTGTGGCGCACGTCCCGTCAGCCGGTCCGGTCCCCCCGCCGATCATCGTCGTGGTGCCGGCGCATATTGCGTGCGTGGCCTGCTGCGGCGAGACAAAGTGGATGTGGCTGTCTATAGTGCCCGGCGTGCAGATCGCATGCTCGCCGGCGATGACCTCCGTGCTAGAGGAGACGACCATGTCAATGCCGTCCATCGTTCCTGGATTGCCCGCGTTTCCGACGCCGGCGATCAGGCCGTCCTTTATCCCAATGTCTGCCTTTATGATCCCGAGGACGGGATCCATCACGATCGCGTTCGTTATGACGAGGTCAAGGGATCCCTCGCGCGGCGCGCCGCTTGCCTGGCCCATGCCATCACGCGCGCTCTTGCCGCCCCCAAAGACAATCTCGTCGCCGTGGCGCAGCAGGTCACGCTCGACGCCGGCGATGAGCGACGTGTCAGCAAGCCTTATTCTGTCGCCGACTGTCGGCCCATAGAGGTCAACGTACCTGTTGCGCGCAATCTCAAGTGTCATGTGCCATGCCCCCAAATCCTGACGCGCTGGCGCGCTGCATTGCCTCCTCGCGCCGCTCCTCAAGGTCGCCGTTGACGAGTCCAGAGAACCCCCAGACGTTGCGCGTGCCCCCATACTCGACGAGCTCGACTTCGATCGTCTCACCGGGCTCAAATCGAACCGACGTGCCGGCAGGAATGTTCAGGTGCATGCCGTATGCGTCAGGACGCGCAAACACGAGTGCCTTGTTTGCCTCAAAAATGTGCGCGTGCGAGCCGACCTGTATGGGGCGATCACCGGAGTTTGTGACGGCCATGCGCGCCGTTCTCCTTGACTCGTTGGCAAGTATTGGCCCGTCAGACAGAATGTACTCTCCAGGTATCATGCGCGCATCACACCACCGGATCGTGAACGCTCACGAGCTTTGTGCCGTCCTCAAACGTGGCCTCCACGTGGACTGACCGTATAAGCTCGGGCACTCCCGGAAGGACGTCATCGCGCGAGAGGACGTGCCTTGCCGAGCTCACCAGCTCTGGAACGCTCCGGCCATCGCGTGCGCCCTCGAGTATGTGATCCGATATCAGCGCGACGGCCTCGGGGTGGTTGAGGCGCAGTCCGCGCGCCTTGCGGCGCATGGCAAGCTGCGCTGCCATGAAGACGTGGAGCTTGTCCTCGTCCCTCGGCGTGAGCATCATGGGCGGCGCGCAGGCGCCAATCTATTTTAATAGTTCGGACCCGTGCGCAGGCGTGTCGCGATGGTCGAGGAGTGGACGATAGAGCGCAATGCGGGAGCCGACCCACACGACGGTGACGGCGGGCTAGAGAGGCTAGTCCTCACGCGAACCGAGCTTGCGCGCTCTCGCGTGAGAAGGACGGCGGCGCGCGGGACAGACGTTGCCATATCCCTCAGGGCAGGCTCCCACCTCCACCGTGGCGACGTTCTTGCGTGCTGCGGCAGACGTGTCCTCGTCGAACAGTCCCCCGAGAGCGTCATTGCGGCAAGGATTCCGGCAGGGGCCGGTGCGGGGGTCCTGATGGGCCACATTATAGGCAACATGCACCGGCCAATATCGATAGACGGCTCGACTGTGCGCTTTCCGATACAGGCCGACTCGGAGCTCGAGACGTTTGGGCGCCTCCTCGGCGCAGTCGAAGGCGTGGAGATGGCAGTCGAGGAGACAGTCTTTGAGCCGCACGCGGGGGCAGACACGCATGGGCACTGAGGCGCACATTGAGGACCTTGCCCTCCTCCAGGTGTCTGACTCGTTCTTTCCGGCAGGCCTCTATGCAACATCAAGCGGGCTAGAGACGTTAGTTGCGCGCGGCGATGTCTCCGGGCGCGAGGCCCTAGAGGCAGTCGTGCGCCTGCAGATCGCCCAGCAGGTTGGCCCCTCGGACTGTGTGGCCACGATCGAGGCGCACCGCCTCGCCAGGGCCGGCGGCGCAGAGGCCGTGCGCGAGACTGACATGATGGCCATGGCACTAAAGCCGGCCAGGGAGGCCAGGGAAGCGTCGGCAAGATCCGGCGCGCAGACCCTGCGCGCCGCACGCGAGATGTGCGATGACGTCGTGCTTGGGCGCTACTCGGAGATGGTTCGCCTAGCCGAGACGCCGGGGTCATATCCCGTGGCACTCGGCGTGTCATGCCTTGCGCTAGGCATTGGTGCGCCAAGGGCCGCGCTCTCGCTCCTCTATGGGTTCTCTGTGAGCGTCGTTGGCGCAGCACTGCGCCTTGGGATCATAGATCACCTCGAGGGCCAGCGCACGCTCGGGGCGCTGCGACCAGACATTGCGCGTGCCGTGAAGCGCGCGAGTGCGATGCGGACAGGGGACATGTGGCAGTTCACGCCGCACCTTGACATATGCCAGATGGACCACGAGAGGGCCGAGACGAGGATGTTTGCGACATGAGCGAGACCCGCAGGATTGCGCGCGTCGGGATTGGCGGGCCGGTCGGCTCGGGCAAGAGCATGCTAATCGAGCGCGTCGTTCCCATCCTGGCGCGCCGTGGATACAGCGTGAGTATCATATCAAATGACGTCATATCAAAGGAGGATGCCGACCGCATGCGCGAGAACCTCGCCACGAGGCGCGGCCTCTTGCCCGAGAACCTCGTCATTGGGCTCGCCACGGGCGGCTGCCCGCACACTGCGGTCCGCGAGGACCCCTCGATGAACCTCGCCGTAATCGAGGGCCTAGAGCGCGACCACCCCGGCCTTGACCTGATAATAATAGAGAGCGGCGGCGACAACATAACGACGACGTTCAGCCCGATACTTGCGGACTATTTCATATACATTATCGACGTTGCCGGCGGCGACAAGTATCCCAGAAAGGGCGGACTCGGCATAGAGACATGCGACCTGCTCGTGATCAACAAGGTTGACCTTGCCGCCGGCGTTCACGCCGATCTCGACGTCATGCGCGCAGACGCCAAAAGGACGAGGGGGTCGAGGCCGTTCATATTCACAAACTGCATGACTGATGAGGGCATAGCCGACGTCGCCGACAGGATAGTCTCTGATGTCCTCTTTGATGCGCCGCCGGGGGCGCAGTAGCGTGGGGCACACCGCAGCATGCGCGGGCCTCCTCGCCGTCTCCCTTGAGCGCCGGCACGGGGGGCGGACCGTCATTGCCTCGCAGGAGAGCCGCGCGCCGCTCCTCTCGCAGCGCGCAGTCTATGCCGATGCGCAGTTTGGCGGGCTCGCAAGCGTGTGCATGATGTCATCATCTGGCGGCATCGTGCAGGGAGATGCGCACACGACTCGAATAGCGCTGGGGGCCGGTGCGCAGGCCCGCATCACGGCCCAGGGGGCGACTCGCGTCTATGGCATGGACTCGGGCAGCGCGACGCACAGCGTGGGCGTGAGCGTCGGCGAGGGAGCATACCTCGAGATGCTGCCCGGCCAGCTCATCCCGTATGCGCACTCGCGCTATGCGCAGTCCACCGAGTGCGTCATCGACGACTCGGCGACTGTCATCTGCTCGGAGATAGTCACGCCGGGGCGCGTTGCCATGGGCGAGTCGTTCATGTATGACACGTGCCACCTGTCCATGGCAGTGCGCAGCCAGGACGGCCGCCTCCGCCTAGCTGATGCGGCGCGCCTCGAGCCGCGCGAGGGCGACATTGCCAGGGTCGGCGCGCTAGGCGACAAGACCGTGGCAGGCAGCGCATACATACTCGCAGCCGAACCGCTCGCCGCAGAGATGTGCGAGTCCATAGCCGGCATGCGCATCGCAGAAGGCGTCTCGTGCGGCGCGAGTCCCATCCATGGTGGCGACGGCCTCACCGTGCGTATGCTCGCAGACAGGCCCGAAGACATTGCGCGCACGATACGCGACATTGCATCCACGCTTCGCCGTCTTGCGCTATGCGAACCGACTAGCCCATGACGATGCGGTCACCAGAGACTGACATGACAGAGCCTCCGGCGTTGCGGACCGCGCGCTTTAGCGCCCTGTCCATCGTCGCGACGATCCCGCCGTTGCGGCGCACGTGCCCGACTATTGCCGCATCCGCATATTGATCCCCTCCGAGGTCGACTGTCCTGCGCGAGGCCATTGCCTCAAGTGCGCGTGCTGCGCCGTGGCTCGAGTCACGCAGCCGGCGCAGCTCGGCGACTACGGCGTCGGGGACGACAAATGAGACATCGCCGATCTCCTCGGTGAGCGAGTCGATGTTGAGTATGCGCACGCTGTGGATGTGGACCAAAAAGCTCGTGTCGCAGAGAACGTCAGCCAACCGCGCCAGCACCTATGAGGCGCCACCTGTCGGCCATCTTGCGGCTGATCGCGACACTGCGGCCCCCAAGGAGGCAGACGCTCCGGCGAAACTCCACGGTGACGCGGTTGCCCTTGGCCGACTTTGCCTGGCACAGGGCCGGTGCGGTCCCAACGCTCAGGCGCAGCATCTCGCCGGCCTTTATCGGGGAGATCTTTGTGTCAGTCTCGCCGACTGCCGCATCAAAGAGGCTCACCTCCATCGTCGCACCCGAGACGTTCTCCGGAAGCGAGCCGGGCGCACCGATGACCGAGCCAGTCAGGCTGTCGCCGGCCGTCATTGCCGGATCGAGCCTCGTGCCTATGGCCACGAGGCCCCCTGGCCTGACCTCCTCGACGCGCCCCGCACCGGTCCCGAGCGAGACTATCGTAGTCGTGAGCGGGTCGTGGCGGCCCTTGCGCTCGTCTAGCACGCCTGGCCGAATCTCGATCTCGTCGCCGACGTGCAGCGAGCCCTGCGTGAGGCTGCCGCCGATGACGCCGCCGGAGATTCCGCCAATGTCAGTGCCCGGCCTGTTGACGTCAAATGAGCGCAGGACGTGCATTATGGGCTTCTCAGATGGGTCGCGCTCTGGCGTGGGGATCGTCTCGTCGATCGAGGCGATGAGCGCATTTGTGTTGAGCGAGGACTGGGCAGACACGGGGAGTATCGGCGCAGACTCCCTCCCGCTGCCCTTGAGGAACGCGGCTATGGCGTCATGGTTCTCGATGGCCTGCTCGTACGTGAGGAGGTCGACCTTGTTCTGGACCACGACGATCTGCTTTATGCCGAGTATGTCAAGTGCCAAGAGGTGCTCCTCGGTCTGGAGCTGCGGAACCTTTTGGTTGGCCGCAACGACGAGGAGTGATCCGTCCATGAGCGCTGCGCCGGAGAGCATATTTGCCATGAGGCTCTCGTGGCCGGGGCTGTCGACAAAGCTCACGACGCGCGAGAGCTCGGACTCGGAGCCGCACTCGGGGCACTTTGGCGACGTCGAGTGGCCAAGCGGTGGCTCACACGATGCGCATTTGTAGAATGCCGCATCCGTATAGCCGACGCGTATTGTGATTCCGCGGCGCAGCTCCTGGCTGTGAACGCTCGTCCAGCGGCCCGTGAGCGACTGGATTAGCGTGGTCTTGCCATGGTCGACGTGGCCTGCAGTCCCAATGTTGACGCACGGCTGCCTTCCGTGCTTTTTGACGTACCAGTCAGGAAGCGTGTCGTTCCAGCTCAACGAGGCCGGATCGCGCGCGTTCATATGCTAAGCTTTTTGCTCTTTGGGGCCGTCTGCGGCTCCCGCACCCACGTCGTCCTTTGCCGACTTCGCTGGCGCATCGCCGGAGCCCTCGCCGGCGCTATCTCCAGGGCTGTCTCCTGCGGCCTTTGGATCCTCAAGCTTGCCGTCATACAGGCAGTTAACCTGAAAGACCTCCTCGGTTATCTCGCGCCCTCGCACGAGCTTGCGCACGCGCTCGCCGCGCCCCGCATGCGGAAGGCCGACGCCCCGCGACAGCATGACGTACTTGCGCGAGCCGCCATGGACGTCACCGCGCATGGGAACGCCAGACTTGTCGCTGCCTCCTGTTATCGTGATCTTGCCGACAAGGCCGGCTGCGGCCGCGTCGAGCTCCGTGCCGATGGCAGCCCCTATGAGCTGGTTGGCCTCGGCATCCTTTAGCTCGTGGGTCGTCGAGCGTCCCCGCGTGTCCGATATGGCAAGTTTGAATGTCGCCAAGTGCGCACGGCGCGCGCGCCTTGGTTAATTAACCTTGTGAGCGTGACGGGCCAGCCGGCGCGCGCACGCCTATTCTATCGTGTATGTCGCCTGATCTGCGCTGGCAGAGTCAGCGGCGCGTATCGTGTACACGCCCGGATACTGGTCACGTGGAATGATCCACTCGCCGCTAAACGCGCCCTCGGCAGTGGAGCGCGCAACCTGCGCGAATATCGTCTCGCCGTTGTTATGCGTCACCGTTATGTCCACGGGCTGGCTCCCGGCCGCGCCCTCGCCGCGTATGGTGATTGCCTTGCCCGTCGCCACCGGAGTCTCGCTGACCTGTATCTTGATTCCCGAGGTGACCTCGACGACAACGTCAAATGACGTCATCGCCGACTGTGTTCCGCTGCGCGCCATGAGCGTCCACGTGCCCTGCTCGGGGCTAGAGCGCACAAAGAATGACGCGGTGAACTTTTTGCCTTCTGTCGTGAACGTCTCGATGGTCTTTGTCTCATCGCCAGACGGGCTGATCATGACAACATCCACGAGCGACTGGGCACGCTCGCTCACGCCCAAAACCGTGACCAGCTCGCCTGGCGTGTAGAGCGTCTTTGTCGTGGAGATTGTCATCGTTCCCGCATTGCTCTGGAGTCCCACGGTGAACGTGCGGTCAGCCGAGTTGTTCCCATAGTAGGCGATCGCAGCATATATCCCGCGCGTAAATTCAGAGAGATCGAGCATCTTTACGTAATTTCCCTCGGCATCAAGGGAGATCTTTGTGCGCTGCTCCTCCTGCTTTTTGGCCGGATGTACCACGACGAGCGTCGCGTCTGACTCGCTGCGCCCCAGCACCGATATCGTCGCCGTCTCGCCGATCGCATAGTTGAGCTTGTCCATCTTTACGACAAACGGGATCTCGGGCCTCGCGCCTAGGCCGACATACGAGATTGACTCCTCTGTGCCCTGCGCGAGGAACATGACGTATGTCCCCTTGGGGTATGGCGTCTCGGTCAAAATCTCAAAGGCCACGCTTCCTGACTCGCCCACTGCGATAATGTCCTCATAGACTGCAGTTCCCTGCGGGTTCTCGAGGATCACCTCGAGGTCAAGGTTCGGCTGTGCCGTGCCTCCAAACAGGAGCGTGTCGCCGGGGTTGTACATGAACTTGCGCGGCTGTATGCTTATTGGCAGGCCAGACTCGAGATCCCAGCTCCGGCTGACCGTCGAGCTTCCGTCGTATATGACCGCAGTGTAACGGCCGGGACTCCAGCTTGACTGCGTGTTGATGCTGCGCGACCACGTGCCTTCAGGGCCGACCTTTAGCGTGTTGACCGATATCGCATAGTCGAGCGGGTGCTTTAGCGTCACGAGGAGCGAGGCGCCGGGGTTGGCCGAGCCGGACAGGCCCACCTCCTTGCCACCTAGGATCGTCGGCGCGACGTCGCCGGCGGTGAGCGGCTGCTCGATGTCATCGCCGATGACCTCGACTGTCCCTACTGTGCGCACGCGAGGCTCGTCGATCCGCACCGGCCTCTGCAGCGTGTTGCCCATGTCATCAGACAGCGCAAAGTCAACCCTGGCCGCAGGTGCAGCAGACGGCACCGTCGTCGTGTACACAAACCTGCCCGACTCGCCAGTCTCTATCGAGCCGAGGTCAGCCGAGCCGAGCGAGAGCGAGAGCGTGCTGTTGGCCCCAAAGCCATCACCCACGACGCGTATCGTTGCGCCCTGGTGCGGCCCGCTCGGAACCACCCTAAACTGCGACGTGCCGTCGATTATGCCGGCCGGCGGGGCATCGGGCGCATCGGGCTCCTCGCCTTCCCCGCCGTCCTCGCCGCCCGGCGGTGGGGGCGGGGGTGGCGGCGGCGTCTCGCCTGGCACTACCTTGCCCTGGGCGAGCGTGTTGCCGGCGGCGTCCAGGGCGCGCCAGTTTATCCCGTCGGCTGCAGCAGACGTCTCGACGCCAAACTGTGCAGACTCGCCGGCCATCGGCGGCACTGATGCGCTAAACGAGATGAGCGCCTCGGCCTGGCGCGAGCCCGTCCAGCCGGCGCCTGTCTTGAAGGACTCAAAGGAGTTTCCGGCGGCAAGCCACATGTCAACGGAGGCGACAGGCACGCTGCCCGAGTTTACCAACGTGATGATTGCCGTGTTGCCAAGGGAGTGCCCCGTCACCGAGACGTCGGCGTCCTGCGCGAGTGCTGACCCACCGGCCACCGCAATGACCGCGATGAGCACGCCGAGTGCTGCCCCATGCCGCATGCGCGCCGTCCGGCGCGCCTCTAAATTAACCATGCCCCCGCGGCGTGCGCATCACACGCCGATCCTGTCGAGCTCGCCGCGTGCGGCAATGTTCTCGTACTGGCGTATCCTCTCGGCGATAAGTCTGTAGAGGGACCGAAAGCTGTCGCGTGTCCTGTCTGACAAAAAGTCGGCCTCATCGAGCGCAATCTTTTCACAGATATAGCGCGTGATCTCCTCGTTCTCAAATGAGCCCCAGTTGTCCTCCCTGTGATCCTCCCAGATCGAGTGGAGGCTCTCAACTACGCCATTTTTGCTACGCGCAGAAATGTCCTCGGGCGTCAGGTTGCCATATCCCTCTGAGCGCAGCTTTATCTCGTATGTCTGGTTTACCGCGTGGAGATAGTCTTCAGTTTTCATATAGTCCTCTATTGAGCGTATCGTGCCGCCCTCACGCTCAAAGAATATCATCTGGACCTGTGAGAACTTGTTGGCCACGAGCTGCGAGGAGATCTGCTTTGACTCGTCGCTGTTGTCAAGGAGAACAAACGTCCTGTACCCGTGGTTCTTGTAAAAGACGGCTAGCGGCATGACAGAGTTCTTGTTGAACGCGGCAACTATGTTGAGGGGGTTCATCGATATGTTCGGATCCTTGAGAAACTTGTCAAACGCATTGAGGTACATGCAGTCAGACATCGTCTCAACGATAATGACAGGCCTCGAGTTGGTCCCTATCTCCCTGTCGACTATCGAGTCGACAAGCCCCCGCGAGAGGCCATAGAGGATGGGCGTGAGCGTCTTGTCATCGGCGTTCCAGTAGTCATAGAATATGCGGCTCAGGTGCTTGCGCTTGTCGAGCTCGACGACTAGGAGGTTGCCCGGCGTGTAGTCAAATATCATGAACGGCGAGTGCGTCGCGTAGAGAACCTGGTTTGAGCCCGCAAGCGACTTGAGGAGGTCAGATATCCCGCGCTGCTGCGTGGGGTGCAAGTTGCGCGCCGGCTCGTCTAGGAGCAGTATGGCCTCCTTTAGCTCGGCGCGCTGCGTCTCGGCGGCAAAGTTGACGATGAACGAGAACGTCCACTTGAATCCCTCGGCGCGCCTGTTAAGCAGTCCCGTGTTGGTGACTGTCCCGTCACGGTGTATGTCAGAGATCACGACGCTGATGATGTTGCCCGGCTGGTAGCGCAGGTCCACGCGGATCGGGTCGCCACGCCATGCGGGGTTTAGCCTTTCGGTCAGGCGGTTGCTCGCAGTTGTCAGGAACTTTATGACCTTGGAGGGACTGTCGCGCATGCCATCAAGTTCCTCTATCTCGAGCTCAGAAAGGTAAAAGAGGTTGCGCACGGTCTCGGCCTTGTCAAACTCCTCGACAAACTCTATTCCCGAGCGCACCTGCGGATCCTTGATCTTTGTGTACTCGTTGAGGTCAATGTTGCCGTATATCTTTTTGTAGTCAGAAAAGTAGACAAAGCGTGGATGGAGCTCACTGGCGATAAAGTTCTTTAGCGCCTCAAGATCAGACGTGCCGCTCAGCAGGCTTGAGAACTGGTTCTCCGGACTCGAGTAGAGCTTGTCCCACTCGGTAACGACGCGCGACTCGTCACTTGAGAGCATGTGGAAGCGGTTGCTAAACTCGGCCATGAGTGTGTCAAACTCGGTCTGGGTTCGCGGTGGTGCGCGCGAGAACGCCGACGTGTCAAGCTGTATGCGAATGTGGTTTGGTATAGTGTCAAGAAACGCCATTATCTTGCCGATAAAGTTCTCCCAGGAGTTGAGTGCCTTGTTCTCCGTGTCGCTTATCTCAATGTCCCCAAAGTCGTACTGGACCTCGTCTTTCTTGTTGGTCCGGTACACGCGGACACGCTCTATCTCGCGGATGGCAGGAAACATCTCCCTGATCATTATGGTCTCCTTGGCGCTCAGCTCGAACTCGCCCTCGGCGAGCGTGACTTCGGACTTTAGGTCCTCGGACATCTCGTCGCAGAGGTCAAGCTCGGAGACCTTTTCGTCCCTGTTGAGGAGCGTGAGGGCCTGCAGGATCGTCGTCTTGCCGCTCTCGTTGCGGCCCACAAAGGCGGCCAGATCGCCGACATTGATCTCCCCAGAGTCGTGTATGCAGCGATACGCCCTGACTCGGAACTTGCGGAGCCTCATTTGGGACACCCTTGCGCAACGCGTGATTTAACCCGTTGGTCATATTTGGCTACATTATGGCGTAAATTTTGTTAAATAGATATAAGGGAAGTTTGCGCGCGGCGTGCCTAGAACCATGGCCTCACGCCTCGGCGCCACGCTCGTCTTTATCCTCCCCGCAGTCGCATCAGTCGCCCTCGGCGGCGTGGTCATGGCCCAGATTCTCCAAGAGCCCGGTCGAGGGGGCACAGACGCCTCCGAGCACGTCACGATAGTTGGCCTCGAGGCCTCATATGCGGCACCGGCTGCCGTGAGCGCCCACGTGCACGTGACGCATGAGGCCTTTGACTGCGGCGACCTGGACATCAGGGTCAGCGATCGCCAGACGGGCAGGATAGTTGGCAACAGCGGGTTCTTTGGGCAGTGCTTTGCGAGCACCAACACGATGATACCCGTCGACGGGGCATTCTCCATAAATGTCGTCGAGTCTGGAACGTACGAGATGACAGTTACCATCAGGGATGCGCAGGGGAGAAACAGCGCGAGCACAACAGGGGTGTTTACGGTAAGTTGACCGGCATGGCAGGCGTGGTGGAATAGATGGCAAGGGAGACAAAGGCCGAGCGCATCAAGAGGGTAAAGGCAGAGCTCGAGTCACTCGAGGAGAAAAAGCGCGTCCTTGAGGAGACAAGGCACAGGACAAGCAAGCAGGGTGTCACAGAGGCACATGTTGGGGACGGTGCAGAGTAGAATGGCAGACGGAGGCGCACTTCCACTGGATCGCGAGTCAGAGCTGAGAAAAAAGAAGGGCGAGCTCGAGGCGCTAAAGGAGAAAAAGCGCATACTCGACAAGGACGACCAGGCCCACATGACGGGCAACAAGGCAAAGTCCAAAAAGGCTCCAAAGAAAAAGGCAAAGGCCAAGCCAAAGGCGCCGGCCAAAAAGGATCCCGTGAAAAAGGAGACAGTTGCCAAAAAGGCGCCAAAGAAAAAGGCAAAGGCCAAGCCAAAGGCGCCGGCCAAAAAGGATCCCGTGAAAAAGGCCACAAAGAAAAAAGAGGCGGCAAAAAAGCCAAAGGCGGCCAAGCGCGAAGGAAAGCCAAAGCGAACCAGGCGCAGGTCGCGCCTAGAGCCGATCGAGCTCACAGACGAGGAGCAGATCGAGGACGCCATAACTGACGAGGAGATTGCAAACTTTCAGGTCGGCAAGGCAAACATGGAGCAGCTGATCAACAGGGTGTGCGAGATACTCTCAGGCGGGCCCTCAGGAGGCACGCTCCAGTCCGACGTGTGGAGGCGCCTAAAGCTCACCCTGAGTGACGGGTTTAGGCTGGCCCTAAAGCTCGAGTGGCTCGGCCTCATCACGCGCGAGAAGGTCCTCGAGAACGGCAGGTGGACGTACAGGCTCATACTAAAGAGGACGCCGATTAGCACTAGGTCCATAGTCGACGCCCCATGCCTGACGTGCAAGGTCGAGCAGAAATGCACGCCCGAGGGAGAGGTCAGCCCCCACACGTGTGACCTCATCAGGGACTGGGTCATCACCGAGTCAAAGAGGTCACGCAGGAGGGGATGAGACCCCACGAGGCGCGACGCGACGCGTATAGGCGGCTTGCGCGCGAGCAGGGGTACCGCAGCCGCTCATCATACAAGCTAAAGGAGCTCAACAAGGCGTACAGGGTGATCGGTGCGGGATTTGGCGTCCTTGATGTCGGCTGCGCTCCCGGTGGATGGACGCAGGTCGCCGTGCAGCTCGCCGGCAACCGCGGGCGCGTCATGGGAATCGACAAGTTGCACACCGAGGAGGTTCCCGGAGCGCGCGTCATGAGGCGCGACGTCTCTGACGATGGGATCGCCGAGGAGGTCCTTGCGCACTTTGGACAAAAGATCAACGCAGTAATCTGCGACCTCTCCCCACAGGTGAGCGGCAACTGGTCAATCGACCACGCCAGGCAGGTCGCGCTCAACTATGACGCCGCGCGCATACTAGGCCGCGTCCTAGACAGGAAGGGCAATGCGGTGTTCAAGGTGTTCGACGGCGAATACTCGGCAGAGTTTTGCACATACATGAAAAAGAGATTTGCGCGCACAAAGCTGACAAAGCCCATGGCAAGCCGAAAGACGAGCAGCGAGACGTATATCGTGTGCCTCGGGTATCTCCACTAGAGCAGGGCGAGTATCTCAGGCATCGTCGCATCAGTCCTAAACCCCGTCGTGTCAAGCGATGTTGGCGATGCAGAGTGGCCCGCGCGGCCCAACATCTCTATAATCCTCTCCAGGCGCGGTGGTGACCGGCGCGCGCGCGATGCAATCTCGTCTATCGTGTAATAGCATGGAGGCATGGCCGACTCGGCAGCAGCCCTCTCCATTATGCGCGCGCATGACCGGTCGACTGTGTGCGTGGCGCACTCGGCGAGCATTGCAGACGAAAACTCGGCGTCAAATATGGGTCCTGTCCAGAGCGGGCCGGCCACGTGTGGCGCAGCGCCACACTCACACGGGCCGTGGCCTTCGAGTACGCCACGCCTGCCGCACGCGTCACAGTGGAATATTTGCCCGTGCGCCTCGCGCGTGTCAGGGCGGTTTGCGGCCTCGAGGTAGACCCTGTAATAGTGCATGTCGCTCTCGCAAAAGATCGGCGTGAGCGTCATGTCGAGTCGCGCCGCCACTGCCATGGCACATCCGGCGATCAGGCGAAGTGCCGTCTCGCGCGCATGCGGCGTGCGGCGTATGGGCACCCCGCCGTAGCGGCGCGCGCACGCGGCCGGAAAGAGTCCATGAAGAACCTGCAGGTCCGTGGCCGTCAGAGAGAGCATGCCACCGTGCGCAGTTGCCCTGATCGCGCAGTCAAGGTATCGCGCCGGCGAGCCAAACGGGTCAACGTCTACGACGAGTCCGCGCATGCCCTTCCTAGCGCGCGCCGAGAGAAAGCGGCACGCCTCGTCCTCAGACGTCTCCACGCGCTCCGAGCAGTCGTTGAGGGCTGCCGAGCGGTCGGCAAGGTCTAGCGCAACGGGGTTTAGGTCGTTGAGCATTACATGGACCGAGGGGTCGGCCTCGTTGGCAAGCCGAACGCCGCGCGCGCCGACTCCGGCGAGACCCTCAAGGACAAGCAGCTCGCCGGTGTGCGACCTTGCGCGCGCAGCGCACGCGAGAACCGAGATGTCGCGGTTTAGGCGGGCGCGCGGGTTGTAGAACGCCGGCTCGTGCGGCGGCGAGGCAGCCGAGAGCGACTCGCGCGGAACGAGGAGGCGCGTCGTGCCCTCGATAGTCTCGGTCATCTCGGCAGTCTCGGTGTCGCCCAACGGCATCGCACGCATACGGGGCGTGTCTTAAGCATTGTATGGCCTGCGCGTGTGGCGCACGCGCAACGTGGTGGAGCGCGCACGAGTCCCATATGGCTTTATACGGAGATCTCTGGCGTGCGCGCGATGCTCGTGTGCGGTGTTGATGACGCCGGCCGCGGCCCTGTAATGGGCCCACTAGTGATAGCCGGAGTCACGATCGAGAAACGACACCTCCGGCGACTGTCACGCCTCGGCGTGCGCGACTCCAAGGAGCTCACTCCGGCGCGGCGCGAAGAGCTGTATGACGAGATCGTGGACGTGGCCGTCGATCACCATGTCTCGCGCATACAACCACGCACGATAGACAAGCACGTCAAGCGCCACGAGCTCAACCTTGTTGAGGCGATCCACATGGCGCGCGTCATATCAGGGTTAATGCCACACACAGCATACGTTGATGCGTGTGACGTCAATGCCAAAAGGTTTGGCAAGATGGTCTCAAGCCTTCTAAAAGACGGCTGTGCCGCAAGAGTAAGGCCATATCACAGGGCAGACAAGAGATTTCCCATAGTGTCAGCCGCGTCGATCATCGCAAAGGTCGAGCGTGATCGCGCAGTCGCAAGGATTCGCAAGATCCACAGCATCGGCAGCGGTTACCCCGCAGACCCAGCATGCGTCAGGTTCCTAGAGCGCCACGCGATGAAAAACGACGCGCCACCAAGGTTTGCGCGCGCCACATGGATGACGGTTCGTCGCATATACGGGCTCAGCGAGCCTGAGCCAAGGCGAGCGCGTGGTCGCGGTCATAGGGCTCAAGTCCCATTGATTGGAGCACGTCAAGCTCGTCGGAGACCTTTGCAAGCTCGTCGCTGATCACCGACGCCGGCGTGCGTGTCACGTCAATGCTGCGCGCCTTTATGACAAGGATGAGCCAACCGTGATCGCGCAGGTGTGCGCGGCAGTTGGCCAGGGCAATCTCGGTCTGGTCAGGCTGCGCGATATCCGAGTACACGACATCAACCTTGCCATAGACTGAAAAGTACTCTCGCGGCTGGCGCGCGTCCTGCATGACCGGAGTGACGTTTGTGCGATGCGAGGCGACGCGGTCGAGGAGCTCGCGCGCGACGCGGCTGGCGTGCTCGACGGCGAAGACGCGGCCGGCGGTGCCAACAATGTCCGAGACGTGGCTGACCGTCGTGCCCGTCGAGGCCCCAAGGTACAGGACAGACGAGCCGCGCACGATCGGAACCGGCTCAAGGCCCTTTAGTATCGCCGCGGCGAGCTTGCTGCGGTGCGGATCCCACAAGCGCCATTCAGTCTCCCCGCGCAGCACGAGATCCTCCCCATAGACGCTCCTGCCGCGCGCGAGGTTTGGCGTCGCGAGGCGGCGCTGGCCGTCATGCTCTATTGTCGCGTGAGCCTCGTCTGCCCTTTTTGTCAAATCTCCTCCGTGGGCCCCTAGGACCCTTTTTGCCCTGGCCCCGTGACCCCTCCTGTCGCTCGCGGCCGTCACGGCGTCCGCGGCCGTCGCGGCCGTCGCGGCGCGGCGGACCGCCATGCCTAGAGCCCCCATGGCGCGGGGCATCCTGGCGCGCGCCGCGATCCCCAGGGCGCGCACCCTCGCGTGGCTCGGGGCGCGGAACAGTGCCGATCTCCCTGACGCGCACGTTGAGCTTTTCAAGGAGCGTCTCGTTGAGGCCGCCGCCATAGACGTCAACGCGCGCGGCAATTGCGGCCTTTGAGGCTATCGCGCGCGCCATCCGCCCGCGCTGCCAGCGCGGCGCAGCATGAACCAGCGCGTGCTGAAAGAGCAGGCCGTGCTTTGGCGGCAGCGCGCCAGTCTTTAGCGATCGAAAGAGCGCCTTCTCGGCGCCGAGAACCTGTATGCTGCTAGCCGGCATCGTCGCAAGCCTCGTGAGGCTGCCGGCCCGCGATATCACGCGCGCGCCAATGAGCGCGCCGAGTATTGCAGACGTGTTTGGCGCAACGCTTTCCATCTCGGCGTTCACGTGGGCCTCGAGCTCGTGGCGGTGCGCCGATAGGTGCAGTATGTGCTCGGCTAGATCACGAACCATGGCCAGGCTTCCGGCTGCAATCTCGCCACCGCGGCTCTTTGGCGCCATGAGAAGAACCATCTCGGCGACAGACTTGTCGAGTCCAGCCTCGGTGAGTGACTCGCCTGATATGCCAGCACGATCGCCGATGCGCGCGACGCGCGCGTATGGCGCAATGCCGTCGATGACGTTCTCTAGCTCGGGAAAGTGGAGGCCATACCACTCGCGCAACCGCGAGTTGTGCCCGTTGAGTGCCCTGTCGGCCTCATCCATCGCGCGAATCGCCTGGATAATGTGCGCGTCTGGACTCTGCGAGGCCTCACTCACTTTTGCCGAGGACAGGCCCATCGCAAAGTCGCGCAGCTTTGAGGCCGCATCCTCCTCGCCAGACGCAAATCCCGCCTCCACAAGTATCGCTATCTTGTCAGCCTGTATCCTTGAGACCTCGGACTCTTCAAGGGCGCGCGCCTCCACTGACCGTGCGCGAAGCGCGTCAAGCAGGGCCTCGTCATTCACCGTGACGCCCGAGTCAAGCGACTCGGCGTGTGCCACGAGCGCGTCGATCTCGCCCTCGCCGCGCCTGATCGCCATGTACTCGGCGGCCGCATCGGCGAACGGGAAGGAGGCCACGCGCCTCGAGCCGTCGAGGGCGACGATGCCAAGCTCGGTGAGCACGATTGACTGCATGCGTGGCGCGCCTCGTCGGCTCGGTTAAAAATGCTGTTTGGGAGACGCAAGCCCAGGCAGGGCGGTGAACTGCCCCGCACATGTGCAGAGATGATGATGAAAACATCATGTTTTAATATGATGTGTGGTCTAATCACTAGAAAGCCAATTTTCAAGTGTCTAAAAATAGAGTATTAATATAACATAATTGATATGTGTGGCCATGCCAAGAACCACGTGGGACACGAGCGGGTTCACAAAGCCCAACGGTCGGTTTGTGAGCACACAGGCCGGAATCAAGGCATTCGTCCCCAATCCGCTCCCGGCGAAATGGACGGCGCACGGACAGCTCCTCAACATGTACGTAAGGGCCGAGAAGGCCATGAGCTCCCTAAACACGGTTGCAAACATGATTGGCGTGACGGACCTTTTGACAGCGCTCTATATACGAAACGAGGCCGTTCAGAGCTCCATAATAGAGGGCACGCTGGCAAGCCTGGAGGACCTGTTGCAGTATGAGGCGGCCAAACACATCGATGAAGAGGAGGCAGATCGTCTAAGCATGGCAGAAGTCTCCAATTGCGTAAAGGCCATGGAAGAGTCAATGGAGGAGGTTACAAAAACTGGTGAGATCGACATTGACCTGGTAAAAACAGCACATCGCACACTATGGAGCAGAGTTCGCGGACAGGAGATGAATATTGGCACATTAAGGAGGGGGCAAAATGCCATACAAAATGGGAGAGGAGACATTGTGTTTGTGCCGCCTCCGCCTGATCATGCAGAATCCCTCATGGAAGAGCTCATTAGGTTTATGTCAGTTAAACAGCCTGAAATTCCAACCCTTGTTCAATGCGCCATGGCACACTATCAGTTCGAGACAATTCATCCGTTTGGGGACGGAAATGGACGTGTGGGCCGTATGCTCATACCGCTCATACTTGCCAAAAATGGTGAACTAGGCAAACCAGTGTTACAGCTTGGAGAATATCTTGCGGCAAATAGGTCAGAGTACTATATGCGCCTGGAGATGATAAGCCAGAAATCAGATTGGGACGGGTGGTGTATGCTGTTCATGCGGGCATTTGCTGAACAGGCCGAAGCGGCCACAAGGAACATTATAGCCATGGCCGAGATTCAAGACAGATATGCCAAAATGGTCTCAGGAACCGGCCGTTCCATAGCCGCGCGCACGCTGGAGCTGCTGTTCTCAAACCCCTACATTACCACGCGGCGTGTGCAGGAGGACCTCAGGGTGTCACACACCGGTGCCTCGCGCGGCATAGCACGGCTAGAAGAGATGGGCATCCTCACAAAAATCCCGAGCGCGCGACGCAGGCGCATCTGGGTCGCCACGGAGATCATCGACACTATGCGCAGTGCCGTGCCCACAGGCACGACACTCGTGTAACCGTTATATCGCAACGTCAGCAGCAGGGGTGCGATGGCAGCATCATTGGAGACGCGCGTGGGCCCGCTCACGCTCTCATCACCGACGATGCTCGCCTCGGGCATACTCGGCATATCAACAGACGTGTTTGCGCGCATACTTGGGGCCGGAGCCGGAGCCATAGTCACAAAGTCGCTCAGCACCGAGGCCTGGGAGGGCTATGCAAACCCCACGGTCATAGGGGCAGCCGGCGGCGGGTGGCTAAACGCAGTGGGCCTCTCAAACCCTGGTGCTGCCGAGTTTGCCGCGATGCTGCGCGCCTCACCAGACACGCCGGCGATCGTCAGCCTGGTAGGCTCCTCGGAGGCGGACTTTGAGCGCATGGTCGCCGAGTTTGACGGCTGCAACGTCATCGCGTACGAGCTAAACCTGTCGTGCCCGCACGTCGCCAAGGTCGGCCTCGAGGTCGGCGATGACGTCGAGCTAGTCGGCAGGATCGTAGAGTCCACGCGGCGCGCATCGCGCGTGCCCGTCATCGCAAAGGTCGGACTCGGAACCGCCGACTATATGGAGACAGTCAGGGCAGCAGTTGACGCGGGAGCCGGCGCGATAACTGCAATAAACACGATACGCGCGATGGCCATAGACGCCGAGGCCGCACGACCGATCCTGAGCAACAGGTTTGGCGGACTGTCAGGCACGCCGATAAAGCCCGTCGCACTCCGTTGCGTGTATGAGATAGCGTCACGCCACGATGTTCCAGTTATCGGGTGCGGTGGAGTCTCGACGTGGGAGGATGCCGTCGAGTTTATCCTAGCCGGCGCGTGCGCAGTCCAGGTCGGCAGCGCGCTAGCCGGCGGCAATGTCAAGGTGTTCGGTGAGATCAACTCTGGAATTGCGCAATACATGGACCGCAAGGGTCACACGTCGGTGTCAGGAATGGTGGGAATTGCAAGGCAATAGCGCGCCGTCGATGAGGACGATAGTCTCAGTGCGTGATGAGACGCCGACGGTGCGCACACTAGAGTTCGCCGACGGTGCACTCGCCGGTGCGCTTGCCGGCCAGTTTGTCATGGTGTGGGTTCCCGGCAAGGGCGAGCTGCCAATGAGCATCATGGTCTCCGAGACTGCAGGCCACGCCGCACTGACCGTGCGAACGCACGGCCCGTCCTCCCGCGCCCTCTATTCGACTCCCGTCGGCGGCCTTGTCGGCATCCGCGGGCCGTATGGCAACTCGTTTGGGGTTCGCGGGCGCAACGTTCTCCTCGCTGGCGGCGGCACAGGCCTGGTGCCGCTCATGCGCCTCATCGCACAGTCACCACCAGATGCGCGCATAACGCTGGCGATGGGGGCTCGCACGGCCGAGGAGGTCTTTTTTGAGGAGATCGCCGCGCGCCTTGCCGGCCCGAGGAGCCTCGAGGTCGTCGTGGCCACCGATGACGGGACACGCGGAGAGGCCGGAACCGTCGTCGATGCCGTGGGGCGCATCCTCGAGTCTGGCTCCTTTGACTCGGCACACACGTGCGGGCCGGAGCCCATGATGAGGGGCGTCGTCGACGCTGCCCGCTCAAGGGGCGTCTTTGTGCAGGCGAGCATCGAGCGCGTCATGAAGTGCGGCGTAGGCATATGCGGGAGCTGCGCAATGGACGCAAGCCTCGTGTGCTGCGACGGAACCGTCCTCGACGGGGAGCGCCTGGCGGCTAGCGGCGAGTTTGGGCGCACATACCGCTCAAAGTCAGGCGTGCGCACGCCCTACTAGGGCACAGTCGCCGATCTCGGGCTGCGCTTCCCGCCACGCGCGGATCCGGCGCCCTGGCGCATACTTTGGTCGATTTTATGCGCAGTATCATGCAATATAGGCCCCAAAAGGCCCCATATTGGGCGGTTTTATGGCGTTTTGCCCCCCACATGACCCGCAAGACTTAAAATAATTCATGCGCGCCCTCGATGACGAAACCAAGGATGGGCCACCCCAAAATTGTCCTCACGGCCGACCGTACGCTCATGTCCCCCTACAGGAACATATCGCTTGCCACGTTCTTTGGCTGCGCGCCGGCCCTTGACCCCCACAGGGACAAGGGGAGCTTTTGGTACAAGGTCCTAGGCAACCAGGTCACGCCACGCATACTCTTTGACTTTATCTGCAACCCCATCCCCAACACAAACGGCGTGGCGGACTTTGCCCCCTATGGCCTGCGCAAGATCGAGGCCGGCCTCCTCAGGGACGGCTATGCGCGCGAGGACGTCGTAGTCGCGCATCCTGACCACGTCGAAAAGTTCATTGGGCCAGAAACTGAGGTCGTCGGAACCTACGAGATGGACCCACTCGGCATGGGTCCGGTCACGATGACGTTCACGTACGGCAGAAAGCAGGTCTCATATGACGAGTTCTACTGTGCGGATCTGCACAAGAGCATAAACGATGCCAAGAAAAAGAACAAGAGCAACGCAAAAGTCATCGCCGGCGCGTCAGGCACGTGGCAGTACAACTATGATCCCGAAAAGATAAAAGAGTACGGCCTCTATGCCATACTCGAAGGCGAGCTCGGCGGGATTGCCCCAGAGGTCGACGGCCATGCCGGCAGGTTCTTTGACCACCTAATCGCCGGTGACTTTGAGAACATGGACCCTTTCAAAAAGAATGACCGCTTCAAGGTCAACATAAAGGAGTTCACCCGCAACGGCAAAAATATCCATGGCAGGTTTGTCAACTTTTGGGACAGGCCAGATATAGAGGACATACCGGACATCGTTGAGCCTAGCATGCACGGCATGGTCGAGGTCATGCGCGGGTGCGGTCGTGGGTGCAAGTTCTGCGACGTCACGCTCCGATCGCTTCGTTACTATCCGCCAGAGAAGGTAAAGCGCGAGATCGAGGTCAACATCAAAAAGGGCGGTTCGCGCTCGGCGTGGATACACAGTGACGACATATTCGTGTACGGGATGGATCCCACAACGACGAAGAACATGGCGCCAAACAGGGAGGCACTCGAGGAACTCTTTGAGGCCATAATGTCAACTGGTGTCAATCACACAAACCCAACGCATGGCACGCTAGCCGGCGCGATAGCCGACGAGAGGCTCCTGCCAAACATATCAAAGACCATAAGGTCATCGGCCTCAAACCTGACGGGCATACAGTGCGGCCTTGAGACGGGCAGCCTGAGGCTCATCGAAAAGTACGCCGACCGCAAGCTCGCCCCGTATGCGCCCTCCGAGTGGCACTGGGTCGTAAAGGAGGGCGTAAAGACGCTCAACGAGAACTATTGGATACCCGCATTCACGCTCATCATGGGCCTTGACAACGACGAGACGCCAGAGGACTCGTGGGAGACCATACGCCTTCTCAGCGAGCTCGAGCGTGAGCAGCCTGACTCGATGTTTACGGCCACTCCCCTGACGTTTGTTCCCATAGGCCTCCTCGAAAAGTCCGAGTTCTTTAACATCGGCAACGAGATGGATCCCGCGCAGCTAGGCGTCATGTACAAGACCTGGCAGCACAACTTCAAGTATGGCATACAAAAGTTCATGACAAAGACGGGCGGCGGGACGATCCTCAAAAAGGTGTTCTTTAACGGGATTGCGCGCACGCTTGGCGGCACGCCGCTAAAGGCCATGGAGAGCTATGCGCGCCGGAGCAGCCGCGAGCACGAGCGCGTCATCGAAAAGATAAGGGCAAATTACCTCTAGTGCGTGTCCGCACTAGTCCGAACCGGCGCGCTTGTCGAGTATGTTGCCGAGGCGCGTGACGTCACTGGGCACATAGAGATCAACGAGCCAGTCGATGGCCACGCGCAGGCGCTTCTCGGCGCTAGGAAGGCGCGAGAGGTAATAGTTGCGCCAGAGGAGCCAGGCGAGGACGCCCTTTAGCCTGATCCCAAAGAGGAGCGCAACGCCGTCACGCTTTCCGATCATCGCCATTGAACCGGCTGACTCGTAGTCAAAGCGCCGTGGCGCGCGCCCGCCCTTTAGCGCCGCAGTGACGTTGTGTGCCGCAACAGACGCCTGGCGTATGGCGTTCTGCGCAGTCGGCGGGTACGGCCTGTCGGTTCGCGAGTCGATGAGGTGCGCACAGTCGCCTAGCGCATGGACCTCGGGGTGGCCGGCGAGCTGCAGCCACTCGTTGACCATGACGCGCCCGCCTGATCCGTGTTCTGCATCAAGGGACGCTATGACCGGCGATGCCTTCACGCCGCCTGCCCAGACTGTGGTCATGCACGGTATGACCGTCCCGTCACTAAGCGTCGCCGAGTCAGGCTCGACTGAGGCGAGCTTTACGCCCCTTAGTATCTCGATTCCGCTCCGTGCCATTGCCTTCTCGGCATACTCGCCGAGGTCGCCGATCTCCGGCAGTATGCGGCCCGAGGAGACGAGGATGACCCTAATGGCGCCCGGCTCGATATTGCGATAATAGCGCTCGGCTGACTCGGTCACAAAGTCCTGGATCGCGCCGGCCGTCTCCACGCCAGAAAATCCGCCGCCGACTATGACAAACGTCGCCATGCGGGACTGCGCGTCCACGTCATCCTCCTGGTCTGCGCTCTCTAGCATCATGATTAGCCGGTTGCGCAGCGAGAGCGCATCCTCTAGCGTCTTTATTGTGAGCGCGTTCTCCTCGACGCTCTTGTTTCCGTAATAGTTGGTCTCGCCTCCGAGTGCGAGGACGAGGTGGTCATAGTTCATCTCGACGGCCTTGCCGTCCATCCTGCGCCTGATCGTTGCGGTTCGCGAGTCAAGGTCGATCGACTCGACGCTTGCGTGATAGTAGCGTGCGCGCCGGCAGAATGTCCTTATCGGCGTCGATATGTGGCGCGGCTCGACGTGACCCGTGGCCATCTCGGCGAGTAGCGGCGTGCTGAGGAAAAAGTTGTCCTCGCTGACTATTGTGATGCCCGTGTCAACAGAGTCCTCAAACTCGCGCTGGAGCCGGCGCAGGACGCCAACTCCGGCATATCCGCCGCCGAGTATGAGGATGCGGCGCAGGAGTGGTGAGCCGCTCCCGTGCATGCGCGCCACGTGCTGCGCGTACGTCGCCCTCTTGGAGAACTCGATGTCACACCTGTGGCAGCGATAGTTGGCGCCAAATCGGCGCGTCAGTGCCGATGCGATGATTCCGACTGTGAGTCCCCATATTATGTGCGATATCGCCGAGTCCGTCAGGACCACGGCGGCGTCAAGCTGCGTGGCTGCCATCGAGGGCATGTCAGCGGCAAGACCCGCAGCAGCCGGATCTATGATTGCCATCGAGACGGGAATTGCAAAGGCGACGAGAACCGTGAGGCCCACGATGATTCCGTACGCGACACCGTTGCGAATGCGCGAGAGGCTTATCCCAAACACCCTATAGAGGACGACTCCGGCGACTATGCCGATCGAGGTCGCCACGAGCATGTGAAGCACGAGGCCGGCCAACGGCTCGCCAGAGCCGACTATGCGCGCGATGACGAGGAGGAGGCGCAAATAGTCGTTGCCCCCTATAGTCGTGGCGTATATCTGCGAGGCGTGCATGAGCATCGCGCCGGCTAGCGAGCCGGCCACGACAAAGGCGACCTCGCGGCGAAGCGAATAGTTGACGCGCGGCTCATCTAGCGTGCTGTGCACCGCCGGAGTGCCGGCAGTCTCCCCTGTCACACGGATCGGCGTGGCGGGGGGCAATATGTGGGTGCGCATTGGGCAGACCCTCAATAGCGTTAAATCTAGACCCCGTGGGTGGGGCGCAGTCATGGGTGAGTTTGACGAGTTTGCCGAGGCCCTCCTGGACCAGCTCTCCGTGGAGGTCTCCGAGGAGCGCGAGATGGAGAGGCTCGCCGGCGACATAGCCGGCGATGCGGACTTTGACGTCTCATTTGAGGCCCTCGATGCCCTCGCCGAGTCCACGCTAAGCGAGATGGTACGCCTCGCCGAGGAAGTCACTGGCCTCAAGGTCGCCGACGGGCTGCACGTGGAGATAACAGGGTTAGATGACTTTAAGGCACTCAAGGCAAAAAAGGTCTATGCGCAGGGAGACGCGCGCGAACACGTCAGGCGACTCTTTGCGGCAGTCGCAGCGCAGGACACTGGTGCCATAGCGAGCCTGGCCAAGGACGACACGGCGCGCTTTCTGGTCTATTCGACATACGCAAAGGCGTATCTCTCAAAGATATCGACGACGTACGGCGACTATATGGACTCGACGATACACCTCAACTCGTTCATACTCGCGCGCTATCCGCAGATAATACTGTACAGGCAGGGCAAGCCGTACGCCGCGCGCCATGGCGCAGTCAGGTCAGGATACATCGGTGCCGTAAAGATGACGATCCTCGAGGAGGCGGTACACTCGATGCAGGAGCCGCTCCACAAGGCCAACGAGGCTGCAGTCTCCAAGGTCAACGCGCTAAACGAGGAGCTCGCCGCGTCGATCATCGCACTCGATGACTCCACTGCGGCAAGCCTTTCAGAGTACCTAAAGCTGCCGCCCGTGCCCGATGACTTTGCAGTCGCAAGGCGCGCAAACCTGTTTTTCACGCTAAATCCGGACAACTTTGTCGCGCGCGTCCTCGGGCCTGACGTCATGACATACAGCAGAGTCGAAGTGGATCCAAAGATAGGCGAGATGGTGCCAGGACTCGCCGACATATACGCAAGGTGGCTTGGCCCCATACAGGCCCACCATGCGGCGTTCACCGTCATGGAGGGCATGGCAGAGTTTACAGTCAGGGAGGCCCTGTCGGGGGATGCGGACTTTGACATGTACCTGCAGACGTTCATGGGAACCGACATGACGTCATATGGCGTGCGAAAGAGCATAGGGCGCGACTTTGTCGCCGCGGCGCACAAGGGCATCGGGCAGGGCGCCTTTGGCGAGATGCTGCGCCGCACGCCGACGACAAGGGACCTAAAGGACCCCTCGGCGTGGCTTGGGACCACACGCGCATAGCGCCATGCCCGCGTTTGACCCGTTTCTAGCCGAGTGGTCGTCCTTTGCGACTGATGCGCGCTATAGTCTCGTCGAGCGCGGCCTAAAGATGGCCCAGCTCCTCGAGTATCCAGACCTTGACATGTCCGCATATGTCGCCAAGCTTGCGGCAATGCGCGAGTCATTCAGGCTTGATATGGGCAGTGCAGCAGACACGTCATCGGTGATAGGCGCGCTCAACTCGCACGTCTTTGGGACGTGCGCGTTTAGGGGCGACTTTGAGGACCACTATGACCCGCGAAACAACTTTCTCAACGAGGTCATCGACCGGCGGGTAGGAATCGCCATAACTGTCTCGATGGTCTACGCCGAGATAGCGCGCGGTGCGCGCCTCGAGATGAGGCTCATCAGCTTTCCCGGCCGCGTTCTCGTGGGACATGGCGCGACGGTAATCGATGCTGTCTCTGGCGGGCGTATACTAGGCGAGGACGACTTGCGCGCGCTCCTAAAGGCCACCGTGGGCCCGAACGCCGAGCCCACCGAGGACATCCTTGTGGGCGCAACACCAGAGAGGATGCTCGTGCGCCTCGCGCGAAACCTAAAACACTCGTACATGCACTCGTACGCGCACGACAGGGCATTGCGCTGCGCACGCATGGCCCTCGTCCTAGCGCCAGACTCGGCTGAGGACATGAGGGACTCTGGCCTCCTTGAGGCGCGCCTCCAGGATCGCCAGGGTGCCATAGAGCACCTTGGGCGCTACCTCGAGATGAACCCCAACGGGGACGACGTCGACCACGTCCTAGAGATTATACGTCAGATGCGCTCTAGTCGATGATGGACTCGACATCGCTGCCGCCCTTTATCATCGAGATTTCGTGGCGTGCGATCTTGTTGCGCATTGCGTGCTTTAGCCTGTCGACCTCTGCGCGCAGCGTTGCGACCTCGTCCTCGAGGCGCGCGACGCGGTTGTAGATGGTCTCAGATGACTCGCTCATTTCAGCGTCCCCCTCACCAAATTTACTTAAAAAGGTATGTCCGGCCCCACGCGTGAAGCCTAGAGCTCAAACTCCTTGTTGCACGAGGGGCACTTTGCGCGCTCCTCGCCCGGAGGGCCAATTATCTGGATTCGCCCTATCGTCTTGCACTCGCGGCACATGCCCGTCGTCACGTTGCGTGCGCGCGTGCGGACGATCTTTTGGCTCTTTCTGCGCCCCATCTCGCGCGGTGGGGAGTCGCGCGCACTATTAAGTCTAATTGCCACGGCGCGCTTTGGTGGCGCGGAGAGAGGGATTCGAACCCTCGTGCTCTTGCGAGCATGGGATTAGCAATCCCACGCCCTACCAGGCTAGGCGATCTCCGCACGTGCGCCGCACGCGCAGTCGCGCGTATTAAACTGATGCGCATTTGGAGCCGCGCATTGGCCTTCGGCGCCTGATGTCCGCCATCCCTGTCCGGGGAACCCAAGCCGTGCCGTTGGGGAGAGTCCAGGACGCCCCATGGCTCCCACGGCGCAGACAGGTCGTCCCGCAAGGCGGCCATGCGGCGCGCACGGCGCAGGGTTTAATATCAAATTCCTGCGAGCGCAGGGCAATGACCAGCAAGGCAGCAGTGATGCGAGGGGATGGCATAGGTCCGGAAGTCGTCGATGCCATGCTATCTGTCCTGCGCGAGTGCAACACGGGGATTGAGCTTGTCATGTGCGAGGCCGGCTCGGAGCAGTGGGAGAAAAATTCGCGACGCGACGCGACGTACATACCTGATGCGACGATGGACGAGCTAAAGCGCACAGACGCGTGCTTTAAGGGTCCGACGACGACTCTGCCAGTGCCGGGCGCACCGCGAAGCGTCGCAGTCACGCTGCGCCAAAAGTTTGAGCTGTACGCCAACATTAGACCGTGCTCGACATACGAGAGGATCACGCCGGGCCGCCACCTCGAGTGCGTCTGCTTTCGCGAGGCCACAGAAGGCCTCTATTCGGGCGTCGAGGCCCAAGTCGGGCCAGACGCGGCCATTGCAATAAGAAAGGTGACAAGGGCTGGTTGTGCGCGTCTCGTCGATGCGGCGTTTGCGTGGGCAAGGGATCGCGGCATGAAAAAGGCAGTCGCCATCACAAAGAGGAACATACTAAAGCGCACCGACGGCATATTTTGGGAGGAGGTTCAGCGAGCCGCCTCTGAGTCTGCCGGCGTCGACGTCTCTGAAGTGTACATTGACAACATGGCCCAGCAGCTCGTCGTGGCGCCTGAACAGTTCAACGGGGCAGTCCTGCTCAGCACAAACCTCTTCATGGACATCATATCCGAGCTCGTCTCTGGCCTCGTCGGCTCGATAGGGCTAATACACTCGGCGAACATGGGCGACACGTACGCAATGTTCGAGGCTGCCCACGGCTCGGCACCAGACATCGCCGGCCAGGGAAAGGCAAATCCGGCAGCGACCATACTGTCAGGCGCATGGATGGCCGAGCACCTCGGCGAGGCCGAGATCGGGCGCGCCATAAGGGAATCGACTGCCAGTGTCATCAACGAGGGCAAGGCCGTGACTGCAGACATTGGCGGCTCGGCGGGCACCACGCAGATGGCCGCAGCCATTGCTGCCGGTGCGGCCTCGTCGCTACGCCGCTGAAACGGCGATTGCCGCGGGTGCGGCCGCCCCTATGCCCGCGAGGCCTCGATTAGTAGGAGGGTCTCAAAGAACATCTTTTTTGACATGACCGTGCGCGTCAGGAGGCCAGACGAGCGCGCCAGGTTGACTAGCTCCTCGGGGTGCGAGAGCGATGACGTGACAAAGAGAAAGCGCCCGCCGCGCGCAATTCGCGGGATAGCCGAGCGCATTATGCGCAGCGGGACCTCGACGCCGCCGCGTCCGCCATCAGTCGCGTGGACCTCGACGGAGTCTGACTCGACATAGGGCATGTTGCATATGACAAGCTCAAAGTCTCCCCGCAGCGCGCCGGCACCGTCACAGCAGACGCGATTTTTCGCGCGAAATGTCTGCGTGTGCAGCGCGCCAAGGTTGATGTCTGTCGCGACGACGAACTCAAATGAACGCTCCAGGACGCGTGTCAGGTATCCGGATCCCGATCCTATCTCAAGGGCGCTATGGCCAGACGCGCCGACTAGGCCATCCTCAAGGAGGAACGTGTCCTCGGCGCGCGCGTACTCGCGCTCAGCGCCCAAGTGACTGCGCGATGCGGACAATCTCTCCACCGTCGAGCTCCTCTACCCGCCCGTCACCATCCCCCGTGCGCGGCGCCGCACCGAGTATCTGCAGCGCGCGGCGGAGCGTCTTTCTCCTGTACGAAAAGAGCGAGTTTATCGCATGAACGGTCTGCGCATCGAGCGTAGCGAGGCGGCGCAGCGAGAGTATGACCGAGTCAACGCGAGGCGGCGGGTCAAAGCTGTCACGGCCAACGCCGGCGACACGCGATATGTCAAATGCCGCATTGGCGACCACGCTTATTGCGCGCCGGTCGCATGCGCGCGCAGGGCAGAGCTTGTCGGCAAACTCGCGCTGCACGATGACGGCCCCACGGGCAAAGCGGCGCTGTGCCATCCACTCAAAGGCACGCCGGCTCTGTGAGTACGGGAGGCTAGAGACAAAGACGTCAAACTCGCCATCACCAGAGAACGCATCAGCGCAGCGCAGCTCAAGGTTTGGCGTGTGCCCGAGGCGCTCACAGACGTCGGCGTGAAGGCGCGCATCAGACTCTACTGATATGACTCGCGCGGCGGCCTCGCAGAGGAGGGGGACGAGTGCGCCCGTGCCCGTGCCTGCCTCATATACCGTGTCCGAGCCCCCCACGTCGGCAGCCGAGACCACTAGCGTGGCGGCCTCTGTGGAGGCCAAAAAGTGCTGACCCGCCTCAGCGCGCCGGCTGCGCGTCATCGCTTGACAAAGATGCTCATGCGCGTGACGCCCGTTATCTCGTCCATGACGCGCTGCACGATGCGCGTGATGGGATCCTTGAGACCCGCGCGCTCCTCGACGTCGTCATAGCTCTCAAACGGGCTCCTTGTGCGCTCGTCGATGATCGTCTTTAGGAGCTTCCTGCCCACGCCGGGTATTATCTCTAGGGCATGCGTGCGCGGCGTGAGCGGCTCTGCCCTGTTGATGTACATGACAAAGCGCTCCTCGCTGTCCTCGACTATCTCACGCACGATGCGCGGGATCGCATCTTTTGCGCCGCTAGGTATCCGCTCGTACTCTAGCTTGCCGAGGACGGAATCGATCTTTGATCGACTCTCCTTGCTCACGTCAAGCCTCTCGCCGATCTCAAAGGATGCGCCCTCGCTGCCGAGAACCTCAAGGAGCGTAAACTTGTTCTCGCCGATCGTCGTAAGTATAATCCCCTTTTTGCCGCGAACCGTCATCGAGCGCTGGCGCGTGCGAAAGTCAAGCACGCGCACCATCTCCTCATACTTTTTTGGGACAGGGGCGGACAATACCACATTACCCTTGGTCAGGACTTCTCCTTGATTATGGAGATTATCTTTTCAAGTGTCTCTGTAAGGATTAGCTTTTTCCAGCCGAACGTGAACGAGCGCAGCTCGGCCATCGAGGACGGGAGGATGTTGACTATCTCCACGGCCTCCTCCTCGGTCAGTCCGCACTCCTTGACCATGCGCTGTCGCATCTTTTTGGCCTCATCTCCCTCGATCGAGACGAACTTTGTCGCATAGTCGCGCGTCCAGTTCTGTATCTGATCCATCGAGTCAGGATCCGCCTTGCCAAGGAGATCCTTGACCTCTGCTAGAGTGATCGGCTGCTTTTTGCGTATCTCCTCCAACTTACAGCACCCCAAACGGCTTTACGTGATCAAGCCTGGTTATCAGCGTCTTTGACTTGTTGCCCAGCTTTACGTCGAGCGTGAGCGTGCGCCTGCCCACGTTGCGGACGAGGCCAACCTTGCCGTGATAGCGACGGTGCGGCAGGCCCTTGTGCTGCGAGGGGTCGATGATGACGAGTGCCCTCTGGCCCACGGTGTACTCACGCAGGAGGAACGAAACGCCCCTGATGGCCCTTTTGGTCATGATCGAGCGTGACTTGTGGCGGAATCCGTGCGAGCGGCCCGACGGCTTTTTGGTGGTCATTACAGGCCGCGTGCGCGGCTGCCTATTTTTAACACTTTTGGCTATTTAGCGGCCTCTTGGGGGTCTGAATCGCCTGATTCTGCCCCTGGAGCCGGTGCGTCAGGCGAGGCGTCAGGCGAGGCCTCTACTGTGGCCGCATCGTCGACCCCCGGCTCGGGCACGTCAGTAGGACCCTCGACCCTAGGGCCGTCATCGGCCTCTGGCTCGGGCGCTGCCTTTTTGACCCTCTTGGTGGCCGGCTTGGCCGCAGGCTTTGCGGCAACTACCTTTTTGGTCTTTTTGGCCCCTGCATCCTCGGGGTCGATCACTCCGGCTGCCCCGAGCGCAAAGAGAACCTCTTCCTCGGGATGGTGCGGGCTGTCAACCATGCGCGCAATCCTCTTCTTGCCGGATTTTTTAAAGTAGACTCGGTACGTGCTCGTGTGGGCCACAACGTTGCCGCCGACGGGACGCGTTGGATCGCCAAAGAAGACATCTGGTGATGCCATGACCTGGTTTGTCGCTATCGCAGCACAGTTGTATGTCTCGGCGATGCGCGAGAGCAGGTGAACAAAGTGGTTGAGCTTTTGCTGCCTGGCGGCTAGCGTGCCCCGTCCAAGGTACTCTGACCTAAAGAGGCCCACGGCAGAGTCTGACACTATGAGTTTTATGTTGTTGTCCTTTATCAGGTTGCTCGCCTCCTCGAGTATGAGCGTCTGGTGCGCGCTGTTGTAGGCGCGCGCAACTATGATGTTCTCGAGAACTTTTTCGGGATCCATTCCGTGCGCATTGGCGATTGTGACTATGCGCTCCGGACGGAAGGTGTGCTCGGAGTCTATGTAGAGCACGTTGCCCTGCAGGCCGCCCTCCTCGGGAGACTTTTGGACCATGACGCACATTGTGTGACAGAACTGTGTCTTGCCGCAGCCAAACTCGCCATACACCTCGGTGAGCGCCTGCGTCTCGATGCCGCCCTCAAAGAGCGTGTCAAGGCAGTTCGTGCCAGTGGTGATCTTGCCAATGTCCTGCCTCCTCTTGTAGATTTCCGAGGCGCTCTCAAAGCTCTGCGCTATGAGACCAGCGTCGGCAAGCTGCACGCGTGCCTTGTTGACTATCTTTTCGGCCGTGTCGCGGTCCATGCCGGTGATCTCGGTGATCTCGACGGGACCCCTGACTACGAGGTCCATCATGTTGTGAACCCCGGCGTCGGTGAGTTTCTTCGTGGTGACCGGCCCGACCCCCGCGAGGTTCTCGAGCTTGTACTCGGCTTCCATGGCAGAGGGGTCAGTACGGTACTATAAAGGGATTTACCTGAATGGCGGATTTCGGCGTGTTTCTCCACAAGGGCAAATTTCCTGTTTTCTATATAGATAAATCCTGCCCACGCCGAGCATCAGGACGCGCCAAAGTGACCACATCCCGTAAAGACTTTTTTAGAGCGCCCCGGCGGGCCGTTCCAGATGGCAGATATCATTGCCAGGATCGATGGGCTCATCGAGAGAAAGAGCCTGCTAAAGCACCCGTTCTACCAAAAGTGGTCCGAGGGCTCACTTGACATCGAGTCGCTTGCCGGATACTCAAAGGAGTACTATCAGCTCGCGCGCGCAGTCCCGGACTTTGTCGGCTCGATAGTTGCCAGCGCGCCGTCTGGCACCGACACTGCCGAGATGGTCAGTGTAATGGACGAGGAGCGCGAGCACATACCGATGTGGGAGAGGTTTGCCGCATCGCTTGGCGCAGGACGCGAGTCGCTAGGATCAGGGAGGCCAAAGACAGTCGATGCAGTCAGCACCATAGGCGGCCTCATGGGATCATTTGAGGGCGGCGCGAGTGCAATGTATGCGCTTGAAAAAGAGATACCAAAGATCAGCCACACAAAGCTTGACGGACTAGCAGAGTTTTACGGCATAACATCAGCAGACGCAACAGAGTACCTAAGGGTTCACACAGAGGCAGACATACGCCATGCTGCAGTCTGGAGTCGCATAGTGGCCGAGTCGCCAAGTCCCGAGACGATGCTCACCGTGGCCGACGCGTCACTCGATGCGCAAAACCTGCTACTCGACAGCTGCTATGAAGCATACTGCCAATAGCACGTCGTGACGTTTCACGCAAGCCCCCGCAATACCAGACAAAACCATCACACTTGCATGGCTCTTGTGGCATTCCATCGAGCCGGCAACTATTGACTAACGCAGCGCCTCGCACTCCAAATCTGCGTTAGTCCTGGCGCAGGACGTCAAGAACGCCATGGCAGTCTGTCTGTCTCTAGTCTTGCGCACATGCAAACTGCGCGCACGCGCTGCCGAGTCCACACCATGTGCAATGCCCCGCATGCGCGCCTTGAGCGGGCTCATCAGCACTACGGTGGGAGGCCCGCCCATTATAGGAGGACGCCATGGGGGCGGCCAAATCCGCACCTCCAATATGGGCACAGTAGGGGCACGACTGTCCTGATGCCCCCTCATGCCAGGGCACAGCAGGCAATGCCCACCGGCGCGCACTGCCCCCAGCGGCCACGGCGCGGCGCATGGAGCCATCAGCATGTCTGCGCCCCTCCATCACGACCCAGGTTGCGCCATGGGAGGAGGGACACGTGCCGAGCCATGGGCGTTTGCGCGCGTGTAACATTTTATAGCAGCGCAGCGGCGCGCCGGAGCGTGGGCCCGTAACTCAGCTTGGTAGAGTAACCGGCTCATAACCGGTGAGCCACGGGATCGAAGCCCATCGGGCCCACCTTCGCTAGTTTTAAAGCGAGTCTTGCGTGCGCGCGCAGTCGGCTGCGATGAGGAATCAGAGTTAACCTGAACTGACTGATGAAAAGGCATTTGACCGAGCTGCCGACGACTATGCGCGCGTGCGCGCGCGTATCTCGCCCATGACACCATCATCAATCCTGCCGCTCGAGTGGAGCGCATCGGCGAGCTCGAGTATGGTCGCGACGCTCCGGAGCTCGACGCCCTCGTTTCGCAGGGCGTCGCCGGCCCCCTCGAGGCGGTCAACGAGGACGATTGCGCCGCTGACGCCGGCGCCGATCTCGCGAAGTGCGGCGACTGCGTGCAGGACAGAGCCTCCCGTCGTGGCGACATCATCAACAACTAGCACACGGTCGCCGGGTGACACAATGCCCTCGACGGCGCGCGAGGTTCCGTGGCCCTTTGCGGACTTGCGGACATAGGCTAGCGGCTTTGCGGACTCGATGGCCATGGCCGACGCAAAGACGAGGCCTCCGGTGGGGATGGAGGCAAGCGAGTCAAATGAGCCAAGGCCCCCGAGGGCCTCGATCTCCCCGAGGAGCGCGCCGACCATGCGCCTGAACGCCACCGGCGAGGAGGGCACGGCACGCATGTCGACATAGTAGGGGCTCCTCTTGCCGCTAGAGAGCTCAAAGTCGCCAAACTTTAGCGCACCGAGCCCATGGAGCGATTCGGCGAACTCTCTAGGCCTCACGCGTGGCCCCAAGCGCGACGGTTTTATTTTAGTTTGCGCGCGGGTCGGCCGTAGATGCCCGAGATATGGCTCAACTATGGCTCCACGGACACGGTACTTGACATAAGGGCCGAGAACCTCGGTGACTCGATCGGCGCGGCAGGCTCGGCCCTGACGGCCGAGGGTCTCGGCGAGAGGCTCGAGGCCCTAGAGGCCGTGATGCCCCCGCGCATCGTCATGCTCAACGCAACGCGCGCCACTGCCAAGGCCATCGGGGCGCTGCGCGAGCTGTGCGAGTCAAAGTCGACGCCGTTTCCGGGCATTCTCGCCGAGCACGCGCTAGTCGCGCAGGCCAGGGCCGTCCTGCCCGAGGGCATCAATGTCGCCGAGTTTGATCCCGCCGGTGGGCCTGGTGGCGGGATTGCGTTTCTAGCCGAGGCCGAGCTCGACGGCCTCTTTGGCTATGAGACTGTCGCAACGAGGCTCCTGCGGCGGTTTGGCGGCGAGGCGATGCACAGGGCATACACGAGGCGCGCGGGCAACTCGCCGGTTCCCGGACAGGAGACGCCATGCATGGAGGAGGCAAAGTCGTTTGCCGCAGGCCTCGACGTGACTGCCATAGAGGTCATCGGCGGCGGTGACGGCATTGGCGAGATTGCCACGGGCAACCCCGCCGAGACTGCAGGTGCGGCAGCACCCCTCGGCAAGACGCGCGCCCTAGAGTCCTCAAACCGCTCAATGATCCTGAGCACTGGAAACGCGCACAGTGGCGCGACGCTCTCCAGGGCGCTCCACTCGCTGTGGAGCTGCGCGCGGGCCGTGCCCGGCGGTGGCCTCGTGGTCCTCCTCGCCGAGTGCTCTGGTGGCCTGGGCTCAGAGGCCCTGCGCAGGTTCGTCGAGGGACGCATGACCATCGAGCGCACAAAGCGTCCGCCAACATACATGGAGGGCATGGAGGATCTCCTCTACCTCGCCGAGGCGCGCGAGCGCATGGCCGTCGCGCTAGTCTCGACCATTCCTGACCTCTATACCAGAAAGCTCTGGATGTCGTCGATCGACTCGACAAAGCTTGCACTAGAGCACATACTAAAGAAGGGGCCGCGCCAAAAGGTCGCAGTCATCGCAGACGGCGCGCACACGCTCCTTGGCGCCTAGTGCCACGCGGGCATCCATCTGTCATGGGTTCCCTAGATGAGGCCCATGAGGGGCACTAGGATCGCGTCCGGGAGCGGCGCGCACAGGAACGCCAGGACCGCCATTGCCGCAAAGGCGGCCTTTCTTCCGGCCGGCAGGGGCGAGACGTCATCGAGCGGCTCAGCGCCAGGGCTCCTCATCGAGAGCACGACGATGAGTATGGCCATCGGATAGTAGCCGAGCGCGGCAAGGACTGCGACGCTGCCGTACGTCGCGTATCGATGCGCCTTGCGCCCGAGAAGAACCCTTGCCATGTGGCCACCGTCGAGCTGCCATGCGGGCAGCATGTTTAGAAACGTGATGAAAAACCCAACCCATGCGGCGAATATGACCGGCGTGACTATGATCGTCATGCCATCACCGCCGTTGCCAAACGCCTCAAGTGCGGCATACATCAGCAGGGGCTGGCCGAGCATCCATGGGTCAAGCCGCATCATTGCGGCCTCCTCGTTCGTTATCGCCGGTGCAGTCGCCGCGCCGACGACCATGACGATGATGGCGACTGCGAGGCCGGCGATCGGGCCGGCGATCGCGACATCAAAGAGTATCCTCCTGTTCACCGTCACGCCGCGTGACTGGATAAACGCGCCAAACGTCGGTATGCCGATGATCGGCAGGCCGGGTATAAAGTATGGCCATGTCGTCCGGAGTCGGTGGTGCCATGATGCCGCCAGGTGCCCAAGCTCGTGCATCCCGAGGATGCCAAGGAGCGCCAGCGTGTACACTATGGCAACTGCGATGGGGTCGCCTATATGGGCAATCTCGTTTGTCGCCTGGGCCTTGTGCGCGCCATCGACCATCACAAAGGCCACGACGATGGCAAAGAGCGCGCGTGGAACCCACGGCGACGTGAAAAAGAAGCCCTGCGAGCGCTGCTCCACGCGCTGGGCGAGTATGCTCGTCTGTCCGGCACTTGACTCGACCCTGCACACGACATCGGTTCCGTCTAGCATGCGCGTCAGGCTCACAAACTTCTCCTCAATATCGCCCTCGGCGACGCTGATTCTCACAATCCCGTTCTCCTCAGAGACCGAGTCGACAGTCATCAGCGAGGAGACCATGTCCACCACGTCCTGGGCGCTCGGGCTCCTTACCACGTTGAGCCCCGCGCGCGTGCGGCAATTAATGGCTTTTGGGCATGAGCCCGCATGGCCGCACGCAGCCGTGGCGCGGTGCAGGGCTCTCCCGAGGGGGCACGGGCAGGCCCCATGGCCAGGGAGCCAGATCGCAGGAAGGGGCGAGTGGGCCATGGCAGGGCAGGATGCCTGCTGCGCGACCCTGTGCGGTCTGGCGGTCATGTGGACGCAGGGCCACAGGGTTGCCGAATTGCCTTCATACTTTAAATAAGGACATTCTGGGGGCGGTTTGAAAATGAAGCGCGCAATGCCCGTTATCCTGACCCTAGTGGCGCTTTCGATCGCATCATTTGCCGGAACTGCGCACGCGCAGGGCGCAGGCGAGGACTCTACGGGACTAAAGCTCTTTGGCGCAGGCCTGGCCTTTGGCCTAGCCGCATTTGGGGCAGGAATCGGCCTCGGGCAGGTGGGTGCAGCCGGCCTGGCAGTCATCAGCGAAAACCCCGCTCTCCAGTCAAAGGTCTTCATATTCGTCGGCATGGTCGAGTCAATCGCGATATATGGCATCGTCATGATGTTCATCATACTCGGCCAATAGGCCAGCCTAACTTTTGCCCACCAGATCTCCTACTCTTGGCGTGCCTTGTCACACAGGCTAGGGGTTCCTGGCCTCTCGAGTCGGTCTATTCCAGAGCTCTCAGTCATGACGGGCAGTGCCCCACAGGTGCCTTGTACGAAAAGTAGTGGACTGGGCACGGGTGCTTGCCGGGGGCGTCCAGATCCAGGACTCGCCTTCCCACACGGCGCGCTGTGCGCCCTAGCTCCGGTACTGGAGCCTCTCGTTGTCGAGAATGCGGTCACAGTAGCGGCACTTTAGGACGCGGCCGTCCCTGTCGATGACGTCCATGACTGACTCGATGGGCTCGCCGCTGTTGGTGACACAGTCTGGGTTTGTGCACATGAATATGCGCCCAATGGCATCAGGCAGTGAGGCTCGCCTCTTTTCGACTAGGCGGTACGAGCGCACTATATTGACAGTCGCCCTGGGGGCTATGACTGCGAGCTTGCTCGTGTCATCGTCCTTGAGGAGGACGCCCTCGACCTTTATGATGTCCTTTTTGCCGTGCTTTGCGCTAGGCACGTTGAGCGCGACGGTGACCGTCTCGCCGTCCCTGCCGTCGATGCCCAGGGCCGAGACGACGCGCAGTCCCCTGCCGGCATCGATATGGTCGATCACGGTGCCCTCGCGGATGCGCCTCACGGTCAGCTCCGACTCGTCCATGGCAAGAGTTTGTATAAGTGCCCGTATATATGGTGCGCCATGAGCCTGCGCGGGAGCGACGTCATATCGGTCCGTGACCTGGGTCGTGACGGCCTCGAGAGCGTCTTTGCGGCAACTGACCGCATCATGGAGATGCCCGAGGCGCAGCGCCGCCTCCTGTGCGCAGGCAAGTCGCTAGGATACCTCTTCTTTGAGCCGAGCACCAGGACGCGCCTGAGCTTTGAGGCCGCAATGGCATCTGTCGGCGGGACGTCATTGGGCATATCGGACTCGGCATCCTCGTCTGCGCAAAAGGGCGAGTCACTCGCCGACATGGTTCGCATAATGTCGATATACTCTGACGCCCTGGTCCTGCGCCACTCACTTGACGGCTCGAGCAGGTTTGCCGCCGAGGTCTCGGAGCGCCCAGTCATCAACGGCGGCAGCGGAACCGAGGAGCATCCCACGCAGGCGATACAGGACCTCTATACCATGCGCCGCGAGCGCGGCAGGATCGACGGACTCACCGTCGGCATCATCGGCGACCTAAAGTACGGCCGGACAGTCTACTCGCTCCTCCACGCGCTTGGCAACTATGACGTAAAGGTTCACCTAGTCTCCCCCGAGTCGCTGCGCATACGGTCAGACTCTGTATACGAGATACGCCAAAAGATGGATCTCGCCGAGTCGACTAGCCTCAATGACTGCATTGACGCACTAGACGTCGTGTACGTCACGCGCGTGCAGCGTGAGCGCTTTCCGGACAGTGAAGAGTACCAAAAGGTTCGCGGGAGCTATATCATTGGCACGGACATGCTCCAAAAGATGAAGAGCGAGGCTATCATCATGCACCCCCTCCCGCGCCTCGACGAGATAGCCACAGAGGTCGACTCGTCGCCGGCGGCGCGCTACTTTGAGCAGGCGCGCTATGGCATGCACACGCGCGCGGCCCTCCTCGCGCTGATTCTTGGCGACTGGAAGGCCTAGGCGAACAGACTCTGCGCGCCACTGATGTTCGCGCATGTGCCCCGGCATACAGACTGTATTCAACAGCACATGGCCGGGGCCACACGGTTCTGAAGGTCAGCGATGGCATGCGCGCATGATGCCATCAGGGGCGCGTTCGCCTGTCTTCTGCCACGTTCGTACAGTCATGTAAGCGGGGACGTCTAGAGGCGCCGAGACAAGCGGGGTGGGCAGAATGCGACAGTTTAGGCTGGAGATCGTAGGCGCCAATCACGCCTGATGGATCCAAAAACAGTTAAAAATGGAGCCTGACGACACCACCATGTTGGATGACGACGAGAGGATGAAGAAGGCGAGGGAAAGGGTCGCCAAGATGGAGCTGGGCGGTCCAAAGTTTGCGTCACCGGAAGAATACATGCGCGGACAGGCACCTGACTATAAACCCAAAAAGCAGGAGTGACGATGACTCCAGAGTCAGACTCGAATGACGGAGTTGCTAATTGGCACGATAATAAATGATTTATTCTGTGATGGTAAATGAACGTGCCAATATTCTTGAATATGATATATAGTTAAGCAGATGAGGAAGATCATCAAAGAGATTTTTCCATAAGGGATTAGAAGGGTCAGCTTTTTGAAGGTTGTTAAAATGGTCAGATCTACGCAATATACCTTTGGTTGCTGGATCAAGCGAGTGTGTCGAACGAAGATCATTAATTTTTACCAGGTTAATCAGCTTGACAAGATCTGAAAAGAGATCAAAACGAAGATTATGTAAAGACATATAGCTTAGTAATGCTGGTGGAATAATGTATACAAAGTCATCATGTTTATGCAATAGTGGGTTAAGTCCAGTAATCGATACGTCAAGACCATCTTGGTCAAATAGTTTGCTCCAAGACTCATCAAAAAATTCTTTATTTGATGATAAAATTGTAAATAGTTGCTGTTGTAAATCAGTAAGAGTGATTGATTCAATAAATTTGAATGCATTCAGATTATTTAAATGAGTGTGAACAGCTATAGAGGTAAGAACTTTGAGATCAGAGAGCGAGGGTGTGCGCATAATTGAACCAAGTTTGCCAGCAATTACTAATAACGAATTTTTATTTTTAAATGCATGACGTCGAATAATAATACAATTGACGATATCGCCGGGTTCAAGCTCAGAAGCTAGTGGTTCAACAACAAATAAACGAGTGTTTAGAGAAGTGAATTTAGGAGGTTTAGAGAGAATTTTACCTTGAATTGCGCGATATTGAAACCGATCCTGTAAAAAATCAAATTGATGAACAGATGAATCAATTTTAACGATCTTTACTAGTGTTTTAAATACATCACATGTCTCAAGAAGTTCTGTGTAGCCATGATAAATAAAATTATGGAAAGAATCATAGTCATTATTAATATCAGCAGCAGGCAATCGCCAATAAGAGTAAGTAAAACACTGATCAACTATTTTAGAATGAGTAATGTTTGGCCGTTCAATATTAGTAGCCCAATTTCTGAGAAGAAAATTCAAACTAGAAAATTGTGGCGGGATATTACGCTCAAATTTGAATCGTTCATACACATCAGAAACAAGAACACGCTGAGCAGAATTAGGAAAATATTCATGTATGCGTTTAGTTCCATGTAGATGCATCAATGTAAAATGGTTTAGATCTTGAACATATGTGGCAAGAAAAGCAGCTGGTGCGCGTGTATCAAAATAATGTATTTTACGACTAAGCAGGTTAAAAGATTGTGGAGAGAATAATGATAACGGTAATCTCAAGTTAAGCCGTATGCACGCATTATCTTTAACACTTTCAATACGCATATGTTCAATATCAGGAACTGAGCGAGAAGTAAGTTCTGCAATTCTTTGAGAAGAAACCAGAATTAACTGTGTTAAAAATTTAGGATATGAAGGCTCAATAAGCTTTTCTAAAATTTGGATTTCTATATTTTCGCGAGATGGCATCAAAGATCATCTCCTTGTTTTATAGAACGCGCAAGCACATCCAACATATTAGCAATTTTGGAAACAGAATTTCCGTTAATTTTAAGCATAATTTCATAATTATAATTCATAGCATTTTTAGATATGTTAGGAGATCCTATCAACGCAAATTTTCTATCGATTACTATAATTTTAGCGTGAAGAGAACCATATTTGTGCTTTATTTGAAAGTTAAATAGATCAAAATTTGAAAATTTTTGAAAAGCAATCAATTTTTGTCTTGAAAAGTCTCCAATGGTTGATCCTTCCAAATCATTAACAATAAATTGAACATAACAACCAGCATTAATTTGATCTTGAATAATATCAAAAAATGTTTTCATTTCAAAATTATCTCGGCCTAAAGAAAATGCCGAGATTTGTATGCTAGTCCGGGCTTGTTTTAGTGAATCAAAAACTGTGTCTACTATATTACTTGCTTCGTATCCTACCCATAATGCGCCAGATGCAGAAATTGAAGCAATCTCACGGGTCAACGCTTAAGTGACTCCAAAAGAAGGTTACGATCTAAAAACTTGTTGTAAGAATCACATGATGTTTCAGAAACAAATAAGCAAGCATGACAAGCAGCACCATTAAACCGATTGTGGGTTTTCCGTCTATCAACACAAACAGGATCATTGGAACATATACGGATGTTATGATAAACATGGGATAGAATCTCTGAAAATGACGGAGCTAGGCTAATTAGACCCCCCAAGGTTCCGTCTCCCCCGGGCTGAGCTGTGTAAAGCAGAAGGCCAGATGTGTGTCGGCCAGACTCATCCTCATGACAATAAACACGCTCAGCAATACTTGCAGATGAAAATCCCGAACTGATTGCAAGCTGGTTAATGATTTTATGAGACAGCGCATGCCACCACACAAATCTAGGATTAGTTTTTCTTTTAGCTTCTAAACTTTTTTTAGACCAAGATTCATAGGTTGTGTTCCAAGCATCAAATGAGTCGTTTGAAGTATTTAGAACAGTGAGGGGGTCAAAGTTTATGTTTTTGTCAGAAGGGTCACATACTTGTATAAATAATCCTTCACCACGCAGTTGATGGCCAACAAACCACCTAGTATCATCTTCGTCATAGTAATTATAAATCAATTTACCCTGACGGTGGATGATTGGTATATTAGCATCATCCGAATCATCAAGTTCGTGTGTAACAACCTCACGCGAATATCCCAATTGTACGCGGGTTAAATGTAATTGACGTATTGGAGAAATTCGGAAGTGGAGATTGAAATCCTCATGAAAGAAATCTATCGAATCAGTAGGTTCAATATGTAAACCAGTGAACGTACCATGTTTTTGGGGAGGAAAACCGTTTACGGTTGCATTAAGTAAATTGTTAAATTCATCATTAATCACGTTTTCAAAGTCAAATTCTGATTTATCAGATTGTTTTTTTGTCATATCTTCTGAAATTTTTGTAAGCGCATGTTTTATTTCATCCAATGTGGAAGTTTCAATAGCAGGTATAGGAAGATTAGCATTGTATTTTTGATTAATTCGTTTACAATGATCAAGAAATTGCGTGTGTGTAAAATTAGGAGAGTTGTTGTGAAGAAATAGATCTAATGCCAATGGGTTTTCAGAGAGTATTCCAAGCTTACCAGGTACAGGAGGAATAGAAACGGCCAACATCAAGTCCACAACACGGATATTGCTAGAGTTTTTTAGTATAAGTTTAGAAGGTTCGCCACATGTTGAGATATTGTCTCTGGGAGGGTATTCTTGCATCACGCCAGAACATTGCAAAGTACCATTATCAGATTTTGACCGAAGTTCAAAGTACGAAACAGATTTATCACAATTTGTGCGCTGAAATGAACCATTTTCATAATAACCGTAACATCGAACAGTGAAATTATTATCACTATCAGATTCGTCCCATTCAAATACATCACCTAGGCATTCAAAGTGTCCACGATGAACCTCATATTTCCAATCAATGTCATCCAAATGACCGTTGTTACACGCCCTAACAAATCGTACCGATGAACCTCTGTTTTTGTGACGTTTTGAAAGATTAGCATTGCTAGAACAGTTTGGACAGCGGATTTCAGCATGACCAGATATGTTTTGTAACTTAGACAATACAGGAGTTCCCGGATGGGCATTGCAAACAGACCAACGAGGAAATATGAAAGATCGAAACAAATATGTATTGTCGTCAGGGGTCAGATCAGCGTTAGATGGCATTTGAAATATTTTAATAGCTTTTTTAGCAGGAAATTTTCTTTTTAGTATATTTTCCATATTAGAATCTTTAATGCAGAATGAATTTAATTGAAAATCAGGAAAACGACGAAAGTCGTCTATTATATTCAACAAAGACGGAATCACCACATAGCCACTTGCAATCGGAATCATCGATCCACTACCATAGGTAGTAACATATTGTGATGGTCGTAATTGAACACTAGGCATCTGAAACAAACCCCCATTTTTCACCCATTGTGAATGTCGGCTCAACATCACGAAGTGAGTAATGCACATTTTTGTAAGCAGAAATTTTACCAGCCATTTGATGATGTTTTGTGCCGAGCACAACATGATTTTTTAGTTTAGCTCTAGTAGATTGATTATAAATAAATTTATCGCCATAGTCTCTAGAAATCCGATTCGCACAACTGTTCCATATACAAATAGCGTCATTAAACAGCAGAGTAAACTCGTCAGAACTAACTGGCAAATCTGAATCAGGCGACAGATTGGAAAGAAGTGTTTTTGCAGAGTCAAATATTTGAGTTAGAGAAGTGCAAAGTGCAGTTATTTCATCATTTTTGTGATGTCCAATCATATAGTTAGGATTGTTTTGCCAATCAGCAGAAACAGGTTGTTGGGCAATGTGGCCAGCATTTCGTAGTATAGCCACAATTATTGGGCCAAGACATGTCTTTAACGCTTTTTCAGAAAATGGAGAGGCACTAATAGGTTCTACAAAACGGTTTATAGCTCTATGATACCCAACAAAATTTTCATAATGACTAAGATCACGAACTCGTGTAGCACGCAGCCAAGTAATCACAAGTCCGGGATGTTTGCGTCCAATACGACCGGTTGATTGAATGTAGCTAGATGTGGATTTTGGCTGCCCCACAACAGTCATAAGTCCAAGTCTATCAATATCAATTCCTGTACCAAAAATAGAGGTAGTGAAAAGAGCATCAATTTTTCCAGGTTTTTCTAGATCTTCCATAGCTTTAGGGAGATCTAGAGATTTGACAGAGCTAGAAAGCTCAACAGCTTTTGTTTGATCTAAGTATCTATGAGAATAGTTTAAGCTGACCATTATAGATTCAGGAATTTTGCTTGTTTGTTCTACAGAACTAAAAACTATTTTATTATTTTTGATTTGAAATTTATTTGTGATGTGTGACTTTCGATCACTAGCACCACATTGAAAAGAGGTAGTTGATGAATAGTTGTGAATAGCAACCCACACGAGCGTTCCACGAGATGATGGAATTGGGGTTTCAAGCAACAATTCATTTGCATTTTTATGACAACGCTTGACAAATTCATCTGTTGTGTTCGAAAGTAGTTTAGACGGAGTATCATCGATCGGATTATTGTCGTACAAGGCAACAGACATTTCGCCCGATTCGTTAGAGCAATAGATGGTAATGGAGACAAGGTCAGAGTCATGGGAAAGTAGAACAGGAATAAACCTCGTTCCCGGATCGAATTGACTGTTGTCTAATCTGTGTGAGATTGAAAAGTCATTCTTTGAGCTCAATTTTTTAACATCACGTATAATATCAGAATTGTACAAATTGCGCGCAATGGCCAATTCACGAATTGCATTGAAGTATCCCACAAGTGTCCAATATGCATCAAGATTAGCAGGCATTGCCTGGGATTTTGGGGATTTATGAAGTCGGTAAATTGAACTAAGTAATGATGCATATATTCTCACCAACCCAAGTAGCATGCTTCTTGGGGCAAGTAGTCCAATATAAAGTCGTCCGGGAGTATCACACGAACATGAAGGATCTTCGTCAATTTTGCTAAAATAATTATCGCCGTCACGTATACCCGGAGGCGGGAACACACGTGCAGTACGTCTGTAAACCACTGCAACCTGACGTGAAGATTCTTTGATTGTAGCCGTAGATGCAATGTATTTAATTTTAGGAGTGCCCGGAGAAGAAAGTATATCAATAGCGATTTCGTAAAGGCCAACCATGCTTCCCAATGGGCCTTCAATAAGATGAAGCTCATCCTGTATAATTAATGACGGTGGATAAAAATTGGGCACAGGATCAGATAAACTATCGTCTTTGTACGTGCCAGCACGGTGAAATCCATCAAACATGTGATAAGTGTCAACATTGCCGAATATGGATGCTGCTTCGGGTTTAAATGCCAATTGGGCAAATTTGTCAGTAGTGGCAATTATAACTGTCGGGCAACGGCCATACACTTGTGGATCGATTGTAAAGGCCGAAATAGGAGTGCTAATCGACTTATTAGGATCATTTTGTGAAACAAACGGCTTGGCTATGAGCGTTTGACCACGAGGCATAGTTTTTTCAAACCAAGGGATCTCCCACGTTAAGCAATCGGGGTTTGGGCAGTGTATAGAAAAATCAAATCGCTTATTAGAATTATTCTCATACAAAAAGAAATAGCCCGGTCGTGATGCACGAGTGCATTGGAGCGGAACACTGTATTTTGTAAGCTTAAGTGCCCGCATTATATCATCACGCCACCATTTATCTATATTGTCAGAAGAGAGATGGTTAGTACGAAAATGTACACGTAGAGCACAATAGGTACCGTGTTCATTAGTGTGAATACGAGAAAGAGATTTTGCTGGTGAGCCATCTTTTTTGCATATAATGTGCCCATTACCACAAAATTTTGAATTGTCTATTGAATCGAATTCTTCAGACACCATATTGGTTTCTACAATCCAGGTAATAGTAAAAATTTCACGGTTTGTAATTTCTTTGTCAGAAATTGCCAATAATGATCCACAACAAGGACACTTTGTAATTTGGGCAGGTTCGCCGCTATTCCCTCGACTAGTTCCAGGAGGAAGCGGAGATAGGGCGCCTTCAGCATTAAGGAAAGATCCAACTTGTTCAAACCGGTTAGGAGTTATATCACCGATCCACAATCCTAACGAAAAACGGTTTTGACCCCAGAGATTTTTTCGTGAATCTCTTTCGATCAAATCTGGATCAGTAAATTCAACATTTCGAGGCAGCCAATGCTTGACTCTCAACATATCAGAGGCGAGGATTAATCCCAACGTCCTACTAAATTGCTGAATTGTCAAAAGTCGGAGAGTGTATCGAGATATGATAGAAACACCGCCATCTGTTTGAAAGTCTTTGTACGTAACAAGTCGGCGATAGGCAAAAGTAAACGCCATAAGTCCAAGATACGCCTCTGTCTTTCCACCACCGGTTGGGAACCATAGAATGTCACAAAAATCTTTATCTTGTTTATTGTCTGGAATGAGACCCGGCAATGTTTGTAAGATAAATGCTATTTGAAATGTATGCCAAGAAAAGTGTGCGTCATTATCGTTGCTATCCCATTGGTGTTTCATATGCATAGCCTCGTTCATAAAGCAAAATGCCAATCGTGCTTTTTCGTTACACAATAATAAATCAATCCCTTTTTGGATACGATCTGCACACTGATAACATTGTTCAATATTTTCATCAAGTAAATCATTTTTGGTAGAATAAGTTTCTTGTTGATCAGATATCCATTGTTTGTATTCTGTGACAATTGGTGTGAATGTAGAAGAGATAGAATTAACATCCCACAAGTCAGCAAGGCGATCTGCATTAAATCTGTCAGAATTACCTCGAATTTCAGGTTGGCGAACAACATACATTGGTAAATATTCGGTACGTATGTCAGAATTTTGAAATTTTTGAAGAACATCATCTGGCATTATTGATGATTGTGCATCAGGCCACATCATGGAGCAAAAATCTTGATTCGCGGAATCAGAAGCAGGATCTATATCTTTCCACATAACCCCACACAGATGTCCACGACCTTTATTGGCCTTGTTTTGATATAAATAATCATTGTTTGTTTTATCGGCAAATGGTGTTCCAAGATCTTCAACGGATGAGTCAGAGCCGCATATAACGCGAATTTGTGGTTGAAAAATCGACAATACATTGTTTTGTCTTTTGTTGGGTTTGGTTCCAGAATATGGCGATTCGTTAACAAGAAATATAGATACATGCCATTTATTATTTTCAACGTAACGTGTATAGACATAAAGCTTTGCATCATTGCTTCCAATATTATGAATAAATGAATTTGAAGGCAACAGAGGGGTAGCGATTTTAGAAACATCGATCAGGTCAGAAACCATCAGACTAGGGTGACGTTTGTATGTTCCCGGAGCATGGACTAGCTCGTATTTGCCCCACGTGCAACATATCTGAATTAGTGGCGGGGCACCTGCAACGACAAATGATAGACCCATTGAGTATGCACCCTGCATTAGGTTAAGGTCAGAATCAACACTAATTTTATAGTCTGTTTCATCTGATTCAAAGTCGGAATCTCCATGATGTAAATTGTCGGGAAAATTTGCCTTTTCGTATGGATCGGGAGGGATGTTAAAATCAGGTTTGTCAGAAGAACGAAGACGGGGGTTAAGAATTCCCATGGTGTATTGAACTGATGGATTTTCGATTACCTCATCAGGTCCACATCTAGGTCCAAGCATATCTTCAAAAAGTGATTTGACCATATAGGTACGAGCTAAACCTGAGAATAGACTCTCTGTAGATGTAAAATTAGAATTATTAGTTTCAGAATTTGAATGGTTGTCTGTATGCTCAGTGGTAGGTTGTGTCAATGTAGAACGTTACCTCTGGACAAAATGAACTTAATCAACATGGACAATTTGTTTACCTCGTAGACTGTGCGCGTAGGGTTTTTCTGCGCGGGTGGCGAACAATCATTCGATGGGCAGTTATATGAGGCACCATATGTTTGGCTATTTCAGAGACTATTGGAGGAACCACCGCATTGCCTAATTGTCGGTATGCGTGAGAATCGGAGACGTGTAGCTTGAAGTTTTTGGGAAAACCCATGAGTAGAGCGCATTCTTTTGGTGTAAGTCGGCGCGGGTTTTTCCGTGATCCCTGGTAGACGAGGATTTCAGCCCCATCCTTGTAGTAGCGGGCACTCAGAGTTCTTGATGCACCGTCAAGGTCAGCCAAGCCATATCCAAACCCATTTCCTTTTTTTCGGTTTCTTTCTGCATGACGTTTCAGCGCAGACCACACGCCGTCAGTTAGCGTGTATTTTGCATCCGGTGAGCTGTCCAAGATTTTTTTGAGTTTGGGGCCTGATCCGGAAAATTGCGGAAATGCAAAGTTTGTGGGCTCGGCAAACCCAACCAAGAAAAGGCGCTCCCTGTGCTGGGGAACTGCGGATCGGGCATCAATTACCTCATGGCGTATATCATAACCGAGTTTTTTCAGCTCTTTTTCGATGATCATGAGCGTTCGACCCCCATCATGTGAACGGAGATTTTTGACATTCTCCAAGAGAAATGCCCGTGGACGTTTGGCTCGGAGTATACGGACGATCTCAAAGAACAGGTCTCCCTGTGACGAGTCAGCAAACCCGTCAGGCCTGTTCATACTTCGCTTTTTGGACACGCCGGCCAGAGAGAACGGCTGGCAGGGAAAGCCCGCCACGAGCACATCATGATCGGGTATTTCAGAGGGCCGGATTTGGCGAATGTCCCCAGATGGAACATCCCCAAAATTAGACTCATAGGTGTTGCGGGAGTGCTCGTTCAGCTCGGAGGAAAAGACACACCGCCCACCGGCCTTTTCGAATGCCATACGCATTCCCCCAATTCCGGCAAATAGATCGATGAACGTGAATTTAGATCGCTGTCTGGTAGGCAATTCTGTCAAGGCGCCGTACGGTATACTACGTTATAAGGATAATGGACAACTGCACAGGCGTGCGAGAACAGGCGTGCGAGAACAGGCGTGCGAGAACAGGCGTGCGAGAACAGGCGTGCGAGAACAGGCGTGCGAGAACAGGCGTGCGAGAACAGGCGTGCGAGAACAGGCGTGCGAGAACAGGCGTGCGAGAACAGGCGTGCGAGAACAGGCGTGCGAGGCCAATACTGTGAATCAAATGCCAGTGTTCCATCCTGATCGCAGCCTAGCTTTCCGCATCACGCGTGGCCGGCGTGTAGACGACGGTCGGCGTACTAGCCGTGCCTCCAAAGTCACCGTGCGTGAGTGCAAACCCCATGTCACCCGAGAGGCGCAGTGTGCGCACAAACTCGCCTGACGCGTCATCTGCAACCCCCACGGCCGCCTCGCCGTTGACAATCCACTCAGCTGCCACAATGTCCCCGATCACAGGCTCGTCGAGGGTCACCGTTGTGACAGTCGCCGATGTCGTGTGCGCCGATGCGATCGTCGGAGGCCTAGTGTCGATCTCTATTGCTCCAGAGGCACCCTGGACCGCAGTCGCCGTCACACCCGTCGAGCCGTCAATCGCCGTGACCTCAAAGGTGAGCAGGCCAGAAACTGCGTCGCCTGCCACCGTGTGCACGTGCGTCCAGGTCTGCCGATAGTCCCCCGGCGCGTCGACCATGGTGAGCGCAGGACCGCCGAGGATGGAGACTGTTGGGTCTGCGCTGATGCCGGCCGGCTCGTTGAGCGTTGCAGTGATGACAATGTCATGGCCGATGCCGGCCGTGCGCGCGCCCAGGCCGCTCCGCTGCACCTTTGGCGTCTGCACGCTGTCGTCATCGTCCTCCACCACAATGGCCGAGACGGCAACGGTGAGCGCAGTCGTATCGGTGCCGGCCGGAATTGTTCCAGAGACTGCAGTCGACATGCGCGGCAGGTATGCCTGGCACACCGGATCTATTGTGTCGCTGTGCAGGCATGTGCGCTCTGTCTCAAAGTTTGGCGTGGCGACCGGAAGGTATCGCACTGTCGGAGCAACGTCTGCCGGCTGGGCCGAGGTGTCCGGAAGTGTGAGGGACATGCTTATGCCGTCGGCAGAGAGTTTATGGGACGCAAACTCTAGGTGGCGCGCGACGTCACCGGCCGCACCAGGAAACGTCGCAGGCGTCAGGTCTATTATCCAGCTCGATGGCGTGGACTCGGCAAATCCTAGCAGCCGTTCTGTGAACGTGACTGTCATCGTTGTCGGTGACGTGAGCGCCGCCGTGAATGCCGGAACGAGATTCGTGCCAAACCGGAACGGAATATTCACAAGCTGCGGGTTGTCAGCCGGTGTCAGGTCACCGGCAATATGCCTCTTTAGCGTCGTGGGGATGGTGACTGTGTGCGACGGAGCCGATGGTCTTGTCGCATCGAGCTGAATCGAGACGTACGATCCGTCGGCCTCGGCGGCGCTGACGGTTCCGTCAAACGCAGCTCCTATGGCGGCGTCGGACGGCAGCGCACCTCGTTCAGGCATCACGCGCAGCGTCCCCCACGGACCGTCCGTGCGCGAGGCCGGATGCGGCGGATCGGCAAGCGTCCGGCGATCAGGGGCGTTGCCCGGAAAGTAGACTAGCACGCGCGAGGCGTCTGGTGAGGCATCAGACGGGATGATGCGCAGTGACACGGACTCTTGCGAGCCGGCAAACGCAGAGCCGTCTGAGCCCATTATCGTCGGCGGCAGGCGGACAGAGTATGCGACGTCGCCCCTGGCCTCGTACGTGCTGCCACGCTCATCGACGAGCGAGACGACTAGCGTTCGCGGGCCGTCAGGCGCGACCCTGTTGGATATGGGAAGCGGCGGGATCGGCAGGCATTGGGGCTGGAGGCTGCCCTGTGCAGAGCACGCTGGATCCTCGGGCATGTCCGGCGGCGCCTCGCCCCGCACGACGTCAAGCGAAGAGGGCACCGAGGAGTGGTCGATATCGGCGCCAAAGAGGACGCGAATCTCGCCATATGCGGCAAACTCGGCACTCACCACGCGAGGCGGGCCGGCGACTGCCACAGTCACCGGCGAGGCCAGCGCGTTTGCGGGCTGCGCGGTGTCCACTATGGAGAGCCGTCGTGTCGTGTCAGCCGGCGCGTACATTATCGACACCCCCTCGCCGAGCGTCGCGTGATCGGTGGCAGTCGCACCTAGCGTGACTGTGCGTCGCGCAAGGTCCACCATAACTGATGACGGCACGATTCCCTCGGGGCTCGACCCGGAGACGAGGCGCCAGTCATCTGCAATGGGAGCCGACTTTGTCGGCGCGAGCATGACGGCTTCGCTGAACGTGACCACATAGGATGGCGCAGACTCGTCAAACGGGTCAGCACGGTGCGCCGTAAACTCTGGGGGCGCGCCGTCTGTGGCCAGCGTGTCAAAGACACGAAGCGGCAGGTGGCCGTCTCGTGACAGGCTGTCAGAGACATCAGAGTATATCACGCGCGGCTGCTGGCCGGTCGAGTCTAGCGCGCTGTGCGTTATGGTCATCGTCGTGACCGGCGAGCCCTGTGGTATCGTGTGCGCAGAGCCCGCAGTGACCATCGACGTCCCGACATATATGGCATCAATTGCACCATCGACAATGCTGTCATCGTCATGGTCCATGGACCAGTCACCAATCTCGATCGTTCCGGACACTGCAGGAGTGAACGTGACGACTGTCATAGTCGCCGTCGCAGTCCGTGCGCTAAACGGGATCGTGTACGTGGCCTGGTGCGTGAGCGCCTCTCCCAGCGTGTTGGGCGTTGGGGACGCCGCGTCGCGCACGCCAGTCGAGAACGTCAGCGTCGGCGAGCCCTCCCTGCGCTGCGGCACGACGTATGCCACAAGCTCGCGACCCTCGGACTTTACGCCGGTGATCATGTACGGCGCCGAGATGGCGACCCAGTCCAGTGACGCGCTGCCCAGCGGCTCGCTGAACGTGGCGGTGACCTGGAGGCCATACGCGTCAAACCCGTGGGACACCAGGGTAGGCGGCGCGCCATCACGGGCCATCACGGGCAGAGCGCCAGTCGAGCCCACGCGCAGCGTGCCGTCCTGCCCGCCGCTCAGGCCGCCAGAGGCAGGGGCGGTGTACGAAACCTCGGGCGTCGAGGCAGTCGAGCCAAGCTCGCCATGGAATATCATGAGCGTCGAGCGCGCCGACTGGCCGGGGATGGCAAGGGATTCAGAGCCTGCCGTGCCGACTCCCGTGACGGCAATGTCTGGCGCCGACGAGCCGCGCTCGCCAATGCCCCATTCGCCAGGCTCGGTGGTTCCCGAGACCGGCCTGTCAAACGTGATTACAGTCGATGTCCTCGTCGACGTCTCTGCCGTGAAGGCGATCGACGCGGTGTATGACGCCGAGACGGTCTGCGCGGCCGGCGCGTTGCCGGCCCTGTCCCTGATCTTGGATGGCAGCCTTATCGTGTGCTCTACGCCCTGGGCTGCATCAGAGGCTAGCGTGAGCGTGATCCTTGACTGACCCAGCTGGACGACGTGCGGTGCCGAGCCGTCAAGCTCCACGTCATCTGTGCCCACAGTGACGCCGTACTCGTAGCGATAGACGCGCTGGGAGAACTGCAGGGCCTCATCAAAGGCGAGCACGATCGTGTCAGCCGCCGTGAACTGTGCAGTTGCGGTGGGTCGCGTGACGTCGATGGTTGGCAGGAGGAGGCCGACGTTCTCTGGAAGGTTCTGCGCAGGCGTGATGGTCATCCCCTGCTCGCCGGGCAGCGTTATCGTGAACGTGAACGCCGAGCCTGCAGTTGGCATCAGACTCCCGGCTACGACATAGTCATGGTACCATGTCGAGTCGTTGCCATCACGATCGTACATCGTCGCATCCGTGACGCCGGTGATCTCGCCTCCGGCGATCGTTATCGTCGGTGGCGAGTCGATTCCCGCATCAAGCCTAAGATACGTGCGGATTGTGTCGCCAATGCCAGCGTATGACTTGTAGTCGCCGATCTTTTCGAGGCCCACTCGCGGCGGAACTGGATCAAGAACCGAGAACGTCAGCGATATCGTACTCGGCTCGGCGTGCGCACCACCATGCGCAAGGGTGGCGAGGAGCGCGGCGGCCATGACGCACACAACTGTCATGCTGCCGTTCATCGTGACGCAATAGTCCTTTCGCACTTTTTAGTGTAATTGCGCCGTGCGCACGTCGACGTCACGGCTATTTCCCGCTGTCGGCCCATCGCCCCAATGCGTCTCGCCGTTGCCCAATTGCGCGAACCACGAGTAGCGGCGTGGCGACGGCGATGACGGCGATGAGTGGGGCGGCGAGCTCGGCATAGGACACCTCGGTGGATGACGACGGCGCATCGCGCAGGACAGTCGATGCGAGCGCAGATATCTCGACGACCCCTATGCGTGCGGCCCCCGGCGCGGCATACCAGATGTTTCCCTCCGAGTCGACTGCGGTAAACTGGGCCTGCGCTCTCGGCGTCGGGAGCGCGACGCTGACGAGCTCGCCAGAGGCGTCGTTGTGAAGCCCAAGCGCATCGACTGTGTGCTGCGCAAACCACGCGTTGCGGTGCCTGTCAAAGGAGACCGAGTTGGGCAGCGCGCCTGCGTCAGTGGCCATGACACGCGTAAATGTTCCAAGGAGCGGATCAAGGCGCGCAACGCCCCCTCCCTCGGTGTGCTCAGAAACCCAGAGCCCGCCGTGCGGCCCGAACGTGAGCGTCTCGGCGGTTCGCAGGGGCGGGTCGGGGGCAAACTCGACGATCTCGCCGCTTGCCATGTCAATGCGGCCGACCTTGCCTCCGGTCAGCTCGGCAAACCACATCCCGCCGCGCGGTCCCTCGGCGAGGCCAAACGGCCGCGACTCGGGCGTCGGCGAAGCATGCGCGATGAACTCGCGCGTTGCCGGATCGTGCTCGAGGACCGCGTTCCAGTTGGGCACGCTCACCCAGACAGTGCCGTCGCGCGCAGCATGTATCCACGTCGGCGTGGCTCGCAAGCCGTCAGGCCCGAGGCCGTCGGGAATCGCAGTTGTGCCTATCGCGCGCGTCTGCGCGTCGATCGACCCAATGAGGGCTGACCGGCTGTCGGCAAACCAGACCGTCCGGTCATCGCCCACGCTAACGATCAGCGATCCGGTTCCCTCAAACTCGTGCGCGGCAAACTCGCCGGTCTGGCGATCCAGGCTCCAGACGCGCGGCATCGACGGGTCGCTGATCCAGACCGTCTGGCCGTCGTGTGCGAGATGGAGCGGAACTGCGCCGTCTGGCATTACATGCTCGGTTATCTCTATACCGAGCTCGGAGGCCAGGGGTCGCGCAAAGGCGCCGATGCGAACCGACTCGTTTGCCGCACCAGACCGGATCGCCTCGACGTCAATGTCCCACGCGCCCCAGAACCCAAGGGTGAGCTCGCCGGTGTGCACGCCGCCGTCGTCCTCGACCTTGACCTCGATGGGTGCGATCGCGCGCTGAGGGCTAGAGACCTTTACGCGAACCTCCTCGAGGTCATCGAGTGGCTCGCCGTCGGTGCCCGTGACGCCCACGCTGATCGTGTTGGGGCCGGCGGCGAGCGGCCAGAGCGAGACGCCAAAGGCCGCGCGCGCCGAGAACTCGGTCACCTCAAGGCCAACGGGCGCCGGCGGGGCATAGTCTGTGGCCTCGCCTCCCGGAAGTGTCGTGTTGGTGAGGAGCGCCACGGCTGCCAGGAGGGCCACGCCGAGGGTCGCCTCTAGGCGCAGGGAGCGCGTGAGGCGCACGACGGCGCGCCGGGCCCCGCGCGCGATGACTGACGAGTTGTATGCGCCGATTGCCACCATGGTCGCGGCGATGGCGATCTTTGCGGCGAGGATCGCCCCGTATGTGGAGCCCACGATGGCCATGACGCTGTCCTCAAGGAGCCACATCAGCAGCGGTCCGGTTATGGCCGCCACGCCGACGCACGTGACAAATATTGCCGAGAGCGTCGGTATGGCCACCAGTGCGGCCTCGTCGGCCCGCTCGCCGAGGCGCCTGAGGGCAGGCATGACGGCGAGGAGGAGGTATGCGACGCCCCCAATCCAGACACCGGCGATCACATTGTGCGCATAGTCTAGCACAGCAGCTCCCTCACTGCTCGCCGAGCCGTGCCCGACCATAGTCATCGTGGCCGCAAGGGCCATGCCGAGTGCCGCAAAGGCCGCAATCCACGGCCTGCTCGGGCCCCCTCGCCGCTCGGCGACAAACCATACGGCAAGCAGTGCCACAGTTATCGCCATCCTTGCGGCAATCGTGCCGCCAAACGTCGTGCCCAGCGCGTCGATGACTGAGGCCTCGAGGCGAAACGACTGCGCGGCGAGCATGAAAACGTTGGAGGCCAGGACCATGATCGCACCGGCGCCGACTAGCATCATAAAGCGCGAGTGATGAACCGACTCGGCCTCGCGCGCAATGCCCAGCGCACGCCATGTCGTGGCGGTGATGAGCATCGCGACGGCAGCCCCGATAATGACGCTCTGCCCGATGAGTCCGGGCAGGCGCGCTGCGGCCTCTGGAAGAAAGACCTGTGCGGTGGGCGCGACGGACTCGGCGGCGGCCGCATCGATCGTGGCGCCGCCGACTGCAAAGATGAACGCGCCGCCGACGAGGTGTCCGTCAACTCGCGACAGGACGCTGCTAGCAACGGTGTAAACACCGTCATCTAGCGGCGACGTCGTGACCCTCAGGGACACGTCGCCCTCGTGGTATGCCGTGTCCCCATTGTCAACCCTGCTGCCGGCCGAGTCGTACACCTTGAGCGAGCTAAAGTCGAGCTCGACTCCCTCAGAGTACCACACCGTCACGTGATCGGTGCCCAGCGGGGCACTAGAGAGGCGCTGCGGCATCGTCTCCTCGATGAACGGGTGTGCCCATGCCGACGGGGACATGACGGTGAGGATGGCGAGTGCGGCCAGCGCAATGACTGCCCTGTGAACCATGCGTCGGCACGCGAGATCAGGCAATTTAAAGAGTGGGCCGTGCGGTGCGCCTCACAGGCCAAATTCTGACTTTATGTTGCGATAGAGCAGGCGCATGTTCTCGTTGACTGCATGAATCCTTGTCGCAGCCTCGGCACCGATGGCCTCGGCGTCGGCCCTCGATATTCCCCCCTTTGCGCGCGATGCGGCATCAAGCCACGAGCGAACCATCCCTGGTCCGACCTCTAGGTGAAACTGGACGCCGAGTGCGCGGCCGATGCAGAACGCCTGGTTCTCGTATGACGCCGAGTGCGCGAGGCGTGTTGCGCCATCGGGCAGGCCAAACGTGTCATTGTGCCAGTGGAATGCCGCAAAGGGGCTCTTGAATCCTGCCATGATGCCGTCCTGCGTGTCTGGCACCAGGTCGCCATAGAATCCAATCTCGGGTTTTGGGCCGCGCCAGACGCGCGCGCCGAGCGCACGGGCCAGGAGCTGTGAGCCAAAGCATATCCCGATGATCGGAATGTCCTGATCAACGCACGAGCGCATGAGCGACTCCTCCTCGCGCAGGTACGCCAGGTCGTCGTTTGCGCCCTCGGGGGCGCCGAGTGCCACGAGGAGCTCAAAGCCCTCGTGCGGGATGCTGCCGAGGCGCGCATCGACTGTGTGGAGCTCAAAGCCGTCATCCTCAAGGAGGCTGCCGAGGAGTCCGGGACCCTCAAGTGGCGAGTTTTGCAGCACGAGCGCCCGCGTCATTGCGGCGCGACCCTAGGGCCATATGCCGCGGTGCTCAAAGGCCTCGACGACCCTGCCCACGGCGAGAACCATGGCGGCCTTGCGCATGTCAATCTTGTGCTCTTTGGAGAGCGCGTGCGTGTCGTTGAACCCGCGCACAATGTGCTCCTCCATCTTTTTTGCGACCTCGTCAAAGGTCCAATAGTAGCCCATGTTGTTTTGGACCCACTCCATGTACGATATGCACACGCCGCCCGAGTTTGCGAGTATGTCCGGCACGACCATTATCTTTTTGGAGTGTATGACGGGATCCGCCTCGGGCAGCGTCGGGCCGTTGGCCGCCTCGCCTATTATCTTGCAGCGCAGGCGTGATGCGAGCTTTGCGTCGATCTGGTTCTCTAGTGCCGCAGGTATGAGAATGTCGCACTTTAGCGTAAGGAGATCTTCAGTCGATATCTTTTTGCTGCCCGGAAACCCGACGACTGTTCCCTTCTTTGCCTTCCAGTCCTCGATCTTTTCCATCTTTGCGCCACTCGGGATTGATATCGAGCCTCGGGAGTCACTCGCGCCAATGACAGTCGCGCCCTGCTTTTCAAGATACTCGCCGGCAAACGTTGCGGCGTTTCCAAATCCCTGCAGGACGACAGTCGCGCCGCGCATTTTCACCTTGAGGACCTTTGCGGCCTCACGCACACAGTATGCCGTGCCAAGGCCCGTGGCGACGTTGCGCGCAAGGGAGCCGCCCATTGGGATCGGCTTGCCCGTTATGACGCCGGGCAGCCGGCGGTTGCCGTTCATCTTTGAGAACGTGTCCATTATCTGCGTCATCTCGCGGCCAGTCGTGTACACGTCAGGTGCGGGGATGTCCTTTTCAGGACCGATGACCTCGGATATCGCGTAGGCGAACCCGCGCGTCAGGCGCTCCATCTCGCCGGTGCTGAGCTTTTCTTTTTTCGGGTTTACGAATATTGCGCCCTTGCCGCCGCCGAGCGGGACGTCAACGACTGCGCACTTCCACGTCATCCATGACGAGAGCGCCATGACCTCGCGCTCCATGTACTCTGCGCCGCCGGCCGGATCAAAGTACCTGATGCCGCCCTTGTACGGACCCCTGTCGTTGTTGTGCTGTGAGCGAAATCCGACAAAGACGCGAATCTTGCCGTTGTCCATGCGAACCGGTATCTTTACGCGCACTAGGCGGTTTGGCATCGCAAGGTACTCGCGAAGGCCCTTGTCATTTATCCCAAGGACATCGCACGCGTCATTGACCTGTTTGGTCGCGTTCGCAAAGGGGTCAGCACCGGCCATGCCTGCAGGCACGCCGTGAGGGCCGTGCATATTTAAGTCTGACATGGCCAAGTCGGCCAAAAATCCCGCATAGTCTGCCACTTTGTGCGCAATGCGCCGTCTCTGGCGTTGACTGCCCTCCAGGACCTGCCCACGTGGGCCAGGGCCGCCCAGGCACATGCCCGCCCCTATGCGGCCCACGGCTCGCGCCCACGCCTGTGGCACTTAGGCTTAAATTGACAAGATCCGGCCATTGCGCCATTATGATGGGATCACGGGGATATGACATGACCCCCACAATGTACTCGCCAGACGGCCGCATATACCAGGTCGAGTATGCGATCGAGACCGTAAAGCGCGGCACGCTCGCAGTCGGCATAAAGTGCGATGCGGGCATCGTCATGGCAGTCGAGGAGAAGCCCCGCGCGCTGCAGGCAAACGACATCACCCAAAAGATATTCAGGGTCGACGGCCACATCGGCGTTGCCGCGGCCGGATACATCCCTGATGCGCGCGTCCAGGTCGACAATGCAAGGATGTTCTCGCAGGGCAACCGCCTGACATATGACGAGTCCGTCGAGGTCGAGACGGTCGCAAAGCACCTCGCCGACCAGTGCCACCAGTTCACGCAGTATTCGGGGGTGCGGCCCTACGGCGTTGCGCTCATCGTCGCCGGCGTGGACCAAAAGGGCCAGTCGATATACGTGACTGACCCGAGCGGGACGTACGTCCAGTACGCCGCAGTCGCCATAGGAGCCGGTGCCGAGGAGGTCAATGACTTTTTGGAAAAGCACTATTCGTCGTCGATGAGCATGGAGGACGCCTCTGCCCTCGCAGTCGCCGCAATCAACCTAAAGTCCGAGACGCCAGACGGGACTGACCACATAAAGATGGCCCGCATCGTCAACGGTGGCGAGCTTGCCAGGGTCGAGAACAGCGAGCTCGGCGGCCACGCCGAGGCCTCTAGGCGCTTTGGGCACTAGGGCACAGGTTCAAATTATGCGCCGCGCATGGGCGGCTCGATGGGACTCGGTGGGGAATGGAACGACGTAATCGACGCGCTGCGCGAGATCATACCGGTATATGACAGGGTGAATCGCGCAATATCTCTGGGAACCGCCGAGCCCAACAGGAGGCGCGGCCTTGCCGGTCGCATTCACGCCGGCGACTCTGTGCTAGATGCGGGCTCTGGTTTTGGCAACATGTCGCGCGTCGCACTAGAGGAGTGCGATGGCAAGATGACGCTCACCCTGCATGACGCGCTAGTTCCCATGCTTCGCGCCGCCGGCGGGCGCCTCGGCGAACAGGTTGGGCGCTCGTGCGGCGTCTTTGAGGCCCTGCCCTATCGCGACGCGCAGTTTGACGTTGTCATGTGCGGCTATTCGCTGCGCGATGCGATAAGCCTAAGGACCGCAATATCCGAGATTCACCGCGTACTGCGCAAGGGCGGACGCCTCGTCATCGTCGACCTCGGCAAGCCCGACTCGGCGATCGTGCGCGCAGGCGTTGGCGCGTACCTGAGGGCGATTCTGCCCATAGTTGCGCTCTGCGCCGGCGGGCGCCTCGGCCTGCGCTTTGGAGCCCTATATGGGACGTACACGAGATGGCCGCGCAACTCGGAGCTGCGCAGGCTCCTCCTAGAGCGCTTTGAGCGCGTCGAGTTTGAGACGGGCCTCATGGGAGGCGCGATCATGGTCGCGGCGCACAAATGAACCGCGCGATCGCCCTAGTCAACGCGACTGGCATACTCATCGGCATAGCGTATGGCATGCACGGGCCAATACTGCCAGTCTTTGCGAGCACGACTATCGGCGCGTCATACGCCGAGCTGGGCCTCATCGGCCTCGCAAACTTTGTGCCATACATGTTTGTGCCGCTCCTCGTCGGCCTCCTTCTCGACAGGTTCAACAGTGCGCGCCTCCTTCTCGTCGGCATCGTCATAAACGCAACGGCGCTGTACCTGCTCTCGATCGCCGAGTCCGTGCCCGAGATAATGGCATACCGCGCAATGACCGGAGTCGCGCACGCGTTCTTTTGGCCGCCGAGTGAGGCCATACTCTCAAAGTTCTCCCCCGGCGGGAGCCGTGTTGCGAACATATCGAGGTTCACCGGCCTCTTTGTCGGCGGCTTTACCATCGGCCCGCTAATCGCCTCGTTCATGCTAGCCGGAGCCGAGGGCGACGGCGAGGCGTACAGGACCGTCTTTGCCGTCGCGGCGTATGTGCTGGCCGCCGCGATGATCACGTCGATTCCGCTCTCGCGCGCTGACACGCGCGAAAAGATCCAAAAGTGGTCATTCGTCGCGTTTCGCCGGATTGCAAAGTTTCCAGAGGTCATCACGATGCTCCTCTACCTCACGGCGGCCTTTGGCATGATACTCACGATATACCCCGCGTTCCTCCACGAGCGCGGGATTGGAGACATTGGGATCGGCATTCTCTTTTTCGTCTTTGGCGTCTCGCGCATAGTCTCGCTCTTTACGGCCGGCCGGCTAGCGCAGAGGAGGGGCCTTACCATGAGCACGGTGACGGCGTCTATCGCCGGTGCGCTGCTCTTGTCGTTCTTTGCTGATGGCATGGTCGCCTTTGCCGCCTCGATGGTCCTCATGGGGTTTGGCTTTAGCATATTCTTCCCGCTCACGCTTGACATCGTCCTTGGCAAGGCAGGGCGCGGCGAGGAGGGCAGCATGATAGGCGTGTATGAGACGATATTTGGAATCGGCTGGGCCGCCGGACCCATCGCAGCAGGCCTCATATCGCAATACTGGGGCGGTGCGGCGCCCTATTTGGCGTTCTTTGCCGTCGGTGTCGCCGTTACTGCCATGTCCGTCATTCGTCGGCGCCAGCTCGAGCCGTCTAGGCGCGCGAATCCTTAATTTGGGAGGGCGCCCGGGGCGTGGACGCATGGAGGGCATTGTGCTCAACATTGGCGGGAGCGAGTGGGTTCTCATCGCGTTCGTCGCGCTCATCGTTCTCCTTGGAACGAACAGGCTGCCCGGCGTGGCGCGCCGGCTCGGAAAGCTAGCCGGCGAGTATGACAAGGCCAAAACGGAGATCCGCGGCCACGCCGAGGGCATGGGCGGCATGAGGCCCACGGCGGCAATGGGCACAGAGGCCGAAAAGCTTGACGCAATGGCCGCAACACTTGGCATAAAGCGCAACGGGCGGACTGATGAGGAGATGCGCAGGCTCATCTCCGAGGGCGTCGGCGGCAAGGCCGGTGGCAAGGCCGACGCCTAGGGCAGGTACTTGCCAGACTCTAGTCTGCCCTTTGCAAACTCGTAATACTCGGGGGCAACCTCAAAGCCGACATAGCGCCTCTTCATCAGGTTTGCAATGACTGCGACCTGCCCCGAGCCGAGGAACGGATCCATGACCACATCACCCTCGATGCTAGAGTGCTCGAGCATCTTTTCGACTAGCTCGCGCGGGAGCTTTGTTGGCGTCTTTTGCCTGCCCGTCCAGTATTCGCGCTTTATCTCCCACACGTCCTCCTTGTCGCGATAGTGCGCGCTGTGCCCGTCATCAGTCCGGTCACGCGGCCCGAATCGCGCAAATGGGTAAAAGCGGCGCCTTGATGCGCTTTTGCAGACATAGAGGCAGTGATAGTGCGACGTGACGAACTTTTTTCTTGTGACTACGCCAAACTGGTACTTCCATATGATATGGTTTATCGTCACAAACCCCGTCTCATCGAGCGCAGTCAGCACGTCCTTTAGCCTGTTCCATCCCGAAAAGACGTACATGCTTGCAGTGTCGGCCATGACGCGGTGCGCCTGCTCCATCCATGACCGCGTAAAGCCCAGATAGTCAGCCGCGCTGATCTCGCTGTATCCCCTCATCACGCGCGAGTCGGTCCTGTTATAGTTGGCTCGCGATGGCGCAAAGTCTATCGCAAACGGCGGATCCGTGATCACAAGGTCAACGCACGAGTCGGGCAGCCCTGCCATTCCGCGGACGCACTCAATGTTACGGATATGGGACTTGATTGCGGCGTGCGAGCGACGTGCCATGCGTGGCGTGCGGGCGGCGTGCGCTATATCAACTAGGCGCGGACATCGTGCCTTTCCGCCTTTTCTTTCCGGGATCGCGCCTACTTTAGCGCGCGAGCCTTCTTTTTGACCGCGGTGAGCTCCTCGCGAAGGTGCCTCTTTAGGAGACGCTCGTGCGCCTTTTTGTGGGCGCGGAACGCCTTCATCAGGGTCCTGCTGGAGCCAGCCCGCTTGGCCGCCGCATTGTACCGCTTGTGTATCGCGGCGACCTGGCCAGTGTAGGTTGCCATGGATCGCGTGTGGTGTCATTTCGGATAAAAATGCAGAATTGACCAAAATCGGCTCTGGGCAAATTAAAGCTGACTTGATTGGTGCGGACGTTCGCGTCGACTGTGGCCGCTGGCAGCACGACACACCAATATGCCCACGTGCGCAGGGCCGTCGCATGGCCTATGACTGTCCGGCATGCGGGGACGAGCTCAGCATTCACCGTTCTGCCAACGGCGCGATAGTCACGTGCGACGCATGTGGTCTCGAGGAGACCGTCTCGCCGGCAGGCCGCGACGACGAGATATACCTGGAGATCTGCGTTCGCCATGACGAGGGCAAGACAGGCAAGCGAAAGGACGACTGGCGGGGTCGTGCCGAGGGCGTTGGCGAGGCCAGGGACCACGCCGAGATCGACGCGATGATCGGCGATGCAGACCCGCCTGATGATGTCAGAAAGGCGCTACACTCGCGGCGCGCATACCTTGCGCAGTACAGGCTGATGGCACAGGAAGACCCTGCGGCCGGAGCCGATGTCGGCTCGTCTGGCATTGATGAGCGCATCGCAGGGCGCGTGCGCGAGCGCGGGATAGGGACGTTTTACAAATACCAGTCAGATGCCATGGAGCTCATACTGCGCGGCCGGAGCGTCGTCATAGAGGCGCCGACGGCATTTGGCAAGACCGAGGCGTTCCTGATCCCCATTGCGCACCTCGCCGCTGCGATGGAGCGTGGTGCGGTTCGCGCGGTATTTGTCTATCCCACAAAGGCCCTTGCGCGAGACCAGCTTCCAAAGGTCGCAGCCATCGCAGTGGCAGTCGGCATGCGCGCGGCTATATTTGACGGTGACACCAATGATGCCGATCGCAAGGCGATCCTCGCAGACCCGCCTGAGATGCTCATCACCAACTTTGACCTCCTCCACCACCAGATGTTCCGCCACGGGGGACTCGCAGAGCTCTTGCGCACGGCACGGTTTCTCGTAGTCGATGAGGCCCACGAGTACACTGGCGTGTTCGGCTCCAACGTGCATCACATCATCGCGCGCCTAAAGAGGCTGACTGGCCCCCTCCAGTGCGTCGCCGCATCGGCCACGCTGAACAACTCGGGGGAGTTTTGCTCTGCGCTCTTTGGCCAAGAGATGGACGCCGTCGTCGGAAGCGGGCGCCGTGCCGCAGTCGACTTTGCGATCATGGGCTCTGTCAGGGTTCCAAAGCGGCGCCTCATGGTCAGCCTCGCAAAGAGGATGAAGTCGTCCAAGCGCAAGACGATGATATTTGGCAACTCGCACCGCAACACCGAGCTCGTCGGCGCCGAGGCCAAAAACAGGATAGAGATAGACATACACCGCGGCGGCATGGACGCCGGACGGCTGCGCGACATTGAGGCGAGGTTTCGCACCGGTGAGCTAGACGCGATCTCGTGCACGTCCACGCTCGAGCTCGGAGTCGACATTGGCGATGTCGACTGTGTCATATCCGAGGCGATTCCCTTTAGGAGGTTCATGCAGAGGATGGGCAGGGCGGGCCGCTCAGGCCGGCGCGGGTGCGCATTTCTTGTCCTCGGAGGCGACCCAATATCGCAGTACTATATGGCGCACCCCGAGGACTATGAGCACGACGAGGAGACGCCCCATATCGACGCCTCAAACGTGTACGTCGAGGAGCACCAGACTGCAGCGACAGTCGCAGACAGGCCGCTCACGCGCGAGGAGGAGGCGGCGCGGCAGGGCGCAATAGGGCGCTGCATCGAGGACGGCCTCCTCGAGCGAGTAGGCAAGGCGCTCCGCCTCACCGCCACGGGAAGGCGCAAGCTGGAGCGAGAGTACAGCATTCGCGGCATCGGCGGCTCGGTCACGATACACATGGGGGGAAGAAAGGTCGGCCACCGCGAGATGCCGATCGCGCTAACGGAGCTGCACACCGATGCGGTGTACATGATGGGCGGCAGGTCACATGTGGTCAAGCGCCTCGGCTACCCGCGCTCGTGGCGCGCCGAGATAGAGCCGCTCCCGCAGGGCACGACGTCGCAGACCAGGGCGATAAGTGAGGACTGGCCGACGGTAAGGGGCACGATCGAGTCGCGCAGGTGCTTTGGCGCAGAGATCGAGTTCTGCGACCTTGTCATAAAAAAGGTCGTCACCGGATACGCGGTCCTAGACAGCGCAGATGCCCCAGAGGGCGAGAGGGTCAGCCTGCCAAGACCCCTGTCCTACACGTTTCCCACAAAGGGCATCAGGTTCTGCGCGCCGCTCCCCAAGACGGCCATGAAGTCAGGTGCTGACTCGGAGGGCATTGTGGCCGGCTCGTACCATGCCGCCGAGCACGTCATCATAGAGGGAAGCCGCATGGTGACTGGCGCCTCGCCGACTGACCTTGGCGGCATGTCGATGGGCTCATCGGGGATGATCTACGTGTATGACGGCGCAGTCGGCGGGAGCGGCGCGAGTAGGGCGCTCTATGACCGCATGGAGCGCGCAGTCGTGCGCGCGCGCAACATTGTCGCCGGATGCCCGTGCGAGACTGTCTCCGGATGCCCACGCTGCACGCTCTCGTACAGGTGCGGCAACAACAACCAGTGCCTCCACAAGGCCGGCGCGCTAGAGTCACTCACAAGGATGGCCAGCGGCGAGGAGACGACAGTATTTGACACTGACGCGTCTAGCCGGCCCATAGTCTAGTGTGCTGCGCCCTGTCGTGTGCGCTATTGGAGCGCGAGGGGTATCTTTGTCACATAGTCGTCCCCGTCAACTGGCGAGCGCGTGATGGCCGAGTCAGAGACCGTGTAGAGGCTCTGCCCTATGTAGAGCGACCTCGCAAAGTCAGTGTCCGTGTCATATGTATAGTCGTGGCCGAGGGACTGCATGAGGTCAAAGCCTGACTGCCCTATCCCGTACACGAGAAACGTGAACGTGCCGGCCTCGTCCTCTGTCGCCGAGAGCGTCTGCTCTATGGGTAGTCGAAGGTTATTTCCGCTTATCACGGGTATCGACATTATGGCATGCTCGCGCGAGACGAGGAGTGCCTTGTGCTCGTGCTCGGCCTGTGACCATGTCGCCCACGATCCCAGGACGATCGAGTCAGCCAGGCTCGGCTTCCGGATGTCAGATATGTCAAACATTGCTATCTTTAGGCCCTCCTCGCGGCCGATCCCGATCACCGTGGACTCGTCATAAAAGTGCAGATAGTCCGAATAGCCCGGCATCTTTAGCTCTCCGAGTATCTCGGGATCATCGCCGGACAGGTCGATGACAAAGAACGGGTCTATCTGCCTGAACGTCACGAGGTACAGCCTGTCGCCGACAAAGCGCGCAGAATAGATGCTCTCATCAGGTGCGATCCCCGTGAGCGCGCCGGTGGGCTCGAGTGCCGAGTCGAGGACAAAGACGTTGTTGAACGTGTTGAGGCGCCCGTTGATCGTCGTCGCCACGCGCAGCTCGCCTGCGCGCTCGTCCATCGAGAACTGGTTGAGCATGTGGCCGGGCACCGTCCCGCGCGCGGCGAGCTCAAAGTCCACGCCGTCGACGCCGATGCGGTATATCTCGGTGGCCTCGCTCGCAAGTCCCAGGTCCGTGGCGATCTTTGCGAGCTCCTGCGTTGCGGCCACGTCAATGCCCGCGCGCGCCGCCGCGCCGCCCCTGGCGTACGACTCGAGAATGTCACCGAGGAGCGAGACGACTGCCTCCTCGTCGCCCTCCTCGACGGCATCAAGCCTCAAGGCCAGGTCGTCCCTGTCTGGCTCGTTGAGCAGGTCGATTATCGAGCCGAGGAGCTGCGAGACGATATAGAACGCGGCCCACTCGTCGGTCCCGTGCGGCGATGCCGTCAGGTAGAGGCTCGTGTGCGACACGAATGTCGTGGACCGGGGATCCATGAGGAACGCCACCGAGTTTGCCTCGTCGGAGCCGATGTCAAATGCCATGACTGTGACTAGGTGCGGCGGATAGTCAGCAATCCCGTCCTCGTCAGCAGGCATGTACACGGGCGTCTTTTGGGCGATCCGGCCGTCAAGAAGGAGGGCCGGCACTGCGGGGTCGTCATAGTTGGGCATCTTTGAGGCCACGACGTACACGTGCTCGCCGATCATGCGGCCAGTATCTAGCCTGCCGGGGATCGTGAACTCGCGCACGGGCTCGGGAGAGTCCCTGTCAGAGACGTCGAGGACGAGGGCGTGGGTCGTATAGTCGTCAATGCCGCCGGCCTGGTTGAACACGGAGAGAAAGTACAGGATGACTAGGCGGTCACCGTTGACGAGCATGTCGTACTTTTGGACCAGCGGGGGCAAGTCGAGCTCCACCGTGGTCACGGCCCTGGCTGGGTTTGTCACCTGCGTGTCAACGATGGCTAGCGTGTTGTGCCTTAGCGCATAGATGTGCCTCCCGTCGCTCTTTACAAAGTCCGGCTCGTCCACGTCGACAACCTGGACGTTTGTAGTCGAGTATTTTGGCGCGGCGATGGCAGTCACCTGGGGTGACGGAGCCGACGAGGCAGAAAAGGCAGAGTCAACGTCGGCCATCATTTCAGGGCTCTCAAAACTCCTAAACATGAAATCATCATGCAGGTAATAATGTCCAAAGCGCGGTTGCTCATAGGTTGACAGAAACTCCACATACTCGTCAAATGAGAGCCTCACTAGTCCGGCACCGTTGTCTGATGCTCCCATGGTGGCCGGACGCGAGACGGCGGCCGGATCGCGCGTGGTCGGCTCCTTTGCCGGCGTGGCGGGATCTGCGGGCGGCGGGGTCGGCTCCACGGGATCCGTCGGCAGAACAGACGGCATGGCAGGCTCGCCGGCCAAAGGCGGCTCGACGGGGCGCGGCTGCGGCATCGCCGGCGTTGGCTGTGCGATGCCGGGCGCATCAGAGGCCGCAAGGTAGATCGCCGAGCCGCCGATAACTGCAATTGCCACGAGTGCGGCCGCTAACGCCGGAGCCGTTGAGGCCATGTCGCACTAGATCGCCTGAAATCTAATATACTTTATGTAATATCTGCGGCATGGCCGCTGGCCGGCCGACGCACCCTACATATTGAGGCCTGAAGCATGGCGCGTCGGCGGCGTGTCCGGCCATCGCAAACCTCCTGCAAGTCGTTTCGTGGCAGGACCGCTGCCAATGATAATTTGGAGGTGAGAGGGGGAGTCGAACCCCCTTGGATGGGCTTTGCAGGCCCACGCATAACCGCTCTGCCACCTCACCGGAGACCCATGATCCTGACCGGCAATTAAACGCTTCAGGCAGTAGGTCTTGCCGAGAGGCGCACGTCCTCGGCCTTTACCGTCTTGCGCCGCGCGTGGCCGGCGAGCTCGACTGAGCGGCGCGCCATGGCCACGGCATATTCCTCAGTCACGCGTCGGAGCTCCTCGGCGGACTCGGCGCTCACGCGCTCGGCACCGGCCTTTTTGAGTATGCGGTACATTGGGGAGACCCCAATCTCTCGCGATGCCATCAAGTCCACTGCGCGTGTGGCCGATAAAAGGCCGCGGATGAAAAAATATGACGGCGCGCGCGATTATTGCAGACTATTTAGGGCAGCGCGCGCGCCATGGCGCGCATGGGCGACTGCGGCGGGAGCCTCGCGCAGGAGGTGGCCACGGCGGCCATCTATGACACGCATGTCCACCTAGCCGACGCCGCATACGGCCCGTACGCCCACAGCCTCGCAGCAAGCATGGATGCGCTCGACATTGCGGCGTTCTGCGTCTCGACTACGGCGGTCGACTCGGCCCTTAGCGCAGAGCTTGCGGCGCGCAGCAGGCGCATCGTCGCCTTTGCTGGGATACATCCGGACGGTGCCGACGGGGACACCGAGCCCATCACCGGCCTCGTCGAGTCTGGCCGTGTCGGCGGCATCGGCGAGATCGGCCTCGATCCGACGGTGACTGACGAGCGCGGGTACAGGCGGCAGCGCGAGGTCTTTGCCTCCATGCTCGCACTCGCCGAGGCCAACGGGCTGCCGGCATCAATACACTCGCGTCGCTCAGTCGATGACGTTCTTGACACGCTCTCCTCATACAGCGTGCGCGCCGTGCTCCACTGGTTTGACGGCAACAGGCGGCAGCTCGCGCGCGCCATGGACATGGGCGTCTATGTCTCCTATGGGCCTGTCTGCGTCTATGCGGCCGACAAGCGATCGCTCATCGCGCGCACGAGACCCGAGATGCTTCTAGCCGAGACTGACGGGCCGGTGCGCTTTTCGAGGTGCTTTGCGGGGAGGGCCGCACAACCGTGCCACATCCCAAGTGTCGTTCTCTGCATGGCCCGATCGCGCCGAACGAGCTATGGCGAGATGCGCCGCACGCTCGCGGCCAACTCGCGGCGCTACCTCGGAATATAGGTATAAAACACCCCGTGCGGCAGTGCGCATTCGTGAACCGGATAAAGCGATACACCGAGCAGGTCTTCGCCGAGCACAAGGCGGAGTTTGGCCTTGACTTTGCCGAGAACCGCAAGGCCCTAAAGGCCATAGCGATAGTCAGGTCAAAGGAGCTCCAGAACGAGATAGCCGGATACATCACAAGGACACTAAAGCGCGAAAAGCACGAGATGGAGGAGCGCCGGAGGCGTGCGGCAGCAGACGCCGCCCAGGAGCAGGCCGCCGCGGAGGCAAAGCCTGAGGAGCCCGAGCAGGCAGCCGAGTCGCCAGACGGCAAGGCATTCGTCGACGGCGGCGCAGTGGTAAAGCAGTCAGACGCCGAGCCCGCCGGGGCAGCCGCGTCTGTGGACGAGGCCGACGCGGAGGCAGCAGAGGCATCTGCGGTCCTCGGGGCAGCCGACGCCGAGTCGCGCTAGCGCAGGTTTGCGTTGATAACGATCGAGCTCCTAGGCGGTGCGCGCAAGTCATTTCCTGACGGAGCGCCGCAGATTAGCGGCGATGCGATCGGCCTAGACGAGGCACTAAGGCGCGTCTGCGCGGCCGTTCCAAAGGGTGCGGTCCCGCTTGACCTAAAGAACTCACTCGTCGCGCTCAACGGGATCGACTCATCAGCCCTGCGCGAGGCGAGTGTGCATGACGGGGACACGATAACGATAATACCCATAGTTCACGGCGGGCAGGTAACGCGCGCGACATCAGAGGTTCTTGTCACAAGCCTCGGCCGTGGCGTAAGAGCCGACAGCGAGCTAGTCGACGCGCTGCGCGCCGAGTTTCCTCGCATCGCCATACAGCTCTTGCGGCGCAAGTTCGTCCTCGGCCAGTCGCACGCAAGGCGCATAGCCGGCGTCTCGATTGCAGCCGCGCGCAGGGGCGCGCTCCTCGCCAAGAGGATAGAGACGGACATGCTCATGAGGTTTGCCAACACGCACCAGATATCACAGGCGATCAGCCTCGTTGGGGCGAGACGGGGCGAGGGCGCAGTTCTCGTGGCAGTCGGCTCGCGCTTTCAGCTCGACAGGCTAGAGTCGCACGCCAGGCCGCTCCTGAAAAACCCTGTCGGATATGGCTCCGAGCAGGCACTCCGGCGCGAGCTTGGCATAACGTCCATGCACATGCGTGCAGTCGACTCGCGCCATGCCCTTGAGGACATACTAGTCGAGCGCGCCGCCGTCCTCCTCTGAGGCGGCCATCTTTTCGTGCTGCACGCGAAGCACGCCGTCTGGCCTGATGACTGATACTCCGGCGTCCGGACCGAGGATCTCGACGAGGACGACCCAGTCCGGATGATCCAGGCACACGCGACGCTCTACTGCGTCGGCTACTGCGGTGATTATGGCGTCTCGCGGCTCGCCCGAGTTGCGCTTTTCGAGCGTAATCCGGTATGTCTGCGCCTCAGGTATGCGCGAGGCGAGCCGGCCGGCGGCCTCGGCGATATCCTCGGCTCGCGCGCTAGTTGTGACCTGGATCGGCATGACGCGCATGACATACCTGAACTCCCAGGGCTCCTCGGCGAGGCGCGCGCGCAGTGCCGCAATGGCCGCATCAGGGCCAAGCGACGTCTGCGCAGTCAGTATGCCGCGCATGTCAGTGGGCGAGGCCGACGCTTCGCTGTCACCGCACGCGCCAAGTAGCGAGACGAGCTCGGTGCACGCGTCTTGCTCAAAGTGCCTTGCGCACGTCGCTATTAGGTCCAATGCGCCTCCAGCTCGACGGTGCGCACGGCTCCCTCCCGCAGGACCGTCGGGGGCCGCGAGCCCTCAAGGCGTATGACCGTAGAGGGCACCGGCCCGTCGCCCACAACGCCACCGTCAACGAGGAGATCAACGCCGTGAGGGCCTATAGAGTCCGGACTGGTCGCCGGGGTGAGACCCGCGACGTTTGCGCTCGTGCCGACTAGCGGGCCGCATGCCTCAAGAAGCGCAAGTGCGCAGCGCGAGGAGGGCACGCGCACTGCGACCGTGCCGTCATGCAGTCCCATCGTGTCGCGCAGGCCCAAGTCGGCCAGCGGCAGAACCATCGTGAGTGCGCCGGGCCAAAATGCGTCAGCAAGCCGGCGCGCCAGCGCGTCTGGTGAGGCAATCTCCCATGCTGACTCGGCCGAGGCGCACAGGATCGGCATGGGTTTTGAGGGATCGCGCGACTTTGCGGCGCACACAGCAGCTATTGCTGCGGCGTTGTGCGGGTCGCAGCCGATCCCGTACACCGTGTCAGTTGGGAACGCCACGGTTCGCCCGTCACGCACGGCACATGCGGCACTCTCGATTCCGGCCGCATCGCAGCCAACGCGCATCATCGTGTCTGCGGGGCGCACCACGGGGCAATAATAGGCATGTGCGAGCCCCCAATGGCCAGTCACGCGCTGGCATGGGACGCCAGGCTCAGAAATGGGCCGCACAGGGCACAATGGGCTCGCAGACATGCGGGGCTATCCACTGCCCCGTGCGGCGCGTCACCTAGAGGCTTAGTCCAAAGCCGCCGGCGAACTCGCTGAACGTCCTGTACGCGACGAGGAACTCGCGGCCAGAGTCGCTTATCTTGTATCTGCATGCGCCTGTCGGCGAGCCGCGCTCGAGTAGGCCATGCGAGACGAGAAGCGAGAGTATGCCCGTGAGGCGCGCGTGGGGGACGTTGGCGTGGCGAGAGATACGCGTGACGGCCAGACCATGCGAGTCAATGACGTCGTCCCTGGCTGCCGTCAGAATGTCATTGACGATTCGGAGTTGCGTCCTGTGCCCACCCATGCCCTAGCGACAGCGTCTCCGGATCGGGCAATATGACACGCCATATACCATCCATTGAACCAACAGCACAAAAGTTATTGACTAGAATTTGCCCTGTGAGCCGCCCTGCCGCCGCGCGCGCATTCGCGCAAGCGGGATCTTTGATATGGGGACAAAGAGTGATGAGAGGCCGGCGATCTTTATGATGACCGAGGCGCCATAGAGTATCGAGGCCGGAAAGACAAGCGAGTACCACCCCAGGAACTCGCCGAGTGCGAGGAGCGCAAACCCGCACGCGACAAATATGGCGCCCTTGTTGCGCCGTTCCATGTAGGTGAGCAGCGTCTCGATCGCGCCATAGACCAGGAGCACAAACGAGACGGACTTGAATATGTGCTCGAGGTTGACATACGAGAGAAAGAGCGGCGGAAAGATGACTATGGACCGCAGTGCCCTGTCACGCGGAAGAAACGACCGTATTCCGTGCGAAAATGCGATAAAAAAGTATCCGGTCATCTGCATGCCGTTGCCGAGTGTCTGTGCCCATTGTGCCCCAGGCTCGCCCGGCGCGACGCCCATTGCCGCAGTGCCGGACCACACGACAAAAAATCCTGCGCCTATCGCAAAGAACGCAATTGTCATGCGGAACATTGCAGGGCTTCCCGTGCCCCTATATGCCAGGTACGACATTGCGCCTATGGACATGCCGACGACAAACCCTACCAGGTTTAGCGCGTTGTCTAGCAGTGCCTCCAACGCGCGCGGCGCGGCTCCATGCCATATTTAACAAGAACGGGCATTCGCGTGCGCTCGGCTGCCACTAGTCCCAATCATCATCGGTTCCGGCGCGGCGCGCATCAAGGGTGCCGGCATAGTCGGCAAGTATATCTGAATATGTGGGGTTTGCGTGGGCCACCTCGCGGACATAGTCGCCATAGGGCATGTCAAGGCCGCATGACGCGCATGTCACGCGAGCGTATCCAGCGCTAAGCTCGGCGCTTGCCTTGCACTTGTGACACCTGATCTTCATGCGTGCGCGGCGCGGCGCGTCTCCTATTATACGTGTGCGATTCCACCGGTCGCGACGGGGATGTCGCGGCGCGGGCAGGCGCACCATGCCGGTGTGCGCGCAAAGGCTCCCCAGGGAGCCTGTTGGCCACTATCGGCTGACTGCCGTCGGTGGGGCCTACGGCCGACATTTTCACGCCTACGCCAATGGACAGGTTTAAACGGTGGGGCACTTGTGAGCCTGCCATGGGCAAGGTAGTCAGAATCGGTGGACGCGGCACCTCACGAAGGGTTGCTGAGAAGAGCCCCGACAACTGGTCCGGTGACAGCTTTCGTGACGTCGCGCGCCAGCGCAAAGAGTCCGCAAAGGACGCATACGTCACGGTAGGCCGAGGCACAAAGAAAGTGAAGTTCGGTGACCTAACCGAGTCGCGCAGCGTATCCGCAAAGGGACGCTACGTCGTAAGCGGCAGGGGCACCGGGCGTCGAAAGGTAAACTAGACCACTAGACGCTTTTCATTATTTTGATGACTCGATAGCGGACGCTATGAGTCGCCCAAGCGCAGAGTTCACGCGCTCGCCGGCAACCCTTCCGCGCAGCCGCTCCATCGCACGACCCATGAGCAGGCCCGTCGCGCGCTCGCGCTGCTCGGCTATGGCATCAGCATTCTCGGCGATGATCTCGCCGAGTATTTCATCGAGCTCCGAGTCGCCAATAGTGTGCGCAGTTGCGCACTCGGCTGCAGTCAACGCCCGTCCTGACATTATCTCCTCGAATATCATCTCGATCGACTCTTTTGCGACCTCTCCACGCGAGAGCATCGCAAACGCGGCATCAACCTCGCTGTCCGGAAGTGGTGAGTCTAGGCCTCGGCGCCGCAGTGCCGTTATTGTGGAGACTAGGGCCGATGCGGCAAAGTTTGCCTCGATCGACGGGTATGACACTATGCGCTCAAATATTCCAAGACGTTCAGAGTCCATGAGCTGCTCGGCGAGCTGCGCGTTGAGCGAGTGTCTTTTTTGGAGCTCGGCGAGCGCGTCTTCCCATGGTTGCGGGACTGACGCCTGTGCTGCATCAAGCTCATCGCGCGATATTCGTATTGGCGGCACGTCAGTCTCTGGATACATCCTTGCCGCACCCGGCCGCGGCCTGAGATAAACCGTCTTTCCGTCCGGCGTCGCCATGCGCGTCTCGGCTGGTGCGCCATGGCGTGCGGCGTTTAGGCGCTCGCGCAGCGCGCGCGCTGCATGCTCGGTGACTGCTGGCGCGACTGCAACCATGACAAACGCATCGCCCTCGCAGAGTCCTAGGAGCTTGCGTATCTCGCCGACCTCTTCGGCAGATATGCCATGGGCGGGCAGCTCGTCAGAGTGAAAGACGCCGCGCGCGCCCAGCGGCTTTACGGCGCCGGCGAGCTCGCGGCCGAGGCGAAATCCTGCGCGCGGCTCGAGGGATATCATGCCGGCTAGGCCACGCGCCCTTATGCATACGACAGACTCTCCGCGCGCGAGTGCCTTTTTGAGAATCTCCGAGGCGCTCTGAGCCAGGATGCGCGTGACATCAAACGTGTCATCCTTGCCAATCTCGGCCATGTCGCGAACCTCCGGCCTTGCGGCAAGCTCGGCGAGCGCCGCATGCCTCTGGGCCTCGTATGTCACGACGCGCTCGAGCTGGTCAAGCTGCTGTACGCCCTTTACCTCCACTACTGCCCCGTCATCAAGGGAGACGTTGACGTCCTGGCGTATGGAGCCCAGGCCGCGCCTGACGCGGCGCGTCGAGCGCAGGAGGCGGCCCAGCGCAAGGGCGACTGTGCGCGCGCCTGCACCATCGGTGGCCACAGGAGCGAGGGCGATCTCGACGAGCGGGATTCCAAGGCGATCAAGGCTGTACGTCCCCTTTTTGCGCTCCCCCTCTAGCCTGCGGGCCGCATCCTCCTCGAGGCAGATCGACTGGACGCCGACGCGCATTCCCGCAACTTCTATTGCGCCGCCGGCTGAGACCAACATCGTTCGCTGGAATCCGGACGTGTTCGAGCCGTCGATGACCATCTTGCGCATCGGGAGCAGCTCGGCAAACTGGGTAGAGCCTAGCGCAGCGGCAACGGTGAGCGCTATGGCCTTGGCATCAGGATCCAGGCCTCGCGGCGGCATCTCGTCGCGCTCGAGCGCGCAACTGCTCGCCGGACTTGCGCGGTACGTAAACTCTTGTGCGCGCGCGCCCTCAAAGACTGCGGCGCGGTCATACGTGCCAGTCTCGCTTGCCGCGGCCCGAAGCCGTCGCGTAAACTCGACGGCACCATCATCGGACTCGACTGGCTCGCATGCGCAAAAGAGCTTGCGCCCCGTGTCGAGCTGCTGGTGAACCTCGAGGCCGACGAGGAGGCCACGCGGGGCGCTCATGGCGAGAACTCCGATGAGATGCGCTCTAGCATGAGCGCCGTGACGTCCTCGCGCGCCTCATGCTGTGAGAGCGCCCACATCGCCTTGACTAGTGCGGTCTCTGAAAGCATGTCACGCAGTGGGACGACTCCGAGATTTTGGAGCTCGCGACCCGACTCGTACACGTTCATGTTCACCTCGCCCTCACCGCACTGTGAGCACATTGCAACGAGGACACCGCGCCCCACTGCGCGCGATATGGCCTCGTGGAGTCTCCTGCCGGTGTGGCCCAGGCCTGTGCCCTCTAGTATGATTGCGCGGCAACCGCGTTCGACTAGCGTGTCTAGAATTGCCTCATCCATGCCAGGATGGCACTTTAGCAGCGCGGCGCGCGCGTCAACGCCGATTCGCGGGGCAGCGCCGTCCCGTGTCCCACATGCGCCCTGCACGGCGCGCTCGACGCCCTTGCGCGTGACTGTAAATGCCGGCTCGCCGCCGACGGTCTCAAAGGCGCCGCGCGCGCTCGTGTGGCACTTGCGCACGCGCGTGGCCACGTGGCACGAAACGCGCCCGTCTGAGGCCCCCTCGTGCATGACGACAAAGATGCCGGGTCCGGGTTTTGAGGCGATGAGGCGTGCGGCGGCAATGAGATTCTCGGCGGCATCTGAGGATGGCCTGTCTGATGACCTCTGTGCCCCGACGAGTGCCACTGGCGTGCTCATGCCGGCGAGCGCAAATGCGAGGTACGAGGCTGTGTGCTGCATCGTGTCCGTGCCGTGCGCGACGATGATGCCGTCATAGTCTCGGGCAGCACCATGGATCTCGGTTGCGATACGCACCCACATGTCTGGCTCGATATTCTCGGACTGCTCGGACATTGCGATTCGCGGCTCGATCGCAGCGAGGGCGCCAAGCTCGGGGACCGATGCGGCCAGGCCGGCCGCATCGAGGGCCGGCGTGACAGCACCGGTGACATAGTCTATCCTGCTTGCGATCGTGCCGCCTGTCGAGAGCAAGAGTATGCGCGGGAGCGCGGCGCCCTCGCCGCTGCGCGCTTTAGCCGTCGGGGCGCTCGCAGTGGCCACGGTGCCGTCTTTGCCCTTCTCGAGAACCGTCGCGCCCTTTAGCCTCGAGGACTCGACTGCGACATTGTAGCCGCTTGGGACCTTTAGAACCACAATCCCGTCATCACCGCCCTCATAGCGCGGCATTATGCGTCCCGTGATGTCGCCTGCGCGTATTGTGTCGCCCACGCCGACACCCACTGACTCGAGGAACGCAAGGGCTGTCTTGCCATACCCGCCGGTGCCGGCCATCACGCGCGCGCGTCCCCCAGTGTGTTGTGAAAGCACGTGCCCTCGCCGGTGTGGCACGCCGGCCCGGTCGGCTCGACCCTGTAGACTAGCGCGTCTGCGTCACAGTCGACGAGTATCTCGGTGACCTTTTGGACGTTGCCAGACTCCTCGCCCTTCATCCAGAGCTTTGAGCGTGACCTGCTGTAAAACCACGATCTCGACGTCTCCTGTGTGCGCCGCAGGGCCTCGGCGTTGGCATAGGCCAGCGTGAGGACTCGGCCGCTAGAGGCGTCCTGCACTATAACGGGGACGAGTCCGCCGCCCTTCTCAAAGTCGATCTCGGCTGCGCTGCGCTCCATGCGCCATCGGCGTGGCGCATTCGGCTTATAACCTTACAGGGATGCCGCGCGTGCGCAGCTCGCGCTTTACGGCCTCGACGCCCCTGCCCTCATAGTGGAATATCGATGCGGCAAGGGCCGCGTCTGCGTGGGCGAGAACGTCGGCCATGTGGGCAGCGTTGCCGCATCCGCCTGACGCTATGACTGGAACTCCGACTGCGCGCGAGACGCGGCCGGTGAGGCCGAGGTCATAGCCCTCGCCGGTCCCGTCTCGATCCACGCTAGTCAGGAGTATCTCGCCTGCCCCCAGCTCTGCTGCGCGGCGTGCCCACTCGATGGCATCCATGCCGGTCTGGCGCTTTCCGCCGTATGTGCGGACCTCAAACCACGACCCCCCATCAGGCTCGGCGCCGTCTGGCGCGGCGGCCATGTCATCGTTGCGCCTCGCGTCTATTGCGACCACCACGCACTGTCGCCCAAAGAGGTCTGCCATGCGGGTCACTAGGTCAGGGTCCTCCACTGCGCGCGTGTTGATGCCGACCTTGTCAGCGCCATGGAGGAGTATGTCACGCGCGTCCTCAACAGAGGAGACGCCGCCGCCGACTGTAAACGGGATGTCTATTCCGGCAGCAACGCGCGAGACGAGATCCACGACTGCGGCCCTGCGCTCCTGTGAGGCCGTGATGTCCAGAAAGACGAGCTCGTCGGCCCCGCCGGCACTGTACGAGGAGGCAAGCTCGACGGGGTCACCGGCATCGCGGATCGACTCGAACTGTGTTCCCTTTACGACGCGGCCATCCCTGACGTCAAGGCATGGTATGACGCGCCGTGTCAGCGGCATGCGGCCTCCTTGGCCTCACGAACGCTCAGCTCCATGTCATATATTGCGCGCCCGAGTATGACGCCGTGTGCGCCGCGCTCACGAACCGAGGTGACATCAGCAGCACTGGCGATCCCGCCGCTGGCGATGACGTGTGCGCTGCGCGAGCACGCATCAGCCAGCAGGTTTAGCTCCGGACCGGCCATCATGCCGTCACGATCCACGTCAGTCACCATAAACTCGGTCAGCCCGTCGGCCATGAACGAGTCCATGGCATCTGTCACCGAGACGCCGGCGCTAGCGGTCCAGCCGCGCATGAGGACGCGTCCGGCCCTGTGGTCAAGTGAGACGACGACGCGCGAGGGGCCTAGCGTGTCGCGCAGCCAGAGGAGCGCGTCTCTGTCTGCGAGTGCCATCGTTCCGAGGACTATGCGGTTGCGCGTGCCGGCCGCCGCAATTGCCGCGTTGATGTCGCGCAGGCCGCCGGCGACCTCGACGGGGACGCGCGACTCAGAGGCCAGGCGCGCTATGGCCTCGGCGTTTGACCCGCGCCCAAGCGTCGCATCAAGGTCGACGACGTGGATCATGTCAGCGCCCTCAGAGGCCCACTGCCTCGAGAACTCGGCGGGATCATCGCCATATGTGGTGCTCTGGGCGGGGTCGCCCCTGCGCAGGCGCACGACTGCGCCGCCCATGATGTCTATTGCCGGTATCACGATCAGCGCCGACACGCCCCCACAAAGTTTGCGATCATCGTGCGCCCGGCAGCTCCTGACTTTTCAGGGTGGAACTGCGTGCCCACATAGCTGCCACTCTGCACGATCGCCGGTATCCGCGCGCCATAGTCGGCCTCGGCTGCTATGACCGAGGCGTCAGCGGGGCGGGCCATGTACGAGTGGACAAAGTAGGCCCACGTGCCCTCGGGCACGCCGGCGGTGAGCATCGAGTCGGCCCCGAGCTCGAGGCTGTTCCAGCCCATGTGCGGAACCTTTAGGTCCGTCGGGAGCCTGATGACGTCACCGGCGATGATTCCCAGGCCCTCGAGGCTGCCCTCCTCGCTGCGCTCAAAGAACATCTCCATGCCGAGGCATATTCCCAGAACAGGCACGCCGGCGGCCCACTCGGCGAGCGCACCGGCGTTGATCGTGCGCATTGCAGGATCAAAGCTGCCCACGCCGGGCAGGACGATCCCGTCATGCGCCCCACGCTGTGCCGGTTCTGTGACCGTTTCCACCGTCACGCCGGCGCGCTCTAGTGCGTTGCGTATGCTAAAGAGGTTGCCGGCCCCATAGTCAAGAACCGCAATGGCCATCGTTACATCGTGCCCTTTGAGCTTGGCGGCCCGTCGCGTCGCGCGTCTGGAGCGGCGGCCTGGCGGAACGAGAGCGCAAGTGACTTTATTGCCGCCTCGGCCTTGTGGTGCTCGTTTGTGCCGCGCAGAACGTCAACGTGCGCGCAGCACGCCATGGCCTTTAGCAGTGAGCTGAAAAAGTGCTCAAGGTCCTCGCGCGGCATTCCCTCGACGCGCTCTCCGGTGACTTTGAGCGAGACGTGCGAGTGCTGCCTGCGCACAAGGTCAACAGACGCGCGAGCGAGTGACTCGTCCATGGGCGCTGTCATCGAGCCAAACCTGACTATGGAGTGGCGCTCGCCGAGTGCCTCGTCTATGGTCTCGCCTAGCGCGATGGCCGCATCCTCGGTCAGGTGGTGCGCAATGCCGTCGCGCGAAGTCGCGCGCATTGTGACGTCGACCATTGAGTGCTTTGCGAACGAGGCGACTAGGTGGTCAAGGAATGCGTCCCCCGTCTCGACTTTCGAGTCTCCCCTGCCGTCAATGTTGATGCTCACTGTGATGTCCGTCTCGGACGTCTTGCGGTTCCTGTTTGCCTCCCTCGGCCCTGTCCCCATGGATGCCGGGCGCAGGCGCCTCGCGATTTAAAATGTTCGAAATGTGCGCAGGCGCGAGATGCCCTCACGCGCCAAGGTGGACGAGTGCGTGACGCTCACCGTGCCGGCCATGACGGCTGCCGCGTCAGGTAAAAATATGGCATCGCGAGCCGCCGTGCCCGTGCCAGGGGCATTCGGATCGCAGGCCGGCGCGTGGTGCGCATGAGCGCGACTGAGCCCGTTGAGTGCCCGCGCTGCTCAGAGACGATGAACAGGATGCAGGCCTGCCACCTAGTCTGCCCCAACTGTGGCGCTCACCTCGACTGCTCGGACAAGGGAAGCTTTTGGTGACAGTGCGGCGCAGACGAGCCCGCTCACATGCCGGGCCTGTCAGGGACATAGTCTGAGGACATCTCTTGCGCGCGGCCCTTCATCGACTCGATATACTCGTCATATCCGGACTCGTACCCGCATGCGCACTTTATGCGCGTGGCGTTCTCGTCAAGCTCGGCGTCACGGTCGCACTCGGGACATCGTGCCCTGATCATCAGCGGGGGCGCACGTGCGACCCAATATTAGCGTGTGCCGAAGCCTAGTCGATCATGCGCTCTAGCCGATCAGCCATGATGCGGCAATCGCGGGAGGACGCACGTGCCGACCATGTCCACACGGAAAGCCGTTTTGGCCCATTTCAGGCACACGTGGCAAACTAGAGCTCTGATATCGCCTTGCGTATGTCACGCCTGTCTGGCGCCGAGGGCACGAGGCGCAGGTACTCCTCGAGGTCAGCCTTTGCGCCGTCCTTGTCGCCAAGCCCAATGCGCGCAATTCCGCGGTTTTTGTGTATCGGCCCAAAGCGCGTCGCGTTTATCGTAATCGCCGCAGTATAGCTGCGCTCGGCGGCAGCATTGTCACCGGCCTTTAGGTAATGGTTTCCGAGGCCGCGGTGCGCAAGGTAGCAGCGCTCGTTGATCTCTAGTGCCTTTTCATAGTGCCCAATGCACTCGGCGCTGCCAGCCGCATTGAGCATGCCGCCCAGGAGCGAGTGGGCCGTAGAGTTTGACGCGTCTATCGAGATGGCGTCGCGAAGCATAGCGATGGCCTCATCGTGGCGAGACTGGAGATCCAGCCTCTCGGCCTCAAAGCACATGCGGTTGGAGCGCGCCTCCTCCTCGCCGCCAAGCGAGAGCGACGGTCCGATGTCAGGGGGCGCGATCGCAATGAGGAGCATGCCGTCCTCGCCCCACATCTCGGCAAACTGTGACTGCGGGATTGCCCCCAGCTGGAACTCGCCGCCCCCTCCGGACTCGGGGATATAGTGCAGGATCGTCCCCTCCGAGTCGTCATATCCGGATATGACCGAGGCGTGCTGGACAGTCTCGCGCAGGCCCGGCAGTATCACTATGGGCGGCACGCCGGCATCTATTGAGCGGCGCAGCGCGGCCATCGACGAGTGGTGAATCGAGCTCCAGAGGCCATGGGCCTCGGCGAGGCCGATGCCCTCGATGAGTATGCTCCCGCGCGCGCCGGCGTACCTTGTGGCGATCTTGCGCGCCTCGTCCATCGGTATCTCGACGCCCCAGTACCTGCAGACGGCGTTGACTGAGAGCGGAAGGCAGATGTTCTCCTCCTTGACCCTAGGCACCTCGAGGTCGCGCGCACTTGATGACAATGGCAGGCTGCGCGCCCCGTGCGCTATTAAAACCGATCACGGTGCCCTCACGCGCGCGCAATCTCTCGCACAAACGTGGCGAGGAGGCCGGCGCCGTCAGCGGACATCTCGGGGTGAAACTGTGTCCCGTACACGGGCGCGCCCTCTACGCGCACGACCTCAAAGGCGCACGCATCCGAGGAGGCAAGCGCTGCCATCCCGTCCGGAAGGCGCGCGATCTCGTATGCGTGGCTCTCAAATGCGGCAAGTGTGCCCGAGCAGAGCGGGTTCTCGGCCATGACCCTGACGGCATGGAGGCCACGGCGCGGAGCCGCCATGCGGCGCAGGGATCCCCCGCGGCACTGTGCGAGAATCTCGGCCCCATAGCAGACTCCCAGTAGCGGCGTTCCGGCTTGGCACGCCGCACCAATGACGCGCGCGTTGACGGCATTGGAGATGCGGCTCGAAGCTCCACGACCCGAGAGGATAAAGGCCGAATAGCGCAAGAGCGATGCAGTGTCTATGCGCGAGGGCACAAGGCGCTCAACCTCGCAGCCAAGGGACGAGAGGTGGGCATCTAGCGCATCCGAGTATGCCGAGCCGTTGTCGACAAGGAGGAGCATGGCGCCCCGGAACCTAGTTGCCGACCTCGACTGTGATATAGTGGAGCTCGGTTATCCCGTCGCGCACCATGATCGTCCCATAGCTTATCGTCTCTGCCTCCTCGTCCTCCCATGAGACGATGCGATCAGACGCGCCTATGAACGAGTCGATAAAGCCGAGTATCGTCGAGGCGGCCTCTCCCTCCTCGGCGGCCGTGTAAAAGTATGCACGGGCCTCCTCAAAGGAGAGTGACGCCTGGATCGAGGACGGGCGCACGATTCCGGCTCCCTGGCCCTCAAAGAGCGCCTCGACGGCTGTCATGCGCGCCTCGCGCGAGAGGTCGCGCTCGTCTGCAGCAGCACCGGACGGCGAGACGCGCGCAAGCTTTGAGAGGTATGCCTCAAAGGCCTCCTCCTGCGTGTCGCCGAGACCGACATAGTACTCGCCGGTGAACTCGGCGCCGACTGCGGCGATCGTGCCGAGCTGCGCGACGACGCCGCCGGCGCCGGCCGTGTAGACTGGAATAAAGTACGTGTCATGGTCACCGACCCTGTAGAGTATGTTGTCTCCGATTCGCGGGTTGCGCAGGAGCGTCTTTAGCTGCGCAAAGTCGGGATCGCGATCAAGGGCCTCGCGGACCGCCGTCGGGCCGATGAGCTTTGTGGTCGATTCAAGCGGAACCTCGTAGAACTGCATCTTGCCTAGGCGCGGCAGGTCGTTCTCGACGACCATGTATCCGGCGAGGTTGCGACCCTGCGAGCCGCGAAGCTCGAGGGAGAGGAGACCCACGAACTCGGGCTTCTCAAAGCCCGGAGGCTTTGCCTGGATATAGTACGTGTCAAGTCCCGTGGGCACCTCGTAGAACTGGTTTGCCTGTATGAACGTCTCGACGTCAGTCACGTGGTACACGTTGTACATGTTTGTCTTCCAGTTAAAGAGCTCGACAGGATAGCGCGTCTGCTCGGTCAGCCACTCGGGGATCGGCTCAAAGTCAGCCTCGTACTGGCTCACAAACATGTCGGTGAAAAAGTCATCACCCGTGCGCAGAAGCCTAATGTCACCGTCGTACGTGTCGATGAGCGCATAGCCGACGAGGCGGAGGTATGGGTTGCCCGCTGACCACGGCACGTCACGCGCGTCAAAGCCGACTATGAGCGGCATGAGCCAGTACGAAGAATCGCCGTCAGTCACGGGTATCGAGTCTATCTCCTTGCCAAAGAGCGAGTACAAAAAGTACGGATACAGCGTCTGCATGCGCTCGATGATGTCCTTGTAGCGCATGACATGGACGGACTCGGCCGGAAATGAGAGCAAAAAGTTGGGCTCAAATATCCAGCTCACCGGCGGCGACACGCTCAGGCCTCCCTCGCCCGTATAGAACGTCCCGCCGAGCTCGGCGCTCGTGTCCCCGCGAGACACGGGATACGCCGACCACTGCTCCTCAAGGAGGCCCCCCTCGCCATAGTATATGGCGCGCTGCGAGAATATGCTGCTGCTGTCCACGATGTTGCCGTCCGTGGCGCCAAGCGTGAGGAAGCCGTTTGGCACGTGCGTGTAGACGAGGTGCTCGTTGTACCAGCGGTTCTCGAGCGTGACTGATGACGGGAGGATCGGCTTCATCGACGCGGTCCAGTAGAGCGTGTTGTTGAAGCGCAGGATGTCATTGTCCTCAAAGTCGACATATGGTATGAGGCCGATCTCGGGCTTTAGCTTGGCAAAGGCCGCCTCCCAGTCCCACACGCGGATGGCCCCGAGGACGTCCGAGTTGGACTCGACGTACGAGGCTATATTGTTGGGGGAGACGGCCTCGAGGTCGATGTTGTGCATGTTCTCAGACACGTCGTCGAGCTCGCCGAGGTGGCGGTTCACGCCGATCTCCTGCGCCGTGTACGGCCCGAGGTACTCGATCTTGCGCGCATCAGCAATGCTGTTGTTGACTGACATTATCGACGCGGCGATGATGACTATGGCGACTATGGTCAAAAAGCGCACGTACACGTCGCGCTTGAGTATATGCGTCAGGACACGCGCGCGTATGCGGTCGATGGCCGAGAATGCCGCAAAGGAGACTCCGACGGCGAGGATCGCGGCGATCGCATAGCGCGTGTTATAGTCGAGCTCGCTCGTAAAGAACATGTTGAGGCCAGTCCAGAGAATGCCGACGGCGAGGATTGCCTCAAAGCTTGAGACATAGCTCAGGTATCGCGGCTTGCCCTCGGCCATGTCGCGCACGTATGACGTCACGACGCGCACGACCGTGTGCAGTCCGACATAGAGCGCCAGGCGCAGGCCGACTGCGCCGAGGAGAGCCGGCAGGAGTAGAACGAGTGCGGGTATCATCGGTATGACACGCTCGTTGGCGTACATGCTGTCAGTTGGCGGCGTTACAAAGGGGAGCGAAAATAGCGCAGGCACACTCTCTATGCCGAGCGTGTTGCCCTCGAGGAACTCGGTGGCCGCAAAGCCAAACATGATGTTGACAAAGAACGACCCCAGGATGAGAACCTTGGTGAGCTGCCACATGGCAAACTGGACGCCGCCGAGGCGATAGTCGGCAAAGCTCTCAACGCTCTGCGCTATCTGCTCGCGCGACCCGCGCGAGGCCATCGAGACTGCCGAGGCGATGATGTACCAGAATATCGACTTGCGCGAGGCGCCGTTCACGCGAACCAGCGCGATGGCCGCGAGTATGAGGCCAGAGGTGATCGAGTATATGAGCGGCTTTGTGAACTTGTCGCCAAACTCTGTCACGTTCATCGAGAGGTTTACGCCCTGGTTGCCGATTATGAGAAATCCCGCCACGGCGAGGGCCGCCACGACGATCAGGCGGACATACTTGCCCGCGTTGGGCGGGGGCGCGCTCTGGGTCGACTCGCTATACAAACTGGCGTCATGCTCACATGGTGCTTAATTAATGCCATGGCTCGGCACGCCCACACGGGCGTGGAATGGCCGGTGCGCTAGGCTCTCCCCCCTGCGGCAGGGGCAGGAATGGTGCCCTATGGCGCCTCGGGCACAGTCGCGATGCCCTTGCAGACCATATAGACGGCCGCATAGAGGGGAACCGTGACGCGCTCGCGCGAGTACGGCCCGAGGCTCCGCTTTTTGCCCAGCGAGAACCTGTGGGGGCACTCGGCGATGACCTCAACGGGCCGGTCGCCAAGAAGGCACGACTCGGTGTACGCGCTGGCCGAGGACTCGCCGGCCGGAACCTTTGAGAGGCCGCTCTTGCCGTTGATCGAGCCGGGCAGCCTGAATATGCGGTGAATGTCTCCGGTCACCTGCGGGTCTATGCGCACGCCAATGCCGCGAGCCACCGAGTCGATGGCACTCTGAAACGCCGAGTGATCAGAGGAGGCCTTTTTCATCCTCTCGGCTCCGAGGCTCGAGGCGAGACGTCCGTGCCAGCCGGGATCGTTCCGTGAGGGAAGGTCGGGCACCTTGCCGGCGCGCCGCTGCACGCCATAGGCCTCCGGTATCGCCCCGCGAAACATGACATAGTCTGCAAGCTCGCGCCGTTCGCGAGAGCCGAGTGGCGCGTATGCGTCATCATGCACATGTATGTGGTATCCCTCGTTGCCAGAAAAGTACACGTTCACCGAGTCCGCATCCACCCCAAGGTCGTCTGAGAGCACGACGAGCAGCCTGCCGACCTCGACGTGCGCGGCCTTTATGCACTTTGGACACGGTAGCGAGCGTACCGACACCTTTTGGGAGCTGCATGCGGAGCACTTCTTTTGTTCGGCCGTCGAGACGCGACTGCACTCCGAGCACACTGCAACGCTGTGACTATCGCGGCACGAGAGTGCGAGGTCCTTTGCGTCAATGTCAAAGATGAGATCCGCCTCGCGCCACTCTTTCTCCTTCATTGGCATGGACGGAAAGAGATATCGCGCGTTGGAGCAATATACATCAGAGGGCGCCTCACTCACAAGGAGCACACGCAGTGCGCGTTCATCCTCGTAGGACTGGTGGCGAACCATCCCGTCATGGCCGACGCGCTGGAAGCCAAACTCGCGCTCGACCATGTGCTCAGGGTTGATCACGCGGTCATGGCGCTCAAGATAGTACTCTTTTATCGCCGCGCGCACGAGGTCGGCATCGGCGTCGTTCACTGCTCGCGCCTCCGGCCAAACTGCATCGGGCTTATTATCCCGTCACACTCGCTAGTCGCAAAGCAGAGGTTCTGCGTGCGCAGCTTGTCACATAGGGGGCACGAGTATTTTGTGCCGCCGTCAGCGCCCGATATGTTGTTGAGCTGGTACAGCGTAGTGCGCTCGTTATAGTCAGGTGCGCCCTTGAAGAGCGGCGCAATCTTTTCGACGTCCCATCCTCGCCCGAGGAGGAACGTGGCGAGCATAAAGCGGCCAGAGTGCGGCAGGTTCTCGCCGCGCTCGAGAACCTCAAGCGCGTGCTTTATGCAGGGAGGATGCTCGCCTGTGACTTTGACGTACTTTGGCTCAAGCGCCACGGTGAGCTCTTTTATGCGCGCAACTGGCGCCTCAAAGTTCGGAAGCATCGGCGCTGTCGGACCCTGGCGTATGCGCTCAACTATATGGTCTGCGAGCTCTTGGCGGACAAGGCGAACCACCTGGTGTGCCGTGAGGCGAACCATTCCGCCGTCGATCTTGCGGTTGACGAGCTTCCACTCGCGCTCGTTAAAGTTCACCGAACGTGTGACATAGCTCGGGACAGGAATCGTGTATCCAGACTCATCACGCCTCACCTCGACTGAAAAGAGCTCGGCGAGCATTCTTGCCGGCATGTCCCTGCTGCGCGACTCGCGCCCGAGACTCCCCTCTAGGAACTTTTCGGCACGGCGCGATTCGGAGAGCGCAAACCTCCGAACAAGCGATCTCGCACCAGAGATCTTTAGAATTACCACTGCGAGGAGAAAGGAAAAGACCTCCCTGTCTAGAATGCGCGGATCCGTCGTCGTCGAGTCTAGCTCTGAGGAGTAGACGAGGCCATCGGCAGCAGCCTCTATTCGGCGCATTGCGCGCTCGACATATGGAACAAAGTCTGGATCGCTCCCGAGATTGTCTATCGTAAAGCCCTTTGATGCCATGTACTTGCCGGAGTCCTCTAGGAACGGATACATCGCATACTCTTTCGAGCCAATTCCCTCCACGGCAGCGCGGCGAGGCGCGGTTTTACTTAAAGGTCTAGCGCAAGAGTCCCCGTGAACAGTGTCGGAGGGCAAGCCCTCATGTGTCCAATGGCAGGAATTACGGCGCTCACGGCATAACCATTTTAAGTGGACACACGGTACGGCTCCCATGGAGAAAAGAAACGGCCGATGTGTCCTGACTCTAGAGGCAATACCCGACCTGACCATGAGGCAATGGAAGCAGGTCATGGATCAGTATGACTTTAGCGGGTCGGCATACCCAAGCAAGCAGAAACCGATGGAGCCGATATACATTGACGATGACGAGTACCTAGCGGCGCAAGAGGCCGCAAAGGAGGCGGCCAGGCAAACGGCGCCGAAAAAACACGGGAGGAGGATCCTGACGCCAGAGGAGATACCAGACCTGACCATGAGGCAATGGAAGCAGGTCATGGATCAGTATGACTTTAGCGGGTCGGCATACCCAAGCAAGCAGAAACCGATGGAGCCGATATACATTGACGATGACGAGTACCTAGCGGCGCAAGAGGCCGCAAAGGAGGCGGCCAGGCAAACGGCGCCGAAAAAACACGGGAGGAGGATCCTGACGCCAGAGGAGATACCAGACCTGACCATAAGGCAATGGAAGCAGGTCATGGATCAGTATGACTTTAGCGGGTCGGCATACCCAAGCAAGCAGAAACCGATGGAGCCGATATACATTGACGATGAGTGATGGCGGCACTGGTATTGGAAAAGCAGGACGACACTTGAAAAAATGAATTACAGAATACACCAGAGCCTATGGGCAGGGTCTGCTCTATGCGGGCATTCCCAGCTGCGTCATGTCGAATCCCCTGACGAGACGCCATTCTCTTCCCTCGGGAATGATCGGCTCCATGGGCGTCTCAACTGGCTCTATCATGCCGATCCTCTTGGCCTCGGCAATCACATCCCATGCCTCTTTCTCGGAGAGCGATCCCACAATCCGCGTTATGAGCTCCTCCAAGGGCGCAGAACCGCAGTATTGGAGAATATTGGCAATGAGCCTCAGGTCATCACGCCATGCCGGATTCATTGAAAACCAACAGAATAGTGGAATTATTAAGCGTATGTGGCGCGTATAAAAAACACACATGGGAACTAGCACTCCACGACGTTGCCAGAAAAGACGGATCATGGCGCGCACCAGAGCCTATGGGCACTGCTTGTTGGACTCTTGTCCGTCGTGTCAGTTCCCATAATCATTGTTGCAGGACACATTAGCTCAATTCTCGTCTAGAGAGACAACTCGCGCACGTGCAGAAACATGCCATGCCGATTGCGTCTGCGCAGCATGGCGCACGCGCGGGCGGGGATGCCCATTCTGCGGCACCCGCAGGCGCGCGCTGTGGTGAGCGCACCTTTAAGTGGGCTCCCCTGTGGGGTGCGCGCACAATGGCTCAGATAGGCTGCCATGTCTCGATAGCCGGAGGAATCGGCAACGCGCCCGGCTATGCGGCCGAGCGCTCGTGTGCGGCGTTCCAGGTGTTTACGCGCAACCCGCGCGGATGGGCCGCAAAGGACCTCGATGCCGAGGCCATAGGCCTGTACAAGGCCAACCTAGAGTCATCTGGCATAGTCGCCGAGAACACGTGCGCGCACATGCCATACCTGCCAAACCTCGCCTCGACAAAGCCTGACGGGCACGCAAAGTCAGTCGCCGCGCTAGTCGAGGAGGTAAAGCGCTGCGGCAAGCTCGGCATACCATACCTCGTCACGCACCTAGGCAGCCACCTCGGAGCCGGCGAGGAGGCCGGAATAAAGCAGCTCGTCGTCGCGTACAAAAAGGCCGCGACCGTAAAGAACGGCGTGACGATACTACTAGAGAACACGGCAGGCCAAAAGAACTCTGTCGGCTCGGACTTTGCGCAGCTCGGCAACATCCTGGGCCAGCTAACCCCGTCGGACAGGTTTGGCGTCTGCATCGACACGTGCCACGCGTTTGCGTACGGGTATGACCTACGCACAGAAAAGGGCGTGCGTGACTCGTTTGCGCTGCTCGATGAGAGCGTCGGGAAGGGCAGCCTAAAGATACTCCACCTCAATGACGCAAAGGCGGGCCTGGGCTCAAACCTCGACAGGCATCACCACATCGGCCTCGGCGAGATAGGCAAGGCCGGCATGCGGGCCACGGTCAGGATCGCCGCGAGGCGCCACGTGCCCATAATACTCGAAACGCCAATAGACTCGGTTCGCGATGACTATGAGAACGTCAGGGTGGCCAAGTCCCTTGTATAGGAATTTAGCACAGTGTGTCCGGGGCGCGCGCAATGGACTATGACAGCGTGATGAACCTGGCCCTCGAGCGAGGGTTTTACTTTCCTAGCGGGGGCGCGTATGCCGATGCGCAGGCCGGCTTTTGGGAGTACGGGCCCAACGGCGTGGGCCTAAAGGGCAGGTTTGTCGAGCTCTGGCGGCGCTCGCTTGTGAGGCGCGCGCAGATGATCGAGATAGACGGCTCGCAGGTCATGCCGCCCTCCGTGTTCGAGTCCTCTGGCCACCTTGCGAGCTTTTCAGACCCCGTCATACAGTGCACCGCGTGCTCGGCGACGTACCGCGCCGACAAGCTCCTCGCAGGCGACGGTGCGCTGCATGAGGGCTCGGAGCCCTCCGAGATCGATGCTGCCGTGGCCAGTCGGGGCGTGGCATGCCCCGGATGCGGCGGCGCGCTCGGCCCGTCGCGCAGGTTCAACATGATGTTTGGACTCGGCATAGGTCCCGGCGCCGAGCCGGCGTACCTGCGGCCCGAGACGTGCCAGTCGATATTTGTCGACTTTCCGCGCATATACAAGACGATGAGGGGTCGCCTCCCGCTTGGCATAGCGCAGGTCGGCAAGAGCTTTCGAAACGAGATAGCGCCGCGCCAGAGCCTCCTGCGCCTGCGCGAGTTCTACCAGGCCGAGATCGAGGTGTTCTGCAACCCAAACAGGCTAGATGACGTCGCCCCGTTTGGCGAGATAGCCGACACGACCATACGCATACATGACGGCGAGGTGACCGAAAAGATGACGTGCGCGCACGCCGTCGAGTCTGGCGTGATCGCAAACCGCACGATCGCCTACTATGTCGGCCTTCTCTCCGAATTTTACGCAAGGACGGGAATCGACATGGAGCGCACGCGCTTTCGCCGGCTCTCCGGCACTGAAAAGGCGTTCTATGCGACCACTGCACTTGACTTTGAGGCCGAGGTCTCAACAGGGTGGCTCGAGCTAGTCGCGTGCAACTATCGGGCCGACTATGACCTAAAGGGCCACGCAAAGGGATCGGGCGAAAAGTTTGAGGTCATGGACGGCGAGGAGAAGGTTCTCCCGCACGTCTTTGAGATATCGATGGGAATAGACCGCAGCCTCTACACGATACTCGAGCACTCGTTGCGCAAGGACACCGAGAACGACCGGACAGTCCTCTCGCTGAGGCCGCACATGGCGCCGATCCAGGTCGGCATCCTCTCGCTCGTGAAAAAGGACGGCCTCGCCGAGAGGGCCAACGAGGTGTACAGGTCTGTCCGTGAGGACTATGCGGCGTTCCTTGACCACTCTGGCGCCATCGGCCGGCGCTACCGCAGGCTCGATGAGGCCGGCGCGCCGCTAGCAGTCACCGTCGACCACCAGACCCTGGAGGACGGGACCGTGACGCTGCGGAGGCGCGACTCGATGGCCCAGGAGCGCATCGCCGCCTCTGATCTAGGGGCCGCAATAGGCGCCGAGGTCGCGTTTCCGGCCTCGCGTGAGGCTCCACGCGTAGAAAACTAATAAGCAAACGCCTGCGGTGCGCCGGCCATGGGGAGCGTGGGGGCGCCACAGGGCACGCAGGTCTCGATAATCATACCGACATACAACGAGGCTCCAAACATCGTGGGCATGCTGCGCTCGATACGCGAGCACGTCTCGAGGGTCGCGCGAGTCGAGGCCATAGTGGTCGATGACGGCTCGCCAGACGGGACGGCCGGCATAGTCAGGGACTATATCCGCGGCGAGGCAAAGGTCGAGGGGTACAGCGTCGACATTGTGCAGAGGCAGCAGAAAAAGGCCGGCCTGAGCTCGGCAATACTCCACGGCGTGAGGCGCGCGGCCGGAAGCGTCATCGTCGTCATGGACAGCGACTTTTCGCACCCCCCGCACGTCATACCGAGAATGCTAGAGGCACTGCGCCAGCAGTGCGACATTGTCGTGGCCTCTAGGTACATGGGTGGTGGCGGCGTCGTGGGCTGGCCGCTGCGCCGGCGCATCGCAAGCAGGATCGCCACGGCGATTGCCAGGGTTGGCCTCGGCGTCGAGCAGTCAGACCCAATGTCCGGATTCTTTGCGTTTCGGAGCAGCGTCATGCGCGGACTAGACCTGGATGCGATCGGCTACAAGCTTCTCCTCGAGGTTCTCGTAAAGGCCAGGGGAGCTCGCATAAAGGAGATACCATACACGTTCACCGACAGGGCCGCCGGCTCGAGCAAGCTCGGGGCGCGCACAGTCATTGACTATATGCGATCCGTGTGGAGGCTCTATCGCGGCGGCGCGCGGCGCGAGAGGCGCGCGTCAGTCAGGTTTGCCTCAAAGGCCGCGCGCTTTTACACCGTCGGCGCGCTGGGTCTTGGCGTCAACTGGCTAGTCTCCATGCTCTTTGCCGGCGGCGGCGGGCTCTGGTACATACATGCCAACATTGCCGGAATTGCCGCATCGGTAATGACAAACTTTATCCTCAACAAAAAGTGGACGTTTGAGGACGGCGACTTTGGCGTGCGCAGGACGCTCTCGCAGGGGGCTCGCTTTGCTGCAATAAGCTCGCTTGGCGCAGCCATCCAGCTCGGAGCCGTGTACATGCTAGTCGAGCAGTATGGCATGCCCCACGGTGGAGCGCTAGTCATCGCCGTGGCAGCGGCCTCGCTTGGCAACTTTGTCCTAAACAAGACGCTCACCTTTAGGGAGCGCCTGTGGTCCTAGCGTCGGCGGATGCGGCGGTACGCGCGAATGGCCAGGCGCACGACGTTATCATCATAGCCGAGCCTGTCAAACACGCGTCGCAGCACATAGAGGCGCACAAATGATGCGGCCGCAAAGACGGCCGTGATCGCCGCGTTGGCCACGAGCGGATCCTCCTGCATCCAGCCCGTCGTGGCAGGCAGGACCGCGATGCCCACGGCATAGCCGACCGGATAGCCCCCAAACGTGTTGACGAGAGCCTCAGAGAGGCTCTTTGAGCGCGTGTCATGCTTTGTGGAGTCCGGGCCCATGTGCGCATCGGCGCAGGCGCCCACGCTATAAGCCTGCGCACGGCAGGGTCGCGCCTCCTGCTAGCCGGCGGCGTTTGCTGGTCAGGCGATACGTCCAATCCGGCCCACAGTCGACACGACCCGAGCCCACGCGCAAAAACACGCGTCGGCCCTGCCGTGCATGACTCAGGTATCAAACCAGACTTATATTAGATTATCCATTCGTCTGCGGCATGGCTCAGGCCGCCGTGCACGGCAACCTGCTCTCCTACAAGCTTTACACAAGGCCAAAGGCGCAGGCTTCCTATGGGCATGGACACGCAAAGACCGTGCGGCAGCTCAACGCGCAGCACATACTCGGCGTCCTAGCCGAGAATGGCGCGTGCTCGACATGGGAGATGGCCAAGGTGAGGATGCCAAACGACCTCGAGGGCACCAGGGAGAAGGAGAAGGACTTTCGGCGCATCATTGGCGGGAGGCGCGATCGCGGAAGGCACTCACCAGGCATGGCCGAGTCGGGCCTCATCACAGGCGAGCTCGCCGGCAGCTCGAGAAAGTACCGCCTCACGCCCCACGGCATGCTCTACTGCATCGACTCGCTGCACATGAGCGACACGCAGATCGACAGGATGGCCGCCGCGTATGGCAGCGTGCTTCCGAGGGTCTTTGGGCGATGGGAACACCTCAAGGAGACGCTCGGCGATGGCGCGTATAGGATACGCACCCTTGCGTGCGGCCTCCTTTTGGACAATCCGGCGATTCAGCGTGATGCGACTAGCCCGATATACGAGCTAATGTCATACATACAGCTAAAGTACCATCGTAGCTTTGAGGTGATGCGCGAGGAGAGTCTAGCCGAACAGATGGCGTACTGGTACTATACGTGCATCCTGTACGACTCGGCGCCGAGCGCAAAGCGCGCAAGTAAACGCCTGCGCATGCTGCGCGAGGCACTCGGTGACATGCATGTGTGGTACTCGGAGTTTGTAAAGGAGGCCGACGAGCACTATCGCCAGAGGGCGCATGCGATAGGCGCGGCCGGAATATAGCATCAGCGCGCGTGCTTTGCTATCGCCGACTCTAGATCCTTTAGGAGGAGCGGTTTGTTGAGGAGCGCGCAGAGTCCCTGCGACTGGACGCTCTTGTAGCGTTCACCGTCTAGCGCATAGCTTGACGTGAACACGACGCGCGCATCAGAGTCCTCTTTGCGTATTCGCTCAAAGGCCTCATAGCCGTCAATTCCGGGCATCTTTATGTCGAGGAACGTGATGTCAGGTGCCTCCTCGCGGTGCATCTCGACGGCATTGTTCCCGTCTGTGGCCGTGAGGACATTATACCCGCAGTCCATGAGCATGAGCTGCGAGGACTCCAAAAAGTCAGCATCATCGTCTACAAAGAGTATCTTTTTGGACATCGTGACCGTCCACGGCTGCAGGCGCGGCGCGTTAAGTGTGTTGCGCAGGCGGGCAGTGCATGATGCCGGGAGGCCGGCGATCCCCGGCGGCAGGGACACGCGTGCGCCACGTTTGGCGCTGCGCGCGGCTAGGGCGGCTCGGCCACCACTGCTAGACGGGCACAGGCCATTATGCTAGCGCGCTATTCAGCTTAAATAAACCCGTGAGCGCAGCGGCGCGCGATGCCCTCTACGGTGATAGTCGGAGGATTTTATGGCGATGAGGGCAAGGGCAAGCTCGTCTCGTACCTAGCCACGCACGACTCGCCGTCGCTCATCGTGAGGGGCGGGGCCGGCCCCAATGCGGGCCATACGATAATCGACAGGGGCAAGACGTGCAAGGTTCGCATGATCCCGTGCGGCTTTGTCAACAGGGAGACGCGCCTCGGGATAGGCCCCGGCGTGGTAGTCGACCCTGACATCCTCCTGCGCGAGGTTGGCGAGTTTGGCGCCGAGGGCAGGGTCGTCGTGGACTCGCGATGCGGCGTGATCGACGCGTCGCACCGCGAGGCCGACGCCGGAGGCCATCTGGCCGGCAAGATAGGGAGCACGGGGTCAGGAACCGGACCGGCCAACGCCGAGCGCGCAATGCGCACGCTGCGCCTGGCGCGCGATGAGCCCCGCCTAGAGGGCATCACCGGCGACGTTCCACTAGAGCTCAACTCGGCGCTCGATGAGGGCAAAGACGTCCTCGTCGAGGGCACGCAGGGGACGTTCCTCTCGCTCTGGCACGGGACATACCCCTATGTCACCTCAAAGGACGTCACGGCCGCCGGCATATGCGCCGATGTGGGCCTCGGGCCGAGGCGCGTGGATGAGGTCATCGTCGCCTTCAAGGCGTACGTCACGCGCGTGGGAACCGGACCCCTCGAGGGCGAGCTTGGAGTCGAGGAGGCAAAGTCACGCGGGTGGGCCGAGTTTGGCGCAGTCACGGGCAGGCCGCGCAGGGCCGCCGAGTTTGACCATGCGCTAGCTAGGCGTGCAGTCATGCTCAACGGCGCCACGCAGCTTGCCATCACAAAGCTCGACGTCGTCTTCCCCGAGTGCGCAGGCGTGAGCTCGTGGGACGGCCTCGCGCCCGAGGCACGCGCGTTCGTCGAGGGAATCGAGTCCTCCCTAGGCGTGCGCGTCACGCTCATGGGCACTGGTCCGGGCGCAGACGACATAGTTGACCGCAGGGCCCACGCCTAATAGGGTAGGTTTAATTTGTCGCAATCTGCCATGCGCGCGCATGGCCACAACGGCGAATGAAGCGGACACAAAGCCACGCTATATCGAGGTCAGCTCGCACCTCGAGTTCTCACGCATGGTCTGCGCACTAGAGCGCATGCCGCGAACCGTCTTTATGCACGAGCATGACGGCACGCAGGTTCTCTCTGTCCAGATGGACATACTCAACGAAAAGCCCGTCATATACTATGTGCAGGCCGACAGGGGCGGCCAGTATATCTCGTACAGCATACGCGGCAACCGCGAGGAGGCGGCCATGACGGACTCGGTCAGCGAGACTGGGCGCATTTACTCGCCCATAGTCGGCATAAAGTCGCTCCCAAGCAGCCTTCGCGCCGGCAACGGGACTGCGGACAAGTACTTTCCGCTCGAGCTAGACAACCTGTCTAGCCTCGCAAAGCTGAGCTATGGCTTTGAGGACACGCCATTTCCGCTCTTTGCGTTTCCGGCCAACGGCAAGTGGCTAGTCGGCGTGTTCATGAACTTTAACGAGGACGGCCCGTCGTACTTTTGCCATGTGGCCATGGACTCCGAGCCGGCAAAGCCCTTCCTAAAGTACGCGACGTCCAACGGCTCAAAGCCCGAGCTCGTCGATGCGCCAAGTGACCACGGCTACTCGTACATCAAGATAATACGCCTAAAGGAGACGCACCCGCTAGTCGACTATGCGCAGCTTCAAAACTAGGATGCGCGAGGCCGCGCGTGCGGCCGGTCCCCTCGTCCTTGCAGCAGATATTGCCGGTTCGCCCTCGCGAACCGCTGCGCGCATACAGGCCGCAACAAGGCGCGTTGAGGGCAGCGCGTGCGCGATAAAGCTAAACATGCACGCGCTCCTCCCGCTAGGCGCAGCCGAGATTCGCGACATTGCGCGAACTGCCCACTCGCTAGGCATGCAGGCAATAGCAGACATAAAGCTCAACGACATTCCTGCCACAAACGAGGCCGCAGCATCTGCGCTGTGGTCCATGGGCATCGACGCGCTGATCGCAAACCCCGTCATGGGTCCGGCGAGCCTCGCGGCCCTTGCGCGCGCGGCGAGGCGAGGGGGGCACGGCGTCATTGCGCTGGGCCACATGAGCGCCCCGGAGGCGCGCGCGACGTACGAGACGCGCATCTCGCCCTCACGGCGCCTATATCACAACTTTGTGCGCAGCGCTGCGCGCGCAGGCGTCGACGGGATCGTCGTTGGCGCGACATATCCGCGGATAATATCCGAGTGCGCGCGCATTGCTCGCGGCGTGCCGATATACTCCCCCGGCATCGGGGCCCAGGGCGGCAGCGCGCAGCGCGCGGCGTCTGCTGGCACGGACTATTTCATCGTGGGCCGCTCAATCCTGCGGGCGCGTGACGCGCGAGCCGAGGCCGCCCGTGTCTGCGCCCTCGTCACCGCAGAGTAGGCGGTTTGCGGCCTCAAGGACGCCTCGTGCGTTCTCGTACGTTAGCGTGTCCATCGCCTGCTCGTACCCTTCCCACACGTGTGCCCTGTGCTCGTGCGAGAGGCGCACGCGCGTGGTGTTCGTGCGCGCAAGATAGAACGAGACACTCTTGCGTATAAAGACGCCCTCGTGAACAAAGTTGTAGCGTATCTCCCTTTGAAACCCCTCAACGAACTCGATGTCCGATATTCCCGTCTCCTCGAGCGTCTCGCGCACGACGGTCTGGCGATCGTCCTCACCGGCCTCAATCTTGCCCTTGACAAAGTCCCAGTGGTTTGTTGGATATAGAAGGAGCAAAAAGCGGCGCTCATCGCCGTCCCCCGTGAATATTACCGCACCTGCTGACCTTTGCGTGATTCCCATATCCTATCGGCCCCCGCGGCGCTCGCGGCTCTGAAATGTCCGTATCGCGCGCATCAGGTCTATCTTGCGAAACTCGGGCCAGAGTATGTCCATAAAGACGAGCTCGCTGTATGCGCTCTGCCATAAGAGAAAGCCGCTAAGCCTGCGCTCGCCGGATGTGCGAAGGACGAGATCCGGCGCTGACTGCGGGAGGTGTGACGTGTAGAGGTTTGACTCAATGACAGACTTGTCGATCGATGACGCATCAACGCTTCCGTCATCCACCCCACGCGCTATCTTTTTGACCGCATCGACGAGCTCGTCCTGGCCACCGTACGCTAGTGCGATGTTGAGAAAGCGCCGGTCGTATCCGCGCGTGGCCTCCTCGAGCGCGTCGAGCGTGCGCGTGATCGACTTGGGCAAGAGGTCGAGCCTGCCCATTCCCGTGACGCGCATGCGGCGCCGGTGAAGGCGCGAGTCGGCAAGGAGCTTTTCCAGGCGAGCCCCAATCAGGGCAAAGAGCCCGTCGACCTCCGAGTCGCCGCGGTCGAGGTTCTCAACAGAGAGCGCATAGAGCGTGATTATGCGGATGCCGAGCTCCTCGCACCAGTCAAGGAGGCGCTCGACTGCGTCGGCTCCCATGCCGTGCGCATCATCGGTGCGCGCATTTTTGCCCCTGGCCCATCGCCGGTTGCCGTCAAGTATGAGCGCAATGTGGCCGGGCATCGGCCTTTGGCCAATCTCGCGCTCAAGCCGTCGCGAGTACAGTCCGTACAGGCCTCCGGCTCGCAGGAGCACATCCCTTAATGTCAACGCGTGCGCGCATGGGCCGCAGTATTATGTGCCTTTGCGGCGACCGGTGGGCGCCCGTAAAGCCGACAGGGCCGCCCCTGTAGGGCACAGGCTCCCCTGGCATGCCCTGGGCATGGATTTCAGGGGCAGCCCTAGAGCCGACGTCGATGCGGCAATTTGCAGGTGAGCTCTCCCGGCTGACTATGACGTGTGGGGCATTTGCCCACACGTGCCCCGCGATACTGACGACCCGATTGTCCGGATGACAGTCCCCACGTTCAGGAAACTAGGGCCACACGTGCCCCATGGGCAGCTATTGTAATATTAGAGACAGGGCACGGGCTGTCCAATGACAGCAGCAGACATGCAAAGAGCACGTCAGCGAGGATTGTCAGGCATGAAAAGGCCGATTGAAACAAACAGTATCCATCATGGTGATTGCATAGAGGTAATGAAGGCCATCCCTGATGAGACAATAGGCACAATAGTCACATCACCCCCATACAACATAAAAAATTCCACAGGGAATGGGCTAAAAAACCCCAACGGCGGCAAGTGGCCCAATGCCGCACTTCAAAACGGGTATGTGGAGCACAGCGATTCCATGTCACATCAGGAATATGTGAGATGGCAGCGTGAGTGCATCTCTGAGATGATGCGCATTTTAAGGCAGGACGGGGTGATCTTTTACAACCACAAGTGGCGCGTGCAGAATGGAATAATGCAAGATCGAGAGGAGATCATAAGGGATTTTCCAGTCAGGCAGATAATAATTTGGCAAAGGGACGGAGGAATAAACTTCAATCCAGGGTATTTTTTGCCCACGTATGAGGTGATCTATATGATCACAAAACCAAAGTTCAAGCTGGTGCCCAAGGCAAACAAAATTGGAGATGTGTGGAGAATATCCCAAGAGAGGAACAATCCCCACCCTGCGCCATTTCCAGTACAGTTGGCTAAAAATTGCATACTTGCCACGGACAATGGAATTGTGATGGATCCATTTTTGGGATCAGGAACTACGGCCATTGCGGCAAAAATATGCGACCGTGAGTGGATTGGAGTGGAGCAATCAAGAGAGTATTGCACGCTAGCGAAACGGAGAATTGAGGAGACATCAACCATAAAGCAGGCAACGCCCAAAAAAATCAACATAATCACCTCGAGCTAGCGGCGCATGCGAGCACCAGAGCCCGGACACGGACCTGCCGCCGCCACGCCTGCCCAGATGGAGCCGAATCACATGACCCCATAGGCCGTGCCCACGGGGCTCCCCGACTCTGCTGAACAGCCGCGATGCCCCGGTCCGGGGCAGGACGCCCCTGTGCGCCAGGGACCCACACTATGCGCTCTCGGCGGCGCCCTCGACCCCGTCGTCGTGCTGCCGCTTGTAGCGCCTAAAGAGCACAAAGGCCGCAGCCAGCGTGACGCCCAGGCCGGCGAGCAGCGGGGGGACGAGCGTAAACTCGCTCTCGCCGTTGGCAAGTATGCTCGTAAACTGGGCCAGTGTAGGATAGATTGCGATGAGGGCGATGATCCGCAAGATGTCGCCGATCTCGTGGCGTGCGCCGGCAAAGAGGTGGCTGAGCATCATGCCGCCGAGCATGACTCCGATCCCTATCCAGAGTATCGGCAGCGCGCCGGCCATGAACTGCCCCGCCGAGACGCGATCCACTATAATGCTGCCAATCTCGGCACCCTCGACCGGACCCACAGTCGATATGCCCGCCGGAATCGAGGCGATCATCAGGACTATGCCGGTGACCATCGTGAACAGCCGCACGAGCGCTGCAGGTTCGGGCTTTGTCCAGTTGATCCACGCCTTGTCGATGTCAAACGCGCGCGTTATCAGCGCGCCGGCGAGTATGATGACGAGAACCGAGACTATCTCCGTGGCGTATCCGAGAACAGTCGCGATGCCCCCTATGAGGAGGAGCACGCCGGGCACGCCAAGAAAGAACTTTGAGTAGCGCGCGTCATACATTACCATCTTTAGGTACTTGCCAAACACGGCGTACGAGTGCTCGATCGTGTGGCTCACCTTCATCACGACGCGCTGCACGGACACTACGGGCACGAGGTTCTGTATTACCGGAATGACGGCCTCGTCGTCCTCCCCGTCAGAGACGATTACGGCGCCCGTTGCCGAGAACTTTTCTAGAACGGCGCGAGTCTCGGCGACTATCTTTTCATCAGCACGCATGCCGCGCCGGTTCTCACCGGCAATGACTGTGACCTCGGCACTGTACCCGCGACTCACGAGATCCTCGTATGACTTTATCGCCGAAAAGATCGCATTAGAGTCAGCATCCTCGGGATCCTCGAGCGCAAGGCGCTGTGCGGCCTCTAGGCACGCGTTGCGGCCCACGACGGGCGTCTCGATTCCGGCCTTGTCGCCGATGTCATTGTCACGATCGACGCAGATGACGAGTATCCTGCTCGACTCTGAGGCGCCCATCTTGCGCATCTTGCCTATCTCCTGGGCCATGCGGGGCATTGACCGTATCGCCTTATAATAATTCGCACCCGTTGCCGTGGGGGACACGTGGTTTTTGGCCCTATGGGCGGGCACGGAGCGACTCGTCGGCCATGGCGCCTGATGCGCGCAGCGCGTCCTCGAGGCGTTGCGTGTCAGGAGCCACCTCGCCGGACTCGACTAGCCTTGCGATGACGATCGACTCGGCAATGTACGAGTCTAGCGCGCGCAGCGACTCGACTGCTGCGCCATAGCTGAGATGCCACTCCTCTGGAGGATCGGCGCGCAGGAGGCCGGCGACTTGGGACTTTGCGATGACAGCAGACTCGCGCGCATGCTCGGCATACTCGTCGACTCCGATCGTGCCGGCCATGACATCATCTAGGAGCTCCGAGACGCCGGCGGCTAGCGCGACGCGGCGCTCGTCTATGCCGTCAAGGTTTTCGGCATGGTCGGATATGACGACGGTTCCGCCGGGGACTCCCTGCGGGACAAGCCATATCGCAAAGGATGCTGCCGTCACGAGCACTAGCATTCCGGCCGTCACGGCAAGTCCCCTTTTTGAGGCCATCATGGCCGGTTCGGGGGCCGAAGCTTATAACTGATCGCCGGGACAGGCCAGATTCGAGCCCATGCGCGATCACGCCTCTAGCGCATAGTTAAATAATCTTAACTCTTTCTTTCTAAATATCACCGTGCGGGCGTTTTGCTGCAATGGCACAGGCATACTGCGTAAAGTGCAGGGAGAAGCGGGAGATAAAGAACCCCAAGGAGACCAAGCTAAAGAACGGAAGGCCGGCAGTCAAGGGCACGTGCCCGACTTGCGGAACCAACGTCTTTCGCATAGGCAAGCCCGAGTGAGACGCCCAATACGCTCGCGCAAGGCACAATCCAATTATAGGGAGTCCTGCGCACGCGCCGCTGATGGCAAGGGACGACTATGTTGCGCTGCTCGATCGCATACGCGACGGCCTCTCTGATGAGGCACGGCAGGAGGCCGCACGCCTCGAGCTGCCCCCCGTGGATGTCATGTGGGAGGGCCAAAAGACGTTCCTGCGCAACTTTGCCGATTTCCCCAAGGTCCTGAGGCGCGAGCCAGAAAAGATACTCCAGTACCTCGCAAAGGAGTTCGCCGTGCCGGCCGAGAGGATGGGCGAGAAGGCCATGTTCGTGGGCAAGCGCGACCCCGATGACTTTACGCGCCTCTTCAAGATATACCTGCAAGAGTATGTGGTGTGCCCGACGTGCAGCAGCCCGGACACGCGCGTGACAAAGGAGAACAGGATATCGTTTCTCGTCTGCGAGGCATGCGGCGCAAAGTCCACGTTAAAGGGCAAGTACGCATGAGTGCCTTCTCCGTAAAGACCGGCGGGCACGAGGGAAACGCCATCCTCAACATCTGTGATGATGACCTCCTCGGCAGGAGCATAACTGACGGGGCGCGAACCATAGAGATCGGCGGGTACTATCGTGACAGGCTCGTCGAGCGCGAGGAGGCCGCGAGGCTCCTCGTCGAGTCGCAGATAATCAACATGGTCGGCGAGCGGACCGTCAGGCTCGCCCTCGAGCTCGAGGTTGGCGCCGAGGACGGGATCAAGAGGATAGGCGGCGTGCCGTTTCTGCTCGTCTTCAAAATATGAGGCACACAGATATATACAAAATCCCCTGGGGCCGATCCCATGGGAAAGCGAAAGGTTCTCAACGAGAGTGCGCTAAAAGAGGTCCGGCTTCCGCAGGAGGGCGAGCTCCTAGGACGCGTCATAAAGCTCCTTGGAAGTGACCAGGTTCTCGTAAAGTGCATGGACGGCATAACGAGAAGGGGGCGCATACGCGGCAAGCTAAAGCGCCGCATATGGATACGCGACAATGACATTGTCATAATTGCGCCTTGGGATTTCAAGGCGGACGAGCGCGGGGACATTGTGTGGAGATTTACGCTGCCGCAGGTTGACGGCCTCAAGAACAGCGGCCACCTGCCAAGGGACTTTTGAGTGACGTCGATGACACAACTGATGCGCTAGAGAGGCGCCTCGAGGGGATGCTCGCGCCGCGTCGGGCACTGCGCGGCGAGGGCGGCTTCAAGGGACGAAAGGTCATCGGCGAGGTCTTTGATCGCTCGACGGTCCATGCGATACACGCGATGATCCGCGAGGGCACACTCTTGCGCGTCAACGGCACGGTCAGTGCCGGAAAGGAGTCAGTGGTGTTCTGGGCCACCGGCGGTGACGGAGGCGACATTGCGCTAAAGGTCTACCTCGTGGCGACTGCGGGATTTCGCCAGCGCTCCGCCTACGTCGACGGCGATCCGCGATTTAGGCGCGTGCGCGGCGGCACGCGCGCGATGGTCTATGCGTGGGCCCAAAAGGAGTTCAAGAACTTGTGTCGCGCGCGTGCGCGCGGAATTCGCGTTCCCTCCCCCATAGCGGTCAGCAAGAATGTCATGGCCATGGCATTTGTCGGCGAGGGCGGCGTGCCGGCTCGCACGCTCAACTCGGTTCGCGCGGGTCGTGCCGAGTACGAGGAGACAGTCAGGATCATCGAGTCGATGTGGCGCGATGCGGCCCTCGTCCATGGCGACCTCTCCGGATACAACCTCTTTGGCACGAGCGAGGGCGTCATCGTCTTTGACCTCGGCTCGGCAGTCGACACGCGCCATCCGCGCGCGCTCGAGTTCCTCAAAAGAGATATTAACAATGTCACGAGCCTTTTTGTGAGGCACGGCCTAGAGGTCGAAAACCCCGCAGACGTGCTAGGAAGGATAACGCGATGAGCTTTGAGAGAAGAGTAAGGATACCAGCAGCGCGGATCGGCTCGCTAGTGGGCCGTTCAGGGAGCGCAAAGGCCAGCATCGAGAGCAGGTGCGGCGTGAGCGTTGAGATCGACGGCGACTCTGGCGAGGTCGTCATCCGCGGCGACCTGACTGACGAAAAGTCCGACCCCTTTGGCGCATCAGAGATCGTCACGGCCGTCGGGAGGGGCTTTTCGCCCGAGGCGGCCATGCCCATAGCGAGCGGGCACTCCCTCCATGTCATGGACCTCAGGGACGTTGCGGGCAAGTCGCGCACACAGATTGAAAGGATTAAAGGCAGAATAATTGGCGAGCGCGGCAGGGCGCGCAGAAACATGGAGGAGCTCAGCGGAACGCGAATATCCGTATACGGCAGGACAGTCTCGGTCATCGGCCCTCCGGAGGGCATCAGGGAGGCAGTGGATGCGATCGGCGCGCTCTGCTCGGGCAGCATGCACGCCTCTGTCTACCGCCGCCTCGAGGCCTCGCGCAGGCGCCAGAAGGCCGAGAAGGCAATACTGTGGGAAGATCAGCATGTCTAGCCCGTCTACCTCGTTCAACCAGATATCGCCAAGCGAGTTCTTTTACAGGAACCGTGACCTAGCCGGATTCAGCAACCCAACGCGCTCGCTCTACACGGCAGTCAGGGAGTTCGTCGAGAACTCCCTTGACGCGTGTGACCGCAGCGGGACTCTGCCAAATGTCCACCTCTCGATAAAGGCAGTCAACGCCGAGAGCGCAGACCCACGGCACTATACGCTCACAGTGACTGACAATGGGCCGGGAATCCCCTCAAAGCACGTGCCCCTCGCGTTTGGAACCGTCCTCTATGGCTCAAAGTTTGTCCTCCAGCAGACTCGCGGGATGTTTGGCCTCGGCGCGACAATGGCAATACTGTACGGCCAGATAACGACAAACAGCGCCGTGCGCGTAAAGAGCTCGACAGACGGAGAGACGCGCGACGAGTACGAGATGCTCCTCGACATACAAAAGAACAAGCCCGTCATACAAAAGCACGTAAAGGTGCCGACAAAGGCAAGGGGCCTGAGTGTGAGCATTCGCCTCGAGGGCGATTACACAAAGGCTGGCGCCAAGATACGCGACTATGTCCACAAGACTGCCCTCATCACGCCTTATGCGACGCTGACGTTTGATGACCCAAAGGGCAAGAGGTACTCGTACCCGCGAATAATAAAGTCAATGCCGCTCCCTCCGACGATCATCATGCCGCACCCCTATGGCGTGGATGTGGAGACTATACGGCGCATGGTCGTCGAGAGCATGGTCGGCATCCCCACGATGGACGAGAAGATGATGGCCCGGCTGCGCCGCGAGCTAAAGGTAAAGACGCTGACGCGTGATGCGGTCCTCAAGGCGGCCAAGCGCAGGTGGAAGGACATTACGCGCAACACGAGGATCGCAGTTGCGCTAGTGGCGATCCTCGAGATCGAGCCTGCCCGCCTAGACAGGATACGCGTCGAGGACATCAACATCGCGCGCGGCGAGATCACGTACTGGGACTTTACGGCATCAAAGTCAGTCAGCGTGAGGCTAGACCCCGAGGGCGACTATTACTCGCAACTGACGCACATGGTCCAGGGCGAGACGCTAGTCTCGATGCTCACAAAGAGGTTCCAGCGCGTGGGGCGCAAGACGGCAGAAAAGTTTGCCGCGTTTGCCGGATTCAAGCCAGAGTCCCGCCTCGGAAACATGTCCAACACGGACCTCGTAAAGCTTAGCGACGCGCTCCAAAAGTTCACCGAGTTCAAGCCTCCGGATCCCCAGTGCCTCGCTCCGCTCGGCGACGTTCCCCTCGAGCGCGGCATAAGGCGGTCGCTAAACCCCGACTTTTGCGCCGTCGTCCAGAGGCCAGCCTCGGCGTACTCGGGGTTTCCCTTTGTCATCGAGCTTGGGGTCGCGTACGGCGGCGACGTGCCAACTGACGGGCCAAAGGTCTATAGGTACGCCAACCGCATACCGCTCCTATATGACGAGGGCAGCGACGTTGTCCTAAAGGTCATCGGGGACATTGACTGGCCACGCTACAAGATAAAGGGGGATCCCCCGCTCGTCATAGTCTCGCACATATGCTCAACGCGCATACCCTACAAGACTGTCGGAAAGGAGAATGTCGCCGACCGCGCCGAGATAGAGCGCGAGCTTCGACTCGCGCTCCAGTATCTTTTGCGCAAGCTTGCGACATACATGTCAAAGAAGGGACAGGCCGAGAATGCGCGCAGGCGAGCAGACCTCTACACAAAGTACATTCCGCTCGTCGCGCAGTTTTGCACCGAGCTGGCCGGAAAAAAGAAAAAGCCCGCATACGAGCAGATGCTAAAGGAGACGCGCGCAGGCCTCGATGAGCAGGGCGGGCCTGCCCCACCTGCCTAGCCCATGAGATCCCTTATTGCGAGAAGTAGCCTCGAGTTTGCCTCGTGCGTGCCTATCGTCGCGCGCATGCACCCCGTGCGCCCGCCGACCTTGCCGATCATGCGAACCGATATTCCCTGCTCGGCGAGTGCGGTGTGAACCTGCCTGTGCGCTCTGCCCGCATCAAAGAGGACAAAGTTTGCCTGCGAGTCAAACGCGTCGATCGCATCATGCGAGGAGAGGGCGCGCGTCACGCGATCCCTCTCAGATATGGTCACCTTCACGGCATCCCTCATGGCCGCTAGGCTCCCGCCATCGAGTGATGCTATCGCCGCCTCTATTGAGACTGATGAGACGGGGTAGGGGTACTGGAGTGTTGAGCCAAATGGGCCGGCTATCTCGCGCGGCGCGATCGCATAACCGACGCGCAGGCCCGCTAGGCCAAAGGACTTTGACATTGTTCTCACGACGATCAGGTTCTCCTGCGAGCGGGCCATGGTCGCAAGCGAATAGCGCGCAAACTCGGCGTATGCCTCATCAACGATAACTAGGCCGTCAAATGACCTGACAAGCCGGCGCAGCCGGCGCTCGGGAAACTGGAATCCCGTGGGATTGTTTGGCGAGTCGAGGTATATCGCATCGGCCTTGTGCGCGGCCTCCTCGATGGCGTCCATGTCGACAGTCATGTCGTGCCCAAAGGGGACGCGGTCCATGCGCATGCCGTGGAGGGCGCAGCGAGCCTCAAAGAAGGAGAACGTCGGCTCTGTGACGAGTATTCTCGAGCGGCGCGCGAGGAGGTGGGAGACGGCGAGGTCGAGTATCTGATCAGAGCCGTTTCCGACGATAATGTTCTCGGCAGGCACGCCGACGTGGCCGGCGAGGGCGGCGGCGAGGCGCGCAGCACCGCCGTCCGGATACTCTCGCACGTCAGTCGCGCGGCGCGCAACTCCGAGTGCGGCCTGCGGGACTGCCTTTGGGATGACGAGGTTCTCGTTTGTGTCAAGCCTTGCAGTCGTTCCCTGCGGGCGGCTCGCCGGCGTGTACGAGCCGGTCTGGCGTATTGCGTCGATGCGCTTGGCGAGTGCGGCGCGGCTCAGCGCAGGCGCCCCCTGACTGCCGCAGAGTGTGCCGGGAGACCCTCGGCTGCGGCTAGCACGTCAATGTGCGGCATTATCTCGCGCAGCGCGGCGCGCGAGGCGCGCGCAGACACACGCAGCTTTACAAAGTCGATCACCGAGAGCGGGCCGCGCGCGCGGCCGCCACGGCCGGTGGGGAGTATGTGGTTTGAACCGAGCGCATAGTCGCTTGCCGCCGATGGCGTGTCACCGAGGAGAACCATGCCAGCCGAGCGCACGCTAGTCGCATCGCGCGCAGCCGAGCGCGTCATGACCTGCACGTGCTCGGGAGCCATGAGATCCGCGAGGCGCAGCGCATCGGCGCGTGACTTGCAGACTGCGATAAACGCGTTCTTTGAGAGGCTTGCCCTGATGATCGTCGAGCGGGCCGACGAGGCGACGGTGTTGGCTAGGAGTTCTGCGACTTGGCGCGCGAGGCGTTCAGAGTCAGTTGCCAAAAAGCAGCGCGCATCGCCGCTGTGCTCGGCCTGTGAGACGAGGTCGAGCGCTATGTGGCGTGGGGAGGCCGACGAGTCAGCAACGATGCCAAGCTCTGTCGGGCCGGCAGTCATGTCTATTGCAGTTGTGCCCGAGACGAGCGACTTTGCCGCAGCGACGTATGGGCCGCCGGGACCGACAATCTTGTCGACTGGCCGGATCGTGCGCGTGCCGTGGGCCATGGCCGCTATCGCCTGCGCGCCGCCCATGCGATAGATCTCCGTGGCCCCACAGATGTCGGCGGCCACAAGCGTGAGCGCGTCGATCTCGCCGTCACGGGCCGGCGGCGAGGCCACTGCTATGCGGGGCACGCCGGCGACGCGAGCGGGGACTATGGACATTATGGCCGAGCTCGGGTAGCGGGCAGCACCGCCGGGCACATAGCATCCGACGCTCTGGAGTGGAACAAACTCGCGCCGGACGTGCGCGCCGGCCGTGCTCGTCGTGCCTGCGCGCAGGAGCCTCCTTGTTGCCGCCTCGGCGGCACCTAGGCGCGAGGCCACGGCGCGGATTGCCGCAATCTCGCGTCTAGACACGCGCGCGTGCGCGGCTCGAACCTGCGCGCGCGTGACCTTGAGGGCAGTTGGCCGCGCGGCCCCAAACTTGCGCTCATAGCGCATGATGGCCGCATCGCCCCCACGTGCCACGCCGGCCACTATGGACGAGACATCATGCTCGAGGCGCGCGCTGCGCGGCGTAGGCCATGCGCGTGCCGCAAAGCGCCCAACATCAGGGACGGCGCGCACGGCCACTGGCGGGCGCATGTGCTATCGCCCCTTTTTTGCGCGTCGGCCGGCACGTGGGCGCCGGCGGGCAGGCTCGTGGTCAGTCTCGGCGCGGCTAATCTCCTCGAGCTCGAGTATCTGGCGCGGCTCGTGGACGACAAGACCCTGCGCGAGACGGCGAACCTTTGGGATTAGCGCGTGGTACTCGGATTTTTTGACGACGGTATTGACGCCATACCAGCCATCCTCGCCGAGCGGGCTGATGGTCGGGCGTTTTAGTGACGGAATCGCCGCAAGGAGCCTGGCCAGGTTGCGCTTTTCGACGTTTAGGTACACGTGAAGGTACTTTTTGCCGTGAACCGCACCGCGCAGCATGGTCACAATGTCAAATATCTTTTCGCGCTTTTTTGCATCGCGCATCGAGTCGCGGTTTGCTATGAGGTGCGCCGTGGACACCAGGACGTCATCGCCTATCTTTAGCTTGTTCTGCGTCAGCGTCGTGCCCGTCTCGGTGACATCAAGTATCGCATCAACGTCCTCAGGCGGCTTTGCCTCAGTTGCCCCAAACGACAGGTGTATCTGGACGGCCTTGTTGGTGCCAGTTCGCAGCCACGGCGTGACTATTAGGGGCTCGCGCGAGCCAAAGCGCCTCTTGTATGATGCGCACGACTTTACAAACCGCGCCGTGGTTGTGAGATACTCAGTCGATATGCGCAGCGTGCGCCCCTTTTTTGCATAGTTGGCAATCATCGAGTCAAGTCCGGCGTACCGCGAATTTGGGAACGCAGTGACTAGGCGAACGCGCCCGTACTCTAGGTCAAGGAGCTCCTCGACGTCGGCTCGCGCCTCACCGACCCAGTCGTTGCCCGTGATTCCAACGTCATAGAGGCCCTCGGCCACGAGTGTGGGGATCTCTTGCGGGCGCAGCATCTTTACTGTTATCTGCGGGTCATCAAGGTATACCCTGTACGTGCGGTCCTTGCGCCTCACGCAGGTCCACGCGCGCTCGAGGAGGCGAAACGTCGAGTCCTCTAGGCTCCCCTTTGGTATGGCAAGTCTTACGGCCATCGGCGCCACGGCGATGCGGGCAGCTATATATCTAGTGCACAGGCTCAACGTTGTGCGCGCTAGGCTCCGGCACTGCGGGCAGTGCCGAGTATCTCCCTGGCGCGACCCTCCGATATGTCGCCCTCCTCGACCATCTGTTTGGCAATGGCCGCGGCGCGATCGGGCCGTGCGCCGGCCGCAATGGCAAGATTTCTCGCATGGAGGCGCATGTGGCCTGCCTGTATTCCCGTAGTCACTAGCGCGCGCATTGCCGAATAGTTCTGCGCGAGGCCCGCGGCGGCCATGATGCACGCAAGGTCACCTGAGGAGGAGACATGCATGATCTTTGCGCAAACGCGCGCAGTCGCATGAATCCCCGATATGCCGCCGACTATTCCGACTGCGAGTGGGATCTCGAGGCGTCCGGCGAGGTTCCCGTCATCATCAACTGACCACTCGCTCAGTGACGAGTACGTGCCGCCGCGTGCTGCGTGCGCATGGGCCGCGGCCTCGATCGCGCGCACGTCCTGGCCCACTGCCGAGGCGACTGCCACAATGCCGTTCATGATCCCCTTGTTGTGCGTTACTGCGCGATACATGTCGTGCTTTGCGAGCTGGTAGGCAAGTATCATGTCATTTACCGTGCCACTGCCCCCAACCTCGGACTTTTCAAACACGGCAGACACGCTCACCGTGCGCCGTGCCGAATAGTTTGAGAGGATTCGCATTAACGCACGACCCCGCGTTGCGTCCTCGATCACCGGTGCGGCGGCCTCGCACATTGAGTTTGTCGCATTGGCGCCCATTGCGTCACCGACATCGACGTCAATCTCGACGACTAGCTGTTCAGGGCCGTCGGTCTTGACGCGCCTGCACGAGACGGACTTTGCGCCGTGGCCAAGTCGCGGAAGCGTGCGGCTCGCCGAGTTTGCCGCATCGAGGATTGCCTCGGCGGCATCGGCGACCCTCGCCTCGGCATCACTCGCATAGTCGCCAGTCACCTGGATCTGCCCGATCATGTGGGCGTCGCCGGCATTCGCGCTAAACCCGCCTGTTGCGCGCGCAGCCTTTGCGCCGCGCGAGGCCGCCGCGACAACAGAGGACTCTTCGGTGGCCATTGGGACGATCACGTCGCGCGAGTTGACCACAAAGTTCGTCGCCATGCCAAGCGGAACCCCAAACGTGCCGACGGCATTCTCGACCATCGAGTCGGCCTCGCCAAACGCAATCCCGCCGGCGCCTGACAGGACCGCAATGTCCGCATCATCGAGTGAGGCGGCCTCGCGGAGCGCTGCGAGGCGCTCGTCGCGATCCCTCCTAAAGAATCCCGGCAGTGACGAGCCGGCCATGCTAGCGGATGACCTCCAGGAGGCGGTCATCGTCGTCGTCGGCAAACCCGCCCGAGTCGGTGTTTGACGTGATCGCATAGAGCGCGCCATCAGGTCCGCCGGCCACGTCACGCATACGGCCAAGGCCGCCGAGAACCGTGCCCTGCTCACCGGTCTCAAGGTCAATTGCGTGTATCGTTCCGGCGCGCAGCGCGGCGACTATCACGCGGCCCTCCTCACCTAGCGCGCCGCCGCCATACACTGCAATGCCGCCGATTCCAAGTGCGGGATCAAAGCACGCAGCAGCGCCCGTGTGCGACGTGCCTGCGCACTCCTCCTCAGGCCACCCGTGGTTGGCACCGGCCTCGACAATGTTGAGCTCGTCGTTCTTTGTCGGTCCGGCATCAGCCACTATCATGCGCCCGTCGACATCCCACGAGATCCCGCGCACGTCGCGAAATCCCGACGCATAGACTGGTGAGCCGGCCACGGGGTTGCCATCTGGCACTGACCCGTCCGGATGCACGCGCAGTATCTTGCCGGCTAGCGAGTCCGCATTTTGCGCAAGGCCCGATGAGTCAGACGTCGAGCCAGTTCCGACATACAGCATGCCGTCCGGCCCGACGGCGAGTGCGCCGCCATTGGAAAAGTTAGAGCCGGGTATCTGCTCAATTACGGTGCCCACGTCAGAGGCCCTGTTGTCGTCCTCGCGTATCCACATCACCCTGTTCCAGAGCTCGCCGGCCTCCTCGTATGTGACATACGCGTAGAGTGTCACGCCGCTGCCCTGTTCTGCATGCGCGGCAAGGCCCACGAGTCCGGCATCATGCGAGCCGGCCGCGCGGAGCGTGATTAGCGGGCGCTCAAGCAGCGCTCCGTCCTCAACAACCCTGATCGCACCGTCCCTCTCTGCGACAAAGACGCGCTCGGCGTGCGCGGCAATTGCGCGCGGCTCGTCTAGGCCGGATGCGAGAACCACAACAGAGTCGCTGCCCTCCTCCAGCGTCGTCGTGGGGGGCGGCAGCGGCACGCCCTGTGAGGGCGAGAGGAGTATCACCACCGAGACTGCCACGGCGCCGGCGATTCCGGCAATCCTGAGTCGCCTGTCCATCGTCGAGCCGCTGGCGCGCGTGCGCTCCTATTAATCCCACGCCGTGGGTCGCTGCGCGTTTGCGCGTTAATATATGGGAATTTGGTCACGCACGCGCCATGAGCAGGACGTGCCCACATGCGTGGCTTTTGTGCAGGTGTCATGCGCGTTGAGCGCAAAGCGTGACTATTACGAGGTTTTGGGCGTCTCGCGCGATGCGCAGCCCGAGGAGGTAAAGAGGCAGTACAGAAAGCTCGCGCTAAAGTTCCACCCTGACAGGAACAAGTCAGCTGACGCACAGGAGCACTTTAAGGAGATATCTGAGGCGTATGCCGTAATATCTGACAAGAAAAAGCGCCAGATATACGACACGCGCGGCCACGCGGGCTTGGACGGCCAGTACGGCAGCGAGGACATGTTTGGCGGAACCAGCTTTTCTGACATGTTTTCCAACGCTAACTTTTCTGACTTGTTTGGCGGTGGTAGGGGAGGCTCGGTGTTTGAGTCGTTCTTTGGCGGCGGGGGTGGCGAGCCGGAGCGCGGCAACGATCTCCTCTGTGAGGTGGCCATGACCCTAGAGGACGTCCTGAACGGCAAGAAGGTCGAGCTCGACATCAAAAAGGACGTAGAGTGCGACTCGTGCCACGGTTCTGGCTCTAGTGACGGGAAGCGCGAGACGTGCTCGACATGTGGCGGGCACGGAAGGGTTCAGTATTCAAGGCAGTCCGGATTTGCGTCATTTGTCACGGTGGGCCCGTGCAGGGCATGTGGCGCATCCGGAAAGATCGTAAAGAGCCCATGCAAGAAATGCTCCGGGAAAGGCAAGAGGAGCGGCACACGCCACGTGAGTCACCTCATCCCGCCGGGAACTGTAGATGAAGACTATCGCCTAAAGGGCGAGGGCGAGTATGTCCCCGGTGGCCAGAGCGGCGACCTCGTCTTTCGCGTCAGTGTCAGGCAGCATGAGCACTTTGTGCGCGAGGGGGCAGACCTTGTCCATGTGCTTGACGTGTCGATGGTCGATGCGGCACTCGGCTGCAAGGTTGACGTGCCGACGCTAAACGGAACAAGGTCGATCAGCGTGCCGGCTGCAAGCCAGTATGGCCAGACCGTGACTGTCAGGGGCGAGGGCCTGCCCACCGGATACGGCGGCATGCGCGGTGACCTGCTCGTAAAGCTCAGAGTCACCGTGCCAAAAAAGCTCACAAAGGACCAAAAGCGCATCCTCGAGGAGTTTCGAGAGAAGCGCTAGTCGCCGTGCGAGATGCGCAGCTCTATCTCGTGGCCCTCGCGGACGTGCGAGTTGTGCTGGGAACGTATGACCTCCCCTATGCGCTCGTCCGTATAGTATTTCCGGTTATATCGGCCGATGACTCGCTCGCACTCCCTGCAGTATATGATCCGGTACTCTGTTGCGGCCATCGTCGTGTGCGGGTGTGGCGTGCGGGTTAAAAACGCACTTATTCGGGCCGGCTAGCGGTGCGCGCGCGGGGGTCGCCCAGCCCGGTCAAAGGCGTAAGGTTCAGGTCCTTATCTCTTAGGAGTTCGTGGGTTCGAATCCCACCCTCCGCACCATTATTGCCAGCCATGGGGGGCCGGTGCGCACCCTGTCGCACGGCACGCACGCTTGTTTTATTACCCCACGCGCCCCGACGCGGGGGCATGGGAGGCGGCATGGGCACGCGCGAGCTGCTCTACAAGGGCTCGGCCATCGGGGCGATGATAACTGCGCCCTCGCTTGCCGCGTTTGCGCTCGTGTGGGGATACACCGATGACATGGCACTCGCCGCCGGCGTTGCCGCCGCTGCCCACGTTGGTGCCCTCGTCGTGGCATTCAAGGTCGCAAAGAGGTTCCTCATCAAGCGCACGACGCCGGAGGGCCGATAGGCCGATGCGCACGCATGAGGACGTTGAGCGCATACTCTCCAGGGAGATCGGCCTCGAGGAAATCCGCTCGCGCATGTACGTTCTCATCGCAACGCATGGCGCAATGGATGCGGCCGGCCTGGCCGGCGAGCTTGGTGTCAGCGAGGCCGAGGCGCTCGAGGCGGCACGCGCACTCGTCGCCCTAGGCGGCCTTATCGACTATGGCAACGGCAAGTTTGAGTCGATGCACCCGCGCTTTTCGATCGTAAACATGTACAGAAAGGCAAGCATCGCGCGCGGGCAAGAGCCGCCGCGCAACAAGTCCATCGACAATGCCGGAGCTGCCCTAGAGAAGGACTATGACCATGCAAGGGCTAAATATGGCGCACGTGGGGGCGAGGCACAGTGAGCAGCGAGGCAAGATGCAAGCACCAGCCCGTCTACTATGGCGTGATAAACATCAATGTTGATGAGCGCACGATAGGCTCCGTTGACGTGTGGCACTGCCCCGCGTGCAAGGAGCGCTTTTGCGAGGAAAAGCAGCTTGGAATCGAGTCGATATCAGACGATATCGGTATGCCCGAGCTTGGCAAGGGCGAGCGCTGGGCAGTCATAGTCTGCAAGCTCCAAAAGGGGCGTGACAAGTGGCGCCTCGCGCGCCTCGCCGAGTCCGGCCACGCCGGCCACGAGTGCCTCGGTGAAAAGTCCGTGAGCCTCGGCGTTCGCGGCCATGCAGTCGACGACGATCACCACTGGAGCTTTTTGGTCGATGACCACGTCAACAAGGCCGTCGAGATATCAGGCGGGGGTCTTGGACCTTAGTGTCCACGTCGACTCTGTCGACGGCACGCAGATGGCCGCAAAGATAACGGGCACGTTTGAGCTCGGCGGTGCGACGTACGCGTTTGGCGCAATCGCCTTTGGCAGGATCGGCGGGCAGAACGTCGGCGCGCAGCTCGACGAGGCGACGCAGGACGCGCTTCGCGCCGCGGGCCACGACCCCGAGGAGGTCGCCATGGAGATCCAGCGCGCCCTCCTGCAGGGCGACATGAGCATACCGGACAATCTCAAAAAAGAGTCGTTCCTAGACTAGAGCGAGGCCGCATCGAGCGCCGCGGCGCACGCGCATGCCGGCTTGGCCGGAACGGCGCGCACGATATCGGCTAGCATCGCGCGCATTGCCGCTGCATTGGAGGAGACGACGCGGCCCACCTCCTCGGCGCTCACAGGGCGGTCGGCCCAGACGTCATAGTCGGTGACCATCGAGACGGACACGTAGCACATGCGAGCCTCGCGCGCGAGCTGGCACTCGGGCACGAGCGTCATGCCGATGACGTGCGCGCCGCATGTTCGAAAGAGCGATGACTCGGCGCGCGTTGAAAAGCGCGGGCCCTCTATGCAGACATATGTCGCATCCTTGTGAAGCGCAGGGCCGCCTGCAGATGCGGCGGCAGTCGCGCACTCTTGGAGCTCGGGGCAGAAGGGGTCAGCGACGGATATGTGTATGACGCGTCCAATGTCAGAAAAGGAGCCTGCGCGCGTGCGCGTAAAGTCGATAAACTGGGTCGGCAGCGCAAAGTCTCCCGGCTTTAGCTCCTCGCGCAGGCTGCCGACTGCCGAGGGCGCAATGACCCGACGCACTCCGAGCTGGCGCAGCGCGTCAATGTTTGCGCGATAGTTTATCATGTGCGGGGGAATGCTGTGGGACTTGCCGTGGCGCGGGAGGAACGCCGTGCGCCTGCCTGAGAACGTGCCAATTGTTATGGGGCTCGACGTCTTTCCATAGGGCGTAGTGGGCTCAACCTCAACGGTGTCCTCGATCATCGAGGCGTCATACATTCCAGTGCCCCCAATTATCGCAATCTCGGCGGATTCCACTAGTAGCGCACCAGCACGTTGACGTCGTACTTTGATATCTTTTTCATTCCTTCAAGGTCGGCAAGCTCGATGATGATCGCAAATCCCGCAACGCGTGCGCCCAGCTTTTCAACGAGGCTTGCCGCTGCTGCTGCCGTGCCGCCAGTTGCGAGGAGGTCATCGCATATGAGGACGCGGTCGCCCTTTTTGAGCGAGTTGGCCTGCATCTCCATCTTGTCGCGGCCGTACTCGATCTCGTATGAGGCACTCTTTGTCTTGCCCGGCAGCTTGCCGGCCTTGCGAACCATGACTATGCCCTTGCCCATGCGCGAGGCTATTGCCGTCGCGACGGGGAACCCACGAGCCTCTATTCCGGCAACGACGTCGATGTCTCGCGCATTAAAGTGGGCGGCAAACCCGTCGACGGCAAGCGAGAGGGCGTGCGGGTCACGGAGTAGCGGGCCGTAGTCGCGAAAGAGTATGCCCTTTTTTGGAAAGTCCGGATACGAGTCTATGCGGTCCTGCAGGTGCAACGCGCACGGCTCGAGCCCACCCCGTAAAAACAGTTTGCCGCCCGTGCTCGTCCGGGGCGTGCGTGGGCCGCCGGGGCCATGCGGCAGGCTATCTCGCGCGAGGGAGGGCAGCAGGGCCAAGAGTGCCCCTCCTGACCACACGTGGACCGTCCCTGGCCCCCGTCATGGGCGCCCCCCGTCGGCGTGGCAGGCAGTCAGCGCAGGCGCAGGCACACCAAAAAAACTATAAGGCCTCACACTGGCCACGGCGCGCATGGGCAGAGTTGTCGCAGGCAAGGCATCCGAGATTCCCCCAGGCACCCTCAAAAAGGTGACTGCCGAGGGCGGCGACATTGTCGTGGCCAACGTTGACGGGACTCTCTGCGCAATGGCCGACAAGTGCACGCACGCCGGCGCGAGCCTCTCAGAAGGCAAGATAGACGGGGCCAACCTCGTGTGCGGCTGGCATGGCGCACAGTTCGAGTGTGCTAGCGGCCGCCTCGCAAAGTTCCCCGCAAAGGTCGCCGACCTAAAGTCGTATAGCGTTTCAGTCGACGGCGATGACGTCGTTGTGGAGGTGTGAGCGATGGCGACAAAGGAGCAGAATGAAGAGTCGCTAAAGAGCGCGCTCACGACGCTAAGCACCGTAATGTCTGACCAGTCAGCGCCAAAGACCGTAAAGAAGGGAATATCAGAGCTCGTCACTGGCCTAAAGGGCAGCGAGGGCTCACTTGCGGTTCGTGCTGCAAACGCAATAAGCGCGCTTGATGACATTACGCAGGATCCAAACATGCCCTCGCATGTCAGGACAAGGCTCTGGCAGGCAGTCTCGGTCCTAGAGGCCATAAGGGAGTAAGTCCTGTCGGCAGTGCCGCCTTGAAGATCGAGGAGTATATCTCAACGCTTCCGTCCGGAATAGTCTCAGGCGATGACGTGCAGGCTCCACCCCATGCGCTTCGCAGGATGTTGGCGCTTGCCGGCGCGCGGCGCGGGGACACTGTGATGCATCTCGGGTGCGGCGACGGGGCGGGCATCAGGATTGCGCTCGAGGAGTTTGACGTGGATGCGGCCATCGGCATAGAGATTGATTCCAAAAAGGCCGATGCGGCGCGCAAGTCACTAGAGTCTGTTCGCGGCAGGTTTGAGGTCATATGCGGTGACGCAGTGGGCGCAGACGTGTCGCGCGCCGACATTGTCCTCTTTTGGTTTGCCGACGAGCGCGTCGTGGAGGGCCTGCGCGACACGCTCTCCTCGTTGCGCAAGGGCGCGCGCGTCGTGAGCGTGTGGGGCCCGCCGGCCGGATGCATGCCCGAGCGCGTCGACTTTCCCTTTGTCCTCAGCGTCGCGCCGTTCTGCGAGGCGCGCAGCGTGCGCGAGCAGCTCCTAGCGGTCCTCGGCGTGCGGTGCGTCGACTTTGTCACGGCATGGGAGTACTCGGAGCGCTATACGCGCGCAATAGGGCCTGACGGCAACGAGGGCAACAGGTTTCTGACGATGATGCAGGCAGTCACGATGTGGATAAACGCGAGGAACCTCGGCGTGTCATGCACCAAGGAGATGCCCGAGTCTATACGCACGTACATTGGCATACTGCGGACGTACTTTGGCATAGAAGTCGAGCATCTCCTCGACGCCGACGCGGGCACTAGGGGCCAATGACGCGCTTCGAGTCCGCAGAGGGCACTATGCGCCGCTGCGCGCCGGCAAACTCGGCGTCGAGCTCCTCGCCACGCTGCACGCGGTCAAGAAAGACTGCGAGTGCGGCAATCTCAGAGTGCGGCTGCGCGCCGACTGCGACGTTATAGTCAGCTGCGTCATAGACCTCGCGCGGAACCTTGCCTGCCCCGATGACCACTAGTATTGCCTCCTCGGAGGCGATCTCGGCCACGGCGTCATTGACGCGCTGGCCGTACATTGTGAGGTGGACAACTCGCTCGCCGCGCGATGGCGCATCGGCGAGAACCTTGCGCCACGACGGGGTCGGCACGACCTCAAACTCTCCGCCCCACGTGCGCGCAACATCCTCTATCGTGCGAGGTATCGAGTCGTCAATGTCACTCATGTATATGCGCCCCGCGCCAAACGCGCGCGCGACTAGGGCCGCATGCGTCGTGACGCGGTCATCGCGCACGAGTCGCTCGCCGATTCGCAGCACGCTTATCTTCACGGCGCGCCACGCCCCATGACGTCACCGAGGAGTACGCCGAGCTTATCGAGCCCGTCACGCGAGAGTGCCGAGACGCGAACCGCCCTTGCGTCCTCGAGCCCGAGGGCCACTTCGAGATCGCCGAGCGTGTCATCATCGACAAGGTCGGCCTTGTTTAGCGCGATAACCACGCGCGCCGGCTGCACGTCGAGCTCGCCGAGCGTGCGCCGACATGTCGAGAGCTTGGAGACGGCCAGGTCGATGGGATCGCTAGCGTCAACGACGAGTATGATCGCATCTGCATGCGTCATCTCCTCGAGCGTCGACCTGAACGCCTCGATCATGTACGTGGGCAGCTCGCTGATGAATCCAACCGTGTCAGAGACGAGGTGGGCCGAACCGTTGATCTCGGCGCGGCGAACCGTAGTTGAGAGTGTCGTGAACGGCTCATCGCCACGCAGGCGATCCTCGCCGGTCAGCGCGTTAAAGAGCGTCGTCTTGCCGGCTGACGTGTATCCGGCAAGCGATATGGTGCGCAGGCCGAGGCGCTCGCGCGACCTTCTGTGGAGCGCGCGTCGGCGTGCGGCGCCGCGCAGGCGGGCACGAACCGACTCCATCCTGTGGCGTATGTCATCATAGTACACGTCAACCCCAAACTTGCCGATTCCCATGAATCCCGGCTGCTCGCCCATCCTCGCTAGGCGCACGCTCTCCCTTGCGCGCGACATCTCGTAGCGCATCTGCGCAAGCCTCACCTGCAGGCGAGACTCGTCACTTGACGCACGGAGGCCAAATATCTCTAGTATGAGCGCCTCGCGGTCAAGTATGCTCGCATGGAGGCGCGAGGCGAGGTTGTAGTTCTGGCTCGGCTTTAGGAGCTCGTCGAGCACGATGACATCGGGGCTCAGGCGGCCGGCGGCCTCCTCGAGGCGCTCGACTGTGCCCTCGCCTATCCCGTACTTGGCGCGGCGCGTCGGGCCGCGCTGTATCGTCGTGACCACGCGGTATCCGGCCGCCTCGCACAGGGAGACGGCCTCTTCTGCCCCATCACCGCGCGGGCGCGTGACTAGTATCGCAGACCTCTCGTCCATCGTGCCGGCCCGCAGCCCCACCTAGGCGCCCCCGCGCGAGGTGGCCTTTTCGATGTTCATGTTGAGAACCGTCTCGGCGATGTCGCCGGCGTACTCGGAGACGCGCCGGATGTCCTCGGCAACCCTCCTTGCGCGATAGCCCTCCTCGGTGCGCCCGCGCCGCGTCAGCTCGAGAACCTCCTTTTCGAGCTGCACGAGTCCGGTCGTGTCGACTGTCTGTTCGGCGAGCGCATAGTTGCCAGTAAAGAGTGCCGTGCACGCGTCATCTAGCGCCGAGGAGGCATGCTCGGCCATCGCGCCAAGCTTGGACGAGAGTGTTGCGCCGATCGCCGACTTGAACTCTAGCGGGTCGCGCGCGATGGCCACTGCGTGGTCACCAGACCGCTCGACGCACTTTACGACAAGTCGATAGTCGAGGCAGTTGGGCGCGTTGCCTATCCCGAGGTCTCCTAGAACGCCCTCATCATCGACTGCGATCTTTAGCTGCCGTATTATGTAGAATCCAAAACGGTCGACCTCATCATCGGCGCTGATGACCTCGCGCGCAAGCGTCGCGTCATGGGACGCAACGGCGCTCACGGCGTCAGCTAGCATTGACTTTGAGAGGTGGAGCATGCGCTTGAACGCGCCATTGACCGAGAGCGCAACGGTGTTCACTAGTATCTGTATCGTGATCCCGTTGCGCGAGTCCGAGACGATCTCGGCGCCGACTAGCCTGCGCCGAACGGTGTCTTTTACGGCCGTGCGCTGTGAGGGTCCAAAGGCCGCCGTTCCGCGCACGACGTGTATTATCGCATATCCGCGCAGGTACAGCGAGATGACCTTGCGCACGATCGACGGCGGTGAGGAGCCCTTCTCGACGCTGACGGTGACCTCTGATGCGCCGGCTCCGGCCGAGCCGACGGCCCGCTCGTGGGGAAGTGAGACGCGCATCGATGATGCCCCCTGTTTTGTGATGACTACCTGATCACCGCTCCTTATGCCCATCTCCTCGGCCCACTGCTTTGGAAGCGAGACGATATACGACGAGTTTCCCGTAAATTGGATCTTGCGCGTCTCGCCCTTCATCAGGTATATAGGCCGACGGCACTCTATATAGAGTTTCGAGGGACGCTCAGGGCCTGGCGCGGCTGCGCGCAGGCGATGCTTAATAGCCGAACCGACCCGTCTTGCGGCCGTTGGCGGTGTGCTTTGCGGCAGTGTCATGGGGCGAGGGCGCGTGCGCCACCTAGGCCTCTCGCGCAGAAAGGGCGTGCGCGCACGAACGGTCAGGATTCGCGCCACGGGGGAGACTGCCGAGAGCGTGGCGTACACGGGCGATGCGGCGAACCTGCTTGCCATGATCCCCGACAGGTCCATCAAGCTCATAGTCACGTCGCCGCCGTACAACCTCGGAAAGGCCTATGAGAAGAGGGGCAGCATCGAGGACTATATCGCAGGCCAAGAGTCGATGATAGCTGCGTGCGCCAAAAAGCTTCGGCCGAGCGGATCCATCTGCTGGCAGACGGGAAACTATGTCAAGAACGGGCAGATAGAGCCGCTTGACATACTCCTCTATCCGATCTTTAGGCGGCTTGGGCTGAGTCTGCGAAACCGCATAGTCTGGCACTTTGGCCATGGCCTCCACTGCTCAAAGCGCCTCTCTGGCCGATACGAGACGATACTCTGGTTCACAAAGACTGACAGGTACACGTTCAGCCTGGATCCCATTCGCGTGCCGGCCAAATACCCCGGCAAAAAGTACGTTCACGGAAGCCGCAGGGGCGAGCTCTCATGCAACCCGCTGGGCAAGAACCCCACTGATGTCTGGGAGATTCCAAACGTAAAGCACAACCACTGCGAAAAGACGGCCCATCCGGCACAGTTTCCCGTCGAGCTCGTCGAGCGCCTCGTTCTGTCAATGACGAGGAGGGGCGACTATGTCCTCGATCCCTATATGGGATCAGGCTCCACTGCAGTGGCTGCGCTAAAGCACGGGAGGAGCTGCGTGGGCGCCGAGATGAGCGCCGAGTATTCTGCCATATGGCAGGAGAGAATTAGGCTCTTGGAGCGCGGCGAGCTTGCGACGAGGCCAATGGGCCGACCCATATACGGAACCGTCGCGCAGTGAGCCGACTCGTCACGACAAGAGATGGCGCCATCCCGAGTTGCGGATCGTAATGTTTCCCGAGTGGCCTGTCGCACGCACTCCGTGCCCGCGCGTGATGCGGCCTATCTCCAGGAGGTCGATGCCCAGGCTCGCAGCACGTCGGCGCAGGGCCGCGCGCGATGACTGCCGGCACGTAAAGACCGTCTCGTACTCTTCGCCGCCATAGAGCACGAGATCCATTGCGTCAAGGCCGTTTAGCGCCGCAAACTCGCCCACGCCGGCGCCGACGGGCAGCGTGTCGATCTCGAGTCCAACGCGACCCTGCGAGGCGATCTCCCAGAGCGTCGCTGCAAGTCCGTCACTAGAGTCCATCGAGGACGTGAACGCCGGCGCGCTCTTTACGCAGAACTCTAGCGGCGGTGTCGGGCGCACAAGGGCTCGGCGCGCCCTGGCCATAAAGCGCGCAGGGCCGACGAGGCGCCGACGCGACATCGCCACGGCAAGGCCGGCTGCGGCATGGCCAAAGGGGCCTGTGACCATGACTGCATCACCGGCGCGCGCGCCGGCCCTGCGCGGGGGGCGCGCCGGCGCATCACCTAGCATGCACACCGTGATCGACTCGTCGGCTCCCTCGTTCGTGTCTCCCCCGATGACCGAGACGCCAAACTCGGCGGCCGCTGCGGCCAGGCCTGAGGCGAGCTGCCTCACGCGGGCGCGCGGCGTGGCCTGCCGCAGCGTGACTGAGGCCAGGGCCAGGCGCGGCCGTGCCCCCTTTGCCGCAAAGTCGCTCACGCACGAGACGACTGACTTTCTTGCCGCCTCACGTGCCGTCATGCCCCGCGGCACGTCCGTGCTAGCAACTAGCGTGTCGACCTTTGCCACCAGGCGCGCACCGCCCAGGCGCAAGAGCTCGACGTCATCGCCGTCGCTTCCCAGCGCCAGCGCGCGCCTAAACTCGGCGATGACGCCGGCCTCATCAAGAGTTCTGCGCATGCCTCTCCACGGCCTCGCTTGCGACACGTGCGATCCTGCGCGCACGTTCGGCGTCATCAGACTCGACAGAGACGCGCACGGCATCCTCGGTGTTTGACCCGCGAACCAGCATCCACGTCGACTCGCCATCAGTTCCCCTAAAGCCGCCAAGGCCCCCGGTCTCGGAGAACTCGCCGCGCATCTCCTCTCCCACGGCCGCAACGATACGCGCGTGATCTGGTGCGCGCGCACGAACCTTTTGCCTTATGCGATGGAGTTTCGAGACTCCGGCGATCGCCGCATCGAGCGTGCCGTCAGCTGACATTGATGCGACTATTGCGCCGGCGATCATCCCGTCACGGCACATGTTGAACTCGGAAATGACGAGTCCGGCACTGCTGCCCTCGCCTCCGGCATTGCACGAGGACGACTCGATCACGTCAACGACGTTGGCCTCGCCGACCATTGCGGGATACACCCGCCCGCCCGCATCGCGCACCATTGCGCCAACTGCGCCGCTGGTGTCCTCGCTTATCGCAAAGTTGCGCATTCCGCGCGCAAGCGACCAGGCGACCCCTGCGGCGAGCGTCGCGTCTGGTGGGCATATTGCGCCATTGCGCGCAATGACTGCGCGATCCCCGTCAAGGTCAAGGGCGACTCCCACGTCGCACTCTTTGCTAGCGTCTGCAAGCGCTTCCAGGCGCGCAGACGTGGGATCCGGCCCGCCGCCAGAGACAACGTCGATGACCGTGCATCCAACGCCCTCAAGAATTCTGCGCGCAGGTGCGGCTGCCGCACCGCCGGCAGCATCGAGTGCGACGCTCGTGCCGTCGGCCACCCTGCCAAGGAGGCCGATCGCCGCATTGGCGTATGACGACTCGAGGTCAGCCTCGGTTCCCACGCGGCCGTGGCTCCTGCCGGCTCGGCCCGAACTGCCCAGGCTCGAGGCGTCGATGCCCCTCCCGCGCAGCGCAAACTTTAGTCCGTTCCAGTCTGGCCCGTTGTGCGATGCCGTGACGGCAACTCCGGCGCCGGCGCTGCTCGACTCGTAGAATATTAGCGGTGTTGGCGCAACGCCGAGGCAGAGCACGTCGAGGCCAGAGGCCCTCAGAGCCGCAGATGCAGCATGCGTCAGCATTGGGCCGGACTCGCGCGTGTCCATGCCCAGAGCGCACGACGCGCCGGCGGCCATTGCGCCAAATGACTCGCACAGGGCGGCGACCTCGCCGGGACCCATTCCGTCACCAACGATGCCCCTTGCGCCGGACACGCCCACCCTCATGCGTGCATGGCCTCAAAGGCTTTTTATTAACTCTGGTCAGGCGCTTGCGCACGCCTCGGTAGCTCAGTCTGGTAGAGCGAGCGCTTCGTAAGCGCTAGGTCGTGGGTTCAGATCCCATTCGAGGCTTTAAAATCAATTTCTGGCTCTGTAGTCCTCGATGTCGACCTCGAGCTCTTTGCCGAGATCCTTCCACCATTGTGCTGCCGTCTCGCCCATCCTGACACCGGCACGCAGGCGGGGCCTTTATAGATCTATCGGTGTGCGCGGATTAGGGCCATGGTGGATCGTGGATCCACCCAGTTTTGGCCATGTTTGGCTTTATTGCCCTGCGATCACGTAGTCTTTGGCGTTCGCCGGGTCCACTTGCGGTACATGATGATTCCCAGTGCCCCTAGCGCGCATGACCAAAAGACCGGCCAGCCGGCCGGATCCCGCTGCGCAATCAGGCCCAAATACGCGTATACTGTGCCTGCGATCAGCCCAAAGCCGAGGAGCTCGAGTGCCTTGCCCATGGGGCTCGGGCCAAATCAAAAAGATATATTGTTTTGGTGCTGCCGCGTGCGCTGTATGGATCGCTACCACATGATAGTCCTCATATTCATGGCCGGCGGGATGGGCATAGCGACGTACAGCGCAAATTGGGTCATGTTCTGGGTCATGGTCGCCGGTGCGGTGGGCATTATCCTCTATAGCTCGTACTCGGAGGGTCGCGAGAGGCGGGCCGAGCGCAGGCGCAAGCGGCGTGGCCTATAGCTCGAGGCCGAATGACTCGGCCATCGAGTGGAACTCGCGATAGAGCTCTAGGTACTGTATGCCCTTTGGCGTGATCGCAAACGCATGTCGCCCGTCGCTCTCTATCCGGGCCATGAGGCCGGCGCCGGTGAGGTTGGTCGTCAGCCTTCGGAGTCGCGAGTGCGTAATGTTGGTCTTTTTGAGGAGAAGCGTTGGGGTGATTCCCTCCATGCCGGACTCTTTGGTCGCGTCGAGCATCGCCGCGACGATCTGCGAACTGTTACGATAGGTCATTGCCAAGCAGGAGGCATGGTACAATATAACGTTATGTGGGGTTTTGCGGCATGGCCTGCGATCATTTTGGCCTTGTGGGGAAGATCCATGACCGCCGGCACGGGGAGGGCAGGTCGGCGAGTCCCTGCGATCACCGGACATCTCGCAGAGGTCCCTGCGATCATTTTGGCTGCGCTCATGGTCGAGCCCCAGGGATCTAGTGCGGGCGCGGGCGGGGCATGAGTGCGCCCCTGACGGCGCGGCCGGCGCGGGCACGCACCCCACCACAGGCGAGGCACGCAGGCCATCACCACCGTTCGATCCTGCAAAAGTCGGCGAACCCACTCGCGCACGCGTTTGCGTGTTAATATATGGAATGTCTGCGCAAGGCGGCCATGGTCGCAGAGCGAATCCCATGGACGAGCGACTTTGTCGGCGTCGCGTACCGCTATTATGACCTGCGCATGAACGTCGCGCCGCTCTTTGAGAACCGCAAGGAGGCCGTCGCCGCATGGCATGACACGATACGTTGGTGGATTGATCCGACCATACGCGTCAGGTTCATCGAGGCCGGCGACGTCTATTGGTTTGCCATGGGCGCAGACTCGAAAAAGCCAGAGCAGAACGCGTCGTTCTTTAGGACGATGCCAATGTCAGAGAACTATGAGAGGTTCAAGCGCGGCTGCGGTGGCGAGGCGTATGTGCGTCTCGGAATGTACGAAAAAAAGTCGCTCTCTGAGTCAAAGGACGACGACGTCTGCGAGTGCGGCCACGAGGGCGAGGATCACGAGGGCGACGAGTGTCTCATGGACGACTGCAAGTGCGAGTCCTTTGAGACCGTGCGAGTCACGCTATTGCACAAGAAAAAGACCGTCGGCGATATCGCGTTCCTTGACGTGGAGGCCGCACGCGAGGACTCGCTTGCGTGGAACTGTATGTGCGCGCACCGCCTCGGCGGCGCGTCATGAGATGCGCGTGTGCTCGCCCTCATAGTGCTCGCCGATAAGGTACGAATAGCACGCGCCGCACAGCGGGCTGCTGAGGTTCCATGACTCCATTGGGGCATAGCGCGGGCTTGCCGGTTTTGAGCACCGTGTGCACTTTTCTTTTCGAGCCAAGCGTCAGGACGTGCGCGCGCATCGGTATAAAAACGCTGACAGGTGTCCGCACGGCAGCAGAGGGATAAATATGCGGGCAAGGCGGGGCGACCCCATGAAGCGCGTGGCCCTCGTAACCGGATGCTCCTCGGGCATCGGCCTCGAGTCGGCCCTCGCGCTCGCAAGGGAGGGATACGCCGTGCGGGCAGGCGTTCGCGACGAGTCCCGTGCCGGCCCGCTCTCCGAGGCGGCGGCTGCCGAGTCCCTCGACGTGCAAACCGTGCGCCTCGACGTCGCCGACGGCGAGTCCGTGCGCGAGGCCACCGAGTCGGTTCTCAGGGACGCCGGTGCCGTCGACGTCCTAGTCAACAACGCCGGCTATGGCCTCTTTGGGTGCGTCGAGGACATCTCGCTTGATGACATGCGCGCGCAGTTTGAGACCAACTTTTTTGGGGCCGTTGCCCTCATACAGCGCCTCGCGCCGTCGATGCGAGCTCGCAAGGCGGGCCGCATAATCAACATCAGCTCCGTGGCCGGCAGGATAGGCTTTCCATGCTCGCCGGCGTACGTGAGCTCAAAGTTTGCCCTAGAGGGCCTGAGCGAATGCATGAGGTACGAGCTCGGCCCGCACGGCATCGAGACAGTCATCATCGAGCCAGGGGTCATAAAGACGCCGTTCATGGACAACATAGTTGTGCCCGAGTCAGCCGACTCGCCGTACGCCGAGATTACGCAAAAGGTCATCAGCGGGATAAAGATGATGGCAAGCCTCGGCACGCCGCCATCCGAGGTCGCGCGCACCGTCGTAAAGGCCGCCACCGAGGACAACCCGCCGCCGCGCTATGTGGTTGGCAACGACGCGAGCATGTTCCTAGAGACGCGCGCGTCGATGACTGACGCCGAGTTTGAGGAGTATATCAAAAAAGAGCTCTATTGAGACTGCTTGTCTGCCGCACTTCGCAGGAGGTTGAGCAGGTCGACTTCGACTAGTCTGTCAGCTGCGATCTTGCGCTCCTCCTCCAGTATTCCCTCAAAGAGCTCCGTTCCACGGGCCGGCCCGTGGGGCAGGTACTCTGTTCCCCAGTAGAGCGGCTCGTCGAGCTCGTGCAGGAGCGATGCGAGGTTGCGCAGCGGCTGGTACGTCCCGTCTACTGCGAGGCGGTACACGCGGTAGTCTGAGTCCAGCATGTACGTGACGTGGCGCACGTCATAGTCGTATATGCCATCACCGTCGCCATCAACGTGGCCCGAGATGAGCGGGTAGAGCACGAGGTTGCCGTCGTTGACTGGGATGCCGTGGCGCGCGTTGAGCGACTCGCCAGTCACGTGCACGCCGTGGTTGAACGTGTTCTGCCACGCGTTGCGCCTGTCATCCCAGACTATCGTCGAGACGACGCTAAACTCAAGTGGCGTGCGGAACGTGTGGCGTATCATGACGAGGCGGCAGTCAGCATCCGAGCCGGCCATGCACTTTACGGTGTCAACATGGACGTCAAGCGTGTCAGCATCTATGGCGTTGTCCGGATCGTCGAGGCGAACCGTGTGACCACCGCCATAGGGCATATCGACGTGAATCTCGGCGCGCGACTCGGCAAAGTGCTGCCCGCGCTCCAGGCCAAAGCCGAGGCCCACGTGGCGCACGTTGCGCGGGCCGGTGTCCTCAAAGACCTTTAGGATCGCGACGTTCTCCTGGCCCGTCTCGACCGTGATTAGCGGGAGCGGCGTGTGATAGTACTCGGCATCCGTAACGTCCCCATTGTACTCAAAGCCGCCGCTCACGCGCCTCGTGCCCGTGCCATCAACGCCGAGCGTCGGCGGTGTGCAGTCGCTGCAGCCAGAGACCCTGTTCACTAGGCCCTGCAGGCTTGCGCCAAAGAGCGTGAGGTGGTTTGTCCAGATGACAACGTCAGCGTCATCACGCACATAGCACTCGTCGGCCAGTGCCGCCGATGTCGCATCAGCGAGGGTAGGTGCGGTGGTCGCATCAGCATCCCCGTGTCCGGCCTCTGCGCACGTCCGCATGCCATGCACGTCCCTCAGCTCGGCGCCGTCGATATAGAATATGTGCGAGGATCTCGATACGCCGTCGATCCTGATCGCAGCCGGACGTGAGAGGAGAACCGGCGTCGAGGCGTCCTCCTTGCCGAGGACAACCAGTGTATGGGGCTCGCGCGAGTTTATTGCCGCAGCGACGAGCTCGTTATAGTCAGTCGCGTCTGCATCGGCGGCGACTATGGCGCCGACGTACACCGTGGAAGCGGCCCGCTCGGTTAGCCTGGCCACTAGCGTGCCGGCAGTTGCCCCCGCGTCTGTCGGGCCGAGGTCGCGCAAGATGGTTCCCGAGCGTATCGTGAGCGAGACTCCGCCGACTGTGGCCGTGAGGTCGGCGCCAAACGTGCCGCTGGCATCTGCGACGAGGTCATCGGTGAGTAGCGTGATCGGCGCGGGGCGCTCGCCTGGCGCCCTGAATGAGAGCGGGAGCGCTCCGGAGGCCGGTGCGGAGAGGGCGGGGGACTCGAACTCGCCGTCATCGTCTATTGCCACCTCTTGTGCGGCGATCGCGTTGCCGGCCACGTCGGTGATTCCGGCGCCGAGCGTGAATGTGTGCGATCCCGCAAGCGCGAGGGCCGCCACGGCGATCCGGCCCGTCGGTGACGGCCTAATTAGCAGTGGGGCTGACGGATCCGTTGCGGGGTCGGGGCTCGAGTCGGCGCTCGCAGACACTGTGCCCGTGCCGGTGACCTCCTCGGAGAAGACGAACTGGAGCGACGTTGATGACACGCGCAGCACGCTCTCTATCGTCGGCTCGTTGACGTCCACGTCGATTGGCTCGCCGGCAAGGTCGGCCTGCGTGAGTGTTGCGGTGTTGGCCGCGACTGTCGCGTCAGTTAGTACTATGCTGAACTCTAGTGGACCGTCACGCGCCCATGTCGGCGGCACGGCGATCGCCCCTGTGGCAGTGGTGTCCGAGTTGCTAAGCGTCATCTCCTGCACCTCGCCGAGCGCGCCGAATGTCGGCGGGCTTGAGGACGAGGATGGCTCAGAGAGCGTGATCGTTGCGCTGATCGCATCACCAATGCTAGCCGTGCGCATGCCGGTGCCGGACTTTGGCGTGAACGTCCCGTCAGAGTCGGGATCCTCGACTACTATCACTGTGAGCGTGTCGGCCTCCGGCGGTGCGGCGTCGGCCACGTCTCGCGTTGCGATGCCTCCGGCCAGGCCGTTGGCCGCCGACGAGACATCGAGTATGTCTGGGGACTCGCCGGCAGGCACGCTGTAGCCGATCGTAGTAGGCACTGCCGCTGTGTCACCTGAACCCCAACCTGTGACCGGCGCGTATGACCCGGGCAGCGTGAGCGTTAGCGTGCGGCCGTCTAGCTCGGCTGAGGCAAAGCTCGTGCCGGCGGCAACTGCGGCGTCGAGCTCGGCCTGTGTGGGAATCATGCCCGCCGAGTCATAGTGGTGCCAGCGCGAGGCGTCTGGCTCCCCGTCAGCGGCCATGACGTCCTCATCAAAGGTCACCTCGAGCGTCCTTGATGTCGCCGTGGCCACCGCCGCAAACAGCGGAGCCAGGCCGTCAGATGCGAGAACGGCGCGCGAGGATATCGGCAGGCCGTTAAAGCCCGAGACTATTGGCGTTGCGCCCTGTGCCGTCGGCGCGGCATATGCCACGCGCGGCGTCGCCCCCGAGTCTGGCGCGTCATACTCGAGGTAGAACGTGCGCGGTTCGGGATCCTCGCCAGAGCAGATGTCAGCGACATTGACTGACGCTGCGGCCATGAGGCTGCCTCCAGAGGTGCAGCGCACAAGGATCGCGTCGGCCTGCGCGCCGCCGCTCCCGTCGACCCCCACGCCAATTGTCCACTCACTGGCGACTGTCGTGCCCCTGACGTCATCGCCAAAGACGACCATGATGTGCGTGCCCGAGCTGTCCCTCTGCGTTTTAGCCGCGAACGTGATCGTGTCCCTGTACTCGACGCCCGTGATTCTTGCATCGGCCTCGAGCTCGTTGCTTCCTCCGTCTCGCACGCTTGAGCGCGCGATCTCCACGGTGTGCGCCACGCCGGCCACTGCCGGAGGATTCACGTCGAGGACCACGGTGTCACCCGATCCACGCGTAACGTCGGTGACGTCGAGGCCAGAGACTGACCAGCCGGTGCTTTCAAAGCTCACGTCCTCGTCGAATATGACGTGAATGCGCCCCTGCGTCACGAACAGCGCCGAGAGCACCGTCGGCGCAATGCCGTCACCAGCAGTCACGCTGCGGGTCGGCAGCGCCACGGACGTCTCGTCGGCGGCAACCACGTTGGTGAGGCCGTCGGAGGGCTCCGTGAACGTCACGACCGGCGTGGCGCCCGGTCCCCAGACGGGGAATGGGTTAACACTGGGATCCTTGTGGCCGACATAGAACGGGGTGGTGAACTCGGATGACGCCAGTATCGTGTCATCGAGCCTCTGAGCACTCATCGGATGAGGCTCGTCAGCCACCGCGTTTACGGCCCGACCTGCGCCATCTGGCGTCACCAGGTCAGATGACGGCACGTCAAGTGTCCACTCGGAGGCCGCCGTCGTGCCCTGGACGGGCTCGCTGAACGTCACGATGACGTGCGAGGCGTTGTACGTGCGTGCCGTGAACGTCAGCGGCAGCACGTTTAGCAGTGTGGCTGACACCGAATCGCGCGAGATGGCGTTGCGGGCCACGCCGTCGGGGTTGGCCACGTCAGTCACACTCGCCGGCAGCGTGAGCGAGTGCGTCGCGCCGGCCCGCGCCCTCTCTACCGTGCCCAGCATGAGCGATGTCGAGCCCTGCGTGTAGTCATGCCCTATGGCCCCAAGTCTGGGGCTCAGGCTGTTCGGCGGGATCGTCCCTAGCGTGTCACCGTCGATGGGCTCGCTTAGCGTGACTATGATCGTGCGGGAGCCGTCAAACTCCATAGATTCAAGTCGTGGGGGTATGCGGTCGACTGCCGCGACTGACGTGTCGGCAACGGGATTGCCGGCAACGTCGGCCAGGCCCCCCGTCGCGCGCGCAGTGAACACGACTGCCGGCCTGACGCTGCCGTCGGCGAGCGCACCGGCCTCTGAGAGGTGCAGCGTGAGCGTCTCACCATTAGTGAGGGAGAGCTCGCCGGCCTGCGCCGGACCGCCCGAGGAGATGCCAGTCGCCAGGGTGCCGCCGATGCGCCACTCAGACGCCACCGTGGCTCCTGACACGGGGTCGCTAAATGTCACAGAGATCTCGCGCAGGCCGGATGTCTGTGCCGAGATCGTCGGCACGATGTGGTCGATCGTTGGCGGTACGGTGGACAGTGACCGGTCCGTTATCGTGCCCGACACGCCACTCACGGCGCCGGTGACTGACATCGCAAAGGTGAACCTGCCGTCTATGTCCGGTGCGGCCGCAGCCGTCTCGACGGTATACGTCGCGCGCCACTCGTCGGTGCTGCCAACTTGCGTCATGGTGACTGTGTCAGATGGTGCCGTATCGCCCACAAAGAGGACAGTCGGCGCCATGGAGACACCCCCGTCAAGCGTCACTGACAGCCTTATCTGGTCGTCGGCGCGCGCGTATGCGGCCAGGGCACCCTGCCTCGCCGTTGAGCCGTCCTGCTCAAAGACCGTGTACGATATGGTCGTCGGCGCCACTGAAAAGCCCACGCTAATGTCCCTCGATGCCGCATCTAGGGGGTTCTCGTTCACGTCCTCCACGCTAGCCGGTATCGCCACTCTCCACGCCCCCATCGGAAGGGCGCCATCAAGTGTCGCCGAGGCGGTGATGTCACCGTCGTCGTGGAAGAATGTTGGCGCGATCGTCTCGCCGTTGGGCTGCGTGAGCGTGAGCGTCGGCGTCACGCCGTTGACCGGCTCGCTGAACGTGATTGTGATGGTCTGGCCCGTAAATGCCGCCGTCGCCGTCGGCGCGACGCCGTCGGCGGTGGGCGTCGAGCTGCCAGACTGCAGGGCGTTGCGGCCGGCGTCGACTATGCCCGTGCCCGTGTACCTCACCGTTGGCGCAAATGACGTGTCGTCTATTGTGCCGTACGTGAGCGTCACCGTGTCGCCCGAGACGTCCGCCGAGGAGATCACTGCAGTAGTCGAGCCGGATTCTGCAGACCACGTGCCGGTGCCCGTGACGTCCTCAGATAGCGTGACGGTGAGCGTTGTGGTGGATGCAGTCTCGGCAGACACGATGGTCGGCGTCGTGGCATCGACTGCCACACGCGCCGCCGCGTCACCGTGCGTCAATGCGGAGGCCCCCGCGTTGCCGGCCCTGTCGCGGAACGTGACGCTGAACTCGATCTCGCCGCCCACGTCGCCTGAGGCGATCGTGCGCACGTACGCGTACGCGTTGGCGCCGACGCCCTCGACGGAGTCGGCATTGACGGTGCTGGCGCCCGTCAGGCCAAAGAGCGCAATGTCAGCGACCCGCGCGTCGAGCGCCTCGCTGGCCGTGAGCGTCACGCGAACCTCGTCGTCGATGCCGGCCGTGGTGACTGTCGACGAGTCAGACGACGCGTCCTCGAGCCTCACGCTAGTCGTCACCGTCGCCGTCGGCGCCGTCCTGTCCACGGTTGGCCGGCTGACCATCAGCGTGCCCATGTGGCCAGTCATCGCCGTTATCGTGCCGGAGGTTGTGCCGTCAGTGACGTTTATCGTAAAGTCTAGCGATGTCGTCTCTGTCGTCGTGCTCGACACGACGAGGTCATAGCGCCATGTCGTCGCGTCGTCGTCTCCCCTGTCGGCCATCGATATGCCTGTCGCGCCGGCTATGTCTATGGTCGGCGTGCCGACGGCGTCCTCATTGAGCGTGACGTCCACGCGAACCGTGTCGTCGATGCCGGCAAAGTCGTCATACAGGCCAGTCTTTGCCGTGTTAGAGCCCGGCGTGCCGTCGTGGACTATGACGGAGAGCTCCGTGGCCCGCGGGGCAGTCATGTCGGTCTTTTGCACCGTGATGTCGCTGTCGTCAGTCGCGGGGTTATCATCGGGGTTCAATCGGGGAACGTACGCGTTGGTGTTTGTGTCAGTGACTAACGGCGAGATGACGACCTTGTACACGCCGTACGAGTCGTCCTCGTCCAGGCGGATCGCGAGCGTCGAGGGCTCAGAGGCCGAGGCGCCGGCCGTGTAGAGAACCCCGTCCGTGCCGTGATCAGAGTCGAGATCCAGCACGGCCGAGCGCGTCGAGGGCGCGGTAAACCCGCGCACCTCAAAGTTGGCCGCCACTGCGGTGGTCGCGAGAAGGCCCTCGCTGAACGTCAGCGTTATCGTGCGCATCGTGTCGCTGTGTGACATGGCAGTGACTGTCGGCGCGTCGGCGTCTACTGCCACGTTCGTGCCCGTCAGGTTGTCCTGCGTGAGCGTCGCCGTGTTGCCCGCAGTGTCGCGCATCGTCAGGCTGAACGTGAGCGTGCCGCTGGTGTCCGTGTCGAGTATCGTGCGGTCGTACGTGTGCAGGTTGGATCCGCCGTCGGTGACCATGTCGGCGTTCACGCCGGTACGGCCAAAGAACACAATGTCAGCCGCGTCGGTGACTAGCGTCTCGCTGGCCGTGAGGCGCACGAGGAGATCATCACTGATGGCCGCCACCGTGCCGGCTGCCGCGTCGACGGCCTGCCCCGCGAGCATCACGGCCACGGTGAGCGACATGGCCGTTGGCCTGACCGTGTCGATCTCGGGCAGCGTGACTGTCGTGCCCTGGGCAGGGTTCGTCGTCGGCGTCATATCGTAGGGAACGCCGTCATTGTCGGTAACGAGGATCGAGATCTCTAGTGGGCTCTCCGCAGACGTGCTTGCGTGCGAGCTGTCCACGCCGTGGTCATGGCGCCACGTCGAGTCGTCGGAATCGCCGGCGTTGCCCATGGGGACTGACGTGGTGTCCCTGCCGGCCAGCGTTATGCGCGGTGGCGTCATCACGTCTATGTCGAGATCGAGATCCACCCTGATCGTGTCGCCTATCCCCGCCATGTTGGCATGGGCGCCAGACTTTGATGTCTGCGAGACGGAGTCTAGCACCGTGAACGTGAATGACGTGGTCGGAAGAGAGCCATACACCACCTCTTCTGTCAGGTCGACGATGGCAGTGCCGCCTTCATCGGCCAGGGTCGCCGGAAGCGTGACGGTGTGGATCAAGCCGATCGGAACTGCAGAGGCCAGCGTTAGCGTGATCGTCTGTGATGCGGCGTCGTACGAGACTGGTCTCACAGGCGGGCTCGCCGAGGGGTCAGGCGCGGCCAGGGGAATCATGTCGGCATCGCCGTCGGCGTCATCCGGAGTGACGGTGCCGTCTGGCGCGCTCACCGCGTACGTGAGGCCCTCTATGGAGGCCCTCGTGCCGCCCAGCGCCTCTGAGAACATTATGGCAATCATGTTGGCAGCAGTGAACTCAGCAGACACGATCGTCGGCGGTGCGCCGTCGGCGGCCTCGGGGTGCGGGACAGACGTGGAGAGCAGCGGGACGTCCGTGTCAGACGCAAAGGCTGACGCGTCGGCTCCCGTGCTGAGTCGCGCCTCGCGCGAGCTCGAATGCCTGACCTCGGGCACCGAGGCCGGAGAGGAGAGGGCCTCGTGGACGAGCGTGAGGCGCGGCGGGGAAGGCGCGGCGACACTGGTGTGCGTGTAGGAGGCCACCGGTTCGGTGGTGCCTGCCCCGACTCCCGTGACGGCCCTCGTGACGTCGGCTCCGTCAACGCGCTCGACGAGGGACCATTCGGACGCCAGCGTCGAGCCGCTCCAGAGCGCCAGGGATCCGCCGAGGTCGACTGTCGTGCGCGTCGAGGAGACGGTTCGTGCAGTCGAGACGTACATCCCGTCCTCGTACGTCGCCGTCGTGGCCGCCGGCGGTACGGCAAACGGGTTGCCGGCGGCGTCCCTCACGTCGCGGAGCTCGACATTGTATTCGTCGCCGTCAGATGCGCTCGGCACGGTGACGGCGATGGCCCTCGAGTGGGCTGACTGCGCGGCCGCTGCGTCAGCCGCACTGGCGCGCTCTCCAGGCGGTGTCACGCTGGCCGTGGGCAGGACAGAGACCGGCTCGGAGAACCCCACGAGGACCGTCGTCGGGCCGGCAAAGCGCGCCCCCGTGAGGGCCGGCGCGATGCCGTCGTGGACCGGCACGGGGCCGGCCGATGCCATCGGCTCGCCGGCGATAGTCACGCCACCTGAGGACGGCGCCGAGTACGACAGGGTTGAGGACGGCGTGCTGTCTTCAAGGAGAGCCGAGGGGGGCAGGTGGAGCGTGATTGCGCCGGAGGCCGGCACGGTGACAGAGCCGGCCGCAGGTGCCGTGCCTGGAACCGAGACGGACGCAGGCGCGCCGCCGCCGACGGACCAGTCGGCCGCCGACGTCGTCCCGCCGGCAGCACCGCCGTGCAGCGTGACCTCTACTGTGCCGGGGGCCGTCGCGCGCGCGGTGAAGGGCAGGTCCGAGACGGTCTGCGCCTCGAGGAGCAGGCCGGCGGAGCCCAGGCGGCCGTCGAGCTTGGCAAAGCCGGCCGGAGCGGGCGGGACGTACTCGACGGTCAGCGCCGAGGACGACGAGACCGGCGCGTGGGAGAGCGTGACTCGGTAGGCGACGACGACGGCGACGTCTGCCAGGCCACCGGCCGTCGCGTCGGGCGCCGGTGCGGCGCGGCCGGCGGCGACGCCGACGGCGCGTGCCCTGGGCTCGCCTGTCCCCTCGCCGGAGACGAACCAGTGGCCCGCCCTGGTGGTGCCCGAGACCGGCTCGCTCAGGACCACGACTGTCCTGGACCGCCCCTCGCGCTCGACGGAGGCGATGGCCGGCTTTACCGAGACGTTGCCCACCGGGTCGGCCAGGCCGACCAGCTCGACGTGGTCCGTCGCTGCCAGCGGCGGCGTGGCCGTGAGCGAGAACGCGTAGGAGAATGACCCCGGAGTCGAGGCGCGCGAGGTGCCGGACGCGGCGACGGGCTCCCTGGCGCCGCCGACCGGCGTGCGCCAGACCTCCACGCCGTCGAGTATGCCGGGGCCGTCCGCCACGGCCGGATCCTCGGTGAGGAACAGCGTGTTCGGGCCGGTTTCCCTCGGGGCCTCCGACATGGCCGGCGGCATGCCGTCGGTGACTGCGAGCGTGGGCGGGACGGCTATGTTCCTGGAGAGCGGCGCGTTCGTGCCCAAGACGGCGTCGTTGGCGCGCAGTATGCCCGAGGACGCCGCGGTCGAGACCCAGGTGACCTCGAACCTGCCCAATGCTGACCACACGTCATAAGTCGCCGTCGGGAAGCCCACGTGCCCCGTCGGCTCGATCGTGAGCGAGTCAGAGCCGGGGCCGACCGAGATGCCCCTGGCGGTGTACGAGATGCACGCGTTGGGCACCGAGCAGTCCTGGCCAAACGTGGTGCGCGTGTGTCCTGCCTGGGCGGCCGGGGTGGTGCGCAGCGCGATGTCCTCCCCAAAGGAGACGACTATGCGGTCCGCCCTTATGCCGAATGCACTAGTGGTCGCCGTGTACGCCGTGATCTCGACGTGGTCGTTCCGGTCTGCAAGGTACGCGCACCCCTTGTAGGAGTCCTGCGTGTTGGGAACAGACGGCGAGGAGTCTGGGTCGTATATCGCGTGGAGGCGCGAGGCCGTCGAGGAGAGCGCGTCGTGCACGATGACGACGCCGGCGCCAGAGCGCACGGAGACGACGCCGAGGAGAGCCCTCGGCGTTCCGGCGCCGGCCACCCTCTCGCACGACCCGTCCACGTCGCTGGCCGCCCCCTCGATGAGCTCCCACTCCGAGGTGTCCTGCGTCGGCGTAGTCGTCGCGCGGTCCCCAAAGTTCGGCTCAAAGTTGACCACCGAGATCTGCGCCGTGCCTGCTGCAAGGCCGGCTAGCGCGCCGGATATGGAGGAGAGCGAGGCAAACTCGGCGTCGCTCTCCAGGACCGACACGGAGGCGCGCGCGAGGGAGGCCTCGGCGGTGCCTGCCCACGAGTTGTGGGCAACATAGCCGACGTCGCCGGATGTGCGTATCGTGAAGGGAATGCGGTTTGCCGCCATGATTGGCCCGCCGGCCACAGTGTTGCCCCCCACGTCATGAATCGTGTCTGGTGGGATCGTTATCGTGTATATGTCACCGGTGACAAAGGCGAGTGTTGACGGTATAGTCATTGTGGCCGTGCTGTCCCCGTCTACGTGCGTGACGGCAACGCTGGGCGTGGCAGTTGCGCCTGACTTTGAGAGGGCCATTGTTGGAGGAACGCCGTACACGGGATCGCCAAAGTCGATCGTTATCTCGTTGTTCACAACTGACAGCGACGCACTCGGTGATGGCGGAACCGTCAGGTCAAACGTGACGGCCTGCGCGAGGTCGGCCGCAGACGCAGTCACTTCGTTGGCTCCGCCGTCTGCTGCGCTGAGCGCAAACGCAAGTGTCGTGGGATCCGTGGCAGTCACCGTGTGCGTGGCCGACCATGCCTCCCTATAGCCGCCGGAGACCCAGCGCATCAGAGTCGGCGTATCCCCAAAGAAGCCCAATGTTGGCGCATTGTCCCCGTAGCCGGCCGCCTCAGAAAGGGTCGCCGTTATCACAATGTCGCTGCCGATGCCGGCCGTGAGCGCGTTGGCTCCCGTGCGTTCCACCTTGTCCGTCACGCCGTCGGTCGGATCGTCCCAGAGGACGCGTGCCGAGACGGTCAGGGTCGGCACCGTCGAGTCGGCCGGAAGGTCAGCGTCCGCATACGCGCCGGTGTTGCTTCCAAGAATCGCAGACGTCATCGAGTCCGACGATCCGCTCCGGATGAGCTCAAGGAAGTCGGCAAGTCTGTCACCAGACGCATAGTCGGTAAAGTCGACGGCGTAGCGAACCAAGAGGCCGTCGGCATCTGCGGGCAGCGCGCTGCCCTCCGGAAGCGTGAGCGTGAGGATGCGCCCGTCAGGTGACAGGTCTGGCGACGCGCCGTTGAGGCGCAGCGGGTGCGCGTCGAGCGTCTCGGCGTCCACGGCACTCGCATTGGGCTCGACGACTGGCACGAGCGTGGAGGGCGTCTCGTCGATCCACCAGTTGTCACCGCTGAGCGCACTCACGCCAGGGCGCAGCGCGAGCGGCTCGCTGAACTTTACTATCACCTGCGTTGGCGAGGCAATGTATGCCGTGAACACTGGCCGCCCGTGCTCAAAGGCTCTCGTGAACGGGTATGCGACATAGCTGCCAAGAGTGCCGGCTGCCTCCGGATCCAGCGTGATGCGGTACTCGCCTGTGGCCGACTCGCCAGAGTTGTATGCAAAGTCGACACTCGCCGCGGATCTCGCGCGCTCGGAGACCGGAATGGTCTCGCCAGACGGCGAGCGCAGCGTGACGTCATCATCAAGGCTGAGCTCCGATATGGGCGAGGCGTCCGGAAAGGCCAGCTGGCGAACCGGTCCGGCTATGGTCAGCGGTGTGGTCAGGACGCCAAACGGGGCGGTTCTGTCGATCGTGACTGCCGGGGCCGTGACAGTCTGGCTTGCAGTCGTTGCGGCGCCGTTGGCGTCCATAATTCCGGCGCCCAAGACCACAGAGTGGGCAGTTCCCGACTCTACGGCATCAACGCTGAGCGTAAAGGCCGCGGGGTTGTCGGCGTTGTGCCTCACCTGCGCGACTGTGGCGGTCCCGCCGGCAGGCGTGACGCTGATCGTCTCGCCGAGCGCATCGTAGGCCATCGCCTCGTCAAAGACTAGCGTGAACTCGTCTGGCGCCGAGACGTAAAACCCGCCCGTGGAGAGAACCGCAGGCGGCGACGCGTCGTACGTGGCAGTGACCGTGACCGCAACTGAGGACTGCGTGCCGGTTCGCGCGGCCACCGAGGGCACAACCACCGTGGCGACTGTGCCTTCGACGATTTCCATCTCGGCTGTAAATGACCGGACCACTGTCGTGTACGGATCGAACAGTGTGACGGTGCCGCTTCTGTACGCCGACGGTATCGACACGCTATACTGGGCCTCCACCGCCGAGTTTGCGAGTGGCTCGCTAAAGTGTATCCTGATGGTCGACGCGCTTCCAAACGTGACGCGAACGAGCTTTGGCACGACACCGTCAGTGGCGGTGATCGCAGGTGACGTGGCCATGAGGTGGCCGGCGTCACCGAGGAGGAGCGCGGTGCCGTCGTACGCCACAGTCGGAGTCGACGCCGTCGACCGGAGGCGCTCGTGCGTCAGCGTTGCGGACATGCCGTCGGCGGCGAGCGCGAATCCCGTGACGCGCCTAGTGTCGTCAGTTGTGCTGACGCTGTCGGGATCCGTCATGGTCCACCCCGTGATCCCCACTGTTCCGCGCACTGCCGCGCTGAACGTGACAGTCGTCGTCGTCAGCGACGACGTTTCCGCGCCGGTGACAGTTGGCGCCGGTTCATACGTGGCAGTTTGCGAGCTGGCCGACGCGGCGTTGTCTGCCCTGTCGAGGAACGAGTTGGAAGGTATTGCGACTGTGTGCACGACTCCCGCACTAGCCGACGATGCGAGGTTGATCCGAATGGCCGACGAGCCGACAGTGTGTGACGTGGACGGCGACGTTGCCGTGCCGCCTGCCGGAGTCACCGAGATCGTCGAAGGCGCCGCATAGATCTGCTCACTGAACCGGATTATGAGCGTGTCGGCGTCCTCAAAGGCCGTTTCAAGGTGCGCCGGTGCCGTCGTGTCCACCGTCGCGCCGCCAGACGTGATGTCATCTTCTGAGGCCGTACTTGTGGCCTGCGCGTTCTTTGTGGTCAGCGTGAACGTGACGGGACCCTCGGTGCTGCTAGCATCCACCATATGATCTGATGTCCATTGCGTGCGCGCAGGCGGCGCAGGTGAGCCGACGGTCACCTCGGCCATGTTAGAGGCCGATCCGCCAAGAATGGCAATTGTGGGCACGTTGGCCGCACCAGCCGGAGCCGCAGTGGCAAGTGTCGCAGTGACGCGTATGAGATCACCGACCCTCGCAAGCTCGGCACGGCTGCCCATGCGCACAGTTGGATTGACAACAGAGTCATCGGTGTCATCGCGCAGGACCGTCACCTCCAGCGAGGCGAGCGCCGGTGCGCTCTGCGAGTATCTTGCGGTGATCTGTGCGCCAGGCTCCACGGCGTTTGCCGACGTTGATCTGTCGCGAACGACGTTGGTCGTATCAGGTGTCGCGGGGGCAGGAACCGTGAACGCGTATCCCAGGTTCAGCTGTGCACCTGTGACAGTCAGGGCCACCACGTGGGGCGCCGGGCCCTCTGCGGCAGACGTTATGGAAAGACTCCCCGTTGTGGTCCAGCCCGATGACGGTGTCGTGACGGGCTCGCTGAACGTCACGTGAACCGTCGTCGCGCTGAGGAACTCTGCCTGCAGAATCGACGGCGCTATTCTGTCAGCGATGGTCGCCGGGCTCGCAGGCGCGGTGGCGGCAACTGTAAAGGAGAACGCGTCAGTTATGCGTGTGCCCGAGTAGGCCAGCGTGGCCGTGGGGTTCGCCGAGGAGAGGCTCTCGTGCGCAACTGTGAACACGCGTGTCGCACCAGTCGCGGCGATCGTCACCGGAGCACCAGGCGTGGCCGTGACTGTCATGCCGTTGGCGTCGATATAGGACATTGCCGTGATGGCCCGTGAAACGGCCCGCATGGGACCGGCCGCGCCGTCAGGATCGTCGCGGATCGCCCAGTCTGACGTGTCGAGCGTGCCGTGAACCGGCTCGGAGAACTCGATCGCCGTTGTTCCCAGGGACGTTGCGCCCGCCGTGAACGTGGGTCGTGTCGTGTCCATCGTCGCCATCTCGACGTCGGCCTCATGTGCGAGTCCCGCACTGTCCGTTATCGTGCTGGCCAGGCGCAGGCTGTACACCCCGTCAGCGACTGGCGAGGCCAACGACAGCGTGATCACCGTTGAGGCAGTCTGTGGGTTCGCCGCACTCACGGTTCCCGCAGGCTGCGTGTTCTCCGAGTTGTACAGGGCGAACGCCGCAAGGCGCTCGGCAGGATCCGACGGCAGGCTGACTGCCTCGCTGAACGCAACGGTGATCGTCGAGGCGTCAGTGAACGAGATCGACGTGGCGCGCGGGCGGATCCCGTCGGTGGCTGCCATCTCGTCGTCATCGGCCAGCACGTTGCCGTCAGCTGCCGAGACCAGGCGGCCGGCTGCATCCCCGCGCGTGTACGAGGCCAGCGGCGTTGTTCCCGTGTCCGGAAGGTTTGCGTGCGAGAGGACCACCGTTGAGCCAGAGACGGCCGCGCCGGTCACCATCTGCATTGTCGAGACCCCGTTGACGCTCCAAGAGACGCCCCAGTGGCCCGCAATCTCGCCTGCAGTCGGTGAGCCCTGCACTGCGGCGGCCTCAGACAGCGTAACTACAGTCTCGTGCGTGTATGTCCCGTCGCCATTGTCAGTCTCCCTCGTGGCCACCGAGACGATTTCCGGACCGGCACCGTCGGCCAGGGGCGCACTAGCCACCGACGCGAGCGGCTTTGAGGCAGTGTCGAGTATTCGACCGGCAACGTTTGTGCCGGGATCCGTGTACGCAAGCGTCGCGCCCACTGCTGCAGTGGGCAGCGAGTCGGCCGCGAATGTCAGCGTGAGGATCAGGTCATCAACGCTGGCGTCAATTGGCGTGTGGGCCACGCCACCGATGGTAGCCCTCCACGGGGCTCCGCGCTGGGCTGCGGTGGGTTCCCCGCCAAAGACGACATCCTCGCTCATCGTCACCTCGATCACGCTAGCCGACGTCGTCCTGGCCGACGAGATCATCGGCGATATGGTGTCATGAAAGAACCGTGCAGTCGGCGAGGCGTTTGACCCCATGTCGGTAAACCCTGCCGGCGGTCTGATCGTGTACTCGACACCCTCGGCGAGCCCCGTGACATCCAGGGTCACTATAGAGTCCGTGGAGCCATACATTACGGATGTAAACTCTGGAGAGCCCCTAGAGCCGGTGATCGACCAGCCCACAAATGATGCAGTCATTGGCTCGCTGAATTGCAAAAGTATGCGCGTTGGGGTGGTAAACGTGACAAGCAAGACCGTCGGCGCCACGCCGTCGGCGGCCTCGGGATGCGGGACAGATGTGGAGAGCAGTGGGACGTCCGCATCAGACGCAAAGGCTGACGCGTCGGCTCCCGTGCTGAGGCGCGCCTCGCGCGAGCTCGAGTGCCTGACCTCGGGCACCGAGGCCGGAGAGGAGAGGGCCTCGTGGACTAGCGTGAGGCGCGGCGGGGACGGCGCGATGATGCTTGTGTGCGTGTAGGAGGCCACCGGTTCGGCGGTGCCTGCCCCGACTCCCGTGACGGCCCTCGTGACGTCGGCTCCGTCAACGCGCTCGACGAGGGACCATTCGGACGCCAGCGTCGAGCCGCCCCAGAGCGCCAGGGATCCGCCGAGGTCGACTGTCGTGCGCGTCGAGGAGACGGTTCGCGCGGTAGAGACGTACATCCCGTCCTCGTACGTCGCCGTCGTGGCCGCCGGCGGTACGGCAAACGGGTTGCCGGCGGCGTCCCTCACGTCGCGGAGCTCGAGATCGTATTCGTCGCCGTCAGATGCGCTCGGCACGGTGACGGCGATGGCCCTCGAGTGGGCTGACTGCGCGGCCGGTGCGTCAGCCGCACGCGCGCTCTCCCCAGGCGGCGTCACGCTGGCCGTGGGCAGGACAGAGACCGGCTCGGAGAACCCCACGAGGACCGTCGTCGGGCCGGCAAAACGCGCCCCCGTGAGGGTCGGCGCGATGCCGTCGTGGACCGGCACGGGACCGGCCGATGCCATCGGCTCGCCGGCGATAGTCACGCCGCCGGAGCGCGGTGCCGAGTACGACAGGGTCGAGGACGGCGCGAGGCCGTCAAGGATGGCCGAGGCGGGCAGGTGGAGCGTGATTGCGCCGGAGGCCGGCACGGTGACAGAGCCGGCCGCAGGTGCCGTTCCGGGAACCGAGACGGACGCAGGCGCGCCGCCGCCGACGGACCAGTCGGCCGCCGACGTCGTCCCGCCGGCGGTGCCGCCGTGCAGCGAGACCTCGACTGTGCCGGGGGCCGTCGCGCGCGCGGTGAATGGCAGGCCCGAGACGGTCTGCGCCTCGAGGAGCAGGCCGCTGGAGCCCAGGCGGCCGTCGAGCTTGCCAAAGCCGGCCGGAGCGGGCGGGACGTACTCGACGGTCAGCGCCGAGGACGACGAGACCGGCGCGTGGGAGAGCGCGATGTGGTCGGCGACGACGACGGCGACGTCTGCCAGGCCGCCGGCCGTCGCGTCGGGCGCCGGCGTGGTGCGGCCTGATGAGACGCCGACGGCTCGGACCCTGGGCTCGCCTGCCCCCTCGCCGGAGACGAACCAGTGGCCCGCCCTGGTGGTGCCCGAGACCGGCTCGCTCAGGACCACGACTGTCCTGGACCGCCCCTCGCGCTCGACGGAGGCGATGGCCGGCTTTACCGAGACGTTGCCCTCCGAGTCGGCCAGGCCGACCAGCTCGACGTGGTCCGTCGCGGCCAGCGGCGGCGTGGCCGTGAGCGAGAACGCGTAGGAGAATGACCCCGGAGTCGAGATGCGCGAGGTGCCGGACACGGCGACGGGCTCCCTGGCGCCGCCGACCGGCGTGCGCCAGACATCCACGCCTTCGAGTATGCCGGGGCCGTCCGCCACGGCCGGCTCATCGGCGAGGATCAGCGTGTTCGGGCCGGTTTCCCTCGGGAAATCCGACACGGCCGGCGGCAGGCCGTCGGTGACTGCTAGCGTGGGCGGGACGGCTATGTTCCTGGAGAGCGGCGCGTTCGTGCCCAAGACTGCGTCGTTGGCGCGCAGTATGCCCGAGGACGCCGAGTTCGAGACCCAGGTGACCTCAAACCTGCCCGATGTGGACCACACGTCAAAAGGCGCCGTCGGGAAGCCCGTGTGCCCAACCGGCTCGATCGTGAGCGAGTCAGAGCCGGGGCCGACCGAGATGCCCATGGCGGTACGCGAGATGCACGCGTTGGGCAGCGAGCAGTCCTGGCCAAACGTGGTGCGCGTGGCTCGTGCCTGGGCGTCCGGAGTGGTGCGCAGCGCGATGTCCTCACTAAAGGAGACGACGATGCGGTCCGCTGTTATGCCGAGTGCACTAGTTGCCGCCGTGTACGCCGTGATCTCTACGTGGTCGTTCCGGTCCGCGAGGTACGCGCACCCCTTGTAGGAGTCCTGTGTGCCGGGAACGGACGGCGAGGAGTCTGGGTCGTATATCGCGTGGAGGCGCGAGGCCGTCGATGATAGCGCGTCGTGCACGATGACGACACCGGAGCCAGAACGCACGGAGACGACGCCGAGGAGATCCCTCGGCGTTCCGGCGCCGGCCACCCTCTCGCACGACCCGTCCACGTCGCCGGCCGCCCCCTCGATGAGCTCCCACTCCGAGGTGTCCTGCGTCGGCGCAGTAGTCGCACGGTCCCCAAAGTTCGGCTCAAAGTTGACCACCGAGATCTGCGCCGTGCCGGCTGCAAGGCCGGCTAGCGCGCCGGATATGGAGGAGAGCGAGGCAAACTCGGCGTCGCTCTCCAGGACCGACACGGAGGCGCGCGCGAGGGAGGCCTCGGCGGTGCCGACCCACGAGTTGTGGGCAACATAGCCGACGTCGCCGGACGTGCGTATCGTGACGGCAGCTCCGTCCGTGGTCTGTGCATACGCCACAGGACTCGCTGCCAGAATCGGGTTCTCCTCCAGATAATCCAGAATATCGGCAAATAGCTGATCCGCAGGGGAGTCAGGATCAACTGGCGGGGATTCCATAGAGACTGTTGCCTTGCCGATGGCTGCGTTGCCCGGCACCCCCTCCCACGCGTACCACAAGCTGACTGGAAACGGCACGCCTGCTGTGATGGTCTCTGGCGTCTCGCTGTGGGTTCCCATTGGCCACTGGCACTCAAGGTCGCATGGTATTTCCGGAGGCGTCGCGTGGGCCATCGTAGCCGAGCCGGACACGGCCAGCACGGCGGCCACAATGAGCGCGAGCGCCAGTGTTCTGACCCCCATTACGGCACGAAACGTCGAGGCCTTATATAATAAGAGATCTCTATCAGGGGGCCGTTTCATAACCGGCGGCCATGCGCGTGGCATATACACCCTGCCCATGTTGACCCTCCACACCTGTGACCTATGCGGCGATTGCCGTGGCGTCAGGGTTTTTTGCGCGCGCCTCTGCCTCAAGCGCCTCGTTGTGGCGTCCGAGTTTGCGCAGTATCATGGCCCTGTTCTTGTGCCATTCGGCACGGTCAGAGTTCATCGAGATCGCGTGGTTTATTGTATCAAGCGCCTCGTTGTGGCGTCCAAGTTTGTGTAGTATCATGGCCTTGCTCAGGTGCCATTCGGCACGGTCAGAGTCCATCGAGATCGCGCGAACCACTGTCTTAAGTGCCTCGTTGCTGCGCTCGAGGTCGTTCAAGATGACTGCCTTGTTGGCATATGTCACACTGCTTGGATCCAGCTCAAGCGCGCGGTCTATTGCCTTAAGCGCATCGTTGTCGCGCCCGAGGCCGCGCAGTGCAAATGTCCTGTACCTGTGCAATACGGCATCATCGGACGTCTTTGCGACCATCTTGTCAAGGATCTCAAGCGCATCGGCATGGCGGCCAAGCAGGCAGTTATAGACGGACATGGCCGCATCCACATCATCTGCGCCAACAATAACTGCAGAGCCGCCGGCTACAAGGTCGATGTTCAGCGGGTTATAAGATATTGAGAGTCCCTGCGTGCCGTTCTTCTGAACTCTGTGACCTAGGTCGTACGCCCTTAGGGTTGTTGCGGCCGGATCAAAGACCAGGTCTGGCGGCGGCGTCAGGGCAAACGTCCGCTTGCCTCTGTTGCGCCCGCAGAGCTCTTCGGCCATGACACCGCCGAGCTCGCCTGCCGGAACGCGCTCCGTGCCGCAGACGATGCACTCGTCAGCGCGAAACGTCCTCGTTGTCGAAAAGTCCATTGTGTCAATGTCAACGTGGAGTATGCGGCCTGCTAGCGCAGGCTCCTTGCCGGTCAAGAGGCGCGCGGCCTCAGATGCCTCTATTCCGCCAACGATCGACAGGACTGCGGGGTTTACGCCCTCTATGCTGCACGTCGGCATGGCGTCCTCGTCAAGCGCGGGGAACACGCAGTGATAGCACGCAGTCTTTTCTGGCACTATGGTGAGTGCCTGGCCGCTCACGCCGACGGCAGCGCCACTGACGAACGGTATGCCGGCTCCGACGCATGCGCGGTTTAGCGCGTATCGCGCGTTTACACTATCAAGTGCGTCTATAACTACGTCGCAGCCCGCAATGACGCCAGCTGCGTTGGCCGCGTTCACCGAGACTGCCCTCTCCTCGACGATCACATTGGTGTTCATGGCGCGTAGGCGCTTGGCGGCGGCCTCTACCTTTACCTTTCCCACGTCATCTTCCGTAAAGAGCACCTGTCTGTGGAGGTTTGAGAACTCGATGACGTCGCGGTCGACTAGACGCACGTGGCCAACGCCCATGCCAACTAGCCTGGCCGCTATCGGGTGACCGAGTCCGCCGACGCCGACGATGCATACGTGTGAGGCTCGCAGCTTTAGCTGACCCTCATATCCAATTCCCTCTAGCATGACCTGGCGCGAGTACCTGTCGAGATCACGAGGCGATAGCTCACCAGAGCCGCCGGCGACGGCCGGCAGGAGATAGACCTCATCACCGTCACTGAGCGCAGTGCCTAGGCCGCCAGAGAACTGGGCGTTCTTGCCGTTGACGTACATGTTTACAAGCGCGCGCGGCACGGGCTCGGGGGCCTTTGGGTCCTCGAGAACCTTGCGCGCAAAGTCCTCGCCCATCTCGCCGACGGCTACGCGAAGCGCGTCTCGCAGCGTGGTCGCATCGATCTCTAGCTTTTTCTCGCCGCCACCGGCATTGAGCACAGAGGGCACGACAAAGCTGATCTTGGCCATCTAGGAGACCACCCACTCCGTAACATCCTTTTTGCACGTGGGGCACCACACGCTCAGGCTCTCCCCAAAGATACTCATCGCAGCTGGCAGCCCTATGCCATCCTTGTCCTCGCCCCACCTTGTCACGGGCTTTTTGCACGTGCGGCAGTGCCACAGTGTCTCCTTGACACCGGCCATCTTGGCCACAAGGTTGCTCACGCCTGAGTTACGCGTGTTGCAGTCGCCGCATATTCGGCGCACAGAAGCGCCATGTATTCTGTTCTTGCCTGGAGGAACTTTGGTTCCACAGTGGCCGCATCGAAAGAACGTGACGCAGTCGTCAGTCATGCGCTCCATCTCGGCCATCTAGCGTGCCACCGCCTCCATGACCGGCACGGGTGTCGGCGCCTTTAGTAGCGGCGAGAGCGGCTCGATGGCCTTTAGGCCGTTGCCCGTCACATAGCACACGACAGTCTCATCACGCTCGACGAGGCCCGACTCGACCATCTTTTTGAGGACCGCGACGGACACGCCGCCGGCCGGCTCGGTGAATATGCCCTCGGTCCGCGCGAGGAGCAGTATGGCATCGAGTATCTCGGCGTCGCCGGCCTCCTCGGCAGTCCCCGAGCTCGCCCTTAGCCTGCGCACGACGTACGGCCCGTCGCCGGGGTCGCCTATCGCCAGGCTCTTGGCGACAGTCTCTGGCCTCTCAACGGGCACCACACGGCCACCGTTGCGAAACGCCGTGACTACTGGCGCGCATCCCGTGGGCTGGGCCGCGTCGACCTTCATGCCAGAGATCTCGCCGACGAGTGAGTGCTCGTGGAGCTCCTCAAAGCCCTTGCATATCGCGTTGAGCATCGCGCCGCTGCCAACGGGCACGACGAGGCGGTCGGGAACCTCCCAGCCGAGCTGCTCGGCGGCCTCGTAGGCCAGCGTCTTTGAGCCCTCGACATAATATGACCTCATGTTGATGTTGACGATGCCGTGGCCCTCGCGGTCACCGGCACGCGCGGCCATCCTGTTGGCGTCATCATACGTGCCATCAACTGAGATGAGCTCGGCGCCGTACGAGAGGGCCTGCACGACCTTTGGCGGCTCGATCTCAGCCGGTGCCCAAACCCTGCAGCGCAGGCCGGCGGCGGCCGCATGGGCCGCAGTTGCCGAGGCGAGGTTGCCTGTCGACGCGCAGCCGACTGCCGGCAGGCCGAGCTCGACGGATTTCGAGACTGCAACGCCAGCAGGCCTGTCCTTGAACGAGAATGTTGGGTTCATCGAGTCGTTCTTTATGTAGAGCCGGTCCAGGCCGATGGCCTTGCCGAGCCTCTTTGCGTGCGTGAGTGGCGTCATGCCGGCGCCAATGTTGATGATGTTTGAGCTTGACATGATGGGCAGCAGCTCGGCGTAGCGCCAGTACGTCGGCTCGCGAGACGCGATGGCCTCACGCGAGACTGTCACGCCGCTGTATTTCACGTCTAGTGGCCCAAAGCACGTGTCGCACACGTAGCGAAACGTCGGCTCGTGCTCGGCCCCGCACTCGCGGCACACGAGCGATATTGCCCTCTCCATGGCTGCGCTATTCACGCGTGAACCTCTTAAAGGGCGCTAATATCAAGTTTAGTGTGACTTAACACGCACGCGTGCGCTATATGGCCGCAGATGCGGCCCCGTCAACTGCTATGGTCTGGCCCGAGAGGTACTTTACGCGGTTCTCGACGATCCCGCGCACCAGGCCCCCAATCTCGGCGGGCTCGCCGACGCGGCCGGCTGGCAGGTCTTTTGCATAGGTGTCCACGTCGCCGACGAGCTCGCGCAGGCGATCCGTGTTGATGGGTCCGGGCGCAATGTTGATCACGCTGACCTGCCTCCTTGCAAGTGTCCTGCTCAGGACCTTTAGCACGCTAGAGAGCGCTGACCTGTATGCGCCAGACATGACAAGCCTCTCGGATGGTTCGCGCACAACGCTAGAGCTTATGAGAAATATGTACCCACCGTCGCGAATGCGCACCTCCTTGAGCAGGATGCACATTCCCAAAAAGAGCTGGTTGTGATACTTTAGCCACTCGTTCACTGCAATGTCGGCGAACTCTTTTGGCGGCGGGCCGCCCGTGTTGAGAACTAGTATGTCAGTCTCGGGGTGCGAGCGCGCAAACGCCATGACACTGTCGAGATCAGACGTGTCAATCTCGTTTCGTGATGTCGCAGTGACTGTGTGTCCGACGGCCCGCAGCGACTCGGCGATCGCGCCGCCAATCCCGCGCGAGCCGCCAATGACTATCGCCTCATCGGCCATGCGCTATTCTCCGGCGAGCTCCGTTATCTCCGTCACTGTCGCCATTACAGAGTCCATGCGGACAACTGCGCGGCCATCGGCCCAGCCGAGCGCGACGTACCAGTCGCCAGAGTCATCATGGTATTTCGTCTCTAGCGTCTCTATGGAGGCCGGCTCGACGCCCTCGCGCCGCGCTATGGCCGAGACGGCAAGCGAGACGGCGTCTGACTCTTTCTCGAGGCGGCGCTTCATGAGCCCTATTCCCGGTGCCATGGCAGGCAGCGCCGAGGGGGCCGTATATACACCTTGGAGGCGCGCACAGGTGCGCCTTTATATCATGGATTTCTAGACGCGCGCATCGATGCTCGGGACACTATACCGGATTCTCGGCGCGAGGCCACGCGCGAACTCGCTGCTCGGCGCAGCGGCGCTCCTCGCGACGTTTGGGACCTCGCAGACGGTGGCTAGCGGCGTGTGGGACGCGATATCGCACATAATGCGCGAGCCAGAGCAGTTTTGGTCCATACAGCACGTAGCCGTCTATGCCGGAGTCGCCCTAGTCGCCGGCTCGGCCGCACTCGCATACACCCTCCTCGTGTGGCAGCGCGACTCGCTTTCAGGCCCACAGAGGCGCGCGCTAGCCATAGTCATAGCCGGCGCAATGCTGCAGATAGTCTCCGGATATGCCGACTCGGTCTCGCATGACACGTACGGCATCGACGGACTCGTGTCGTGGTCGCACCAGCCCCTTGAGGCCGGCCTCGTGGCAAGCTCGCTTGGCGGCGTGCTCCTCTTGCGCCATGCCGGCCCGCGCGTGCGTCTCCTGGCTCCCGTCTCGGCAGTGGTCCTCGTCGCCTCCTCGATGTGGCTTGCCTTTAACCTCCTCCTAGTGCCGGCTGCAACAATGCTCTGCCTTCCGGTCTACAAGGTGTTCTCATCAGGCTGCGCTGTGATGTAGCGCACTATTGCGACGCATGACCACACGACAACTGCAACGACGCCGATGACGAGTGCGGCTGCCGGATACATTGTCTGCGCAGAGCTTGTCTGGCCAACCTCGAGTGAGACCGTTGATGGGGCAGCCGAGGCGAGTGTCGCGCGAACAGTGTGCTCACCAGACCTTGTCACCATGAAATAGTCCACAGAGCTCATAGTCGACACAACGTCATCAAAGAGTTCATCACCAGTCGGCGAGATGACGGTGATCCTGGCCGCCGTGCGCGGCGAGTCGAGCTTTACGCCAATGAACGCCGTGTCAGGCGCCTCGAGGTTTGCGCGCATCTCGGCATGGCGACCCTGGCCCAACGGGAATGATCCCAGTGTCGGCTCGCCTGCGCCCATCTGCATGATGGCCACGCCGATGATGCCGGCTGCCATCATGACGAGTCCCGCATAGAGGAGTGCGCGCATTTGCATGCGGCGCAGGCCCGCAGGCGCACAAATAAACCAAGGGGGCGACGTGCCAGGACCGGTCAGTTGTCGGCGGGAGCCGGCCACGCAGCACACCCCATCTCGCAGCACACACCCATAGACCTGCCAAGAGGGCTCGGAGGGCTTCGATCCCTCGATCTGGCGGTCCGAAGCCGCCCGCACTATCCTGACTGTGCCACGAGTCCGCCCAAGCGATAATATCAGAGTGCTAAAAGTCTTGCACCGATGAAGGTCTCAAGAAAGGTAATGGGCGTAGAGTATGCCATACGCGACATAGTCGCCGAGGCCCAGAGGCTCGAGGCCGCAGGCCGGCAGGTCACGTACCTCAACATCGGCGACCCGCCGTGGTACGGTTTTCAGCCGCCGCGCGTGGTCCTCGAGGCCCTCACGCGGGCCGCACTAGACGGCCACACGCACTATGCGCCATCAGAGGGAATCGCCGAGCTGCGATCCGAGATTGCAAAAAAAGAGGCCTCAAAGGGCCTCGAGTGCGGGCCGGATGACATTCTCGTGACAAACGGCGTCTCAGAAGCCCTTGACATGGTCATATCCTCGATAGTCGAGGACGGCGACGAGGTTCTCCTGCCCGGCCCGTACTATCCGCCATACGCGTCGTACATTCGCCTCCATGGCGGCGTGCCAGTAGAGTTTGCCACGAACCTCGAGTCCTCGAGTCCGGACATTGATGACATTCGCTCAAAGATAACCGAGCGAACCGTTGCAATCTGCCTCATAAACCCAAACAACCCGTCAGGCACTGTCTTTGGCAAGGCCGACCTTGCGCGCATAGTTGACATTGCCGCAGAGCATGACATGTATGTCATATGCGACGAGATATACGACGAGATCGTCTTTGATGCTGAGTTTGCCGGCATTGGCAGCGTTGCGCGTGACGCCGGAGTCATCGTCCTCAACGGGTTCTCCAAGGGTCACCTGATGACGGGCTTTCGCGCCGGATACATGGCGTTCTCGCAAACCCCAAAGCTCGACGCAATCCGCGAGCACCTGCCAAAGCTTGCGCGCGTGCGCATTGCCGCATGCCTTCCCGTCCAACACGCCGCGCTAGCCTCGCTGCGCGGTTCGCGCGAACACCTTGGCGAGTTCGTCTCGCAGGTCAAGGAGAGGCGCGATGTCATTGTGCGCGGATTGAACTCCATTCCCGGCATATCTTGCTCTAGCCCGCGCGGCGCGTTCTATGCGTTTCCGCGCATAGAGGATGCGCGGTTTTCTGATGACCGCAAGTTTGTCCTAGGCCTCCTCGAGTCAAAGGGCATACTCACCGTCCATGGGTCAGGATTTGGCAAGACGTACGGCTCGGGGCACTTTCGCGTCGTGTTTCTCGCGCCTCCTAGCACGCTAGAGGGCGCAGTCGAGGCCATACGCTCGTACATGGCTCAATAGGACCACGAGGAGACGCGCCCTATGGATATCTCGATGGCACAGTCGGTTCCCTCAAGCAGCTCGCGCGCGCTGTCTGAGTCAGCATCCATGTATCTTGAGATTATGCGCCTAGCTATCTCCCTGGCCCTGTCCGGCTCGTCGACGAGCTGTGCGGAGCCAGAGCCGGCAACGCCGCGCACGCCGGGCGAGCGCACGCCGACGTCAACGCAGAATGCGGCGCGCCGGCTCGCGGCGACGTTCTTTGCCTTTATTGTGCTCGAGTGCGTCCCGATGCGTATCGTGTCACCGTCGAGCTCGTACCAGACCGGCACGACGTGCGGCTCACCGGCCGCAGACACCGTTGCGAGGCGCATCGTCACGCCATCTCGCAAGAATGCCGCTATCTCCTCATCCATCGCCTGCGAACCCCATAGAGTGCAAGTGCTGCGCCAAAGCCGGCCATTGCGGCAGACACCTTTTCGTTTGTCAGCTCATCATTGACAAGATAGTCATAAAAGAACTCTGGCCCCACCAGAACGAGCTGGCGGACGACGACGATGCCTGCTGAAACGATAAAGAGAATTCCCATTGCGACATGCCAGGTCATGCGGGTATGTTCGCCGTCGCGCATTCTCGCTCAAACGAGCTTTATTCCAGGACTCTTTAGCTTGTTGCGGATCATTGCGTTGAGGAGAAGCGGTGTGGCGACCTCGGCCATGTACGCAAGGCCGCCGCCGCCGAGGCGCAGCGCGCGAAGCCCCTCAATGTCAGAGACGAGCGAGCAGACTGCATCAACGCACTCTGCAGAGTCGCCGCACACGAATATGTCATAGTCAAGCGCGCGCGTGGGGTCGGCGAGCTTTTTCTCGGATATGACATGGAACGCCGAGACGAGCCTTGCCGCATCGCGCATGTGGGCCGCGACTGACTCGTGGGCAGTCTTTTTGCGGTCGCGAAACGGCACAAACTCAAATCCGACATCTGTCTTTTCCATCGGCACGATCGGCGATATGACGATGCACGAGTCGCGCGTTAGGGGAAGGAGGCTCGAGCACACGGCATCAATGTTCTCGTATGGTATCGAGAGGACGAGCGCATCAGAGGCGGCGGCGACATCCTCGTTGGACGCCCCAGAGATGTTGGCTGCTGCCTGTGAGCCCACCGCGTCGCCGGCGATCGTCGCATACTCGGAGGCCGCCGTGCGCGCCCGCTCGGCGTCGCGTGAGCCTATGATGACCTCGTGGCGCGCGGCCCATCGGAGCGCAAATCCCTTGCCCATCGCGCCGGTTCCGCCGATAATTCCAATCTTCACGGTGCGACAGGCGATAATCTTATTATTATCTCTAGCGGGCAGGCACGATAAGTCCCAATGGCATCTATCGTCTTTATGCGCCACGGGCAGGCCGAGAACAACACAAAACGCGTGCTCGCGGGGCGCACTGGGGGAGTCAAGCTCACAGAGCTCGGAAGGAGGCAGGCCGAGGGCGCAGCACGCCTAGTCGAGGAGATGGGCATCGGCGCGATATACTGCAGCCCGATCGAGCGGACCCTCCATACTGCTGAGATCGTCGGCGGGCGGGCCGGCATACAGCCCACCGTCGATGAGCGCCTCACGGAGCTGGAGATGGGCCAGTTCACCGGCATGCGCTATGACGAGATAGCCTCGCTCCACGGAAACGTCTTTTTCAAGTTCTACAGCGGCGACGTCGAGATAGCGCGCAGTGGTGTCGAGACCTTTGAGAGCGTCCGCGAGCGCGTGCGCTCGGTCGCCGCCGACGTTGCCGCAAGGCATCCGGACACCGGCGTTCTCCTCGTGACCCACATGGACCCAATAAAGGCGATGCTTGCTGACACGATGGGCCTGTCTGCGGAACTCCTCACCAAGATGATCATCGCCAACGCGTCGATGACCGTGTTTGGCCGGGGCACGGACTCGCTTTATGCGCGCGCCGTCAACGTCGTCGAGCCTGCGCGCTATGCGCAGGACTGGTAGGATCAGGATCGTCCTCTAGTGCGGCCTCGCCAATCTCGCACATTTGCCGAACCGTGCGAGTCACCTTTTCGCTTGCCATCTCGCGCATCCACGGGCCTGCATCACGGACTGTTGGGACGCACACGTGCGCGTCTGCGACGAGTATGACTAGGGACTCGGGAATGTCGCCCATGGTCTCTGACCACATGTGCGCATATGCGGCAGCCTGGAGAAATGCGTCAGGGTGTGCCGGCGCAGTGCCTGCGTTGCGCGGTGGCCTTGCAGGGGCGGTCACGGATCTGCGCGTCTTGTGATCGATTACTGCGAGCTTGCCATCCCAGAACGCGACTAGATCCACGGTTCCGCCAATCCGGCGAGCCACGCTCACGAGATTCTGCTCGACGGCCTGCACGTCAGCAGCAGAACGGTCCAGCTCGCGCGCTATGTTTCTTGCAATGTGTGTGGCCTCTGGCGGATCGCCGTCGTGTGGCACCATCCCTGCGCCGCGCGCGTGCTCGGCGACCATCCGGTGGGTCGCATTGCCGACGCTGATCCTCGCCTTGTCAGGTGCGCGCCGGCGCGCAGTGAACGTGCGCCGTGCGGAGTCGATGCAGAGGCGGCCGGTGAGGGCATCGATGAGCGTGCGAACCGTGACGAGGAGGCGCGCATCAGGATCGCGATAAAACCGCGCATCGCCGACATAGGCCATCGTGTGGCCTGCCAGGCCCCCGACCCTCTCACTCATGGCAGGGCATGCCACCTAGGGGCAGGTTATGTGTTGCGGGGACGTGCGGCCGGTCTCTGGCCGCATGGCCTGCTAGGAAAAATAGGAAAAGGGTTTTGAGCCTATTCGTTGACGTATGCGCGCTCGCCGTGCTGTGCAAGGTCGAGGCCGAGCTCCTCCTCTTTTGGAGTGACTCGAATCCCGCCAGGCCAGACTGCATCCATGATCTTTAGGATCACGACTGTGACGCCAAAGGCATAACCTATCGAGATGGCAGCGCCGATTATGCTAATCGCCTGCTGTTCCATCCCTTCGGGCGTGCCCGTCCATGCGCCTATTCCGTCGCCGGTATCCCAGATATGGGGACTTGCAAGTGTTCCTGTCAGTATTGCGCCAGTCAGGCCGCCCATTCCATGGACACCCCAGACATCAAGTGCGTCGTCCCACTTGCGTGCATTCTTGAAAGAGATGCATGCATAGCAGATGGTACCTGCCGCGATCCCGATGATTATCGAGGCCATCGGGCCAACCCAGCCAGAGGCTGGGGTGATTGCGACGAGTCCCGCGACTGCGCCTGTTGCTGCGCCGACTATGCTAGGCTTGCCGGTGTGTGCCCACGACATGAGGACCCACGTCACTGCTGCAACGCCGGTGGCGGTGTTTGTCACCACCCACGCGCTAACCGTGATTCCGTCCACCATGACCTCGCTGCCAGCGTTAAAGCCAAACCAGCCAAACCATAGAATCGAGGCTCCAAGGACGACCATCGGGATGTTGTGGGGCTCCATTGGAACCTTGCCAAACCCGAGTCTTCGTCCCAGTATCATTGCTCCGGCCAAAGCCGAAAAGCCCGATGATATGTGGACAACGGTGCCGCCTGCAAAGTCAAGTGCGTAGCTAGGGGAGAGTTCTGGATTTAGGTCCAGCGATCCGCCGCCGATATATCCGCCGCCCCATACCCAGTGGGCAATGGGGTCATAGACGAATGTCCCCCAGAGGAGGACAAATATCACCAGCGCGCTGAACTTTATGCGGTCGATCAGTCCACCAACAATTAGTGCCGGCGTTATGATCGCAAAGGTTCCCTGGAATGCAGCGAATAGCTGGTGCGGGATTGTCCCTGGCCAACTTACACTGCATACCTCGCCTTCCTTGAACTCCTGCATCTGGTACGCGTACGACCAAGTGTCCTCACATGGCCCCGCCTCGCCAATTGGCGCATAGGGTGAGACCATATTCAGTCCAACATAATCGAGGCTTCCCATGAACAGGTTTGCGTCGCTGCCTTCCGGTATCGGCCCAAAGGCCAGAGAGTACCCAAAGGCAACCCACTGGAACGCCATGAGACCCATTATTACAAAGGTCATTCCGATGACGTTTACAGCGTTCTTTGATCGTGCAAGGCCGCCATAGAAGAAGGCAACTCCGGGCGTCATAAAGAGAACCATCGAGGATGCGGTCAGCATCCAGGCGGTATCACCGGTGTCGATCTTGCATGGCAGCATTGAGCCATCCTCCTCGTACCAGCACTCGTTTTCGTTGCCCGTGTAGATGCCGCTAGTTCCCATGACATAGCCGTCCATTCCGTCCGTGACTTGCTGCGCATATGCCTGACCCATGGCCGCTGTCGCCGTTAGGGCGACTGCTGCCACGAGCAGTATTGCATACTTGCGGTTGTGTGTAGTCATTGACTCGTTAAGAGGGCGATATTTATTTAAACATTGGTCAATTTTATGGCCATTTCTAGAAAATAATTATATTCTAGTGGATTGTGATACTATGACATCATGGCGGGCACGAGGCGCAGCGGGGGCTCACGGGGGCACCTCTCGGTGCTAGACGAGTTCAAGACACGGCGGGGAGCGCCCACGGGGACGGCCCTCAGGCAGAGGGCGATCCTCGGCGCGCTTGCCGCAGGCGGCGAGCCGGCCGAGAGGACCCGGACCGGCATAGCGCAGCGCGTCACCGACGGGGGGAGTGCGAGGTGGAAGAACGTCTACTCGGGGGTGTTCCAGGACATCGACGGAGCCCTCGTCCCCCTGGGCCTCGTCGAGGAGGCCGGACGCATCCCGCCGCGCCGCGGGCCGCGGGCCCTTCGCGAGAGCGGCATACCATACTATCACCTGACGCGTGCCGGCGCGCTAGTTGCACTGGCCTTTGGCGATGACGAGGGCCTCGAGGGGCGCGTTGCGGCGTTCTTTGCCGAGTCTAGCGGCGAGGAGGCGCGCGTCGGGCGCGCCCTGGCAATCCTGGCCGGATTTGCGCCGCGCCTTGCGCGCACGATCCTTGCCGGACACGTCAAGGAGTTCTGCGAGGGCCGTCAGCGCCGGCTCGTTCCCGTAACGACTGAAAAGCTTGACGCGTCTACTGGCGCAGAGACGCGCGCAACTGCAGAGTTTCTCTCTGGCGCACTAGAGCTCGACGATGATGCGCGCACGCGGGTCATCGCGCTATTGCGCGCAATATCTGGCGGCGAGCCTACGGCGCAAGCATAGGTGTGTGCCGAACAAGGACAATGCCATTTCTGTGAGCTTGCGCAAGCAGGGCTCTTTATTGCAGCGCATCTGCAAGCAGGCCTGACACGTCCACTACATCAACGGATCCCGGAATTGTGTTCGTCGCGACGACCTTTGATATTCCGGCTCGCCTCATGCGCGTGCGTGCCGTGCCGATGAGAAGTGCATGCGTGCATGCGGCATAGACACGCGCGCAACCAGATGACTTTAGAAACTCAGCAGCGCGCGATATGCTGCCTCCCGTGCTTATCATGTCATCAACTAGTATGACGTCGCGGCCAGAGACTCCGGCGTCGCGGCGCGTCGTGATCTTTACCTCGCCTGTGCGGCGGTCACGCTTTTTGGAGAGTGCGATCATGTCACAGCCGAGCTCGCGCGCAAAGAGTGCGGCCCGCTGTTCGCCGCCGGCATCAGGTGAGACGACGAGCCTGTCGCGCATGCGCATCGACGCAAAGTAGGCAGCGAGGACAGGAGCCGCCGGCACGCTCAGCGCGCGAATCCCAAAGTGCGAGCGTGCCGCCTCGCTGTGCAGGTCGACGGTGAGGAGTCCGGCAGCGCCAGCGGCCCGCAAAAGGCGCGCGATCTCCCTCATCGTGACTAGCTCGCCGGAGAGAAACGCGCGATCCTGGCGCGCATACCCCATATAGGGCACGACTGCTATCGTGCGGCGCGCCGAGGAGGCCACGGCCGACACTAGTGTCAGCGCATGGAGGAGGTTTGTGTCAACTGGTGGATGCGTCGACTGGACGACGATCGCAGTCGAGCCGCGCGGGATCGCAGCGCGCAGCGTGAGCCTCGACTCGCCATCAGAGAACGCGCGAAGCGTCGTGCCGACATATGTCGCGCGCAGCCTGCGCGCGATGCGCCGCGCGAGCTCAGAAGACGCCGGCCCGCCTATCACCGTGAGCGGCCCTGCTGCTCGCAGCGAGTCGCGCCTCACTCCTCGCCACCGCCACGCGAGATGTCGCCGATCCCATACTCGTCGACTACGGCGTTGCGGCTCTTGTCGAGTGAGGCGATCTCGCCGGCCTCGCGGCGCTCGTCACCATTGTAGACGGTCCGTATCGGCCACGGTATCCGTATGTCATATTTCTTGAACTCCTCGTGCATGAACACCCTCATGTCCGTCTTTGCCTTGAACTGCGAGCCATAGTCGCGTACATACACCCACATGGCAAAGTCAAGGGACGAGTCGTTGAACTTTGTAAAGCGCACGACAGGCTGGTCAATGCTGACGTGGAGGTCACGATCGCAGCCGCAGCTCGGGCGGTTCACGAGGACGTATGGGCACTTTTTCTGCCTGATGAGGTGCCGTCCGCGCTCGTCGATGCACTCGACCATTGCGCGCCGGCCCACCTTTACGAGGATCGCCGAGACCTGGCGCGGGTCGTTGAGGTACGACACGCCGACCTCGACGGTCGCCGGAACGAGCATCGTCTCGCGCGAATAGTTGACTAGCTGCGAGCTGACTAGCTGCCTAGTGGGCACTATGGCGATCGACTCATAGAGCGCATGGCGCACGTATGTCACGCGCGGCGTGATGCGGTGTATGTAGCCCTCATAGCCGCTCTCGAGCTTTACCCTGTCGCCCTCGACCATTATGCGATCCTTGCGGATAAACATGTACGCAAACCAGTTCTGCATCGTCTCCTGCAGCGCAAGGCCAACGCCCACGGCCATGCCGCCTGTCGCAGTCGCCAGAACCCAGAGGTCGACGCCCCACCAGCTCACAAGGCCAAGTGAGACGCCGCCAATTAGCGCAACTCGCAAGAGGCGCGTGGCTGACCTTGGGACGTCCTTGCGCTTTTTTCTTGCGTGGCCCGGCGGCCGCGCGCCGGCGAGAATCGGCACGTATCCCGTGTTGCGCCTTTCTTCTCGCCACGTGTCTATCGCATAGACCTCCTCGTCACGCCGACCAAGGCGCAGGCGCTTGCCAGACTCGTTGGTTCCGTCAAGGCACGATGAAAGATATGCGTTGTACTTGGTGCGCTCCATTGCGCGCCATTTCGCAAACGCGTCATCGACTAGTGACTCGTGGCTTCCGACCTCGGTGCCCTTTTCTGTCCTGTATGTCTCGAGGCGTGCCCTGCCGGCATCAGTCTTCATTAGCTCGTCGAACTCGGATTCATCCATGCCCTCAGGCGCATGCTTTGGCGGAACCCACCTAAAGAGCGAATGGAACGCGTTGGCATCATCGTCGGGAAACCCGCGCATGTCGCGCCATTGCGCATAGTCGACCTCCTCCTCAGACGCCTTTTGGCGCTGCATGATAACGATCGGAATTAGCGTTGCTATCGTGTACCCTATGACGAATATGTTTATCGTGTTGAGCATCTTTGCAAACGTCTCGCGCGGTGAGGACTCGTCAGCCTGTGTGTCGCCAAAGAGCGCAAATGACTGCGAGTACGCGTTGACCGAGGAGACTAGCGCGATTGCAAATATCGGCAGGACCGCGACTCGCACAAAGCGCGCAAGGTGCGGCCGGACGTACGTGAAGCGGCGCGAGCGCGTCCATGACGAGAGGCTGCGGTACGCCATGCCTATGGCGACTAGTCCCACGACGAGGGCGACGAGGGCCGCCTGGAGCGACGGCGAGGCCGAGACGAGCTGCGTGACTGACTCGATCTGGCCGGCCTGCGCGACGACTGCGTCGATTATCTCGTGCTCGGTCATGCGTGCGCGCGGGCGTGCCATGTCGGTATAAGGTTTTTTGCGGCCCTGCGCCGGATCCCGCGCCCGTGCGTGCGCAGAGCCCAACACTTAACACGCCCACCCGTGCGCACCGGCTCACATGTCCGCGCAGGAGTGGGAATGGGGGACGAGCCCGAGGCTAGCCTCGTACACGCTGGCCAACGTGAGGAAGCTCGAGCAGGCACGCGCCCTCGGGGAGGAGCGCCTCGCCGAGATGGACGTCGTCGCGCACGTCCTGCCCTTCAAGGCCAACAACTATGTCGTTGACAATCTGATCGACTGGTCACGCGCCGAGTCTGATCCCATGTTCGTCCTCACGTTTCCGCAGCGCGGAATGCTCAGCGAGGCCAACTATGCCGAGATGGCCGCCGCGCTTGAGACCGGCGACAAGAAGCACATAGACGAGACGGCCAACACAATAAGGCTCCGGCTAAACCCGCACCCCGCCGGACAGATGGAGCTAAACGTGCCGCACCTTGCCGACGGGACTGCGCTCCACGGAATGCAGCACAAGTACCGCGAGACGTGCCTCTTTTTCCCGAGCCAGAGCCAGACGTGCCACGCATACTGCAGCTTTTGCTTTAGGTGGCCCCAGTTTGTCGGCATGGACGGCCTAAAGTTCGCGATGCGCGAGTCCGAGCAGCTCGTGCAGTATTTGCGCGAACATCCCGAGATAACTGACGTCCTGTTCACGGGCGGCGACCCCATGATAATGCGCGCCGGCGTGTTTGCGACATATGTCAACGCGCTCCTTGAGGCAAAGATCCCGACACTAAACACGATACGAATCGGCACAAAGGCACTCTCGTACTGGCCATACAAGTTTCTCACCGACGAGGATGCCGGAGACATGCTCGAGCTCTTTGGCAACATAACAAAGGCCGGAGTCCACCTCTCCATAATGGCCCACTTTAACCACCTCGTGGAGATGCGCACGCGCGCGGCAACTGAGGCGATCGCGCGCATACGCGCGACTGGCGCGCAGATAAGGACACAGTCACCGCTCCTCGCGCACATTAATGATGACGGCGACATGTGGGCAAAAATGTGGACAGAGCAGGTCAATCGCGGGTGCATTCCATACTATATGTTCGTCGTGCGCGACACGGGCGCGCAGCACTACTTTGGCGTGCCCCTTGTGCGCGCGCACGAGATATTCACGCGCGCATACACGCAGGTCAGCGGCCTCGCGCGGACCGTGAGGGGCCCGAGCATGTCGGCGACTCCGGGCAAGGTCACAGTCGACGGGACAGTCGAGGTCGGGGGCCGGCGCGCCATCGCGCTGCGCTTCTTGCAGGCTCGCGATCCCTCATGGGCAGGCAGGCCGTTCTATGCCGAGTACGACGCCGGCGCGGCCTGGCTTGACGACCTAAAGCCCCTAGATGGCGGAGAGTTCTTTTTCGAGGCAGGCCTCAAGGAGATACGCGCGTCGCGCTAGTCAGCACCATTTGCCAATATGGGCAAAACTAGCTTACCAATGCGCCGTATATGCATCGCGCAGCGCCACGCGTGCCATGGATGCGGTGGGGGTGATGAAGCGCCTAGGCGAGGATGAGATTGCGTTTATCGACTTTTGGTTCGTCGATATCATGGGCGAGCTCCACCGCATGGGAATGCCAAGCTATGGCGTCTCTGAGGACGACTTTGAGAACGGCCTAGAAAAGCTCGATGCGAGCTCCATAGTGGGATTCGCCTCGGTCAACAAGTCAGACATGGTCATGAAGCCTGACCCCACGAGCTATTGCGTGCTCCCGCCAGACTATGACAACGGCAAGCGGCGCAACGCGAGGATGTTCTGCGACATCTATGAAGGAAGCACGGATGCGACGTCGCGCTTTAATCGTGACTCGCGCGGAATAGTCCAAAAGGCCGAGGGCGAGCTCGAAAAATATGGCGTCACGCACGCAATGTTCGGGCCAGAGATCGAGTTTTTCATCTTTGATGCGATAAACGTCTACCCCTCGCCGTATGCCGCAACGCACTCGTACGGCGGATCCGGATACTCGATCGAGTCAAAAGAGTCGCCGTGGGCAAAGGGAAACGTGAGCACGGCAATAGACCTGCGCGAGGGATACTATCCGTCGCAGCCAAAGGACACGATGGACAGCCTGCGAAAGGACATCTGCGATGACCTCCACAACTATTTTGGAGTGATGATCGAGGCCGAGCACCACGAGGTCGCCACGTCAGGCCAGAGCGAGATAAACCTGCGCTATGGCAGCATGGTCGAGATGGCAGACGCCGTAGTCACCGCAAAGAACGTCATAAAGGTAAAGGCAAAGCGCGCAGGCAAGGTCGCCACGTTCATGTCGAAGCCGATATTTGGCGACAACGCCTCGGCAATGCACACGCACCAGAGCCTCTGGAAAGGCGGCTCGAACCTCATGTTTGATTCCAACGACCCGATCGCGCAGCTCTCGCAGGTGGGGAGATACTATATCGGCGGCCTCCTCGACCACGCGCCAGCCCTCTGCGCGATAACAAACCCAACGACAAACTCGTACAAGCGCCTAGTGCCAAACTTTGAGGCGCCAGTCAACATATGCTGGGGCGTAGGCAACCGTTCGGCGGCCATACGCGTGCCAATGTACCTGCGCAACCAGGAGAAGAGCAAGAGGATAGAGTACCGCGTGCCAGACCCGACTGCCAATGTCTACCTCCTAGAGGCGGCCCTCGTCCTCGCCGGCCTTGACGGCATACGCCGCAAGCTCGACCCCGGCGATCCCATATACGACAATGTCTACAAGATGAGCGCGCAGAAAAAGCGAGAGCACCGCATAGGCTCGCTGCCGACTACGCTCCGGGGCACGCTTGATGCGCTAGGCTCGGATCGCGAATTTTTGGAGCGCGTCTTTACTGCGGACTTTTTGGACGCGTATATCGCGCTAAAGTATGAAGAGTATTCGGCGTTTGCGCAGACCCCCACGACCTGGGAGGTCTCAATGTACGCCGATGCGTGACTATTGCCCGTGCGCGTCCATGCACGCGACCATGCCGCCGAGGCGCAGGATCGCCTCGTCAGCCTCCCTGACTGTCTCCCAGAGGAGGCCGGCATCAAACGTGTACTTTTTCTTTTTTTCGTGAAACGTGTGGCCCGAGACGACGGTGCCCGAGTCATCGACTGCAAGGCGCACGTGCGCGACTCGGTTTCGGGCCTCAGCGACTGACTGGATTAGCCCCAAGAGCTCGCCATCAATGCAGCCGTCGACTGTCATGACCAGCTTTAGAAACGCCCACTTTTGCGACATCGAGAGCGACTGGTTATAGAGTGCCTCATAGCACGCCTCAAGCGTCTCGCCGCCCGGTGCGGGCCGGCCCATCGAGAGGCGCCGTATGATGCAGTCATCCATTGCGCCCTCTAAGTCAAGTGCGCGCGATATGAGCAGGCCGCGAACAAAGCGCGGGTTGCGCCAGCGCGGCGTGTCAGCTGCCATCACGGCGAGCGTGTCGGCCGGATCGTCTGATGCCGAGATGCTGACCGTCGAGTTTGCAAGTAGGCGCGAGCGCGCGACCGGATCGAATGACTTGCCATAGCAGAGGACATCGAGGGGGTACTGTTTTGCGATCTTGCGTATTGCTGCCTCGAATGCGGGATCGCCGGCCATCTCTGATGAGGCCGCAAGGATGTCTGCCCTGTCAGCGCCCATGCTCGCAACTAGGCTATCGATCGTAGCGTACTCTAGTATAGCCGGCTCTAGGCCGCGCGAGGCGAGGCTGGCCGCAATCCTGTCGCGAAGGGCCGCGTCGTGCGAGGCGGCAAGCCACTTTAGCGTAATCGGCCTGCGTGTCTCGTCGGTCTCGCCGCCCATGGGAGAGTGCGCGCGTCGTGCGTAATTAAAGCGTGCGCACGTGCGCAGCCACCGGGACACTGGTGTGGGCGCTGATCCTTGGCATCAGGCACTAGTCTCACTGGGGTTTCTTGTCAACCCTGATTGTAAAGCGCCTGTCCAGATATGACAGCAGGGGGGCAAGAAGGAGAAGGGCAAAGGCGATGTACAAGCCTCGATCATCCTGTGACAAAAAGTTCCACACCATGGTCGCCTCTGCAGAAAAGGGCGAGGGGACGTCTACAAATGCCATAATAAGCAAAACGCCGAGTACAACACAGATTGACGCGGACAGTGAAAGGTTTGATATGCTCAATTTGTCACCCCAGATCACCTAGCGTTCAGTGCGTCCCTGACGCCTCCCCATATACCACAAAGACGTGTCCGCGTGGATGGCTCGGGAGCGCGTTTCGTGGCAGGGTCTGCAGATAGCCGATGCCGAAACCTTGATAGCTCACGCGTCTCCAGGGTCTCCACACGAGTCAGGGCAGCGCGCGTAATGCCGTACATGCCAAGCGCAAGGAGGCCAATGCACACTAGTGCGGCACCAAATTTGACACCGGCATGGTCGTGTCTCAGGTCACGCCACAGATCAGGATCGTCTGTAAACAGCGGCGCATAGGCATCACTGATGCTCACCTCTATGAACATAATGCCCGGAAATATCAACAATGAGAATATGAGCGCGACGGGCAGGATCAAGCCAGGATCTGGACCTCCTGATGGAACAAGCAGGGCGTAGTCGCCCCCACAGCCTGCACACGCATACCCCGCACCCCAGTGCACCGAGTATTAATTGGTGCTGCGCGTGAGGGCTCTGTCCACGAATAGGAGGTTTGATATGCCCAATTTGCTACTGCAGCTCACTGGACGTTCAATGCGTTCTTGACGCCTCCCCATATGCCACCAAGACGTGTCCGCATTGATGGCTCGGGATCGCGTTTCGTGGCAGGGTCCTCAGATGGCCGGTTCAAGAATGGCTCTAGTTCGTCTAATTTTTTCAGTATAGTCCTGAGAGGCTGCGTGACGGAGTATATGCCAAGTACAAAGATGCCAGTGCATAGCCACATTATGCCCAATTTTAGCCCCGCATGGTTATTTGTCAAGCTGTCCCACAATGTAGGCGCTCCTGCGAACAGTGGCGCAAAGACATCACTAGAGCCAATTGCCATCAGCATAATACCTGGAAGTATCCCCAGTGCGCATATGAGCTGGACAGGCGTGATCCATGGAGAGCTCTGGCTCCCAGACGGCCTCAAGGGGCACCACCGGCGAGTCTCACTGGTGGGCGCAGTTTCTGATAACCCCTGTCCCCTATATCCGACCCAACAGTCCGCATATTCATACTCGCCCCATAGTGTGCCGTATATTAATTTGTGCCGTGCAAAACGTGGTTTATGGTCTCGAAGCGACTGTAATGTGCCCATGTCTCAGTTTGTCAACAGTTAGGGGTTGGGAGGGGTCATCAACTTGCGAGGACTAGGATTGCGCAAGAACGCGCCGCTGAGCTCGTCACGGATGCCTGTGATATGTCAGGGCCTACTGACTGGTGCGTTGTGCAGGCCATGGCCATGACGGCCTCCACGCGCGTCATGCCAGGTCAGTAAAGTGCGCGTGTTTGGCTTCCGGAGACAGGCGTATCACAATATTCCGTAATTCCTTAAAATGACGCAGGAGTAACTGTACATCACGCCTAGAGATCTCGCCTGTGGAAAACATGGAAATCGCACGATCAACTGTTGTTAGAGGCGATGTTTTTTTAGAATCTTGCACACGAAGGTTGATGATCGAGGCTCGTATGCCATGCATATTAGTCACTATGGCACTAGCATTTTGGGGTGTGACGGTACGAGCTCCACTCTCAAACTCTGCAAGTAATAGTGAGCAATGGTAAGTCGCGAGATCCAGTAGACGAGCCAGTGATCTCATCTCTATGTTCCCATAAATGTCCCTAGCAACAATAGTTTGGACTATGCGAGCTACAGCTTTGCCAATCTTGCGGTTCATGTAATAGCCGAGGATTGCAAGTGCGGCACCAAGCGGCCCAATCTGTAAGAAAAGACCCCAGAATGACGTCGCATCAGTATAAAGTGAGGCAAGATCGCCAATAAGGGCAACCATAACAATTGCAAAGGCCACTATGCTGCCAAAGATCAGCACGCTGACCGGTATTGTGCTGCTCATCTGCAGTTACCCCCATGGTATGAGCTTGACGTGGGAAGAAACGTGTCCTTGATCTCATCGTATATGCCGGCGATATAGTCTGGGTCGACTGACAGGTATCGAAATTCGGCCATTCGAAGAATCCAGGTGCGCCGATCCCGGCCGCTGGTGGGCTTTGAGTAGCCCTCGATGACTAGGTCGTTGAATCGCGATAGGCTCGCGGCCATCTCGATCCAGTTCCTGTCATGATTGGCGGCGAACTGGCGAAACTCGTCGATGCGCGGCCAATAGCTGTGATCGGGCGGAGATGCGGCGAGCGCGTCGTCGATATAGTCAAGATCGCCGAACAGATCCATTGCGCATGGACCCTCCTCAAAGAGTGAATACATGTAATCTAGTCCGGGGTGGCCAAAGTGCCTCACCGCAAAGTACGCAAGGTGCTGCACCCTTTTGCTTGTCTTGAGGTCCGGCTCTATGAGAGGCCTATTGCCGTCTAGAATGCCCTCATCGCAGAGGAGCCTGACGAACGGGGCGAGATCCGGACTATAGGCGACCTTTGGTCTCTGCGGCATCATGTCTGCCTCCATGGGCGCCGGAAACGCGGTACACTATATTACTGTTAACTATGGTATGGCCGTAGGCACAGATTTGGCCGACTCACGCCTAGATCGCGCGGCCAGGTTTAAATACCACATACTTAAGAGGGTCGTCATTATGGTCGCCCAAGGCATACGCGCCAAAGAATCCTGCCCACGTTGCGCAAAGGGCAAGCTCGTCACGGACAACGAGTCTGGCGAGCTCTTTTGCTCAAAGTGCGGCTATGTGATAACCGAAAAGATCGAAGAGTCCGGTCCGGAGTGGCGCTCGTTCACGCAGGATGACCACGGTGACAGGGCACGCGCCGGCGCGCCGACGTCACTCACGATGCACGACATGGGCCTTGCCACGATAATAAATCCCGTCAACAAGGACGCATCAGGCCGTCCGCTTGCCGCATCGATGAAGTCCACGATCGAGCGACTCCGCACATGGGACAGCCGCAGCCAGGTTCACGAGCCAGTCGACCGCAACTTTAGGCAGGCGTTCTCGGAGCTCAACCGCCTAAAGGACAAGCTCGCAATATCAGATGCGGTGATCGAAAAGGCAGCATACATTTACAGGAAAGCACTGGAGAAGGGTCTTGTTCGCGGCAGGTCAATATCCGCACTCATGGCATCTGCGCTGTATGCGGCATGCCGTGACACGGCGACGCCACGAAACCTAAAGGATGTGGAACACGCGGCGAACATAAAGCGAAAGGACATTGCGCGCTGCTACCGCCTACTCGTAAAGGAGCTCGACCTAAAGATGCCCGTGACTGACTCTGTCCAGTGCGTCTCGCGCATCGCAAGCAAGATCGGCATTGCCGAAAAGACAAAGCGCCACGCGACTAATGTCCTAAAGCAGGCCAAAAAGAACGAGGTCTCCGCCGGCAAGGATCCTATGGGCCTGGCAGCGGCCGCACTGTACCTTGCGTGCGTAAAGAACAACGAGGACAAGACGCAGCGCGACATTGCCGAGGCGGCAAACGTGACAGAGGTGACGATACGCAACCGCTACAAGGGCCTAAAGCAGTCGATCGACGAGGCCGAGGGCGTCTCTAGTGACACGGCCGCGACGAGCTCTACGCCGGCAAAGCCAAAGAAAGCCGACAGCAAGTGAGACGCAGCGGCGCACCTTGCGCGCGCGCATGATTTCTGCAATTCCATATGTCCTGGATATCTAGACTGACTTTTGCGGAAAGCCAGACTCTTCAGTCTCGGGTTCTGGATCCTTTTGCGGCGCATCAGGCTCTGGCGTCACAAAGCCGCCTTCGTCCGGGTCAGGCGGGGCTATCTTTTTGGCGCCGCCAAGGCCCACAGTCGTGATTATGACCGTCGATAATATGACAAAGAACGCGACTTGCGGGTACGCCTCGGCGTTTGGCAGGCCGTACGTCAGGGGCAGCGTCGCAAGAACTGCAGCGGCTAGGCCGCGCGGGATCATGACCGAGGTCACCTTGCGATCAAGCTTTGAAAAGCTGTTCAAGAGTATGACGCGCGCCAGGACTATGCGCGCGATGTATATCGCGACTGCAGCAGCTATCCCAAAGGCCGTAAGGCGCCAGTCGCCAAAGCTCGCCAAGAGGCCGACGAAGACGAAAAAGAACGCGCGCACGAGAAACGTCAGCTGGTTGTGCATCGAGTCATCGCGCTCTATGGATGGCATCTTGAAGCGAAAGAGGCGCGCGATGCGGTCCTTGTTGCCCAAGAGAATGCCAAAGACGAGGGCCGTGAGCGCGCCAGACTCGCCGAGCGTGTTTGCCAGGAAAAAGAGGAAAAAGAGAACGCCTAGCGTGAGCATGTACCCGTGGCGCGCGTTTGCGAGCTTTGCCGTGATGAACAGCCATGGGAGTCCGACGACGAGGCCGAGTGATATTCCGACTGCGAGGTTGTGGCCGACTGACTGGCTCAGGCCCGTTATGGTCAGCGAGTTGGCCATTATCGCGCCAAACATGATAAAGGCGATAATAGTCGAGAGTATGTCAGTTATTGCCGATTCGAATGACAGCATGTTCTTTGCGCTCTCTGAAATGCGCAAGTTGCGCACGAGGCCAAAGACGATGACAGAGCTAGAGCCGCCGACGATGGAGCCCAGGAGAATGCTGCCGTACCAGTCCCAGCCGAGCATAAAGTGCGCCATTACGGTGACGATGAATACCGAGATGACAAACCCAATGACTGCGAGAAGTATCGCAAAGTGTGCCGTGCGGATCATGTGCTTTAGGTCAAGGTTGAGGCCGCCATCAAACATGATGATGATCAGCGCAATGGCCGCGAAATATGGCACTATCTGCGTGACGACATCAGGCTGAATTATGCCAAGGAGCGGCCCAAAGATGACGCCGAGCATCATCAAAAAGGCGACATCTGGGATTCCCGTCTTTTTGAAAAACGTCTCGCCGATAACGCCAAAGAATATCGTGACTGCCGCCGCAAGGAGGACGACTGGAGCCGAGGCGATTCCGGCATCGCTTCCGGAAAATGCGGCAAAGGCCTCCTGCAGCCTAGAGACCGCACCGGCGAGCGGCTCGATTCCCGTCGAGTCGGTCAGCTCACCGGCCATCGAAAAGGCCCTCTCGACGAGGCCGTCCCAGACGGCCAGGACCACAAAGGGCAGATTCACGCGCCACGCGCGGCCCGCGTGCGCTTAAAAGGTGTCCGTGTCAAGACTTGGAGCGCGACGGGTTATAACGGAGATAGGGTGCGCGCTGCGCGTGGCAATGGGAGCAACTGACCTCCTGCGCGAGGACCATCGCCTCGCCTGGCGTCTTGAGGCCGTCATAGTGTCATGCTGCGAGCGCCTCGAGGCGGGCCGCGACGTTCCGCTAGGTGACATTGAGGCGATCTCGGGTATTATCGAGGGCTTTTTGGACAGCGTGCATCACGCGCGCGAGGAGGGGACGTACTTTGCGTGCGTCGGCGCGTACGGGATGGGTGCGGACATTCGCAAGTTTCTCATAGAGCACGAGTTTGCGCGTCGCGTCGCCGCAAAGGTCGCCCACCACGTCTCGCGCTGGCGGGCCGGCGAGGATGCGCGCGAGCCTGTCGCGAGGTTTCTGCGCGCGTATGCGGTATTCCTGCGCGACCACATGACAAAGGAGGAGGCGTTCTTTGAGGAGGCCGAGGCGGCCCTCACTGCCGAGGAGGAGGCCGAGATGAAAGAGTATCTGGTGTCCGTGGCCTCTGACGCAAGAACGGTCCGGCGCGCCGAGGCCGAGATTGCCGCACTCGAGGTGGCCGGATGGAACTGCGCTGCGGGTGGCGGGCCGGAATAGCGATCTTTTGTGCGGTGCGATCTAGGGTTGGTTGCGATCTAGGGTTGGTTGCGATCTAGGGTTGGTTGCGATCTAGGGTTGGTTGCGATCTAGGGTTGGTTGCGATCTAGGGTGATCTGGGTATGCCGTATGCGTAATTACGGCCACGCACTCGGCAGGATCGATCGATCGTCAGCTGATCATGCACTCTCTGCGATCAGAAATGCTTAACTACTAATGGGTAGAAGGGTAACCAATGGGGGAGCAGGGTAGCGCGCCGGAGCGATCAGATGAGGTTCTAAACGGCGATCAGGATTATGATGAGGAGCGGTGTCGCGTGCTCGATCTTGTGGTTCGCATAATCATGTGCGTAAGCCTCATAGACCACTATATTGAGGAGTATCTTGCAGACGCAAATGCAAAGGCCATAAAAGCAGAAAACAAAACTCGTGAACAGTTTATTCAAGACCTACGTAGAAAGAGCATAGATGATCGCTACGGTATGATTAAGAGTGGTATCCATGACCGACATACCAGCGAAGTTCTAGAGGCAATAAAGCAAGTCAGGGGCATCAGAAATGATCTGGCACACTCTACTGTTGAAGTGAATCCCACTGGAACCACAGGAATTACCATGAAGAAAAGTGGGCATAACGTCAGTATTCTAAGAGACGCTTTAAAGAACGCCGAGGAGTGCGAAAGGCATCTGAAACAGGTTCTTCAGCTCCCAGAGCGAGAGCAGGGTGGGCGATGAATTGACGGCCTCAACACCATTTATGCAAGACAAGAAAACCACGCGGCGACGCATCATACAATTTAATAAACACCGCCCAAACACGCCATCAAGCGAAATGGCGATGATCAAGCCCGGCATGAGTGTGGATCTCCTAGATGAGTGGAGGGGGGCGTTGGCGAGATGGAAGTTCCAAAAATGGGAGCATTTTAACGGCGCAGAGTGCGATAGGCTTGTACAGAGCATTGTAGATGACGCTAATGTTCGAGAACGCGAATCAGGCAAGATGATCGACGAGATGGCCACGATTATTGCAGGCACGAGGGGGGAGTTTAGGAGCAAGATTGTGCATGGCATGGTATTGAATTGTATGTTGAACAAGGTGTATGTGACAAGAGACCATCGTGGTGGCCTTCATGCATTATTTGACAGTATCAATATCGATGATAAAACAAGTGATGAAAACGCATATTTTGCACTAGACACGGTTCGCATAGTCTTGCGGCATGTGATTGTGCGTGAGGAAGAACTCTGCGAAGTAAAGCGCGAGATTCTTGAATTGTGTTATGATACGATACAGAGGGCAGCCTGGCGTAACGGACTAGTCAGGCTTGCCGAGCTCATGGGCGATAAAAAGGTGCGTGATGAGTTTTGTGGTGTCAATGCTCAAATTGTCAACATGGCCATGTTGCGCGTTAGTGTGTATGACAAGCGTGACATTCCTCCAGATGACGGGATTCGTGAGATACTAGCTGAATATCCAGCGCTCAAAAAAATACTGGGCGCAGATGACGTCGTTGGGTCAAAGTCTCATATTACACAACTCATTCACCACATATCGGCAAACTATCTAGTAAAGCGCGAGAACTATGAAAAGATCCATGCGGTTGTGTATGAGAGCAACATTCGAATTCGTTACTGGATTAACCAGATTTATGTCCAGCACAACTCCTCACTTCAACCAATTCGAGACAGTCCGGAGAGGGCCATGCTCCAGCCCTCTCTGAGATTTCTAAACGTGCTGTCCTCGATCAGGTACCTCGTTTTAGAGATTTGTGAGTTTTTGGAGCTGTGCGAGCGTGATCACCGTGTTGTGGGAAGGGCGGAACTCAAAGATCCCGGAGGCATTTACAGGATTATACAAGAGCAGGGCAGGGTCAGAGACGACATAAAAAAAATGCGCGATGGGTTTGGCGCCCGTCCAGCCTGGACATTTAAGGAGATTTCTGAGCAGGTCGAGTCAATGGGTCTGGACACGTTTGTCCTGTACGCGCACCTTGTGCTAATGTTTCAGGATGCGGTATATGGAACCATACCATCAAGATATCACAGGGATGAGAGGCCGGTGAAGCCATGGCAAGTTCCCGTGTCATGGATGCCGGTAACTGTAGAAGAGGTACGAGAAATAGAAAAGGCGTACGAAGGAATGTCCGTGTCCCCTAAAAAAGAACACCAGTGTGAATGTGCCACTATGCACGAGTCACTCTTGTGTCTAATGATGTTGGACATAAATTTCACAAATGTCTCAGAGCACATAGGAGAGGAAACCCTAGACGCCCACATGAAGTTTAGTAATGAGGTGTATAATCTAAAATATATGATCCTAGAGCTGGCCAACTTTGTTGAGCAGTATGAGAAGCTAGCCCCAGAAGTAAAGACGCGTACGGGAAAAGAGATTGTGCCTGACTTTCTTGTGCGCAAGGAAAAATATTTCGCTCTTCGTGACCTCTATTCAGCGCATACACAATTTGATGATAGTCCAGGAATTCAGCAGATCATAACTGAAAACCCCGATCTAGTCTCCAAAATGTTGCGGGATGTGCAGGAAGCGCGGATTATTGTCACAAAAATGTCTCCAGAGTTTCAAGAGTACGAGGCGTGTGCCGTTTCGCTCATGACCGACATGGAGATGGATGGTGTAGAGAGAGAGCTTGACTACATACGCGGGGAATTCAACGAGTGTAACGGAAACGGATTCGGCGAGATAAGCCGGGATCAGGCACTACAAAAGAAGAGGGAGAGGATGAAAAAGATCCTCGGTGTGGAATAGCCATGGTTATGAAAGGTCGTGGGCGTGCGCCGTGGTGGCAATTAGTCACGCAGTGCCCACAGGGATATCTAGCCCCCATGGAGCGTGGCATGCGATGAGGGACGGCTCGGCTGCAATCGGGATACATGCTGACGAGCTCCGGCTAGCCAATGACGTGATTGCCGAGATTGGTGCCGAAGAGTGCGTGCCAGAGTGGGGGGACGGGCTGCTCCACGGGAGATTCAAGGAGACTGTCGCAAAGATGCGCGCGTACGCGCAGTTTAGCGCCGCAGCCAGGACTGTCAGGGATCCCATATGCCCCGGCCAGCGCGAGGAGATTGCGCTGGACTTTAAGGCCGAGATCGATGGTGTTGAGTGCTGGTTTGAGTCAGCCATGCTGGATAATGAGCTGTGGTGGCTGTCTGACAATGACCGCAGCACAATGTTCCACTCTACTGGAGGCATCGGGATCTCGGCGTGGCGCATACTGGCACGCAACCTAGTCGCGGCCGCATCTAGGCGAGTCGGCAGGCTAGAGGGGTGGGGAGCCCAGACCGTAATGATTGTCAACGATCCGCTCGGGGAGATCGGCCACTGTGGGGGACTAGACAGGGCGCTAGAGAAGCTTGGCAGGGCGTGTCCGCAGCTAGGAGCTCTGATCGTCGTAAAGAGGGACAGGTACACGATACACGAGATTGCCGGCTCGGCCAACCCGCTCTCGGCGGGTGTTCGTGCCGGCATACTGCGCATAAATGAGGAGTATCTTGCCAAAAGGAACGGTGCGGCAGATCGCCGTGTGCCGACTCTTGCAGGATCTGACAAAGGCAAGACTGCACCGGATCGTGCACGCTAGTCCCTCGCCGCTTCTTTAACTATTCTTATAGTGCGCAAAAATCCGCTCAAGGCCGTCAAGGACGGCGTAACCACAGTCCGCATCACCGAACGAGCCACATTCGGCCTCCAGGGCAAACAGCGTCATAAAGAGCATCGTCAGGCCGGTGAGCACAATTATCACCGAGCCGTTCAGCAAGCCTTTCAGCTCGCAAAAGAGCCTATTCCGGTCCATATCGCCTGCCGTATCCTGTTTTGGCCGAGCTGCCCATGTCAAGGAACGCCCGAGGCAGGGAGTGGATTGCGCGCCCCATCCCGTCTGTTCGGACGTGCTGCCACTCCAGACTCTGTGCCGTTATTGCACGTGGGGTGAGGCACATTGCGGATCCTGGCGCAGGGTTCATGCCGGTGCCCTGCTAGGGGAATTCCACCCCGACTCTGCGCCGACGGCATCCTTGACCTCCTGGGGAAGCGCCTTGAACTGGATCGCACCGAACTTTAGCCCAACTATGATCTCCTTAACTGTCATTGTGCGGTTTTTCATGTTGGGCGCGAACGTGTTCTTGAACGTTCTGACACGCACCGGTCTCATCAGCTTGTCGCAATTGTGGCACCTCGTTCCCTCCAGCGCCCCTGTCAGCTCGGCGTTTGTGACCGGCTTGTTGGCCCATACGACAACGCTGTTGCACCCAGAGCACAGCACTGTCCTCGTCTGCACCAGGGGACGATCCCTGATGCACTGCGACCAGGTCTTGCCGCACTCCCCGCACAGTGCCTCTTTCTTGCTTTTGCGTGCCAAATGGATCGCCATGGCAGACCCCTACACACATACCCTATAAAACTCCTTCGAACACGCCAGATATGATGTCTCCAGTCCCCATTCGGCGCCTCACGTCCCCCCAATCGTCTCCTGGACCGCCGTGCGGCTAGTCCACTCGCCGTCCTGCAGGACAAAGCACGTGACTGCCGTGCGCATCGGCTCGGGAACCCTCTCGCGCAGGCTCACGACGGCGGGGTTGGCAGACCATGTGTCGCAGCCGACAAACCCCATGGCATCCCACTTTGTCATGTTGTATATGACGTGCTCGGGTTCCTGAAACAGGCCAACAACGTCCCAGAAGCCGCCATGTCCAAGATCCGACGTGAGCCTTATTAGAGAGCGCTTTGGGCGACAGCGTGTTGACGATCAAGCGGATTCGGTCAGATCACATAGACTTGCGACTAATCAAGCGTGGTGAAACGGAGGCAAGGCAGGCCGAGATCAATGTTGGCCTTGATGACTTAACGTCTAGCATTGTCAGATACGGTCTTTTAAATCCCGTCTTGCTAGTTGAACACGGAAAAGACGGAACTTTTGAGCTAATAGCCGGCCAAAGGAGACTCTTGGCGTATCAAAATCTAGCAAAAACGGATCAGAGTTATTCAAAAATTCATGCGGCCATATATGAAAACACCATGGAAGAGTGGGAAAAGAGGGCCATCTCGATCAGCTCAAACATCACGCAAGAGCCATTGAAGGAGACAGACAGGATAAACGCCATCACGGCAGTTTACAGCCACTTTGACAGAGATATTCCAGAGATGGCCAGAACGGCCTAACTGCCTCTGATATGTTGGGGAGGCACGCCAAATGCACAAGGTTGCCGAGGCGAATGGAAGGGTTTGAACGGTTGCTTAAGGTTCGATGTGATACTCAACCCCAGGCAATATGACAAGGTCATCGACGTTTGCGGCCTTGCGATCGGCGAAGAGTTTAGGCGGAGGATTTCATGTTGCACAATTGCGCAGAGCTACTATGTCATGGGCGTGGTGCTTGCAAGGTCGTGGCGCAAGTCTGAGACACAACACTAGTGTGGTTCTGCCGTTGAGAACAATGGCTCGCAGTCATACGAGGCGTTCGTTGAGTATTGGTGATTTCAATGCAATCACAAACATCTCGTGTGCCAGAGGTAAGCGTTATTGTACATAAATTAGTGGTGTGACGACATTATCATTCACACATATATTACACTAAGTAGAAAAATTTCATGAATCAGGAAGAGTTTCAATCAACTTTTCGATTTCTAGTTCAAACGGACGTTGTTTATCACCACCCGTCTGGCGATCCAGAGCAATAAGGCGATAAATGCCGGCATTAGCATATTCTTCGCATATTCGAGCTATTTCTTTTTCTTTTTGATTTTCAAGCGTATGTAAATCTGCTTCTTTTGTACTCATTGCAACTGAGATCATTACCCAGACTTCATCTTCAAGAAAAACAGATTTTGGTATTGATATGCTACGTTGTTTTAACGGTTTACGCTCATCAAGTGTTTTACCGATGGCCATGGCATACAAAAAGATGTCAGAGAGGTGTTTTTCATAAAAAAATGATTCAGAGCGTTTAATAGCGCCTGATTCAGAATTAAAGTAATCCACAACTTGTTTGTCAGATTTGTCATAGCTGAGATAATCAGGCCAGTCTGCAATAAGACGCCGGGATTTTTGTATTGGTGATTTGGCAGAATTCAATTGACACCCTCCAATATTTCTGTATGAGTGTTATTATTTTTGTCTTTTTTGATTGCAAGCTTGTATTCTTTCCACACAGAATTATTAGCAAAGAGCACATCACGCACAGATCTTGATAATGGGCCAGTAATATCAGAACGCGCGATGCCAGTATATTCCTGATCAGTGACAAGCAAGGTCAGTTGTGTTTTTTTGAGATAATGGGGAAAACGTTCGGCCAATTCAACTTTGGCTTCTTGCGAGATATTATGCAGAGGAGAATCGATCATAATAAAGTAATTGTGTTTAGTAATTTCACGAATAGCAGAAATGTAGGCTAGACCAAGGCAGTGACTCTGTCCCATTGAAAGATTTTTAGAGACGCCATGCTTATCAAGCGCGCGTAATTGAAATCCAGAAAGAATTTTAACGGCGCTGAAATCTTCTTTGCGAGGCGCAATTTTTAAGAAATATTCTGATGTAATTTCTTCAGTTCTTGTTTTGAATTCATCTAAAAGAGCGATTCGGATTTGGCGTAGTCGTGACGCAGCGATTTCACAAAGGGCAATTTTTTGGTGTATAGCTTTGTTTTTTCCTTCAGCAGTTTCAGCATTTTTTATTTTAGTTTGATTAGCATCATGCAGTTTAGCAATTGATTTAATTTCGTTGTTGAGCTCACCAATTTCTATAAATAGACGTGCTTGTTCATTTTTGTTTTGTTCTTGTTTGGTCAAGACATCACGAGCTTCATCAAACGAATGATCCTGCAGTTCTTTTTTGATAGTTTTACGAGAGGCCGTAAGTGACATGAGCTTGTTTCTGTTCAAAGCAAGGTCTTTAGAATAACTGTAATATTGTGAACTAATTTTAGATTTTGTCGCATTTTCTAACATTATAGATAATCGTGCCCGCCCATGCATAATATCTTGTGTAATTGCAGAATCAACAATTCGATCTTTCATCTTCTGTAATCGGAGAAGTTCATCACTACCCTCTTCAAGTGAACGACCACAAATACACACAGCAGGTTGAGAGTTAGTCATTTGATCTAGAGCTGATTTGTTGATTGCAGGCGGTATTCGACCATCTTGTTCCCATTGTCGAAATTTATCTTCGGTAAAAACTATTGTTGGTCGTAAATGTAATTTATAAATATTTTCGCAAAGAAAAGTACGGAAACGTTCGTTAGTCTCGTTAATGGTTTTAGTGAGAGTTTTTTCTTCTTTTTCTATTTCTTGTAGTCTTTTTGCTTTCTCGTTAATGCTAGCTACAGAATGGTTGATGAGGTAATCCTGGTAATTTGCAGCTTCTTTAACAAGTTTTTTAAGAAGTTCGGCTAGCGTAGCGTGCTTTTCTTGGCAATCATTATACCGTTGTTCAAGCTCCTCTGATTGGGAAATCAAACCACGATATGGAAGTTGATCTTTTAGCTCCTGGGTAATTTTTCTCTGGGCTTTTTTTAAGTTAGAGACTGTAGTGTCGAGTAAAGGCAAACCAGAGATTTCTTCTATGCCATTTTTTACTAGTTCTTCTTCTTTTTGTGTCAAAAAGTGGGATAATAGCTCAGCATCAAATAGGATATACGAGGATAGTGCTTTTGGAAAAATATTTTCGATCGTTTGTTGTGCATGATCCTGATTGTCCATTTTGATGGGTTGGGGATCAGTCCCTGAACGATAGTGGACTGACAGAATTGGAGGTTGAAAGTGAATTCCTTCACGTACAAGTGAGCCATTCACGCTGTTAAATCGTTGTTCAAGTAGATCAGTGCTTTTGAATGCTTTGATGCTTCTTTTTATACGATATAATAATCCTTCGTCGTCATTAAGCCATAGCTCAACATATGTTTCAATATCATCATTAAGAGGGAGTCGCTCTAATGCATGTTTGTTCATACGTCCCTCACCTGTATGTTCTGTGTCAAGCTGAACTCGCTCACTACCGTATAACGCCCACATTATTGCATTCAATATGGTGGTTTTACCCAGACCACTTGGGCCATGAATAACAGTTATAGGTTTATCAGCATCCTGCGATATGGTTAGCTTATGAGTTCCAAGGTATGTGCGGTAATTATGCAAGATAATTCTATCAATGTTTAGAGCCGATTTATCAGTCAATCATCATCAGACTCCTGATTTACCCAATTTAATATTTCTGGATCATCATGGTATCGATTGATAATTTTGTTATACGCTTCAATTTTATTTCCTTTTTCAACTGTGATAGATTCAGCTTCCAAAATTTCTTTAAAAAAGAGTTGGACTTTGGGGGAGAGATCCTGCATACTATCAATTTTCTTGAGGATTTCTGGATTTATCTGATCCACGCGCCAACGTAAATAAGGTACTTTAAAAGCCTTGACATGAATTTAGCCGCTAGACACACATAATGAGACGGTCTAGGGTTTGTCCTCACGCCCCATCATCAAAAGCTTCAAGGACTGCGCGGCAGGCGCTAGCCATCGGCCGTAGCACCCGGGGGTCTAATTAACGCCTAGGAAGATGCACCATGAAGTTTACGGCGCTGTTCTTCAACAATAGGCAAGCACTCGTCAGCATTGATAGCCAGCCGAGCCATATCATATTGCCGATCAAACTGTGAACGAATAATGCTCATTTCAATACTTTTAGTGGCGGGAGTCAAGCGTTCATCTAGGCCAGGAAGAATCAATATGTCGTGAATAGTGGAATGATCTTTTGAGCTTTTGTCACTATATTTACCAAAAAATTGTCTTAATACACGGCCACGACGCTGAATGAATTGTTTAGGATTTCCGCTGCTGGATAATAAAATGCAGTGTTTTGCTTCAGGGATATCAACACCTTCATCTAACACCCCAATTGCTACAATTGCGTGATAATCTTCATTTGCAAAATCACGTAGTATTTGCATACGTTCTATGGGATTTTTTGGGTTATCCGCAGTTATTTTTCTTGAGAGTATAGGCGGAGCTGATTGCATAAGTATAGTTTGAACATCACGCATTTGTTTTTCAGAACAGTAAATTAAGGTGTGTTTTAAATCAGGGTGATTTTTGATGATCTCACGAAATTGTGGAATTTTGTTTTCGGCATCACGGATTATCCGAGAACGATAAATTAGAGCCATCTCGAGTTCGGCTTCGACATCTTCATCTTTGCGGCGATCCAACAACATGACGATACGATTAGTTGCAGATATGTATTTATCATATTCATCAATAGTTAAATCAACATAATATGGATAATAATAATATCCAACTAAAATTTTGGTTTTAATAGCATGTTCAAGATCATATTTGAAAACAGTTTTACCAAAATAATCAGACAGCGTTGTAGTGCCAAACTCATCATAATATCGATCAAAGGTTGCAGTGAGTCCAAGACGGTAGGTATAATCTGGCAATAGGCCTCGATGTCTTTGGGGCGCGCCAGCGTGATGAACTTCATCAGCTAACAACATGATCGGTACCTGGCAAGTTTGGATCAAGTCAATAAAATCTTGAGTTGCATACGTTACATAAGAAGTAATTATAGCATTAACGCCAGAGGAAGCTTCTAAATTTAAAAGAGTTATAACGTCACGGACGTTGCGTTTCCAATTAGGGTTGTTCAGAGTAGAAACATGATCAAATCCTGCAGCCATGAACTGAGATTGCCATTGGTCAGCAATAGTGTTAAAAGGAGAAACAACCACAACAAGAAGACTATCACATTGTTCAGATATTTTATCGAGTGCATACATGGCAGTTATGGTTTTTCCGGTTCCAGTAGCCATTTCAAAAACACCCGTTCCGTTATTGGCAAGCCAAGATTCAACGGCCTGTTTTTGATAAGAGCGTGGCTGGGGTCGATATTTTAAATTCAATAGATCTTTTGATTCAGGCGCTTTGGCGATTAAATTATCTCGAATTGCAGTAGGCAGATCGATTACGGTTATTATGCGCTTGTTATCATCATCATCACATATTGCATTATTCCAATATTTCAAAAATGTTTCGTAATGTTGGTCGACTCGTAAACGTTCACTATTATCCCAAGAACGAAAAACATCAAAATTATAGACTTCGCCTATTGTCGGATCGTCAAAGTCTATATTGCCTTTAAATGAGACAAACTCACTATTGTTTTTCCCATGAAAAACACCAATTTTTGTTTTAAGAGCGCTCACATTAGGGAGATGTTGGGCATCAATTGGGCGTCCAGATTGGTCTTTAAGTATGGCAACTTTGATTTCAAGGTGTTTATTTTTCAAGAGCCACGCTAAGGCCTTGGTATGATCTTCTTCAAATTTATCTTTAATTTCGTCAATTTGTTTAATCCAAGTTTCAGCGATTTTGTCTTCCTGAGTGATGACTTCATTATATATTGCGTCAGCGTCTTCAGGAGAAAATATGGGTGAAAGCACAAGCTCCATCTTTCCATCATTTTGAATAAAATCTTGCATTCCTGCTGCACACGCTGCAAAATTTTTAGAGGTGAACACGCCGCCAATCCTGTGGCACAAATAAGAGTTTGATAAAACCTTGTTAAAAAAATCGTTATAGATATCATCAATGCGTGAATCATACGTATTTTTGAGATTTAGATTATTTAGGCTCATGCGGGAGTCAACCGTTCCAGATTATATTTAATATTTTTGAGAGATATGTGGTGAGGCACCTTTATAGTAAAATTCCCAACTTTGTTAAAGCGTCTGTCAATTATGCCAGTCGCCTGTTCGTTCACACAAATGATCCCGTAGTCAAATTCAGCGTGGTGTGTTGGACATAATACAATCATATTATCAAAATCGTCGTCACCGCCGTCATGTAAAGGCCATATATGATGCACTTCAGAGTAATGTGTTTGTGCATCAATTTCTAGACGATATTCGCAAATTTGGCATTTATTGTCGTATAACGTTTTTAATTCACGGGATTTTTTAGTGTCACGAATAAACCGGACTGTGTCATGCTTAATTTGGTCAGGGGGGCCGTTTAGATCAATAGGTAAAACAGTGAAACCAGATGTCGTAGGGCTGACTGGAACCTGCCTATTCATAATATTATCAATTTTATGTTCTTGTATTTTGTGCAATCCTGGAGCGTGTTTGGTGTGAGGATCATCGGCATGGTCAAGCAGCTCATGGCGCGGTATTTGAACAGTCCGAGTGGCATTAAAATAAACAATGTGAACCATCATTCTTGTTCTAAAGCTACTGCCCCACTGCTTTGGGAGATCAGGGTTAATTTCTGTTTGAGATACCGAACCCTGGATTGAAAATCGGTGATCACCTTCAAGCATCATGTAGATAACATCACCACGGCGAAGTTGTTCCCAAAGGGTTTTGTCATGCTGGCGAAGTCCCCATTTGGGTGTATCGTCTGTAGAAAGCATGAGTGACTGAAAGAGGGAAGCATCTCTCCGGTCAACAATGACGAAATAGAGTTTTGCTTGCAGATCAGCGGATAACGTCATGCTCGGATCTTCTCCAACATTGTGATCGTTGAGCTGATTTTGTCAATTGCAAAGTCAATTTCATCACTGGTGTTAAATCTGCCAAATCCCAGGCGAATCGACGTGTGAGCCTGCTCCTCGCTCAGTCCAATGGATAGCAGCACGTGTGACGGTTCAGTCACCTGTGTTGTGCATGCAGAGCCTGCCGATATGGCCACTTCCTTTGAGATGGAGTTAATGACGGCCTTGCCTTCAATCCCGTCAAATCTCATGTTAACGTTGTGCTGGAGGCGGTTTTGGAGAGTCCCGTTAACCGCACCATACTTGCCAAGCTCAGAGCGCACAAGCTTGCTCCATGCGGCAAATTGCTCATTTTCATGATGCATCTCCAGTATAGCTATCTCTAGTGCCCTTGCAAACCCCACAATGCCAGAAACGTTATGGGTGCCAGACCTTAGGCTCCGTTCCTGACCGCCGCCAAACATGATCGGTGAGGGACGAACTCGCGGTCTGATGCCACGGGTATACAAGGCGCCCACTCCCTTGGGGCCGTACAGCTTGTGGGCAGAAAGTGACATGAGGTCAATGTTCATGTCTTCGACATTCATGTCGATGTGTCCAACTGCCTGTGCCGCATCTGTGTGAAATATGACGCCGCGGTCATGCGCCAGCTTGCCAATACTGGCAATGTCGTGTATGGTGCCAATCTCATTGTTGGCGGCCATTATGGATATCAGCACCGTTTGCTCTGTTATTGCAGCTTCGAGCTGACCTAGGTCAATATTTCCCTCACTGTCCACTGGAATGTGTGTGACTTTTTTTCCAATGGACTCGAGGTACCGTGCGGCATCAAGAACTGCCTTGTGCTCGGCCACGCACGTGATCATGTGGTCACCACGATCCGCATAGTGGTTCATCGTCCCGATTAGCGCCATATTGTCAGACTCTGTGGCGCCACTAGTGAACACAATGTCCTCGGGTCGTGCGCCTATCGCCTTTGCGATTTTGAGGCGCGACTCTTCCACGCCGGCAGACGCGTCTGCCCCGTATGTGTGGTCAGTGCTAGACGCATTGCCAAACCGTTCGGTCAGGTATGGCATCATGGACTCTAGGACGCGCGGGTCAAGAGGAGTCGTCGAGTGATGATCGAGGTATACGGGGAGATTCATTGCTTGTTCGCCTGCGATATCATTGTGTAAATGTCAGCAAGTCCACGTATTCGCGGAAAGAGCGCCGTTGTCCCGCGGTTAAAGTGTGCCCTGATCATTGGGTTGAGGTATTTTTCAGGATCCAGCCCGTCGCGCTCAAGTCGCTTGACCATCAGAGCCATAAACAGCGGCTCGTACTCGCCGAACATGACTGACGGGTGTATCTCGGAGCCCTTTTCGTCGTACTCGTCAGGATTCGGCGGTGACGGATCCTGGAGCGAGAGGCAGATCGCAAAGCGGCCCATGATGTTGGGTGTTAGTCCGGTTCTGGACTTTAGCATCGACAGGTGTGACTGTGACCTTTGGCTCATGCGAAGGCGGCTAAACCGCAACCTGCAACGCCTCCTCAAAGTAGCCCTCACGCGGAACGGTTCGATCCCTCTCGGCATCATACTCTATGGCATATGACCTTGAAACGTGTGGACCAAGCTTCTCAAGCTCGCCGGGACCAATCTCCGAGTCAGTTGAGAATATGATTACCTGGTGCGATGCCACCGGAAAGAACCGCTCTAGCAAGTTTGCCCTGTGTCCGGCATCAAGCCTGGCCAGCGGCGTGTCGATCATGAACGGCAGGGGTCGGCCGGACGTGCGAGCCAGCGCCCAAAGAACGGCAGTTGTGAGCATCTGCTGCTCTCCCTTTGAGAGCGAGTCCTTTGGAACTGGAATGTCATCCTTTTTGTACAGTGTGATTGCATATGTCTTTCTGTCCACCTTCACGCGGTCAATTAAGCCTTTTTTGTGCATAAGCACAAGTATGGCCTCCAGTAGGTTAGTCTCCAACAGTGCGAGCTTTTTGTCGGCGAGCTTTGTGGCATAGTCGTCCAGTGCCAGCTGCACGTGCTTTGTGAGCTCTACTCTAACACCTGCCTTTTTGTCCTTGTAGAGCTGTGTTATGACATCACGTGTCTTTACCTGAATGTGGTTTGAGAGCGCCCGAAGTGATGAGATCTCCTCGTCAATGTGGTTGATCTCGGCCTCTAGCATGCCGAGTGTGGACTGTGTCTTGGCAACCTTGGTGATCATCGGTCCGATCTCATCATCATCAGGCGCGCTAGTGAGCGCAAGATCAAGACGATGGATCTCCTCTTCGGTCTTAATCAGCTCGTCAGCATCATTCTTTAGCGCCGCAGTCGCCGCGCCATTTGCGTTGCCAATCGTGGAGAGTATCTGTTCCTCCTGCTCTCGCGAGAGGTCGAACACGCGCTTGCTGGCGGATTTGCGAGGCGGCCTGATTGCCGAGATCATCTTTGGGATCAATAGTGAGCGCAGGTCTGATCCATCCTCTAGGGTGTCCCAAACGTCATCGTCATACAGGCGCTCCTTGGCGCGCTCGGCGGCCTCCTTTATGGCAGCAGCCGTCATTGAGCGGATTTCGAGCTGCCGGTCGTCGTGTATCTGGGACGTGACTGCGGCAGTCTCCTCCGGTATGACTGCAAACGGCAGCGAGCCGCCGCACATCTCCCTGATGCGAAAGACGATCGAGTCACGCAGTTTGGCAGCGGCGTCCCTCTTTGCCTTTATCTCGGCGCGCCGTGCCGCAAAGCCGCCGCCTAGTGCGTTAATGGTCGCCTCTACCTCTTTTGCGTCGGATACTGCAGAGTCAAGCGAGGCCTGCTTGGAGGCGCGCCGGTCAGACAGCCTCGCGACGCGCTCATCGGCAGCCGCCTTTTCTGCAGTCAGGCGCTCAAACTCGCTCTTGATGTGCGCATTGCCCCCCTTCATGTTTCGCATCATGTTGACCTCTAGGTCACGACGCAGTTGACGAACAATGTCAAGACCCAGCAGCGTGTCAAAGGAGGACTTTACCACCGCAGACTCTCCCTCCTCGACCATGCGGACGATGCGCTCGCCGTCAAAAAAGAACAGCCTCGCGATTCCCCTGGGCACAAGGCCGTCTATGAATGACTGCCAGCCGCTCGCATCCATGTCAACGGTAGACAGTTGATCCCCATCCACGGACTGGATGGAGAGCGATTCGGACTTGCCGTCGGTTCCCCATGAACGCGACACCCTGTACTCGGATACCTTGCCGGCATGCGATATCTGGAACGTCACCGATATGGAAGAGCCATCATGGCTTGCTATGCCACCCTTCCTGTGAACCCGTTTAGCCAAGTATGCCTCGTATGACTTTTGCGTGATGCGGCCGTCAAGTGAAGAGATCCCGTAGAGGCAAAGCACGACTGACTCAAAGAGCGTCGTCTTGCCCGCGCCGTTCATGCCGCCAACTAGGACTATCGGGCTTTCTGCAGTGCTAGTCATGTCAAGTGAGTTGTGGTCTCCATATGCCCCATAGTTGGTCAGCTCTATGCGCCGGATTAACGTATCAAGCCACCCCCATAATCAATGCGCCGCTGGCGCCGCTCCTTTAGGTCATCGACGATCTCATCTAGATCATCACGCCATTCCTCAGAGAGTATCTTGTTGAGCTTTGGGTATACTGCCGAGTGGCGCGTCATACCTTGTGACTCGAGCTCGGCGTTGAGCAAGCGGGACACGAGTAGCGGGGGGACGTTGTGCCCCTTGCATGAGGACTCTAGTGCCTCCTGCTCTAGTGCGCCAAAGGCGCCCAGATCATCGCCGTCCTCGGTGATCTGGTTCCCAGTCACGTCTGCGTATATGCGGTACGCCGAGTTTTGCCAGTCACCGCACTCCATGCGCCAGAGCCTCTGTATCTCGCGAACCTCGTCCTCTAGGATGAGATTAATCTTGGGATCCGGACCGGTCTTTCTGACCTGCTCTTGCGCACGAAGGAGCTTTTCGAGGAACTCTTTACGAAACTCCATCGTGTACGGCCCCGGCGTCAAGATGTCATAGGGGTCACCCTTGCGTATCATCTCGTCTACTGACGTTGACTTTGCGAGCTCGTCGTCCAGTGACCGGCGTTGGGCCTTGTCTATGAGGCGCATATGGCCATCCCTGCGGCGTAGCTCGCGCACGTCACGCCGCTTTTGTGGATCTTGCGTCTCCTTTAGTATCGCACGCAGATCTAGGAGTGGCTGCATCCACTCCCCACCATTCTCGATCGTGTTCTCCAGGGACGCGTCCCTGTCGACCACTGTGCATACCCAGCACCCAAATCTCGAGTTACCACAGCTTGGAGTGCTAGAGTCGACGACTAGTGGGCACTCGGCCGCATTGGCGTTCTGGTACAGCGCAAGGAGGTCACGGTTGTTTGCGCCCCACGGATTTTTGTTCTGGAGCAGATAGTTCCAGACATCATCGGTGGTAAAGTCTCGCAGCGGGGTGTAGACATAGGTTTGGGCGAACTTTGAGTGGCGCGAGAGCAGGCTGCCCTTTATCTCGTAGAGGTTCATGAGCTGGTGGCGTGAGCCGCTCTCGTCCTTTCTGGTTCCCAGTGCGACGATTGCCTCGCCATACTGTGAGACCTTTTCCCTGATAAAGCGGTCAGCATTGCGCACCTTTAGGCGATCCGTGCACCACCGAAACATGTTGGTCGGTGCCGGAAACCCCTTTCCGAGCAGGCATGTCCAAAAAGTGTCTTTGATCTCTGGATGAACCAGGTTTGTCGAGATGGGAAGTCCGGCCTTTTTTCCGGCCGTCTCCATCATGTCAAGTGAGGCGGTGATCTGCTCGACTATCTTTGGAGACTCTACAAGTGTGTCTGACGAGATGATATAGACTGCCTTTTTGAGCTTTGTCTTTGGCAGCGATGCCAGTGCTCCCCAGATTAGCTGAACCATACACGTCGAATCCTTTCCTCCCGAAAATCCCAGGATCCAGGGCCGCGCATCTGAGACATACACATCACGGATCTCGCCATAGATGTCATCCAGCTTTCGTGATTCAAAGACGGATGAGGCCATGCTATTGACCCACCGGCCGCGCGCCAGATGACGCGCCACACTTGCGAAGTATAAGGTCGGCTGCCCGTTGGTATGCCTTTTTGTTCTTGAGCATGCGACCATCCAGGGCGAGCTTGCCCTCCCAGTCAGGATTGTCCCGAAGCCAATTGATCTTTTGGAGCGCCTTGAGCTTTTGCTTCCAGGTGTCAGGAAACTCTGACATTAGGACAAATCCTGCCATTCCGAGCGCGTTGAGTGTGTTTGTGTGGGCATGAACATACTCTTTTCTGATCTCCGAGGCGGTCATTTTCTTGTCTACAAGCAGTTTCCATTCAGGTATGTTCCGTGCCACGTGGTTCCAGTATTCTGAAGCAAGTGGCTTTTTTTTATCTGAAACTGTGCTTCCCGTGATGTGTAAGAGCTGCTTTGTTGCATCAGATATGCCATTTAGCGTAAAGAACTTTGATGTTCTGTTGGAGAGCGAGGTCTTTTCCATCTCTGTTCTCCCATGAAAAATATCGACATCAGTGACTAACTGTACGATGTATTGTGAATATGTACTACGGTGGTCATACAGTATTCCAAGTGATTTTGAGGGTTTTGTTGCGTGCTTGTTGAGATCTGCAAACATTTGCTGACTGCGCTTTAGTCCCTTGTCTTTGAAGAAGACAACAGAGATAGACTCATTGCCTATGTCAGGGCGATGCTTTAGCGCCTCCTCTATTGCCGCCCTGCGATGTTGGCCATCGTTGATCAGCATGCGCGAGTTCATAGCGATGTGAAGTCTGCCCATCTTGCCATCCTCGCCAAGCGACGGCTCGGGATCAAAGCTCATAGTGCCGTCGACTGATGCGGTCAATGAAGAAAATACATAGTCAGCAGGGTTGTCTAGGATATAGCTGGCAATCCTTGGAATCCTGGACATTCGAAGGAGGCGCTGGGCGCGCATCTGGGGCGGGAGCTCTTGCTCGTTGAAGATGAACAGCTTTGGGATTATCTTGAGCGGGCACATGGCGATGTAAAACTCGCGGCCTGCCTGCACTCCTCGGATAGCGTCAAAGCCGTACACCTCGCCGCCGGTTCCCCGGCCACGGTCAAATCTGCCCATGGGGGCGCCCCTGAAGGAAGTCTAATAAAAAGGGTTTGGAAATTTGTTTTTAAAGACCCTTAAGAGGCGATTTTTGAGAGCTTTTTGAGCTCGTCGCCGGTCACGGTCAGCCGAAAGATCACGGCGTCGGGGTTCTTGGCGTTCTTGGCGAGTGGGTAGAACTTGAAGGTATACTTGCCCCCCGAGCTCGTGACCTCATAGGGGCGACCCCCTAGTGTGTTGCGCATGGCCTGGCGCTAGGCGCAGAATATAATACTCTATTGCAGGGGGAGCCTCTGCCCAGATATTGCCATATCTTCAAGCATACCTTGATATATGGATCACAGTTATAAATGACTATAGTGTAGGCAATCACGTGAATGCGGCACGCACAATGAACGCCAAGAGTGTCAGTTTTGGGGATGTGCTGTCTGACAAGAATCGCTACATCGTGCCCAATAACCAAAGACGGTATGCGTGGGAAAAAGAACAAATTGGACAATTTTTCAAAGATGTCATGTACGCATACGATCAGATTAAACATGAAACACAGTTTCAATATTTTTTTGGACCCATGGTCTTCATAAGAGATGGCGATAAACAAATAGTTGCAGACGGACAGCAGCGGCTGGCAACGGCCAACGTGTTTATTGCAGTCATTCGTGATCTCCTATTAGATCTGAATGATGGCGCAGAGAGTACGAATAACCATGGTCTAAAATACCAACACAAAAAGATTATATCTAATATCACACTAGGAAGACACAATAAAGAATTTTATAATGATTATATTATAAAACAAGGATCTGCAAAGGATAAAAAAGATCTCTTGACAAAAAGAAAATATCAGCAGAAGACTGACCCTAACTTCTGGTTAGCTTTTGCATATTGTGAGTTTTATGATAATCTAAAAAAAATCATGCGAAGTAAAATCAAAGAATATGTGAAATTACAAAGTATAGTGCTAGACGTCTTTACAATTATCAAGATAGATGTAAACACGACTGAATACGCATACAGAATTTTTGAAACATTAAACGAGCGAGGAATGCCACTTGCAATAAGCGATATGATCAAAAATCACGTTATTGAGTGTTCTAAACCAAAAGATCGTGATTTGATCAACACGAGATGGGAAGAAATGATTGGTGTGGTCGGCACTAAAAAAATAAATTTGTATGTTCGACATTTTTGGATTGCAAATTATGAGAACGTTGCAAAACGGGAATTGTATAAAAAGATTAGTGAGCGTATGAGAAAATCTAAAACAGGAAAAAAAATTACTAATTATGTTCGTGATCTTCACACACAAGCTGAGATATTTGTTGCTTTACATGATCCCATACAATATAATAGTATGTGGGGGAGAGATAGCCAGATCATAGACGACTTAAAAATGCTAAATCAATTGAATAGCGAGGTTGTGAAAATAGTGCTGTTAATTGCAAAGGCACAAAAAGAAAAAAACCACAAAGCATACAGACAGTTAGTACATATGATGCTTCTTTTCTTTTTTAGGAGTAAAACTATAGGAAACACTCACGCAACAGTATTAGAACAAACAATGGCAAAAATTGCTAGAAATATTCGTAACTCAAAGAAACTCGACAATGGCTCAATCAAAACAATATTGAAAGATAGTGCTGTTTATCCGTCTGACGAAGAATTCAAAAGAAAATTTGTAGATAAAAACCTAAATACTCAAACAGCCCGGTATGTACTTAAACAATTGGAATTTCACATGGGGGCGAGTCCAGAACTCGGACTGAGATCACCAATCACAGTAGAACACATTATGCCAAAAGATCGCAAACATTGGAGCCATATTGAACGTGATGACCACGATGACTTACTAGCGACAATTGGGAATTTAGCATTGTTGACAGAAAAAGATAACGGTATTGCGTCTTCTGCACCATTTAAAGAAAAGAGAAAAAAAGTATACATAAAATCAAACATTAAGGTTACAAAAGAACTAGAAGAATATAAAAAATGGAACAAGGAGACGATTAATCATAGGGCAGAAAAATTTGCTGAAATGGCAATAAAAATTTGGAAAATATGACAAAGGTTTGATCTTGTGTCACTTGCCTTAAAAATTTGAAATTTACTCGTATTCTAAAGGTCACACAATCTTAGAAGTTATTTAGATTCACGTGCGCCCTCGGCCTCATCGACCCGCCCGAGTATCTCCAGAGCCTGCGCCCTGACTGCGTGCGCCATGCCAAGGCTCGAATCAAGTACGACGGCATGATCAGCGGTGACTAGTGCGTCATCAGGATGCCCGAACGCAAGTAGCGTGCCGGCACGGCACATGTGCGCGTACGCGTTATCCGGCGCAAGCGATATTGCGCGCTCGAAAGACTTTAGCGCCTCTTCATGCTTGCCCAGGCCACGCAGCGAGTGACCGACGGCGATATGCACCGAGGGCTCTGACGCATCCAACGAGGAGGCACGCTCTAGGGGCTCTAGCGCATCCCCATGGCGACCCAGCGCAAGGAGTGAGCGCCCCACTCCAATTAGCGCGTCGACGCCGCCGTCGGCCTTGGCCGCACGCTCAAATGACTCAAGGGCCTCAGCAGGCCTGCGGAGGTCAAGCAGCGACACACCGCAACACACGTGCGCTGCGGCATCAGCTGGCCTCACCATGGCCGCACACCTGAACGACTCTAGTGCCATCGCGGGCCGGCCGAGGCGCGTCTGCGCGTGACCGCAGCCCATGTGCGCATCCCCATCGCGTATGTCCAGCGAGACTGCGCGCTCGAATGACTCTAGCGCCTCAGCAGGCTTTCCCAGGTCCATGAGCGTCTCTCCGTGTCCCACGTGCGTTGCGGCGTTTTCACGGACAGGTGCCATGTCGATGTATCTCTCTAGTGTGTCAGTCTCCATGGTCAAGCACGCAACTCTCGCCCTATTTGATTTTAGGCGTGTACGCTCGTCGTGCGGGGCGTTCTCCAAGATATAGGCTAGAGCGCACACGAGTATGAATGAATATGCGCAGGAAACGCATTGGAACGCTCGAGGATAACGCGAGTGAGGCAGGAGAGAAGGCCGGGTCCCCAGGGAGATCGCCACGAGGCCAGCCGCAACATTGGCGAGCTCGAGTATCGCATAAACACGCTCTAGTCATGCGAGTTTTGCCTGCCGGGGCTGTCGGTAGAACAAAGCGGTGCGGACATGGCACGACTCTAGTGCTGGCGGCACCATTCGTGTAGTTTAAATAATCCCCAGGGGGGCATGAATCGAATGGTTGCAATTTCAATACTCGCAGCACTGGCCGCAGTCACGCTTGTGACCACGCCTGTCATGGCAGCAGAATTTACGCCGTATGGACATCACGACACCTCTGTGACGCAAGGAGACGTGTGGATTAATGATGACGGCGTGACAATGACGTATAGCGTGTTTGGCCACGACTTCTGGGCGTTTTATGGCGATGACGTTGTTTATGACTATGAAGCCAGCTGTTCCATTAATGGCGACGAGCAGAACTGGGAGTGGAGTCCAAATAACGGCCGGGATGGGGCGGTGGCCACTTGGGTTCTCTTGACAGGAGAGTACACGATGGGCTGCGACGTCGTCTTTGAGGGTCACGCCGACACCCATCATCTGTCAAACACGATATTCTTTGATCCAAATGCGCCGCCAAACCAGCCGCCCCTAGTCCTGAGATCACCAAACGATGTGACTATCGAGGGAGTGGGCCTAACGGCAGAGTACGGGCTGAGCTCGAGTGAGCGGGTCGTCACTGATGATTATTATGACGTGCCATGGATCGGCTGTGAGATAAACGAAGAGTATTGGGATGTTGTTGGTGGGATGTGGTGGGATGTTGATGGTGTGATATGGTGGGATCTCCCGGCAGGAACGCACGAGGCCACATGCTGGGTCACTGACCAGCTGACTAATGTGGAGACACACCACACGGTAACAGTTGTCCTTACTGCGCCAGAGGTGCCACAGGCGGCCACACCACCGGCACAGCAGCCGTCCCCGACTGCGCCAACGACAACAGAGCTCTTTCCGGACGAGCGCAACGAGCCAAAGATAAAGCGCCTCTCGACGCTATACAGCAGGGGAGTCCTGACTATAGATGACTATGGGCTCATCCTAAAGTACTTTCAGAGTGCCGGAATCATCAACTTTGACATACAAGGCGACCCGTCCGCACAGTCTCCATACTTTGAGCTCAACAGCGACGACCACATGCACGGCAAGTGGAACGGGCACGCCGGGGCGAGCGTGTCAAACGCCGAGTACAAGCGATACCTAGAGAGCGTCGCTGACAATGGCTATTTTGACAGAATAAGCCTCGGGTTCTAGGCCATGCGCTGGTATGGCATAGTCTGCATACTCGTGCTAGCCGGCGCGCTCTCGGGGATCATAGTCTTGCAGCTTCCCACGTATAGCCACTGGGCGACGCCGCTGTATGCGGCACTGGGAATGGGGACAGGGTCGTCATCCGGGCCAGAGGCGTCGATGGGCGCGCCGACTGCGGTTCCAGAGACTCCGGCCGTCCCGCAGCCAGAGCCGCCAGAGGCCGCCCCTGCTGTCACCCCACCCCCACCGCCTGCGCCAGGGCCAGTTGCGGCTCCAGAGCTTCCCCCTGCACCCGAGGCCGAGGAGCCGCCTGCAACTTCGGCAGCACCCACGCCGCCTGCGCCAGAGCCAGTTGCGGCTCCAGAGCCCGAGGCCGCACCCGCACCTGCGGCAACGCGCGAGCCCGAGCAGCGATCCGCGCCGACTGCGGTACCAGAGCCACGGCAGGGAGCCGACCAGCGATCTGCACCACGAACGGCACCGCCACCTGCGGACAACACGTGCATGCAGCTCGTCGCCCAGCTCCTAAACCTCAACATATCAGATGAAGAGTTTGCCAGCATAGAGGCCGAGCTCGAGGAGAACGACTGCGGGGCCTAGCCGTTCTTTGGCCAGGCACGCACGCAGGGAGTCGCAAGTCAAGTTCGGCGAGCAGGCGGAGGTCCGTCCCCAGAGTTCTTTAGCCAGTCAGGCACGCCGGGCATAGCAAGGCTAAACGCGGGGACGGGCACGGTCTCGTCCAGCTCGATCGCACGACAAAAGGCAGCAATGGCCTCCTCGGTGCGCCCGAGCGAGTCTAGCACGTGCCCGCGGCCAAGGTGCGCCTTGGCGTCATCAGGAGACAGCTCAGAGGCGTACTCAAAGGCCACAATGGCATCCTCGTGCCGTCCCAGCCTGTATAGCGCAACTGCGAGGCACCTGTGCATGACTCCGTCATCAGGGGCAAGATCCACGGCGCAGTCGAGCGCATCAAAGGCATCATCGTTCCGGCCAAGGCGGATCAGCGCAATGCCCCTGTTCTTGTGTGCGGCAGCCTGGCCATAATCCATCGATATGGCGCGATCGAGCGAGTCGAGGGCATCATCATAACGCTTGAGGTTTAGGAGTGCAGTTCCCCTTCCCAGGTGCGCAGCAGGGATATCGGACTGCACAGAGATCGACTGCTCAAAGGCGACGAGTGCCTCGTCGTGTCGGCCGAGGATCGTCAACGCGCATCCTCTCCCTGTGTGCGCAGACGCGTTGTCCGGATCAAGGCTCGCCGCACGATCGAGTGCCGCAAGGCCGGCATCGGCCCTGCGTGGCGAGCCGAGGGCCATGACCATGCGCCGGTGCGCCGCGCCATCCCTTGGGTCACGTCGCAGCTCGCGCAACGAGGCGTCCAGCTCGGCCATTGCCGCATCAGTGTCCTCCTTGTCCATGGTGTCACGGTCTGCCATGTCCTGCCCCGACATGGTTTACGCGCGAGCGCCGCCGGCCTATAACAATTTCCCTGTATCGCCGCGCCGCAGTCACAAAGTTAATAATTTGGCAGACCCTGTGCGCCGACGATGGACGGGGAGAAAGAGTTTGAGAACACGTTCGCGCCTGCCTGTAAAAACCGCACCCTGACAGTCAGTCAGATTATAACAGGTTTGCAATTCAGCGCATTTAACCTGGAAAAGCTCCCCGAGGAGATTCGCGACGCAGTCCATGTTGAGATGCAGAGGCGGCAGACAGGGGCAAAAGAGGGCGGGCAGCGCTACCAAGACCACAGGGAGAGGTGGATGCTCCGTCTGCTCGACACGAGACTATAGGTGTGGGATCGCAAGCTGTCAGGAGCCGACAGGGCGAACAGCGCGGGCTCACACGGGCTTGTGCCCTAGCAAAACATGGGCACCGGCGAGGCATGATCCAGTTCGACTGCCCTGCGATAGGCGTCGATGGCCTCGTCGTTCTTTCCCAGCGACTCTAGCACATATCCACGACCGAGGTGCGCGTCAGCATCGTCGGCTGCCAGTTCTGATGCTCGCTCAAAGGCCGCAATGGCCTCGTCGTGTCGGTCTAGCTTGTGAAGCGCCATTCCAAGGCATTTTTGCACGGCCTCATCATCCGGAGCCATGACAGCCGCACGCTCGATGGCCTCGAGGGCATCGGCACGGCGGTCAAGGTAGAGAAGCGCGATGCCCCTATTCTTTTGTGCTACTGCCTGGTCGGGATCCAGCGATATTGCGAGATCGAGCTCGACGAGCGCCTCTTCGTAACGGTCGAGGTGCAGAAGCGCCGTTCCCTTTCCCAAGTGCGCCGCAAAAACTCTGGGCTCTAGGAGAATCGAGCGCTCAAAGGCCGCTAGCGCCTCATCGTAACGCTCAAGGGTCACTAGCTCCCCATCGTAACGCTCAAGGGCCAAGAGTGCGCATCCGCGCCCCATGTAGGCGACTGCGTCAGACGGGTCAAGGTGCGCGGCGCAGTCGAGGGCAGCGAGGCCGGCGTCGGCCCTGTGCTGTGATCCGAGAGCTGCGATCATGCGCCGGTATGCCGCAGCATCATTTGGATCACGTCGCAGCTCGCGCAGCGAGGCGTCCAGCTCGGCCATCGCCGCATCAATGTCCTCCTTGTCCATGGCGTCAGGTTCTGCCATGTCCTGCCCCGACATGGTTCACGCGTGGACACCACCGGCCTATAACAATTTCCCCGTATTGGCGCACCATAGTCACAAAGTTAATAATTTGGCAGGTCCTGTGCGCCGACGATGGACGGGGAGAGGGAGTTTGAGAACACGTTCGCTCCAGATTGTGAGAACCGCACGCTGACAGTTGATCAGATCATAACGGGCCTGCAGGTCGGCGCCTTTCATATGGACATGCTCTCAATGGAGATTCGTGATGCCGTGCATGAAGAAATGAAGGTGCGGCGAGCATTAATACAGAAATACGGCGATTTGTACCCAGACCCAAAGCAGATGTGGAAGCTCGACCTGCTAGACGCCAGGCTAGAGGTGCGCCAATGACTGACGGAGATCAAGAGTTTGAGAACACGTTCGCACCCGATTGCAGAAACCGCACCCTGACAGTTGATCAGATCATAACGGGCCTGCAGGTCAGCGCATTCCATTTTGACAAGCTCCCCAAGGAGATTCGCGATGCCGTGCATGAAAGGATGAAGGTGCGAGACGCGTTAATACAGAAATACGGCGCGCTGTATCCGGATCCAAAGGAGATGTGGAAGCTCGACCTGCTAGACGCCAGGCTAGAGGTGCGCGGCCAGGCATGCAAGCCCACGACGGCCGGTTCCTGACCTCAGATAGGCCCTGGGCACCCGCGCTCGCCCACACGCCCCTGCCCCATCTGGATAAATAGGGGCACCCGCGCGCGCCCAACCCATGCCCAGCGCGTTTGACATCGCCATCATCGGCCTCGGCGTCTTTGTCGCCGCCGGCACGGTCTATATCGCGATCTTTTCGATAACGCCCGAGAAGTGGCCCGATGACACGCCGGCGCACATTGCCGAGGGGTGCCGCGCAGAGGCCAAGGCCCAGTGGTGCTCGGCGATCCTCGCCCTGGCGTGGGCAGCATCAGAGTGCGCCGAGACGGACTATGGCGAGTACGAGGGGTGCATGAACACAGAGTTCGCCGAGCGCGGCGGCAACCGCAACGACATATCCTCAGATTTGTGGCCCGTCTTTTGGGGCAAGGACACGATACTCTGGGACCTCGTAGGCGAGATACCCGAGTGAGTTAGCACCCAAAGCCCAGAACCTCCATTGCAATGATCGCAGCGCCCGTCGCAATCCCGCCGACTCCGACGTACATGAATGCGGCCGTCAGCCTGTCGTTCATCGGCTCAGCACCCATACCCCAGCGCGTGAACAGAGATGACGGCAACGCCGACGACAATGAGGCCGTATGCGGCCAGGACGAGTGAGCGGCTCCCTTCCCTTTTCATGCCAGAGCGGTGCCCCCGTGTGCCATCTGACATGCCTGCGCCCTGACGGGGATTTAGGTGTCGCGCAGTCTCTCCCAAACCCCTTTAAGGCAGCCCCCGGCGCGCGCACTGCAGAGATGGCCTTTGTGATATGGATGACCGGCCTGCCCTGCTCGGGCAAGACTACCATCGTGCGCGAGCTCCAAAAGTCAATCCCAAACCTGGCAATGCTAGACGGCGACGAGCTGCGCGAGTGGCTCTCGCCCAAGGACTTTACAAAGGCGGGCCGTGATGAGCACAACGTAAAGGTCGCCCACCTCGCGCGCCTCCTCCACGGCCACGGCGTGCCTGTCGCAGTATCGCTCGTCAGCCCATACATCGAGAACCGCAGCCGCGCGCGCGAGATAGTCAACGCAGGCGACGCATTTGCCGAGGTCTACGTAAAGTGCGCCCTAGAGCGCTGCGAGGAGCGCGACGTAAAGGGCATGTACAAAAAGGCCCGAAGCGGCGAGATAGCCACGTTTACAGGCGTGAGCGACCCCTACGAGGAGCCGCCGTCGCCGGACATAACGGTGGACACACAGTCCGAAGGCGTCGCCGAGTCGGCCCGAAAGATATCCGAGTTTCTCGCATCGCGCAAGCTGGCCTAGGCCAGGGCCGCGCGGCACTCGCCGACTGCAATATCGTGTATGCGCCCGCCGCTGCTCGCAATTATTCCATGCCTGTGCGCGACGCTCTGCGGGCCATATTCCAGCTCGCCGCCGAGCGCGTCAGTCATGCGCCCGCCGGCCTCTGTCACGACACACCATGACGCGCACGTGTCCCACTGTTTCATCCTGTCTGTCGTCGTCACGTAAATGTCAGCCGTGCCGGCAGCTACATTGCACGCCTTTATCGAGCTGCCGACCGGAACCGTCTCGGCGACGCCGAGTGACTGTAGGACTGCGCGGTCCACGTCAGAGAGGTGGTTCCTGCTGCAGACTGCGCGGCACTCGGAGGTCTCGCGTTCAGGCCCCACGCGTAGCCTGCTCCAGGCGCCCTCGACTCCGCGAAACGAGCCGGCCCCGTCCTGCGCCACAAAGACTGCGCGCGCGGCCGGCTGCACGATAACGCCGAGGACTGGCCTTCCGACGCGCACTAGGCCGGCCATTATCGTAAACTCGCCGGTCCGCGCGACATAGTCAGCCGTCCCGTCAAGGGGGTCCACAATCCACGCAGTCTCGGCAGCCGCACGCGAGGACGCCTCGCCCTCCTCGGAGAGCACGGCGTGGCCGGTCTTTGCGAGTGAGTCAGATATGATGCGGTGCGATGACATGTCCGCATCAGTCACCGGCGAGCCGTCATCCTTTTCCCTGGTCCCGTGCTCGCCGGCGTATATCGCCATGACGGCACCAGAGGCCTCGCCGAGTGCCGCCATGGCCACTGCGAGCTCGGGCATTGCGTGCGGGATTGGCGGCTCGCCGAGTGCGCAGAGCCAGCCAGAGGCGTCCATCTCAGGATGCCAGCTCGGGGCGCGCCGACCAGACGATGCCTAGCATCACAAACGGTATGGACATTATTCCGACGATCCCAAGTATCGTATACAGCGACGCGTCGCTGACTGCCTCGTTGCCGATGAGCCATGGGAGGGGCAGCGAGATGACAAACCAGATCGACGCGAGTAGTATGTAGAGCCGCACGCGCGAGCGCATTATGGCGTTCTGGCGCGCAAGGCGCCCTAATAACGTGACTGCCCTGATCAGAAATTTCAACATTTCTGATGTTTTATTGGAATATTTCATGCCAAGTGTTATATATTCAGGCCGTTATAGGGGGATTGCAGTTGAAGGTTGCAAAATCCACGACTGCGACGGTGACCCCAGGGGGCGCAAGAACACGCCCTGCCTCGGCAGGGGCCGGGAGGCAATCTCCCCATGCTCCCCGTTCAATGGGGTCACGGTTTCTCGTACAGGCTGACTGAGACGGATCCGTTCACAGAGCCGTTTGGGTCCACAGTCACCGTGAGCGCGCCGGCGGCGGCGACCTCTAGGGCGCGGTGGCCGATATAGTCCCACGTATAGTACTCGGCGGCCTCGGTTCCCTGGCGCTCGCTTGTGAGCCTAAAGGTCTCGGAGAACGCCGTCAGGCCATCACCGCCGACTGTGACTGTGAGGCGCGGCGGCGAGTCGCCATTGGGCACAAAGCGCAGCTCGTGCGTGCCGGCTGCCAGCTCGACTGTCCTCGCATAGACGCCGTTCTCATAGAGCGCGGGATCGGCAAGCGTGGCGTGAAAGACCGGCTCGTGGGAGTCGATATCGCCTGAAAACGTCGTCGCAAAGGCGTACGCGCAGACTGCGACTGCGGCGATGATGACTAGCGTGACTAGGCGGGCCTTCACGGGGAACCCACGCGTGGGGGGCGTAAATATAGCTTTAGCCCTTGTCAAACCAAGCTCACACTCGGGGTTAAGAGCCCTTTGGGCCAACGCACATATCGATAGGCATGGCAAGCTTTCAAAAGACATGGAATAGGCCCGAACAGCAGGGAATCAGCACAAAGGTCGGCTCGCTCGTAAAGCCGCAAGGCGCGCTAAAGCCCAGGGTCGAGGCGGCCATAGCGAGGATTCAGAAACAGGGCACAAAGCTTGACGCAATGCTCGCAAAGCTGCGCGATCGCGACGCGGCCGTCTTTTCAAAGGTTGTAGAGGCGACACAGCGCCACGACACGGCCGGCGCAAAGGTCCTCTCGTGCGAGCTCATCGAGATACGCAAGGTCTCGCGCGTTCTAGGCAACGCGCGCATGGCCCTCCAAAAGGTCGAGCTCCGCCTCACGACGGCGCACGACGTGGGCGACACGCTAGTTGCGATAATGCCGACGATCGGCGTGATGAACGGCATGAAGTCCTCACTCTCAAAGTTCATGCCAGGCGCAGACCAGGAGATATCGAGAATGTCCGAGGTTCTTGGCGGCATGGTCGGCGAGTCGTTTGGCGACGGTGGCGCCTTTGGGCAGGACACGACGATGACGCCCGAGGCCGAGAGCATACTCCAGGAGGCAGGTGCTGTCGCCGAGGTCAACGTCGGCGGAAACCTGCCGCAGATGCCCGCAGAGGTCGGCGAGTCGACATCCGAGACATCAGAGTCAAAGTTCTTCTAGCGCGCCTGCAATAGAGTCTGTGCGCAATAGTGTTTTTTTCTCCTCGCGAAATCTCATACCCACGAGCAGGCCAGGCCAAGCCAGACAATGATGCCCGATGGCACCAGCGCAAGGCCGCACACAATGCCGACGAGTGGGGGATCGCGCCCTAGCAGGCCAGGGCGGGGAACGGAGCTGCGCGGGCTGTCAAATGTTCCGCGCATGCCAAGACCAAAGAGGGCGCTTGATCCCAGGAGGAATGCCATGCCCACATAGTCGAGCCAGTGCAGGGCCGAGTTTCCAAAATAGCCCGAGTACCACCATCCCGAGAGGAGCGACCAGGCCGCGTGCGCGGCCCAGTCAAGCGGCACGCCCTGCGGCGCAGCAGATGTCGGCAGTGGCGCCGGCATGCAGGACCAGTCAGCAAGCAGGCTCGAGATGGCCAGCGAGGCTGACTCGTGGAGGCTCCAGGTCATCACATGGCAGTGCCGTGAGGGCCATAATAACACTGGCGCATGTCATGGGGCAGAGTTGTCGCCGACTCGCGCCCTAGCGCCGACTGGCAAGGTACAGGTCATGGGAGCATTCACTCGACGCGCAGCGCAAGTCGAATATGTGCGTGATCCAAGTCGTGCACAGCACTCCATGGGATAGATATGCGCGCAGGTTTTGGGGGTGTGCGCCTATGCCGTGCCCGGTCTATCATCGGGCCGGCCTGACTCGCGGAATGCGCGCGTCCTAGATGACTCGGCGTTGACGATCTCGTCGAGCTCCGTTATCATCGCGCGAAGCGTCGCCATGCGTTCGGCGGCCTCGACTGCTGCTGCCTCGACGGCTGCACGGCGCTCCTTTAGTGCCGCTAGGCCGCGGCGCTCCTCCTCGATGTACTCTTGGATCTTTACGAGCTTTTCGCGCAGGTTCTTTACCTCGACGGACTCGTCCTCGATCTCCTTTTCTAGGACGGTTCGCTTGTCCTTTAGCGACTTTATCATTATGCCGACGCCGTCGACGGCGGCCTCGAGGCTGGCCCTGCGGCCCATGAGCGCGCTGATTCCAAGCTCGCTTCCATCCTGCGCGCCGGTCCTCTCGGCGCCTGCCTGCCCCTGTGGCGCATCCTGCGCTGACGGGCCGGCCGGCCTGCCTGCCTCGCCCTGCTCTGGTGCTGCTGCGCTGACTCCGCCCTCGTCCTCGCCGCGCAACCTGTCAAATAGGCCCATGGGCAAGGCGGCAAACGCGCGCATAATTAAAGATAAGTCTGCGCGCGTGCGCGTGGGCGCGCCGAGGGGCCCGAATTTGGCATGTGCCCAGAGGCCGCGTCACAGACGAGTCAGGTCGAGCCTTGCGGTTGCTGTGGGATGGCCAGGATTGCAGCTCGCCCCTATGGCCTCCGTTTGAGGGGTCACGGGCGGCCTCGTGGCCACGGTGTCGAGTCAGTGCTTAAATGTGGATCGCATTCCACGCTGGAGCAGATATGTGGCGTCTACGGGTGCCACAGTCGAGCCGGGCCTGGTGTGCCGAGTTGCGGGATAGCCAGGACCGCAACTCCCACCTCATGGCCTCCATTGGAGGTCATGGACGGCCTCGTGGCCACGTGTCGAGTCAGTGTTTAAATTGGGGTCGTATTTCACGCGGTGGCAGATGTGTGCGGCCCATAGGTAGCACAGTCGAGCCGGTCCTGGCTTCGCCGCTCTTGCGGGGTGGTCAGGACCGCATCCTTTCCTATTGCACCGACTTGCGGAGCATGTGGGAGATCTTTGGCTCTAGCAACGCATACCAGTGGGCGAACGATTCTGGTTCCTCGTCTCCATTAACCTTGCCTATGATATACGCAATCATGTCGGCCAGCTGAATCTGGCTGCAAGACGTGGAATTCACAAAGACTGGCCTAGGCATGACGAGTCGACCCATAGGCCCGCCTGCAGCCGCAATAGGGCGCAAGGCTTGCGCAATGGTCTTGCCAACAGTCATGCTGGTCTCGTCATTATACCTGTCAAGCAGGATCATGCTCACCTTGCCGGGGGGAGAGCTCAGCAGGGTTCGTCGGAGCAGAAAAGAGGCATAACCCCAGGACTGGACTGTTGTTTGTGATGACTGGTGTGTGTCAGAGGAAGGGCGTTTGTCCATTATGACCACGTTGATTGTGGCGTTCATGTTCAGCACAATGTCCACAATGCCGTCAAATATGGCATCATAGTGCATTTTGGCCAAATCTGCGTTTTTTGTGTGCCTGAATAGAAGGTTTTTCATGGTATGAGCATGAAACTCCACTCGCTCTAGCTTGCGCCCGCCAAAATGTTTTTTCTTGAGCTCGTGCATGAACAGGCCAACCCTCTGCGATTCCCTTGCATCCATGGTGATCGTGGCGGTGATGTAGTAAGGGGTGTCAGCTATGCTCTTTGCAGAGCGCGACGGGTTGCCAGAGCTGTCACCGAACGTGAGCAGGACGTTTGTGTCGGGTGTCATTGCGGCCGCTGCGCGATCATGCCCCTTAAAATGATTAGGGGGGAGGCCGGCGATCATCCAAGGCGTTTGGCGTCGGTGGATCATGGTTTAGGGCGAGCTGCCCCCGGGGGCGCGTCAAAAGTCTTAAATCCGCCATGCCGGACAATGCGTCCCAGTCGTGTGGCGCTTACGAGCCTCCACAGGCGAGTCGGGCCTGGCTTCGCGGCTCTTGCCGGGTGGTCAGGACCGCAGCTCTCATTCCCCATTACCATTGCAGGCGGCGGCGTATTGGGTTCGGGGCAATGGCATTCGCAATGTTGGTATCACGCCTGCCGCATGGGTCAATGTTTAAATAAAGAGCGCCCCATACTCTGGGGCAGACATGTGGTGCTTAAGGGCTTCCACAGTCGAGCCGGGCCTGGCTTCGCTGCGATTGTGGGGTGGTCAGGACCGCATTCATCAATCCACCGAGTCATAAAGCACGCGGGAGATCTTGGGCTCTATCAAAGCATACCAGTGGGCAAAAAATCCTGCGTCGTTGCTCTTGTTGACCCTGGCTACGATATATGCAATCATGTCGGCTAGCTGAATCAGATTGCACGACCTAGATGTCACAAACATTGGTCCGGGCATGGCGGTTGTTCTCAAAGTATCAATATCCACAAACGGGTCTGGGGCTTGTGCAAATATCCTGCCCACAATTCTGTTAGTCACATCATCATACTGGTCAAGCAAGATCACGTGTGCCGTGTCAGGAGAACGCAAAAGGGTTTGGTAAAGTATGTCAAAAGCGCGATTCCAAGATTTTACTGTCGTGTTTAGTGATCTAAACGTGTTATCTATGGGGCGCTTGTCCATTATGACAACATTGATTATGGCATCCATATTTATCGCAATTTCGACAATATCATCAAATATGACATGCATCTGCTTTTTGGCGAGTGCCATGTTATTAGTGTATTTGAGTAGACGATTTTTCAGAGCATAGGCATGAAAGTCCGTCTGTTCCACGTCATCCTTTCCAAAATGCTTTATCTTTAGCTCTTGAAGGCGCGCATCAATTCTATACGCCTCTTTTGCGCCCATGGTGAGCGTGGCGGTGATGTAGTGTGGGGTGTCAGCTATGCTCTTTGCAGAGCGCGACGGGTTGCCAGAGCTGTCACCGAACGTAAAGAGGACGTTTGTGTCGGGTTCCATCGTGGCCGCTGCGCGATCATGCCCCTTAAAATGATTAGGCGGGGGCTGGCGATCATCCGTATGTTTGGTGCCATCAATGTCCCGGATGAGCCGCCCACGCGCCTTTTCCCAAACGCCTTAAATCTGCCGTGCCGGACAGCGCGCCCCTGATATGTGGCGCTTACGGGTTCCACAGTTGAGCAGGGTCGTGCTTCTCCGTTGCTAGGCACGGGCATCCATGTTGCCAGCTTTTGCCTGTGAAACTGAAAAGTGTTTAAATATTGGGCGTCCATAACTCTCCGCAGACTAGTGTTCCTTCGAGTTCTACAGTCGAGCCGGGTCTGACTATGCGGCACTGGTCGGATGGTTAGGACCACATCATTTTCTATCGCGTCGACTGGCGGAGCATGTGGGAGATCTTTGGCTCTAGCAACGCATACCAGTGGGCAAACGATTCTGCGTCCTCGTCTCCATTAACCTTGCCTATGATATACGCAATCATGTCGGCGCGGTGATCGTGGCGGTGATGTGGTGTGGGATGTCAGCTATGCTCTTGGCAGAGCGTGACGGGTTGCCAGAGCTGTCATCGAACGTGAGCAGGGCGGTTGTGCCGGGTTCCATTGTGGCCGTTGCGCGATCATGTCTTTCAAAATAATTAGCCGGGAGGGTATGTAATCATCCAAGGTGTTTGGCATCGGCAGATCATAGTTCAGGGTAAGTGTGCTCGTGGGCGCGTCAAAAGCCTTAAATCTGCCATGCCGGACAACCGCCTCAGACATGTGGCGCCTACGGGCACACAGTCGAGCCGGGCATGGCTTCGCTGCGATTGTGGGGTGGTCAGGACCGCAACTCTCATTCCACTGCTGTTATGACAGGCGGTAACAGATTAAGTCACAGGACAGTGGCATCCACAGCATCGGCGCCACGCCTGCCATATGAGCCAGTGTTTAAATAAAAAGCACATACTACCCTGACGCAGATATGTGCCGCCTTTAGGCCACACAGTCGAGACGGTCCTGGCCTAGCGACTATTGTCGTGTGGTCAGGACCGCAACTCTCATTCCCTATTGCCATTGCAGGCGGCGTATTAGGTTCGGGCAATGGCATCCGCAGTGTTGGCATCATGCCTGCCATATACGTTAATGTTTAAATAAAGAGCACACGCTACCCTGACGCAGATATGTGGCGCCTTTAGGTCCCACAGTCGAGCCGGTCCTGGCCTAGCGGCGTATGCCGTGTGGTCAGGACCGCATTCTCAACTAGTTCACGGCCCCTCGAAAAATGCCAGAGATCTTGGGCTCTAGCAGGGCATACCGTCGGACAAACGACTCTTCTGCATCACGTCTGCTGGCCTTGGTCATGATATATGCAACCATGTCGGCCAATTGGATCAAATTGGAGAGTCTAGAGTTTACAAACACTGGCCTCATGGCAGTTCTGCCCGCAAAGCCGCCAACATTGATGAACGGTTGTAGATACTGCATAACGATATTGTTCACATCCCTGTTGGTTGCATCATCAGATGTGTCAAGCAGAGTCAGGTTTGTTGTGTTTGGGGGAAATTTTAAGAGGGTTCGTCGGAGTAGAACAGAGGCACAGCCCCAAGATTTGATCGTTGTGTTATCTGATCGTAATGTTTCACCTGTGGGACGTTTTTCCATTATGACTACGTTGATGATGGCATCCATGTCCAGCACAATTTCAACAATGTCATCAAAAATAGCCTCAAGGCTTTCTTTTGCCTTTTTCATGCCTTTTGTTTGCCATAACAGGCTCCGTCGCAAAACACGGGCATGAAACTCTGCACGCTCTAGCCTGCGCCCGTCAAAGTACTTTTTCTTGAGATTGTCCATGCGCCCGTCAATCCTGTGCGCTTCTTTTACGTCCGTCGTGAACGTGACTATGATATAGTGGGGCGTGTCTGCTATGGCCTTTGCAGAGCGCGACGGGTTGCCAGAGCTGTCGCCGAACGTGAGCAGGACGTTTGTGCCGGGTTCCATTGCGGCCTCTGCGCGATCATGCCCCTTAAAATGATTATGCGGGAGGGCCGGCGATCATCCAAGGTGCCTGGCGTCGGCGGATCAGAGTTCAGGGCGAGCCGCCCCGTGCCCCATGTCAAAAGCCTTAAATCTGCCATGCCGGACAATGCGATCCAGACCTGTGTCGCCTTTAGGTCACACACTCGAGACGGTCCTGGCCTAGCGACTATTGTCGTGTGGTCAGGACCGCAACCCTCATTCCCTGTTGTCATAGCAAGCGGTCGCGCATTGGGTTTGGGACAATGGCGTCCGCAGCATCGGCATCACGCCTGCCGCATGGGTCAATGCTTAAACAGGGCACGCCCCGCACCCTGGGGCAGACCTGTGCCGCCTTTAGGCCACACAGTCGAGCCGGGCCTGGCCTAGCGGCGTATGCCGTGTGGCCAGGACCGCAACCCCACCCGTTCTAGCGCCAAAATTCATATAGATTCTCCGCGGCGCACGCTGATGATGGCCTCAAGGGCGATATGCGCAGGCGTGGGAGTGCCGATGATCATAGTCGGCGCGCTCGCGGCCCTCCTCGTGCCCCCCGTGGCCGGCAGCATGGCCGACACGGCCGAGTTCCTAGGCAGCCTGATAGGCATCCTCGGCGCCGTCTTTTTCGTCGCCGGCCTATTCTACACCAAAGAGCCAGTCATGCACTAGCGATGACATAAATCCCAATGCGTGCGGGGCTGGGCCGATGGGCGTGCGGATATTTGAGGTCTTTACCTCGATCGAGGGCGAGGGCCTCCTCTACGGGACAAAGACGCTCTTTGTGAGGCTCGCCGGCTGCCCGTTCACGTGCTTTTACTGCGACACGGCCGAGGCCCTTCCGGCCGGCTCGGGAAAAGAGTACACGATGGAGGAGGCGTGTGCGCTCATCGACTCGTCGCTCCAGGACCGCACGTACAAGGTCAACTTTACCGGAGGCGAGCCACTGGTCCAGCACGAGGCCGTCGCAGGGCTCGCGCGCCACGTGCGCTCCAGGGGCGTGCGCACGTACCTAGAGTCAGCGTGCTATGACTCTGCGCGCTTTGCGCATGTCATGGACCACATGGACATACTAAAGGTCGAGTTCAAGACGGCTGACTCGGAGGTCGCGCGCGAGCCGGCGCACTATGCGAGGCTCATCGACGAGGCGACAAAATGCCTAGAGGCCGCAGTGCGCGCAGGAAAGACAGTCTATGTAAAGATAGTAGTGAGCGCGAGGACCGGTGATGTGGAGTTTGGCGAGCTTCTTGACAGGGTGTTTGCGGCAGCTCCCGCATCATCGATAGCCGGGCTCTTTATCCAGCCGACTAGCGGTGTCGAGGAGCCGCGCCTAGAGTCACTTGTGCGCATGTATGATGTCGCAAGCGAGCGCTATGCCGAGGTCAGGGTAGTCCCGCAGCTGCACAAGCTCATGGGCGCGATCTAGGGCGTGCTCACTAGTTCTCGCACTTGTGTGGAATATTAGAAATGTTAATAAACTGTTTCTATATCTAGATCAGACTTGACAGTGAGGTGTCCAGAGTGCGGTTCGGCGTCGACTGCGAGGATGAGGCCGCCGGGAATGCCCATGCGCGAGGCAAGCATTGCCAACATGGGGATGGCGGAGCTCGGCCGTGCGGTGACGGGCACTAGTCCCATCAGGCAGCCAAATGCGCCAAACCGGTCATGCGACTCTTGTGGTGCGCAATTTAGGAACAAGTACGTAAAGTGCCCCGCGTGCCGATCCGTGGACATTGCGCCGATAGTGTACAAGCGCGGCGACGCCTGGAGCGACGCGGAGCCAAATGCCGAGAACGCAGAATGGGAGGAGCTCGGGGCCAAATTGGGCGTTGTCGCAATGCCGCCTGACAGCAGCGTCAACCGTCCGACATTTGTGTGCAGAGAGTGCCAAAACGCGTTCAGGACCCGCCCCGAGCCGTGTCCGGCGTGCGGCTCGCACAACATCAAGCGGATCGTGCAGGGGTATCCGGCGCCCTGGGCCTTTGAAGATCCTGGACGGGTCATGGGAGGGGGGTGCTGCGTGTCGCCTGAAAGCCCGACAAAGCAATGCGCCGACTGTGGGCACAATTTTGGCAGGCTTGGCCGCGGGTATTGACACGCACGCCGGAAACGTGCGCACGCGACGCCATTCGCATGGAGGCGCCCCTACCTTCAAATACTGACACACCGGCCCTTTGCGCACAAATGAACCATGACCGCATAAGGGGGCTCGTGCGCGAGCTCATAATCGAGATAGGCGAGGACCCAACGAGGGAGGGCCTGCGCGACACGCCAGAGCGCATAGCTGACATGTATGGCGAGATATTTGACGGGTACGAGTCTGATGCCGAGCTCGACGTCCAGTTCTCCGAGGACTCGGACACCGTCGTCGTGCGCGACATTAGGTTCTACTCGATGTGCGAGCACCATATGCTCCCGTTCTTTGGCACGGTCAGCATCGCCTACGCGCCAAACGGCCGCGTCTTTGGGACATCAAAGCTCGTGCGCCTCGTCAAAAAGCACGCCAGGCGCCTCCAGATACAGGAGCGCTTTACGAGGAGCATCGCAGATGACCTCAACGCGCAGGGCGTAAAGGGCGTCGCCGTCTGGGCCGACGCCGAGCACCTCTGCATGAGGATGCGCGGTGTAGAGAACGAGGCGACGATGACGACGAGCGCGTTTCGCGGGATATACGAGAACCGCCTAGAGCGGCAGGCCATAGTGGCCATGGTCCACCAGAGGGCAAAGCAGCCGCCGGCATAGTGGGCATGAACGGCTCGGATCGCGCACATATGCATAAATACCAACATCTGGCCGCGTGGCACTGATGGGTGCGCACGACAATGTCCATGTCCCTAGTGAGTCATGGCCGAACTGGACGTGGTATGCGATCGAGTTTGGCATAGTCCTGGCAGTCTCCATGGTCATCGCCTGGCAGGTCTCAGACGCCATACTCCCCGCAGTGGCCGCCGCTGCAGGCCACGCCGGCGCACTAGAGTCCTGGGAGGGAATCAACATACACTCTGCCGAGTTCAAGGCGCTAGAGGCTGCCGTCGAGTATAGGATCATCGCAATGTCCAACTGGGTCTTTTACGGAATCGTCGGCGTCGTCTTTCTTGGATGGTACCTCCTGATCCGCGGCCTCGCGCTAAAAAAGAGGGTTCTGGAATGAGACAGCAAGCCATCATCGCCGTTATGGGCATAGGCGCCGGCTTACTCGTAGCTGCGGCCATCACCACGCAGGTCGAGTGGGATGTCGAGGAGCCTGTCATGCCAGATCGCACAGGCGAGGCGATGCCTAGTGCGCTCGGCGAGCGGGCCGCGATGATCGACGACGAGGCCGAGTGTGTTGCCGAAGGCGGGTCGTGGAGGTGGATAAACGCGTCATTCAAGGCGTGCGTCCTGCCCTATCCGGACGCCGGCGAGGAGTGCTCGGCCTCATCCGAGTGCGCCGGCGGGTGCTTTGCCTCGGACTTTGACTCACTGGAGGCCGGTCTCGGGATGTGCAGGGCCGACACTGACCGCTCTGGCTGCCTAGGCGAGATCGGCGGCTCTACCATCGAGTGCCTCCATGACGATATCATGACGCGCTGCACGATAGACTCCTTGGAGCGCGAGTGCCTCAGGCTGCGCTAGTGCGCGTATCTCGTCCTGTCTAGTATTCCGGCCTCGGCAAATGCGGCCTTGCGGTTTGCGCATGACTCGCACTCGCCGCAGTGCGCCGTTCTTGATGACGAGTAGCAGCTCCACGTCTCAAATATCGCATCGCCGAGCGCGCGGTGGCCGCGGCGGATCATGTCGGCCTTTGAGAGACGCGCACTCGCCGGACTCCATATGCTGATGCGCTGCCTCTTGCCTGAGCGTATCCCGTCAGACTCGCCGGCGTTGAGGGCCGACTCTAGTGCGCGCGCAAACGCTGGCCGGCAGTCCGGATACGGCCTGTCGCCGGTGTGCGCACCGTACGCGACTGTCTGCGCGCCGATCGTAAATGCCCACGCCGTGGCGATCGAGAGAAAGACGGCGTTGCGGACCGGCACGACTATTGAATAGTCAAACGTTTGCGGCAGGCGCGCGCGCGCATCGGTGAGAACGTTGGTCTTTGCATAGAGCGATCGCATAAACCCAATGTCGACGGTCTTGTGCTCGGTGAGGCCTGCGCGTCGCGCGAGGCGTTTTGCGGCCCTTATCTCCTGCGTCGCGCGCTGGCCATAGGAGAACGTTATTCCGTGGAGCGAGTGCGTCGGCGCAAGGTGCGCGCACATGCAAACGGAGTCTAGTCCCCCGCTAAACACGACTACGGCGCGCGGCCTCTTTTTGGCCATTATGCGCGCATGGCCCCGCGGGCCGTCGGCCTGCACTCGACTAGCCTGCACCGCACATGCGCGCGGGCAAACCCGCGCCTCATCGCGCGCGCGATTGCGCCAGTGTCCGCACCATCGGCGGCAACTGCGATTATCGACGGGCCGGCCCCGCTTATTGCCACGCCGGCGGCTCCGGCGCGCATTGCAGCCGAGCGGACATGCTCTAGGCCGGGAATCTTTGCGCGGCGCGCCGGCTCGGCTATCGCGTCTGCCATCGCCGAGCCGATGAGGGCCGTGTCGCGCCGCGCGATTCCGGCGACTAGCGCGGCAGCATTGGAGACGTTGGCCGTGACGTCTGCGAGGCGCGGCGTGCGCGGGACGACTCCCCTCGAGGCGGCCGTCTTTTTGGCCGGAACGGCGATCTCGGGCACGGCGACGCAGCAGCGCATGTCCGCCGGCGCAGTCATGCGCACAATGTCTAGGGGGCCGGTCCGGACGATGACGAACCCGCCGAGGACCGCGGCGGCGACATTGTCATAGTGAATCGTGCCCGCACTGGCGCGCTCGCCGACTCCGGCGAGCTCGACGAGGCCGCGCGGCCCGAGGTCCAGCGAGAGGAGCTCGTCGGATGCGACGGCGGCGGCGGCGGCCGATGCGGCACTGCTGCCCATTCCCATGCCGACTGGAACGCGCTTTAGTATCCGCACGTCTAGCCCGCGCACGCCGGACATGCGCATGGCCTCCAGGGCGACTAGTCCTGCCGTGTTGCGCCGTGGGTCGGCCGGAACGCCGCCATCAGAGACCACGCGCACGCCGCGCACATCAGAGAGCGAGACTGTCACCGTGTCCCTAAATGCGCCGAGTGCCATCCCAAACACGTCAAAGCCAGAGCCGAGGTTTGCAGTAGTCGACGGCGCGCTGGCCCTCGCGCTGCGCGCGCGGCTCAATCGACGACCTCCTCACCCTCGTCTATTGCGCGGCCAAGCGAGGCCCAGAGCGTCTCTAGGCCGTCGCCAGTGACGCTAGAGACCGGCGTGATGGCCGGCGCGAGTCCGGCAGAGTCGAGGCCGCGCAGTATTCCCATCGAGAGCTCAAGGGACTCGCCGCCCGAGTCGCGCGCAAGCGCGCCGGCAAGTGACGATGTGTCCTCTGACCACGAGATCGCCTCTGCGGCTGACGGGGGCGACATGTCAGACTTTGTGAGCACGTGGACCGTCGGCATGCCAAGTCGGAGGCGGACTGACTCGGCGAGGAGCGCAATTGAGACAAAGTTCGACGGCGAGTTGACCATCATCCCGTCGAACAGAAAGACGCACGCCTTTTGGTCAGCATCAGGCACGCGCGCAATGAACGGACCGCTTGCGCGGTACGCAAAGAGCTCTATCTGGCCCGGCGTGTCGACGATGACATAGTCGGGGTTGACGGAGTTGACCTCGGTCCACACGTCATCGATCTTTGAGGCGACAAGGTCATTGGCCATGACGAGTGCGCCATTGGGCCCGAGGCCGTACTTTTTCATGAGCGAGACAATGTCAACGTGGTCGCGCACGTCAACGTCACAGGTGTAGGGGAGGTCCTCGACGCCCGGATCCAGGTTGAGGCTCGCCACAAAGGCGCCGGCCCCCGTATAGTGCTCGCGCATCTTTGAGGCCAGGAGCGACTTGCCCGAGCCTGCTGTCCCCACGATAAACACCGCCTTCAAGGTAATGCGCGCGCTTGCGCTGTTGGCTTATATTTGAATGCGCGCGCGCGGCGGGCCAATGAGGTGGAGACTCGTGGCGATACCGGCAAGCCTGGTTCCAATCGCCGTGATCGCCGTGCAGTTTGACATCGGCGCCGATGACGTCCTTGCCGTGGGCATCGCCGGATATGCGCTCGCCGTCGGCGCGATAGGCGCAAAGCTTGCGCTCCAGGGCGCAAAGTTTGCGTATATCGCGCGCTCGTACATCAAGAACGTCGGCTCGCTGCCAAGCCTCATGGGGGTTCGCGTCGGCAGCGAGTTCATAAAGTTCACGACGCCAATGTTCGTTGGCGCCGAGGTCGCCGTCATCTATTGGCTCCACAAGCGCGGCGTGCCGGCCTCCAAGGCCTCGTGGGTCGCCATAATGGACATCGTGACTGAGGTCATCGCCGCCGGCGTCATCTCGATGGCCGCCGGCGCAATTGCGCTCTATGTCGGCGCGTACGCGCTCGCCGCACTCATACTCGGCACTAGCGTGACGATAACCGGGATATGGACGATCCTGTTCTTTCTCTCCTCGCGGCGCGTCTTTGGCGTTCCGCGCGTGATCGTTCGTGCCGCCTCGGCGATCGTCGGCACGCGGGCCGACCGCTACATCGATCAGGCCAACTCGTGGATGCGCGAGGTCTGCGAGATGAGCCGCCAGAACATGTCAAGCGCGCACGCGCGGCGCGTCTTTTGCGTCAGCCTTGCCGCATCGTTTGCGAGCTGGGCAATGTATGGCGTCTCACTTGCGGCAATAACTGTCGGTTTGGCGCACACCGTCGGCGCGCTAGACTCGATCATGGCAGTCATGGCCGCAAACGCAGTCGGCAACCTGCCAATAACTGTCGGCGGGTCAGGCCTCGTCGAGATAAGCGCGGCCGCGTACCTTGACGCAGTCGGCTCGGCCGGATGGGTCGCCCTGGGCGAGGCCCTCGAGTGGAGCTCTGTCATCGGGTGGCGCATCGCGACATACTATGTGCCCATAGGGATCACGTGGGTCCTCCTCGCGAGGTTTGCGCTCGCAAGGTACACCAGGGTGGATGACGATTGAGGGCCCGCCTGGCCCGCCTCTCGATGACCCTCGGGCCGGGCGTCCTCTTTGCGTCGACTGCGATAGGCGTGTCGCACCTGGTCCAGTCGACGCGCGCTGGAGCCGAGTTTGGCTTTCTCCTCATCGGCGCAGTCATTGCTGCCAACGCGCTAAAGTATCCCTTTTTTGAGTACGGGGCGAGGTACGCCAACGTCACCGGAACGAGCATCATCGACGGCTATGCGCGCCTCGGGAAGCGCGTCCTCTGGCTCTACATCGGCATAACGGTCTCCTCGATGTTCTTTGTGACGGCGGCCGTCGGGGCAGTGGGCGCGGGCTTTTTCGCCAACCTGTTTGGCCTTGATGAGGGCGGGCCCTGGACCGTGATCGCCCTCTTTGTGGCGTGCTGCGCGATACTCGCAGTCGGGAGGTACCGCATCCTCGACTCGCTCGTAAAGGTCGTCGCCACAGTCATGGTCGTCTCCACAGTCGCCGCTCTCATCCTCGCAGTGGCCAACGGGCCGGCCGAGCGCGTCGAGGGCTTTGTGGAGCGCGACCTCCTCGAGCCGGCCGGCCTCCTCTTTCTTGTCGCGCTCATGGGCTGGATGCCGACTGCGATCGACCTGTCCAGCTGGAACAGCCTCTGGACGCTGGAGCGCATAAGGCAGACGCGCTTCAAGCCGCGCCTCGGCGAGGCCCTCCTGGAGTTTCGCCTCGCGTATATCATCACCGGCACGCTTGCAGTCATCTTTCTCCTTCTTGGCGCGTATATCCTGTTTGGAACCGGCGCTGGCCTGCCAGACGGCGGTGCTGCCTTTGCCGGCTCGGTCGTGTCGCTGTATACTGAGACGATAGGCGACTGGAGCAGGATTGTCATATCGACTGCGGCCTTTAGCATAATGTTTGGCACAGTCATCGCAGTCTTTGACGGGTACTCGCGCGCGCTGCGCCGATGCGCCGAGCTTGTGAGGCCAAGCGGGGCAGGCCTCCCCTATCCGGCATTCCTCGGCATAATTGCCGCCGGCTCGCTTGCAGTCGTCCTCCAGTTCGGCGACAGCCTCAAGGGCCTTGTGGACTTTGCGACTAGCGTCTCGTTTCTCGCCGCGCCGGCGATCGCCATTGTCAACTATCGCCTTGTCACCGGAAAGCACCTCGAGCGGTCCGCGCAGCCGGGCGCGATCCTGCGCGTCATGAGCGTCGCCGGAATTGTGTTTCTCGTCGCGTTTAGCGCAATCTATGTGGCCATCAGGCTTACGTCATGACGCGGGGTCATCGGCCTTTTGCAGCATGAGCTCCATCTGTGTCCACTGGCCCGTCTCCGGCGGAGCCCGCCACACAATGTGCGTTGTGAGCGGCGCGAGTGCGGCATATCCCGGCAGGAGGGCCGAGAGCTCGGCCTCGGTGAAAAAGTGTATCACGAGGCCGTCGCGCTCCCCTCCGACATAGCGCAGCGTCCTACCGCCCTGGCTCGTGCGCTCGATGACCTCGTGCTCCTGGCCCACCTCGCTTGCCGTCGAGTTTATGCGCACGAACAGGAGTCCTCCGGGCGCGACGAGCGAGTCGACCTTGGCGAACCGGGCCTCGACGTCGCTCATCATGCCGTGCATGAGCGACTGGATCGCCACGACGTACGCGTATGGCGTGTGGGCGTCTGCCTCCATAATGTCGCCGCACGTGATGCGCGGGCCCTCGCGCAGGCTCGGCGCCCTGGCGAGGAGCGACTCGATGGCCACCGGCGAGACGTCAAGGCCCTCGAGGACCAGGCCGGCCTCGCGAAGCGGCACATAGTTGCGCCCGTTGCCGCACCCGAGATAGATGCCGCGCGCGCCGGCCATGGAGCGCCCGCGCAGCGTCGAGACTATCTTGGCGACTAGCGGGACCGGCCCGTCATCGACATACCGGCCAGAGCGGTACTCGGCGTCCCACAGGTCTTGGGCCTTCACGGTGTGGTGCGGCCAGGGTGCCGGATATATCTGTGGTCGGCGTGGGCGCGCGAGTCCATTGGCGGCAATTTATGGGCAATGGCTGTCCACCATGCGGGCATGAGTATTGGGGCCGCGAATGGTTGGTCACGTGTCCGCACCTAGCGGCCAGTCAGGGCATGACTGGCTGCCGCGGGGGTGGACAGTTCGTCGAATGGTCTAAGGGACCCTGGCAGCACGCCCCCATGCTAGACGCACGTGCTGCCTCACGGCAATAACCATTTTAAGGGCAATGATCGCGCGGTGGCCGCAATGAAACCCGGCACAAACGTTCTGCTCACGTTCGGCGACAGCTCCGGCAACGCGTCGCGCTCCGAAAAGGCCATAGCTGACGGCCTCTACTATATCGTAGTCACGATCACGATGAACGTAACGGAGGCGCACAGGGTTGAGGAGATCATGGAAAAACTCAAGAAAAAATACTTTGACGGGCGCAGGCTAGAACGCGCAGAGTTTCATGCCCGTGTTTTGCGACAGCGCCTGTTATGGCAAACAAAAGACATGGAAAAGACTAAAGAAAGCCTTGAGGCTATTTTTGATGACATTGTTGAAATTGTGCTGGACATAGATGCCGTCATCAACGTAGTCATAATGGAAAAACGTCCCATAGATGAAATGTCACGATCAGAGGACACAACGATCAAATCTTGGGACTATGCCGCCCATATGCTCCAACGAGTTCTCTTGAGATCGCCCCCCAACACAACAAACCTGACTCTGCTTGACACATATGATGATGCAACCAACAGGGATGTGAACAAGATCGTGATGCAGTATCTACAACCATTCGTCAATGTTGGCGGTTTTGCGGGCAGAACTGCCATGAGGCCAGTGTTTGTAAACTCTAGACTATCCAATCTGATCCAACTAGTCGACATGGTTGCATATATCATTACCAAGGCCAGCCGACGTGACGCGGAAGAGTCGTTTGCCCGCCGGTATGCCCTGCTAGAGCCCAAGATCTCTGGCATTTTTCGCGGAACCGTGAGCTATACTGACGAGCAAAAGTTCGTGCCATGATCAAACTTTCCCGACCCGCATGCTATATGGATCGCCCCTCCCCACGCCCTGCATGGAAGGCCAAGAGCTGGAAGCGTTCCGCAGGGCACTCCGCGACGAGAGGGACGGCGACGTCAGGTACAGGTTTGCCGCGGTCAACATGCACGAGAACCTGGGGATGACGCGCGAGGAGGTCGCACTTGCGCTCGTGCAGTGCCCCAGGTGGGTCGGCAAGTGGGTCGCGCGCTACCGGAGTGGCGGTGTCGAGGCCCTGCGGGACCGCCCCCGCCCCGGCAGGCCGCCGCTGGTCGCGCGGCAGAAGCTTGGCCGCCTGATTGGCCGAATGCCCGGGCGCGTCACGCCCGCAGAGGTCATGCTGGAGATCGAGCGGGCCACCGGCGTGAGGTTCCACATGTCGCACGTCAGGAAAATAATGCGCAGGGCCGGCCTCTCCGCCAAGCGGACGCGCCTGGTGCACGTGAACAGGGCCGACGGGCCGACTGTCGCCGGCTGGCGGCGCCGGGTGCGGCGCGAGATAAGGCGCCTCAGGCGCGCGGGATTCACCATCGTAGTGCAGGACGAGACCATCGCCGTGCACGGCGCAGCCGACGGATCAAAGTACTGGTCGCGCGTGGGCGTCCCCGTCGTCGCCCCGTACACCGGGGGACACAGGAGGGTCGTGGTGTACGGCGCGATCTCCACTGACGGGAAGCAGATCTTCCGGGTGCACGACAGGTTCGATGCGGAGACGTTTGTCGCGTTCCTGCGCGACATGCACAGGAAGTTCGGCAGGGTCGCCGTGATCGTCGACAGGGCGCCGCAGCACAGGGCCGCGGCGGTGAAGGACTATCTTCGCGCCCACAGGGCGGTGAGGCTGATCGAGCTGCCCACCGGCTCGCCGTACCTCAACGCGATCGAGGAGGTGTGGCGGCAGGCAAAGCGGGCGCTGCTGGTCTCCGAGCACTACCCCACCATGGTGGATATGCGGACGGCGGTGTCACGGCACTTCAGGCACACGAGGTACCGGCTCGACGTGATGGCATACCTGGGCCGGACGTCGCTGGAATGCGGCACGGACTTTTGATCGGCAGTATAGCTGAGAATGCGGTCCTGGCCACACGGCAAACTGCCGCTAGGCCAGGACCGACTCGACTGTGTGGCCCGAAAGCGGCACAGGTCTGCGTCAGGGTGGCATGTGCTCTTTATTTAAACATTGCCTCATGTGGCAGGCGTGGCGCCGATGCTGCGGACGCCATTGTCCCAGAACCCAATACGCGATCGCCTGCTATGACAATAGGGAATGAGGGTTGCGGTCCTGGCCACACGGCAAACTGCCGCTAGGCCAGGACCGACTCGAGTGTGGGACCTAAAGGCGCCACACGTCTGCGTCAGGGTAGCGTGTGCTCTTTATTTAATCATTGACCCATACTGAATGGTGGTCACGTGTCCGCACCTAGCGGCCAGTCAGGGCATGACTGGCTGCCATGGGGGTGGACAGTTCGTCGAATGGTCTGAGGGGTTCTGACAACACGCCCCCATGCTAGGCGCACGTGCTGCCTCGCGGCAATAACCATTTTAAGGGGAATGATCGCGCAGCGGCCGCAATGAAACCCGGTACAAACGTCCTGCTCACGTTCGGCGACAGCTCCGGCAACCCGTCGCGCTCTGAAAAGGCCATAGCTGACGGCCTCTACTATATCGTAGTCACGATCACGATGAACGTAACGGAGGCGCACAGGGTTGAGGAGCTCATGGAAAAACTCAAGAAAAAGTACTTTGATGGGCGCAGGCTAGAGCGCGCAGAGTTTCATGCCCGTGTTTTGCGACGGAGCCTGTTATGGCAAACGAAAGGCATGGAAAAGGCAAAAGAAAGCTTTGAGGCTATTTTTGATGACATTGTTGAAATTGTGCTGGACATGGATGCCGTCATCAACGTAGTCATAATGGAAAAACGTCCCATAGACGAAATGTCACGATCAGAGGACACAACGATCAAATCTTGGGACTATGCCGCCCATATGCTCCAACGGGCTCTCTTGAGATCGCCCCCCAACACAACAAACCTGACTCTGCTTGACACATATGATGATGCAACCAACAGGAACGTGAACGAGGCCATTGTGCAGCGCCTGAAACCATTCATCAATGTTGGTGGTTTTGCGGGCAGAACTGCCATGAGGCCAGTGTTTGTAAACTCCAGACTCTCCAATCTGATCCAACTAGTCGACATGATTGCATATATCATGATCAAGGTCAGCAGACATGATGATGCAGAAGGGTCGTTTGCCCGCCGGTATGCCCTGCTAGAGCCCAAGATCTCTCGCATTCGTCGCGGAACCGTGCACTAGTTGAAAATGCGGTCCTGGCCACACGGCATACGCCGCTAGGCCAGGACCGACTCGACTGTGTGGCTCGAAAGCGGCACAGGTCTGCGTCAGGGTGGCATGTGCTCTTTATTTAAACATTGCCTCATGTGACAGGCGTGACGCCGATGCTGCGGACGCCATTGTCCCAGAACCCAATCCGTGACCGCCTGCCATGACAGCAGTGGGATGAGAGTTGCGGTTCTGACCATCCGACCAATGCCGCATAGCCAGCCCCGGCTCGACTGTAGAACTCGAAGGAACACTAGTCTGCGGAGGGTCATGGGCACCCCGCATTGAAGCACTGTCCAGTTTCACAGGCACAGGCTGGCAACACGGCCTCCCCCCTTGTCCAATTAGGCGCGATCCTGCCAGGTATGCTTGCCGCGGTGTCTGCCCAAACACGGGCACACGGCGGCGCTGGCCCCATATGCCGCCCCCCACACAAAAGCGTTTTAACGCAAGCGGCCTGCGCATGGCGCGCATGGACCTATCGGGCAGGATTGCGGTGATCACGGGCGCATCAAGCGGCATAGGAAGGGCCGCGGCCGTCATGGCCGCAAGGCACGGCGCGAGCGTCGCCCTCGTTGCGCGCGACGAGTCGAGGCTGCGCGAGGCGACATCAGAGGTGGCCCGCCACGGGACGGCTGCCGCGTTCGCGTGCGACGTCGCCGACGAGCATGCAGTCAGCAAGATGGCAAGGCGCGTCTCCTCGGAGCTCGGGAACGCCGACATCCTAGTCAACAATGCGGGGTTTGCCATATACGGCACGGTGAGCTCACTTGACGCGAAAGTCATCCGCGCGCACATGGAGACAAACTATTTTGGCGCGGTCCACTGCACAAAGGCGTTCATGCCGCACATGCTCGAGGTCAATCACGGCAAGATAGTCAATGTCGCCTCTGTGGCCGCAAGCATTGGCCTTCCCGGAATTGCCGCATACTGTGCATCAAAGTTTGCGATGCTCGGCTTTTCAGAGTCCCTGCGCGCCGAGCTCACAAAGACCGGCGTTGGCATCACCACAGTCAGCCCGATCGCAGTCAGGACCCCGTTCTTTGACCATGCGTCCTTTGCCGGCGTGCGGCGCTACTCGCCAATGTCACTTGACGTGCAGACCGTGGCGCGTGCGATAATGCGCGCCATAGGGTCTCGGCGCGGCGAGATAACGGTTCCCGGCGCCGCACGCCTTGCGATATGGGCAAAGCACACGTTTCCGTGGGCATTCAACGCGCTAGTCTCATCAGCGTTTGGAAAGAACTAGGCGACCTGCTTGTCCTTTTTGCTCTTTTGCCACCAGTCGAGATAGTCGTACTGGCGGTCCTCGCGCGTCTTTGAGCGCCGGTTGAGCCTGTCCCTGATGTCGCTTATCTGCTCGCGCGTCGCATACAGGCCACAGCGCCTGCACGTAAAGTGCTTGGTCGCCGGATCGGCCTTCATTGGAACCTCGACGGCATCGAGCATCGCAGTCAGGTCGACGCCCTCCTCGCCCTCGTGCTTGGCGACAAGGGCGTTTCTGTCCTTGGCAACGCACTCGGGGCAGTTTGGCACGCGGAGCGCTCTTATTTTTTGGGTTAAAAGCGTTGCTAGGTCATCAGCGTATGAGGTCAGCACCTCCGTTCGTCCATGCCCAGGCAGGCACCGCAGTGGCAAGTAGATCGGCAGGATCGCGCCTATTTGACAAAATGGGCAGGGGTGCTGACCTCATACACTACATTCCCGCTTAGATTTTAATAACGCCCTAGCTGTAATGACTCTGATGAACACAGCGAGGCAGGATGGGCTGCTATTCATTGAGCGAGGACTGAGGATCCATGACTCCCTGCCAGCGGCTCTGCTCATAACGTACATCGTGGGGCGGCTCACCAGGGAGGAGGCATGGGACGTATTTGCCGAGGCCGAGAGGATTGGCATGATCGAGCGCGACGAGGGGATCTTTGGGACGACCACGCGGGAGGGCCAGGAGTGGCGCCTCGTTGAGGGATTCGACGTGAAACAGCTAGAGATAGCCGCATAGGCAAAACTCCTATCTTTTGTTTTTGCTTGGCACATTCTATACTGACGAGCAAAAGTTCGTGCCATGATCAAACTTTCCCGCCCCGCATGCCATATGGATCGCACCTCCCCCATGCCGCGCATGGAAGGCCAGGGGCTGGAAGCGTTCCGCAGGGCATGCCGCGACGAGGGGGACGGCGACGTCAGGCAGGGGTTTGCCGCGCTCAACATGCACGAGAGCCTGGGGATGACGCGCGGGGAGGTCGCCCTTGCGCTCATCATGCAGGCGTCCCAAAATTAGGGATGAGAGTGTGTAGAGTGTGCCAAGCAAAAACAGGAGAAGGCGGGAGTTTTACCTATGCGGGTATCTCTAGCTTTTTTACGTCGAATCCCTTGACGAGGCGCCACTCTTGATTTAATGGAGTGAGCGGCTTGAAGACCGTCTCGTCACGCTCGATCATGCCAATCCTCTCGGCCTCGGCGATGACATCCCACGCCTCCTTTTCTGTGAGCTCCCCTACGAGGTGCGTTATGAGCTCAGCCGCTGGCAGGGAACCAAAGATCTCCAGCCCCCTCGCAACGACTTGCAGCTCAATGTGCATTGCTGAGTTCATCAGAGCCATTACGGTTGTGGCATTATTAAAATCTAGTGCGTTAATGTGGGCTGACCCATGTTCAAAGACAAGTGCACAATGAGCAAAAACAAGAGGGAGGTAGAGTCCACCTATGCGGGTAGCTCTATCTGCTCCACGTCGAATCCCTCGACGAGGCGCCATTCCTGTCCCCCCGGCGTGGCCGCCTTGAAGACCATGTCGGCGCGCTCGATCATGCCGATCCTCTCGGCCTCGGCAATGACATCCAATACCTCCTTTTTGGTGAGCTTTCCCACAGTGTGCGATATGAGCTCAGCCGCCGGCAGGGGTCCATAGATACTCAGTCCCCTCGCGATGACTCGCAGCGCATCTTGCCTTTCTGGATCCATCAGAGCCATCACGGTTGTGGCATTATTAAAATCTAGTGCGTGAATGTAGGCACGGTGCTCTGCGCGCCCTGCATTTTGGCATGTGGCAGGGCGCAAGAACACAGGCCACGGCGAGGGATTCATTGATGGCTCACACTGCGGCCGTGTGGGCAGGAGTTCCCAACAGGAATATTGGGTCGCCCTGCCCTGCAGTTCTCCGATGCGCGTGACTCTAGTATAGCTTAAAGCGCACCGGTCCGAGGGGCGCATATCTCTTGGTGATCTCTCCTGTTTGTGAATTGGGGATTGGCGCCTTGGGATGAAAAGTGATCTCAAGTGTGCCTTCTTCAAGCGGCGTTCCGTTCTCCACCCGTATCTCGTCCTCTAAAACGAAAAAGCTCTTGGAGCTCCGCAGAGTTTCTGGCCGCGGGATTGCAAAAACAGATGTGTGTGAGAGGGGGAACAGGCGCTTTCTATACTGTTTGGTGACCTTTATGCGATATGACACGTCACGATGGTCTAGCCATGGGGATTGTGTAACCGATGTTGACACAAAAGCCATCTTGCATCCGCTCCTTTATGCGCAAGGTGGGGGAATCATGCGCCGTGTGCTGACGCCACGGCCGGCGGGGGCGGCTACAGGGAGCGAGCAGCCAAAGGCCCGGCCCAATGTCACCTTTTCCCACGGCATAACGGGTGCCCTGCACCTCTTGGAAAAAATATGGCCGGCACCGGGACACGGGGATAACGATGCCCAATAATTGCAGTGGGCAAAAACAATTGGGTGGGAAAGCCTATGCGAGCAGCTCTAGCCGTTCCACGTCGAATCCCTTGACAAAGCGCCACTCTTGCTCTATTGGAGTGGCCGGCTCGAAGACCATCTCGTCACGCTCGATCATGCCGATCCTCTCGGCCTCGGCAATTACCTCCCATACCTCCTCCTCGGAGAGCGGCCCCTTGAGCCGCGTCATGATCTCTGCAGCAGACGCAGAGCCATAGAACTGTAGGCCGCTGGCGATGACCCCTAGGCCGTCACGTTTTGCTGGGTTCATTGGAAAGCAGTGTGCTGTTGCGCCTATTAAGCCTAATGCGCGCACGCAGGCGTGGACACGAACCCACACGGGCAGGGCGCAATGCAGGAGCGTGTAGGTGCAGAGGTCTCGGTAAACCCCACAGGGACCTCCGCGTTGTCTCCATGCGGCCATGGGTGCCCTAGATGCACGCCGTACAGATGTAGGCATGCCGTTAGGATTAGCTGCGTGCAGAGAGGTTGATCAACAACATTCAATGTGCACGGGTCCGAGGGAGGAGTACGTTTCAATCAGATCTTTTGTGTGAGACTTGGAGGGCGGTGTCTTATAGTAAAAAGTGATCTCAAGTGTGTCCTTTTCAATCGGTGTCCCGTTTTCTAAACGAATTTCATCCTCCAGATAGCGCACGCTCTTGGGTCCCTGGATAACTTCTGGATGCGCGATTGCGAAAACTGATGTATATGTGAGCGGAGACGCACGTTTTCTGTACTGGTCGGTGACTTTGATGCGATATGACACGGGACGGTATATGAACCAGGAGGACTGTGTGATCGAGGTTGCCACAAAATTATGATAGATTGAGTGAAACTTGCCCAGAGCCAACATGCTCTTGAGTTCTCCATAACCCCCTATAAAGCGCGAGAGTACAGTTGCGTTTGGCCACGAGTACCAGAGCGAGGCGTTGTATGCCGCCGCAAGCTCCTCACAGTCACGGACTACTAGTCCCAGTTTATGTGTTTGATATAGGTCATTTAGGCGACTGTTGCGCTCGTCAACTTCAGACGATGGAACCAATGGGCGGTGAACGTCGCTGATTTTTAAAACTGCTGATGGCCTGTTCTCACAGCGTGATGTGGCATGGATAAATTTCTCCTGGGCGGCATCGCACAGCCGGAGAAACTCTGGAATGCGCCTATCTGGGTCAAGGCCATGCCGGAGAACCAGATCCAGGATCACGTCATGGCGCAGTGTGGCGCACGTGCAGGGAGACGCCCTGATCGCAGCGTCTATGTGGGGAGACAATGAGGCGATCAGGTTGCGATCACGCAAATTCGGCGGGTTCAATGGCAGTGCCAAAAATTGCCGATATAAAATACCTGTGGACTGATCGCAAAGGTTTCTCGTTTTCAGCCTTGATTATTGGCTGGATCATGGCGATGCATCAGGGCCGGTACGGGCCATATTGCCTCGCACGGCACACATTCTAGGGATCCGTTCACGGACACGGCCTCATTTCAGCACTGAGCCATCGGCCAGGGGCGATCACGCAAGACTGCCCCGCACAGAGTCTGCCCAAAGCGCACCCCGGCAGGGCTGAGCTCACACGTCGCCCAAGTATGTCAGCACCCCTGGCCCATTTTGTCAAATAGGCGCGATCCTGTCTATCTACTTGTCACTGCGGCGCCTGCCTAGGCATGAACGGCAGGGGTGCTGACCTCATACGAATGTGGGCACGGCGTCCCGCGCGTCTCGCATTTTGGCATGTGACAGAACGCAGGCGGCGATCAGGGGCGTGCTCTAGTGCCCCCCTCTGGCTGTCTCTTGCCTCTCCCCCACTCCGTCGAGTTGGGCCCGGCGCGCCATGGCCGGATTGCCGTGATGCTATCGTTCCACCCCGATCTGTGTCCTGCGGGGTATTCTGCCCCCGCTCCCACTTTATGCGCAAGGTGGCAAAAACAAGAGGGGGGTAGAGTCCACCTATGCGGGTAGCTCTAGCTTTTTTACGTCGAATCCCTCGACGAGGCGCCATTCCTGTCCCTCCGGCGTGGCCGCCTTGAAGACCATCTCGGCGCGCTCGATCATGCCGATCCTCTCGGCCTCGGCGATCACGTCCCACGCCTCCTTCTCGGTGAGCGCTCCCACGAGGTGCGTTATGAGCTCGGTCGCTGGCAGGGGTCCAAAGATCTTTAGCCCCTTCGCAACGACGAACAGCCCTTCTTGCCTTGCTGGGTTCATCAGAGCCGTTACGGCTGTGGCTTTATTAAAGTCTAATGCGTTAATGTGGGCTGACCCATGTTCAAAGACAAGTGCACAATGAGCAAAAACAAGAGGGGGGTAGAGTCCACCTATGCGGGTAGCTCTATCTGCCCCACGTCGAATCCCTCGACGAGGCGCCATTCCTGTCCCTTCGGCGTGGCCGCCCTGAAGATCATGTCGGCGTGCTCGATCATGCCGATCCTCTCGGCCTCGGCAACGACATCCCATGCCTCCTCTTCGGTGAGCTTTCCCACAATGTGCGTCACGAGCTCAGTCGCCGGCAGGGGTCCATAGATACTCAGTCCCCTCGCGATTACTCGCAGTGCATCTTGCCTTGCTGGATCCATCAGGGTTCTCACGGTTGTGGCATTATTAAAATCTAGTGCGTGAATGAGGGCATGACCCAGGTTCAAAGACAAGTGCACAATGAGCAAAAACAAAGGGGGGTGTACCTATGCAGGTACCTTTAGCTGCTCCACGTCGAATCCCTCGACGAGGCGCCACTCCTGTCCCTCCGGCGTAGTCGCCCTGAAGACCATGTCGACGCGCTCGATCATGCCGATCCTCTCGGCCTCGGCAATGACATCCAATACCTCCTTTTTGGTGAGCTTTCCCACAGTGTGCGATATGAGCTCAGCCGCCGGCAGGGGTCCATAGATACTCAGTCCCCTCGCGATGACTCGCAGCGCATCTTGCCTTTCTGGATCCATCAGAGCCATCACGGTTGTGGGATTATTAAAATCTAGTGCGTGAATGTGGGCGCCCCAAAACCGGAGATAAAAGCACGTAGAATGTGGCACGCAAAAACAGGAGAAGGTAGGAGTTTTGCCTATGCGGGTATCTCTAGCTTCTTTACGTCGAATCCCTCAACGAGGCGCCATTCCTGCCCTTCCGGCGTGGCCGACTCAAAGACCATGTCGGCGCGCTCGATCATGCCGATCCTCTCGGCCTCGGCAATGACATCCCACGCCTCCTTCTCTGTGAGCTTTCCCACGAGGTACGTTATGAGATCAGCCGCTGGCAGGGACCCATAGATCTCCAGTCCCCTTGCAACGACTAGCAGCCCATTGTGCTTTGCTGGGTTCATCAGAGCCACTACGGCATGAGATTATTAAAATGTAGTGCGCTAATGTGGGCACGGGTGCCCTGCGCACCCCACATTTTGGCACATGGCAGGAGCATAGGCACGCCTACCACGGCGGGGAGCTCGTTGATGGGTCATCTTGCGGCGGTGTGGACAAGAGTCCTCAACAGGGATATCTCGCCATGCTGCCCTGCAGTTCCTCGATGCGCACAACTCCAGCATAGCCTACTCAAAGCGCACCGGCCCTAGGGGCGCATACTTTTCAATGATCTCCCCTGGCCGTGACTTGGAGATTGACACCCTGGAATGAAAAGTGATCTCAAGTGTGCCTTCTTCAATCGGCGTTCCGTTCTCCATCCGTACCTCATCTTCCAAAAGATGAAAGCTCTTGGATCCTCGTAGAGTTTCTGGATGCAGTATTGCAAAAGCAGATGTGTATGAGAGTGGGAACAAGCGCTTTCTATACTGTTCAGTGACCTTTATGTGATATGACACGTCACGGCGGTTTAGCCATGAGGATTGTGTAACCGATGTTGCCACAAAATCGTGTCCGTTCGAGCGAAACTCACGCGTTTCTGATTGGCATCTTTGAGAACAACGACTAGCCGACGCCCAAAGCCAAAAAACCAGTGCGCAATATGGGCAAAGCGGGCAAAACAGAGGGTGGGGGTTTGCCTATGCGGCTATCTCTAGCTGTTTCACGTCAAATCCCTTGACGAGGCGCCACTCCTGGTCCTCCCGCGTGGTCGTCCCAAAGATCCCCTCGTCGCGCTCGATCATGCCAATCCTCTCGGCCTCGGCAAGTACGTCCCATGCCTCCTCCATGGTGAGCTGCCCCACGATGTACGTTATGAGCAGAGCCGCTGGCAGGGAGTCATGGATCCTCAGTCCTCGCTCAATGAATAGCAGCCCATCCTGCCTCGCTGTGTTCATCAGGGCCATTACAGCTAGGGCATTATTAAAGTCTAATGCGTCAATGTGGGCACGAGTGCCCTGCGCACCCTGCATTTTGGCACACGGCCGGAGCGCAGGCAAACAGACCGTGGTGAGAATTCATTAATGGCTCGCCCTGTGGCTGCGGGGCCAAGTCCCCGGCAGGGATATCGCGCCATGCTGCCATGTGGTTCGTTGGCGTGAATGACTCTAGTCTAGCTTAAAGCGCACCGTTCCTAGGGGCTTATACTTTTCAATGATCTTTTTAGGCGACAAATTGGGAATTGACACCTTGGAATGAAAAGTGATCTCAAGCGTGCCCCCTTCAAGCGGAGTTCCGTTCTTCATCCGTATCTCGTCCTCCAAAATTCGAAAGCCCTTGCGCCCATGTAAAATTTCTGGATGCGGGGTTGCAAAAACAGATGTGTACGTGAGAGGAAACATGTGCCTTCTATACTGTTCGGTGATTGTTATGCGATATGACACGTCGCGGTAGCTTAGCTCGTCGGAGTAAGTGGTCGATGCTGCCACAAAGTCGTGTCCGTTTGAGCGAAACTCGCGTGTTGCCAACATGTTGTCAAGCTCCGCAACACCCTTCACATAGCGCAAGAGCGTGGTTGCATTAGCCCATGAATACCGGAGTGAGGCGCTGTATGCGACTGCAAGCTCCTCGTAATCACGAACCTTCTTGTCGAGGCCACATCTACCGTATAGGCTGTTTAGATACTCGTTGTGCTCGTCCATCCTGGATGCAGACACGGAGGGCTGGTAACGTTTGTCTGCTAGTGACCTCATTTCCGGATAGCGCGTATGGCCTGATGCGGCTTGGGCAAAGTTCACATAAGCGCCTTTAGATAGATCCCGAAACTCTCGAGTGCGTCTCAGTGGGTCAAGACTATCGTCAAGACCATATTTGAGAACCAGATCCAGGATCACATCAGAGCGCAGTGTGGCGCACGTGCAGGGAGACGCCTTGATCGCAGCGTCTATGTGTAGAGACAGTGAGGCGATCAGGCTGCGATCACGAAAATTCGGCGGGTTCAATAGCAGCGCCAAAAATTGCCGATATAAAATGCCTGTGGGCTGATCGCAAAAGTTTCTCGCTTTCTGCCCCAATTATTGGCCGGAACGTGGCGAGGCCTTGCGCGCCCTGTCTCTTCTCGTCCCCCCTTTACTTGCGTGACTGCGATGCGATCCAGTGCACCCCCTGCGATAATGTCCGGGCGCTAAACGCGTGAACCCTAGACTGCGCCAGTGCTGAATGCTCACCGCACGGAACTCCAAACGGGTCTGTAATCGAGAGGGGCCTGCTCCCCCTTGCAGGAACGCCTATTCGCGTATCGAGTCTAGTATGCGCTCGGCGAGGTTGATCTCTTGGGCGATGTCATCGCTCAGGCGCTCTAGGCGCGGAATGAGGACCATGTCGTCGTATGGCGAGGTGACTGCCTCGGGCACGTCATCGACCTCGATGGCGACGCCCATCTCGGCCATGATCTCCATGGCGATCTTTTCCTGGCGATCGAGCTCGACTGCAAAGAGGTCCGAGGAGCGCTCGGCGCCGTGCGTGCGTATGCGCGCATCAGCATACATCGAGTCGTCTATCTCGTGGTATAGCGAGTAGAGGTTGCGCAGCGGCGCGTACGTCCCGTCTGGCGTGAGGCGCCAGACCGAATAGTTCTCGTCTAGCATGTACGTGACGTGGCGCTCGTCATAGTCGTATATCCCGTCGCCGTCCTCATCAACGTGGGCCGATATGAGCGGGAAGAGGACGAGCTCGCCGCCGTTGACCTCGACTCCGCGCGACGGGTTTAGCGACTCGCCGTCGACGTGAACGCCGTGGTTGAAAAAGTTCTGCCACGAGTTTAGCCTCGTGTCCCAGATGCTCGTCGAGACGACATCAAAGTCAAGGGGCTCGCGGAACGTGTGGTATATCGTGACCTCGAGGCACTCGGCCACGCTGCCGCGCATACAGTCAGTCCTTTCTGCCGTCGCGCGCAGCGTTTCTGCGTCTATGGCGCCTGATGCGTCATCGAGTGAGACAGAGAGCGCTCCGGTGTGGGAGATGTCAACGCTGATGCCGGCTTCGGACTCGGCAAAGTGCTGCCCGCGGCCAAGTCCAAAGGCCAGGCCCGCGTGGGCTATCCTCGAGACTCCGCTGTCCTCGTATATCTTTAGCACGGCGACGTTCTCGACGCCCGTCTCTACCTCTATGAGCGGCATGGGCGTGTAATAGTACTCTACGTCATGGACCTCGCCGTTGTACGTGAACCCTCCGGAGACCCTGCGCTCTCCGGTCGAGTCGATGCCTAGCGTCGGTGACGTGCAGTCATCACAGCCCGAGCCGCCCCTGCTGAGCTGCTGCGAGCTGGCGCCAAAGGGCGTAAAGTGGTTCGTCCATATGTATAGCGTGTCGCTGCCGCGCACAAAGCACTCTGCGTCGTCCGTGCCCGTACCGCTCGCGACGTTGGGGGCGCCCATGTGCGGGCCGACCTCTGAGGTGTCGACCGTGTCGACACTCGAGTCTTCGCACTCGTCTATGGCGTGCAACACGTCATCTGTTCTCGTCATCGTGTCAGTGCCCTCGATGTAATAGACATAGAGCGAGCTCTCTGCGCCACGAATACCAATCCTTGCTGGCTCGGAGAGCACCACTTTGCGCTCGGCGCTTCCCGCGTCAACTACGCTCAGCGGTGCCCTAGTCGCCAGCGCCCTAGTCGCGCGCTCAGAGTCATCTCCGTACTGCACGTCCTCTAGGAGGCTCGTATAGTACGCTGTGGTTCCCGTCTCATGCCCGGCTTCGCGCTCGAGGAGGGCCAGCATGGGCACGTCGTTCGCATCTGTGGGATCGTCAAGACCCAAGGCCTCTGTGTCTTGCGCGAGCAGGACCTCCACGTCTGGCGCCTGCTGCGGCGCGTACAGGATGGTGTCCGTGAGCGCGCCGCCTGCGGCAGTCAGGCCCGTGCCGCCCAGGCTGACGATGGGATCGCCGTTACCGGAGCCTGAGATGGGCACGGGGGCTGTGCCGAGGAAATCAAGTGTGAGCAAGTCAAATCCGCTGACCCCCAGCCTAGCACCAGAGGTCGACGCGGGGTCTGGGCGCGCCGGCGGCTGATCCCACGAAATTGGATTGTGTGACAGGTCAGTTAGGGACGTCGCGTCGGGAGTCCCGCTTCCCTGGTCAAAACTGATCTCAAAGCGTGCACCGACGTCATGGCCGGTGGATGATACGGGACAGACTAGCTCAGAATTCTCGATGTCGCAGTGTGCTTGGGCGAAATTGATCCTTGTGTTCATCAAGAGCGTGCCGCTGGCGAGATCGATGTGTTCGGCTATCGTGGTGTTGCGGTATAGCCGAATCGTGGACGTGTCGAGTGCGTCGGCCTCGTCATAGTACAGGGCGAGCCACGGATCAGAGTTGCCCATGCTATCGGTTCTCACGAGGACTGCTGCGTTCGTCACGCTCGGGGGCACGTTGTCCATGCGAACCTCGTCTTCAAGGATCATCAGCATAGCCTCGTTGCCTGCCTCATCAGCCTGCATGAGGATACTTGGCTTATAGACTGCATCAAACAGCTCCATGTCTGCCCTTTCAGGAACCGTGAACTCGTGGGTCCACTCCATCATATCGCTGCCGTCGACCTCTGTCATCACCGGCTCGGGGATGCGGAACTCTGCGGACACGCGTGCGCCGGCCTCACCGAGTGTTGAGCCAGTGCCCATTACGCTCGGCGCCATCAGGATGGGCTCGTTAAACGTCACCATTGTTGTGATCGTGTCGCCGGCCTTTGACCTGTCCGTCGCACGCGTTGGATACATTGTTTGATCTATGGTGACGGAGCTGGCAGTTATCACCGGCGCCGTGTTGTCGACCCTAAAGCCAAGACCCGCGGTCGAATCGTCCAGGTCGGCCGGATCGTTTGAGAGCGTCGTGGATCGCCCATACTTGTCCATGACGGTGATGGTCCAGTCCACAGCATTGAATCCCTCCGCATGACCTTCAGGTATCACCGAGGTCGCAACATATGGGTCACTAGACGTGCCTGTTCCGCTCAGCGACGTGGCCGCAGTGTCCGTAAAGAACGTAATGTCATCCTTGTCAAAGCCCACGAGGCGCTCGGGGGTCTCGTCCATGGTGAACGTCAGGGCGATCCCTCCGCCATCGCGGCCGACGCTTGACGTGTACTCGCCCGTGCTGCCAGCGAGCCTGCCCATCAGTGACTGTTCTGTGATTACAGGCGCCCTCGTGTCGACCCTGACGATGGCGTTGCCGTCTGTGTATGTGCTCCTGTGCGAATAGATGGCAACGTTGTCCTCTGCATCAGAGACGCGGATGCCAAATGGCACGTCTGCGCCAGCGGCCCAGTCGCGAGCCGACTCGCCAGGGAAGTTGGGCGTGGCTGGCCAGTCGAAATGCCACATCCTGTCATTGCCAGTCTCCGTGCGTACCATGGGCCATATCCTCTTCTCGGCGCGCTCAGACTCCGCCGGCACCGTCGTGAATGAAGTGAGCGTAGTAAAGAGCGCGATCGTAGGAACCGTGCCGGTCTTTTGATCCTCGTCGAGCGTAACGGCGAACCTTACGTCTACGACGGCGGGGTCTTCTGCTCGCGCAAACTGGCGGTCAGGAATAGGCAGCATCTCGGTGGCCGTTGTGGTGACTGCGGTTGATATCGTCATGACGCGCGGCGGAGTCGAGTCCATCGTACGGGCACTGACCATCGTAGGAGCCACATTGTCGTACATGTCGGCAATGTCATTCGTGCCGACATAGTGAACCACGGGGCGCAGGTCTGGCGTTGCTGCTGCCCTGTTGGGATCCAGACCCGTGAGGCCGCTTAGAGTCACCGTGAGTTGCGAGTTTGTGTCAATGTGTTTTTGGGCTTCCGGAAAGTCTTCATCCATCTCTACATCTAGGATGTGGTTTGGCGCACCGAACGCGAAAAATTCCGGCTGGACGAACGCCCCGAACGAGTGGGAGACTGTTGGCGTGACCCAGTCATCATCTGTGTCAACGTTGTCCATCATGTCCTCTGGCGACGTGTCCACACGCCAGTCGCTGGCATCAAGCACGGCACCTGTCATGAGCTTGACAGGCTCCCTGTAGATGACCTCGATCGTAGTCTCTGAGGTCACGCCGGCTATGAACTCGGGGGCAGTCGAGTCATGGACGACGATAAACTGGCCGTGGGGGGGCTCGTGGGGCGTTATGTAGGTGTTGCCAGCCACGTCAGCTATTCCAACGGGGTTATTCGATGTAAGACATATCCACCCAATGCGCTGGTCGACTTTCACATCCCTGGCTCCCGGACCGGCGGTGCGCAACGTGTTGCCGTCATTGCCTAGATGTGTTGACCCATCAGCGTTGAGGGCGAGGCTGGTTGAGGTCGGGAGCCAGTCGGTGCCCGTAAAGCAGGCAGTGTCTGCACGCACTGCAGCACGATTGCCCGAAGGTGATGAGCCCTCGAGCTGGAGGTTTGCGCGCAGGGACGGGTTCGTTGCGGCCGTGCCGAGGGCATCACCTGCCATGCCGCTAGTGGTCACCGAGGCGGGAGACAGCGCCTCGCTGAACTCGAGAACTATTGCCTCCATGTCGTTGCCCGTCGTCAACGGCGTGAGGTCCCCGCGCGTGGGCAGGCCAACAAGGCGCGGGCTGATGCCGTCGGCGACTTCGAGCTCGTCGGCGATGCCAATCGTCATGGCCGACAGGGCGCCGACTTCTGAGGCGATGCGGCCGAAGTTCGATGTCGTCGGATCATACTCGATGTACGGAGTCGACGCCGTGCTCGAGAGGGAGTCGTGCGAGATGCGCACGACGCCTATATCCTCGACGGAGGCGCCTGTTACCCTCACGCTCGGCCCGTCCCCAGGGCTGGCCGCGTCCGGATCGTCATCGCTGAGCGACCAGTGGGCGGATCGCAGCGTAGAGGAGCCGGGCGTGATCCTGACAGGCTCGCTGAACGTGACGAGCGTATAGTCGCTGTGAACGTCGTCGGCGGGGTCATCTGGGTTGGCGCCCCTCGAGGTGAGCTCGGAGGCAGTTATTGCCGAGAGTATCTCTGGGGGAGCCGCGTCGGTGGCGAGGCCGCCCTCGTTTTGGGCGAGTCCTATGCCAAACTCGTTGCGGATCTCGGACGTCGAGGCGGTGTACGTGACAAAGACCTTTTTTGTCGTGTCGCCAATGTTCGCGTCAGCCGGATCGAGTGTGAGCGTGAGCATGTTGCTAGCGAGCGCCGAGACGGCCGTGACGGCAATGTCATCAGTCGTCGCCGACGTGCGTGCAGTCGGTGTCGCGTCAGCGGCGACGAGCTCGGCGGCCCAGTTTGTGAAGTCCAGGTTCGCGGGGGTGACGCCTATGCGCTCGACTGTGGAGCCAAAGGTGATGAGCACCTTGTCCTGCGCAGTCGTCACGCCGCTAAACGTTGGTCCGGGCGGAGTGGGCACCGATATGTCCTGCGTGTCAGGCAGGCGCTCCATGACCGCATCCATTATTGACGCCGTGGCTGAGGACGTGATCCTGACGGTGTGCATGGTGTTGGCGAGGTCTGCGGCGATCGGTATCGTGACAGTCGCCGGCGTCGATGATGTTGCCGCCGTGTATGTCGGCGCCGTCGAGGAGGCCAGGTTCGTCGCGGTGTCGGCTATCGTGTACACCTCGTACGTGATGCCCGTGCGCGTTGGGTCGGCGGTGGGCGCCTCGGCGAACGTGAGCGTTATCTCGCGCAGGGCCGTAATCGCAGCAGTCGGGATCGGCGGCGCGCCGTCAGTGGCTAGGGCCGCCGTGTTCTGCGCGAGGTTGCGCGCCAGCGTGGCCGCTGGAGGGGAAGAGACGATCTCGGACGTCGAGGCCGTGTACGTGATAAAGACCTTTTTTGCCGTGTTGCCAATGTTCGCGTCAGCCGGATCGAGTGTGAGCGTGAGCATGTCATTGGCGAGCGTCGAGACGGCCATGACGGCAATGTCATCAGTCGTCGTCGGCGTGCGTGCAGTCGGTGTCGCGTCAGCTGCGACGAGCTCGGCGGCCCAGTTTGCGACGTTCAGGGGGGTGGCGTCGACGCGAGCCACTGACTCGGAGAATTCCAAGTCCACCGTGTTGATGCTCGTAGTCGTCGCAGTAAAGGTCGGCGGCTGCGGCAGGGTGAGGCCGGTGATAAAGGCCGGCTTTACAATGATGTTTGTCGCCGGTATGTTAGGGCTCGCGGGGACGGTTCCGTGCTCGTTGCGGTCATACCACGTGAGTGGCGCAACGGCGCCGGTCGGTCCCAGGGTGTCGGTGACCGGGCCGCCCGAGTGGATCCTGGCTGTGTACTCGGCGTCGGTGGGCATGCTAGACAGTGCAGCGCGGACTGATGCCGGTGCCGATGATGTTGCCGGCGTGTATGTGGTGGGTTGCTGAATGATGCTATCTGCGGGTGCGCCTCCGGTCAAGTATATATCGTACGAGGTTGACGTGCCATACGCCCCGATTGGCTCTTGGTATGTGAATGTCGCCTCGGTCAGGGACGTAAACGCCACAGTCGGCAGCGGCGGCGTCGCGTCCACGAGACGCGCGTTGGCAGTCGCAGGGGCAAGGTTGCCGTACATGTCAATCACGTCCGAAGAGCCATCGGCGATATAGTGGATCGTCGGTCGCAGATCGGTGGCTGCTGACTTTAGGTTGGGATCCAGGTCCGTAAAGCCGCCCAGCGTTATCGTGAGGCGCGTGCCGTCGATCGGCTCAAAGTCGTCACGATTGCCGTCGCGGCCGTACGCCCAATAGTACGGATTGTCAAACTCGTCAAACTCGTGTGAGATTGTATCCGGCGTGACCCAGTTGGCGCTCGTGTCATCGTTGTCAGTGCTGACGTTGGGCGTCAGGTCGAGGCGCCACTCTGCGGCATCTAGCGTGGCGCCATCGACGAGCTTTACTGGCTCCCTGTACAGCACATCCACCGTTGTCTCCGAGCGCGCGGCGGCCAAAAATTCCGGTCCTGTCTTGTCTAGCACGACGTTGAACATGCCATAAGCGCCGCGCGTGGCGGGGTCGTAGAGGTGGAAGTTGTCGCGGTCAGCTCGGTACGCAGCCGCGCTACCGCCATCGGCCACAAAGGCGGCCTGACCGTCCAGCGGCATGCTATCATCCAAGTTTGTCACATAATAGTTGTCGGCCGTGTCTTGTGGTCTCGCAGTCTCCGTTATGCAAAATCCGGTGACTTCTTGGGGATCATTTCGCGTGTTAGACGGGGCAGCAAAGACATACCTCACAAAGTTGCCATCGGCACCAAGATACGGATCCACTGTGGTGTCAGTTGTCGTGAATGTCGCCCCGCTATCCGCCGACCTGAGTATGCCGTACGACGTGGCCAGCCAGGAAGTGCCTGACTCGCAGTTGTTGTGGTGCAGCTCTTGCGAGCCTGAAAGAGCCCTCTGCGATCCTGGAACCATGGAGGTTGCGACCTGCAGCTGATGGGAGATGTAGGCGAGCTCGGTGGCATCGCCCAAACTGTCAGGATCAATCTCCTCGCTGAACGTAAAGCCAATGGCCAGCCTGTCATTGTCTGCCGTGCCCGGCGTAGAGTCTGCGGCAGTGGGGTACTCTGTCAGGCGCGGCGGTATGCCGTCTACTGCACCCACGGCTGACGTAAATGTCGCGAGTCTCTCTGTCTCGCCGGAGATGTTTATGCTGCCCTGGAGTGCGCCCTGGGTGTACAGGACTGTCGGCGTCTCGCCGGTGCTCGGGAGGTTGCTGGCAAGATTGAGGCGAACCGTCGTGCTAGGCTGGCCGGGCATTTCTGCCACCAGCACCACGTCTGAGACAGTCACGGCCGTTCCGCTGTCATCTGTCACGGTCCAGTGCGCCACGCGCTGGGCCACCGTGCCTGACCTGATCTGGACTAGCCTTGTGAGCTCTACGTCAATGTACTCGTCGTACGTGTTGTCAGCAGGGTCGCGCTGGCCGCCTATGTCAGTCAGCACGGCGCCAGTCGTGATGCTGTTGACTCCAAACGTGAGGCCGTTGACCGTGTCTATGACCGTGTCGTCGACGAGCTCATTGTCCGCACCGTCGGTGATGCGTCCGTTATCCGAGCCGACCGGGGCGGTGAGCTCGCGGTCGTACGTTACGTCCGGCACGTCAGTTGCCCCCCACGCGTCTGCGCTAGCCACGGTGAGCGTGACTGTGGAGCCGTCTATGGCCACGCCGGTGACAGCCGTGTCAGTCGAGCCCAGCGTGGTCTTCCAGTGCGCGTTCTGTTGCGCAGCAGTGGCGCTAGAGCTCTTGAACTCTACGGCCTCGCTGAGCGTCACGTCGATCGTCGTAGTCGATCTCGTCCTAGCCGAGAGGATAAGGGGTAAATAGTCGTCACTCGCCTCGACTGTGCGCATGGGGACTCGGGGCAGATCCGCCAGGTCTCCAGCTATGTTGGGAACCAGCGTCGTGCCTGTGTACGAGACGCGGTACACCTCTGCAGGGTCGGCGCTAAAGCCGCCAAGCGTTGCTGTATCTGATGGGTTGGTAAACGTCACAGTCCCGATGGTAATTCCGGGAATGTCAAAGTCTGACACTGGCACCATCGTTGACGCTGGCTGGACCTGTACACGGGCGCTAAACGTCACGGTTATCTCTGAAGCGCCCGCTGCCGTCCTAGTGTGCGAGGCCGACAGCGGAATCGGCGTGGCCGAGGAGGCAATTGGGCTGCCTGACGGTGTGGTGGGCAGGTCGGCGCCGCTGAGGGACTCGATCGACGCGGTCACTGGGGCATACCTGACTGTCGGAAGCACCGTACTGCCGACTGCATCTGCAGGAGCGAGCGTGAGGTCTGCAAAGTTAAACCCATAATCCGCGGCACTTGGCGACACGATATTGTCAGTCGAGTCGCCCGGCGACGTCTCGATCGACCAGTCGGCAGGGGCTCGCGTCTGGCCCGGAATCTGCCTCACCTCCTCGCTGAACGTGACCATGAGGCGCGTGTTTGAGAGCTTGTTGACCGTGAACGTTGGTGGATTTGTTGGCGCCGTCAACGTGACATCGCCCACGGCGCGCTTGCCGGCCGGTCCGCCCGCGGCGACTAGGGTCCCAAAGTCAATCGTGTAAGCACTGCCGCCCGTGGCCGGTGCGGCGAGGTTTATCTCGAGTGTCGGGTGGAGGAACGGGTGGCGAGGATGGCTGGCCTTGGGGGGCGTGTGGGCCGTGAACGTCGGCGGGCTAGTGGTGCTCAGCGCCACATTAGCGCCGCCTGAATCCGCGACTGTGATGCCGGTGGCCTCTATGACGGCCGGAACCACTCCCGCCGCGCTTGTGCGCATGCCTGAAGGCGTCGCCATCTCCTCGCTGAGTGTCACGAGAATCGTGTCGCTGTCCGTAAACTCGGCAATGCCCACAGGCGAGGCGTTATCCGTGGCCAGCACGCTGGTTCTGTTTTGCACGATAATTGAGCTTGAAACCCCAAAGGTGGGGATTGTGTGCGTGTGCGCTATGAGCGGCGTAGACGTCAGGAACCTTTTGGCGTTCTCCCCCGTAAAGCCCAGATCCAGTGTGGTGGATCCCTCAGTAAAGGTAAAGCTCGATGCTATGACCGCTAGGTTTGGGTACTCTGCGGTGGGATCGACGGTGTTAATTCCCCTACCGTTGATGTCAATCCCCCTACTGGTCTGGGCGGTATCATATCTCTTAATATTGGCATCTACGGCCAGCGAATCGCCATATGCGTGGATGTAAAAGTCGGCGATACGGTCTAATGCGCCTCCCGCAACTCTTGAACTATGGCTTGATAGGTCCGACCTGACGCCCGTGTCGAACGTTATCCTGAGTATGCCGCCGTCCCTCACCTCGGCCATGAACGTCGGCACGATTCTCACAGTGGCGGTGATACCGTTGGATCCCGTCACCATCGCGACAAGGTTATCGCTGGGATCGGAGAGGCCTGTGCCGGTGTACGTTATCATCGGCGTCGCGGCAGCCGACAGGCCAGAGTGCGTGAGCGTGAAAGCAGTTTGGGACACAGCCGTCTCCGGCGAGACTCCGCTCACCGTGGCGCCGGTGACGCCCCAATCGCTGGCACTAGTTGTCCCTTTGACCGACTCGGTGAGCGTTACTACAACAGTCGACGTGGTCCTAGTCTCGGCCGTGAACGTCGGTGCGATCCCGTCGGTGGCGTGGACTTGATTACTCCCCACGGTTGCGACGGTGTTCGTTGCACCATCCTGGAGCGTCGTACCGCTGTACGTTATTTCCGGCTGCGCGCCAGGACCCACCGTGGCCGAGTGCGTGATCACAAACTCGGTGACGCCTGTGGAGGTGGACGTCGGCGTGATTCCGTTCACCGTGGTGGATTGGACGCCCCACTCGGTGTGCGTAGTTGTCCCGGTGACGGCCTCGTCGAACATTATGGTAGTAGTCGTCGTGGATGTAGTCTCGGCCGTGAGCGTCGGTGCGGCTCCGTCAGTGGCCCGGAGGTTATCTTCTAACGCCACGGTCGCGACGGGGGTCATTCCAGTAGAATCCGAGAGACCCGTGCCGCTGTACGTTATGCGCGGCGTCGCGTCAGCCGACAGGCCAGAGTGCGTGATCAGTATCCTAGTCGCACTAGCTTCGATGTTCATCACCGTGGCGCCTTCGACGCCCCACTCGGTGGCCACAGTCATCCCGAGGAGGGACCCGCTGGGCGTTATGACGACAGTCGTCGTGCTCGAAGTCGCGGCCGTGAGCGTTGGCGCCGCCGGCGTCTGCGCCCACGCGTCTGGCACTGCGGCAACTACTGTGGCCATAGCCAGCGCCACAACCATGATCGCCATGGATACCGCTCCCATCACGGCACGCCTCACATTGTGAGTATATAATAATGTCGGTGCCTAGTGTGCCTGTACGAAAAGTAGTGGACTTGGCCACGGGAGGGCGTGCCCAACACGCCCCACGCCCACGGGGGGGAGCACGGCGGGGCAGGCAGGGCTCTACCCACGACCAGCCCTGACACGGCCCCGGCCGCCACGGGAAGGCAGGGGGAACCCCAGAGTCGCGCAGGGCCGGCCAGGGAGCACCCCTAGGGGGCGCATGATTGGCCCAGGGCCTTCCCCCATGTGCGCGATATTGACGACTGCGCCATGCTCCCCATAGACCTCGAGAGACCGCGCATGGCGCCCCCCATAGTACAGCATCGCGCACAGCATCGCGCACAGCATCGCGCACAGCATCGCGCACAGCATCGCGCACAGCATCGCGCACAGCATCGCGCACAGCATCGCGCACAGCATCGGCGCGCCGTTACAGCCCTCCCGCCCGTTGACCAGGAACTTTGGGCGCGTGTCACGCAAAAAGCAGATCGCAGTAGCCCGACCAAACACAAGGCGCCTCCAGTGCCCCGTGTTGGTCGCAACGGGGACACGAGGGCCAGCACCTCCGAGCCACACTCGTCATGCGCGTCTGCGCACTTGCGCAGCCAGTCAGATATCCCTGTGCCATGTTTCCTGTCGGCGCCATAAAGGGGGGGTTGACATGTACTGACGAGCAAAAGCTCGTGCCATGATCAAGCTTTCCCGGCCCGCGTGCCATATGGATCGCCCCGCACACAGGGGGGCCACAGGAGGGTCGTGGCGTGCGGCGCGATCTCTACTGACGGCAAGCAGGTCTTTCGGGTGCGCGACAGGCCCGATGCGGGGACACTCGTCGCGTTCCTGCGCGACATGCACGGAAAGTTCGGCAGGGTCGCCGTGATCGTAGATAGGGCGCCGCAGCACAGGGTCGCGGCGGTGGGGGACTGTCTTTGCGCCCACGGGGCGGTGAGGCTGATCGAGCTGCCCGGCGGCTCGCCGCACCTCAACGCGATCGGGGAGGCGTGGCGGCAGGCAAGGCTGGCGCTGCTGGTCTCCGGGCACCACCCCACCATGGGGGGAGATGCGGACGGCGGTGTCACGGCACTTTGGGCACACGAGGCAGCGGCTCGACGTGATGTCCCACCTGGACCGGACGTCGCTGAAAGGCGGCACGGACTTTTGATCGGCAGTATAGACTGCGCGCATGACCTCCCCGGTCACGCCATTTCCCATTGGCCCCCCACGTCAGCAAGCGCGTCAGGAGGGTCGACGTGCGCCTGGCCGCCGCAGCGCCCACCCTGATCTGACCGCACATCCTGCGCCGCACGACCACGTCGCGCAGCGCCCTCTCGGCGGCGTTGTCAGTGGAGGCGACTCTGGCATGCTCGCAGGGCGCGAACATCCGCAGCGGAGCCTGGCCACGGCGCGCGCCAGCTCCTCGGCGCGGTTCGCCGGCGTCCTTGCCACGTGCCGGAGCGCCCGCGCGTCCAGCCTCCTGACCGGCATGGCCCGCCTCCGTCGGAGGCTCCCAAACATGTGTTTTAGCAGCCTGCCAAACCCTGCGGCCTTTGGCGGGCTTTCCCGATCTGCGCACGGCAGGCACTCCTGCCCCGTCTACGCTGCGTACAAGGCACAGCTGCTGCCATCAGGATAAAACTTTGGAATCCCGACCCTCTCGTCTGGCTTTTTAGCGCGGCAAAGTGCTCGCCATTCCATTCAAACTTGTGCAGCCTGCCCGCAACCATGTCGGCCGCCCGGTAATGAAGAACTTTGGCGCCGTTCACAATGTCCACATAAACTGGGTCAAGTGGAGGCCCGCACGTGACGACATGCTGGGGCTGTGTTGGGCAGGTCATCTCGGTTCCCTCGCCGTATGCCTCTCCCAACTTTACAACGTGGGCCATGTGGGAGTTGTGGGCTAGTTTGGGGGCATTGTGAATGACTGGTCTTGCCGCATTGTTGCATGCTGCGCACTGGGGAGGGACGCCAGCGTGCCGGTGACTCTTGGCAAAAATTTCCAATCGTAACCCGCGCGTCCAAAACTGGACAAATGCCCATGCGCCCAATGTGCCGGACATGCAAAAACTAGAGAGGGCGGGATTGTTGCCTATGCGGCCATCTCTAGGCGCCTCATGTCAAATCCCCTGACGAGGCGCCACTCCTGCTCCTCCGGGGTGGCCGCCCCTATGATCATGTCGGCGTGCTCGATCATGCCGATCCTCTCTGCCTCGGCAATGACATCCCATGCGTCCTTTTCGGAGAGCGGGCCCATGAGCCGCGTTATGAACTCTGCCGAAGGAACGGTGCCATAGAGCTCCAGCCCCCTGGCAATGAACCGCAGATCCTCATCCCTGACCATGCTTATCATGCTCATCATGATGATGGCGCCATTAAAACGTAATGCGTGAATGCGCGCATTGCCCTGTACAAAAAGTAGGAGCGGGGCAAAATAGGATGAGGTCAGCACCTAGACTGCGCGCATGACCTCCTCGGTCACGCCATTTCCCATTGGCCCCCCACGTCAGCAAGCGCGTCAGGAGGGTCGACGTGCGCCTGGCCGCCGCCGCGCCCACCTTGATCTGACCGCCCATCCTGCGCCGCACGACCACGTCGCGCAACGCCCTCTCGGCGGCGTTCTTAGTGGACGCGACTCTGGCATGCTCGCAGGGCGCGAACATCCGCGGTGCGCCGGCGGCGGAGCCCCCCAAGCGCGTGTTTCGGCAGCCTGCCGGACCCGCCGGCCCCCCATGGGGCCCCCCTGATCTGCGCCAGGCAGGCATTCCTGCCCAGTCCACCACTTTTCGTACAGGGCAAAGGCGCACCTCCCACCAAGTGGGACATTCAGCAAAGGCCAGCGACGGGATCGTTCAGGGTTTTGGGGCGGTCAGCTTTAGGTCTGGGAGATGTCCCCTAGCTAGTCGCGCGCCCTCGCCGTGGATCCGCCCCCAATAAAGGACAAAACGAGCCCGCATTGGCCATTCCGGGCTCCATGTGCCACAGACCCCTGGGGGCGCCCATGGGGTCTATTTGGGGCCTCTGCGGAATGCCAGTTTCGGGGAATATGGGGGAGATTATGGCGACGGCTAGGCGTGATCTGACACTCTAAATGGCGCACATTTAAAGAAGGGACTGTTGGCGAGCCGCGTGATGTCCGCGACAGCTATCCCCCACGACCCCATGCTAGCCGACAACGAAAAGACGATGGAGTTTCTAAGAGGGTTTGTCGGCGGCGACAAGAAAAAGATCGCCGAGATCGAGGAGTGGGGCAAGAGGCGCCAGAGGCGCATCGATATGCTCTGCCAATTTGTCGGCCTCCTCGAGCAGAACGGCATACTAAGGGAGGACGGCAAAGAGTTGTTGGGGATTGTGCGAGAATTTGCCATCGCGCAGTGCTTTGCGATCGCCACGGCCCATAATCTGGACGGCATGGAGTACAAGTTCAACGACAGCCAGTCCGGCCCCCTCTGTGCCGCCCTGAATGTTGACCTTGCAGCCCTCAAGGCCGAAAAGTCGCCCACAAGCCCCTTTGCGAATCCCGAGGACGAGAGGAGGTTCCTAGAGACAGTCAGGGGCAAGAACACGCGTGAGCTTGGCCGAATGGCGCGACCCCTGGTAATCGAGGAGAGAGACCGCATATACGGCTAGTGTGTGGGCGCGTCAGGCAGTTTGCGTGCCTTGTGCGACTATTGACGTCACGCTGCCAGCAGGTATGAGGTCAGCACCTAGACTGCGCGCATGACCTCGGCCATCACGCCCTTTCCCATGGCCTCCCACATCAGCAAGCGCGTCAGGAGGGTCGACGTGCGCCTGGCCGCCGCGCCCACCTTGATCTGACCGCCCATCCTGCGCCGCACGACCACGTCGCGCAACGCCCTCTCGGCGGCGTTGTCAGTGGAGGCGACTCTGGCATGCTCACAGGGCGCAAACATCCGCGGTACGCCGGCGGCGGAGCCCCCCAAACGCGTGTTTCGGCAGCCTGCCGGACCCGCCGGCCCCCATGGGGCCCCCCTGATCTGCGCCAGGCAGGCATTCCTGCCCAGTCCACTACTTTTCGTACAGGGCAAAGGCGCACCTCCCACAAAGTGGGACATTCAGCAAAGGCCAGCGACGGGATCGTTCAGGGTTTTGAGGCGGTCAGCTTTAGGTCTGGGAGATGCCCACTGGCGAGTCGCGCGCCCTCGCCGTGGATCCGCCCCCAATAAAGGACAAAACGAGCCCGCATTGGCCATTCCGGGCTCAATGTGCCCGCCCTTGGGGTGTGCCTATGGCGTCTATTTGGAGCCCTGCGGAATGCCAGTTTCAGAGAATATGGGGGAGATTATGGCGCCGGCTAGGAGTGATCTGGCACTCTAAATGACGCACATTTAAAGAAGGGACTGTTGGCGAGCTGCGTGATGAGCGCGACAACTGCCCGCCACAACCCCATGCTAGCCGACAACGAAAAGACGGTGGAGTTTATCAGGGGGTTTGTCGGCGAGGACGAAAAAAAGATCGCCGAGATTGAGGAGTGGGGCAAGAGGCGCCAGAGGCGCATCGACAGGCTCTGCCACTTTGTCGGCCTCCTCGAGCAGAACGGCATACTAAGGGAGGACGGCAAAGAGTTGGTGGGGGTTATGCGCGAATTTGCCGCCACGCAGTGCTTTGCGATCGCCACAGCCCATAATCTAGACGGCATGGAGTACCAGTTCAACGACAGCCAGTCCGGCCCCCTCTGTGCTGCCATACATCTTGACTTTGCAGCCGTCAAGGCAGTGCCAGTCGAGTCGCCCACGGGTCTCTTTGCGAATCCCGAGGACGAGAGGAGGTTCTTGGAGACAGTCAGGGGCAAGAACCCCCGTGAGCTCGGTAGAATGGCTCGATCCCTGGTAATCGAGGAGAGAGACCGCGTGACTCTAGTATAGCTTAAAGCGCACCGGTCCGAGGGGCGCATACTTCTTGATGATCTCTCCTGTTTGTAAATTGGGGATTGGCTTCTTGGAATGAAAAGTGATCTCAAGTGTGCCCTCTTCAATCGGGGTTCCGTTCCCCATCCGTATCTCGTCCTCTAAAATATGAAAGCTCTTGGAACCCCGGAGAATTTCTGGATGAGGGGTTGCAAAAACAGAGGAGGGTTGGGAGTTTTGCCTATGCGGGCATCTCTAGCTTTTTTACGTCGAATCCCTTGACGAGGCGCCACTCCTGTCCCTCCGGCGAAGTCGCCTTGAAGACCATGTCGGCGCGCTCGATCATGCCGATCCTCTCGGCCTCGGCAACGACATCCCACGCCTCCTCTTCGGTGAGATCTCCCACGAGGTGCGTTATGAACTCAGCCGCCGGCATGGGCCCATAGATACTCAGTCCCCTCGCGATGACTCGCAGTGCGTCTTGCTTTGCTGGATCCATCAGGGTCATCAAGGTTGTGGCATTATTAAAACCTAGTGCGTTAATGTGGGCGCGGTGCCCTGCATTTTGACATATGGGAGGGCGCAGGAGCGCAGGCCGTGACGAGGGATTCATTGGTGGCCCACACTGCGGCCGTGTGGGCAGGAGTCCCAACAGGAATATCTTGCCATGCAGCCCCGCAGTTTCCCGATGTGCGTGACTCTAGCTTATGCAAAGCGCACCGGTCCGAGGGGCGCATATCTCTTGATGATCTCTTCTGTTTGTAAATTGGAAATTGGCCTCTTGGAATGAAAAGTGATCTCAAGTGTGCCCTCTTCGATCGGAGTTCCGTTCTCCATCCGTATCTCGTCCTCTAAAATGCGAAAGGTCTTGGGACCTCGCAGAATTTCCGGATTGGGGGTTGCAAAAACAGATGTGTATGAGAGAGGGAACGCGTGCTTTCTATACTGTTCGGTGACCTTTATGCTGTATGATATGTCGCGATCCTTTAGCCAGGGGGATTTTGTGACCGATGTTGCCACAAAATCGTGTCCGGTCGAGCGAAACTCGCGTGTCGCCAACATACTATCAAGCTCTGCAATCTTTCCCACATAACGCGAGAGCACTGTCGTGTTGGCCCATGCGTGTCGGAGTGAGATGCCATATGCGACTGCAAGCTCCTCGCAGTCACGGACCATCTTGTCGAGGCCGAATCTCTGGTATAGGTTGTTTAGGTTTTCGTTGTGCTTGCCAGTCTTAGATGCAGGCACCATGATCTGGTAATTGTCATCTGCTAGTGACGTCATTTCCGGGTAGTCCGCATTATCTGATACGTCTTGGCCGAATTTCTTATGAGCGTCATCGCATAGCTGCAGAAACTCTGGAATGCGCCTATCTGGGTCAAGGCCGTGCTTGAGAACCAGATCCAGGATCACGTCGCGGCGCAGTGTGGCGCACGTGCAGGGAGACGCCTTGATCGCAGCGTCGATGTGGGGATCCAGGGAGGCGATCAGGCTGCGATCACACGAATTCGGCGAGCTCATTGGCAGTGCCAAAAATTGCCGATATAAAATACCTGTGGACTGATCGCAGTATGGGGTCAGCACCCCTCTGCTCATTTGACCAAATGGGCGTGATCCTGCCTGCCTACTTGTCACTGCGGCACCTGTCCGGGCATGAACGGGCAGGGGTGCTGACCTCATACATCCCGCGGTGCCCGCATGTGCGCGATATTGACGACTGCGCCATGCTCCCCAAAGACCTCGAGGAACCGCGCATAGCGCGCCCCATAGTACAGGCATCGCGCACGCCATCGGCGCGCCGTTACAGCCCTACCGCCCGTTGACCAGGAACTTTGGGCGCGTGTCACGCAAAAAGCAGATCGCCGTCGCCCGACCAAACACAAGGCGCCTCCAGTGCCCTGTGTTGGTCGCAACACGGGGGCCAGGACCTCCGAGCCATGCTCGTCATGCGCGTCTGCGCACTTGCGCAGCCAGTCAAATATCCCTGTGCCATGTTTCCTGTCGGCGCCATAAGGGGGGGTTGACATGGATCCTCGCATAGTCCCACGTGTGCTGCAGGCCGTCATCTCTAGGCGGCACGAGCTTTCTGTCGGCCTCCACTATCGAGTGCGGGCCCGAGCACGGATCAAGGCAGATCGTGTCGCCAAACGCACTGCAGACGGCATCGGCGTAGACCTTGGGCGTTCCCCAGTCCTTCCTTTTCGTGATCGCCACCCCTGCCCGCAGTCATTCCCGCGGCCTCGTATCCCGGAGTCGGCTCTTGTAGTTTTGAAGGTCAGACAGTGGCACGGACTCTGGAGCCATTGCGTTAAACCATGACTCAATCTGTCCCGTGTTGGACTAGAGATATTCTTCAAGCTCAAGATGCGCGTCATGGCGCATGTTAATTGTAGTGAACTGGGTTCCTGTCTTGTTGTCTTTTGCGCAAATAGGCCAGAGGCCGCTGTCGGCTCCCTTCCTCCCGGAGACCGTCGGCGGCGTCCCTGCGCCGTTCACGCCGGGCGCAGGGCAGGGATGTGCGCCCGCGCTGCGGTGTCAGGCGACTTTGCCCCCGACGAGCCACTCTGCTGCCATTATGAGATACGCCGTGCGTTATTTTTGGGTTGTCGAGTCACGGCGCCTGACGCGAGACGTACGGCCCCGCCGGGGCGTCACAAGCGCTCGCCCGGAGCCTTGCAGACCCTGACCCCCGTGTGGCCCTCCATGAGCCGCGGTGCCCGAGACATCGCACCGCGCATGTTCGCGTACAGGGCCTATCCCTCGCGGGATCATTCGTGGACAGGGCCGCTAATGCGGGCACGGTGCCCTGCGCGCCCCGCATTTTGGCATGTGGGGGGCGCGGGGTCAGGCTCGTCGATCTCCTTTTCCCCCGGATCGGATTGCCGTGATGCCTGCCGGTTTGCCATGATCTGCGCCCTGCAGGGCATTTTGCCCCCGCTCCCGCTTTTTGCACGAGGCGCATGGCAATGACGCCACACTTGTCGCATGTGCCCACGTTGGCCCTCGTGGCGCATGTGCCATCCCAGGGGGCCGACAGCCGAGCTGCCCAATGTCACCTTTGCGGCGTAACGTGCGTTTTGGTATCATTTGACAAAAGCTGCTAGCAGGCGCCCATGGCCGGAGATAAAGGCGCGCAGAACGTCCCAAGGAGACAAAACAGTAGAAGGCGGGAGTTTTGCCTATGCGGGTATCTCTAGCTTCTTTATGTCGAATCCCTCGACGAGGCGCCATTCCTGACCCTCCCGTGTGGTCGTCCCAAAGATCCCCTCGTCGCGCTCGATCATGCCGATCCTCTCGGCCTCGGCAACGACATCCCATGCCTCCTCTTCTGTGAGCGTTCCCACAATGTGCGTCACGAGCTCAGTCGCCGGCAGGGGCCCATAGAAACTCAGTCCCCTCGCGATGACTAGCAGCGCATCTTGCCTTTTCGGATCCATCAGGGTCAGCAAGGTTGTGGAGTTATTAAAACCTAGTGCGTTAATGTGGGCACGATGCCCTGCATTTTGACACATGGCAAGGCGCAGGAGCACACAGGCCACGGCGAGGGATTCATTGGTGATCCACACTGCGGCCGTGCGGGCAGGAACCCCAACAGGAATATCGCGCCATGCAGCCCTGCAGCTCCCCGATGTGCGTGACTCTAGCTTATGCAAAGCGCACCGGTCCGAGGGGCGCATACCTCTTGATGATCTCTCCGGTTTGTAAATTGGGGATTGGCTTCTTGGAATGAAAAGTGATCTCAAGTGTGCCCTCTTCAATCGGAGTTCCGTTCTCCATCCGTATCTCGTCCTCTAAAATACGAAAGCTCTTGGGACCCCGGAGAATTTCCGGATGGGGGTTGCAAAAACAGAGGGGGGTTGGGAGTTTTGCCTATGCGGGCAGCTCTAGCTTTTTCATGTCAAACCCCTCGACGAGGCGCCATTCCCGCGCCTCCCGCGTGGGCGACTCAAAGACCATGGCGGCGCGCTCGATCATGCCAATCCTCTCGGCCTCGGCAAGCACATCCCACGCCTCCTCTTCTGTGAGCTTTCCCACGATGTGCGTTATGAGATCAGCCGCCGGCAGCGGACCATAGATCTTCAGCCCCCTCGCAATGACTAGCAGCCCATTGTGCTTTGCTGGGTTCATCAGAGCCATTACGGTTATAACATTATTAAAATGTAGTGTGCTAATGTAGGCACGGTGGCCCTACGCACCCTACATTTTGGCACATGACAGGAGCGCAGGCACGCCGGCCACGGTGAGGAGCTCGTTGATAGGCCATCTTGCGGCAGTGTGGGCGAGTCCCCAACAGGGATATCGCGTCATGCTGTCCTGCAGTTCCTCGATGCGCACGACCCCAATATAGCTTACTCAAAGCGCACCGGTCCTAGGGGCGCATACTTTTCAATGATCTCCTCTGGCCGTGACTTGGAGATTGACGCCTTTGAATGAAAAGTGATCTCAAGTGTATCTTCTTCAATCGGCGTTCCGTTCTCCATCCGTATCTCGTCTTCCAAAACACGAAAGCTCTTGGAGCTCCGCAGAGTTTCTGGATCCGGGATTGCAAAAACGGATGTGTGTGAGAGGGGGAACAGGCGCTTTCTATACTGTTCGGTGACCTTTATGCGATATGACACGTCACGATTGTTTAGCCATGGGGATTGTGTAACCGATGTTGACACAAAATCGTGTTTGTTCGAGCGAAACTCGCGTGTTGTCAACATGCTGTCAAGCTCCGCAACGCCCTCCACATAACGCGAGAGCACGGTCGTGTTGTCCCATGCGTGCCGGAGTGAGACGCTGTATGCGACTGCAAGCTCTTCACAGTCACGAACCATCTTGTCGAGGCCATATTTCTGGTATAGGCTGTTTAGGTTTTCGTTGTATTTGTTAACCCTAGATGCGGGCATCCTGGCGAGGTAAAGTTCATTTGTTAGTGATCTCATTTCTGGATAGCCCGCATGACTCGATACGGCTTGGTCAAATTGTATCGGAGCGTCCCCACATAGCCCCATAAACTCTGGGATGCGCGTATGTGAGTCAAGGCCATGCCTGAGAACAAGATCCAGGATCACGTCGTGACGCAGTGTGGCGCACGTGCAGGGAGACGCCCTGATCGCAGCGTCTATGTGGGGGGACAGCGAGGCGATCAGGTTGCGATCACGCAAATTCGGCGGGTTCAATGGCAGTGCCAAAAATTGCCGATATAAAATATCTGTGGGCTGATCGCAGTATGGGGTCAGCACCCCTCTGCTCATTTGACCAAATGGGCGTGATCCTGCCTGTCTACTTGTCACTGCGGCACCTGTCCGGGCATGAACGGGCAGGGGTGCTGACCTCATACCCCGCATTGGCCATTCCGGGCTCCATATGCCACAGGCCCTTGGGGGCGCCCATGGGGTCTATTTGGAGCCCCGCGGAATGCCAGTTTCGGGGAATATAGGGGAGATTATGGCGACGGCTAGGAGTGCTCTGACACTCTAAATGGCGCACATTTAAAGAAGGGACTGTTGGCGAGCTGCGTGATGTCTGCGACAACTGTCCGCCACAACCCCATGCTAGCCGACAACGAAAAGACGATGGAGTTTGCAAAGGGGTTTGCCGGCGAGGACAAGAAAAAGATCGCCGAGATAGAGGAGTGGGGCAAGAGGCGCCAGAGGCGCATCGACAGGCTCTGCCACTTTGTCGGCCTCCTCGAGCAGAACGGCATACTAAGGGAGGACGGCAAAGAGTTGTTGGGAGTTGTGCGCGAATTTGCCATCGAGCAGTGCTTTGCGATCGCCACGGCCCATAATCTAGACGACATGGAGTACCAGTTCAACGACAGCCAGTCCGGCCCCCTCTGTGCCGCCCTGGATCTTGACCTTGCAGCCGTCAAGGCCGAAAAGCCGTTCACAAGCCCCTTTGCGAATCCCGAGGACGAAAAGAGGTTCCTAGAGACAGTCAGGGGCAAGAGCACGCGTGAGCTTGGCCGAATGGCTCGACCTCTAGTGATCGAAGAGAGAGACCGCATATACGGCTAGTGTGCGGGCGCGCCAGGCAGTTTGCGTGCCCTGCGCGACTATTGACGTCACGCTGCCAGCAGGTATGAGGTCAGCACCCCCGCCCGTTCATGTCTAGGCAGGTGCCGCAGTGGCAAGCAGAACGGCAGGATCAACGCCCATTTGGCCAAATGGGGAGCGGGGTGCTGACCTCGCACCACGTCGTCTCGTCAGGATTTAATAGCGGCACAATATTCCAGTGGCGGCATGGAAGCCAGCCTGAGTGATGTCAGGATCCAGGTATCACCTGACCCCGCTCAACAAGATAAAGAAGTGGTGGTCAGAGTGAGCGCAAAAGGCCAAAAGCTGGGAGGCTGGTTCATCAGGGTGTGTGGCATTAGGGGTGACATCCAGGCACGTGCCGCACGCATAGACGCGTACGCCGTGGCACAAACTGACGGAGCTTACACAGTTCACAACTGCCAGATTCAGACAATGGGATACACAGCCGGTGACTACATGGTAGATGTTTCGCCGACGCCAGAATTTGAATTAAGGAACACGTGCACAAAAAAATTCGTGGTCGTGCCACAAGACAGGATCATAGCAACCATGAAACCAAAGCAGTAACCCACACACAGGATGCCAGACCGTGATTCCAGGAAACTCTTGTTCAAGAAATACCTGGGCGTGCTCAAGAGGTCAAGTGGCGTAAAGGCCGACGTGTTAGTGGACAGAACCGACGGATACTCTGCGGCAGACATTGCGCAAATATGCGAGAACGCGTTACGGCGTAGCGTGATTCAGGGGGATTCCAAGGTCACGTCTGATGACCTGATCTGGTCATTTGAGGAACAAAAGCGGCGCAAGTCCATAGTGGACGGGATGTGTGGTGGCTGACGGGTTTTAGCATCTTGGGCTTTTGCTCGCCCGGAGCCTTGCCGGTCCGGACCCCCATGGGCTGCGATACGCCGGACATCGCCCCGCGCATGTTCGCAGGCAAAGCCTCCAGTCTCCCATTCGTACGGCATACAGGCGCGCATATGCCTTAAAACCAAAGGGCAGAGCCAGTCATGTGCAGGGCAGTAAAAAACGGATGGGGGTCTTGTCTAGGCGGAGATCTCTAGCTGTTCCTCGTTGAATCCCTCGACAAGACGCCACTCTTGCTCTCTTGGAGTGATCGCCTCGACGATCATCTCGGCGCGCTCGATCACGCCGATCTTTTCGGCCTCGGCGATTAGATCCCATATCTCCTTCTCGGAGAGCGGCCCTATGAGCCGCGTTATGATCTCTGCTGAAGGTACCGAGCCATAGAGGCGGAGACCCCTGACAATGTCTAGCATGCCTTTTTGCTGCGCTGCGTTCATCAGAGCCAGTATTGTGACGACACTATTAAAATGTAATGTGTGGGGGGCTTTTGTGCCTTGTACGAAAAGCAGTAGACTGTGCAAGGGGCGCACCCAATACACTCCAAGCCCATGGGGGGACACGGCGGGACAGACCAGACTCGACCCACGGGCAGGCCGGACACGACCCTGGCCGCCACGAGAGGCAGGGGGCGCCCAGGAGAGTCGCGCAGGGCCGGCAGGAACCACACCTAGGAGGCGCGGGATCGTAGCGGGGCAGGCCTCATGTGCGCGATATTGACGACTGCGCCATGCTCCCCAAAGACCTTGAGGAATCGCGCATAGCGCCCCCCGTAATACAGCATCGCGCACGCCATCGGCGCGCCGTTCCCGCCCTCCCGCCCGTTGACCAGAAACTTTAGGCGCGTGTCGTGCAAAAAGCAGATCGCAGTCGCCCGGCCAAACACAAAGCGTTTCCAGTGTCCCGTGTTGGTCGCAACGGGTACGAGGGCCAGCACCTCCGAGCCATACTCGTCATGCGCGTCTGCGCACTTGCGCAGCCAGTCAGATATCCTTGTGCCATTTTTCCTGTCGGCGCCATAAGGGGGGTTGACATATACTGACGAGCAAAAGTTCGTGCCATGATCAAACTTTCCCGACCCGCATGCTATATGGATCGCCCCTCCCCACGCCCTGCATGGAAGGCCAAGAGCTGGAAGCGTTCCGCAGGGCACTCCGCGACGAGAGGGACGGCGACGTCAGGTACAGGTTTGCCGCGGTCAACATGCACGAGAACCTGGGGATGACGCGCGAGGAGGTCGCACTTGCGCTCGTGCAGTGCCCCAGGTGGGTCGGCAAGTGGGTCGCGCGCTACCGGAGTGGCGGTGTCGAGGCCCTGCGGGACCGCCCCCGCCCCGGCAGGCCGCCGCTGGTCGCGCGGCAGAAGCTTGGCCGCCTGATTGGCCGAATGCCCGGGCGCGTCACGCCCGCAGAGGTCATGCTGGAGATCGAGCGGGCCACCGGCGTGAGGTTCCACATGTCGCACGTCAGGAAAATAATGCGCAGGGCCGGCCTCTCCGCCAAGCGGACGCGCCTGGTGCACGTGAACAGGGCCGACGGGCCGACTGTCGCCGGCTGGCGGCGCCGGGTGCGGCGCGAGATAAGGCGCCTCAGGCGCGCGGGATTCACCATCGTAGTGCAGGACGAGACCATCGCCGTGCACGGCGCAGCCGACGGATCAAAGTACTGGTCGCGCGTGGGCGTCCCCGTCGTCGCCCCGTACACCGGGGGACACAGGAGGGTCGTGGTGTACGGCGCGATCTCCACTGACGGGAAGCAGATCTTCCGGGTGCACGACAGGTTCGATGCGGAGACGTTTGTCGCGTTCCTGCGCGACATGCACAGGAAGTTCGGCAGGGTCGCCGTGATCGTCGACAGGGCGCCGCAGCACAGGGCCGCGGCGGTGAAGGACTATCTTCGCGCCCACAGGGCGGTGAGGCTGATCGAGCTGCCCACCGGCTCGCCGTACCTCAACGCGATCGAGGAGGTGTGGCGGCAGGCAAAGCGGGCGCTGCTGGTCTCCGAGCACTACCCCACCATGGTGGATATGCGGACGGCGGTGTCACGGCACTTCAGGCACACGAGGTACCGGCTCGACGTGATGGCATACCTGGGCCGGACGTCGCTGGAATGCGGCACGGACTTTTGATCGGCAGTATAGATCCTCGCATAGTCCCACGTGTGCTGCAGGCCGTCATCCCTTGGCGGCATGAGCTTTTTGTCAGCCTCCACTATCGAGTGCGGGCCGGAGCACGGGTCAAGGCAGATCGTGTCGCCAAACGCCCTGCAGACGGCATCGGCATAGACTTTGGGCGTTCCCCAGTCCTTTTTCATCGTGACTGCCCTCCGGCCTGCAGTCATTCCTGCATCCTCCAGCCTCTAGAGCGCGCCGCGTGTTGAAATGTCATCAAAGCCGCGCATTCCCGCACACCTCCCGCACTCAATCCAGCTCGCCGGATTGTACCCGTTAATAAAAAGATTAGAGGGTGATCAGCTGACCGTGTGGCTCTTGCCGATGAGGGTCAGCCTATGCTGCGATCTCTAGCTGTTTCACGTCGAATCCCTTGACGAGACGCCACTCTTGCTCCCTTGGAGTGATCGCCTCGACTACCATATCGGCGTGCTCAATCACGCCGATCTTTTCGGCCTCAGCGATTAGATCCCATATCTCCTTCTCGGAGAGCGGCCCTATGAGCCGCGTTATGATCTCTGCTGAAGGCACCGAGCCATAGAGGCGGAGGCCCCTGACAATGACTAGCATGCCTCTTTGCTGCGCTGCATTCATCAGAGCCAGTATAGTGACGACACTATTAAAATGTAACGTGCGTAGGCGAGCAGGAGCGCCCGTGCGCGCCGGGCATATTTAACATGTGATGTGGGCGCAGCGCTCCCAAAGGTACACCGCTACTTTGCCAGTACGTCGGCACGTACAGGTTTTGATGAACCCGTACATTTAATGTATACAGGCCCAAGAGGGGCATAGGCCTCAATGAGCTCTCTAACCCTCGATTTGGCCATAGGCCTCTCGCAATGAAAGGTAATCTCAAGCGTGCCATCTTCAATCGGTGTTCCGTTCTTTAGCCTGATTTCATCTTCCAAAAAGCGAAAGCTTTTTGGTCCCGGAAGAACCTCTGGATCCGAGATTGCAAAAACTGATGTGTATGTTAGCGGAGATGCATATTTTCTATAGTGATCGGTGACTTTTATGCTACATGACACATTACGATCGTTGAACCAGGGGGACTGGGTGATTGATGTTGCCACAAACTCGTGTACGTTTGAACTAAATTGGCGTGTTGCCAACATACTTTCAAGCTCTCCGTTACCATCCATATAGCGCGAGAGTGTGGTTGTGTTATCCCACATGTACCAGAGCGAGGCATTGTATGCAACTGCAATCTCCTCACAGTCACGTACAACTCTGCCCAGGTTGTATCTCTGGTATAGACTGTTTAGACTATCGTTGCGTTCACCAATCTGGGATGTGGGTACCAAAGTGTGGTAAGTGTCGTTTATTCGTGACCTCGTTTCTGGACTGTTCATATGTTTTGATAGAGCCTGGGAAAAATTTGCCTGGGCACCATAGCATAGCTGCTGAAATTCGGGAATGCGCCCCTGTGAATCAAGGCCATGCTTGAGAACCAGTTCCAGAATGGCGCTAGAGCGCAGTGTGGCACACGTGCAGGGGGATGCCCTGATCGCAGCATCTATGTAAGGGGTCAAGGAGGCGATCAAGCTGCGATCACGCAAGTTTGAATTCAACAAGGGGGCCACAGATTACCAATATAAAATACCCACGGCCTGATCGCAAAAGACCCTGTTTAGCGCTGCAGCCATGGTCGGAGTCGGCGGGTTGATACATAATTGCCGCCATCTATGACCACAGACACAACGGCGATTACCCGTGCCATGAACGGATCTCCCAGCGCAGGACGATGGTCGTTAAGACCCTAGCATAGACGCAGGGCTCGACTGACCGGCGACTCCCCGCAGGCCCGAACACGTTCAGGGACGCAGGCACCGGTTACCACGGCATTTCTTCATTCCTTTCGGTCAGCTCGCCCGTCGAGTGCGCCGTGGGCCGGTGCCCGCAGCGCGCCACGGGAGGGCGCGCCTATTTTATCCATCGAGCATCTCCGAGGCGACCCCTGCCGCACGGCGCGCCCCGCCGGCCTCAAATGAGGCGGCAAAGGAGCGCAGTGGGCCGGCAAAGGCGCCAGGTGAGTCGAGCATCGAGGAGGCCGCCGCGGCGATCTCAGAAGGTCGACGAGCCAAGACGCCGAGGCCGCGGTCCTGAGCCCAGGCGATCTGGTTTGTGTGCTCGTCGTATATGGGAACGCCAACTATGGGTTTTGCCTTTAGTCCAAGGACCTCGCCCATCGCAGTGTGCGACCCGTTGAGGACCGCGTGCGAGCACCGGTCAAGGACCGTCTCGCGCTCGCGCTCTGAGAGGAACGCGACGTCGATCTGCAGCCAGTCAACGCCGCCCTCGAGGGCCTCGCTGACTGTGTGCGTGCCCCCGTCACGGTCAAGGACCCTGTCGATCGGCGCGCCGGGCCGCGCGTGTGAGACGACGCGCCGGCAGTCGCGCATGCGCGGATCGGCAAAGGCTGACTCGTACTTTGCGCCAGTTGCGCTGTTTGTCGGCCCGTCACCGGTCCGCATCCAGTACCCAAACTCGGCGTCACCGATAAGGCGCTCAAGGTCGCTCTCCTCGCCAGACGGCGGTGAGGCGGCCTCGGCAAAGTGGCCGACATAGTCGACCTTGTGCATGAGTGAGGCAGGCAGGTTGAGATTCCGCTCGCAGATGCAGTTGGGCGGCGCCGAGTCGGCAACCAGTATGCGCGTTGCGCGCGCGATCTGCCTAGAGATAAACTCGGCGGCCGGACGCAGGTAAAAGCGGCTCGCATAGAGGCGCGGGCGGAACTGGTTTGTGACAAAGACGCACCTTATCGAGCGCCGCGAGGCGATGACATTGGAGCCCATGTCGCCGTCGTTGATCGCCAGATCAAAGTGCTCGCGGTCATAGAGGCGCGCCTCGGCGCGCAGGTACGAGGCGATCCTGCTAGGAAGCGTCGGGCCGCCAACGGGAACCGCAAAGTTGAGCAGCGAGCGCACGAGGCTCGGGCCGGACTCGCCGCCAATCGGCGTGGGCATGAGTATCTCGTGGATTCGAGAAGCGTCATCCGGAAAGCGCGCAAGGAGGCGCGAGAGTATGGGGTCCTTTGACGCATAGTGAAACTCAATGTCATCGCGCATCGCGCGCAGCTCAGAGTCCAGGCGCATCATGCGCGTATAGTGGCCGCCTCCCCAAGGATAGATAAACTCGCAGACCTTGTGCATTGCCGATCATTCACCGCTAGCAAGCGAGTCAAGCGCGTCGTGGACCATGTTCGGCCCGACGCGCAGCGAGATGGTGCGCCGGTCAAGCTCGCGCGGGCTCGCATGGCTGCGTGACGGGCGCGCCGCGCACGCGCGCTCGATATGGCGCGCCATTGATCCAATTCCGGCAGCGGCCGCATGCGAGTCGATGCGCGACTCGACGCCGGTCAGCGGCAGCGACGCGGCGAGGCCAGAGGCCCGCACGCGCTCGATGAGCGCATCAGAGGCGTCCTCGGCGTGAACCAGCGGCGAGGTCGGCACGCAGACGCGCCGCACGCCAGCACGCCGTGCCGAGTCGATCGCAGCATCGACTGCAGCGCCCAAAAGCGCCGAACCGCGCGCGGCTGACACCCTGACAATGTCAGCATCAGTCGAGGCGCGCGGGATCGAGGAGGCTATGCGGCATATCGGGCGCATTAGGCGCGTGCGCGCAGCATCCGTAGAGTGGACCATGACGGGCAGGACGTCATGGCCCTGGCGCAGGACCTCGAGCATGGAGACGGCCGAGAGCTCGTCATGGACGGGGCAGGCGACAGGGCCGGCGTGGAGGCCAAACGGGACGCCCCCGCGGCCGGCATCCGAGAATATGCTCACGTACGACGCCGAGGGCGCAACATGCGCGTGGAGGACCCTGTCATGGGCCGAGTCCGTGCCCGGCCGCGCGCCAGTCTGCGACGCAGACGCCACAATGGCCGACGTCGCGGCGAGCTCGGCATCACGCGGCAGGTATCCGGACGTTTTGCCGCCGACGCGCACGACAAAGCGCTCGCCCTTTAGGAGAAGGCTAGAGGCCGTCTGCGAGATGGCCGCGACGAGCGCGGCCATGCCGGTGCCTGCCATGCGCGCTATGGAGACCTGCCCGACTCCAAAGAGGAGGCCGACTGCCGAGGACGCAAAGACGGGATCGTCAGCCTCTATGGCGATAACGTCACCGTCGCGGCGAACTGACGTGAATCCCAGCGAGCGTGACTTTAGCATCGATTTCACGTTGGAGGCAAGGAGTGCTGCGCGTCGGCGCGAAAAGGCGTTGGGAATGACGGCCACGAGGGCGCTCTGGTCCATGTGTGCTCCACGGGGCCCGCGGGCCTGCTTATAACTCAATTAGGCCCCCGGGGCCGTATGAGGTCAGCGCCGCTCTGCCCATTTGGCTAAATAGACGTGATCCTGCCGATCTATTTACCGAGACAGCGCCGCGCGAGCGAGAGCCAGGGGTGCCTGCCTCACACGCAAGGCTCGCAGGCGGTCATATGGGTAGGTACGGCGAATCAAGGGTCGGATCTGCCAAAAAACCCCAACGGGGCACTAGGCCGTGTGCGCTTGGAGTCAGGGTCACTCGCATGACAAGCACGCCGGAGATGTGCGTGCGTAAGGCGTTGCTTTTATTAAGCCTCACAGTACGTTAGCGTGCGATGAAGCAGCAAGACCAGTCATTCACAATACCCCCCAAACTATTCCACAACTCCCATGTGGCTCACGATATAAAGTTAGGAGTGGCACATTGCGAGGGAACCGAGCTTACCTGCTTGACGCGTCCACAGCTCACCATCATGTGCAAGCTTCCACTTGACCCAGTTTATGTCGACAAAACCGATGACGCTGAGGTTCTCCATTACCGAGCGGCCGACATGGTTGCAGGCAAGCTGTACAAGTTTGAATGGGGCGGCGAGCACTTTGCCGCATTAAAGTCAAAGGACGGAGTCGAGATTCTAAAGTTTTATCCTGACGGCAGCAGCTGACAAGAGGTGGGGGTTAATCCCAGAGCGGGGCAGCACAATCGAGTCAAAAAAGGCGGGCGCTCATGCTGCCAGCGGGGTGCTGTGCGCCTCCATTCCTCAAAGGATTTATTAAGTACATTACGCGTCGCCTGACGCAAGGTGTTGCCAGTCTGATGGTCACCCCAGGGGCGGCGGGAGCGGCTGTAGAGCCGCACCGCCGTTCCGACTTCTCCAAATAATGGTAAAAGTTCTTTCCTCTCCCCTGACGGACGTTTCCATAGACTGCACCATCTCTAAAAATGCTTTTTCAAAATTTTTGTCGCCGTTTCTGTACCTCTTTACAACATATGCTATGAGATCAGCTATCTGTATTGGTACACTGTTCTTTGAATCAACATATTCTATTCCAGTCACGTGACTAGTTTGTATGTTTGATATTGTGCTGTTGCCCTGTTTAGAGTTTGTGAATGCCGCAGCAATTTTTTTCTGATGGCTTTCTGTTACATAGTCTGAAACTATGCGTACAGTATCTGCCGTTTCACTAGTGTGCACAAACTGGTCAAGACGCTCAAACAGGATTGTCACGGCATATTCTAGAATCTTATCTCTATTGTGCGCTTTGGAGCCTTTTTTATTGGACACTAGTACGCAAAAAAGAGTCACATCGTGTTCACGTACAATCGTTAAAGCAGCATTAAAAATGGCGATTCTTTGCATGGTCGTTCTTACTCGCAGGCCTCGTTTTTGTCGTGGCTTAGATCCACGCATCATGTCTTTCCCATGTAGCTCCCACGAGTCGGGATCGTCTTCTGGAGCCAATCCGCGCTTGAACTCACGCACCGCACAACTTAATTTTGCAATCGTTGCTGGACTTCCAATAATGCATGCGAGCACAAACTCGTTACTTTTTTCGTCTTTGCCCGCTTCATCCACGTAGGCTGTCCATTCTACCATGTGAGGCACCTTGCCCCGACATACAGCAGGCTCATCGTTGTTGGATCGGCGCGTTGATCGCCTGCGATCATGATCGCACGTATTGATCCCGTCATCTGCAATTGACACTCCTGTATGCTTTTGTCATGATCCCACAACAATTATTTACAAAGCGGATCCGTTGTGTTGACAATGATCGCAGGGTGTCAGCGCTTCAACTGCGATCTAGTCCCGTCAGGCCCTAACAGTCGAGCACGTGCCAGAACCGGCTCAGGGCAATGCGTGGTCGAGCACGTCCAAGAGAGACCCACATGATTACGCACCAAACCTGGCGATATGTTTACAAGGATCCCGCCTGGCAGCCTGACTCAAGGTGAAAAGCCGGTCTGAGTGCCACCCCAGGGGCGGCGGCGGCGGCCATATGGCTGCACCGCCGTCCCGCTTTTAAGATATGACAAGGGTGCCAGAACCGGCTTTGGGGCAACACACAGCTGAGCGCATCCACGAGAGACCCCTTTCGGGATATCCATTCGTGGAAAGCCTGGCACGTATGAGGCCAGCACCACCACGCCCCTTTTGGTCAAATAGGCGCGATCTTGCCGTGGCACCTGGGCCCAAACATATGCGTGCGGCAGTGTTGGCCCCATGCACCCCCCGCGCGGCAACAAGTTATATGGCAATGCAGGCGGCCTCTGCGCGCAGATGAGGCGCTTTACGCAGGCAGAGGCCAGGGAGATAGGCGACGGCCTAGACACGCCAGAGGCGACCCTAGAGTGGGCACTCGGCGAGCTCCACCCAAGGATAGCAAAGGCGTCTAGCCTCGGGGCCGAGGACTCGGTCATAATACACATGATGGCCGCCATCAGAAAGGACGCGCGCCTCATCACGCTTGACACGGGCCGGCTCAACGCCGAGACGTATGCGGTCATGGAGACCATGAAGGAGAGGTATGGCGTGCGCTTTGAGGTCGTCTGCCCCGAGGCAGCCGAGGTCTCCGAGATGGTCAACGAGCACGGAGTAAACCTCTTTTACAAGAGCGTCGAGAACCGCATCATGTGCTGCGGCGTGCGAAAGGTAAACCCGCTAAGGCGGGCCCTCGCCGGACTCGACGCGTGGATAACGGGGGTTCGCTCCGATCAGACCGAGAACCGGCGCGATGCGGGCCGCATAGAGGTCGATGAGAGCCACGGCGGGATACTAAAGGTAAACCCGCTCGTGTCGTGGACGTGGGATGACGTCTGGTCCTATATCAAAAAGAATGACATTCCGTATCACCCGCTACTTGACAGCGGATACAAGAGCATCGGTTGCGCGCCGTGCACGCGCGCGGTTCGCGACGGCGAGGGCCTGCGCGACGGACGATGGTGGTGGGAGGGCCAGTCCGGCAGCAAGGAGTGCGGCCTCCACGTGGAGCGTGGCGCATAGCCATGGCAATAAAGCCACACGGCGGCAAGCTCGTCAACTGTGTCTCCTCCGAGTCAGCGCCAGACGGACTCGCCGAGCTCGAGGTGCGGGCCGGCGCGATGAGTGACATTGAGAATATCGCCGACGGGATATTCAGTCCCCTAGAGGGCTTTCTCGGCGAGGCAGACCTGGCCGCCGTCATCAAGGACGGCAGGCTAGCTGACGGAACCGCCTGGACGATTCCCATACTCCTTGACGTCAGCGCAGATGACGCAAGGGCCGCACTCGATGCCGGCGAGGTCCTGCTGCGCGAGGGCGAGGGCAGGGCAGTGATGCAGATAGAAGAGTCCCATACGCTTGATCGCGGCGCGCTTGCGCGCGGGATATACGGGACAGAGGATGCGGCCCACCCCGGAGTGGCGAGCACGGCGGCGATGCGCGAGACGCTCCTTGGGGGCAAGATACGCCTCATCAGGCGGCCGGCGGACTCGACTCTGAGGCGGCAAAGGATGACTCCCGTGCAGACGCGCGAGGCCTTTGAGGCCGCCGGCTGGAAGGAGATCGTCGCGTTTCAGACGCGCAACCCGCCGCACGTCGCCCACGAGATGCTCCAAAAGGCAGCACTAGCCACGCGCGACGGCGTGTTTGTCAACCCGCTCGTGGGCAAGAAAAAGTCCGGCGACTTTGCCGATGATGTCATCATAGGCGCATACGAGGAGATGATTCGCGCATACTATCCGGAGAACCGCTGTGTCCTAGGCACGCTCCACACGGAGATGAGGTATGCCGGCCCAAAGGAGGCCATACACCACGCGATAATGCGCCAGAACTATGGCTGCACGCAGATCATTATCGGCCGTGACCACGCCGGTGTCGGCAAGTACTATGAGCCCTTTGCGGCACACGAGATATTTGGCTCGTACGGCGACCTCGACATAGAGCCCGTCTTTTTCCCGGCCGTCTTTTACTGCAGCTCGTGCCTTGCGTTCTCTACGGCAAAGGGGTGCCCGCACGGTCCGGAGAGCCGACTCAACGTGTCTGGCACGGCGCTGCGCGAGATGTTCCAGGCCGGCAAGACGCCAAGCGAGTACACGATGCGCCCAGAGGTAACGCGCCTCATAGAGGGCCACGCCTCGCCGTTTGTGGAGTGAGCCATGAGGGCAGCACTCGCGCTCGTGGCCCTGGCAACAGTCACGCTTGGCGCACACGCGCAAGAGGAGATAAACCCGTCACTTGGCATAGTCGACGTAGAGGTTGGCGCGGCTGACTTTAACGTCGTCGCGCGCGATGCCGCAGTGAACGGACTTGATGCGGTACATGACACGAGCTGGCAGGTGACCATCCGCAACGGCCTAGAGTATGTCGAGGGAGGCAAGGGAGCGGTCCTGCGCCTCCATGACGCCGAGGAGGAGGGCAAGTTCATCGAGGTCGGCATGGGTCCGCCGCCAGACAGGATGTTCTGGGCCGCAGTCAGCCTGCCTAGTGCCGAGGGGTACGTGCCGGTCCACTCGATGGCCGAGCGCGGGTGGTCCCCGTCATCGGCAGTCATCGTCGCGTACACGGATCGCGCCGGGATGACGATAAACAACGGCCAGAGGATCGTCGTCTCAAACCTTGATGTCGGCGAGTTTGCGATATCGTCGTGGTCGGCCCACGCAGTAGAGTCGTACCTTGATGGGCCCTCAGTGGCGTCTGGCACGTACTCTTTTGAGATACTCTCCGGAGATCCCGCCGAGAACGCGTTTCACCTATTTCCGTTCTATGTCACAGCAGCCGTGGGCGCGCTGGCAGGGCTCCTCTTTTTGACAAAGCGCCGCTGAGACGTGCGCTATTTGGCCCGCTTACGCACCGGTGCCCCGCGAGTTATACTGCGATAGTATGCGCAGTGCCGGCGTATCTTGCATACGTCGCACATTGGCGATATGGGCTTGCAGATGTTCTGCCCATACATGACAAACGTGTCGTTTATCTCTAGCCAGTATCGCCGCGGAATCGCCTCGGTGAGCGCAGTCTCAGTCTCCTCGGGCGTCTTTGTGCTTGCGATGCCAAGGCGGTTTGATATGCGGTGGACATGTATGTCCACGGGTATGGCCGGCTCGTCAAACGCGTAAACTAGGACACAGTTTGCAGTCTTGCGCCCAACGCCGGGAAGCTCTAGGAGCGCGTCGAGGCGTTTTGGGACGCGGCCACCATGGCGCGAGGAGATGATCCTTGCCACGTCGATTATGCGGCGCGCCTTTACGCGATAGAATCCAATCGAGTGGATTATGCGCTCCACGTCGCGAACCCTTGCGCCGGCGAGCTCGGTCGGTGTCCTGTACCGCTCAAAGAGGCGGCGCACGACCTTGGCCGTGTTCTCATCCCTTGTGCGCGCCGAGAGGATTGTGCCGATGAGTATGCTAAACGGGCCAGTCTCGGCCTCGTGGAGCTCGCGCAGCGCAGTCATGCGCGGCGGGCGGACGGCATTCATTGTGGAGCGCATGCCTGTCAGTATCTCCCTGATCGGCGGGACGCGGCGTGCTGCCATGCGCGGCGTGTTAGCGCAGGGGTGTATATACCACGCCGTGGCAAGCCCTGGTGCTCAGCGCACATCAGTCACGTCGGCGCAAGCAGTGCAGTTGTGAGCGGGGCAAGCGTATGCGTGGACAAGCCCTCGTGCCGGATAACATTAATATCATAAAAGCGAGCTTCGCGTGCCGTACAATGGCACTCTTTCTCAAGTCCCATGACATATCGGGGCAAAACCCGTGGTGGGGGGAGTCATACTCTGTGCGCGACGATCCTCGTCTCGCCGGGTATGTTGGCAACATGGGCCACAAGACCATGTCGTACCTAGTCAGTATACCCCACGCGTGGATGCCAGATGGACCACGGTTCTATAATGTGACAGTCTCCTCACACTATGCCGCAGCGCCAATGGCGCTGTTAAAGGTGTTGGATCTCCTAGAGGGCAACGTCAAGCCAATGTGCGTGTTTCACTATGACTTTGCGCAACACTCAACACGCAAGAGCATACGTGAGGTGATCAAACAGTACGTCTCGAAAAGCAGGCGCGAATGTGGCACTAATCACCGCTACCTGCTTTTGGAACGCTTTTTGCACATTCCACAATGGAGGAATGAGCTAAGGGAGCTCTTTATTGATGGCGTGTTTGCTGACTGCACGACTGTCACGTTTTGTATTCTAGATAATGTGGATCACGAAATGGCAGAATCACGGCCATGGCTGCCCTGACGGGAGGATCAGTCGTGGTCATGCGTGTACAATTTGAACTGCTTCGAGTAAAACCAAATATAATATGCGCTGTGAATGGGCGCATTAGTGGAGGTTTACCTTGTGCGTTTTTGATGACTCTTATGCTGCTGTCACCCCCAGGAGCATTTGCCCAGGATCCAAGCATGGACATTGAAAAGATTGTAGAGAAACTTGACCAGCTTGAAGACACGATAGGTGGTGTAGGCACCCACTCAAATTACATGTCAGATTTGCTCCCGCCCTTAATATCACCAGTATAGAACGCTACGGAATGACGGCGTCCGAAGGCGAGTTAAAAAAACTCCGGACGACATGCCGCTCCTGGGGTTCACTGTCACCACGTGGGTTCATGGAAGTGTCCATTCCAGTGTCTCCTGACGAGTATGCGCAATCACTTGCTACTGGCGGGGCATTTCACGCAAAAATCAGGCTCACCTACACAACGATGGAGAAAGAGAAAATGTCATACATCATACATGTGATCTATTCCAGTGATGCCGTTGATATACGCGGTTCGGCATCCTGGCAGCGCGGTGGTTCCACCTGAGCGGCACGGGGACCACGTGGGCATGTTTTTGGCGGCGTAGGTGACCACGCACACAAGCACGGACACCGAGCTACGGCTTGAGGGCACAGGCTTCCCATGAATGGATCCCAAGAGGGTGCCGGATCAATATTTTTATTAGCGCGAAGTGCATAGTCGCCTCTTTATTAATAAGAGCTGGGGTTGATGCGTCGCTCATCGAGTATGCACGGTGCGCGCATGATCGAGTTATTATTGCGGTGGCTCGCGGGGGTGGGCATGGTCTTTGGCAAGAGTAGGCACGTGGGCCAAGAGTGGGCACGCCTTCAGGAGGTCGAGGCAAAGCACGGCAAGGAGAGCCGCGAATACTCAAAGGCGCTCTCGCGATGGATAAGGTGCCTCAAGGCCGAGGCGGCCGTGGCCACAAAGCGCGCATACATCGCAATGGAGGGGATGCGCGCAGCCGGCGCGAGGGTCAGCAGGGCCAAGACGCTCCACGGGGCGGGCAGCAAAGAGTACGAAAGGGCAGTCGCCGAGTTCAAGGAGGCCGAGGAGCGGACTGCAGAGGCCATGCGCGCACTAGAGCCGATCCAGCGTGCGGCCCTCTCGATCGACATATAGGCCGATCCGCCAACTTTTTTATTGATCCACGCGCGGCGCGTGGGCATGGATCCGTTTGGGAGTCGCGGCCTCGGGGCGATCAGGGATCGCCTCCACCTGCGCCGCAAGGAGGTTCCAGACACGAACGTGTTTGGCAGGGGCGGCAGCGGCAAGAAGGAGTGGGCCGAGCTCTGCAGGGCGCGAGCCACCTATGGCGAGCAGAGTCCCGAGTACACGCGCGCCGGAACCGCATGGGTCGCGTTCCTCGGCGCCGAGACGCGCGTTCTAGGTGCCGAGACGCTCAAGGTCGAGCGCGAGAGCGAGGAGCTGCAGGCCAAGGTCATGAAGATAATCGAAAAGTACGGGAGAAACAGCCCCGAGTTCACCGAGGTCCTAAAGGAGATCGAGGAGATGGGCGTAAAGATCGCAAAGGTGACCAAGAGGCTAAAGGCCCTGCGGGCCGCAACAAGCTCGTATTTTGCAAGCCTGCCCAAATCGTTATAACCGCACCGGCTCTGCGCGCGAACATGGAGCTCTCCAGAGAGGAGGAGGCCGCACTCGACGGCAAGCGTGGCGAGTCCATGGAGATGGCGTACCGTGTCCTTGCCGCAACGGGCGAGGCGATGAACGCAAGCAGGCTAGGTGACGTTTCGTGGGTTCACCTCTCTGGCGTCAACTATAACACGATCGGCGATGCCGGCGAGCGCTTTCTAGCCGATATCGCAGCAGGCGGCGCGCGCGTGGCGACCAGGGCGACGCTCAACCCGATGGGGTATGACGCCGGCGCGCCCCATGCGCTAGACGCCAACTTTGTCAAAAAGCAGCAGAGCATCGCCGGCTCGTATGCTAGCATGGGGGTAAACATGTCGTTCTCTTGCATTCCATACGAGATATTCGCCGGAACCGAGATCGCCCCGCCGAGGGGCAGCCGCGTCGCCTTTGCCGAGAGCAACGCGGCGATACACGCAAACTCCGTTGACGGCCTCCACACAAACAAGGAGAGCGCGTTTGGCGCACTCGCTAGCGCACTGACCGGCAAGGCCCCGATCGCCGGCGACGAGGATGCCGCCGACATCCCGACAGTCAGGCTTGATGTGGCTGACCCAAGCGACCTCGACTATGGCCTCCTCGGCTACTTTGCCGGCCGAGTCGCGCCCCGGACGGTAAACCTCGCCGGAGCCGCAGGACCGATGGACCGGCGCAGGTGCAAGTCGCTGTGCGCCGGAATGGGGACATCAGGCACGTGCAGCCGCTTTACGCTAGATGAGGCCCCTGCCGGCGAGCGCGTCGACTTTGGGGACGCCGAGCGGGCAGCAATCCACGACGAGCTCTCCACTGCAGAGACAGGGGACATGGTGGCCCTCGGCAGCCCGCAGCTTGGGGCCGGCGAGCTAGCAGACCTTGCGGCCATGCTAAAGGGCAGGTCGTTCCAAAAGAGGTGCATTGTGTTTTGTGCGCGCGCCTCGCGCGAGGCCGCCGAGCGCGCAGGCCACGCCGCCGAGCTCCGGCGCGCCGGATGCGAGCTCCTCGCGGACTGTTGCGCATGCCTCACGCCCCTAATCAGCGGTGATGAGGTCGATGCGGTCACGACTAGCAGCGTAAAGGGCGCATACTATTTGTCGCGATCCAACGGTGTCGGCGTCGATCTCCGGCCGATCGCCGAGATCGTCGAGCGTGAGGCCCGATGAGCCCAAAGACCATCGTGGCCGGAAGGGCGTCAGGAACCGTCCTAAAGTCCTCGCGCGCGATCAACTTTCTTGGAATGGTCGACGCAGTCAGCGGCACGATAACTGACGCGTCGCACGATCTCTGCGGCAAGAGCCTGCGCGGGACCATACTCGCGTTTCCGCACGGCATAGGCAGCAGCGTTGGCGCATACACCGTGTACGCGCTAAAGGCCAACGGCGTGGCACCCGCGGCGATGGTCTGCACACGGCCAGACGCGAGTGTCGTGTCAGGGTGCGCAATAGCCGGAATTCCGCTCATGCTAGTCGACGAGGAGGCATACGCGCGCATGCGAGGCGGCGACATTTGGGCCATTGACACAGTCGCGCAGACTATCGAGCCGGCCTAGGCCCGCACCGCAGGCGCGCAGGGCGACTCTTCACGAAATACCGTTGCGGCAAACCACTGAACCTCGGTGCCCACATCACGCCAAGAGTCCGGCCCGAGGCCGGCCTTTTCGCACGCTCGCCCAAGGAACTCTTCTGAATCCCACGATAGCTCGGCGGGGACCTGCGGGAGGAGGAGTCCAGAGTGCCCGCCGCGCGTCACCATGAGGCCGTCGCGGCCGATCCTTATGGCAGACGGGTACGCCGAGCGCTCGCCGGGAATCGCCTCGGGCGCAGAGAGCACGCTGACCTCAAAGGTCAGCGATCGCAGCTCCTCGGCCCTGACGGGCTCAAAGCGCAGGTCAGTCGTGGCAGCCGCAATGGCCGCCTCGAGGAGTGACTCGCGCAGCTCGCCGTGCGCAATGGGAAACCCAATGCAGCCGCGCAGTCCGGCGGCGTCACCTATTGTGACAAAGACGCCGAGGCGTCCGGACGGCACGTCTGGCGGGGCGCCACGGACACTGGCGCCCAGATGCTCCTCGACTGCGCGACGTGCGGCGGCCACGAGTGCGGCGCCCTCGGCATCGCCAAGCTCAGGCGCCCGCATCGCCTTTCACCGATTCTGTCACGCGGCTCAGTCCGGCAGGAAGCGCGCGCGCAATCTCATCAAGGCTGATGCCGCCAAGGTCTTCTCTCATGCCGGTGAGGGCCGACTTTATCCTCTTTGCCGCGTCTGCCTGCGTCGAGCCGCCGGGCTCGATGAGCGAGCAGCACACCGACGTCGAGCGGATGGTCTGCGGCGGGCCGCAAGACACGGTGTATGCGTCGCCGAGGGGCACGGCGCCGACGGCGAGGCGGAGAGCCGGCACCCTCACAAGGTTGCGCCTGCCCTCTATTGAGAACGAGCCCCGCGGGAGAAACTGTCCGCTAGGGGCTGCCTTTTTGACCTGGGAGGGCTCGATCCAATAGGCCTCTGTCCCGTGCATCGCCTCGCGCCACGCGCGGCTAAAGCAGACCGTCGCGTGGGCGACCTCTGAGACGCTAGTGGCCGGCGCGTCTCGTCCCCCCTTTAGGAGGAAGAATGGCGATCCAAAGACGTCGGCGTGAAACACGGTGTCGCCCTCCTCCATCCTCTTCCTGATGAGCGACGTGTTTGATGACGAGTCGCGCCCGCCGACTGCAAGCATGCCATCAGTCGTCGTAAACCAGCGATACCTCTCGTACCACGCCTTTTTGCGAATGTGCGTGACGCCAACAGAAGATGACTCGACAGTCGAGCGCTTTTGAAGCGACTCGAGCTCGGCGCGCATCTTTTTCTGGCGTGTCACGATCGACGCCTCAGCGCCGGCCTGGACCTTTGCCTCATCAAACAGGGCAGATGCGGCCGCATGCATTGACATGTGCGGCTGCACGCCAACATCACAGTCCGCAAGGCGGATCACGTCGCGTCCGCGCCGGCGCGTCAGCTGTGCGCCCCTAGAGGAGAGCTCGGCACCGGCGCGCTCATCGCGCAGGTCCATGACGCCCTGTGAGGCGAGGCGCTGCAGGCCCTGCGCAGTCTCGGAGATCTCGGCGGCCCTCTGCCGAACAAGGGCGATCGCGCGATCCTGCTCGCCAATCTGCGACTCGAGCTCGGCGACGCGCCGGTCAGTCTTGCCTGAGCGCATAGAACGGCCCGCCTCGAGGAGCCATGACGTGAGGGCCTCATCTAGCAGGTCCTCAAACGGCCTGTCCGGCTCGGCGCGCGCGCCGTCGATGAGGTGTATGGGGTTTACCGTCGTCTCGCCGTCAGCACTGATGAGCTCTGGCGCATGGTCGCCATCTATGACGCGCCGGACAGTTGAGGAGAGCACGGAGTGAAGGCGCTCCACGTCAGCCTCGCCCAGCTCGCAGCCGGGAGACTTTGGGTCAATGTGCGCATCGGCGAACACGCGCTCGACGTATCGTGACGGCAGGCCAACGCTGCGCCCGAGCCACTTTGCGGCGCGAAGCGGCGTCTTGGAGACTGCAGAGATGTCCTCGAGCGTGGCCTCTGACGCCGAGAGATCCGAGGGCGGCGGTGGCGTGTACGTCTCGCCGACGCGCAGCGTGCGGTGTCGCACCTCGACAGAATGCAGGAGCGCAAGTATGCGGCCAGTCTCGTCACAGAGCACAATGTTGCCCTCGCCAAAGAACTCGCATATGATGCGCATTGCGCGCCCCGGCCCGCCAAACTCGAATGTCACGATGCGCTCCTCGCCGGGCTGTGACACGCCAGTCAGCCTCAGGCGCGCAAGCGAGTCGCGCATGCGACGAACGAGCGGGTTTGGCTCGATGGCCTCGACGCGCGAGGACGTCGGCCATGCGCCGCGCGTGGAGATGAGCAGAAAGACGTCATCCTTCTCGGGATGGTGCATCTTTATGAGGAGCGTCTTGCGGTTCACGCCGTACACGTTGGCCACATAGTGGCCCTCGGCGAGGCCGGCCATGCGCCTCACAAGATAGCAAACCTCGATTCCGGCAAGTGCCATTGGCACGCGGCGAGGCGGGGGGCGATATAGCCTTGATGGGCGCGACAAGGGTTTTAAGCGAGGCGCCGTGCGTGAGCGCGGATCGCATTGGCAAAGCACAAAAAGCCCAGCGAGGGGCAGCATGGGCCGCAGGAGGAGCCACGCGAGGGTCCGGAGGCGCCAGCGCCAAAGGCCGGCGCAGGCACGCCGGGAGGGGCCGGCGCTGAGGCGTCATTTGAGGCCGCCGAGCGGGCTCGCAAGCTCAACTTTCTCTTTTGGCTCAGGGTGGGCCTCGCAGTTGCGGCCGGAACGGCAGCAACGTTTCTCTTTGAGGGGATCAGCGGCGAGGATCGGCGCTGGGCGTCGATTGCGTTCATGATCATCGTGTTCTTTGGGACGATTCTCTTTGCAAAGACGATGAGGCTGCGCCTTCCGGCATCTGACCGGAAAAAGATCGTCACGCAGGGGATTGGAAGTTATGTCTTTATCTACCTCTTTACGTGGATAACGAGCTATACGTTTGTCAACCTTCCCGAGGGCGGCGGCCTAGGCGCGCCGCTCGGGTGAGCCGCACGTTGTGGGATGCGGCAACGCCGGGAATCCCCGACGCCGAGTTTGCGCGCGAGGAGGGCGTCCCAATAACAAAGGAGGAGGTTCGCGCGATCCAGGTGTCAAAGGCGAGAATTCACCGCGGCGCGACGGTGATTGACGTTGGGTGCGGGAGCGGCTCGGTGACCGTCGAGGCGGCCCTGCAGGCCGGCGAGGGTGCGGACATTCACGCAATAGACTCTGATGCGCGGGCCGTGGAGCTCACAAGGTCAAACCTTGGGCGCTTTGGCGTAAGGGCAACTGTGCACCACGCCGATGCGCGCGAGTGCGTTGGGCAGATGCCCGAGGCAGATGCGATATTTGTTGGCGGGATGGGCGGTGCGACCTCGGCGGTTCTTGCGCTGTGCGCCAAAAGGCTGCGGGCCGGCGGGCGCATCGTTGTCGGCACAATACTAGTCGAGACGCTCTTTGAGGTCATCGGCGAGATGGACAGGCTTCCGCTAGGCGACGTTGACATTACGCAGGTCACGATAGCAAAGAGCCGCAAGACGTCGACGGGGACGATGATGCTCGCAAGAAACCCCGTCACAATAGTGTCTGCCACGCGCGCAGGCCCCTAGACCCCAATGGTAGGCCATGTGTCACGTGCGAGCCCAAAGCGGTCCGCAGAGATCGCCCGGAGGGCAGGCGGGGCTGACTGGTGCGCTCGTGCGTGATCGGCTGCTGATTTCGGCAAGTAGTTTATTAAATTCCACGCTTCGCACTCGCATCAAGGGTGTTATGCCGGTCTGAAGGCCTCCCTAGAGGCGGCGGAAGCGGGACCTATCCTGCACCGCCGTCCTGCCTTCTCCAAATTATACTAGATGCTCTCCGCCCCTAACGGCCGTCTTCATGGACTGCGCCATGTCCAGGAACACCTTTTCAAAGTTCTTGTCGCCGTTCCTGTACCTCTTTACAACATATGCGACAAGATCCGCTGCCTGTATTGGCAGGCTGCTCTGTGAGTCAACATATTCTATTCCGGTCACGTGGCTAGTTTGTATGTCTAGTATTCTGCTCTTGCCCTGTCTGGCATTTGCAAGAACCACCGCATTTTGTTTTTGCTTGCTTTCTGGCACATAGTCTGAAACTATGCGTACAGTGTCCACTGATTCAGTGGTATGCACAAACTGTTCAAGATTCTCAAACAGGATTGTCATGGCGTATTTTAGGGTCTTGTCTTTGTTATACGTTTTGGATCCTCTTTTGTTGTCCACTATCACACAAAAGACTTTCGTGTCAGATCCACGCACAATCTCTAGAACAGCGTCAAAGATGGCGATTTTTTGCGTGATAGTTCTTGCTCGCAAGCCACGTTTTTGTCCGGGCACAGATCCACGCATCAGGTCTTTTCCGTGCAGTTCCCATGCATCGGGATCATCTGGCGCCAATCCTCGCTTGAACCTCTGCACTGCACTATTTAGCTTTGTGATCGTCGCAGGACTCCCAATAATGCATACAAGTACAAATTCATCACTTTTCTCGTCGCTGCCTGCTTCATCCACATAGGCAGTCCATTCTACCATAATGCCCGCCTGTCTAAAATATGCAAAGTATATACCGTGACCTGGTCTGGCGAGTACCTCCGGGAGATCAAGGTTGCATGTGATGGCCTTTTCATCTGCAGCTAGCACTCCTGCTTGCTTTTGCCATGATCCTACAACAATTATTCACCAAGCTGATCCGTTGTGTTGACAAGATGTGATCGTGGAGCAGTGGGGCGGCAACTGCGATCTAGTCCTGCCGGGCCATAGTCGAGTGTGTGCCAAAGCCGACCCAGGGCGATGTGCGGTTGGGTCTCCTCACAGACGGCTCGCATGATCACGCGTCGGACCCCCAATAGTCGGTCATGTGTCACGTGCGGGTTCAAAACGACCCTTTGGAATCGCCGAGCACAAGCGGGTCGGTTGCGGGCGTGCGTGCGTGATCGGCCACTGATTTCGGCAAATAGTTTATTAAATTCCTCGCCTCGCACTCGCATCAAGGTTGCCAACTGATGGTCGCCCCAGAGGCGGCGCCTGCGGTCATATGACCGCGCCGCCGTCTCGCATCTAAAATATGATAAAAGGGTGCTGCATGCTGCCATCATGTGTTTTTGCGGGATCCGTTAGTTTTGCAAACATATTCGCAAAGTTTTTGTCTCCATTTCCATATCTGTGTATAACATATGCTATTATATCCACCGCCTGTATGAACACATTATCTTGTGAATCAACATATTCTATTCCTGTCACATGACTAGTTTGGATTGTTGGCTTGGTGCTGTTGCCTCGTCTAGAATTGTTAAAAGCTGTGTTAATTATTTTCTGTTCGTCAGGCAACACACGATCTGAAACTAGACGTATAGTGTCTATGGGTCGAGTATGTACAAACTGTTCAAGCCTCCCAAACAAGATCATCATCGCATATTCTAGACTTTGGTCTTGGCCATATTTTTTAGATAGTCGTTCATTGGCTATTAATGTGCCAAAAATACTAATATCAAATTCACATACAAGATCCACAACAGCATTAAAAATAGCTAGTTTTTTTGTAAGAGACCTTATTCGTAAACTTTGGTTTTTTTGACAGCTGTATCCACGCATTATGTTTTTGCCATGCAGTTCCCATGTGTCAGGATCATGCCCCAGTACCAATCCGCGTTTAAATCCACGTATGGCACTACTTAACTGTGTCATATTTTCTGGACTTCCAGTAATACATGCATGCACAAAATCGACACTTTTGCCGTCTTTGCCCGATTCGTCCACATAGGCCGTCCATTCTACCATGTTAGCATCATACTCCCAACAATCAATAGGCGTGTTGCGATCGAATCAGCGAGATCGTCGCTTGCGATCAAGATCGCACGTGTTGATCCTGGCATCCGCCACCTACACTCCTGCATGCTTTTCTCATGATCCCACAACAATTTTTTACAAAGCTGATCCACTGTATTGACAAGATGTGATCGCAGAGCGGTAGAGCAGCAACTGCGATCTAGTCCCGCCGGATCATAGTCGAATATGTGCCAAAGCCGACCTAGGGCGATGTGCGGTTGGGTCTCCTCACAAGCAACTCACATGATCACGCATCAGGCCCCCAATAGTTGGTCATGCGCCAAAGATGACCTAAAACGGCCTTTCGGAGCCGTCCGTGATGCAAGACCGATCGGAACGTGCGTAATCGGCCACTGATTTGTATAGGGTCGGCACCCCTCTGCTCGTTTGGCCAAATAGGCGTATCCTGTCGATCGACTTGCCACTTCGGTGCCTGTCTAGGCATGAACGGGCAGGGGTGCTGACCCCATACACTGATTTCGGCTAATAGTTTATTAAGTCCCATGTCTCCCACTCGCGCCAAGGTGTTGCCAGTCGGATGGTCACCCCAGGGGCGGCGGCGGCGGTCATATGGCCGCACCGCCGTCCTGACTTCTAAACATGACAAAGGCGTGTTGCGCGCCTGCCGCATCTGTTTTTGCGGCTCGCGTCGGTGCGTGATTGAGCCTTCCCACGGGCAGTCCGCATGACCACGCAAGGCCGCGACAGTTAATCACGAGCCGCCAGTCAGGAGGCGGCGTTCAGGAACGCGCATGCTCGCCAGACGTGATCCGGACCACGAGTCCCACAGGGCAATATCTGCGCGCGCCACACAACTAGCTGCCAGCCCCGCGCGAGGCTTAATTAGGACGCAGCTAGCCGAGTCGCGCAATGGCGCAGCTTACCGCTATAGGGTGCGGACCCGGAGACCCAGACTTGCTCACGATAAAGGCAAAAAAGGCCATAGACTCCGCAAAGGCCATACTCTGTCCCGCATCTGGCGAGGATCGCCCGAGCATTGCGCTCTCGATAGCACAGCCGCTCATCGACCCCGCAAGGAAACAAAAGATAGTAAAGCTCATCTTTCCGATGACAAAGGATCCCGTGGTTCTCGGCAAGACGTGGGAAAAGAACGCCGAGGAGATGGCCAGGGAGGTCAACGCCGCCGGAACTGCAGTCTATTTGACCGTCGGGGATCCATACCTGTACAGCACGTGGATGTATCTCCACAAGCGCCTGGTTCGCGACCACCCAGAGATAGAGATTACCGTTGTGCCGGGAATCGTGTCCGTCTTTATGTTTGCCTCAAGGGTCGGCATGAGCCTTGCTGAGGGGGCCGAAAAGCTCACCATCGTGCCCTCGTGCTATGACCTCACGCAGGTTCGCGAGCTCGCAAAAAACTCAGACACGATGGTATTCCTAAAGGACGGTCAGTACTTTGGGCACGTCATAGAGCTCTTGCGCGAGGCCGGCTATTCGCCAGACTCGCCGTTTGCCATAGGGCAGGATCTCGGAACCGAGCGCGAGCGCGTCACAAAGACGACACTCGGCGAGATCGACTTGGACACGTCTGAGATGCGCTATTTCTCGATACTGATGGTAAAGCGGGCCCATGACAGTTGACTTTGTGGGGTGCGGGCCCGGGGACCCCGACCTGATCACGGTAAAGGCCAAGGGCATACTCGAGCGCGCCGAGGTCGTAGTCTATTCGGGCTCGCTTGTGCCCAAGGCCATCATGGACATGTGCGCCGGCGCAAAGCTCCATGACGCCTCAGGCATGGTCCGCGAGGAGATAACGCGCATTCTCCTAGAGGGCGAGCGGGCCGCAAAGCGCACGGTTCGCCTCCATGACGGGGATCCGGCGATATACGGGGCGATCAGGGAGCAGATCGACGCGTTGGCCGCCGAGGGCACAAGGTCGCGCATAGTGCCCGGCGTGACGTCGTTTCTTGCCGCAGCAGCGGCCCTAGGCTCGCAGCTCACGCTCCCCGGAGTGACGCAGTCGATAATCATAACGCGGGCCGAGAGGCGCACTAGCGTGCCTCCGCGCGAGTCAGTCGCCTCGCTTGCGTCCCACGGGGCCACGATGGTCTTTTACCTGAGCGTTCACCTCCTAGACGGGATCGTCCGCGATGCGCTAGCGGGTGGCTACACAGAGTCCACGCCGGCTGCAGTCGTTTACAGGGCAAGCTGGGATGACGAGCAGGTGATCGTCGGGACACTCGGTGACATTGCGCGCCGTACAAGGGATGCGGGGATAACAAGAACTGCCATCATCGTGATTGGTGACGTTGTTGCGCCAAAGTCCTACGAGTTTTCGCGCCTTTATGACGCGTCATTTGGCCACGGGTACAGAAAGGCCAAAAAGTGACTAGATCTCAAGGAGCGTTGCCTTTTGGCCTATGCCGAGCTTTGTGAGGTAGATCTGGAGCACTCTGGGGTCTTTTGTCGTATAGATGCGCAGCGTTGGCGGTCCGGCATCCACGCCAACTAGGCGCACGATGCGCTCGGCGACTGTCGCGGCGGGATCCACAAACGTCACATTCGAGATGGTTCGGCGCATGAGCGGGAGGAGGAGCGGGAGATGCGTGCTTGAGAGCGTTGCGACATCAATCGAGTTGCTCTCAAAGGTCTTGTGGAGCGTTTTGCGTATGGCCGTAACGCAGCGTGGCCTCTGCCCGATAAACCTGGCGTGCTCCACAATGTCGATTAGCGCTGATGCGTCGATGCACGTGAAATTGCATGGGGGAGTCGTGTTGTTCATCTCGATGTGGCGCGCAAGCTCCTCGCTGCGTGATGCCGAGCGCGAGGCGAGGACCGCAATGTTGCCGGTCCTTGAGGCCTCCGCGGCGGCCCTTATCGGGGGCAGGACGCCGATGACGCGCTCGCCGAGAAGGTCCGGGGTGAGAAGCGAGGGCGTGTTGGAGCCGACCACGATGACGTCTGGCGAGAACTCTTTGCGCAGGGCCGTGATGCATGACGAGACGGCCTCGGCGAGGCGCTCGGTGCTCATGGCCCCATAGGGGTAGCTCTGGCGGTCAGCGAGGTATATGACCTCCGAGCGCGTGGCCCGCATGATCGGCCCCACGAGGGAGAGCGAGCCGAGGCCCGAGTCAAACACGGCTATCCGCGCCATGCGCGGGCCTCGCCTAGTCAGCTAATTTTAGCTTGCGGTTGATCTAAATATACACCGACCATTAAGAGCTGCGCTCCCGACTCGTGCGTAATGCCAGGACTAGAAAAGACTTGGACCACTAGGGATCGTCCGGGAGTCGCAGACAAGCTCCGTGGCGCTGTAAAGCCACAGGGGGCACTAAAGCCGCAGATACAGAATGCCGTCACAAAGATGCAGGTGCAGGTACACCGCCTTGATGGCGTCATCGCAAAGCTAAATGAGCGCGACGCACGGGTATTCCAGAAAATAGTGGCCGCAATGCAAGAGCATAACACAAATGCCAGCCGCGTTCTCTCCAATGAACTCGTCGAGATACGAAAGGTAAGCCGCAAGATGGCCAGCGTCAGAATGCAGATCGAGCAGGTTCAGCTTCGCCTGACAACCATGCACGAGCTCGGCGACGCAATGGTCGAGCTCTCTCCGGCGATGCAGACGATGAAGGACTTGCAGCCTTCCCTTGGAAAGTTCATGCCAGAGGCCGACGGCGAGCTGGCCGGAATGGCCCAAACGCTAGGCGGAATGTTCGGCGAATCCTCTATTGGTGGCGTGTTTGACCAGCAAGAGGCGGAGGTTCCAACCGGCGAGACTGCGAGGATACTCGAGGAGGCTCAGGCCATGGCCGAAGTCGGCACGGGGGCAAAGTTCCCCGAGGCTCCAATGCCAGATGGGGTGCAGGGCTCTACTTCCTCATCGCCCACGGCATCTACCTTCGAGTAGTCAAGAATTTTTTCATTTTTTAATTGTGCGCCCTTGCGCTATTCCCACGATACCGTGTCAGACGAGTGGGTGTAGAGGCCCTTGCGCTCCCACGTGTCGCCGGTGACTCCCCAGATCTCATAGTTGGCCGACTTTAGGTCACCGGCCTCGTTTAGCTGGGCCGGCCCTATTGCGCCATAGTACCTTGATGCGACATCTGGCACGATCTCGCGTATTGCGTTGGCGTCATCCGAGTCGAGCTGTAGCATTGCGAGGCCGTATATCCACGGCACGTCATATGACGAGTGGACAAAGGCGCTTGGGATGTATCCAAACTCCTCGCTCAGCTTTTCCTCCACCCTCTCGTAGATCGCGTTCTTTGAGACGGCGACCTGCGTCGTGGTGTACTCTACGCTGTTGGAGAACTCGCGCGCTATTGGATCCCCGACAATGTCAGGGTCCTTTGTAGTCGAGCCGGCCCCAAACCAGAGCGTGCCGGCAAGCTCGGGGTGCTCAGAGGCTGACTGCATGAACTGCGTGGCCTCTGAAAAGCTGATCATCGCGACGCCTATGCTCTGTGCGCCGCCCTCGCGTGCTTCGGCGACGCGCTCGGCCAGAAGCGACGTTGTCGCCGCAAAGTCTGGCGCCTCGGGGTTGTAGCGTAGCTTGTTGTTCTCCTCGACTATGCCGCCAAAGGAGGCAAACGAGCTAAACGTGCTGTTGCTCAGGCCGTCGCCCCACGCGTCACCGCGCCATGTCGTGATGAGCGTGTCAACGCCGCGGGCCTCAATGACGCGCGCGAGCGCATGGCCCTGGTTGCTGTCGTCTGGAACGAGGCGGTAAACGCTGTCATCAGGTATCGCAAGTGTCGGAGCCGACGAGCAGCAGCTCATCAGGACCATTCCGTTGGCGTCTGCGTATCCCTTTACGTTGCGTATTGCCGAGCTCGTCTCTGGCCCCACAATGATCTGGATATCGCGCGAGTTGAGCGATGTCAGCTTGTCAAGGGCGACTACGGGGTTCGTCGCGCTGTCCTCGACTGCAAGGCCCATTCTCCACGGCGCGTCGATCTTTTCGAGGTGCTCATTAAAGTCATCAACGCCCATTCTTGTTCCCGCAAGGTTCTCCTCGCCGTGGGCCGAGAGGTCTCCGGTCGTCGGGAGTATAACGCCTAGCGTGACTGTGCCGCTGAGTCCGGTCTCGGCCTGCATGGGCATCTCGCCTGTCCCCTCCATGACCACCGTCGTTGACTGTGACGAGCCGGCGGCATAGCCGATAACAAGACCCAGGATTATCGCCGCAATTGGCACGATCGCCCGCCCACGTGACTTGCCGCTGCTGCCCTCCATGCACGCGCCTCTCAGATTGGCAGTATATACCCTTTTGTGAGGCGGGCCCCATGTGATCAGCGTCGGCCCTCGGGGCGGGGGGCACGGGCAGGCGGCGGTGTCACGCCCTGACCTACGAGTGGTCCGGATCTGTGGTGGGTGTTACGTGTAAACAGTTTCTGCGCTAATCTGTGGATGCCGTGCCCGTCAGGACGATGTGCCCGGGGGCTCAGACGCCGAACCTTGTACGTCAACACTGCCGTTGGTATAGTCCACACGAATATCATATGCCGTTTTGCCCGTTGCGGCTGTGTAGTAAAAGGTGATTTTGGCACGAAATAGCTCATGTTTGGATGCGCGCGTGTGCTCGTCGGTGAGCACTAAAATGGGCACCTCCATAAACCCGTTGGGCGACAGTGATCCCCAGAAGCGGGTTGTCGTCCGGGACTTGTCTGGTCTGTCCTCCTTGGACGTTATCATTTCATGGGTTTCCTGGCTAGTAATGTTTAGGGCGGGGGTAGAGCCCAAATTGAGGATTCGTACCGTTACGGTTAGCCCTTCATCAGATTGACGTCGCCTGTGCGTGGAGCCGTCTTCAAAGGTTGTCCAAGACAGCGCAGACCACAATCTGCCCCGTGTTTCCTGTCTAAGAAAATTAAGGTGTGAATTAGAATGTTCTGCTTGCTTCTTGAGGTAGTGCCCAGTTAGGAACACGCCGGCTAAAGTGATAACAGATACGCCTATGCCAATTAGAAAGAGGCGCCAAGTTGAATCAGCGGTAGTTCTGCTCGCCTCTTCCACTACGTCCTCAAGCTGGTCAAGCTCTGTGACGATCTGCCCAATGTCTGTGTTGGGTTCTTGGGCAAGCGCGTCGTGAAACGACAGCAACGCGAGTATGATCAGGGGCGCATAGCACACAATATTATGAATGAGCCCACTCACAGTGTGTGTGGAATCAAGCTTCTTTGTAGACTGCCCAAGTGGCACGCGCGTGAGCACTGGCTGGCGCATCGCTAGGGCAACCATGGCCGCACGTGCATCATGCTTTGAGACGTGTCATCTAGAACCCGAAACGTGATGGTCGTACAGTTGTCAAAGGCGCCATCAATAAAGAGCGACTTTAGCTCCTCTCTCCAATGCGGAATGCGCGTGATCCGGTCAAGAAGCAGGTAGCAGCGATCAGTGTCGCGCGTCTTTTTACTCATTGACAGGTACTGTTTTATCACTGTGCGAAGGCTCTTGCGAGTCAAGTGCTCCGCAAAGTCATAATAGAATATGCACGCGGGCTTGACGTTGCCTTTTAGGAGATCCACCACCTTTAGCAGGGCAGCCGGCGTCTTGGCATAGTTTGGGGAGACGTACATGTCATAGAACCACGGTTCCCCATGCATCGGGTTGTGGGGTATGCCAACTAGGAACGACACACTCGTGTGGTCAGCGCCATCAATATGCTCTGCGAGCCGAGGATCCTTGAGTATGGAGGTCGGCTTGGCCCACCATGGATTTTGCGCCGAGATGTCGTAGGATTTGAGAAAGAGTGCCATTTGTACGGCGCGGTGGGCGGGCTTTTGTGATATTAGTGTTGCCCGACGTGGCGCCGCATGGGGCTCAAGAGGCGTTCCCCCGGCGGCCTGTCGCGTGCAGGGCGGGCGTGTCCTGCACACATACTAGGAATGTGAGGGTGGGGCCGGCAGGATTTGAACCTGCGACCACTAGCACCCCAGGCTAGCATCCTGCCATGCTAGACAACGGCCCCACGTGCCGCACGCGCCGGACCGAAATTATTAAACCGTGGCGTTGCGCGCGAATCGAGGCGGCGCGTGGTGACTAGCACGCGTGCGTGGAGGCGGCATGGGGGGCGGGGACTAGCGTTCCTGCTCGCGGGGCCGGATCAGAATCTCGTTGACGTTCACGCGTGAGGGCGTGCGCAGCGCGTAGACTATTGACTCGGCAATGTCCTCGGACTTGAGGGCATCCATCTTTTTGGCCCCCTCGACGAACGAGGTGAGCGACTCGTCAGTTATCGTGCTGGTGAGCTCGGTTGCGACAACGCCGGGCTCTATGCACGTGACGCGCACGCCCGAGCGCGCGCTGAGCTCCTGCCTCAGGCCCTCGCTGAACGCGGTGACAAAGTGCTTTGTTCCGCAATAGACGCTTCCGGCCGGAAAGACGAGGCGGCCGGCGACTGATGACACGTTTACGATATGGCCTGACTTTGCCGCCGTCATTATGGGCACGACGGCAGCAGTCATGTAGAGAACCCCCTTTATGTTGACGTCGACCATCCTCTCCCACTCGTCAACCTTTAGCCTCTTTACAAAGCTGAGCGGCATGAGGCCCGCATTGTTGATGAGAATGTCAACTGTGCCCCACTCGTCGGCTGCGGCGCGCACGAGCGAGTCGCATGACGCGCGGTCAGTCACGTCAAGTGCGCGATGGAGAGCCTTGCCGCCGGCCGCCTCGATCTCCGTGGCGAGGGCCTCTAGGCGATCCGTCCGGCGTGCGCCGATGGCCACCCTGGCGCCCTCCTTTGCTAGCGCAAGGGCAGTCGCGCGGCCAATGCCGCTGCTCGCGCCCGTGACTATGGCAACCTTGTCGCGCATCAGGGCGCACCCCGCCGATGTTGCGCTAAATACGTTTGTGAGCTCATTTAAAGAGGGCACGCGCGGCGGCGCGCTGACATGAAGCTCGTGCCGTGCGCGTACTGTGGGGACATGATTGACCTCCCATTCGAGTGCAGCTATTGCCATGACCCATTCTGCGCTGACCATCGCCTCCCCGAGGAGCACCGCTGCGTAAAGCTGCGCCAGATCCGCTCTAGCCGCTTTGGCGAGCGGGGCGTTGTGCGCGATGCGCCCAAGGGCTCGCGCGGGCTCGTGGGTCGCCTCTTTGGGCGGCGGCGCTAGTACGACACGCGCGACGGGTCAAGTGCTGCCCTGCGCGCCTGGTACACTAGCGCGACGGCGAGTGCGACGAGAACGAGTGATGTGAGCCAGTGCGGCGTGGGCAGCGCAGTCACGTACGCGACTGCAAATGCCACACACGTGATGGCCTGTGTGGTTAGCTTTGTCCACTTTGGCGTGTGGATGAGGCGCCATACGCCCTCGATCACGAGCAGCGCGACTGCCGGCCATGTCGCGAGGAGCAAAAAGTCGATGACATCGACGCCTGTGTGCGACACGCGCGCGCGGCGCGCAGAGCGCCTATTTGTTTTGTGGGCTAGGCCCCGTGCGCAAAGTCGGCCCAGCGCAGGCGGATTGCTGACCCCTGGGCCTCGAGCGTGACGGCGTTCTCGAGCGGGAGGCATGCGACCTCGTGCTCGCCGTATGGGCCATAGTTGTTAAGATCGGTGCCGACTAGCTTGTCTATTGGCTGGCGCGTCACGACCACTGCGAGCTTTTGGCGGTGGCGCTCGGATATCGTCTCGAGTATCCGCGGCTTTCCCCCAAGGACCGCCGAGAGGACCGCAGAGCGGGCCTCGCGGGCCTCGTCCTCAAACCCGAGTGCGCGCTTTTCCTCGTCTAGGAGGTTGACATAGTCTGGCGAGCCCGGCTCGGGCGACTTTGACATCCTTGCGTCGACTAGAAGGACCGCGAGTCCGGTGACAATGGAGAGGAGCGACTCTTGCATCCTTGCGGCCACGCCGTCATACTCCTCGGCGCGGAGGCGCGCGATGAGGCTCGAGGTGCGCCGGTACGTGTCGCCCTCGATCTCCTGGACCGAGGGGGAGGCCATCTCGGCGGCCACTAGCGCGTGGAGCGCAACGGCGTCATCGTGTCCTTCTGCTGCCATGAGGGCGCGCGCAGTGGCGCCCAATCCTTAAATGTTAGCAGGCAGGGGGCCGAAGCCGAGGAGCAAGCGTTGCCTTATAGGGTTAGCCACGGAAAGCCAATACCAGTGGGTTATTCGCCCGACGAGGTTTTCTCAAAGATAAGCCATGACGGCATACGCTTCGTCGACCTCCAGTTCACAAGCCTGCCGGGCCGCTTTCACCACACGACGATATCAGCAGACACGTTTACGCCCGAGCAGATGCGCGACGGCCTGCCAAAGCTTGACGGCTCGTCGATCGTCGGCTTTACCGAGATAGAGGACTCTGACCTCCTCCTAAAGCCGGATCCCAACACGTACTCGACGATACCGTGGATGACTGAGAACAAGACGGCGCGCATGCTCTGCGACGTCTACTGGGGAATGGCCCGCGGGCGCCTCTCGCGCGATCCTCGCGGCATTGCGCAAAAGGCCCAGGCCCATCTCGCCACGCAGGGCTATGACAGCATGTGGGGGCCTGAAGTCGAGTTCTTTGTCTTCGACAAGGTGACATGGGATGTCCTGACGCCGTACAAGGGCCAGTCATACTCGATAGAGTCAGTCGAGGCGCCGTGGAGCAGCAACGGTGCCGGATACCCGATGGGCCTGCAGGAGGGATACTATCCGAGCACGCCATCAGACACGCTCACGCCGTTTCGCAACGAGTGTGTCAACATGCTAAACCAGGACTTTGGCATACTGTGCGACAACCACCACCACGAGGTCGCAACTGCCGGACAGTGCGAGATCGACATACGCTACGACTCGCTCACAAACTCGGCGGACTCGACGCAGACGTACAAGTTTGTCGTCAGGAATGTCGCCAAAAAGTACGGCAAGGTCGCAACGATGATGCCAAAGCCCGTCTCGATGGATGCCGGCTCGGGCATGCACACAAACGTCAGCCTCTGGAAGGACAAAAAGAACGCCTTCTTTGACAAGGACGATCCAGACGAGCTCAGCCAGCTCGGGCGCTACTTTTGCGGCGGAATCATAGACCACGCGCGCGCGCTCTCGGCGATAACAAACCCAACGACGAACTCGTACCATCGCCTAGTTCCCGGCTACGAGGCGCCTGTCTACATGGCGTGGAGCGGGAGCAACCGCTCGGCCATAGTCCGCATTCCAAAGCACTTCAAGGGCAAGGGATACGCCCCGCTCAAGCGCCTCGAGTTCCGCGCGCCTGACCCGTCGGCCAACCCCTACCTGGTCTTCTCGGCGGTCCTCGCAGCGGGCCTAGATGGCATAAAGAAAAAGAAGGATCCCGGTGATGCGGTCCATGAGGACATATTCAAGATGACAAAGGCCGAGCGCGTAAAGCGCGGGATCGGCGTCCTGCCCTCAAGCCTCGGCGAGGCCATCGACGAGCTAGAGTCAGACCGCAAGTTCCTCAGCCCCATATTCACCGCCGACGTCATTGACGTCATAGTCGAGCTTGAAAAGCGTGACCAGCGCGAGGTCCTCATAAGGCCACACCCCTACGAGTTTGACCTCTACTTTGACGTCTAGATGACGCCGGACATGACGAGTATCAGCGTAAACGAGGTCACGATTATCAGGAATCCTGTCACAAAGAGCGGCTTTGGCGACTTTGAGCTCGTCGAGCGGTACACGGCGAGGCCGCCGAGCAGGCCCATAAAGAGAACGAGCACGCCGGCTATGACCTCGGCGAGCGAGCCGCCGCTAACAAACGGGTAAAAGACGCCAGAGAGCAGGGCAAAGAAGCCAATGAGATATGCGACCTTTATGCACGTGAGCGTGCGGCGTCCAAAGCTGGCCGTGTCGGCCACGTGCGCGTCACTCACATCATCCCGCCCATGTCGCCCATGCCACCCATACCGCCCATGCCTCCCATTCCGGGCATTCCGCCCATGCCCCCTTCGGGGCCTCCTGGCGGCGGGCCGGCTGACTTTGCGGTGGCCACAACATCGTCGATGCGCAGTATCATGCATGCGGCCTCAGACGCGGCCGAGACGACCTGCAGCTTTACGGCGAGGGGCTCAACGATATCGCTTGACTTCATGTTTGCAATGCGCGCGCGTAGGACATCGATGCCGGTCCACTTGTCGCCCTGCGTCTGCTTTGCGCGCAGCGAGGCGAGCGTGTCTATCGGATCCATGCCGGCGTTCTCGGCTAGCGTGAGGGGTATGACCTCTAGGGCGTCGGCAAAGCGCTCGATTGCGAGCTGCTCGCGACCCTCGAGGGACTTTGCCCATGAGCGGAGGCGCGTAGCCGCGTACGTCTCTGGCGCGCCGCCGCCGGCGACGACGGAGGGTGACTGCATGACGTCCTTTACGACCATTATCGCATCATGGACCGAGCGGTCGACCTCGTCGACTACGCGCTGCGAGCCGCCGCGCAGGAGGAGCGAGACGGACTTTGGGTGGCGGCACCCCTCGATAAAGACCCACTTGTCCTCCTCGATCTTGCGCTCCTCCACGACGGCCGCCGAGCCAAGATCCTTCTCAAAGAGGTCATCGAGGTTTGTCACGATTCGCGCGCCAGTCGCACGCGAGAGCTTTGTCATGTCGCTCTCCTTTATGCGGCGGACTCCCATAATGCCGGCCTTTGCAAGGTAGTGCTGTGCCATGTCGTCGATCGCCTTTTGGCAGAGCACGACGGTGGCGCCTGAGCCGATTATCTTGTCGACCATGCCCTTTAGCATCCTGTTCTCCTCGTCGAGGAACGCCTTCATCTGCTGCGGGTTTTGTATGTTGATCTTTGCGTCAGTCTCGGTCTTTGTGATCTCGAGTGCTGCGTTGATGAGCGCTATCTTTGCGTCCGTTATGTTGTCAGGCATGCTAGAGTGAACGACCTCCTTGTCGAGTATGACCCCCTCGACTATGGTCGAGTCGCCTATCGAGCCGCCGGCCTTTTTCTCCACCTTTATGTCGTCATCATCCATGGTGTACGCGTCTCCCTCCTTTTCTGCGACTGCGAGGGCAGCCTTTACGACCATTGCGGCTAGCGCATCAGAGTCCTTCCTGACGAGCTTTGTCTGCATTGACGTCTTTGCGACCTTTGTGAGCATCGTCTTGTCGCTGGCGCTCACGTCCTCGGATATCTCGACGAGGAGCTTTTTGGCCTTGGCCGCAGCCCTCCTGTACCCGTCAACGACTATGGTGGGATGAACGTTCTGGTTGAGAAGGCCCTCGGCAGCCTCTAGGAGCCCGCCGGCAAAGACGACGGCCGATGTCGTCCCGTCGCCGACCTCGTTGTCAGTCGTCTTTGCTATCTCGACGAGCATCTTTGCGGCCGGATGCTGCACGTCTATCTCCTTTAGTATCGTCGCGCCGTCGTTCGTTATCGTGACGTCGCCTAGCGTGTCGACGAGCATCTTGTCCATGCCCCTCGGCCCGAGGCTAGTCGAGACTATCTCGGCGACTATCTTTGAGGCCTGGATGTTGTTCTTGTGGGCGTCTCGACCCTTGGTCTCAGACGCACCGTCCTTTAACAGCACAACTGGCATGTTAGCCTTTGATGCCTGCACGCTCATGGATGAGGGGCTTGAAATATACCTTTTAAACCTTGCCTAGATCCGAGGGTGGGCTCGGCCCTAGCGTGCGCACAGATGTTTTAAATTGCGAGGCCTGCGCGCGTGCGCACGATGGCCACACGCAGGCGGCCTGCCGCCAAGGCGGCCGGTTCGGGCAGCTCGACGGCAAAAAAGGCGTATATGCGCGTCTTTGGCTCCCTAAAGGACCATAGCCGCCTCTTCTCAGAGGCCATACCCCTCATAGCCAGCGAGAACATCCCCTCGCCGGCGGTGCGCGAGGCCCTCCTGTCAGACTTTGGAAACAGGTATGCCGAGGGGTGGCCCGGCGAGCGCGTCTATGCGGGGTGTGCGCATATCGACAAGGTCGAAGTCGAGTGCATGAGGCTTGCGAGGAGGCTGTTCAAGGCAGAGTTTGCCGACGTGAGGCCGATCTCTGGCGTCGTCGCAAACCTCGCGATATACTCGGCGTTTAGCGACCCCGGCGACACGATGATCGCCCCGTCGATACCGGCCGGCGGGCACATCTCGCACGGCAAGCGCGAGCACTCTGGGACAGCCGGCCTCGTCCACGGGCTCAACATTGAGTTTTACCCGTTTGACGCAGACGAGATGGCCATTGACGTTGATGCGACCAAAAAGAAGGTTCGTGCGCTAAAGCGCGACGGGCGCACGCCAAGGATGGCGATGCTTGGTGGATCGCTCTTTCTGTTCCCGCACCCCGTCGCCGAGCTCTCCGGATTCTTCAAGTCGCACAAGATGCACCTAAACTATGACGCCGCGCACGTCGCCGGACTCATAGCCGGCGGCAAGTTTCAGGATCCGCTGCGCGAGGGTGCCGATACCATGACGATGAGCACGCACAAGACGCTCTTTGGGCCGCAGGGCGGGCTTGTCCTGGGCGCAGAGTCGCACGGCGAGGCCATAAAGCGCGCCGTCTTTCCCGGCCTCACAAGCAGCCATCACATACACCACATGGCCGCCAAGGCCGTCGCGTTTGCCGAGACGATCGAGTTTGGGCGCGCATACGCCGCGCAGGTCATCTCCAACGCAAAGCGCCTCGCCGAGGAGCTCAGCTCGCTGGGCCTCTGCGTGCTCGGCGAGCGGCGCGGGTTTACGCAGTCACACCAGATAGCAGTCAACGTCTGGGAGTACGCCGATGGCGGGGCCGTCGAGGCTGCCCTGGAGAGGGCCAACATCATAGTCAACAGGCAGCTCATACCGGGCGACATAAAGGCAGGCCGCAACTATATGCGCCCCGGCGGCATACGCATCGGCGTCTCGGAGGTCACGCGCCTGGGCATGCGCGGCGGCGAGATGGCCGAGATTGCGCGGCTCATAAAGGCCGCCATTGTGGACGGGGGCGACGCGCGCAGGATTCGCACCGCCGCGCGCGAGCTGCGAAAGAGCCACCAAAAGGCGAGATACTGCTTTGACGGGCGCCTCGGCGCCTACGAGTACGTCAGGCTCCGCTAGGCATAGTCGGCAAGAACGGTCTGGTCCCCGCCTGCGCTCCCAAAGACGAGGTCTATCTCGCTGGCCATCATGTAGATTCGCCCGCGCAGGTAGCTCCCGACGTCGTACGCGTCGACTAGGCGCGTGGCCATCTTTAGGTACTTTTCGACTGACGGGCGCGTTATCGTCGCGATGAGCTCGTTTGAGCAGTGCTTGCCGTTGACCGTGTTGATGCACTTGCGCGCAAGGGGCACGCGGCGGTACTTTGTGCCGCATTTTGTGCAGCGAAAGTCCTGCGTCGCGTACGCGCGAAGGTTGCCGGTGAGGTCCGGAATGAGGTGGGTCGATATCACGTTGGAGACGATCTCTGAGGTGTCGACGGCGTTTATGAGGTCGGCCACGCGTATCTGCATCTCTAGCTTTTCGTCCATCGAGTTTAGCGTAGAGTATGCGCTGCGGAGGCGCGATGTCACAAGCGACGTCGTCTCATGCGTGAACGCATACTCCCCGTACTGGCTAGCCTTGCCGATGCGCGACTTTACCGTCTCGACGCACGTTACGTCAGTCGCCTTTGGGGCCTTGAGCGTCGCCTCAAAGAACTCGAGTGGCAGCGAGTCGACCACCTCGAGGTTGTGGGCCTGGGACTGTGCCTCGTGCGGGAGGACGCGCGGCTGTATGAGGAGCGGCGCGTCCATGAGGCCCCCAATCCGGTCAGAGAGGAACTGGCGCGAAAAGTTGAGAAAGACGTCCATGAGCATCATCAGCGCGTCAGCATCGCCGTCAGCATCGCGCCTCTTGGCCGAGTGCCAGTTGGGCGTGCCGAGGCAGACGTGCGTTGCCGCAAAGCCGACCACGCGCGTCACGATTCCCACCGACGTGTGCGGCGCGAGCCCGACGATGATGTGGCCGACGAGGTCGTCCCTGGTCTTTGCGCCATAATACGGCTTTACGCTATAAAGGCGCTCAAGCTCGGCGTCGACATACTGGCACGCCCTGAGGAGGTAGTCGGCTGCGCCATCGGGTATGATCGCGTCCTGCGTGAACAGCTCGACTAGCTGTGAGGGCTCAGTCAGCGGCCGGCCCGACGTGTCCTTTTCGTAGCCGAGCTCCCTGAGGCGGGCCGGCGAGACGCCTGCCCACTCTGGCCTAAAGTGCGTCAGCGGCGCGTTTGTCGCCTCGTATCTCACGGTCCCGTCCTTGAAGGCGTTGAGGTCGTGGGCCTGCCGCAGAAGGCCCTTCTCTATGGGCTCGGCGACCTTGCCGTGGCCTGCGAGGCTAGTGACGCCCTTGAGGGGCTCACGCGCCCTTGTCCGGACGCGCTCCTGGGCCGCGGCGAGGACGCGCTTTAGCGGATAGCGCCTGTGCGCATGCGAGATCGTCTTGCGCTTGCAGCGCGGGCAGCGCTCCTCGTCAGTCTCCACGGCGCAGCGGCCGCAGCGCCGCGTGGTCTTGGTCGCACCGCCGCACTCGCACCTTGTCGACACGGACGCCTCGCCGCACTCCTCGCACGTGCGGTTTGAGATGTCCGCAAAGAACTCGTCCTTGGCCACGGCGGCCTTTGCGATGCTGCGCGTCGGCCCGCCGTCATCGCCGACCGGAAAGAGGACGTGGGCGGGGGGCTTCATCTTGCGCGCGGCGGCCTTTTCGGGCCGGCCCATGCGCACGCCGACTGATGTCGAGAACTTTGGCCGGATCTCGATGCCCGATGCGGCCGTTATGGCCCCAATGACGCCGTCAGCGGCGCCCGCGTCAGGGCGGCTCGAGAAGAGGAGGGCCTCAAAGACGCCGGCCTCGTCGCCCTCCAAGACGCACCTTCCGTCGTCGTTCCTGTGCGGAACCGCAAGGCGCTCGAGGAGCTTTTTTGCGGCCGGCCCGTACACGATGCGGCCCTCGGCGCGCGACTCGGGGGAGAGGAGCGTCTCAAGGCCCTCAACGGAGACGGCCTCCCAGTAGTGGAGGTATGCGGGATGGAGCGGCATGCCCGAGGAGCGCGAGATCTCCAGGGCCGCCTCGAGCGTCGGGCGGCCCGCGGCGAGTATTGGGCCGGCGGCCTCCTCGCCGAGCCTCTCGCGCAGCTCGGCGACCCACCACTCCTCGACGTATCCGGACGGGGGCATCTGCGCGCTGTTCTCGACAAAGTCGCCAAAGGAGACGAGAATGTCGCCTAGGTGGAGTATCTCCTCGATCTCGGTCTTTATTGACATGCCGTGGGCCGCGTCGCGCACCTTGATGACATCGCCCCCCTTTAGGCGGACCGTCGGCGCCTCTATCGAGTCCACAAAGGCCACCGTGGCGCCCTTGCCGGGAACGTCCGTCTTTACCTGCGTGCCCACGGCTATCGCGTGGTCGAGTATCTCGGCGACAGCGGGGTGAAGGCCGACGGACGTAAAGCCCGTGTTGCACGCGCGCCCATAGCGGAGCCTAAAGCCGCCAAGCGTGTTGGGCTTTGAGAGGACGGGGCGGCCCGTGATGACCTCCCTCATGCGCTTCATCGCCGCCGTGTCGTCCTCGTCCTCGGCCCCGAGCTTTGCCTCTGCGCCCTTTAGCTCGCCAAGCCACTCCCAGCCCGAGATGCCATAGCGCTCGACCCTCTGGCGGAGCTTTTTGGAGCGGCCGATGAGCCCGTCGTTGAGCACGCGGAGCGCCCCGCCGCGCACGCGGTCAGTCTTTATGCGGGCCATGCCCTTGTGGTTGACGACCTCGTAAGAGTCCGTGTCCACGCCGTCGAGCTCGACGGGCAGGTTCGTTATCACCTTGACGATGTCCTCGTCGACTACGCGGTACTGAAAGTTGGAGGCCTCGCGCTCGTATATCCGGAGCTCCTCCACAAAGCGGCCCGACTCGTCATCAAACGAGTTGGCCTTGTACTTTGCCAGGTTTCCCGCCTGCCTCACGTGATCCGCTATGAGCATCGTGACGGCCGACTCTGTGCCCCCGGCCGACCTCATCGGGCCGGCGATCGAGAGTGAGAGGTACTCGGAGCCGTCCCTGTTCCTTTTTATGGAAATGTCGGCGATTCCCTGGAGTGGGGCGATCGTGACGCCCTCGGTCACCGTGGCCAGGCCCACACGCACGGCCCTATCGAGGCGGTCTATGAGCTCCGAGCCCTCAGGCATGTGGCTTCCCAGGGCGATCTCTTGCGCTATGATGAGGGCCGCGTGCTCCTTGCCCTTCTCGGCGAGGAGGTCCCTCAGGCGGTCAGCGACGTCAATGTCGAGCATCTTTGAGACGCGGTCGGCCAGGTCGTGGGCCAGAAGCGCATCTATCTTGGGCGTAGAGTCGGCCATGGAGTTTTTGGCCTCCCTGGCGTGGGCGAGTGCGCGCTCGGTCTCGGCGACAAGGGAGTCATAGTAGGCGCGGTAGTGGGGCGGCATCTCCGGGCCGCCTAGTGAGACTGCCGTGCTAGGCACGCCTGCCCCCCGAGCCGAGCGCGCGGGCGATCGCCGAGAGGCGCCTCAGGCCCGATGCGCCAGAGCCCTCTAGGAGCGTCCCTATGACGAGGGCGTCGGCTCCGGCGTCGGCCAGCTGGCGCGCCGTCTTTGCGTCGCGGATGCCCCCGCCGACTATGATAATCCCGTCAAAGACCCCCCTGACGGCCTTGACCATCGAGGCCTCCACGCTCCTCTTGGCGCCCGAGCCGGCCTCGAGATACACGAGGCGCATTCCCAGAAACTTGGCCGCTAGCGCGTATGCGGCAGCGATGCGCGGCTTGTCGTGGGGGATGCCCCGGGCCGAGCCGACAAACCACGCAGACGTTCCCTCGCCCACAACGAGGTACGCCGTCGGCAGCGCCTCGAGGCCAAACTTTAGGACACTCGGCGCGCCGAGGGCCTGGGCCTGTGTGATAAAGTAGGGGTTCTCCGAGTTCATCAGCGAGCTGAACAGTATCGCGTCGGCCTCTGGAACGACGCCGGTGACGTTGCCGGGAAAGAGAATGACGGGGATCTTTGTGGCCGCCTTTATGGAGCTGACCGTCTGCGCCATGCCCATCTGGTCCGTCGCCGAGGAGCCGCCCACGAGGATCGCCGAGGCGCCGAGGCGTTCGGCCTCCGAGGCCAGCCGTGCTGCCTCCTTGCCGTCAGAGGACTCCGAGTCGACTAGAACCAGGATCGCCGCGCGTGCGCGCTTGGCCTGCTCGCCAAGGTATCGCTCCGTACGCCCCACGGTCATCGGCGCCGCGCCGTGGGGCTCTGCTTTAAAGTCTAATCCACCGCCCGTGGCATGTATTGTACAAAAAGTAGGAGCGGGGGCCAGAGGGCTTGCCGGGCGCGGATCCGGGAGCCCGCGGAGGGCCTTCGGGTCCGGCAGGCTGCCGAAACACACGTTTGGGGGCCTCCGGCGCCGGCGCGCCATGCCGGTCAGGAGGCTGGACGCGCGGGCGCTCCGGTACATCGCGAGGACGCTTGCGACCAGGAGCACCGGGGCAGTGGCGCGCGAGCTGGGGATCTCGCCGTCGTGGGCCCGCAAGCTCCGCGCGCACTGCCGGCGGACCGGCGCGCCGCCGGAGCCGCGGCCGATGGGGAGGCCGCGCAGGCCGATCACGCGGGAGCAGGCCGACGAGGTCCTCGCCGCGCACTCGCGCGACCCCGTCGGCGTGGTGCACCTGGTCAGGCTCATGCGGCTCAACAACTCAAAAATAGCGTACGGCGCGGCGTACCGCATATTGTCTGCGGAGGGACTGGTCAGCAGCTCGCCGGCGAGGTCGAGGAGGCGCAAGTGGGTGAGGTTCGAGAGAAAGTACTCCAACGCGATGTGGCACGTGGACTGGCACATAATGAAATACGGCCCCCTGAGGGGCTCGCACCTCATAGTGTTCCTCGACGACGCGTCGAGGTGCGTGACGGGGTTCGGTGTCTTCCCCGAGGCCACGTCGGGCAACACTGTGCTCGTGCTGCACCACGCGATCGGGAGGTTCGGCAAGCCGGCGCAGGTGCTCTCGGACCACGGGACGCAGTTCACGGCGAGCCGGCGCGGCGCCCCGCGCCGCAGCTGGAAGCCGACGCTCTTCGAGCGGGAGCTGCTCGACGCCGGGATAAAGCACGTCATGGCGCGCGTCGGCCACCCCCAGACCAACGGCAAGGTCGAGAGGTTCTTCCGGACGCTCGAGACGGAGATCGACCGCCATGGCGGGGTCGCCGAGTTCATCGGGCACTACAACGAGGAGAGGCTCCACTTCTCCCTCGACATGGAGACCGGCGAGACGCCCCTGCTGGCCTTCAGGAGGCGGAGGGCCGACGGGCGGGTCCGGGCGGAGAACCCAGGGTGGATGGAGGTGGACTCGGATGGGTAGCGCTCCTACTTTCCGTATAATACACCACCGCCCGTGGCACGAGGTCAGCGCCTCTGCCAGTTCATGCCTAGGCAGGCGCCGAGGTGGCAGGTAGATCGACAGAATGCGCCTATTTGACCAAAGGGGGTGGGGGGTGCTGGCTCCATGTTGCCCGTGGGGCGCCCTGTACGAAGAGTAGACTGGGTGCCTGCCTGGCGTAGATCCGGGGCTTTGGAAGGCCGTCGGGCGGGTAGGGCGCTGCCTTGTACCAAGAGTGGGCTGGGTGGGGGCATTTCCGGGCACGATGTCCAGGGTGCGCCTCGCGTTCAACGTTTAATTGGCCCATGTTATACCGTTTTGTATAGCTATGAGCGACCCCGAGTCACACGAGTTTAATGCCGTAATCAAGCATATTATACAAAAATCGCTGTTTACAGAGCGCCAAGTTCAAATTATTCTAAGACAGCAGCGACGCGCCGGGGTTGGTTTTGGCATAAGCAGAGGCGCGTATTACAGGCAGGCAAGCCAATCTAGGGACAAAATGGGACGTCTCTACTATACGATCAGTCTTTTGTGGGGTCTTGGCGTTCTCGAGCCTCGTGATATTGATGTGATGTCTCATCTTGCAGAACAGATCAAAGGTCTCAAAGATAGTGATATTTTAGGTGGTCGTGAGGAGGACATCACACAGGTGCTTGACAAAATTGTCAGTCAGGCGTGTAATGTGTGATATTATGCGTCACTCTAGCCACAAATATCGTGATTTTAAGGTGTGATGTAGTTGTCTAAATAGTGAATTTGTGTTGTTCTATCACAATATATCACAGTATGTTTGTGACTTGCCCATGCAGGTCGAGATTCCTGACCCCAACGTCCTTCTTGGGCTGGCCACGGCGTTTGTGATCGGCCTTTTAGTCATAATTATACTCAACAAGGTGCGTCCATATGTGAATTTGAGCCCAAAGGGTGATGGGGAGTGGCGCGCCTCGCGTATTGACGAGTACGAGCGCCAGTTGGTAGAGATGAAAATTCGTCTAGACGCAGCAGGCATTGGGAGTGTGACTGGTGATGTGACTAGTATATCACAAGATGTTGTGGGGGTGGCAGAGTCCGGATCGGAGACTGCCGTGGTTGACCAAAACAAGGCTAAAACCACGCCTAAATCGCCCCAACAACCAACATCGGTGGCTCAAGAGACTAATCACGTCACATATCACAACGCCACAGAGCAGGTGTTGCATATGGTCACAACCAGTGCAAAAACATCACGTGATATTCAAGCCGCCCTGGGTAAGAGTAGGGAGCACACTGCTAGACTCCTCAAAAAACTCTATGATGCGGGACTTGTTGAAAGGAACGCAAAGTCGCGACCATACACCTACTCTATCACAGAGAGCGGTCAAAGGCGGCTTGGATCTGCAGACGGTCAGTTATAGAGCCCCCCATGGTGATGCCGGTTGTAGGTTGTGGTGGGTTGTGGTGATGTTGGGCTGTAATGCGCCCAGGCCGATATTTTGGGGGGATGAATTAGTGAAGCCGTGCGCCATTTTATTATTATTTAATAAAATAATAAATTATAATATATGAGTATTAATGATATATATTATCAATGTTTGGGGGGGTGCGCGTGCTAGTCAAGATCACCGCGGCCGGAACCATCACGATTCCGAAGCAGATGAGGCGGTATATGGATGTGCGCCGCGGTGACTATGTAAAGGTCGATCTAGAGGGAGATCGCCTAGTTGTCACTAAGGCCGTGGTGTCGTAAGGGGCAGGCGTTGTGGTAGGATGGCCCTGTCGGCGGCTCTGTATGACCACTCGCGGCCGTTTCGTGTGCGCGTTAGGCGGCCCCTGTGCGTAAAACGCGCCAGATAGGTCGAGATCACGCTCAGTTTTATGGGTAGGTTATACTCGTCCTCGTACTTTTCGAGTATTGTGGAGGAGGTAAATTTGCCTATTGGGTAGTTCCTCTCAACTATGGCCCATATGCGACCCCCCACACTGTCAGGCGTCTGGCCTTCTGGGGGCGCCTCGACATCGACGAGATTCATGGTCTCAAACACCTTTAGGATCTTCTCCCTGGTGACTTTACCAGTCACGGTCATGCGAAAAACGGCTCCCTCGTCGTCCTCAACATCAATGGTCACCTTTCTCTTTGCCATTGGGACACAGCCCGAAACCCCCCTTACACTTGAAACGATCCGATCAGATTTGTTAACGTTATACGTTGTTAATATTGCCTGCCTGGCCTAGGCGTGTGGTGCCATGGCCTGTTCACACCCTGTCGCCATACCCACCCCCAAATACCCCATAAATTCACGCCTAGAGTGGAAATAAGGGGGTCAAAACGGCTTGTTAACATAGTTAAGAGGTAAATTCACGCCTAGAGTGGAAATAAGGGGGTCAAAACGGCCTTTTTTGGTCTCTTGTTCACACAGTCTTGACTGTGTGTGAACGTCATCAGAATTCACGCCTCGTCGGCTCCTCCCACAACCCACACACCACCATTTCCACTCCTTTTTCTTTCATTTTTTTTCTAAAAATACAAGATAGAGATGAGATGAGGGGTAAGAAAAGGAATGATGTGGAGTGGAAGGGAAGGTGTGTGGGTTTGGATCACTGAAACGATCCGTCTTGTTAAATTAAGCTAGGGGATCATTTCAAGAGGTGGGGCTGCGACCCCACGATCTCAAAATGAGCACGACCACACTCGACCCACTAGATCGCCTCTTAGAGGCCGCAGAGAGCGGGACTGCGATCATACGCAACAGGGAGGTTCTGCGGTCTGACTATATGCCAAAGATGATTAGGCACCGCGACGAGGAGCAAGAGCTAGTCGCCCAGACGCTCCTTCCAATACTAAAGCGCGCCCGCCCATCAAACCTCCTAGTCTATGGCCGCCCCGGAACGGGCAAGACGCTCGTTGTGAGGCGCGTCCTTTTAAAAATCCAAGAGAGGGCCGCAACTGGCGACTTTCCAATCAGGCTGGTGTATGCCAACTCCAAGAACGAGACGACAATGTATGCGCTTCTTGTAAGTTTTGGCCGCCAGCTGGGCCTTAATGAAAAGAGGATTCCCACCACGGGCCTCTCAATAAGCGAGGTCTTTAAACGCCTAATCAGCGAGATCAACAAGAGGTCGATTAACGCCGTGTTTGTGATTGACGAGATCGACCACCTCGCGCGCCTCACCTCCAAATCCCACAAGGACATACTCTATCAGATGACCAGGGCCAACGAGCTCCTTGATGGCGGCTCGCTCACCCTCGTGGGCATATCCAACGACCTCGCCTTCAAGGACGGCCTGGATCCGCGCGTGATCAGCAGCCTGGGCGAGGAGGAGATCGTCTTTGCGAGCTATACGACCGACCAGATACGCCGCATATTGGAGGAGCGCATCGCCGACGCCCTCGTCGGCCCCAACACCGTCGAGGAGGCCGCGCTTCACCTCTGCGCAGCAAAGGCCGGCAGCGAGCACGGCGACGCGCGACGCGCCATCGACACGCTTCGTGTGGCCGCCGAGGCCGCCGAACGCGCCGGCGCGCTGACAATATCCCAAGACCACGTTCTCACGGCCGCAGCAAAGATGGAGGAGAGAAAAGAGGTCGCCGCGCTGCGCTCCTACCCACTCCACGAAAAGCTCCTCGTCATAGCCGTGATGAAGTCCAGTGGGGCCTCAACGGGGGAGATATACGCCGCATACCGCGACCTCTGCAGGCGCACGGGCCAAAAGAACCTCACACAGAGGCGCGCAACGCAGATGCTCAGCGAGATAGAGATGTCCGGGATAGCCTCCGGCCGGATCACGCACCAGGGCATGCACGGCCGAACCAAAAAATTCAAGCTCCTCGTCGCCACCGAGACTGTCACCGAGGCGTTCGGCGAGGATCTTGCGCTCTCTGACCTGCTCTAGGCCGGCACCGCGCCGACTGGCGCGACCCTACACCTCTGTCCCAAAGCGGCGCTGCCCGATGGCCAGCGTTCTCAGGTTTACGACTATGGCACGGCCCACGGTGGGGCGAATGCCCTGGCTGGCCTGAAAGGACGTCTGCTTTTGCCACGTGCCCGAGTTGACCATGAGAACGCCCCTGTACTGCTCGGCGCCGACGACGTGCACGTGGCCAGAGTGAAAGATGTCTGGCGGCTCCTCTATGACCATCATGTCCTCGACCTCTGGCGCCACGGGCGTGCTCCCCCCGTATATCGGGCAGAGGTGCCTTGCGCGCAGGAGGTACTTCATGGCGCCCGCGGGCCGGTCATAGCTGAGGCCCTGCGCCGACTTTACAATGTCATCGATGCTCTGCCCATGATACATGAGAACGCGCACGCCGTTGAGGCTGACAGTCACGGGGTTGCCGACCATCCTGACGTTTGGGCGGCTCCACAGGCCGGGCGCGCACTCGCGGGGGATCGCCGGCTGGGGGAGCGCGCGCCTCCCCGGATCGTGGTTGCCCGGCGATATCACCACATGCATGCGCTCGGGGATCTGCCCGATGAGCTCATCGAGGCGCGCGAGCTGCTCCTCGGCCGTCTGCAGCACGAGGTCCTTGTCCTGCCCGCGGTATATCCCAACACCGTCGACGACATCGCCGCACAAAAGGACGTGCCCGACGCGGCGCGCGGTGGCCTCGTCGCTAGACAGCCACGAGACGAGCCCGTCAAAGGCGGCCTCGTCAAAGTTGCGGCTCCCGACATGAAGGTCAGAGAGGAGAACCGCATAGACCTCTGAGGCAGACAGCCTCGGGCTGTGCCCCGAGACGTCAGGAACCGACACCTCGCGCGCAATCACCCCGCCGTCCCTGCCGGCGGCCACGCGAACCATGACAAACTGGTCCGTGACGAGGGAGCCTGTCACGGCCCGCGCATCCGCGTCATACACTGCGAGCTCTAGGCTTCCGGTCGGATCCTCAATGACGAGCCTGTCAGACTTGCCCGAGCCGGCCTTGCGCTCGCTGACGAGGCCGCACGTGTGCGCGCCGTCCTCGATGCGCCCCTCCTTTATGGCCGATATGCGCCTGAGCGACCTGCCCTCAGACCGGCGCGAGACGAGGGCGCGCATCTTTTCGTACCTGCTCACAAAGAGCGCGCCAAACCCCACGACGCCCTCGCCTGAGGCCGTTCTTCCCGTGGGATCGCTTATCGTCTCGCAGACGGCCTCAAAGGGCTCATCGACGGGGGCGACGCCGAGCGCACTGGCCATGTCCCCACCACTGATGGTTCGGTCACCCCCCCGCTCCTTTTTCCTGACCACCTCGCGGACCGCGCGCTGGATCACCCCGGCGTCGGCGGACTCTAGAACGCGAACCGCATCGGGGTGAACCTGAAAGCCGCGCCTTAGGGCAAACTGCAGAACCGCCGCGATGTCATCGCCCATGGGCGGCTCGCCGGCGGGGTTTCTAATTAACCTGACCGCCGGACTTGCGCGCCCGCCGACTGCTTTATACCACGCCTGCGGCAGCGAGGCCGCCATGATACGCCTCTGGGCGTTCCTGGCTGCAACGGGGGCGTTCCTCGGCATGTACCTTGTCGGCTCCCTCGTCGAGCCCGCCGAGGCCGAAGCCGAGAGGTTCATGGAGGAGTTTGAGAGCCTCGTGGACGGAATCGACGCGCTTGGCATATTTGTGCACAATTCGATGCTTGCCGCGCCAATGTTCCTGCCCGGCCTGGGCCCGGCAGTCGGCCTCTATTCTGCGTGGTCCACGGGATACGCGTTTGCGGCGATCTCGGCTAGCGTGCCGGCGGTGCAGGGCATTCCGGCCATAGCGATCCTCCTCACTCCCGTCGGCCTCATGGAGCTCGCCGCGTACTCGCTGGGCATGTCACGCGGCGCGCTCTTTGGCCTGGCCCTCCTGCGCTCAAGGCCTGCGCGCCCGCACCTCCGCATGGTGGCCATCGAGGGTGCCGTCGCCGCAGCGCTCCTGGCCGTCGCCGCCGTGGTGGAGCACGCGGCCATAACGGCCACGGGACTCGCACCGTCGGCCGCATCCGTCTAGGCCACGCGTGGGCGTGCGCACTTTAACGCATTCACTCTAAAATAATTTGGAACCGTATTATAGTCAGCCCCCGCGAGCGCCAGCCATGAACGCCACGTATGCGCTCCTAGGCGCCGCCGTCGCCCTCGCGCTGGCCTCGTGCTCTGGCGCCTCGGCTGCCCCGTCAGGCCCGATCTCCCTTGACGCCTCGGGGTATGCGGCCATAGACGGCGCCATCAGGGCAGTCTCGATGGACCTGGCGCTCTCGGCGCGTGATGATGGAACACTCTCGTCGGTGCGCGGGACGATCATGGTGGGCGATGACGTGCTGAGCAGGCTGGATATCGACGGCTTGTTCCTGCGCGAGGCTAGGTTCCTGCGCGTGTCAGGAACGGCCGAGGGGCAGGGAGACGCCGTCATGCTAAAGATGCTAGGCAGGCTCGCCGAAGAGCAGGGCAGGGACTCGGCATACCTCTTTACGGGAACGCTAGAGCGCAACGGCGTGGTGGGCAAGGCCGTCCTTGCCGCATCGCTCTCACAGCTTGCCGAGGCGGCCACGGGAATGACCGCGACGGCTGCGTCGGTGACCATACTGCCCAGTGCGCGCGTGCCCGGCGCGCCGCCGGGGAGCCTTGACGTCTCTACGGTACAGGCCACGCCGGGTCAGGTGCTGACCATATCCAACACGAGCGCCACAAAGCACCGGCTTGTGAGCGGCACGATAAACGACTGGTTTTACGAGCGCGACGGCGATCCGCGCACATGCGCGCCAGACGGGACGCCAGACGTGGAAGTCGAGCGCGAGAACCGCAACCACACGTCTGCGGACGTTGTTACGAGCGACAGGTGCGACTTTACGCGCGACGGGCGCGTGGACGTGGAGATCGAGCCAGGCGAGTCGGCCAGCATACAGGTGCAAGACACGGGAATATACCGCATGCTCGATCTGGACTCGCCGTGGATTCAGCTGACCGCCGTCTCAGTCGCCTTGCCACCGCGCTGATCGTCCCACTGCCAGCGGTAGTTCATGTAAGAGTCGTCCTCATGGTCGCCAAACACCATGACTAGGTGCCCGGAGAACTCCCTGCCGACGAGATCCTCGACATTGCCGTCAAAGGAGCGCTCGCTGGACAGCGTGAGGTCCTCGTACACGCGCACGCGTATGGACGCCGTGGGCAGGCCGCCCTCATGCAGGTAGCGCGCCGCGTCAGCAGGCATGAACTCGAGGTCAGGCCGCTTGGGCCACGGGCGCGGTACTAGCACGACACACTCGCCGTCGATGAGGGCCTTTTTGAGCTCGACCTTTTTGCGCTCTATGGAGGACGTCACGTGCATCGAGATGATGCGGCAGCGATCGAGGGGAACGCGCGCGCGCGCGGCGGCGACCTGGATTGCGCTGATGCCCGGCACGACGGTGACTCCGCCAAAGACCTCGGCGAGGCGGTCGACGACCTCAGACTCTGAAAAGCTCGCATCGCCGGTGAAAAGGACACCGACGCTCCTCGCCGTACCGCCGGCGACCTCGCCGTACACACCCTCCTGGTTCCCCATGGTCACCTCGCGCACGTCCTTTTTGCCAAGGAGCGACTCTGCTGTGCGCAACGCGCCTGAATACCCCACAATGACATCGCACGCGGCGATCGCCTCGGCAGCCGCGCGCGTCATCATCTCGGGCGCACCCGGCCCGACGCCTATGGCATATGCGGCAATGCGCGCAGGCTCGCCGGAGCGTTCCCTGACAAAGGCGACGAGGGGTTCCCAGTCAACCCGCATGTACTTTGAGGGGTCCTTTGCGGGATACTTTACCCAGTCAAGAACGACGGAGAACCGGCGCTTCTCGGTTTTGCCGCCGCGCCTGTAGGCGAGGCGCAGCACGCTGCCCCAGGCCTTCTCCTCCCAATCCGCACTGAGCACGTCGCGAAGCGGAATCTCGTCGTTCTTTTCGTTCTCTAGATCGCGCGCTAGCTCGGCCTCGTCGTACCCGTCATGCCTGATCATCACGTCAGGCGACTTTAGCAGCGAGACGGCCTGCCTCTGCACGACGGCCTGCCACCACCTCATCTTTGCCTCCGTCTTGTGGACAAACATGATGTGCTTGTCAGTCAGGATCAGCATGCCCTCGCGGCCGCCAACGGCTATCCGCCTGTCGGCCTCGCGCCAGATCGAGACAACGTGCGCGCGTATCTGCTCACCCTCCTCCATGTGGGCTCGCCGGCTGACCCGTGGCGTTAAAAACCATATAGCAGGTTCTGCGCCCCGGCAGCACCGCCGCACAACGGGGCCCGATCCGTGCGATTGGCTTTTATTCAAGCGCAACGGGGCGGCACGCGTGCGTGCCACGGCCGTGATCCTGATCGCAGCGCTCATTGTGGGTGCTGGCGCCCCGGCAGCCTATGCGCAGGGCGACGGGATGGCCATCGACGTCGAGCCGGCGATGGGCGGCGAGATGGCCGTGGAGGTTGAGCCGGCGATGGGCGGCGAGAACCTTGTGGTCATCGAGACTGTGGCCGGCACGTTCACGATTGAGCTATTTGACGAGGACGCGCCAAACCACGCCGCAAACTTTAGGGCACTTGCGGACTCGGGCTATTACAACGGAACGCTCTTTCACAGGATCATTCCAGGATTTATGATCCAGGGCGGAGACGACAACACGATAGACGGCGACTCGTCGACGTGGGGCCAGGGCGGGGCGGCCTTTGGGCCTGAAGAGTCGGTGGCAGCCGAGTTTAACGACATTCGACACATGCGCGGAATCGTCTCCATGGCGCGCTCTGCGAGCCCTGATAGCGCCGGCTCGCAGTTCTTTATAGTGCATGACCAGGCGACGTTCCTTGATGGCCAGTACACCGCATTTGGGAGGGTTGTGACCACAGACAGCCTAGACGCGCTAGACGCGATCGCCGCCCTAGAGACGGCCTCGTCTGACCAGCCGGTAAACCCCGAGGACGCAAGGGTGCTCGGCGCGTACACGATCATGCGCTCAGAGGCCGGCGAGCTGCTTGAGCTGGAGGCGCCGGAGCGACTAGCCGAGGACACGGAAAGCGAGGACGTGACAGCCGAGGAGCCCTCGCTTATAGATCCCATAACGCTTGAGGACGGCGTATACACCAACAAAAAGCTCGGCGTGTCCTTTGAGCCGCCAGAGGGCTGGAACGTCACAGAGCTCCCGACTCCAAAGCAGAGCCCCAATGTCCCGGACATTGTGGTGGTCGGGCCCGCAGACGACAACCTGCCACCCGTCATATCAGTGGACATACAGTATATGGGAGACAGGACGCTTGATGCGTACATTGAGACGCGCAACGAGTCGCGCGCCGCGGCGATCGAGTCTGGCGAACTCGTCCTTGATGACCCCGAGGAGATCGAGCTTAACGGGCGCATGGCGATGAGCCAGGACGCGACGGGAACGTTTGTCACCAACGACGGCGAGGAGCAAGTCGCCTTTAGGGAGGTCATATTTGAGTCAGGCGACAAGTTCTATGGGCTCACCTACATGAGCACGAGCGCGGGCTATGATGCCAGCCTTGGCCTGTTCGAGGAGACGCTTGAAACGTTCATGACGTCCTCTGAGATGCCTGCTGATGCCGAGGCCGAGGCTGATGCCGAGGCCGAGGCTGATGCCGAGGCCGAGGAGATGACATCAGAGCCAGAGGGCGGCGGGTGCCTCATTGCGACTGCCGCATACGGCACGGAGATGGCCCACGAGGTCCAGATCCTGCGCGAGACGCGCGACTCTGTCCTCGGCACCGCTACAGGCTCGGCGTTCATGTCGGCCTTTAACGGCGTATACTATGCGTTCTCGCCCACCGTTGCTGACTGGGAGCGCGAGAGCCCCGAGTTTCGCGCCCTCGTGAGGGCCCTCATCACGCCGATGGTCGCCTCGCTGTCGATAATGTCAGCCGCCGGCGATGATGCCTCAGACATTGGCGTCGCCTCGCTAGGCGCCCTAGTCATCGCGCTTAACGTCGGCATGTACGTCGCCGCACCGGCGGCACTCGCCTGGCGCCTCAGGCGCTAAGACGAGCGCCCATGCGCTCGCCGCACATCATCGCGCCGGCCATTGCCTTTGCGGTTCTCATCGCGACTGTGAGCTGGGGCTGGCTTGCCGAGGACGTGCGCCCCCCGTGCGCCGGAAGCGACGAGGCGTCGATGTGCTGGCAGGGCCGCATTACGCGCATAGTGGACGGTGACACGCTAGACGTTGACGGCGCACGCATAAGGCTCGCGCTAGTCGACGCGCCGGAGCTTGGCGAGGCGGGCTACGATTCGGCGACTGCAAGACTCGCTGAGCTCTGCCCAGTCGGCGCGCGCGCCGCAGTCGACGTCGACGATGCGCAGCCAGACGGCAGCCATGGGCGCGCCATTGCGACAGTCGCCTGCGAGGCCAACGGCATCGCCGTCATCGCCAACGCCGAAATGATAGACGGGGGGCATGCCGGCATTTATGCGCGATTTTGCGACATCTCTGAATTTGCCGTCGGCGCAGAGGCGGGGTCAGGCTGGGCGCACGAGGCGTGCTCGTCACTTCCCCCGACCCTATAGCCTCTCTTGCCCCTGTCCTGGTGAGCGCATTATATCATATGCGCGCGCCGCATCGCGCTCGTTGAGTATCACCATGACAGCATCATGGCCAAAGAACGCGTTGACGAGCTCAATGCCCTCGTTATGGAGAATCTCTGTAACATAGGAGACTATATCCGAGTGCGTGTGATCCTTTGGCACGGTGATTGTTATCTTTGCGAGCTGGCGGCTCAGGCGCCCCCCGTCGGCGGTTCCGCCCAAAAGGTCACGTGCTGCTGCCGCATCCTCCGTTATCACGCTAAACGTGTCAGCGAGCCTAAAGTACTCATAATCGTCGGTGATCTCGGCTAGCTTGCTGAGAACCGAAAATGGATCCCTGCGAAAGTCGCGCATCGAAAAGCTCACGCCTAGCATGCCGTCAGTCAGCGAGAGGCGCGCGTCCTTGAGGGCGTCGTTTTCCTCCTCCTCCCCACTCTCAAACGAGTCGGCATAGCGCTTTATGGCCACGACGATCGTGTTGATGTTGGCCGGCGTGCCAGTAAGCCTCTCGACACCCGGCCGTATGCGGGCGGCCAGGGCCGTATAGTTGGCGATGCCCAGCTTGACACAGTCATACAGCGAGCGATTGTGCGTGATTACCTCCCTGACAGCGTCATGTACTGAGGCTCCGGGCGCCTTCATGGAGGCAATAATGACCTGTCTCCTTTATTAGTCTATCACAACAAGGCCATACAAACGGCGATTATTTTATATTATGTCATATGTATGACATTATGTAATGAAAAGCGAGATAGAGCGCCTCTTTGAGAGCCTCTTCGGGCCCACCATGGGCACGGGGTTCCAGGGAGGCCACGAGGCCTGCTCGCCCGGCTCGGTCTGCTATGGGTACACCATGGCAGTCGGCCCGGATGGCAGGCCGGTCATCAAGGAGTTCGGCAGCGAAGGCGCGACCCCCGAGAACGGTGCACGTGAGCCCCTAGTGGACACGATCACCAACGAAAAGGAGGGAACCGCCAAGCTCGTAGCCGAGATGCCTGGGGTGGAGCGCAGCGACATTGGCGTGTCTGTGGATGACAGGCGCGTCAGTATCGAGGCAGAGCACGGCGACAAAAGGTACAGCGTCGCCGTCCCCCTCAAGCGCAAGGTCGTAAAGGACTCCGCGAAGGCAACATACAAGAACGGCATACTGGAAGTAACCTTCCGGCTAGCAGAGGGTGAGAAGCCCCGCGGCCGAAAGGTGGAGGTCCAGTAGCCCTTCTTTTTTTTATGGTGAGTGAATGATGGAAGACAAGACAACAGAACTTCGAGTCGAGGAGACGAACCAGCAGCACGTCGGCGAGGGTCGCGCAATAGTCGACCCCGCGGTGATCGCCGAGAACGGCTGGAGCACCGGCCAGATACTCGAAGTCGTTGGCGGCAAAAAGACGTACGCCAAGCTCTGGCCCGGCACGCCCGAGGATCACGGCACGCGCGTGATCAGGATAGACGGCACGACGCGCCAGAACGCAAGGGCCGGAATTGGCGAGCGCGTGAGCGCGAGGCCAGTCGAGGTGGCAGACGCGCAAAAGATCATAATCTCGACAACGCAAAAGGTTCTTGAGGAGAGCGTGCAGGAATACATGGAGGGAACATACCTCAACCACGTCCTCACTCAGGGCGACGTCATCTCGGCGCGCACGACTGTGGGTGGCCAGATCCCGTTCGTCATAAAGTCGACAAAGCCGCCCGGCCCCGTTCTCGTCTCTGACGCAACAGAGTTTGCCCTCGGCGACATGGTCCAGTCAGTTGATGTGGCCGCGCGCCCGCTAGTGACATATGATGACCTCGGCGGCATGCGCGAGGAGGTCCTGCGCATACGCGAGATGGTCGAGCTTCCCATGAGGCACCCCGAGCTCTTTGAAAAGATAGGCATCGAGGCCCCAAAGGGCGTCCTCCTCTACGGCCCGCCGGGCACGGGCAAGACGCTCCTGGCGCGCGCCGTGGCCGGTGAGACCAACTCTAACTTTGTCCACCTGAGCGGGCCAGAAATAATGGCAAAGCACTATGGCGAGTCCGAGGAGCGCCTCCGGACCATCTTCAAGGAGGCCCAGGACTCTGCGCCGAGCGTCATATTCATCGATGAGCTTGACTCGATCGCGCCAAAGCGTGATGAGGCCGGAGGCGAGCTCGAGCGGCGCATAGTCTCGCAGCTCCTCACGCTAATGGACGGGATTACGCCCCGCGGCAGGGTCGTCGTGATAGCCGCAACGAACAGGCCTGACTCGATAGACCCCGCACTTCGCCGGCCCGGCCGCTTTGATCGCGAGATCGAGATCGGCGTGCCCGACTCGGCTGGCCGCCTAGAGATACTCAACATACACACGCGGGGGATGCCGCTGGAGGACAGGGTGTGCCTCAAGGACATTGCAGCAGCCGCGCACGGGTTTACCGGCGCTGACCTCGAGTCACTCGCAAAGGAGGCCGCGATGGGGGCGCTCCGGCGCATACTGCCAGACATCGACCTCGACGAGGAGCGCGTGCCGGCTGACGCACTCCAAAAGATCAGCGTCAGGCGCGCTGACCTCGAGGGCGCGCTGCGCGAGGCCTCGCCGTCTGCGCTGCGCGAGGTTCTAGTCCAGGTCCCGGACACGTCGTGGGAAGATGTCGGCGGCAACGAGCGCGCAAGGGAGGAGCTCCGCGAGGCCATCGAGTGGCCCGTGATGCACAAGGAGGCCTTTGAGGCATCTGGCGCATCATCGCCGCGCGGCATACTCCTCCACGGCCCACCGGGCACGGGCAAGACGCTGACTGCAAAGGCAGTCGCTAGCACGTCGGGCCTAAACTTTATCAGCATAAAGGGGCCAGAGCTCCTCTCAAAGTGGGTCGGCGAGTCAGAAAAGGGCGTCAGGGAGATCTTTAGAAAGGCGCGCCAGGCCGCCCCATGCGTCATCCTCTTTGATGAGATCGACGCGCTAGCGCCGGTTCGCGGGAGCGGTGCGGGCTCGCGCGTTACTGACAGCGTGGTCTCGCAGCTCCTCACAGAGATCGACGGACTCGATGGCCTCCACGGCGTGCTTGTCATGGGGGCGACGAACAGGCCTGACATGATCGACCCCGCACTCCTGCGGCCCGGCCGCTTTGATCGCATAATCGAGGTCCCGCTCCCGGACGCCGCCGCACGCAAGCAGATACTTGCGATACACACGAAAAACAAGCCCCTGGGAGACGGCGTGGATCTCGCCGAGGCCGCATCGCGCGCCGAGGCCCTGAGCGGGGCCGAGCTCGCCGAGGCCGCAAACGCCGCGGCCCTCGCTGCCCTGAGGCGCCACCTCGACGCGGCTTCCGGCGAGTCCGGCGGCGTGAGCATCACGCGAGATGACCTCCTCGCCGCAGTCGAGGCGGCCTCCCCGCGCAGGGGTGCGCCGGCGCGTGAGGCCGGGCCTCAAACGACATAAATCACGCGCGCCGCGGCGTGCCGAGCAGTGGCTCGGAGCAACTATGACATACTCGGCCTCGAGGAGGGCGCTGACGAGAGGGAGGTTCAGCGCGCATTTCGCCGCCTCGCGCTGCGCTACCACTCTGATCGCGGGGGCGATGAGGAGCGCTTTAAGGAGATAAAGCGCGCGTATGACGACCTTCGCGCAGGCCGCGCGCGCCAGACGACCCCGCCGGGAGCCGGCATGGATGACAGCATCGAGTCGGCCAGGCGGAACACGGCCCTTGCGCGCGAGGTCACAAGAGAGATGCGCGAGGCCGAATCGTGGGCAGCAACGCTTGTTGCCACGGCCGCCACGGGCACGCGCCTCTTTGGCTCAAAGTCCCTCGGCGAAGTCGAGCTTGAGCGCAGGGCAAACGGCGTCCTCTCGATAAAGGGCAACGTCATGGCCGGAACGATGCGCTACGCCGGCCCGATAACGGTGAGCGGGGCGATCACGAGCCCAACGCATGGTGCCGAGCCCACTGCGATAACTGCGACTGTGGGTGACTTTATGATCCCCGGCGCTGTCGCCAACCGCTACAGGATTGAGAACGGCGCCATGATCACCGCCGAGAACGGCAACATTGCGGCAGGCAACGTCTTTGGAAAAAAACGGCGCATCGGAGACACCGAGGGCAGAGTCGGCGTCTATAGCGTGACAGAGTACAGGACACGGCTCTCGGCCCCCAACGGGACGATAACTGCCAACAATGCGTCAGGAACCGTCGAGCTTCGCGCACTGCGCGTGGAGGTCAACAACCTCCAGGACGACGTGATCGTCTCGGCGCGCGACATTGTCGTCCGGGGCAACTCGGTCACGCACGACGTCACGTTTCACGTTGGCGAGGGCGGCACGCTACGATTTATGGTGACCGGCTCGATACTTGGCCTAAGCGATGACGCGACTGTCTCACTGGGCGATGGCCGCTCGCTGAGCCTGCGCGAGCTAAAGGTCAAAAAGATACGCGATATCGACGGCGCGAGACGGGATGCCGGAGAGGCGACGCTGGTCGGCGCGGGCCACGTCATCACGCGCGCGACGCTCGACGCCCTCGCCGGCGGCGAGTCGCTCGGATCGCGCCTGCGGGGCCTGGCGCGCAGGCGCCGCTAGACGCAGATAAATGAAAAAAGCCTTTCGGCTTATTGTATGAGCTCGTCCCAGCCTTTCACAAAGACGGAGTTCTTGTAGAGAGGCACTGGCTGGCCGACGGTGAAGTCCATCGGACGCATCCAGAAGATAGCCTTCGTCGGGCACACGCCTATGCATGCGCCATCTGAAATGCATCTCTCAGGATAGAAGACGAACGCTTTGCCCCTCTTCCACCCCTCTACTGGTTTTACACGCAGGACATCAGGTCCGAGCGTTGTGCATATTTCCACGCATAGAGCGCATCCAATACACATCTGCTCGCTGATATCCGGCAGGATTGCCACTGGCATTACGATGCCAGCGCGCGGCGTAGTTAATATAACTTGCCCATATTCCCCAAATTATAACGACGTTAGCGCGGCTCATAACACCGTTTGAGGCCTGCCTGCCATCCCGCCCTTGAGGACCTCGGGGCACGCCTCGCCGTCGGCCCCCGCATGAACCCAGACCCACGTCGCATCGGCCCCCAGGGCCGTGACGCGCCTGCCCATGGGCACGAGTGCCCAGCCCGCCGAGTCTGGCCTGGCCATGCACGCCACGACGAGTGACGCGCCAGACCGCCTAGCCATCGAGGCGAGCATCATGAGCGACGAGTTGACGGCCATCGTCTCGTGCGCGGCGCACGCGCGGTGCATGCCGTTTAGCGAGTCGATTACGACGAGGCACGAGCCGCGCGAGGCGCGCGAGATTGCAGTGGCCATCGTCTCCCTGACGCGACCCGCAGGGCAGACTGCCTCTACGCGCCGCGCACGCCCGAGCATGCCGGCGGCGACGTGGCCAGAGTACATTAGGTCAAAGTCAACATACAGGACATCGCGACCCGCCTCGCCCACCGTTGCGCCGAGGATCGCCGCCTTTGCGAGGGGCTCGTCATACATGAGGACTGCGACCTCGCCGGCCCGAACGGCGATGCCTCCACGGTTTTTATCCATGCGCCACGCGCGCGCGGGCCGGCATAATAATGGAGGCCCCACAACCCCCAAGGGACGGCTTTGCGCACGGCGGGCGCGCATACCTCAACAACGCCTCCGTCTCGCTCCAGCCCCTAGAGTCCATACGCGCAATGGCCGACTTTGCGACAGAGTACTCCTCGATGGGCCCGGACTCGCTGGCCTCTGAGCCCTTTGTCAAGGAGACGCTCCGCTCGGCGCGCGAGTCGATCGCCACAGTCATCGGCTGCGAGCGCGACGAGGTCGTCCTGACGCAGAGCACCACTGATGGCATCAACATGGTCGCCGGCGGGCTAGACTTTGGGCCGGACTCGAACATTGTCATACGCGGCGGCGCGCACGAGCACCACTCCAACTATTACGCGTGGCTGCGCCTCGCGCCGCGAGTCGAGGTTCGCAGCGCGCCAATCGACGAGCACGGCAGGCTTGAGGACGGCGCGCTTGACTCACTAGTGGACTCGAACACCTCCCTCGTCGCGCTAAGCCATGCGCTCTACAACACTGGGGCGATCCTGCCGATCGAGGAGATCGGCTCCGAGCTGCGCTCGCGCGGAATCCCGTTCCTAGTTGATGCCGCGCAGACTGTCGGATGCATCGGCGAGCTTGACGTGCACAAAATGTCATGCGACTTTATGTCCTTTAACGGCTCAAAGTGGCTCTGCGGCCCGATGGGCACGGGCGTCTTTTACTGCCGGCGCGGCTCTGAAGATCTCCTCACGCCGCTTGCCGTCGGCGGCGAGTCGGCAATGGTCCACGAGGGCACGATCGTAAACCGCGAGTCGCCGGACAGGTTCCAGGCGGGGTTTCGCAACTATGCCGGAGTCGCCGGAATGGATGCGGCCGTGCGCCACCTCGCCTCCCACGGCCTCGCGCGCATTCACGACACGGCATCCTCGCTTGCGACACGCCTGCGCGAGGCAATATGCGAGATCCCCGGCGCGACAGTCTATGGGCCGCCTGATGCCGATGAGCGCACGAGCATCGTGCCCTTTACGCTTGACGCGCATGACCCCAAGGACATTGTGCGGCGCCTCGAGTCGCGAGGAATGGTCCTGGCGGTCCGGGAGATTCTAGACACGCGCGTCGTGCGCGCATCGCCACACTACTTCAACACCAAGGAGGAGATCGACGCGCTCGCCGCTGCGCTCGCGACGCTATGACTGCGAGCCCTGCTCCTCTATAACCATCATCGTGAGCGTCGACTGGACCCTGTTTATGCGCCTCACCTTGCTCGTGATTATGGATCGCAGGCGGGCCGCGTCGTCTGAGGAGAGGCGAAGGACGATGTCATACACGCCATAGACGCCCTGCATCTCGTACTCTATTCCCTCCTCGCCGTCAAGGCCCTCCTTGAGGGCGGCGATTATCGACTCATCAGAGCCGTGCTCGGAGTTGATCAGCACAAAGGACACTGGCACAGCCGAGGTTAGGGGTGAATCGCTATTTAATCCTTGACCGCTTTGCCGACCCCGCCATGCGCTAGAATCGCCGCACGGCCCCCAAAAGAGATAAAACGCGCACCGCAGCAGGGGCGCACCATGGAACAACTCGCCGATGCGCCGGGGCACTCAGACCACGAGAACGGCGTCGAGATGGCGCGACTGGGCAACTATGAGGAGGCCGCCGAGTGCTTTGCGCGGGCCGCTGAGGCCGACGAGTCCAACGCCGAGGCCCACCGCCTCTGCGGCACGTCACTCAACGAGCTGAGGCGCCACGAGGAGGCCATAATCCACTTTGATGCCGCGCTCGCCGCAGACGAGACGCTCCTCGTCGCGCTCAACGACAAGGGGTATGCGCTATCTCGCCTCAACCGCCACGAGGAGGCCATGGAATGCTATGACAAGGCAATCAAGCTCGGCCTTGACACGCACGCGACCCACGACAACCGCGGCTATTCGCTCTCAAAGACCGACCGCCACGAGGATGCCATAAAGTCATTTGAGATCGCAATCGAGCGTGACAGCACGCACGCCGGAACGTACAACAGGCGCGGCTACTCGCTCTCCGTTCTGGGCCGCCACGAGGAGGCCATCGAGTCATTTGACATCGCGATCTCCACAGATCCAAACCACGCGGGCTCGCACAGCAACCGCGGCCATGCGCTATCTCGCCTCGGCCGCCACGAGGAGGCCATCGAGTCATTCGATCGCGCGATCGAGATCAGCCCGCGACACTCTGGCACGTTCAACAACCGCGGCCACGCGCTCGCCGTTCTGGGCCGCCATGCCGAGGCCGTCGACTCGTTTGATCGCGCAATAGCACTCGGCTCGGCGCATGCCGGCACGCTAAACAACAAGGGCCACTCGCTCTCAAAGCTCGGGCGCTACGAGGAGTCACTCGAGTGCTATGACGCCGCAATCGCAAAGCGCCCGCGCCACGCCGGCATACTAAACAACCGCGGCTTTACGCTCGCGCGCCTCGGGCGCCACGAGGAGGCAGTCGAGTGCTTTAATGCGGCCCTGGATGCCGGCACGCCGCACCTGGGCACGCTAAACAACAAGGGCAGGTCGCTCTCGCGCCTCGGCGACTATGAGGGCGCACTCGCGTGCTTTGATCTCGCCCTAGAGGCCTCGCCAGAGAACTATCACGCCAACAACAACAAGGCCCACGTGCTCGCGCGCCTCGGCCGCCACGAGGATGCCATCGCGTCATTTGACGCGGCCATAGAGTCAAACCCGCGTGACCACAGCGCGCACAACGGCAAGGGCCACTCGCTCTCAAAGCTCGGCCGCCACGAGGAGGCCGCCGAGTGCTATATGCGCGTCATCAAGGTGCGCGATGACGACTATGTCGCGCACAGCAGCCTCGCAAGAACGTTCTCCATTCTCGGCAGGGCCGAGGAGGCCTCGCACCACGAGGAGCGGGCCGCCGAGCTCGACCCCACGAGGGGCGGCTAGGTCACGCGATGCGTCGACGCGCAGTCATTGACCTGACGATGCGCATCTCCTCGCGCCTTCCGGCCTTTCCGGGCTCGCCGCCGGTTCACGTGATACAGTGGGCCTCACCAGACACTGACGGGTACGCCCTCGAGCTAGTCGCGATGAGCACGCACACGGGCACGCACATTGATGCGCCGTACCACTTTGATGCCCATGGGGCCAGGGTTGATGACATTGTGCCCTCGCGCCTAGTCGGGCCGGCCCGCCTCATGCGCGCGCCAAAGCGGCGGGGCCGGTGCGTCAGTGCTGCCGAGATCGAGTCATTTGAGCAGGCACACGGGAGGCTCGAGCGCGCCTCGCGCCTCGTCATCGAGACGCAATGGAGCTCGCATCTCGGCCCGCGATACTTTGAGCGCAGTCCGGGCCTGGACGCCGATGCCGCACGCCTCCTTGCGCGCCGCCGCGTCGGCATGGTCGGAATCGACTCGCCTAGCATCGATGCGGGCGATTCAGAGTCGTTTCTTGCTCACAAGAGCCTTGCGCGCGCCGGCTCAGTCATAGTCGAGAACCTCTGCAACCTGCACCGCATCAGCGAGCCCGCATTTGAGATCGCAGTCCTGCCCCTCCTCCTTGCACGCGCTTCAGGCGCACCGGCGCGCGCAGTCGCGCTCTAGCGCAGGACCCTGAGCCGAGTCGGCGCATACGACGGCGCCGGCGCGCCATCTATGGGAACGGCCTCGCCGCACGCGCACGTGTTGCCCTCGCCTAGGCGCCACTCCTCTATCGAGAACGCGCCCCTCCTGACTGCGATCTCGCCGCACGACGCGCAGTACGTGTGCTCTAGGGCGTGGCCGCCCACGTTGCCGACATACGCATAGCGCAGGCCGACGTCTACAGCTATGGCGTGGTGCGCCTCTAGCGTGGCCACCGGAGTCGGCGGAACGTCGCGCATCTTGTAGTCCGGATGAAACGCCAAAAAGTGGATAGGCGTGTCAGCCCCGAGCTCGTCGTGGACAAACTCGCAGAGGCGCCTGCAGTGCCCCGCGTCATCGCCGATGCCGGGCACCACTAGGTCAGTAATCTCTACGTGGATGTCTGTCGTGTCCCTTATGCGCAGCAGCGTCTCAAAGATCGGCGCGGGGTCTGGCACGCCGATGTGTTTTCTCATGAACTCTGGCTCTGCGTTCCCCTTGAAATCCACGGTGATGCAGTCGAGGAACTCGCGCATCATGGCGACTGACTGTGGCGTGTCATACCCGTTGGAGACGAACACGTTGTAGAGGCCGCGCCTGTGGGCCTCGATGCCGCAGTCGCGCGCGAACTCGATGAATATTGACGGCTCGTTGTACGTGTATGCAATCCCGTCAGCGCCGGCGGCGAGTGCGGCATCGGCGACCTCTGATGGGGACATGTGGATGCCCTCAACCTTTCGCCTCTGGCTAATGTCGTGGTTTTGGCAGTACGAGCACAGCCAGTTGCACCCCGCCGTCGCTATCGAGTAGACGCGCGAGCCGGGACGATAGTGCGTCACGGGCTTTTTCTCGATTGGGTCGACGTGGCCTGCCATGACACGGCCGTACACGTGCAAGTCGAGCTCGCCGCCGACGTTTCCGCGCACGCCGCACAGGCCGTCCTGCCCGTCACCAAGCTCGCAGTACCTTGCGCACGCCGTGCACCTGACGCGCTGGCCTTCGAGCCGGTCATAGAGAAGACCCTCGCCGCGCATGGAGCGCGTGTGCGCGCCGCCCACTAATATTTGGGAGCTGTGCGCGCGGGCACGAGGTCAACCGAGTGATCTGCACGAGGGCACGTGGATCACGGGCGAGTTGAAGACTCTAACTCGCGCCTTTTACTCTGTCGGCGGTTCGCGCTGCGGTGGCGGTGGAGGGGGCGGCAACGACGCGCGTGGTGCTGGTAAATGACACTAGTGCTCCTACGCTGATGGTTCCTAGCTCGTTCACAAAGGCCGCAACGAGGCCAAGGGACACCATCATAACCGCCATGCTATGCCGCCCGCTCTTCAACGAGGGGGCGCCCAACGTAGTTATTATTAACACTACTGCCCATTTTTGCCTGTGCACGAAGCGCATTTTAAATATTTTTAAATAAGATTACCCTGTGACGCCCACCATGAAAAATGTGCTGCTGGTCATAGCGGCCGCCTCGCTTGCGCTAGTGCCGCTACTCTCCCCACTTATCCACGCAACCCCCCCCGCGGTTCCATGCGACTATGAGTGCATGTGGCCCATAGGCCTGTATGATATCCCGGACTCCGCAAAGGTCGGAACTCCGATCACGGTGTCATATACATATGCGTGGGAGGGGATCTTGAACGGCATAGCTGTCAACACGGACACGTGGGATCTCCCCCCGGGATATCACCCATGGCCGGAAGAGTGGGGAGAGCCGACACGGCCTCCCCAGTACATTGGCAGCACGGCTACCATGGTGCTCCCGGAAGGGATCGACGTGGTTGATTGGGAGACGCGTGGGTTTGAAAGGTCAAAGCTGTGGACTGATCAGTATGGACGCACAACGTACATGTACACGAAAACCAACGCATATGCACCTGGAACTACTAATGCTAGTATCGAGCTTGTGGTTAGGACAGATGCAAAGATCTATCCAAACGACGGTGTGATCGTCGATCTTGGGGTGCGTAGAGAAAAATGGGCTGATCCCACATTGTTTGTGAATCATAGTGGTGGCGCGCTGACATTCTCAGCAGACGAGGCCGTGATTGCTGCGGGGGCCTCTGAATCGTTCCGGCAACGAGACATCCGCCGCCTCCCGGATTCATCCTTTGATCCATTGGAAGACGAGGAGCTTTCTGGTGAGGCCAAACGTGCAATAGTGGAATTTCTGCTAGATCGGGCCGATGCTGGAGCTGTTGTGGGGGAGTCTGGCATTCCTGATTTTGCAAGGGCACAGGTTACAGAACATGCTAAAGAGTCCGGCGTGGGGGGACAGGCCGACGGAGAACAATTCACATATGCGTACGGCTATTTTAGGGCACAGGATCGTGGTCAGGGCGCTGGAGTTGAGACAGCCAAACTCTCTGCGGCCACTGACGTCAAGGTGTGCCTTTATGATCAGACCGCCGACAGGTCAATATCTCCGCTCTTGCACAACGGGGAGCCGGCATGCTCCCGCGTGGACTCTGACGGTTTCTATGGGATTGCCGTTCCCCGCAGTGATCCTGATAACGACGACACGGGGATTGACATTGTGCCCGTATTTTCACTAGATCATGGAAAAGTGCGTGCTCTGACTTCTCGAGGTATCCCAATGTCGGTAAGCGGGCTGGTAATTGAAAACGTGAATGGCGTTGTGGTTTCCCTTGGCGAATATAGCGTTAGAACTCCATTGGGAGACGCAAGACAGTTTGCAGTAATGCGTTGGATGTATGATGATGTGTTGGATGCATACAGGTACTTTAAGGACACGTTTGGTTATGACGCGCCATTGGTAACTTTACAAAGTGGATCTTCTTCGTTTTATGATCTTGACAACGGCCGGATCGCCTTGCAAACTGGACTTCCCACACCACGTGAGGTCTCTACACGAGCCGCCGTCTTGCATGAATATGGCCATCACATTATGAACCACGTTTACGATAATGGGATCCCTCCAACTTTATCTTGTCGTCCTCACAGCCCAACACTTCCATCAAGTCCAGCATGCGCATGGTCTGAAGGCTGGGCGAGCTTTGTCCCGGCGCTAATGGAGGATTCCCCCCAATACAACACCTCCTTTGGGGCAGACGATGGCCACTTTAACTGGGAAACCCGCGAGGAACACTCACGTAATAACTCTGAACTTCTCATGGGATCACTTGGCATCACGCGCTATTATGAGGGACAGGACGGGGAAGGGAGCGTGACGGCCATCTTGTGGGACATCCACGATGGCGGAAACGAGCCAGGAGACAACATAGCTGGTGGCGCCCAAGGCATCTGGACCGCGTTTGCAGATGACAGGGATGCCGGTGAGGCATTTGAGGCTACGAGCATACATGACTTTTACGACGATTGGGTTGAAAACGGCGGACAGAATTTGGACAGTGTGTTTACCATAAACGGCGTAGATCCGACTGGCACGTACACGCCACCGTCATTGACCCTGTCTGTGGAGCGCAACGGGTCGGCACGAACAGGCGATAATTCGAGATATGCCAGGGCTGGTGATGTGGTGGTGGCGACGCTTGATTTTGGGGGGCCTGTCACAGCAGGCACGACCCCAGAGGCGTCCGTTCTGAGTAACGCACAGGGGAGCATGGTATCCGGCACGGGGGAGGCAAGACACGTGTGGATCGCGCGTGGAACGGTTGGAGACAACGAACCCAACGGGCAGGCACCGATCACGATCCTTGCCATGGCGCCAGGCGCGGTCTTGGCACCCATTAACACAGTCGGTTATGACAATACATCTTACACTGTGAGTCTTGCGCTAGAACGCGTGCCCACAAACGGGACGTATGAGGTGACGGCTCGTGCCGCCATAGCAGATTTGAACGGCGTTATGATCGGCTCTGACCAGTCACGCAGGTTTGAGTGGAATGCGGCAAACCCGCGCGTTGAAGAAGCTTTCTTGTCACCTAATGGCAAAGAAATAACACTCCTGTTTAGCGAAGGACTCGACACAGAAACTGTTCACCGAGGCATTTCTAATTTTGGGCGACCCGTAGAACGTCATGTACACGTAGACGGTTCAAACAAGGTAATGATCGTCCAAGCCTCCGCACTTGGGTCGGATGGCACATACTATGTGGATACCACGAATATCATAACTGACACACAAGGACACAGGCACGCTGGGTCGAGGTCACAAGTAGAGTGGGACGCAAGCACGCCTACATTCGAGCATGCCACAATATCTTCAAACGGTCGGACGATTTCAGTTACAATGAGTGAACGCTCTACCATACAGCCCGCCTCCACAGGCTCCATAACGCTTGATTCTCGGCTGCCAGGGCGCGCTGGACTCTCGCCCTACCCCACTGTGGGAACAACGCACACCATAACGCTGGCGTCTCCTCCGCCTCCCGGAACTTATGAGGTTACAGTGCACCCCACGACGAAAAGCGGCAACAAGTTTCTCACGTCTAGCCAGACACGCTCGTTCACGTACAATCCTGCCGGACCCACTTTCGAGCACGTCACAGAGTCGTCTGACGGACAGACCCTTACGCTGACGTTCAGCGCGGGACTTGATGGTGACACGGTGACGCAGGATCGCTTTATACTGGGACCGGGCATATCGCTGGCTGACACGAACCCCATTATGCACGTTGACGGCTCCCCGACGGTCATGTTGAAGCTGGTCGCCGCACCGGCATATGATGGCACGTATTCTGTAACTGCCAAGAGCACCATAGGCGGCACTAGTGGCGGCACGCTCGGATCTGATCAGACACGCAAGTTTGTGTGGAATCCCAAAGCCCCAACGCTTGACCGCATTGAAGTGTCGTCTGATGCCAGAAAGGTCAAGTTGATCTTTAGTGAGGGCATTCTCGCCGCGTCTGTAAACACAACCACCATCGAACATTCTCCCACCATGGTGGTGGATCGCACGACTCCTATAGAGCACACAGACGGCTCTAACACGGTTACACTCAACCTTGCCCAGGCATTGATGGAGGGCGCACATTTCATAAAAGCTCAACACCACATTGCCGATTCTGCTGGCAGACAGATGACTGTAACGCAAAAGCTCCAGTTTACGTGGGATGCAGTGCCCCCTGCGCTTGAGTCAGTTAGAGCATCAGATAATGGCACCTCGCTCATACTGACGTTTAGTGAAGGCCTAGACACGGAGACGGTAACAACGGACAACTTTGTGTTGTCTGCTGAACTGCCGTTTGTCGCGCCGCCGTTTGCCGTACCTAGCAATAATCCCATAAGCCACGTTGATGGTGATGCATACGTATTGATCAAGCTAAAAAACCGGCCTAACCCTGGCCCGTACACGATTACGGCAAAGTCCGGCATCAGGGACATGACAGGTGTTGCGTCTAGCTCCGATCAGTCCATAATGTTTACACGGAATCCCGCCGTTCCAAATCTAGAGTCAGCGTCAATGTCATCAGATGGTAGAATGCTACAACTTACGTTTAGCACAGGTATAGACACTGGGACTATCACAAAGGACAACATAACACTGTCTTCAAGAAACACGGGCCTATTCATTACAGAGCAGGCAGCCAACCACAGAATAATCGTGGACACAGTGGCACCACGCCTCCTTGATGCGTTCTTTACATCGACAACATCGGCGAGGCTAGAGTTCAGCGAGCCCCTTGATGCCACGACTGTCAAGCCAACGGCGTTTGGCGTCACGCGCGAGGATGCCACGATCACGGCCACGCCGTCATACACGGTAGGCGAAAGGGTAGTCACCCTTGACCTGTCGCCTGCGCTCACAGCCGGCATCGCGCACACAATGCACGTAAAGGCCGGCCTTGCCGACAGGGCTGGAAATTCCGTAGAAACCGCAACAAAAACCCTGCCGCCTCCGTCCACGGCCATCGCAGCGCCCACGTTTGAGGCAACACGAACAAGCAGGTACACAGTTATCACGTTCAGTGAGGATGTCCGTGTCATAGAAGGCCAAGAATTGAACTGGCGTGACTGGGCTGTGAGCACACCAAGCGGATTTGAGCCTAGATCACCTGGGCACTTTGTCGATCTTGATAACCGAAGAATTGTGCTAGACACAGTGCCGCCCCTAAGATCGGGCGAAGACGCACACATTGAGTTTTCTCCATACGGCGGAAACTCTCCCAAGATTGAGAATCTTTCGGGTTATGACATGCCTGTGGGTACTAGGGCCAACCTGCCATCCGCGATATTTCCGGCGATTTTTGCAGAGGCCCATGACGAGGGCATAGTTAGGATAGAGTTTGATGAGACTCTGGCCCCCGCCGAACCAATGTATTCCCCCGCGGTTAGCAGCCTCGTAAGCGGCCGGACGGAGGCATCAGAGTGGAAGATTAACGGCGTGCAGGCCACCGGCATTATGAGCAGCGTAGACGCTGAGACGAGACAGACTCTAGACGTAAACGGTGCGACCAGATTTTACCTAAAGCACGGGGTAGCTGGGCTCGGAGGAACACTGCAGGTGGAGTATCTCGGACCCGGGGAGGGCAGCACCAACTCGCTAATGAACTCTCACATGAACGCGCTCGCACCAGTAAAGGTCACTAGTGTAGACCGCATACCCAACGCATTCACTGCGGGAGAGTTTCTGGACAGCAAGAGGATCAGGATCACTGCCGCAAAGGCGATCGACGCACGCCTGGCAGCTCAGCTGCAAATACAGAACGTGCCACTGGCCCTGATCCCCACCGATAACCCACTCACGGCGGTCTTGCGCCTAGAGGATGATGCGCAGGACGGGTGCATCTATGAGATCCAGAACAACTTTAGCACCGCTGTGGCTAGGATAAACGACGGATCCAACAAGATCACCTACACGGACACACACGCGCCTGTGATCAACTCGGCCACGTCCACGAGCGGCACGACGACTGAGGTGCGCTTTAACGAGCCGGTCTCGTTCGGCGCGTTGCCGACGGTCGCGCAGCACAGGGGCCACTGGGAGATCACTGATGCCGGCACGGACAAAGAGATCTCGGCGGTGGCCGTGAGGGCAGGCAGCCCGTCAGTCGTGGAGATCACGCACGCGCCGCTGGCGCGCACGGACTCTACGCCAACGGTCGCATACAACGGCGGGGCAGACGACGACGCGCGCATCCGCGACACGCGCACATCTCCCTGCACCACCACCGACGCCACGCCAAAGAACGACTTGAGCAGTAACGTGGAACTCGTCGCGTCTGACGGTGCGGCGCCTGGAGCCACAGTGTCGGCCGCAGTCTCCCGAAACGGGGAGCCAAAGTCCGGCACCAACGCGCAGTGGGCAAGGGCAGGCGACACGATCACCGTGTCGCTGGACATGGACGAGGCGGGCAGGCCGACGTCCCCGCCGCGCCTGGCGTCAGGCGGGACCAACACGGGAATGACATCCGGCATGGCATCAGACATGTGGTCAGGCGAGCGTACCGTGGCGTCTGACGAAACCCAGGGACCGCTCGCCTTCACCATAACTGCGCTAGACGCGGCGGCCAATCTCGGGGTCTTTACGCACGCCGGCGCGAGCACAAACGCCATGGTGGACACCGTAACGCCCGACCTGAGCGGCGCGACGACTTCTAGTGCGACGACGACGCGCGTGACCCTCTCCGAGGGCGCCTGGGGAATCGTGAGGGCGGCTGACTGGGTCGTCGGGGAGGCCGCGGCCACCGGCGTCGCCGTTGGGGAGGGAGGCGTGTTCACGCCGACGATCACCATGTCAGGCGGCACGGCGTTCACGCTGCAGCACGCGATCCTGGCTGACACGGCCGCCGTGCCCACCGTGGCATACAGGCCGCCGGGATCTCCCGTTGCCGGGCCTGGGGGCGGCCCTGACGCGGCTCCGGGGCCGGGTTCGGCGCCAGACACGACTCCGCCGCCGCCAGCCCCGCCTGCGGAGCCTGACCCGCCGGCAGCCAGCATAGAGTTTGACGCTGGCGGCCTTGACGGCGCGTCAGTAAGAACCGGAGAGACGCGCTCGTTTGACGTCAGTGTCACGCGCGTGGAGGGAGGGGGATTTGCGATAATACTCCTATCCGGCCAGCCGGACTTTGTGACCGTGCAGAACACGGGCATCAACGCGGCCACGATAACAGTTGACGCGTCACACGCGTCGGCAATGACCGGCGATTACACGTTCATTGTTATGGCCGCCACGGGATCCGATCCGGCCTCCAAGAGCGTCACGATAACTGTCACCTCCTAGCACACGTCGTAGACCATGCCCGCTCATGCTCAGACAGGCACCACCGCGGCAAGTGAGTCGGCAGGATGCCCCCATTTGACCAAGTGGGTAGAGGCGACAACTCGTGCCCAAAACTCGGATTACAGTTATTAAACACTAGTTCGTGCAAGGCGTGTTGTCGCCGGGCATGATCACGCTGATAGTCCTTGCCGCCGCACTGGCGTCTGTGGGCGTCATGGCAACGCCCATGGTGTCTGCAGCCGACCTGCTCGCGCCGACTATCACGACATCATGGTGCTTTATCGAGGCGACTGGCGCTAGCACCCCAACGTCATCATGCACACCCTCGACTGCCACTGACGCAGGCGCGAGCATAACTCCGACTGAGACGATCCCGGCAACCCTTGGACTGGGCCTGCACAAGGTCTTGGTAAACGCGACGGACAGCAGCGGCAACTGGGCTGCCACGACGCGCGCAATACTCGTTGCGGACACAACGCCGCCGACGTGCACCTCGGTGAGATACCCTGTATATGTCGAGGCGCGCGCTCCCCTGACTGCGATACTTCGGCAAGACGCAAAAATCAACCCAGCTGACACGGCTAGCACCCTCGACGAGCTGCATCTGAGCACCAACGCCAGGCCGCTGCAAGTTGACCAGGGACGCACCGTGCTCTGGACCGTGGAGGACAGGGCAGGCAACACGGCCAAATGCACGCAGCGCATAATCGTGATTGACACGACACCGCCGTCATTCCCCGACACAATCCCGTCCGCCATATTCCACTCGGCGGTGCCCGTGAGCGTGTCATCAGTCATCCTCACGCCGCCTGCGGCGACTGACATTGCGGATCCGATCCTGGCCATATACCACGAGGAGACCGGAATGTTTGAGCTTGGCGTGAACACGGTCACGTGGTTGGCCATCGACGCGTCGGTAAACGTCGCCACGGCAACGCAAAAGGTCATAGTGCAGGCCCCCTAGCTCGGGCATCCGGCCATGTCGCAGGCAGGCGATGCGGCGATCCCGTGACTGGCCGCCACCACTCCTGCAGCGCACCCATGCAGACATGACTGGCCGCCGCGACCAGGGCTTCCCCACGGAGCCGCAATGCTAAAAACCACCACGATCGTGCGTGCCGCGCATGAGCAGGCCGGGAAACGCATGGAGGAAGGTTCGCGGGCGAGTCACGGGGCGGCCGGCGAACTTTTCGTGGGTCGTGCCTGACGCGTTTGCCGGCTCGGCGGCCCCAATGTCGCGCACAGAGCTAGACTGGATTCTCGCACAGGGCGTAGAGTCCATAATCACAATGACCGAAGACGCCCTCCCGACCGAGTGGACCCAAGATCTCGGCGCGTACCTTCACGTGCCCACGCCAGACCTTCAGGCGCCAGAGATGGAGGGCATAGAGCGCGCAGTCGACTTTGCGCACAATGCAATATCCTCCAAGGGCCGCGTCATGGTCCACTGTGCGGCCGGCATGGGCAGGGCCGGCACGATACTTGCGTGCTATCTAGTAAGATACCACGGACTCGGCGCAGACGAGGCGATCGCCAGGATTCGCGCCGAGAGGCCGGGCTCGATACAGTCAAGCCCGCAAGAGAACGTCATACGCATGTACGAGAGGCGCGTGCGCGCTACTCGGGCCTAGACTCCGAGACGAGCTGGCCGTCCGGACCAACACGCACGGACATGCTGGATCCGTCGCCAAACGTTAGCGTGATGCCGCCACTAGGGTCGGGATCCTCGACCTTTACGAGATCCTTCATGCGTATGCCGTCAAACTTTGCCATCTGCCAATCACTCTGGTATCGAGACGGTGTCGAGCTTGTCGCCGTCGGCCTTGATAAAGAGAAACCTATTGTCCTTGAATATTATGGTGATTCCGCCCTCCTTGTCAGGCTCCTCGACCTCAAGAACCGGCTGGCCGAGCAGGCCGTCATACTTTGCCATCGTCGCGCGCGAGTCGCCGGCACTCCCCTTATATCCCTATATGGTGAGCGTCCCGCTCACGCTGGCCTTGTGGCTCTCGGCCTCCGTATACTCGTGCTTTTGCCAAGAGACCCAAATGTCAGCAGTCACCTTGTGCGTGCCGGCCCCAAGCGTGGCCGGATCAAAGGCGATGCGCTCCTCAAAGTCGAGGAGCTCTGACCTGACGCCCTCGACGCTGAGCGCGATAAAGGGCTCAAAGTTCTTTGCGACCTGGACCCATATGCGGCGGTCCTTCATGGGGTTTACGAGCTTTGGGTTGCGCGTCCAGAATATGGCCGCCTTGCGGTACGAGTCGACCTCGCGGCCGATCGTGCGCTTTCGCGCGCCGCCCGTGTGGAGCCTCACGCCATAGCGTATCTTGAAGACATTGTCATGGGCCTCGTACGCGCGCTCCCAGCCCTCCTCGCCAAAAGCCTCGCGCAGCGCGCCGGCGACTGCAAAGGAGACAGTCGCGGCGGCCTCGCCGTCTGCTGCCCCCTCGATCCTCGCGCCGTCTATGCGGCTAGGTCCCCCCATGCGTCTCCATGGTATTTATAGCCGCAATATGTGCCTTTTGCGGTAATGGGGGTTCAGGTGCTCAGCTCGACTTCGCGCGAGATCAACGTCTCGCTCACGAGCTCCGACATTGGCACGCTATACGTCATACAGCGCGAGCTCCTAAAGAGCCCGTCAGTCGACTTTGCCGGCGTCATCGTAAAGCACCCGCTCACCAACGAGTGCTGGATGCGCGTGAGCTCCTCAAAGGGCAGTCCCGTCTCCGAGATGGAGCGCGCGACTGCCGCAGCCCTAAAGACCGCCGCCGAGATCAGGGCGGCCCTTGCGCCAAAGGCGGGATAGGCGCAATGAAGTTCTGCCCAAAGTGCGATGTTCGGCTCAAAAAGGGTGCAGGCGGACTAGAGTGCCCAAAGTGCGGCCACGTGGATCATGATGCGCCCCCCGAGCCCGAGCCTGGCCCGTCGCTCTCCTCGCAGTCAACATTCAAGGTTCTCGACGAGCCTGACGCGCCGGACACCGAGTCGACGATCGAAAAAGAGTGCGACAAGTGCGGCAACGGCGAGGCAGTCTGGTGGATGCTCCAGACGCGCAGCGCAGACGAGCCGACGACGCAGTTTTACCGCTGCACAAAGTGCGGCTATACGTGGCGCGACTATTCATAGGGACTAGGGCGTTATCGTTACGGTGACTGATCTTGTCGCGGGATCGGATCCCGCGGCTGCCATCACAGCGAACGTGTGATCACCTGTTGTTGCCGACGCGTGTGTCGCGTCGACAGTTATTGTTGCCCTGTTAATACCCGTGTTCTGCACGGTTACAAAGTCCGGTTGGCCGGAGAGGAGTATTATCGCAAAAAGCCTCCGCAACGGCCACGTCAGAAAGGGCTGCGTGTCTGAGCATAAGGCCCAACTCGCCTGACATCACCATCGAGGGGGCAGACCCGGAATCTCCCGTCATGGCAACGCCCGTGGCCGTTACCTCATCAACGGCCGGTCAGTCGCCCTCATGACTTCAGGGGCGCACTCGGAGAGCATCACGCGCGTTGTCGCCGAACTGCCAGCTTGCGCTCTGTTCGTCGGTGGCATCGTGCTTATTCTGGAGATTAACGACTCTGCGCCATCGGTGAACGGCCCTGGGCTAGTTAGCGCGTCTAGCGCAGTTATCGCATGGCACGATGGCCCTGGCCTGCGTCGATCTCCTCAAGCCATGACTCGGCGTAGCCCCGCTGGCCATCTCCACGTCGAGCTCTGCGGCCAGGCGTGGGGCGCGGCTTCGCGTCCGGCCCCGCCCATGGACAGGGCTGCCTCGATCGTGTCACTGACACCCTCCCAGGACGCGCCGGGGCCGGACTTGGAGAGCATCGCTGCCATACCTGTCAGCTTGCACGTTTGCAACAATTGGGCCGCATAGCTGCGTTCCCGGAAATGCCCCAAAAGGCGCGGTAACCTTTAAAACGCCACGTCAGGCGCGTGAGGCCTGAAATTGGCGCTAAAGGCTACTACTGTGGGCGCAGAGGACATAAAGGCGATAATCTCGGCCGTCTCGACGCTCGTCGAGGAAGCCACGTTCGTGGCAAACTCTGAAGGCATCACGTTTCGCGGGATGGATCCCTCGCACGTCGCGCTAATCGACATCACGTGGCCAAACTCGGCGTTTGAAAAGTACAGCTGTGACAGCGAGGTGAGGTTTGGCGTAAAGATCGACGAGCTTTCAAAGCTCGTAAAGCGAGCCGCAAAAAAGGACACGATCGAGATAACGACGGTTGACTCGATGCTCGGCGTAAAGATCGGGACGGCCAAAAAGTACAAGATACGCCTCATCGAGACATCCGAGAACGAGACGCCGCTGCCCAACATATCGTATGACGCAAAGCTAGCCATGGAGGTCTCCACCTTTGAAAAGACGCTCGGCGACATTGACGTGCTAGCAGACTATGTCACAATAACGACGGACGGCAAAAAATCCGAGTTTGCCGGCAAGGGCGAGGCCGGCGAGGTGACCGTGGAGGTTGCCGACGGCGACGAGGGCGTCCACGAGCTGGGAACAAAGGAAAAGTCATCGGCCACGTACAGCCTCGAGTACCTCCTTCCCATAGTAAAGGCAGTCGGCTCGGCCGCACAGGACGTAAAGTGCGAATACTCGACGGCAAAGCCGCTACGCATGGAGTTTCGAGTCTCCAATATAGGCCGCATCCACTTTTACCTTGCCCCGCGCGTTGACAGTTAACGCATTTAAGGACGCGCGATCCCGAGGCGACCCAACATGAGGCTAGTCATAAAGCACGACGGCGCATCGATCTCCGACGGGCCGCGCATCACGAGGGCAGCAGCCGCCGTTGCCGCAGCCGCCCGCGCCTCGCGAGCAGCGCCGCAGGGCACGATTGCAGTCTGCTCGGCAGTCGGCACTACGACTGACTCGCTAGTCGAGCTGGTGAGGCGCGCCGCGCGCGGCGATGCGGCCGGAGCCAACTCTATCGTCGGCGAGATAGCCGAGACGCACAAAAAGATCGCGCGCAGGACGCTGCCCGACGAGTCGGCTAGGGCACGCCTCATGACTGAGCTCGACTCGGACATTGGCGAGCTCGCCGGCCTGGCCGACGGCGTCACGCGCCTCGGCGACGTGACACGGCGATCAACGGACTATCTCCTCTCCTTTGGCGAGCGACTCGCAGTCAAGGTCTTTGCGCACGCGCTCGCCTCGACTGGAACCAGGGCAGTAGCGATGACCGGAGGCGAGGCCGGAATACTGACTGACTCGAACTTTGGCGAGGCGCGCCCACTCATGGACACGACGCGCCTACGCGTCGCAAGGGCGCTGGGATCGCACCTCGGCGAGGGCACGGTTCCGGTCATAGGCGGGTTTGCCGGAGTCGACCAGCACGGCCACACGACGACGCTCGGGAGGGGAGGATCAGACTATACGGCGACGATCATCGCCACATGCGCGGATGCCGATGAGGTCTGGATGATCAACGAGTCCGGGGGACTGATGAGCGCGGACCCCGAGATCGTGCGCGATGCCGCACCAGTCGCCTCTGTCTCATACGTCGAGGCCATGGAGATGTCAACGTTTGGGGCCAGGCAGATGCACCCAAAGACATTCGAGCCGCTCATCGGGACGCGCATACGCATGGTCATAGCGCGGGCAGCATCGGCCGGACAGCCGGCGCGGGCCGGCAGGCGAGGCATCGCGCGGCACGTGGACATGCCCTCGGCAACAGGGGTGAGTGCGAGCTCGGCGCGAACGATAAAGTGCGCAAGCTCGCTGCGCCACAACGCGCTAATCGACATACGCGGGGGCAGCATGGTCGGCGAGCCGGGAACAGCGGCGCGCATATTCGGCGCGCTCGCCGACGAGGGCGTCAACATAATGATGATCTCGCAAAACCCGTCCGAGTCAAGCATCACAGTCGTCGTAAAGAGGGCCGACCTGGACCGTGCGGTCCACACGCTTGAGATAAACCTCCTTGGAGCCACGATAAAGAGCCTCGACGTGGTTCCAAACGTCGCCATAGTCGCCCTCGTGGGCTCGGGCATGAAGGGCACGATCGGCGTGGCCGCCAGGGCGCTAGGCGCAGTCTCAAAAAGGCGCGTCAACATACTGATGATCACGCAGGGCTCCTCGGAGCTAAACCTCGCGTTTGCCGTAAAGGAGGCCGACTCGCGCGCCGCGGTCCGCGCCCTCCATGCCGAGTTTGGCCTCGGGCGCCGTACAGGGGGTGCTCGAAGATGACGCGAGTCCTGCCCATCATGCTCCTCGCGGCCCTCGCCCTAGCCGGCGCAATGGCTGCCGAGGCCGACGCGCTAGCGGCGCGCAAGCTCCACTTTACGTCGACCTATACGTCATACGCCCTTGACGTTCGCGCACAGGGCGATGAGATGGTCGCCATGGTCCTGCCGCCTAGCGCCGGCACCGTGTACGTGGGCTCGATCACGTACACGGCAAGCTCGCCGCTGCGCATCGTCGTCCTCCACGCCCTAGACGGACCGGCAGCCGGACAGCCGGCATGGGAGATACCGGGCCAGGACACGTATGCGGCGTCATACCTGGGAGCCAACGCAACATCGGGATCCTTTACGTTCGTCGGCACGTCCGTCATCCTCCACTCCGCAGAGCCAGACGCGTTCGTCGCGACTGCGAGCGTGGATGCCTTTGCGCGCGGCGCGCCCGCCGAGATCAGGGTTGAGAGGATCGAGGTCATCGAGGCCGAGCAGCCCATCGAGCTTGTGCGCGCCGAGGTTCCAGTCACGCTGCCGCTCCACGGGGGCATCCTCGATGACGAGCGCGTCCTGTACACGATAACTGACTCTAGTGACGAGGATCTCGCCGACGAGCTGACCGAAAAGCAAGAGTGGCCAGTCTCCTTTGCGCCGCCGCTAGCGGCCCTTCTCGAGCCCACAGAGGGCGCCGGAACCCACGAGCCAAACAGGATTCACGTGTTTCGCAACGGCGTAAAGGGCGAGGGGCTCGAGGGCTACCAGGTGGAGGTCTTTGGCGTCGCCCCTGGTGATGCCGCATACACGCCGGCAAGCTCGCTCGTGTACGTCGAGTGGAAGCGCAACCTAAACCCCGAGATTCTCGTCTCTATTGAGGAGATCGAGCAGGCCGTCACGGACTCGCGCATCTCCCTAGAGGAGGCCGGCATTGTGCTAAACGTCCCGCAGGTCTCCTGGCCCGGCGGCGCACTCCCCCTTGAGGCGCCCGGCGAGCCAGATGGCGCCGACGCCGAGACGGCGCAGGACGACGGCGGCGACGCCGAGACGGGGCAGGATGAAGGCGGCGACGCGCAGGACGGCGACGCGGCGTCTTCTGGCGCCGGAGAGTCTGGCGAGGAGGCAAGCGAGGATGACGCAGGCGAAGCAGGCGCCAAGGAGGACGTCGAGATGGCCGAGGAGGACGCCGGCGACGCGGACATGAGTGATGATGCCAACGGCGCCGGAGAGGCAGTGGCCGACGAGGACTCGGGCGCCAACGGAGAGCCAGACGCCAAGGCCCTGGACATCGACGTGCCAGAGGCATACCAGGCAAGCGAGGTCAACGTCGAGGAGATGACGGCCACGTTCATCGCGCGGCGCGCGTGGGGGCCTGACGGCCAGACGGTATACCACATCATGGCAGGCGCCACGCCGTCCGGACCGGCCCGCGTGACTGGCACGGCGGACTCGCACGGAATGCAAAACTATACGGCAACGCCGGCTGTCGCGGACCTTTATTATTTCAGGGGCGGCCTCAAGGGTGACGGCGCGCTAGGCTCGCAGCCAAGCGTCGCTGGCGTGGCGCCGGGAACCGACGAGTACACGCCGCTCTGGCGCGTGCACGTCGTAGAGTGGACAGACGAGAATGACGCCGCAATAGTGGAGACGCGCGATGACATTGACCACCTTGTCGCAGACGAGGCCATAACCGTGAGCGCAGCACGGCCGCTCGGGCATGACCTCGTTGTCAACGCGCCAGTGATAGACCCGTTCTGGTCAAAAGAGTAGGCGCGTCTTGTATTCTGGATGATTGTAAAAAAAAGCAGGGGTGTGCGGCAAGCCACACACCCCCAGTTTGGATTTAAGGAACGTGTGCAGAGTATGCTCTGTAATAGATCTCCCCTGCTTGCATCTCGAGGGGCTGCATTTGCTCCTCAAAGTCTTCCCATTGTTCGTCAGTCAGTTCTGGCATGCCTAGTCCGGCCGCGTCCATGATCGCCTCGTTCTGCCTGTCAAGCTCGTCTAGCTTGTCATAGAGCGCGTCGATCTGTGCGTATATGGCGTCGTAGCGGTGCTCTAGCGGCGCAAGCCTCGCGCCAAGCGTGAACTCTTGGACTACGGTGGGTGCCTGATCGTCAATTCCAAACGATCTGGCTATGTCCTCGGCTTCTGCGGCTATCCTCTCAAGCTCGGCTGCATCCTCTGCGCTCATGCCCGCATTAGAGTCGCCATAAACCTGGCTCATCCTCTCCTGCTCGGTATCCATGTGCTCGGCGATTGCGCTAATCTGCGCTTCGCTGAGCTGTGGGGGTGCTGCGTCGAACTCGGCAAGAAGTGCGTCATACCTGGCGTTGAGCACGTCGACATCCTCGGCGTCTGCGTCGCCGTTGGATGCGGCGACGTAACCCGCAAAGATTGGCTCTGCGCGCTCGAGTAGCCTGCTGGCCTCTTCCTCAGTCAGGCTCGGGACGCTGACCCCGATGCCTTCGAGGACTGCCTCGCGCTCTGACTCGATTGCCTCGATCTCGGCGAACAACCTGGCCTCCTCGGCCCCGTCGCCCATGTGGTTCCAGCCGCCCATTGCCCATGCGGGCAGGCCGGTGGCGCCTACGGCGACGAGTCCGGCGATTGCCAGGACTGCCACAACTGCTGCATTTCTGCGTGTGTGATTCATTGTGTATAGTATAGGAGTACTAGTATATCAATGTGCCCTGCCGCTTGCGGCATGGCTGTGCTGGGCCGTTTGGGGGTTCTGGGCGCCCTGGCGAGGCTGGGCGGCCCACCCAAGTCACAAATTTGGCACGGCCTCTGGCCTTTCGCCAACACCGCCGCTCTTCCCGCCCCGTCAAGTCTTTGGCCGACGTCCGCAGCATTGCTCACCTCTCTCAGTGCTTTAAACGAGGCATCAAGTTCCATGTGGTGCGCTGCCGGCCTCCACAACTATTTTGCTTCGAAAAATCCTTCACTATTCAATGCATTATGGACATCTTCTATTTCTAGTCTCGAAAACTTACATTTTATGCGTCCCGCGCTGTCAATCAGCTCTTTCATCGACAAGTCGTGTTTTTTGTGCAAATACACAAGCGTGCTTGCCACTTCCAACCGTTCAACATCGTTGTATCGTCTTGCAAAATCCAAAAATTTTACTTTTTCTGCCCAGTTTTTGAGACCTTCATCTGACGCGTCTTTTATGTTCTGGATCCGATAATAGTCATTTGCGAGCCCTGGAGCGTATGGTCCATATACGTAGAGCGTATAGAAATAGTCGAATTTAAGTCCAAAACACTGGTGCGCAAAATACGTGAACTGTTGTATTTTTATTTGCGTATCTGGCGCGGCTTTTCGTGGGCTAGCTGGACAGTCAATCAAATCGTTGGAATGGAGCAATTTCAGAAATGGCTCTATGTTGCTGTCTGCCTTTTTGTTTAGGTATCTGTTATAGAGGTCTTGATTCGACTTGTTGATAGCCGTTGATCTTGTGGCAGTGTTCTGGCTATGATTCTTCGCCCTGGCTGTGTCTTTTGACATGGTGCGCAGTGCTACACGTATACGCTCGACTAGGTGCCCGCCAACCATAAAATCGGTTAAAATGCGACATAATTTAAGTATTTAATTAAATCCCAAAATATTCGCGAGTGGCTGTACATAGTCTGGGCAGAACATGGGTTCTTAGCCAGTGACCAACAACCTTGCATATCGCCCATAGGCTCTTTCCTACGACTTAACGCTAAAAGCACTCGAACCTAAGATGTCTAAACGATGCCAATAGGAGCTTGATGAGCGACGCGGCGTAATCTCACCGAATATCTGTTTAGCATAGGGTTCATTACATTCGAGATCGTATGTGGTAATGTATCAGGGCGTGTATTCCCTGACTTCGTGGTGACCTGTATAGAGTTATGATTTCAAGAAGCAATGAGGATCTATTATGATTACATCCTCGACCCATCTTCTTCAACACGCAAAAGAATGGCTAGTTCTGAACAATAATTTCTTTATTGGACTTAACTTTTTAATTTTTATTTGGGCTTGACTCATATTTTTCTGATTCAGCTTTGAACAATGTTCCATTTAATGGCATAATCGCCTCAGTTTCCACCAGCTTAAACGATTTTAGATCATTGACAAATTCATCGAACTTTGCACTTTTCGCAATATACACTTTATCTATGCCCGTCGTCGTTTTATCCTTAATGCGTCGTTGTAATATTCTAGCTTCGGACTCATCGTTCATGAGCATATATGACTTGGTGTTTGGAAATATACCTTTAAGTAACCGTCCCTCTAGATCTGCCTGTTTCCATCTTTCGCGTATGCTGGTTTTACAAGAAATTATTATGGGATATTTTTCTATTGCCCAACCACCTAAATCAATACGATCATTGGGCATACTCCAGAATTTACATTGATAATACAACGTTCCTACACCGTGCTGCATTAATGTTTCACAAATAGCATATTCAAAAATTTGGCCATTCAATCTATTTGTGCGTTGTTTTTCTGTGCAATTATGAAGATACGCTTCCCAAATTGCATCAAATGTCCTGTGGGGCAGTTTGTCTTTTTCTACATTAACTAGCAGTTTTTTATAAATGGTTCCTGTTTTTGGTGACAATATATTTTTTATCTGCGAATCCATTTTAATTACCCGCTTCCATAGAAATTTTCATACGTCTTGCAATTTTTTCAATAACAGTTACAGCAACAGAATTTGCAGCTTGCCTCCATAAATGTGTCTTAGCAACAGGAGTTTTAAAAGCATCGGGAAATCCCTGTAATCTTAAACACTCTCTTGGAGTGAGCACACGTATAGCCGCATTATTGATATTTGTCCGTTGAGATCTTTTCCAATTTGTCTTATCGATGACTAGATTTCGTTCGCGACCCATACCGCCGAGAACGATGGTGTTTGATACATTATTTTTATCTAACACTATATAGCCAAAACCGTTCCCTTTATTCTCATGGCGTTCTCGATGTTTTTTCAATGTTGTGTAATATTTTTGTGAAATGAAATAATCATCAGACACGCGTTTCTCTAATATATTTTTCAACATTGTTTTTTTATGTGTGGGTTTTGGAAATTGAAATTTCACATAATCACGAAATCCCACCATATAGATTCTTTCTCTGTTTTGAGGCAATCCAAAATTTTTTGCATTCAAAAGTTTGTAATAAAACGTATAGCCAAGTTCATTTTCAATTATATTTTTAATTGTCTGAAAAGTTCTTCCTTCATCATGCGTTTGAAAATGACGTACATTTTCAAGTAAAAATGCTCGTGGTCTACGCTCTTTCAAAATTCTTGCAATTTCAAAAAAATGTGTCCCTCGAGCATCTTCGAAACCTAACTTACGTCCTGCAATGGAAAATGCTTGGCAAGGAAATCCGGCAAGCAGCACATCAAACTCTGGTATGTCTTTTGCGTTTATTTTTCGTATGTTTCCGTTTGGATAGTCGTTAAAATTAGCATAATACGTCTTACAAGCATTATCATCAATTTCACTTGCAAATACAAAATGAGCGTTACGCCCGAACGCTCTTTGAACGCCCAGTCGTATGCCGCCAATTCCAGCATAAAGATCAATGAATGCCTGCCTGCCTGCCTGCCTGCCTGCCTGCCTGCCTGCCTGCCTGCCTGCCTGCCTGCCTGCCTGCCTGCCTGCCTGCCTGCCTGCCTGCCTGCCTGCCTGCCTGCCTGCCTGCCTGCCTGCCTGCCTGCCTGCCTGCGCTCAAATTAATCGGAACCCCCGGGGTTTTGGCTTTCTGATCTGGAAAATTTCACCATATTATTTATGCGGCAAATTAGCACACCCGCTCTCGAATTTTGAACTTTTGCCGCTTTCGAACTACTCGTCTTAAAGTTTGACCTGATCGTCATCGTGCTTACTTTGATTGGGAGCGGCGTCTTGGATCGTGGGCGCATTATCCCCACACCAATTTGGGCGATATTTTAACTTTCTACCTATTAATCAGCATAGGTAGCATATTAATGCATAGGAAAACGTACGGAGGCAATTACGCTGCCTCCGCTTTTTCAAACGTGCAGGCAAACTAAGATTAAAACGCAACCGAACCCGCCCAAACACTGCCTTTCCCTGAACGACACTTTGATCCATACCTGCGGGAACCAACAAACACATTGGGAATCAATTATATCCAATGCCCTGAGCCGCCCACGCGTTGGCAGGCACGCTATACATCGTCGGAGTCGGACCTGGTCACCACGACCACATGACCTTTGGCGCAAGGCGCGCAATCGAGCAGAGCGACACGATTGTGGGGTACGAGACGTACGTCAACCTCGTCGCGGACCTCATCGACGGCAAGGACGTCTACCGCTATGCGATGACACAAGAGGTCGAGCGCGCGCGCCAGTGCATAGAGCTTGCCAGGTCGGGCAGGACAGTCTCACTAGTCTCAAGCGGCGACCCTGGAATCTACGGCATGGCCGGCCTCATATACGAGACGCTAGTAGAGCAGGGCTGGAAGTCCGGTGACGACCCACACGTCGAGATACTCCCCGGCGTCTCTGCCCTCAACTCTTGCGCGTCGATCGTCGGCTCGCCGCTAATGACTGACTTTGCCGTGATAAGCATGAGCGACCTCCTCGTCCCGTGGGAGATAATACTAAAGCGCGCCGAGGCCGCCGCACGTGGGGACTTTGTGATCGTTATCTACAACCCGTCAAGCAAAAAGCGCATACACCAGCTGCGTGACACGCGCGAGCTCCTCCTCAAATATAGATCCGCAGACACTCCAGTCGCAATAGTAAAGGGCGCATACCGCGAAAGCGAGTCCGTTGTCCTCACTGACCTGGGATCAATGGAGCGCCACGCAGACAAGCTCGGCATGATAAGCACGGTCATCGTGGGCAACTCCTCGACGTACCGTCACGGCGACCTGATGATCAACCCGCGCGGATACCGCTCAAAGTACTCGCTAAACCCCGACGCGCCGGCTAGCCCATGATGATCGAGCGCGTCTCGTCATCCACCTTTAGCGCATCGCGAATCGGAGAGACGATCCTGACTATGGCCTCGGCAACGCCGGCCTTTAGGTCAGACGGGTGGAGCGCTCCGGACGCATAGTCGGCCTCGAGCTCGGCATACGTCGCATACGAGACATTGCCGCCAAACTTTTCGGCGCGCTCCACCTGCAGGCTCGCGCCGTCGCGAAGCACGATGTGGCGCGCAATGGCCAGCGGCGCGTTGCCCTCAGTCACGCGCGCCTCGCACCACGCGCGCTTTAGCTTTGAGCGTATCGTCTCATCAGGGTCATGCATAAAGATGCCCGAGTCCGGCGAGGACTTTGACATCTTGGCTGCGGCCCCGCCGCCGCCAGCCGAGCCGCCCGGACCGCCAAGTCCTGGCAGGAGCGCCTGGTGGACAGAGACGGGAACCTTCCAGCCGAGGCGCGGAAAGGCCTCGCGCACGAGCATGTGTATCTTGCGCTGGTCCATTCCGGCGTGCGCGATGTCGATGTCAAGGGAGTGGATGTCGACTGCCTGCATGGGGGGATAGAGGAGCTTTGCGAGGTCGACGCTGTCTGACTCTGCCCTGCCCATTATCGTGAGCGTTCTCATCGCGCGCGGCAGGCTCACGTGCCTTGAGAGGCGCGCGACGTCATGCCAATAGCCATCAGTCCTAGAATAGAGCTCGCTCCCCGTGACTATCTCGGCGCGCGGGCAGACCAGCGCAAACGCGTCAGCATAATAGCGAGACACGCGCGATATCGACTCAATGTCACCTCCGAGCTTGTCATTTAGCAGCGTGTGCCAGTCGGCAAGAAAGACGGTGCAGTGGCATCCGGCCGCCGCAAAGTCGTTTATCTTGTATCCCGTGCTCAGGAGGCTGCCGAGGTGGAGGAATCCGGAGACCTCGAGGCCGATATAGTGGCGCGGCGAGTCGTTCGTCTCTAGGAGCGCCTCGAGCTCGGCGCGCGTGACTGTCTCCTCGGTTGGCGCGCGCTCGATGAGCGCGAGCCTCTCCTGCACGTCCATGCGCAACGCGCACCAGGGCGTGCGCCTATAAGCCTACCCCGTGGCGGGCTTGCGCGGCCGCGTGCTCAGGTACAGCGCATGGGCCGAGACGATAAACGCCGCGAGAAACGACTTTGTCGCAAATATCAGGTTCCACGGCCTGCCGGGATCCGGATACGCGACATATAGCGCGTCAATGTCCGGAACCGTGCCGTTGATGACGCCGGCGGCTATCTTTGCGTTGAGGACCGTGAATGACCAGAGCGTCTCATACAGGCAGATTGCCGCAAAGCCGACTAGCATGAGCTGCAGGAGCGCCATCCTGCGCCCGCCTATCTTGCCGGACACGGTTCGCCTCCACCCAATCCTCGTCACACAGTACCACCCGATAATCGAGGAGAAGAAGAGCCATGTTGAGAGCTTGGCAAAGTTCTCAAAGGGAACCTCCGTTGAGACGAGGATCTCGCCGAGCACATAGTAGCCGGTTCGCGCCCACTCGTCGTACATTGCGGCCATCCCGTATATGGCGATCGAGCCCATCATGGCCATGCAGATGTAAAAGATGACAAGGTATACGGCATATCCGGGATCCCCGCGCTCAAGGTGCTCGCCGGCTGACATCGCGCGTTGCGCCGGCGGCATGGGTATAAAGCGGCTTCTAGTAGCCGTCCTTTTGGCGCCTGACGTTTATGCCGTGCTTTCGCTCATACTCATCGAGGACATCCTGCGGCGTCATGCCGAGCTCGATGGCGGCCTGGACCACAAAGTGCCACACGTCTATGAGCTCCTCGCGCGCGGCTGTCTCGTCAAACTCACCGCGGGCCTTCCACCACTTCCAGCTCGTCGTGCGCTGGAGCTCGACGGCCTCGTGTATCATTGCTATGCAAAGCGCAGATATGCGCTCCTCGCGCCCCTTTGGGTAGCGTGTCGCGTCCATCATGCCGGCGAGCTCGCGCTGTATGCGAAATATGCGCCCTAGTGAGTCCTCGCGGCTAGAATCCGGTGATTCGCCCATACTCCCTCATCCTTGACTCTATCCTGGCCCGCGTTGTGGCCGAGAGCGCGCGCACGCCATGGGCCTCCACGGTGATCGATCCCACGACGTTGCCGTACGCCACAGCGCGCCTCATCGCCGTTATGCCCGTCCTCCCGCCGGCCTCGAGATATCCCATGACCGCACCGGCAAACGAGTCGCCAGCACCAGTGGGATCCACAAGCTTGCGCGTGGGGAATGCCGGGTACGGATAGACATCACCGCCGTGGTAGAGGAGCGCGCCGTGCTCGTCCTTTTTGATAATGACAAATGTCGCGCCCCACGAGGCGATCTTTTTTGCGCAGCGCACGAGATCATGCTCGTGCGTGAGGAGTCGGGCCTCCTCGGCGTTGATGACAGTAGCATCAGTCTCATGGATCATGCGCACGACGGCGCGCTTTTTTGTGCGTATCCAGAGGTCTATCGTGTCGCACATTGAAAAGCGCGGCCGATCAAAGTCGCCTAGCACGCCGACGTTTTGCACAGGATTGTTGGTCGCAAGGTAGACGTAGCGGCTGCGCCTGTACGCCTCTGGCACCCTCACGCGCCTGCCGGCGCTCACGCCGAGATCAACCTTTAGCGTCTTGCGCCACTCGAGGTGGCGGCCATACCTCGCATCAAACCGGAACGTTCTGCCCTCGCGCAGCTCAATGCCGGCGAGGTCAATGCGCCGGCCGAGCTCGCGCGTATAGCGGGCCGGAAAGTCGCTCCCCGTCGTCCCAACAAGGCCCGTCTTGGCAAAGTGGCTTGCCGCAAGTGCGGCATATGCGGCCGAGCCGCCAAGTATGTCGGTGTTCACCCTCCCGTGGGTTCTTATCGTGTCAAGCGAGACGGATCCAAACACCGCTAGCATGGTAGGCCGACGCGCTATGCCCCGTGTATAAACCCGCCCACAGTGTCATACTCGAAGGGTATCGATATGGACGCAAAGAGCACGTCATATGCCGTCACGCCCACGATCCTCACGCTAGAGCTCCCCTGCGCGGCGCCTGCCTCGACGAGGTACTCGCCGCCGACTGTGGCGCTTCCCATGGCCGGCATGACAAAGGGCTCGATCGTGCCGCTTCCGATGTCACGCCCGCCCTCGACTACGACAAAGTCGGTCTTGCCGACTGCGATCGGGAGGATTGTGGGGTTCTCGACGGCTACGGTCAGCGCATACGTCGAGCCGGCCTCGCCGCTCTCGATGAGCTCGCTGCCGGCCACGCTCACAGATATGCCCGTGGCCGCGACGTACTGCCAGCCCCCAAACGCGCCTAGCGTGATTATGGCCATAATGGCCACCCTTCTGCGACTGGGCCGCTCCATGCCCAATGGTTCCTTTTTGCCTTTTTAACTGCGGTGTGCATAAAATTTGATCTCAACTCGGATCTCATTAGAGCCGCCGCCCTTAAATCAACTCGGGGATGGTGCGTGGGGCATGGCAAAGCTAAAGGTCAGGGCCGGCGAGTCTGAAGTCGAGATAGACTCGCGCGACTTTTACGTTGACAATGACACGGTGGCCGAGGTCATCGACCTCGTCAGGACGCACCTGCCCGAGGCCGACCGCGGCGAGGGCGCCGCCACTGACGCGCTTGACTCCCTCGAGGAGGCCGAGGTCTCCGAGCCCGAGCTGCCCGATGGTGAGCCGGCCACTGCCACCGAGCCTGTCGCCCTTGCGCGCCGTGAGGACATTCGGAGAAACATCTCGGCACTCCAGGAGACAGAGTTCTTTGAGGAGCCGCGCACGGCATCAGAGACCGTCGAGCGCCTTCGCGAGCGCGGGTGGGGCGCAAGCCTCCTTGACGTCTCAAAAGAGCTCGCAAGAATGTCTGCTGAGCGACTAATCCGCGTCAACTCGCGCGACAGGCGCAACTATTACTCTGTCGCCCTGGCGCGCTAGGCAGAATGCCCGCACGCCTTGCACGACTCAAACACGTCACCCTCTAGATGGTCAAAGTGTGTCCCACAGTCTGCGCACGTGTGGTGCATGTCGCGATCGCCGTCCGCATGGACCTCGCCGAGCTCGTGCGCATCAAGGCTTGTTGAGCCGCACCTTATGCAGTGGCACCCGCACGAGGCCACCTAGCGCACCCTTTGGCGCCGGCGCGACCAGACTGCGATCGCGATGCCTAGCCCGGCAGCACCGGCCACAATGGCCGCAATGCCGACCGTAATGTCAGGCGCCGCGTCTGCGCCCATGTCGCCACCTGCCGCATCGCCACCAAATATGTTGAGCGTTCCGGACGACGCGCCGCGAATCTGCAGCCACGAGTGCGTCATGTTCTCGATTCCGACACTTGCCACAAGCCTGCGCTCGTTCCCATACGCCTCATAGGGGCCGTCCATGAGCGACTTTGGGATCGCAACGTCGACATAGACCCCGTCATCAGCATCAAGCTCCATGCTTATCGCGTTGGCATTGGCGTCAAAGCCGGCATCGGTGATTCCTGCAACTGTCCGGACCTCGATGCGCTCGCCGTCATCGTCGTCTGGCGGCGTGTACGAGTAGATGCGCTCGTCTCCGCCATACTCTATATCCGCATAGCACCCGTGGCACAGAAACCTCCCGTTATCAAAGTCGACTGCGGCCCCGTTGATGTACGCGCGCGCAACTCCCTGCGGCATCACAAAGAGCGTCTCGGTCGGATACGAGTACTTCCATGACGTGTACGTCCCGTCCATGGACAGTGCGCCCACAAGGTCATACTCGACTATGGTGTTTGACGCAGGCTCAAATATCGTCACGCCAAACCCGCCGTCATGCGTCGATATCGCGTGATCGACCTCGTTTTCGGCCCCGTCAGTCATCCGTATGTTCTCATACGTGCCCTCGACGCTGACTAGGGTCACCGGCCCATCGTTGCGCCTCACCTCGTGGAGGACATGGGCCGAGCCGTCCTCGCCGATCGTCACCTCTAGCCTCTCGTGGATCGCATCCTCGCCAACTATAAGCTGCGCTAGTGCGGCAGGCGTAATTGCGCAGAGCGCAACTAGCGCGACGGCGGCGCTAGTCTGCCACGCGCACACTCTCGATCTTTGCCTCCTCTAGCGGACAGTCGCGCTCGTCGCGCTTTAGGCCCACTATGCGGTCGGCGACCTCGATTCCAGAGGTCACCTCGCCAAAGGCAGTATACTGGCCATTGAGGTGCATGCTGTCACTCGTGACTATAAAGAACTGCGAGCCGGCGCTGTCGGGGTCCGAGGAGCGGGCCATCGAGACGACGCCTCGCACGTGTGCCTTTGGGTTGAACTCGGCCTTGATCGAGTATCCGGGCCCGCCGGTCCCCCATGTGGACCGGTTGCCCCCCTTTGTGTTGGGGTCGCCGCCCTGTATCATAAAGCCCGGTATGACCCTGTGGAAGAGCGTTCCATCATAGAACGAGTCGCGCGCAAGCTTTGCAAAGTTCCTCACAGTCTCAGGCGCTATGTCGGGGAGGAGCCTTATGGTCATCGCGCCTAGATTCGTCGTTATTGTCGCCTCTGCCAACGATCCGCCCGCCGCATATGTTGCAATATAGCCTTTTGGGAGGATGTGGGCACCATGTGACGTGGCGGCCTGCGTGATCCGCCTCTAGGCGGGAGAATCCTTGCCGGGCCAGAGGTGTCATATTAAACCTGTCGTGCGCATGATCAATTTTTGTTAAAGTGCGCAGACTGAAAATAATGTTATATATCCCCAGAGTCCGGCGCGCCGCGTTGAATCGCACAAACCAGAATTCTGTCATAAAGGAAGCGATTAACACATACCTCGAGAACGGCATAAAGGACAAGCAGGACATATACACGCGCGTAGTCGTCGACCTCGGCGTTCCGCGACCCACGGTTCGGCGCGTCGCACGCGACCTGCGCAACGAGCTCCTTCGCAAGATCGAGACCCTCCAGGACGAGATATCGACTGCCGAGGGCAAAAGCCGCTCCAAATAGGCCACTAGGCCCTTTTTTCATTTTTAGGCGTGAGCCGTGGCGAGGATCCCGCCCTTGGGGCGCATGGGAGCGGGCTCCTGACCCGCCCGTGACGGTCAGGCACGCAAGCAACCTTTAAAAATGGCATATGGGCACTGATTGATGTTGTCAGAGAAAAGCGAGACCAAAAAGCACGAGATGACGCAGGCCGAAGCAGAGGCAAAGCTCGACAAACTGGACCTAACCATGCCAATTTACACCAACAGAGAAAAGAGGTATGATCCGTTTGAGGAAGACTCCCAATGATCCCTCTGACGCGCAGGACAGTCTCCAAGACGGTGATCACCGTGCCCATAACTATGAGGAAGTGGCCGACATGCTTCAGGCGGGCACTAGGGAATGCGACGAGTCAATAAATGGCCTTATTGACAGGGCAAAATCAACTCTTGGCGTTGGCGCGATAGTTCTAAGCGTGATTATTGCCGGAACTAGGGCGTTTGCAAGTCTGGGAGAAAATGGTCCTGGCGACTTCATAACAAAAATGTCAGAAATTGGAGTAACTGTTCCTGTGCCTACATTTTGGATCTTCGGAACCGCACTCATCATCGCATCGATGTGCGTTTCTCTTGTCGCCTTCAATGTTGTAAAACTAAGAATTCCGTTTGGTTCTCCCCTGCTAATCACAAATAACAAAATTGATCCACAAAAATTTGATGTGTGGAACAAGGTCTCAAAAGATTACATACACAAGCGTAAATGTGAGTCATACGCAACAACGTTGCAAAACAGAGAAAGAATATTGGCAATTCTGGGAAAACTCACATTTATAGCCCAAACAATGCTGATTTTTGGCCTTGTGATATCATCTGTCGTTATATTGATCATACTGGGCATATAGACGACGCCAAATTCTGCAAAACTCTACTTGATAAAGTATGTGAGCAGGTGATGCCATTATCAGCATCACCGCAGCAATTTCAGATACGCAAGCCCGCATGATTTCCATAATGCGATTAACATTCGCACACATGTGGTTGTTGTGGGTCTGTGCGACTAGATCAGCCACTCAAACAGTTTGATCAAGCGGCGATCCGACAAATCGGCTAGGGCGTCCAGGAGCAGAGTGCTAGAACGTGACACCCTTGACCAACGCCACCTCCCTGTCTGACAGGGACGTGAGGGAGGAGGGCGCAAGGCGAGACTTTGCCCGTCAGAGGCATTTGGGCGCTCACTCGTAGCCGCACATCGCAGTCGTGGCGCGTGCTCGCCCCGTGGGATTCATGGGTGTGGACTCCTGACCCGCCCGCACGCGACGGTCAGGCACGCAACCAACCCTTAAAAATGGCATATGGGCACTGATTGATGTTGTCAGAAAAGAGCGAGACCAAAAAGCACGTGATGACACAGGCCGAAGCAGAGGCAAAGCTCGACAAACTGACCATAACGGCACCACTATACCCCAGTAAAGAAAAGAGGTACGATCCGTTTGAGGAAGACTCCCAATGATCCCCCTGACGCGCAGGACAGCCTCTAGGGGCAATAATGATTATAAACGGCCACCTGTGGGCGCGTGACGCACATGGGGTACCTGTACAACCACCTCGCGACAGTCGTGTGCGGCGTGTTCGCCGGCGTGCTTAGCCTGCTCTGGGCATTGCTCGTCCCGCCGTATCCCGCCCTTCACTTTATCTTTCTCATGGCCGTGCCGATAATGTGGTTTCTCGTCCTGACGTGCTGGCTCGCCCAAAAGAGCACTGACTATATGCACGCCACGCATGAGTCACCCGAGCAGCAGCGCTATACGAGCGCGGCGATCTAGTGCGAGCATCCGCAGCCGCACGACTCACCGTGGGCAGTCTTGCATGACGGGCAGCTCTGCGCTCCGCCAAGGTGACACTTGCACGCGCACTCGTCCATGGGCCTCACCGCGTCTTGGAGGCCAGCGCAATCGTCTCGTCGACCATCTCGGTCACGCGCGCCGTCGTCTCGGCGTCCGGGCCCGAGTCACTGATCTTGTCGGCGGTGACATAGACGGCCTTTGGGTTTGCTATAACGCGAAAGTACGAGAGGAGCTGCGTGAGGAGTGTCTGCACGTCAGTAAAGCCGATCTCGCCAGAGGCAACGATGGCCATGCCGGCAACCTTGCCGGGGGTCTTTTTGTAGTCGATGTACTCAAAGAGGTTCTTTAGCGCCGAGCTAAAGAACGAGTTGTATATCGGCGTGCCAATTATCCAGACGTCAGCCTCCGTTATTGCCGCCGCCGCGCGCATGGTCGCCTCGCCGTACGCCTCGCCGGGCCCGCGATAGCAGTCTATCGAGCCGTCTGCCATGTTGATGAATGTCGTGTCTGCTGACTTTGAGGCATGCTCGTGGGCGATGCGCATGACGTGCTGCGTCCTTGCGCCCTTTCGTGGACTAGCCGATATGACTACGACCTTCATGCGTCGCGCCTCCCCACGCGGCATATTTAATGTTCTGTGCGGTTCGCAACATGATGCCTTGTACGAAAAGTGGTGGACTGGGCAGGAACGCCTGCCCGGCGTCGATCCGGACGCCTCCATACACCTAGAATGGCACCGTGGAGCGCGTTCAAGCTTTAAATCAACCCCTGCGCGCGGTTCTGCGTTGAGCCGGACTCGCCTGACATCAGCACTCGCCGCAGTGCTCCTAGTCGCGATAGTTCCGGCCGCGCATGCCGAGCTTGACTGGCCAGAAAAGGTAGAGCTCGGTGCTGCCCTCTATGAGATTCGCGGTCACCTCGATGCCGTTGAGACCAACCTGGGCGGCTCATTTGGCTCGTTTGCCTCCGAGTCGTTCATGGCCGAGGCGCAGCACGCCGTAGCGCACGCGGGGCATCCGATCGCCGAGGTCTACCCCGCGATATCGCCAACTGTTCGCGAGATCGACTCGGTAGTTGATGACACGCTCAGGGACGCACTAGAGAAGCTCAACGCGCGCGTCGGGCAGGGCGTTACATCATACTCTGAGATCGCCGATGAGCTCTCGACGGCAAGGTGGGCAGTCGACATGGTTCAGACCGCTACGCTAGGCGTCGACTCGCCTAATGACCCCGCACTCAACGCCGCCATCGCCGCACAGCTCATCGAGCTCTCGACTGACGAGTATGACGAGGCCATACTCGACTCGCGCGTAGAGTATGTAGTCGAGCTGCAAGACGCGTACGCGTTTCTTGACGTGGCCCACATGGATATCCTCCGAGGCGCCACGTTCATGGACTATTCGGCGACGCAGCAGATCGAGTACGATGACGCATTTCTCGCGTTCTATGAGGTATATGACAACCGCGCCGACCCCGCGCGCTCAGCAGAGATGGCATCTGTGCTATCTGCCAAGCTTGTCTCAACGTTTGCAGAGTCAGACGGCATGATGGGCATGACAGACATGACCGATATGGCCGACAAGGACTCAATGATGCCAATGCAGGCAGATTATGCCGAGTCAGTGGCGAGAATTCCAGTGATAAGGGATCTGCTCGATAAGGCAAAATACGAGTACAATGCGGGCAACACCGATATGGCCGCCGACCTTGTAAAGCAGGCGTACATTGACGAGTTCGAGTACGTCGAGTCTGATCTTGATGCCGTAGGCCAGCCGGAACTCCGCGAAAAGATAGAGACGATGCTTCGTGACACGATCCTGTCGTCAATTCGCGCCGGTGGTGATGATGCCCCGCCAATGATAGACACAGTCGTCGGGGATCTCGAGGTGGCTCGCGTCGCGCTGAGCGGAGAGGGCGAGCCCATGATGACATCAGAGTCAGAGGGCGGTGGATGCCTCATTGCGACTGCCGCATACGGCACGGAGATGGCCCACGAGGTTCAGGCCCTGCGCGAGACGCGTGACTCTGTCCTCGGCACCGCCACAGGCTCGGCGTTCATGTCGGCCTTTAACGGCGTATACTATGCGTTCTCGCCGACAGTGGCTGACTGGGAGCGCGAGAGCCCCGAGTTTCGCGCCCTCGTGAGGGCACTCATCACGCCGATGGTCGCCTCGCTGTCGATAATGTCAGTCGCCGGCGATGATGCATCGGACATCGGCGTCGCCTCGCTAGGCGCCCTCGTCATCGCGCTCAACGTCGGCATGTACGTGGCCGCACCGGCGGCCATCGCCTGGCGCCTCAGACGCTAGGGCAAGGGCGCATTACAGATGCCTGGAATCAGTTAGTGCTTTAAATATAATTAGCTAACCCTAAAGTATCCTGCCCATGGATATCCCGCTGTGGCCACTCGCCCTCGTGCTCCTCATGCCACTCATCGCCGCGCACGCCGATGCGCCCCTTGCGGCAGTTCACGAGATAGCCCTTGCGTCTGTGGACCTTGCCGCCGAGGGACTAGAGGCCGGCGACGTGGACACGGCGGCCGCACACGCGAGATTCGCCGCCGAGTTCTTTGCGACCCATGCCTCGGGCAACGAGGATGCCCACCTCCTGCTCCTTGACGTCAGCACACTAGTCTCCCTGGGCGACATCGAGCGCGCCTCGCGCGCCGCCGAGTCCGCCTCTGAGGAGCTTTACCGCGGCGTTGGCACCATGGGTTCGGCCGACCACGTTGAGCTGCTCGCCGTTGCACAAAAGGCGTATCGCGAGGCAACGATATACGGCAATGTCGCCTCTGCCGAGCTTGCAATCGCGCTGGCCTCGCGCGTGGCCGAGCTTGCCCCCGATGATCGCCTTGATTCCATTGTGGCTCGCATGCGCGCAAATGATGCCGACTATGAGGGAGTTGCCGGAGACATTGCGTACGCGCAGCGCACTCTCTTTGGCGCAAGCTCTGTGACAGTGGATCCGGCTCACCTCTACGTGACAATCAGGTCGCTAAACGAAGGCGTGATCGAGGCTGCCACAGCAGACAACTATGAGCTCGCCGACGCGCGCGCCGTGGAGGCGTACCTTGACAACTTTGAGTACCTCGAGCCGCTCATCGAACAGGTCGACGAGGATCTCATGCTCTCACTAGAGGTCGCAATGCGCGAGCGCCTGCGCGAGCTGATCGCCGATCGTGCCGAGCCTGCGCTCCTGCGATCGCATATCGAGGAGGCCATACTGCCCGACCTTGCGCGAGCCGAGATCCTCACGGCAGATCTCGAGTACGGTGACGCCGTGGCCAGCGCGCTTGCCACGCCGGGCGCCTCCACTGCGCGCATGGGATCTGCCTCTGAGGTACAAAAGTCGACGGTTCGCACAGAGATAGACGAAATTAGGGCGCTGCTCACCGAGGCGTCTAGGAGCCACAGGGCCGGCGAGTACGAGGAGGCCTATGCCGCCACACGCTCGGCGTACCTTGACAGCTATGAGCTCATCGAGGTTCCGTTGCGCACGATCAGCCCCGACTTTACGCTCGAAGTCGAGCACCAGTTCGCCGAGCTGAGAAACCTCGTGCGCGGGCCGGCCGAGCGCGAGGACGTCAGGGCAATGATCGCCGCAATAGAGCGCAACCTTGACGAGTCTGAGCTCCTAGTCGGGGGAACCGGCACGCTCGCGCCGGCGATCGCGCTAATGGCCTCCTTTGCGATAATATTCCGCGAGGGCCTCGAGTCGGTCCTCATACTCGGCGCGATACTCGCGTACCTCGAGGCCACGCGCAACACGCGCTTCAAGCCGCACCTCATGTATGGCGTTGTCGCCGGAATTGGGGCAACGGGCGTGACGTGGGTCATTGCGCAGTATGTCATCGAGATATCCGGCGCGAGCCGCGAGCTCATCGAGGCAGTCGCCGCACTCTCGGCGACGGCCGTGCTCTTTTATGTCAGCTTTTGGGTTCTCAACAAGATAGAGCACAAAAAATGGATGGAGTTTGTAAAGGCAAAAGTCTGGCAGGCGACCACAACTGGCAGCGCGACAGTCTTTGTCATGCTGTCGTTCTTTACCGTGTACCGCGAGGGCTTTGAGACGGTTCTCTTTTACCAGGCAATGATTAGCTTTGCGCGCTATTCAGAGATATACGTCATCCTTGGCCTCATCCTCGGCCTCGTCGCGCTCCTCGCCGTCTATTACGGCATGCGCCGACTCGGCAAGCGCCTGCCGCTGCGCGCGCTCTTTGGCCTGACTATGGGCGTTGGCGCATACCTCTCGATAGCGTTCCTCGGCAACGCCGTGCGCGAGCTCCAGGTTCTCGACATCGTCCCATACACGTCGATGCTCGGGACGATACCGCGCCTTGACATCAACCTCGCAACGATGACGGGAATATACCCGACACTAGAGACGACAGTCGCGCAGATTGTCCTCTTTGGCGTGTATGTCGTGGCGTCCTCGTACGTCCTGATCATGCGCCCGCGCCGCGCCGCGCGCCTCGAGGCCATGCGCAAGTCAAGGAGGGACGCATAGTGAGGCGCGTGCGAATCGGCATCGACGTCGGCGGGACATTCACAAAGGCCGTCGCCGTCGAGACGCGAACCGGCGCAATAGTCAGGCGCTCAGTCGTGCCCACGACGCACGCTGCGCCAACGGGCGTCGCCGAGGGCATACTCGAGTCGCTCTCTGACATCCTCTCTAGTGGCGAGATCGACCCCTCAGAGGTCGAGCTCATATCGCACAGCACGACGCAGGCGATCAACGCGCTCCTCGAGTCAGACACGGCTAGGGTCGGCATGGTCGCCATGGGAGTCGGGCCGGAACGTCGTGACGTGATGAAGCGCACCGCACTCAAGGACGGCGACGGCTCTGTGAGCGCAGAGCGCGAGTTTCTCGACACGTCACACGTGCTGACTGCCGGCGAGGTCGACGGCGCGATATCCGCGCTGCGCTCAAGGGGCGCTGAGGTCATACTCGCAGCCGAGGCCTTTGGCGTCGATGACCCGTCTAATGAGATCTTTGTAATGGAGGGCGCCGCGCGCGCCGGACTTCCGGCGACGGCCTCGCATGAGGTCTCTGGCGCATACGGCCTCGAGATCCGCTCAACGACGGCGGCGATGAACGCTAGCGTCCTGCCCACTGCGGCGCGCGTCGCCGGCCACGTCGAGCGTGCAGTCAAGGGCCTTGGCGTGAACGCGCCGCTCATGATCATGCGCGGGGATGGCGGCGTGACGAGCATGGAGACGTTTCGCACGAGGCCCATACTCACGGTCCTCTCCGGACCGGCCGCTAGCGTCGCCGGCGCGCTACTCCACCTTCGCATCGCCGATGGCATATTCATCGAGGTCGGCGGGACGAGCACGAACATCTGCGTCATCAGGGGAGGCAAGCCCGAGGTTCGCTATGTCACAATACAGGGCAAGCCCACATGCGTGAGATCCCTTGATGTCAGGGTCATCGGGTCTGCCGGAGGGAGCATGGTCCGGCACCACTCGCGCGGCGTCTGGACGGCCGGATCGCGAAGCGCGCACATTGCGGGCCTGCGCTATGCGTGCTATGCGGATGCTGCCGAGCTGCGCTCAGGCACGCTAGTCACGATCAGGCCCACGCCCAATGATGAGGAGGAGTATGTCGCCATACGCTGCGAGTCAGCAACATATGCGGTCACAAACACGTGCGCGGCCAACGCGCTGGGACTGGTTCCCGAGGGGGACTATTCGCGCTCTAGTCCGGACTCGGCGCGCGCGGCAATGGAGATGCTAGGTGCGCAGACTGACACGCCATACTCGGAGGTCGCGCGGTCCATCATACAGACATCGTCCTTTGGAATAACAAAGGAGGTCAGCCGCATAATGAAGGAGTACTCTATGGACACGTCAACGACGCGCGTCATTGGGGCGGGTGGGGGCGCATCAGTCCTAGCGCCCTTTGTCGCAAAGCAGCTTGGCCTCGAGTACCAAAAGGCCGACAACGCCGAGGTCATATCGTCGATAGGCGCGGCCTCCTCGATGCTCCAAGAGTCCTCTGAGGTGTCAATGGCAAACCCCACGCCCGAGGCGATACACGCAGCATGCAGGGACGTGCACGCAGCGCTTGTCGCACGCGGCGCGGTCCCAGAGTCGATCATAGTCGACTCCAAGCACGATTCTGATCGTGCGACCCTGCGCGTCAGCGCAGTCGGCAACGTGGAGCTCGACTCGGCCGGCGCGCCGCACTCGGCCTTTACGCTCGATGAGGCGCGCGCACGCGCCGCCGAGGTCATGCGCTTGCCTGCCGGCCTCGTGGATCTCAGCTTTGAGTCGGACAGCTATCTCGTCTTTACGGGCAGGGCCCGCAAGAGGCGCGTCCTTGGCACAAAGGTCCAGCGCCGCGTTCTCGTCCTCGACCGCTATGGGCGCGCAAAGCTCTCCCTAGATGACGCGCTAGTCGTGCAGGGCGGCCGCAACTCGATCATCGAGGAGCTCGGCGAGATCTCCTCAAAGCGCTCCTCTGTCGTCGCTGCGCGCACGTACCTCATCGATGACATGAGGCTAGTCGACTATTCGGCACTGACTGACAGCACACGCGTCATCGAGGCAGCACGCGCAGAGCTTGGCGACTCGCGCGCCGCCGTGATAGTCGAGGCCTAGGGGCACGAGCGCCGCACTGCGGGACACACGCCCCGCGAGATCATTATAGTGGGCCGAGAGAGATTCGAACTCACGACCTCTGCCGTGTCGAGGCAGCATCCTAACCAACTAGACCACCGGCCCGCTATGCGAGCGCCCCCCGGCACCGACGCTATTAACGTTTAGCGCGACAGTCGCCCATGGCGCCCACATCGCCGCCGCGTCCGGGCGTCGCATGAGTTAAAGGCAGGCGCACGGTGCGCCGCTGCCGTGGGCACGGACTTTAGCGAGGCTGACAGGCGCGGACTCTATCGCGCCATACACACGAGGCGCGACGTTCGGTCGCACTTTTCACAGCGCCCCATAGATGATGCGGCACTGGTGCGCATTCTCGATGCGGCGCACCATGCGCCCTCTGTTGGATTTTCACAGCCGTGGGACTTTGTCCTCGTGCGTGACGAGGGCACGCGCCGCCAGATTCGGCAGTCCTTTGAGGGGGCACGCGCCGCGGCGGCCTCTGAGCTAAAGGGTGAGCGCCGCACCGCATACGAGTCGCTAAAGCTCGAAGGGATCATGGAGTCGGCGCTAAACGTGTGCGTGACGTATGACCACGCGCGCTTTGGCCCGTTCGTCATCGGGCGTTCGAGCATGCCCGAGGCCGGCGTCTATAGCGTCTGCTGCGCGATCCAGAACCTCTGGCTTGCTGCGCGCGCCGAGGGCATCGGCGTCGGCTGGGTGAGCATACTCTCGACGAGTGACCTGCGCGACGCCCTCGCGCTGCCCGAGTCGATCACGCCAATCGCGTATCTCTGCGTCGGCCACGTCGAGGAGTTTGCCGCCAAGCCGGATCTCGAGGAGGCCGGATGGCTCGGGCGCATGGCCCTGAGCGACGTCATCCACTATGAGCGCTGGGGCTCCCGAACAGACCCGTCGTGGGAGAGCATCGGCGGCCTCATCGCGCAAAATCTGGACTACGCTTAAATAATTACGCCCGCTCGCGCGCTGCGGGTTCGTGGCGCAGAGCCGCAAGTCGGCGCGTAGCATGGATAGCGCGGTAGCCTCCTAAGTTACAGGTCGAGGGATCGAAGCCCTCCGAACCCGCTATACAGCTAGACGCCGGCGAGTTCCAGCTCAAAGTCGCGCTCTATTATGCTCCACGCCGACTCGACAGTCACGGTTCCAGACACGGCATACGTGCTGACCGCGCCGGCGATGACGGCGTCATAGAGCGTCGCGTTCTCTGCGTCTCGAACCATGTACGCGATCGACTTTAGCGGTATGGTCTTGTCTGTCGTAAAGACCACGCGGCCCGGCATCGCGACGTCTGCGGTGGAATACTCGCCGCTGGCGATCTTTTCGCCGCCTGCCGAGATGGCATAGCTGATGCTCGGTATCGTGAAGGTCTTCTCTGACGGGTTTCTGACATCAAAGGTCACCGAGAGGCGCGCGCGGCCCGCAATCGAGTCGACCTGGGTGACCTCGACGGTTCCTGAGACCATCTCGACGCTTTCAAGTGACTCATTGTCAAGGCTCGCATAGTAGACAAATCCGGCCATCATGGCCAATAGGCCGCCTATGGCGGCAAACACGGTCATCCTGCTCTGGAGCTTCATACGCGCACGCGCGCCGTTGGCAGGTAAAAAAGGCTTGGTCATGGCGACAGTAGGGGTGCGTGTCCGGAGGGGTGCGCGATGACTGGTGCGCCACGGGACGAGCTCCATGGCTGACTCGAGACGGCCTGCACGCGACTGCCACCAATGGCTAATATTGCCACCGCCGGCCCATGCGCGCACATGGCAATAGAGCAGGCTCTCCTGACGTGGGCGCACCTGACTGCGGCATCGGTCTGGGTGGGGGGAAGCCTCTTTCTTGGAATTGTGCTAGCGCCGATCCTAAAGCGCACGGGAATGAGTGCGGCCGAGCGCATCGCGTTCATGGTCCTCGTCGGCAGGCGCTTTAACTGGGTGGCAGTTCCCGCACTCGCACTGCTCGTCGGAACCGGCGTGCACATGTCCGGCGCGCTCCTTGGCCGGCCCGACCTTCTCCTTGCGTCCGGCTACGGGGTGTGGCTTGCGATAAAGGTGGCACTCGTCGTCGCGCTAATCGTCACGTTTGCGGTTCACGTCTGGATTGTGCGCGGGAGCGTCGAGGCACAGATCAGGAATGGCCTCCTTGACGGCGCCGCACTCGCCTCACTGCGCAAAAAGATCATCGTGCTCGGCGAGGCGATGGTCGTGATGTCAGTCGTCATACTGTTTCTTGCCGCCCTCCTCGACGCAGGCGCGTGATGCTTTAAACGTGGGCTGTCGTGCCACGCCTCGCATGAACGGGCTTCTCGTCGGGCGGTTCCAGCCGTTTCACCTGGGTCACATCGAGGCGATCCGCTTTGCGCTGGTTCGCTCCGAGTCGCTCTGGCTCTGCATTGGGAGCTCCAATGCGACACAGGACGCGAAAAACCCGTTCAGCCTTGCTGAGCGCCAGGAGATGATAGACTCGTCACTTGATGATGACACGGCGCGGCGTGTGAGGGTCTATGCGATTCCCGACTATGACGACCACGCGAGGTGGATAGCGGAGATCAACGCGACGGTGCCCGAGTACGACGTCGTCTATACCAACGACGAGACGAGCGCGGCGATGTTCAGGAGGCGCGGCAGGGAGACCGTCGAGATAGCCCTCGACTCGCGCGAGACGCTTGAGGGCTCGCGGATTCGCGCCGGGATCGCCGCCGGCAGGGACGTCTCGGACCTCGTTCCGGCCGGAACCGCGCGCGTCCTGGCCGGGATAGGCGCGCCTGCGCGCCTTGCGGCCTTTAACTATAAATGACGAGGGCGCGGTGGGGTCGGCGGCAAGATCGCCTTGGAGTACCTAGTTATGCTGCCCGGCCCGACGAACGTTCCTGAGCGTGTCATGCGCGCAATGTACGTGCCCATGATAAACCACAGGAGCGACGACTTTGTGGGTCTCTACGAGCGCTGCGTCGAGAGCACAAAGAGCGTCTTTCGCACATCTGGTGATGCCGTCTGCCTCTCGGCGTCAGGAACCGGCGCAGTCGAGGCCAGCGTCGTCAATGTCGTCCAAAAGGGCGACAAGGTCATCATTCCGGTTAACGGCGAGTTTAGCGGGAGGCTAGCGCAGATGATAGAGTGGGCCGGCGGCAATGTCGTAAAGGTAGAGACTCCTCCGGGCAAGAGCGCGACGCTCGATCAGGTTCGCGAGGCCTTTGACAACAATCCGGACGTAAAGGCGTTCTATTGCGTGTGGAACGAGACGTCGACGGGGACGATGATAAAGTACCTTGACCGCATAAAGGACCTCACGGCACGAAACGACGCAATGTATGTTGTTGACGGCGTCTCGATCGTCGGCGGCGAGGAGCTCGAGATGGACAAGTGGGGAGTCGATGTCGCAATGACAGGCGCACAAAAGGCCTTTGCGGCCCCGCCGGGAATATCGCCTATATGCGTAAACGCGCGCGCAAAAAAGCACATGATCGCACACCCTCCACGGTCAATGTACTTTAACCTCGCGCGATACTTCAAGTACTATGAGGAGGCAAAGCACACGCCGTTCACGCCGGCACTCCCGCTCCTCTACGCGTACAGGGAGGCACTTGACATCATACTCGAGGAGGGGCTTGACGCGAGGATTGCGCGGCACAGGACGTGCTCATCGGCACTCTATGCCGGCCTCGGCGCGATCGGCCTGACGCCGTTTGCCGATGAGGACTCGCGCTCAACGGTAGTCATCGCGCTAAACTACCTCGAGGGCCTCAAGGACTCTGAATTCCGCGGCACGCTCGCATCAAAGTTCCGCGTCCTCGTTGCCGGCGGATTTGGCGACCTAAAGGGCAGCGTCTTTCGCGTTGGGTGCATGGGCGAGGTCGGCCCGTACCACGTCATGCGCACAATCTCGTCGATATCCTCGACGCTTGCGATGATGGGCCACAAGACTGACACACAGGCCGGACTAGAGGCCGCAGGCAACAAGCTGCGCGAACTCGCCTGAGCGCCAGATGCAAAGCCCTGCCCACACGAGCCTCACCTGATGACGCCCCTGCCATCTCTGTGAGCTCGCCTGCGCATTCCACGGCACCGCCATCAGTCTCCGGCGGGGCAGGGATGGCGCAGATTTCGGATCTGATTTAAATAAGGAAGTTTGAGCAGCACGCCTGTTGGCATTTGCCAAAGGCTCCCTGGTCCTAGTTGACTATGACGGCAAGGCAAAGGGAACAGAGGATGTCGTGGAGACCACGCGCAAGGCGCGCGTAGGCTTCGAGCCCGCACCACGCCTCATCGCAGTCGGCGAGGGCTGGGTTCTCAAGGGACTCGATGAGGAGCTCGCAAAGATGTCAGTCGACGAAAAGCGCTCAATAGAGATACCGCCGGACAGGGCATACGGCGTGCGCGATCCCAAGAAGGTCCGGATGATCCCGCTGCGCAAGCTCGGCGAGGACGCCGAAAAGGTCACAGTCGGCGACTCGATCAACCTTGATGGCCGTGATGGAATCATACGCTATATCGGCTCGGGCAGGGTCCAGGTTGACTATAACCACAAGCATGCCGGCAAGACGATCGTCTACGAGATGCACGTCGTGCGTGCCCTAGAGGCCGACTCTGAAAAGGCCACTGCGATTATAGACAGGGGCATGGAGGGCATCGGCAAGGGGACGACGTCGACGCTCTCGGGGCAGACCCTTGAGGTCATGGTTCCCAGGGCACTGTTCCGCGCCGAGGGCCTGCAGGCAGCAAAGCACATGATCCAGCACGACATGTTCAGGTTTGTGCCCGCCGTGCAGACGCTGCGCTTTGTCGAGGAGCACCGCGCCTCGCCCCCAAAGGAGACGGTCACAAGGGGCGAGTTCCTCAAAGAGACTGCGCCTGATGCGATCAAGCCACGCGCGTGAGGCGCGCAAGCGAGCGGGCTCTGCGCTCGGTGAGCCGGGCTCTTGCAAGTATCGTTCGGCGTCCTGGCCGCAGTGACTGCGCCATGAGGAGGGCCCGCACGACATCATCCTCGCCTATTCCAATGTCTGCGGCGCGCACGGGCGCACCGACTGCGACGAGCGCGCGGCGTATGGCCTTCCAGTCCTGGCCCTGGAGGCTTGCGGTCATTATGGATCCAATGCCACACTTTTCGCCGTGGAGCCCCATGCCGGGGGCAATCCTGTCAAGTGCGTGCGAAAAGAGGTGCTCGGCGCCCGAGCACGGCCTGCTGCTTCCGGCAATGCCGGCGGCCACGCCGGCGCTGATTAGGGCCTCGACGACAACGCGGACATTGGCACCGTCGCGCGCAAAGGCGCGCGCGTTGCCTATTACGGTCTGCGCTCCCATCCTGGCCAGGTTTGCCGCATACTCGCCGTAATACTCGCCCGTGTCATCACGCCCTATCTCCCAGTCGCGCACGGCAACAATGTTTGCGATGAGGTCGCCGCACCCGCTGGCAAGGAGCCTCGCCGGTGCCCTCTTGATGACTGCGATATCGACAAAGACGCCGAGGGGCGCGCCGGCCACCAGCGAGTGGGGCCTCGATGTTCCCCGGACCGAGACGAACGGGCTTGCAATCCCGTCATGCGAGGCCGCAGTGGGGACGCTGATAAACGGGACACGCATCGTGTGGGCCGCCATCTTTGCCGCATCGACTGCGCGACCCCCCCCAAGGCCGGCGACGAGGCGGGGCCTTTTGCGGCCCATCTCAGAGGCCAGGCCCTTCAGGGATCGAGCGTCATTCTCCGGTGCGGCATGCCAGGAGACGGCCAGGCCTGCCCTGGCCATCGACGAGCCCACGGTTCGCCCTACGGCCCGCCGGACGTCCGGTCCGGCCACTATGGCCACCCTGCCGGCCCCCGTGAGCGAGGCGACAAAGGCCCCCAGGCGGCCCATCGTCCCCTCGCCTATGGCTATCCGCCGTGGAAGCTCCATCATGTGGGGCCGCGCGCGTGCGCGCGAGGTCCTGCCCCCGCTCATGCCCACGCATGGCCAAAAAGTTATTTAAAAGGGTGTCCGGCGCGTGTGGCCATCAGGGAGCATTTTTGTCAAGCGTAGAGAATCTCATACTTCACGGGACGACGACAGTCGGCATCAAGGCCGCCGACGGCATCGTCCTCTGCGCTGACATGAGGGCCAGCGCGGGCTACTTTATCGCCAACAACAACACGATGAAGATACAGCGGATCGACGGGCACGCGGGCATGACGATGGCCGGAGGCGTCGCTGACGCCCAGAACATCACTGACGCGCTGCGCTACCACGCCAGGCTTCATCGCGTCAGAAAGCAGCGCCCGATGCCGATACGCTCGATAACGCGCCTCGCCTCGCTCATATTCCACCAGAACCGCGGATACCCCTTTATCGCCGACATACTCGTCGGGGGCCATGACGAGGACGGGCCGGCCCTCTTTAACATCGACATGTTCGGCTCCGTTGAGCCAAAGACATACGTCACGACGGGCAGCGGCTCGCCAGTCGCATACGGCCTCCTTGAGGAGGAGTATGCCGACGGAATATCGATTGATGACGCAAAGCGCGTCGCATTTCGCGCCGTGAGCGCAGCGATTGCGCGCAACATCGGAACCGGCGACGGGATAAACGTCGCAACAGTCGACAAGAACGGCTTCCGACTCCTCACCGTCGAGGAAAAGTCGGCACTGGGGAAGTCCTAAAGATCACACATGCAACGCAAGCAGCAGCCCCGCGGCAGGCCCGCAGGCCCAAAAAAAGAGCGAGTGTCCGGCCAGAATATCATGGCTGCCATACTCAAGGGAATACCCGCCGAGTCCGGCGTGCGCAAGATAGAGTACGAGGGCCCGCGCATCGCGCTATACACGGACACGCCGCGATACCTCATCGAGCACAATGACATTATCTCCAACCTTGTCAACACGATCAAGAAGCGCATAGTCATACGCACGCTAGAGGACTCGAGAAAGCCTGAAGACGCGGCGCGCCGCACACTAGTGGGCCTTGTTCCAAAGGATGCCGGCATGCAGGGCATGTTCTTTGACGCGGCGACCGGAGAGGTCACGCTTGAGGCAAAGCGGCCCTGGCTCCTGCAAAAGGGCGCCTCGTCATTTAGCGCGGCTGACGCCGCCGAGAAGACGGGCTGGATACTGCGAATCAAAAAGGCGCCGACGTTCCAGTCTAGCACGATCCAGGCGATAAACCACAGCCTAAAGGTCTCAGCAACAGAGCGCAGCAAGCAGCTAAAAAAGATCGGCGATGAGATATTTCGCTCGAGGATAACGACGCGCACGGACGTCTCGCTCTTTACGCTCGGCGGCTTTGGGCAGGTCGGCCGCTCGTGCATGCTCCTTGCGACGCCAGAGAGCAAGGTCCTCATCGACTGCGGCGTCAATCCCGGCGGCCGCACGCCGTCTGAGTCGTTTCCGCGCCTTGACTGGCTAAACATGACAATAGACGACCTTGACGCAATTGTCATCGGCCATGCGCACCTTGACCACACGGGATTCCTCCCTGTCCTCTGCAAGTACGGGTACAGGGGCCCAATATACTGCACAGAGCCGACGCTGCCCATGATGAACCTCATACAGCTCGACGCGATAAAGGTCGCCGCCGCGCAGGGCCGCACGCCAATGTACTCAGAGCCAGACGTGAGGCAGATAATGAGGCAGACGATCACGCTACCGTACGGCACGGTCACTGACATATCGCCGGACATAAAGCTCGTCCTGGCAAACGCGGGCCATATCGTCGGCTCGGCACTCTGCCACTTTCACATAGGCAACGGGGATCACAACTTTGTCTATTCGGGGGACATAAAGTTCGCCAAGAGCGCGCTATTTGAGGCGGCGAGCTGGAACTTTCCGAGGGCAGAAACGCTCCTCATCGAGTCCACATATGGCGCAAAGGAGGACATACAGCCCTCGCGCCAGGAGGTCGAGACGCTCTTTGTCAGGCTAGTCAACGAGACGCTCAACGCAGGCGGCAAGGTCATAATCCCGATACCCGCAGTGGGGCGCGCGCAGGAGATAATGATGGTAATAGACGGATACATGAAGTCCGGCCAGATGACTGAGGCGCCGGTCTTTACAGAGGGCATGATAACTGAGGCCTCTGCAATCCACGAGACGCACCCTGACTATCTCGCGCGCGAGCTGCGCCAAAAGATACTAGAGACAGACGACAACCCGTTTGACTCTGAATATTTCACAAACATCGAGCACGCCAATGCGCGAGACGAGCCGCTGCGCGAGGGCTCACCATGCATCATCATGGCAACATCGGGAATGTTGGAGGGCGGCCCAATACTCGAGTACTTTCGCGAACTCGTCACCGATGAGCGCAACCTCCTGCTCTTTGTGTCATACCAGGTCAACGGCACGCTCGGGAGGCGCGTCCTTGATGGCGCAAAGCAGGTCTCGCTTCTTGGCAAGGGCGGCAAGGTCAGCGTCGTTAGCGTAAAGTCAAGGATGGAAAAGCTCGACGGCTTTAGCGGTCACAGTGACTATAACCAGCTAATGTCGTTTGTGCAGAGGCTGCGCCCAAAGCTGCGGCGCGTTCTTGTCAACCATGGGGAACGGCGCAAGTCAGACAACCTGTCGGCGTCCATCAGGAGACTTTACAGGATTCCTGCGCACAATCCGCAGATACAAGAAGCGATCAGGCTATTTTAGGCCATAGTCTGGCTTCCAGATCTTTATCCTTGATGGCGTGACGATTATGCGCTCCTCGCCGAGGCGCGCAATGTCATAGCCGTTCTCCTTTGCGAGCTCATAGAGCTCCGAGACGAGTGCGCGCAGCTTTGCGACGTCCTTGTTTGCCAACGGCGTGACGCGGAGTATGAGGACCATGCCTCCCCTGACATCCTCGCGTATCTGGCGCATGTCGCTGGGGTCACGTATCGTGATGGCCTTGAGGTATGTCGGCGCTTCCTGCCTCTGCATTGCGTCCGTGCGCGCGGCCTTCCCCTTGAAATACCTTTTTTGTCCCTTCGCGCCTAGAGCATGACTTCGGCGTAGGACTCCTCGCGGGCAGGCCCCACGACGAGCTCGCCGGAGCGGGCGCCGGCAAGCCTTACCTTGCCGTCCTCGCCGGCCGGCGAGTCCGAGTAGCGCAGGGTGACAGACGCGCAAAACTCGACATGCTCGCCGGCGTCGAGCCCGCGAACAAGCGAGACGGGTCCCACGTGATCTGCGGCCTCGAGGACAATGTCATCGGGAAGCGCAAGTGCGCGTATCGTCTCGTTCTCGTCATGGTTTCTGCCAACGATAAGGCGCGCGTTGTCACCTAGCCTAAAGTGGCGGCCAACCTTTAGCAAGTCGACGTCGTTTATTGTTGGCGTCTGCGTGTGCGCAAAGAGATCCTTTGCGCGTCGGCCAAACGACTTGTCAGTTAGGAGACAGCCGCCACCCGCGTTTGGCGGGTTTGCGATGCCGTACTCGCGTGCCATGCGCAACTGTGAGCGCCGGCTCCGGCCCCTGATCATGCCGAGGTCCTCGCGCCGTATGAGGCCGTCGCGCTCTGCATCAGTCTCCGGAAGGAGCGCGCCGCTGAGCGGGCGCACTATCTTGCCCTGGAGCTTTGAGTCCTTTTCTATGATCCTCATTGCGTCACGGTGCTGGCTCATCGGGCGCTGGCCCAACACCTCGCCGGATATGACAAACTCGGCGCCAATCTCCTCCATGCGCTCCTTGGCCGCATCGAACATCATCGCGCGGCAGTCAACGCAAGGGTTCATGCCGGCACCGATCCCGTGCTTTGGCTTTTTTAGCATCTCGATATACTCGTCACCAAGGTATACGGTCTTTAGGTCGACGCCGAGCTCCTCGGCCCTCTCCCTGATCTCAAAACCGCACCCGCGCCCGCAGTCAAAGTCGCAGAACGGCGTCTTTATGGCGACAGCCGAGACCTCAAAGCCTCGATCCTGCATCATGCGCACGGCGAGCTGGCTGTCGAGTCCTCCCGAGAGCAGCGCGACGACCTTTTTCTTGGCCATTCTGACCGGCGCGCGCGCCGGACCGCCTTATACGACTTTGCCACGGGCGTGGCCGGACGGCCTCCCCTGACGGGTTCCCCGCGCATGGATTCGGGCCGTGCGGCCCGCGTTCAACAGAGATAAATGGCAATGTGCGCGCAGCGTGCCATGAAGAAGCGCAGGGTCAAGCTCATGGCTCACGCACGCGAGGCCGGCGCCGGCGCGCTCGTCGCATACGAGCCAGAAAACCTGTTCTACATGACGGGGTTCTGGGGCGAGGCCACCGGAGTCCTCGGAGAGGACGGCCGCATGACCATCGTAGCGCCTGCCCTCGAGGCCGAGAGGGCAGAGCGTGACTCTGTTGACTGTGAGGTCATATCGACAGACAGGGGCGCGCCGATGGCCCGCACGCTCTCCTCGCTTGTCGGCAAGGGCGTCATATGCACGGACTGCCGCGATCCGGCCGCGCTGCGAGAGCTCAAAAAGGCAAGCGGCGAGGCCAGACAGGACGACACGCCGTTCACCGAGTCGCGCATGATAAAGGACGTGCATGAGGTTCGCGCGCTTCAGCACGCGTCTTCAGTCATAGACAAGATGTTTGAGCTCTGCACAAGTGTCATGTGCGCCGGAATGCGCGAGTCTGAGCTCCAGGCAAAGCTAATGTCGTATGCTGCAGAGAACGAGCTATTTGACACGGGATACAGGTACACGACAAACCCGCTCATCATAGCGAGCGGCCCAAACTCTGCGCTGCCACATGCGCAGGTCACACAGAGAAAGTTTGAGCGCGGAGACCTCGTCACCGTCGATATCACGCTGCGCTATCGCGGGTATGTGTCTGATGCGACGCGCACGTTTGGAGTCGGCTCTGTCGGCGACAAGCAGCGCGAAGTCTATGCGATTGTAAAGGAGGCCCAAGAGCGCGGACTAGACGCGCTTGCGCTAAACGCGTCATGCAAGTCGATAGACTCTGCGTGCCGCGATCACATATTCTCAGAGGGGTACGGCGCGCGCTTTGTCCACTCGACAGGGCACGGCATTGGCCTTGACGTGCATGAGGAGCCCTCGATCTCGGCGCGCAGCACGCGTGACCTAGTGCGGGGCATGACAATAACAGTCGAGCCCGGAATATACATTCCGCGCACGTTTGGCGTGAGAATAGAGGACTCTGTCATCGTGCGCAAGCGGCCGGCTGCGCTCCACGAGTTCACAAAGGACCTAGTTGTCGTCTGAGGCAACGCGTGCCTCGATGGCGACCCTCACGGCGCGCGCGAGCTCGGCGGCCGTGCGCCTGCGCCGCGGGCCGGTCCTCTTGCCGCGCTCTAGTATGACTGTCGCGCGCCGGCCCCCAGTGCGCCCCCCCACGTCATTGGCCACGACAATGTCCGCGTCGCACTTTGCCATCTTTGAGCGCGCAGACGAGACGAGCCTTGCGTGCGAGACGCCGGCCTCGGCCTTGAAGGCCACGATGACGGCCTTTGGGCACGCGCTGCGGATGCCGTCGACTATCTTTGGCGTGGGCACGAGCCTGAGCGTGAGGGCGGCCCGCCGGCTCGGCATCTTTGAGCGTGACTGGGAGGACGGGGCATAGTCTGAGACGGCTGCTGCCATGACGACAATGTCAGTGCCTGCCCGAAGCTCGGCCCGCACGGCGCGCGCCATCTCGGCGGCGCTAGTCACGCTGGTGACGCCGATGCCTTCAGGCGGGCGCACGCACGCCGGCCCGTAGACCATCCGCACGCGCGCGCCGGCGGCGGCGAGCTCGGATGCCACGAGCGTGCCCGTCTCGCCCGTGCTGTGCGACACTATGGACCGGACCGCGTCGATGCGCTCAGAGGTCGGGCCGGCCACGACGAGTGCGCGCTTGCCGCGCAGGGCACTCGAGGCGCCCAGGACTTCTAGTGCGCGGCGCAGGACGGCCTCGGGCTCGGGGGCCTTTGCCTTTCCCTCCAGGATCGTAGGCTCGACGAACTCTATGCTCTTGCGCAGGAATGCCGTGTTGCGCCGCACGGCCGGATTTGCGTGCATCGAGGCGTGCATTGCCATGCACGCGATGATCGGTATCTTTGAGCCAAGGGCCACTGTCAGGACAGTCGCCACCGGCGTGTCATCTATTCCCGAGGCGAGCTTGCCTATCGTGTTGGCAGTTGCCGGATACACTACGACGAGGTCAGACCTGCCATAGTCAGCAAGCTCGACGTGCTCGAGCCTTCCGGTGAGCCTGGTGACTGGCGCGTTGCCTGTCGCCCATCGAAAGTACTCTGGCCTTATGAGGCGCGTTGCCGCAGAGCTGAGCACGCACGTGACGTCGGCCCCGTGGCGCATGAGTAGGCGCGCGACGTCTATGGCCCTGTATGCGGCGACGCTGCCGGCCACGCAGAGAACGACCCTCCTTCCGGCGAGGCCAGAGCCTTCTGAGCCGGTGATGTCCTTTGCGACGGTGCGCCTTGCCATCATGTGCCCCCCATCGAGAACGAGTGGGCCTCTGAGGGAAATGCGCCAGACTCGACATCACTGCGGTACTCGGACGCGGCAGCCGTTATCTCTGAGGCGAGGTCTCGATACCTCTTTGCAAACGATGGCCGAATGCGCTCGTACATGCCGAGCATGTCGTGCGCAACGAGAACCTGCCCGTCACACGAGGATCCCGAGCCGATCCCAATGGTCGGGATGCCAACTGACGCAGTCACGTCTGCAGCAGCCTCCGAGCTGACCATCTCTAGGACCATCGCAAACGCGCCGGCGGACTCTAGTGCGCGCGCCGCACCCACGAGGCCCACGGCATCCTCGCGCGTGAGCCCGTGTCTCCTGGTTCCCGTCGAGGTCTGCGGCTGGTAGCCGATGTGGCCCATGACTGGCACCCCCGAGGCGACGATTGCGGCAACTTGCGCGCAGACCTCTGTGCCGCCCTCGACCTTTACGCCCTGCGCGCCGGCGGCAACTAGCGCACGCGCCCCAGAGACGGCCGAGTCCTCATTGTCGTATGACCCGATGGGCATGTCCGAGACAACAAGGGCCTGTGCGCGTGCTGCGGCCACTGCGCGCGTAAAGATGGCCATCTCGTCCATGCTGACACCGTGCGTAGAGTCCTGCCCCATGATCACCATTCCGGCGCTGTCGCCGACTAGGAGAATGTCGATTCTGGCGCGATCAAGTAGCGTGGCCATCGTCGCGTCATACGCAGTCACGCACGATATCCTCCTTGCGCCCTTTAGGGCCGTGATCTCCCTAGCAGAGGCCACGGCCTGCCATCCTCCCTAGTCGCACGTTGATGTCATGTATGTGCCCCGCGAGGGCATCGGCGTTGTCATGTGCGGCGACGATTCGCGCGAGCCGACTGCCGCCTGCACGCCGAAGCGTCGAGCAGCGCGAGGCGAGCAGGCCCATGGCCCGCACGACATTGTCGACTATGGTGATGTCTGCGGCTCGCGCGGTCCGCGAGAGCGGGTTGAGGTCTATGGCGATGACCCGCTTGCCGGCCCGCACTAGGGCCTCGGCTCGGTCGCCGTCCTCGAGGGGAACGAGGACGACGTCAGCGGCGGCGATGCCGCGCGAGTCGATGATGCGCCGTGCCGAGTCTAGGCCACCGAGCCTCACCTGCGAGGATCGCGAGACGCCAAGAACCCCGCGCGCGCCGAGGGACGCAAGGCGCGCGGCTATCTTTTTGCGGCGCGCGATGCTGTCATAGAACAGGTTTACCTCTAGGCGCGCACCGGCTGCGCGCGCAACGCCGATGGCCTCCCTTGCGCAGAGTGCGGCCACGTTGCCGTTGACCGAGACGACTGGCCGCTCGGCGAGGAGGAGCATTGCGGCTGCCGCACTGATCGACGAGCGCGCGCGCCGGCTCGTGCGCTCGCCGAGGAGATAGTCAAAGGCCTCGCCGCGTCCGTGCGCAATGAGGCCCTCATGGGCCACGAGTCCGGCACCAAACCCGGAGACGAGGCCCTCGCGGATGCGCAGCGACTCGGCGCGCGGATGTGATCGCGGAATGTGGCCCATCGTGCGCGCACCGACTATTCGAGGCGCGCTCCGGCATTGTCGACACTTGAGCGCAAGACCTGACCGCCGCATGAGCCGAGTATGCGCAGCGCGCGCGGTTCTGAGCCAGAGTCGACCATGGCAAAGACCGTCTCGCCAAAGAGCGCAACGCCGCACGCAATCCCAGCATCGCGCAGCGCGTCCATCACGTCGCGCATGCGTGGCGTGATGACATTGATGTATCCGGCAAAGCGCGCTGACATGTCCTGGAATGCCCGACTGTCGCGCGACGAGCGGAGCTCCTCGACCATCCTGCCGCCCAGGCCGTTTATGCTCTCTATCCTGTCCGTGATAAAGTCGTGCGTTGACATTGGCGCAAAGCACACGAGGGCGACGCGCGAGTCAGACGGGGTTCTCTCCACAATGCCAACGCCGGGCGCGCCAGCAGTAGTCCTGATCTCAAATCCGCCATCAAGGGCGCCGGCAACATCGCCGAGGCCGGTCCTGCACTCGATCTCGGCAGTGTGCGCGACCTGTGCGGCGCGCTGGCGCGAGAGGCCTGTCCCTAGCGCGGCGTTTAGCGCAAGCGAGAGCGAGAGCGCAACGGCGGCACTCGAGCCGAGGCCATAGCCGACTGGCACGCCGATCTCGTGGTGAACCCTAATGGAGTGGGGGCGCTCCAAGAGCGCCTCATACCTAGTGATCACGGCCTTTGAGACGGCAGTGTCTGCAGTACTGTGGCCGCCGGCCCGTATGTCGCTCTGTGGCGCCGCTGACGGCTCGGCCTCGACGACGGTCCGAACGCCGTGCGCGATCGAGAATCCGGCTCCCATCGAGCCGGCCCTGAGCGCATCGGCCGTGTCCATCTCGGCCTTGAAGAAGCCTGTGATGTGCGCCGGGCAGAATGCCACACCCCTCATGCGTGAGCCTAAATTATGGGCAAAATATAAAAATACGGATTAAATCCCTTAAACCAGTTTAAATTGGCTAAATTCCGCCGACGCCTGCAGAGGATTGGGAGCAGCATGCTCGTCTCGCTGCCAAAGGAGTGGGTCGATGCCAACTCGCTCGCAAAGGGCGCCGAAGTCGGCCTCGAGACCGAGCGCGACACGCTAGTCCTGAGCGCCTCCGGCGAGTCGACGCCGGCGCGCGAGCTCGAGATATCATACCCCCTGCCCGGCAGGGAGAACATTGTCGCAAACATCACGGGCGCGTACCTACTGGGCTATGACATCATCCGCATCGCCGGCGAGGGCGACATTCCGGCAGCAGACCACGACAACATACGCCACGCGATGAGGCGCCTCGTCGGCATGGAGATAGTCGAGGAGAGCGGCCAGGGAGTGAGTATGCAGTTTCTGCCCGATGCGACGACACTCCGGCCGCAGATGATACTAAAGAGGATGAACGCGATTGTGGTGGGCATGCATGGTGAGATACTCGCGGCGATAAAGTCACGCGACCGGTCTGGACTGCGCGCGCTTGCGAGCAGGGATGACGAGGTCAACCGGCAGTACTTTTTGCTCGTCCGCCTCATACGCAGCGTCATGACCGACCGGCGCCTTGCCAGCGCGTTTAGCCTCGCGAATATCGACGTTCTTGACTATCGCATTGCGGCAAACCTCGTCGAGGGGGCCGGTGACGCCGTAGTCGAGCTCGCCAATGCGCTCGCCGAGACGACGGTTCCGCAGGCAGACTTGACTAGAATGCATGACATGGCCAAAAACTCTGCGCGCGTCGCCGACCTTGCAGTCGAGGCGCTCATCACGCGCAGCCGTGCCACTGCGATCGAGGCCATACGAGAGCACCGCGAGTTCCAGAAAAAGATAGCCTCACTGAGGTCATCCCTCGAGCGACGCGGCGGGGTTCAGCTTGACTATCTTGACATTCTGCACATGTTTGAGCGCGTCGAGCGCTCGTGGGCTGATGTGGCCGACCTTATCACGCCAGACTATGGGGAGCGCGAGTAGGCCGCGCACCGGCCTGACATCGGCAACGCCAAGGCTCGCAAGTGTTGTCGCGCAGGGATCTGTGGTCACCTCGCCATATTTTAGAAACGGGACGACGGAGCGGCTATACAACCGCAGCCGCCGCCCCTGGGGTGGCCATCAGACCGGCTTTGCACCTTGAGTCAGGCTGCCGGACGGGAGCCTTGTAAACATATCTCGAAACCTCGTGCGTAGTCCTGTGGATCAACTCTGCCATATTTTAGAAACGGGACGGCGGTGCGGCCATACAACCGCCCCCGCCGCCCCTAGGGCGGCCTCCAGACAGGCGTTTCACCTTGAGTCAGGCTGCCGGACGGGAGCCTTGTAAACATATCTCGAAACCTCGTGCGTAGTCCTGTGGATCAACTCTGCCATATTTTAGAAACGGGACGGCGGTGCGGCCTTACAACCGCCCCCGCCGCCCCTAGGGCGGCCTCCAGACAGGCGTTTCACCTTGAGTCAGGCTGCCGGACGGGAGCCTTGTAAACATATCTCGAAACCTCGTGCGTAGTCCTGTGGATCAACTCTGCCATATTTTAGAAACGGGACGACGGTGCGGCCTTACAACCGCCCCCGCCGCCCCTAGGGCGGCCTTCAGACAGGCGTTTCACCTTGAGTCAGGCTGTCGGACAGGAGCATTATAAACATATCTCTGGGCCTCGTGCGTAATCCTGTGGGTCACCCCTGGATGCGCTCAACCACGCATTGCCCTGAACCAGTTCTGGCACATGTTCGACTATTGGGGTCTGACTGGACTAGATCGCCGTCGGAACGCTGTCCCTGCGATCACAACTTGTCAACACAACGGATCAACTTTGTAAAGAATTGTTGCGGGATCATGACAAAAGCATGCACGAGTGTTAATTGCAGATGACGGGATCAACACGCGCGATCATGATCGCAAACGATCACCATGCCGATCCAACAACGGTGCACCCATTGTGTGTTGGAGCCAGGTGGGCAGAATGGTAGAATGGAAGGCCTACGTAGACGAATCGGGCAAGGATGGAAAAAGTACCCATTTTGTACTCGCGTGCATTACAGGAAGTCCAGAAAATCTGATAAGATTAATTGACAGTATACGTGGATTTAAACGTGGATTGATGCCAGAATATGATCCTGGCGTATGGGAACTACATGGGAAAAATATAATGCGAGGGTATGGACGCAAAAAAAACCTATACTGCCGATCAAAAGTCCGTGCCGCATTCCAGCGACGTCCGGCCCAGGTATGCCATCACGTCGAGCCGGTACCTCGTGTGCCTGAAGTGCCGTGACACCGCCGTCCGCATCTCCCCCATGGTGGGGTAGTGCTCGGAGACCAGCAGCGCCCGCTTTGCCTGCCGCCACACCTCCTCGATCGCGTTGAGGTACGGCGAGCCGGTGGGCAGCTCGATCAGCCTCACCGCCCTGTGGGCGCGAAGATAGTCCCTCACCGCCGCGGCCCTGTGCTGCGGCGCCCTGTCGACGATCACGGCGACCCTGCCGAACCTCCTGCGCATGTCGCGCAGGAACGCGACAAACGTCTCCGCATCGAACCTGTCGCGCACCCGGAAGATCTGCTTCCCGTCAGTGGAGATCGCGCCGTACACCACGACCCTCCTGTGGCCCCCGGTGTACGGGGCGACGACGGGGACGCCCACGAGCGACCAGTACTTTGATCCGCCGGCGGCGCCGTGCACGGCGATGGTCTCGTCCTGCACCACGACGGTGAATCCGGCGCGCCTGAGGCGCCTTATCTTGCGCCGCACCCTGCGCTGCCAGCTGGCTACAGTCGGCCCGTCGGCCCTGTTCACGTGCACCAGGCGCGTCCGCTTGGCGGAGAGGCCGGCCCTGCGCATTATTTTCCTGACGTACGACATGTGGAACCTCACGCCGGTGGCCAGCTCGATCTCCAGCATGACCTCTGCGGGCGTGACGCGCCCGGGCATTCGGCCAATCAGGCGGCCAAGCCTCTGCCGCGCGACCAGCGGCGGCCTGCCGGGGCGGGGGCGGTCCCGCAGGGCCTCGACACCGCCACTCCGGTAGCGCGCGACCCACTTGCCGACCCACCTGGGGCACTGCATGAGCGCAAGTGCGACCTCCTCGCGCGTCATCCCCCGGTTCTCGTGCATGTTGACCGCGGCAAACCTGTACCTGACGTCGGCGTCCCTCTCGTCGCGGAGTGCCCTGCGGAACGCTTCCAGCTCTTGGCCTTCCATGCGGGGCGTGGGGAGGGGCGATCCATATAGCATGCGGGTCGGGAAAGTTTGATCATGGCACGAACTTTTGCTCGTCAGTATAGGTCCGCGAATAAAGCCTCTTGCACAAAAAATAGCTATTTTTAACGCAATAGTGAATCTTGTATATGAATTTGATATTAGTATTCTTGGGACAGTAACAACTAATAAAAAACTATCTAAAAAATATGATCAAGACCATGTTCTAACATACGCAATGACAACCTTGTTTGAGCGTCTTGAAAAGCTTGTATATACTCAACCAATAGATAGCATTCACATAGTCTCGGACTTTGTGCCGCCCAATGATCAGAAAACAATTGCCACAGCTTTTGACAATTTTAAACACACCAGTGGCATTATACCAAAAATACAAACTAGCCGTGTGACTGGAATAGATTATGTTAACTCGCGAGATGACGTGCTTATACAGGCAGCGGATATAATAGCATATGTTATAAACAGATATAGAAACGGAGACAATAATTTTGCAAACATGTCTGCAAAACTAACAAAACTCGTCAAAACATATGACGGCGGCATACATGACCCTTTTATTATATCTTAAAGTCGAGACGGCGGAGCGGCTATACAACCGCAGCCGCCGCCTCTGGGGTGGCCATCAGACCGGCTTTTCACCTTGAATCGGGTGGCACGTGTGGGACTTAATAAATTCTTTGAAGAATTCACACACTATCAGCGTCGCGGCTAGTCGAGGATGGCTTCGAGAGCCGTACTTCTAGATGCCGTGTCCGTTCTGCGTACCACGGCTGTATCAGACCCAACACTCGCCAGCTGTTGTGTCTTGACACATCGGAGCTTTCGTCCCGCGAGAACTTTCACATTGCGTGGCACTGACAGAACTCTTACTTGCGAGCATAGTTGTATAACCTAAATAATTGGTGAAAGGCACAAAGATCGATATCATGGGCGCATAACACTTGTTATTGTTTAGAAAACAGGTCGACGGTGCAGAATACGCCTGCACCCGCCGTCCCTAGGGCGGTCCTCTGCTATGGACTCACCTTGAGTCAAGTGGCGAGTAGGGGTTTAAATAAACTATTTGGTAAAATCGACGTGTGGGGTCGTCGCCTTTGTCTACTCATGTGCTTGGGCTGGTGTCGTTGTGATGAGTAGATCGGCAGATCCTCCTATTTGACCAAGTGAGCAGAGAGGTGCTGACCTTGTACAAATCACCTATCTCTGAAATGCTATATTTTTCTTGATTTACATATGATAAGTTACGAAGTGATTTTGATGTGTTTATCATAATTCATTCAAACTGTAGATGCATATACGTGGATCATCCTCATGATTTGATACTCGAACCAACACTGTATCATAATGTTCGTTAGTGTTGTTTTTTTATATGAACTAGAATATTTGAAAATTTATTTTGGTATCATTTTACTCTGTTTTCACAAGCTTAAGAATTTCAGCAAGTGATTGGTTTACATTTTTCAGCAATTCATATTTTAGGCTAGATGCCGCATTTTCAATATTTGTACACTTCCCTAGCGCCTTTATCATATCACGTTTAGCTTCTTCGCACACTCTCTCAATTTCCATTTTGTTTATTGCCGTTGATGATGTTCTTTTAGCTGCCATCTTTATACATGCCATTTGGCAAACCATTTTTAAGATTCCCGGAAGCTCCACACCAACCTTTTCCATCCCACATGCCATATACTGTTCTCCGAGCGTGCCAATTGTATCAACATTAGACAGATCTTCAACGTTTCGTGCTATAAACACTCCAAAATTAGCATCGTGGTTCTTGACAGCCTTGGATATCTCATCCATGACGTACTCGGGCGACATGTCCTTTCTATTCTTAATTTCGAACACCACTCTCCCCTCTTTGAAATCTACTATGCAGTCTCCTTTTCTATTTTCTTTTGCCGACTTGGTGCCCACCCTCCTGAATGGCACGTCCATGGTACTTGCAATATCGCGGATCATATGGGCGACAAGATTTTCATATTCTTTGCCTGCATCGGTTGGAGATCTTTCGTGCTCTCTACTTCCAAACGTAGACAGCTTTTCAATCGCCTCGTTGAGAAATTTTCTGAGCGTATCATCACTTTGTTCCAAGTTATCTTTGACTCTTTTTTCACTATCTTCTATGGCCTGCTTCATAGCTTGCCTTACATCCTCCACGTTCGTCATCATGGTTATTGTGTGCGCCTTTACTTTTTCGCCCAAAAACTCTATTTTTGCTCCTTCTCCAGATATGTCAATAGCCGACAAATACACATCTATTGCACGTTCTATAAACTCAATCCTTGAATCAGTGTCAATCTTGTTAATTGCTGCAGCGATCTTTCCATTGTCAATGACCACTTCGTTCAAAATAACCTGCGTGCCTGTAACAGTTACCGATGCCATCATCACACGTCTCAATACTGTGGATTATAAGGCTTGCTTGAACCGTCATACCGACCCTCGCCACCTAGTCCGCAAGGGTGGTGGCAGCCAAGTCTTTTATTTTCACTTGCTGCGGCCAACATACGCCAAAACCGCGCATATCGTCTTTGAGTCCTGTATCTTGCCGGCGAGGATCATCTTGACGAGCCTGTCAAGGTCCATCTTTACAACCGTGATAAACTCGTCATTGTCTGGGTCGATCTCGGCGACCTTTACGGCGCGCCGCGCCAGATAGCAGTGTATGACCTCCATGTTGTAGCCTATTGAGGGATAGTACGCAATCAGGCGCGAGAGGCGCCCTGACCTGTGCCCTGTCTCCTCCATGAGCTCGCGCGAGGCGCACGCGCGCGGGTCCTCGCCGCGCTCTAGCGTGCCGGCCGGTATCTCTAGGACATACCCGAGCGGAAAGCGGTGCTGCCTTACTAGGACCACCTTTCCGTCCTCATCAAAGGCCAGGACAGCGGCTGCCCCACCATGCTCTATAATCTCGCGCCGCACGCGCCTTCCCTCCACCGTTATGTCGTGAACGGTGAGGCCGACGATCTTGCCCCTGTATATCGTCCTCTTGCCCATTCACTGCGCACCTGCCATCGGTGCTATGTGGAGCGTCGGGGACTCTATTGCCTCGCGAAGGGCCGGCTCTGCCCATTCCTGCAGAAAGAGCATCCTCTTTGGTATAAACAGGTCTGCCGAGACGACACCGTCAGCATCTCGAACCTTCTGCGTCAGGCCGTCAAGGCCATAGATGCTCTCACTCTGCAAGAACAGCACTATCTGGTTTGTCGTGAGTATCGGATCCTGCATAAAGTGCCCACCGAGCAGCTCGCGCAGCCTGACTGCGGCCTCGGCCGGCTCGTCACTCACTCCGGCGAGTATGACGTGCGGTATGTATGGCGCGGCCTTCATTGGGTCATAGACTGCCATAAACTGGACAGACCTGTCCTCGCGAAGCTTTTCGATCGAGCGCGTGACTGTCTTGGAGGAGAATCCGGTCGCGTTAGCGACAGTCTCGACTGCGGCCCTGGGGTCCTCCATGAGGGCCGCCATTATCGCAAGGTCGGTCCTAGTCAGGCGTGCGCGATACGACGGTGCCTCGGCCTCAAATATCGTCAAGAGGCGCATGTCGCGCCAGAGCTCGCGCGCAAGGCGTATCTTTTCTTGCACGTCGCCAGTCACGGCAACCCCGCAGACCGTTATGCCGCCGACGCACGGAACGACGACAAAGGGCTCGCCGACTAGCCTGACCTGCGACATTATCGCATCAGTGTCCTGTCCCGAAACTGCGGCAAAAAAGGCGCCGCGGCCCAGGGCCGGCGGCTCGACCTTTAGCGTATAGCGCAGGATAAGCCCGTTGCGCTCCATCCTCTCGACCCTTGAGCGAACCGCGCCGCCGGAGAGGCCGACGCGCAGGCCGACCTGCCTGTCAGGCATCCTGCAGTCGTTGAGGAGGCACGAGAGGACCCCCATGTCCATGCTGTCCATATGTGATGTCAGGTGGTCATTTAGGTCATATTTTAGACTTTTTATGCCTAGAATTGTCCCAACCATGCCGCAGGTATGGGAAATACCTTAAATATAAGACGCTTTTATCCTATCGCATGGACTATCGCGTGCGCCTCGCGCTTCGCATGCTGACGAGCCGCAGGGGCAGCATGATCGGGGCGATCCTAGCCATCACCGTGGGCATCCTAGTCATACACGTCAACTTTGTCATATTCCAGGGCCTCTATGACGCGTTTGTTCGCGACATGAAGGCATACCAGTTTGGCGACATTTACGTGACCAACGAGGAGGACTATATCGACAAGTCTGACTCGCTCCTAGTGGGATGGTTTGAGCGCCTTCCGCAGGTCTCGGCGGCGGCCCCGCGGCTAGGCTCGTCGGCATCGGTAAACGCGACTGGGACGGGCATGCGCTATGAGGAGTTTGGCATACCCATAGTCGGCGTCGACCCGCGCTATGACATGCGCGCATCGGCAATGCACGAGACTGTGACTGAGGGCCAGTACGTCACGTCACGCTCGTCGATGGTCATCGGCGCCTCTGTTGCGCGCGACCTTGGCGGCCTGCAGATCGGCGACAACATCCGCATAAAGATAGTCGACCGTTGGGGCATTGACCAGTTTAGGCGGTTCACGATCAGCGGAATATCCGAGTCCGCCGGCGGGGCCGGCATGGACATGAGCCTCATAATGCACATCGACACGCTGCGCGACATACTCGACCGCAAGGACGCGAGCGGCTCGATGATAGTAAGGCTCAACGAGCCCCTTGAGGCAGCGAACGTGCGCGACTTGTTCCTTGCGTCATTTTCCGCTGATGACTTTAAGGCCGAGACCATTGAAGAGGCAGCCGAGTCGCAGCTTGCCGGATTCCGCTCTGGCATTGCGATGATCAACATGATCGGCCTCTTTGGAATGATGTCCGCCGCCTTTGCGATCGTGACGATACAGATGATGATAGTGAGCGGCAAGACACGCGAGATTGGCATAATGCGCGCCATTGGCGCTCGCCGCAAGGACATACTCGTCATCTTTATCGCACAGGGCATGATCATGGGCGCTGTTGGCGCCGCCACTGGCACCGCAGTGGGCCTCGGCTATACGGTATACGCAAAGGAGACAAAGATGAGCTTTTCAGGGAGCATTGCCCTAGAGGTGACCTACAACTGGGCCGCCATTGGGCGCACGGCACTCCTCGCCTTTGGGCTAGCAGTGATTGCGTCGATATACCCGTCGTACAAGGCTACCAAGCTCCTGCCAGTGGAGGCGATGCGCTATGGCTGATGCGGTCCTTGAGATAAGCGGCCTCTCAAAGGTGTACGGCGCGGGCAAGGTCGGAGTCATCCAGACACGCGCGCTGCGCGATGTCTCACTCACCGTCATGCGCGGCGAGTTTCTCCTCATTGTGGGCAGCTCGGGCTCGGGCAAGTCCACGCTGCTCAACATGATCGGCCTCCTGGACCGGCCCACGACGGGCAGCATAAAGATAGACGGCGTCGAGACCTCTGGCCTGACTGACGGCGAGCTCTCGTCGTTTCGCAGCTCGCGTCTCGGCTTTGTCTTCCAGTTCTCAAACCTCCTTGCCGAGCTGAGCGTGATTGAGAACGTCGAGCTGCCCCAAAAGATACTCGGTGATGCGCCTGCCGGCGCGTCGAGTGCGGCAAAGCTCCTAGAGGCCGTCGACATGCGCGATCAGATGCACAAGCGGGCCAATGCGATATCCGGCGGGCAGGCCCAGCGGGCAGCCATCGCGCGCGGCCTCATCAACCGTCCGGCCCTCGTCCTCGCCGACGAGCCCACCGGCAACCTCGATTCCAAGACTGCGTCGACTACGATCGAACTCATGAAGTCCATGGCACGCGAGATGGGCCAGACGTTTGTCATAGTGACGCATGACAGGCACCAGTTCGGCGACGTTGACAGGGTCATATCGATAAAGGACGGCATGGCGCACGAGGGTGAGCTCGAGTGAGCGCGCCCATGCTCGCCGCCGTGGCCATCGTGGCAGCAGCGCTCGGCGCATGCACGGCGGCCCCGCTCGTGCTGCCAGAGGCCGACGCGCAGACGCCGTCTCCCTTTGATCGCAAGTTTGGCGGCATACGCTACCTTGATGCCTACTTTGGCCTTCCGTCCGCAAAGATGGAGGTTCGGCCAGGTGATGCCAACGTGCCAATCACAGTCGCAATCGCCAACGTGGGCACGCATGACATCACGGGAATACGCGGCCAGCTCGCACTCCCCCTGGCCCTGAGCGCGCATGACGGCTCGCGCGCGGCAATTGCCGACGCCGAGGACAATGCCAACGCCGGCGAGACGTTCTACCTGACGTTCTATGTCAATGTCAGCCCACAGGCAACCATCGACGAGCATCCTGCGACGGTAAGGGTGGACTATTCGCGCATTCGCGAGTCCGGAACGCGCAACGAGTTTTTCGAGTTTAACATTGACGTGACTGGCGACAGTGTGATAAACGCAAGCGCGCGCGACTCGTTCATCACGTCGCTTCGCGAGAACAGCGTTATCATTGACGTCTCAAACTCGGGAACCGCGCAGGTTTCTGGAGTCGAGGTGATTGCGTCTAGCACACAGGTTGACTCTGCCCAGTCAATGACGAACATTGACAATGTCGTCATACGCGAGTCGAGCTGGGATCTCGGCAACATCGGTCCCGGCGAGTCGCGCGCACTCGAGGCGCACGTGTACGTCCCCGGCTCGCTCAGCGGCGACGTCCTGCGCGTCCCGCTCGCAATATCGTACATCAACGCGCAGGGCGACACGCAGTCAATCACTCGCATCGCCGACCTCTACGTGCGCGGCCTCATCGACGCGCGCATATACGACGTGCGGGTTGCGGATCTTGGGGGCCGCCCGACCATAGTCGGCGACGTCATAAACGAGGGCAACGAGGATGCGCTCTTTGGCTTTGCGTCCCTTGTGCCGCTTGGCGGCTCAAACCTTGCCGCCTCGATACAGTTTATAGACGAGATCGAGACTGACTCGCCCGTGCCATTTAGCATGCCCGTCGAGTTTGAGGGCGAGGCGCGCTATGGCGAGCATGACATCCGCATCGACGTGCGCTTCAAGGACTCGACGCGCGAGGAGACGATCATATCGTACGAGACGACTGTGGTCATACCCGAGCCAGTCGTCGAGGAGGACAACACGTCCAACATGCTCGCGCTCCTCCTCGCCGCGCCCGTGGCAGTGGGTGCGGTCGTCCTCGTGCGACGGCGCAGGCGCGCGCGCCACACGCCTGACATGCAATGATTATATCCCAACGGGGGGCGCCTCGCGCCCAATGTCTGGCGACGAGATAGATGTCCCACTAGATGTCCGCGAGGACCTGCCGTCCTGGGTCGAGGAGACCCGCCTCGGCGACAGGCGCGGGGCCATCGCACAGTACCGCTATGGCAACCTCCACATACGCCGCTACGCCGACAGGTACACAGTCCACGTCGATCACGCCGACCCGCGCCGTGACCCCGTGGGCCACATTCTCCATGACGCCCCCGAGGTTCTCCTCGGGGCAGTTGCCGCCCCGTTCCTCGGATATGCCACATACCTCCTCGCAAAGAGGCTGCGCGGTGAGTCATGATGCTGCGCGTGCGCTCCTTGCGAGTACTGATCAAGCTTGCGCCGTCAGTCATCGCGCTACGCTCTGATCGCAAAAAATGGCTAAAAAAGGAGAACACCGAGTCAGACATGGAGCGCTATCGCCGCAATGCGCAGCGTGTCCTCGACGCGTTCATCGACCTCGGGCCTGTCTACATAAAGCTCGGCCAGTGGCTCTCGGCGCGCGCTGACATACTGCCAAAGCCGTACATGGACGTCCTCTCGCGCCTCCAGGACGACGTGCCGGCCGCGCCGTTCAGCGAGGTTCTCCCCGAGATCGAGCGCGAGCTCGGGCCAGTTGACGAGGCCTTTGATGAGATATCTCATGAGGCGATCTCGGGCGCGTCCCTTGGCCAGGTGTACCGCGCGCGCCTGCGAGGCCAGGACGTAGTCGTAAAGGTTCGCCGGCCGGGAATAGAGCGTGCCGTGCGCGAGGACCTTCGCGACGTAAAGGCGCTCCTTCCGGCCGCACTGCGCTTTATCAACTCAAACCTGGGCATCACCGTAAAGGCAATGTTTGCGCAGTTTGTCGAGACGATACACGAGGAGATGGACTATGGCGTCGAGCTCGAGAACCTGCGCTCAATACGCAAGAGCCTGGCCCACAGCCGCGGCGTAATCATGCCCGCCGTCCACGAGGACCGCTCAACGAGCGCAATACTGACAATGGAGTACATACCGGGCACAAAGGTGACTGATATCGAGGCCCTTGAGGCCATGGGCATAGACCGCGAGAGGCTAGTCATAGACATACACAAGCTCTTCTTTCTCATGCTCCTGCGCCACCCCGTCTTTCACGCCGACCCGCACCCCGGCAACCTCTCTGTGGCGCCAGACGGGCGGATTATACTATATGACTATGGCATGGTGGGCCGGCTAGATGACGAGACGCGCCTTAGGCTCATACGCCTCTATGCGGCCCTCTCTGACAAGAACGCCGCGCGCGCAGTGACGGCAATGGACGACCTCGGCATGCTCGTTCCTGACTATAACCGCCGCGTCATCGAGCAGGCCATAGCGCTGAGCATCAGGTCGATGCATGGCCGGCGCGCAAGCGAGCTAGAGGTCAACATACTCGTCGACCTTGTCAACCGCACAATGGGCAACTTTCCGTTTCTCCTGCCAAAGCACCTGTCACTCTACATGAGAATGGCGACGCTCCTTGAGGGCATCTACAAGACGCATGGCGTAAAGTTTACGTTCATGGCGGTCCTCAAGGAGATACTAGAGGAGGAGCACATGCTCGAGGAGGCATACGTCTCGGAGGTGCGCTCAGGAATCGCGCGCCTCATCACATCTGTTGGCGATGTCGTCGAGCTCGCCCCAGAGATGCGGCGCTTTCTTGATGACGCAAAGTCCGAGCGCGCCCGGCCCGCGCGATCCGGAACGCTATTGCCGGGCAGCATCCTGGCAGCATCAACGTTTATCGGCTCTGCGGTGATATATGCGTCTGGCTCGGCTGCTGCCGGCGCAGTTGGAATGATGGCATCGATTGGAATAATTGCCGCATTTGTCCTGCTCGGACGGCGCTAGCCTACTGTACCGGTATGCTCGTCCCGCGCCGCTCGCGCGGAACGGTGACAGTCAGGACGCCGTCCTCACAGCGCGCCGAGCTGACCGACTCGGCAATGTCTTCTGCCCCTAGCGGGAGGCGTATCCTCTTGTCGACTAGGAGCGGCCTCTGCGCGCAGACAATGTCATTATCTTCGCCCTCGGGCCGTTCGCGCCGTGCGCGCACGATCAGCGCGTTGCCATCAAGCCTCACGTCGATCGCGTCCTTTGGAAAGCCCGGCACGTCGACTGTGACGGTGATCTCGTGGCCCGACATGTGAATGTCAACGGCCGGCAGGACAAACTCGTAGAACTCGCGTGTCTTTGACCCAATCTCGCGCGAGACCTCGCGTGCGACCGTGTCCGTCATTCCCATGGGGGCAGGTGCCGGCCAATTTGGTTATAAATCCTTCGTCATGTAGCGTGGTGCTCCCTGCATAGCGCATATTAAGCACCACGTATTCGTCCTGTGACAGAATGGACGCTAGCAGTTCGGCACGTAGCAACATTAGAATCTCCTGCCTCGTGAATTCTTCGCCGTTTAGTCATCGATCAATGAGGTATATTGTTGTAAGGCGTGGAGTAGTGGCCTGCGTTGTCCGTCGTTCTTACTATGCTGTAAATTATGATGGTGTTTGTTATGCTACATACGCGTTTGGGAGCTTAGATCTTGACAAACAATAATAACTCCCCACTTTCTAGGCCCCCCGCCGCAACGCCGCAACGCCGCAACGCCGCAACGCCGCAACGCCGCAACGCCGCAACGCCGCAACGCCGCAACGCCGCAACGCCGCAACGCCGCAACGCCGCAACGCCGCAACGCCGCAACGCCGCAACGCCGCAAATAACAAATAAAGATCTCCGACTCATTGAAGATGTTTTTACAACCGTCGGTCGCCCTCTTTATATTGCACCAACAAACTATTTCACTAACCTTGATGAGATTATTCAGATTTTAATACGACGTAATCGCCTGCGGCGTGTTTCTCCAAACACATACGTGATAAATGATTGCCATGTCTGATCGAGCGTTTGAAGATAAAGTAAACATATACTCACGAGCTAAAGTTCGTATAGATGATCAAGTTTCCCCGACCCCGCAGCTATATTGATCGCCCCCTCCCGCGCCAGGGCATGGACGACCGGAAGCGGGAGGAGCTGAGGGACGCGCACCACAGCGAGAAGAGCGGGCACGTGAGGGACAGGATTCTCGCCGTGCACTGCGTGGTCAACATGGGCATGACGCACGAGGACACGGCGGACACGCTGATGCGGTGCCCGGGGTGGGTCGGCAAGTGGGTCGCGCGGTACCGGGAGGGCGGGCTTCCAGCCCTCCGCGACCTCCCGCGCTCCGGGAGGCCGCTGGCCGTGCCGCGAACGGCGCTCGACGGGATCCTCGCCGACGCGTCGGGATCCCCCACGACCCCGGCCGCGGTCCGCGACAGGATCGCCGGGGCGGCGGGGACACTGTTCCACATAGCCAGCGTGAGGAGGCTCATGCGCGAGTTCGGCCTCTCGCGCAAGAGGCCGCGAAAGGCCCACGTCAACAGGGCGAGCGCGTCCGCCGTCCGCAGCTGGCAGCGGCGCCTTGCGGGGGCGGCGCCACGCCTGGCGCGCGCGGGATACACGATGCTGGTGCAGGACGAGTCGATCATCGTGAACGACGCCGGGGGCATGGCGACGCACTGGACGCCGCGCACGGTGCCCGTCTACGAGCCGTACACCGGGAGCCACGAGCGGATCGTCGTGTACGGGGCGATCGCCGAGGACGGGCGGCAGGCGTTCCGGACGCGCGACAAGTTCAACGCGGACACGTTCGCGCAGTACCTTGCGGAGCTGCACGGGAAGTTCGGCAAGATCGCCGTCATCGTCGACAGGGCTCCCCAGCACCGCGCGGGGGCGGTCAAGGACCTGCTGCGCGCCAACGGCGAGATCAAGCTCATCGAGCTGCCGGTGGGATCCCCGCAGCTAAGCGCCATCGAGGGGACGTGGCGCATACTCAAGAGGGACGTCAGGGTCCCGGGGCAACCACGAACCCTGGACGAGCTGAGGATCGCGGTCGGCGAGTACCTCAGGACCAAGCGGTTCAACCTGAACATCTACGCATACCTGAACAGGAAGGTCGTGGAAGGTCACACGAACTTTAGCTCGTGAGTATAGTCCTGGAAAGCTTATTGAACGAAAAGTTTGGCAACAATGTCTGGATCGCAGAAATTACTCAAAAAAACTCCCAGACACACTCCAAAAGATCACGCCCTGATCTCATTGGCTATATTGATGGAATCAAAATAGTGATAGAATGTTCTTATGACAAGCTTGATGCCCAGCGTGATGCTCGAAAAAGAATTAAATATGCTGATATTGTTGTCGCACTACATTATCCAAAAATTATTGCGGGAGGAACACTGAAAATTAAATCTCAATTACAAAAATCTAGTTTTTTCATCAAGATTATTCGTCCATATAGTTCTACTAATGATGATTGGTTTGCTGTTACATTAGGCGATCTGGAAACTTCATTGTTTAATTTATCATCTGATTTTTTGAAAAATGTAGATCAATTTGTAACCCTCATACAACATGGAGCACATGATTTTGCTTGTCATTTATTGGCTTCTGATAGTAAATTAATCTTGTCGGGCAAAATTCTAAATTTGTTTTATCGACATCTCGGACAAGGTGATTGGCCAGTAGATGAAACATCTGACGAACTGATTATATATAAGCAAGCTTACCTTTCAATTGTTCTTTCTGCACTATTTTATCAAACTGTCAAACCAAATTATGATATTCTAAAACCATTAGAATCTGATCACACGAGTCTTCGCAAATCGATAATTACCCAATTTCAAAATATGATCAATAACATTAATTATGAACCTGTGTTTTATGTTGCAATTCAGGTTCTTAATATTCTCCCTGATACTAAAATTCTTTTTGAAAAGATACTTGATACCGTTTCACAAATCATTGAAAATCCGGCAGTACTTCACAAGGATCTGGCAGGACGGTTATATCATCAAATTGTCGGAGATAAAAAAATCATGAAGGGTCTTGCTACATATTTCACACAAATACCTTCGTCATATTTACTTGCACGATTGGCAATAACTGATAACCAGCTCGCTAACGGCATTCCGATCAACACTTCTGTTGTTGATTTTGCGTGTGGTAGTGGTACATTACTCATGGCAGCATATTCAGCTTTGGCAGATCTGCATCGCTCAACTTCTAATTTATCTCCTCGGGTTTTTCACAAGAAAATTTTAGAATCTAATTTGCATGGCTATGATGTCCTTCGTTACGCTCTGCAAATTACTGCATTAAATCTTTTATTGAGACAACCATCTGAGCCAGTTGCTCAGCTCCATTTAACTGCAGCTCCGTTAAGCGGATCAGGTGATGGAAGACTGGGTTCTTTAGAACTTTTATCAAAAGCAGCTGATCTTACTGCATTTTTACCTTATGATCCTCGGGTTAAAGGCACTGATGTTGTTTTTGGTAAAAGTGACTCATCTAAAACCATCACACCTGCGAACGATCTAAGTAGTTTGATGGATTTGCGCGCGTATGATATTTCTTCTGATTGGAATTCAATAGTTAACCGTGAAACAACACGTATAATTTCTACTCTTGAATCATGCTATGACAATTCAAATGAATTCAAGTTATTCTACAACACACTTTCTTTCATAATCCCATTTTTGTACAAAAATCGTCTGACTCAACCAACCATGAAAATGTTATATGATCTTTTTGATAGCTTACATTTGGAAACTACTTCTAAATTAAAAGATATAATTGGTGCTAAAAATACAACGATGATCATTCCACAGATCAAAGCTATCCCAAAGTCTGCTTTACAACGTCTTGCTGACATGATATTACCTTATGCTATTCCACAACAACTTGATCCTAGAACAAAATTTGATTTAGTAATCATGAATCCTCCATTTACACGTGCGAGTCGTGGCGGCGCTGCTGGAAATACCATCTTTGGCTTTACCGGTGACAATGCTACCACATTAGATGCTCGATTTACACAGCTTATGCAAGATCTTACATTGACTCATCCCATTAATTCTTCTAAATTGCCTAATGGTACTCCCAATTCACATAACAGTTCTGCATTGGCAGGTTTGGGAGTCGCGTTCATTCATCTCGCCGTACAACGTGTTAAACCCAATGGCCGTATTGCATTTGTTGTACCGCGGGGATTAATTCAGGGTTCTACATGGACTGATGTTAGGCAATTACTCTTAAACACATGTCATATAGAATACATTATAAGTCGTATGGATGGAACCGGATATGTCAATTTTTCAGAATCTACTGATCTTAGTGAAATTATGTTTGTCGCTAAAAGATTTAATGGTAATGAATCCACATCAAATATTGCAAAACGCAAGACTAAATTTTGTATATTGAAAACACCACTTATATCAATTTTAGATGCAATACGATTCACAGCTAAAATTCAAAAGTGTTTCTCTGATGATGATGTAGATATCACAGAAGTCTGTCATTCTAATTTACAATCACATATTAACAATTGGGGACGCTATGCAATTTTTCTTAACTCTCCCTACCCGAACATATTAAATCGTATAGAAAAAGGAAATATTTGTTTTAATATTAAACTTCATATGTCTTCAATCGGTGATCAATGTACTATAGGGGTTGTATCTAGGAGATTCACAGATTCACTTAAACGTGGTTCCGGTTCTTATCCTGTAGTGTGGGGCGGCGGTGAGGGTGCTAGGAGTACTATTAATGTACAATCTAATGAAGTTTGTCATGCAATTACATCGAACGGAACTAAAATTCTAAAACGCAACCCTGCTAATTTACTACTTCCTGATAGAATATGGCTTGACACAATACACACATTTGCTTTATGGTGTGATGAAAAAGTCCTATCTAATACTTTTTTTGCTATAAATTTAAACACATATGAAAACAACTCGTCTATTCATAAAGCGTTGTGCGTGTGGCTCAATTCTATTTGGGGAATTGTTAGTATACTGGGACATCAAACAATCACTCGTGGAAAATGGTCTCGTTTATCGATATCTCGATGGCGTATGTTGCTAATCCCTAACATGTCTCATCTTCCTTCTGATGTAATTAATTCTTTAGCATTATTGATGGATAAATACAAGTATAAAGACTTTGGAAGATTTCCTATTCAGTTTTCTAAAAATTCTATACGTGAAAAATTTGACTATGAAATTTTGAAAATTCTTGTTGATCATATGAATATGCCCAATGATGTTTGTCAACCTGATCCAGACGTATTGTTAAATGAAATTCATAAACTATATGAGATGCTCAACACGACGTTTGATGCGCTCAGCAAACAACCTGATTCGGATTCTATGCTGGATAATACTGAAACTTAGTCTTTTTTATGACACTCTAATCATTTCCAGTTTATTCGTCTTATTTTACCTAATATTCTGTGGTATGCTCCATTCAGCATGTTGTTCTTGGAGCTTCATTCATTACCGTTTATTTACTTTATCTGTACCTGGCGATATGAGGTCAGCATCACTGCCCGCTCATGTTCATCTAGCCATCACCGTATCGAGCCGATCAGCAGGATCCACGCCTATTTGATCAAATGGACAGCAAGGTGCTGGCCTCATACGCCTAGTGCTGCGTGATTCCACACCATTTTAATCGCCCATGGTGGGCCGCCCCGTCGTGATAGTCACAATCGAGGGCGCAGACCAGGCAGGCAAGGGGACACAGGCCTCAATGCTCGCGCGCGCCCTGCGCAGGCGCGGCACGGGATGTGCGCTCTTTAGCCTGCCTGACTATACGACCCCCGTGGGCCGCGTTCTTGCCGGCCTCCTTGCCGGCCGGCGCGACATGCGCCCGCAGCTCGTCCACACGCTCATGGCGGCCAACCGCTGGGAGATCCTCCCCAGGATGGAGCGCGCCCTAGAGTCTGGCCGGACCGTCATAATGGACCGCTATTACCACTCCAATGTCGCCTATGGCATGGCCAACGGCCTGCGCCGCGCGTGGCTCGAGTCCCTTGATGCCGGCCTTCCGAGAAGCGACATCGTCATACTCCTCGACTCGCACCACGCCGAGTCGTTTCGCCGCAAGTCGACCAACCGCGACCGCTTTGAGCGCGATGCGGTCTTTCTCGGCAAGGTCTCGCGCATATATCGCCAGATGGCCCGCCGCGGCCGCTGGCCAACGCTTGACGCAACTGCGCCGCGCGAGGAGATTCACGCGCGCATAATGGAGATCGTCTCGCGGAGGATGCGCACATGATCACCGAGATCATCGACCCAATCCACGGGTTTATCGAGGCGAGTCCTACGGAGATGCGCCTCATCGACGATCCCTCATTTCAGCGCCTTCGCCGGATAAACCAGCTCGCCGGTGCGCACCTTGTCTATCCGGGCGCACGCCACGCGAGATTCGAGCACTCACTAGGCGCGATGCACATATCGGGCATGGCCGCCACGTCGCTAAAGAACCGCTCACAGATCACCGAGTCACAAGGCAGCGCGCTTCGCCTCGCCGGACTGATCCACGACATTGGCCACGGGCCGTTCTCGCACCTCTTTGAGTCAGTCATGCGCCGGCACCGTGGACTCGGCGGCGCGTCACACGAGCAGATTGGACGGCGAATACTAGAGGAGACCTCACTCGGCGACGCGCTGGGCCGCACGCGCCGCCGTGTCGCGGATCTCGCCTTTGGCGGCACAGCGCCCTCGGCCCTCCCAGAGATAATCTCTGGTGTCATGGGGACCGACACGATGGACTATCTCTTGCGCGACGGCCACTTCACGGGCTCCGAGCACGCGCGCGTCGACCACCGCCGCCTCGTCGCCTCACTTGAGAGGCTCGGTGACAGGATGGGCCTTGCGCGCTCGGCCCTCCACTCCTTTGAGTCAATGATGCACTCACGCCGCCAAATGTTCCGGACCGTCTACTTTCACCGCGCTGTCCGCGCCGCACAGTCGATGATGCTGCGCGCCTTTGACCTGGCCGCCGGCGAGCTCGGCCTCTCCTCGCTCACGCTAGAGGAGTATGTGGGCCTGACTGACGAGTCGACCATGGCGCTCCTCACGACGATGCGCCCCTCCACGCCGGCGATCCGCGACGCGCAGCGCCTTGCCTTTGAGTACGCCTCGCGCATACTCCCAAAGTGCGTCCTAGACGTGCCCCTTGAGGATCGCGCCCCGGACACCGCCCAGATGGGCTCAGAGATAGCCGAGCGCGCCGGCGTCGCCGAAAATGCCGTCCTAGTCGACGTGACAGGCGTCTCCTCGATGCCGCTAGGGGCCGGCGGGCGCTCGATGAGGCACATCACGCTCGTCTCATCAGGCTCGCGTGGAACGAGGACTGCCGAGGACGTGCCGTTCTCGCGACTCCCGCTGCTCGCCGCGCTCCTCGGCTCGATGGGGACGCTGCGCGTCTATGCGAGGAGCAACACAAAAAAGGTCGCCGCAGCCGCCACCGCATCACACAGAAAATGGCAAGGAGAAAGCGCATAGTCATAAAGCTCTCGGGGAGCTCGTTTGCGCCTGAGGCCATCGGGCGCCTAAAGGACCATGCCGCCGTCCTCCTCGCCGCGTCTGCCTCGTGCCAGCCCATAGTCGTCGCCGGAGGTGGGGCGATCGCGCGGACCTACATATCGCATGCGCGGGCCGCAGGGGCCGACGAGTCGACGCTAGACGAGCTCGGAATCGACATATCGAGGCTCAACGCGCGCCTCCTCATACACCCCCTCGGGCGCCACGCGCACGCGCACCCGCCAGAGACGCTGCGCGAGGCCGAGCGAGCCGCCGACACGGGCAAGATCATAGTGGCCGGCGGGCTCTATCCGGGCCAGAGCACCAACGGGACGGCTGCGCTCATCGCCGAGCGTCTCAGGGCTGACGAGTTCATCAACGCAACTGACGTTGACGCAATATATGACAGCGACCCAAACAAGAACAGCGGCGCAAAAAAGCTCTCGCGAATAGCTATCGCCGACCTGCGCTCCATGCTCGTCCATGAGGGCTCGATGGCCGGCGGTTATGACCTCATGGACATTATCGCGCTAAAGGTCATCGAGCGCTCGCGCATACGGACGCGCGTCATACGCTCCGAGCCAAAAACGATAGCAGCAGCCCTTGGGGGACGGCGCACTGGAACCGAGATCATTCACGAAGCGTTGGATAGCGGTCGTTCCAAATCTCGACGTGCGAGCCGGCAAACTCGGGCATCCCGGACTCGACGAGCTTCCTGAATATCGACATTGCCTCCTCGCGCTCTAGCGCGCGCGACTGGGCCTTTGTGAATCCGTCAGCATCAACTATTATCGCAACGTGGCCGTCTGGCGAGCGTATCGCCGAGGCGAGCTCCTCCTCGCCGACGGGGACAAACGTGCCGTTGACCTTTTTTGTCGTGAGCGTCAGCATCGAAAAGCCCGCAATGTCAAACAGGCGCATCTGTGATTTTGACGCGCGCCGCTTTCCCTCCCTGACTGCCTCAAAGTACTGCACTGTGACACGCCGCGCACACGTGCGCAAATAATAAGCAATGCATGCAGGCGCGAACCTTGGCTACCTGCGGGCGCGCCTGGCCGCCGGCCTTGCGCGCGTGCTGGCCTTGCGCACACGCCTTCCGGGGGGACGGCCCACCATTCCGCCGCCGGGAGCCACTGTGCTCTGGCCGCGCCTTGTGACGCAGTTGGGGCAGTATATGCGAACGCGCCCGCGCTTGTTGCGCTGGAACGGCGCACCGCAGCGCGCACACTTGCGCTTTCGCTCCGAGATCGTCTCCCTGCCCTGCGTGCCCGAGTAGCGCTCGCGCGCAAGCCGCGCCCTGCGCTCCTTTACCTCTGGGCGCGCGCCGTACTCGGCCATGAGCCTCTTGTGCTTTGCGGCGTTGCCCGGCATCGCATAGTACTTTCTCATGTACGCGTTGTACTTGGACCTGTCGGCCTCCCTCACGCGCGTCGTTATGCGACCCATCGGCGAGGCGGCCAAATGCGTGGTATATAATCATATTACGCGCGCTGCGCACACGGATCCCCCAATGGCAGCCGTCGCCCCCCTTGCAGGGCCTGCGCTAGCGCATCTCGCGCGCCATCCGGCGACACTCGGCGGCCTCCTCGGAGCGGCCTAGGAGCTCGAGGACTGCCCCCTTTGAGCCATACGCGCCGGCATCCGTGGGATCAAGCTCGATCGAGCGCTCGATCGAGGCTAGCGACTCGGTGTGCCTGCCGAGTGCGCCGAGGGCGATTCCCCTGGCGTGGTGTGCGGCACCAAGTGAGGCGTTCTCGGCTATTGCGTCATCGGCGCACTTGAGGGCCTCAGAATGGCGACCCATCGCGCCGAGTATGTTGGCACTCGCACAGTGCGAGCGCCCGTCACCCGGCTCGCAACCGGCTGCCCTCTTTAGCGCGTCGAGTGCCTCGTCGTACCTTCCGAGTGCGGCAAGCGCGACGCCGATGCCGTGGTGTGCCCTGCCCATGCTAGGATCGCATCCGACTGCGCGCCCAAAGCTCTCGGCTGCCTCGGCATGGCGCCCGAGGCCGCCGAGGGCGACGCCGATGTTATAGTGAATGCTCGGGTTTTGGGGATCGACTCCGTCAGCCTCCCTGCCGCACTCTATGACGCCCTTGTGGTCTGCGCGCCTAATGAGTGCGACTAGGGCCTTTTGGTACTCGGATGCGGCCTCTTCGGCCTGCCCGCCATCGCGCAGGCTGCTCGCGCGGCGCCAGTGCTCCTCGGCCTCTGCATCCCCCGTGCGCCTGCGCAGTCCAAACACGTCCACGGCGGTCCCGCGCCGCCGATATATCCGTTTAATGGGCCGCGCGCCCCTGGTGCGCCTATAGGCATAAAAGCGCGCGCGGCGCGCGCGGCGCGCATGAAGATTGTGTTTCTTGGCACGTCGGCTGCCGTGCCGACTGCCGAGCGGGGCCTGGCATGCACGTGCGTCGAGCGCGACGGCGAGCTCTTTGTGTTCGATGCCGGCGAGGGCGCGCAGATGGCCTTTGCGCGCGCGCGCCTGGGCTGGAACCGGCCAACGCGGATATTCGTGACGCACATGCACGGGGACCACTGCATAGGGGTTCTTGGCCTGATCCAGACGATGTCGCTCCACCGCCGAACCGAGGCCCTCGAGGTGTACGGCCCGCGCGGGATCGACGAGTTTGTCGCCTCTAGCCTGCGCGCCCTTGACGTTCTGCCGACGTTTCCGCTGGCGATCACGCCCGTCTCGGCCGGCCCTGTCCTTGACACCGGAGAGTGTGCCGTCTCGGCGTGCGCGGCCCACCACAGGGTCGAGGCATACTCTTACCTCCTCGCCGAGCATGACAGGCAGGGTAGGTTCCACCCCGAGAGGGCCGAGGCACTCGGCGTCCCAAAGGGGCCCCTCTGGCACGACCTCCAGTCCGGCCGCGACGTGAACGTGAATGGCAAAAAGGTCAGCGCGCGCGAGGTCACCGACGGCCCGCGCCGTGGCGTGAGCGTCGGCATCTCTGGTGACACGAGGCCGACGCGCGAGCTGGAAGAGTTCTTTGCGGACTGTGACTGGCTCGTGTTCGAGTCGACGTTCTCGCATGACCTGCGCCAAAAGGCCCTCGAGACGCTCCACACGACGGCCCGCGAGGCCGGCGAGCTCGCCGCGCGCATACACGCCAAAAACCTCGTCCTAACGCACTTTTCTGCGCGCCATGCCGACGTCACCGGACTCGTCGCAGAGGCCGGCGAGGCCCATGATTCGGTTCGCGCTGCTGCTGACGGCATGGAGATAGCAGTCTAGCCGGGCAGCGTGCTCATTATGGTGCTGCCGACTGAGGAGAGCGCGCCGGTGAGCGCACCGCTGATCGATTCGGTGACCCACGAGATCGCGCCGTCGCGCACGCCGGCGATATCCTTTGACAGCGCGCCGATGACGCCATCGAGGCTAGGAAATGCGGCGACTGTCTGCGGGAGGAACATGACTGCGCCGACTATGGCGATGACTATGACGATGAGCGCCCTGATCACGCCATCTAGTCGCGGATCGCCTTTTTACGCGCTAGCTGAAACTTTTGGCATGCCTCGCGTTAATTTTGTTGAGTTGCGTGCGCCTGTGATGCTCTTGGCGAGCTCGAAATAGGCCGCATTGGGGCCGGATTCAGAGTGTGCGCCCACGGGAACCGCCTTGCCGGACACAGGGGAGCGCAACGGTGACTATGATGCCCTAGCGCAGCGCAGTCCTGAAAACGGTGGCCATGATCCCCGCTCACTGCCTCCTCGGCACAAGCCAGTCGACTATGGCTTCGATCTCTGGCGAGGTGATCCGCAGCGTTATTGGGCCGAGGGGCGACTCTTCGGCGTCTGAGCACAGCGCTATCGAGCCGGCAGCGGCGGCCTGCTTGTTGAGGTATACCCACGTCGTCTCCCCGTCGGTGTTGAGGCGCATCCTGCGCCGCCATGCCGAACCACTCCCCCTCGACCTGACCGTCTCGCGTATGCGCACCAGCGATGCAGCCGAGTCTGCAGCTGACTCGGCCGTCCCGTCACCAACGCTAGTCTTGCCGCCGTCAAGAACCGTCTCCAGGGCGCGCCTTATGGCGCCCTCGTCCTCGGACGCAAAGACGTCGCATGACGCACTCACCGAGCATGCCGCTGCCGGAAGCGTCATTCTGCCATCCAGCGAGATATTGCAGCATGGGCGGCATCGACGAGCTCGTCGATGCCAATGTCATTGTTTGATATCGTCTCGTCTGCGAGTGCTATCGAGTCGCTCATGCCGACTTTCATCTCGCGGCCGTCGCGCTCATCAAGGCCACCGCGGTCACTCGGGTCATCCGAGCGAGCGCGCGCCTTGAGGAGGCCGAGGCGCCGCGGCGCCGCGGCGTGAACGGCGAGTATCCTGACGCGCCCATGCTTTCGAAGACAGTCGATCTCGGCGTTGGAGCGCACGCCATCGACGATGACCGCACCGTCGCCAGAGCGCTCGATCTCGCCCTCGATGAGGCCGGCTATTGCGCCCTGCCCGCCGGACTCTCGCAGCTCGAGCATGAGCTTTCCGAGGTTCGGGCCAGTCGGCTCTATCTTGCGCCGCGCGGCCTCTGCCCTCACGGCATCTCCCATCGAGACAGTCACAATGCCGCGCCGCGCAAGCGCACCGGCGATCGTTGACTTGCCCGCGCCGGGCATTCCAGTCAGGCAGACTATCAGGCGCGCCATCTGAACTCGCGCGCGCCCCGGCCGCTATATTGAAGCTTGCCGGATCGCGCCCACGTGACGGCCCCACTCACAACACATTAACCCCAATGCCGCCGCGCACGCGCCCATGCGCGCCTTTGTCGGCATTGACATCACAGACGGGCCGACCCTGGCCGCCCTCGCGCGCACGCGCTCGCTTCTCGGAGAGCCTGCGCGCCGGCGCCATGACCACATCACGCTTGCGTTCCTCGGCGAGATCGACGAGCCGACTGCGGCTGCGGCAGCCGACGCGCTAGAGGCCGTTGAGTTTGGCGCCTTTGATGCGCATATCGCCGGCCTTGGCGCATTCCCGTCACTAGGGCGCCCGCGCGTCCTCTGGGTCGGCGTGCGGGAGGGCTCTGATCAAGTCTCCTCGCTTGCGCGCAGCGTCGTCTCTGCGCTCGGCCCGCTCTGCCCGCCGACGCGCACGCGCCTTGTCCCGCACATCACCGTCTCTAGGGTTAAAAGCGGGCACGCGCCGCCGCGTGCCGTGATCAGCGAGTGCCGTGATGCGGTCATTGGCGTGCAGCGAGTCGACTCGATATCGCTAAAGCGCAGCGACCTCGCAAGCGATGGCCATGTGCACACAACCCTCAAGACCGTGGAGGCCCTCTGATGGGGCGCACGGCGGCAAGGAAACCGCGCGCACGCGCTGCCACGATGGCGCGCGCAATGGCTACGGCGAAGAGGCGCATCATCCCGTCAGCGTCTGAGGCGCGCGCAATAGAGTCAGTCGCGGCAGAGGCCATGGAACTCGTCGGCTGCGAGATAGATGGCCGACAGGGAATACAGGGGGCCGAGCTAGGCGGCTCTTTTGCAAAGGGGACGTGGCTTGCCGGAGCTGACGTTGACATCTTTGTCGTCTTTGACGAGTCAGTCAGCGACTCTCGCCTCGCGTCTGAGTCAAGAAGGGTGGGATTTGCGTCGATGGCAGACCACAGGCCGTACGTGCGATATGCGTCGCACCCCTATGTCGAGGCCACTATTCGGCGCACAAAGGTCAACGTTGTGCCATGCTATGGCGTAAAGAGCGGCAACTGGCGCAGCGCCGCTGACCGATCGCGCTTTCACACAAGGTTCATGCGCGACGCCCTTGATGGCACGATGCGCGATGACGTGCGGATCCTAAAGCGCCTCCTCCAGTCAAACGGCCTCTATGGGGCAGAGCTTGCGCGCGAGGCATTTAGCGGGTACGCGTGCGAGGTCCTCGTAAGCCACCACGGCTCACTCGAGCGCGCCGTGCGCGCACTCGCCCAGGCGAGTCGCGGGCTAGTCATCGGTGAGGCCGCCGGCAAGCAAGAGACGCCGGTGGCCATAATGGACCCCGTAGACTCGAGCAGAAACCTCGCGCTCGCCGTCTCGCCGGCCAACATTGGGAGGCTCATCATGCTCTGCCGCGCCCTGCTTGCGCGCCCGAGCGCCTCGATGATACTGTCTGGCGCGCGCGCCGCGCCGGACAGCGGCGTGCTAAAGACGACGGTAACTGTCAGGTTTGGCTCGCGCCCGCGCCCGCCTGAGACCATATGGGGGCAGGCAAAGAGTGCTGCCTCTGCGCTGGCCTCGCGCCTCTCTTCGGGCGGCTTTGGCGTCATGCGCCACGGCGCGCACGTCGATGCGCGTGGGCGCGTCACGCTGGCGTTCGTCCTAGAGTCCACGTCGACATCGCGCTGGTCAGTCGGCATGGGCCCTGACCACTTTGATGCGGCCAACGCGTCAGGCTTTGTGACTGCCAACGCCGGCCGCTCTCCGCTAGTCTGGGTGGGCGCTGACTCGCGCCTGCGCGCGATCCGCCAGAGGGAGCACACGACGGCCGCAGCCCTCCTTGAGGACTCACTCACGCGCCGCCTTGGCGACTCTGGCGTGCCGGCCGGCCTAAAGCGCGACATACGTGCCGGATTTGCCGTCCGGACCGGCGTGCGCGCCTCTGATCGCACATTCCTTGAAACCATGCATGATCTTGTCTCAACGGACACCAGGTCCTTTGGCCGCAGCCGCTAGAATGTCCGGCCCGCCGTATGACGGCGTGCTCGGGTACCCGCGCGCGACGCGCAGGCAGCTCGCGTCCCGCCTCAGCGCGCTGGACCGTCTCGGCGTGAGCCGCGTGATCCTCGAGGGGCCTGTTCTCCTGGGGCGCGCGCGCGTACTCGGCAAGGGATACTCGGGCGTCGTGCTCGCCGCGCGCTGGCGCCGGCGCGACGTTGCGCTAAAGATGCGCCGAACCGACTCGCCGCGCCGCACGATGGGCTCTGAGGCCCGGCTCCTTGCGGCGGCCAACGCCGTCGGCGTGGGCCCGCGCCTCCTGGCGCACTCGCGCGACGCGCTAGTCATGGAGCGCGTGGAGGGAATGCCCATAGGCTCCTGGCTCGAGTCGCTTCGGGGTCGGCGCGCCGCGCGAGTGCGCGCCGTCATACGCCGCACGCTAGAGTCGTGCCGCGCGCTGGACCGTGCGGGGATAGACCACGGCGAGCTCTCGATGATCTCGTGCCACGCCATAGTCGGTGAGGACGATTCCGTCACGATAATAGACTTTGAGAGCGCATCGGCCTCGCGCCGCGTCTCAAACGTGACCTCGGCCGCGCAGGCCCTCCTTGTGGGCGCTGCGCTCTCGCGGCGCGTGAGGAAGATGTGCGCGCTTGCGGACCGCGACACCATAGTCGGCCTCTTGCGCGCATACAAGGCGTCAATGTCTGACGAGTCATTTGGCGCTCTCCTGGAGGGACTGCGCACTTGAGCGAGGAGGCCGTGCGCCACCTGCGGCGCGATGCGCGCCTGGGTCCGGTCGTTGCGCGGGTGGGCCCCTATGGCCTGCGCCGTGTGCGCAACCGCTACGAGTGCCTCGTCGGCGCGATCGTAAACCAGCAGCTCGCCGGTTCAGCGGCACGGCCAATATTGGCGCGCTTTCGCGCACTGCATGGCCCGAGGTTTCCAAAGCCAAAAGACATTGCAAAGACGCGCGAGTCGACGCTCCTCAAGGTGGGCCTCTCGAGGATGAAGGCCTCGTACATACGCGGCATCTCGAGTGAGATATCGACAGGCCGCCTGCGACTCGACGCGCTCTCGAGGATGGATGACGAGTCAGTCATCGAGCGGCTCTCGGAGATTCGCGGCATCGGGAGGTGGACCGCCGAGATGTACCTAATGTTTGCGCTCGGGCGCCCTGATGTCCTGCCAGTCGGCGACTATGGCCTCAGGGCCGGCGTGCGCGACCTGTTCGGGATGCGCGAGCTGCCAACGCCGGCCGAGCTGCAAAAACGCGCCGAGCCGTGGAGGCCGTACAGGTCGGCGGCCACATGGTACATCTGGAAGGGCGTGCGAGGCTTTGGCGAGCTCGGCTAGACTGGCCCATTATGACATTTATGTGAGATGAACCGGCCCCATCGGCGTGAACGCAAAGGTCCTAGTCGTCATCGCAGTCATCGGCCTCGTGGCCGCCATCGGCGCAATCGCGCTCCCCCCTGGGCAGCCTGACTCGCCCAGTGCGCCTGCTGCGCCGCAGGGCATCACGCTGACACTAGAGTCGATATCGGTCAGCTCGGCGAGCTTGCGCGCCCTCCACGTCGAGCTAGAGTTTGAGGCGACAAACCCCGATCCGGCCACGGTTCTCCTCCAGTATGTCAAGTATGTAGTCTCGGCTGACGGCCGGCGCATCCACACGGGCCTCATAGGCGAGCGCCCCGAGGGCTTTGTCGCCTCGTCGAACTTTGTCACGCTCATCGAGGGCCGCGCAGTCACCCTCGCATCCGAGTTTGCCATCCCGAACACGGGTGCGGATCCCGAGTTCTGGGAGACCCTCTCGGCTGACAGCGTCGAGTGGACCGTCAGCGCCGAGGCCTCTTACAGCCACAGCTCGATGGTCGCCGGCGGCGAGAACCTCGAGACGTTCGAGTTTGTGCGTGGGCCTAATGTATCATAGAATGATCATTTTACAATACTTTATCTAAACTAGAATAAATTTAGAAAAATAATATAAGCGCACGACAGCTCTCTTGAACACAATGGCAGAAGCAGGCATGGCCGCATTTGGATCGGCAGTCGGTGTTGCAATTGCGTTCGCCGTAGTGGCGTTCGCACTTCGCGGCAAGGGTCACCACGAGCCCCTAGAGTAATACGGCACGGCGCCACTAGGTGCCGAGTCGACCAGGGCTTTTCTTTGATGCTCCTAGCGCGTCCTGCGCGCAGGGTGCGAAAAAACAAGCAAGCAAGAGGCTCAGGACTATCGTCTGCTGCCCCTAGGCGTCAGGGTTGTGACCCAGGATATCGGATATGAGCCTTATCGGCCGGCCGATGCGCTGCTTTGCAAAGCAGCGCTCATAGTACTGGCACGAGGCGCACTCGGGGGACGGCTCTATTATGGGGAGGCGCTTTCCCTCGGCGAGTAGGTCGCCTAGGACGCGCACGCGCCGGATCGTCTCCTCGAACATTCGCTTGTCGCGCGTGAGCGAGAATGACGTCTCTGTGCGGTCTGCCGAGATGTAGACGATGACGCCGTCGGCCTTGTCGTGCATCCACATGTACGAGTTGAGCGCGAGGAGGTCGCCGGCGATCGGAATCTTTGGCGGGGGGTCTGCAGGCCTGAATATGATGACTGTGTCCTCGACTATCATGTCTGCCCTGCCGACTAGGGAGACCCCGCCGACGTCATAGGTCACCTCTTCAGGCGCATAGCCGAGGCGGCGAAGCATTCCGGCGATGAGGTCGCTAAAGGCGCGTGGCGGCGAGTCGAGTGGTGAGTCCCTGTCATAGTATGACCTGCGCAGGCAGCGCGTGACCTCGTGGACGTGGATCTTTGAAATGTCAGTCGCGTCGATCGTCGGATCGATCTCGCGCGATATCGACTCGAGCGCACTCGTGATGAACTGGCGATAGTCCTTGTCCCCCATCATGGCGCTGCCGCGCGCGGGGCACTCCTAGATTAACCTATGTCTGCGAGTCGGCCACGATGGCCCTGGCCATGACCGTCTCGGGCGCTATGCCCTGCTCGACGGCATATGCGATCGACGCGATATTCCTGACCTCGTACGCCACGAGCTTTGTTATGGCAATTATCGTCGCAAGGCTGAACATCTTTGTGAAGGCCCTGTTGCATGAGGCGTACATTTCAAGCTCCATGGCCCGCTCAAAGCCGGCGACAGTGTCGAGGTCGGTGCCAGACTGTGGAACCATCGGGCCGTACCTGGTGGAGGCGACCTCTGACAGCGCGTCGCGAACCGATGCGGCGCCTGCCATGCGCTCCAGGGCCGCACGCGGAACACTCGGCGTCGAGCCGGCAGTCAGGTCCAGAGTTGCTGCCTCGTCCAGGCCCCAGAGGCGGCCGCGCAGGACCGCCATGATATTGTAAAAGTCAACGTCGGCCCCGATCATGCGCGACACGTTGCGCTCGCGCGACTCGCGGGCCGCGCGTGCGAGCTCGATGTGCATCGTCTTGTCGAGGTATGTGTCGATCGCCTGTATCTGACCGCGCTCGCCATACAGCGCGACTGCGCGCGCAACCTCGTCGCCGAGGCGCGTCCCGCGAAAGCTAGCTGCGGCCTCTTCTAGATCCTTTGCGACTAGCGCCTTTACTAGCGTGTCGCGCTCGCGCGCCAGCTCGGCAGCACGCATGTTTATGTGGCGCTCGATCTCGTCTTGTGTCTTGCCGAGTGCCTTGCCCTTTAGGACCATCTTTAGGTTCCAGATGACGAGGCGGCGATAGTATGCGTCAAGGACGCCCCTGTCGCCGGCCGCGCGCGCCATGGCGTGGTGCATCTCGGCGAGGTGCGCCCCGAGGGCCGCCTCGATCTGCGCTGCGCTGTGCGGGGCCTGCAGGTCGGCGACTGCCGGCCCATAGCGCGTGTTCTTTATCCTTGTGAGGAGCTCGTCCATGCCGCGTGACTCGGCGAGGGCCTGCAGGTCGGCGCGCGAGAGGAGCTTGCCCTTTTGGCCGTATGCCTTGACTGACGCGTAGAGGCGTGCTGCCTTGCCCATTATGGGCAAAGGGCCGTTATATTGCGATTTTAATGTTGCCGCCGGGGGTCGAGGCATTGAGCCTAGGAGGGTATCGTTGGGCACGCGGCTCCTGACTGTGCGCGCTCTAGCGCATTCTGCGCCCTGACTCGCGCTAGTGAGACCTCGCGTTCTGCGATCTCGGGGTCTATCTCGCGTATGACCTGGGGGACATCAGGCACCTGGGGGCTGTCCGGACACCTCGTCTGGTAGTGGATCGCGTTCACGCGCGCCCACTCGGCGATGCCGGCGGCCATGGGGAGAAGCTTGCCGACCTCGATCTTTGCATAAAGCGCAGACGCAAAGTCCTCATGTCTGGCACCGGCATCCCAGTGTGCGATGTGCCGCCACAAGTCCCTGATCGCATTACCATGCGCGAGGAGATCCACGATCGCGTCATCATCGGCTGTCCCTCCACCGTCAGCCTCCTTTATCGTCGGATATATGTCAAGAAACGCTGCGAGCTCCATGACGACATGCCTTAGATAATGGGACATCTTGAGGCCTTGTGTGCGGTTCCAGAGCTCTGGCGCCTCGTGTCCCTCTGCATAAAACTTGGCCACGTGCAGGTACTTGTTGATGGCTATGCTCAATCCCCAGTGGAGCCTGATGAGCTCGGCAATCTGGGGAAGCACAGACGTGCCCATGCCGGCAATATTGAGGCAATGAATGGACGTCTCCTTTTTTTGCCGTTCTATTGCATTGGGAAGCGAGCGTGGATTGTCGAGCTCTATCTTCGTATTGTTTACAGTGACCTTGGCGAGTGCAGTTTGGAACACGTCAGGGAGCGCATGGGTTATTCCGTCAATGAACATGTTAATCATGTTTGCGCACGTAAGAAACGAGTTCTCCCGCATTTGTCCCTCACCCGTGTACATTTCCTGCGTGTCAATCTTGAGACGCGGTACAGAGTTACGCAGATCCGGCAAGGCATTGATCGTATGGCGTATCCTTTTCTCAATGTTGCCCAAGTGCGCGACGCGCATTTCTTGGGTCGCACCAAGCTGGACATTAAAATCATTGAGAACCCTGACAAACTTGTGGGCGTGTATGGACATGTGGCGCAATGTCGATATCACGACATACTGACCCAGGTCAGACATCTCGGGCGGGGAGCTAATCATGTCCTCAATCTCGAGGTCAAGCAAGAGGCGCAGCTCAAACATGTGGACTGCGGCGCTCTCTAGGTCTGTGAGCGGCTCGGCGCTAGGTGGGCTGTCAATGTATGCGCTAAACATCTTGTATGGCACAAAGTTGCCGTTCTCCCCTAGTGGCTCGTATGCGTCGTCTAGCCAATAGTCCTGCATGGCCTAGAGCACCTCTGGCGTGTTCCCGCCTGCCGGGATGATGCCTCTCATGTTGGTCAGACAGTTGTCAGGCGTGTTATATCGCTTTCTGCGTGTTTCGGTTAGCGAGCCTTTCTAGCTATTATCTCCCGAATATTGTTGACTATGCCAGGAATGTCCTCTTTGGACATGACGGTTGATCGGAGATCGCCGTTATAATAGTGACCACGATCTGAAATGTCTTCAACAGCTTTTGATAACGGAATTACGCCGTCTGTTATTTTACAATTGTATGTCACGTATATTTTATTATTAAGCGCCTCTATTCCACATATTCCTATGCTGTTTATGCCATTTTTAGAAATTATCCTAAAAGCTCCGTATACGTTTGTCATGTGGAATTTTAGACGGCTGTCAACATTCAGGATTTCTTCCTTGAGTGCATACCATAAATCTTGAATGTCTTTTTCTCCAAGGTGTTCTAATTCTTTTTCTGTATCTGCGCCACTGCCGTCATCATGTGGAATCCCGTATCCCGCAGGACACTTCCATAGTCTAACGGCCTGTTCAGCAAGATTCTTGGCTCGGTCTCTGATCCTCTCTTCATTCCAATAATCTCCCTCTGTTAGGCTTACGCTAATGTTTAGTTTACTATCTTTATAGACACGTTGTTTTTCTTTAAACGTCATATTGCCTAGTTCCTGATTGTGCCCTGTCAGTGTAAGATTGCCGATCGTATCCTTGTATTGCTCATGTATGCTTTCCCAGCTCTCTCCTAGGCTTGCTTTCCATTTGTCGGTGAGTGTATTTGGCATGACATGTTCTATTTGCAAATCGCTTGTTGAGACTCTTTCTTTGGAATTTTGGTGCTCTAGCCGCTCAAGCACATACTTGCAAACATCGGGTCGGATATAAATTTGAAAAGTTAGCAGCTTTCCTTTGAATGCTGGGTCACGCGGAAACGGAGAATCCTTGTTTTTGTTCATGATCGCCTTTTCGATGCTTTTGACATAATTATCGCCGTCAATGACTGACAATAACTGAGGAAATATTTTGTTCAACCCTTTGTCGGTTTCACACACCTTGCAGCGAAGCAAATAACTGTCCACAAATTGGAAAATGTCTATAACGTCTTTTTCATTTATTTCATTACTTGCATGATCTGCTAGTATCTTAAGTAACAACGGATTTGCGACATCCGCGTTATAGCTGCGTATGTTTCTGATGCATTTGCCTATGGCAGACGGATCACTCTTTGGATGTATTAGCCGATCATAGTGCTTTGCATACTGGCTTATTCTTTTAATTTCAGCTTCTATATTGTGCTCGTTGACATATTTCTTGAATTCTGCATATGTGTTGTTTTTTGATAAATGTGTTTTCTTTTGCACCATCAGATAATATTGGAAAAACTTATCCATTTCTTTCTCACTAACAAAAAGTTTTTCTGTAGGTTCCCAATAATTCTTGTAGATTTCTTTTTGTTTATCAATGTCATGACTCATCAAAACATATACTGACGAGCAAAAGTTCGTGCCATGATCAAACTTTCCCGACCCGCATGCTATATGGATCGCCCCTCCCCACGCCCTGCATGGAAGGCCAAGAGCTGGAAGCGTTCCGCAGGGCACTCCGCGACGAGAGGGACGGCGACGTCAGGTACAGGTTTGCCGCGGTCAACATGCACGAGAACCTGGGGATGACGCGCGAGGAGGTCGCACTTGCGCTCGTGCAGTGCCCCAGGTGGGTCGGCAAGTGGGTCGCGCGCTACCGGAGTGGCGGTGTCGAGGCCCTGCGGGACCGCCCCCGCCCCGGCAGGCCGCCGCTGGTCGCGCGGCAGAAGCTTGGCCGCCTGATTGGCCGAATGCCCGGGCGCGTCACGCCCGCAGAGGTCATGCTGGAGATCGAGCGGGCCACCGGCGTGAGGTTCCACATGTCGCACGTCAGGAAAATAATGCGCAGGGCCGGCCTCTCCGCCAAGCGGACGCGCCTGGTGCACGTGAACAGGGCCGACGGGCCGACTGTCGCCGGCTGGCGGCGCCGGGTGCGGCGCGAGATAAGGCGCCTCAGGCGCGCGGGATTCACCATCGTAGTGCAGGACGAGACCATCGCCGTGCACGGCGCAGCCGACGGATCAAAGTACTGGTCGCGCGTGGGCGTCCCCGTCGTCGCCCCGTACACCGGGGGACACAGGAGGGTCGTGGTGTACGGCGCGATCTCCACTGACGGGAAGCAGATCTTCCGGGTGCACGACAGGTTCGATGCGGAGACGTTTGTCGCGTTCCTGCGCGACATGCACAGGAAGTTCGGCAGGGTCGCCGTGATCGTCGACAGGGCGCCGCAGCACAGGGCCGCGGCGGTGAAGGACTATCTTCGCGCCCACAGGGCGGTGAGGCTGATCGAGCTGCCCACCGGCTCGCCGTACCTCAACGCGATCGAGGAGGTGTGGCGGCAGGCAAAGCGGGCGCTGCTGGTCTCCGAGCACTACCCCACCATGGTGGATATGCGGACGGCGGTGTCACGGCACTTCAGGCACACGAGGTACCGGCTCGACGTGATGGCATACCTGGGCCGGACGTCGCTGGAATGCGGCACGGACTTTTGATCGGCAGTATAGTTTCTTATTAAATCAGTTACATATAGATCCATTCCTGTGGAATTCATGCTTTCAAATATTGCTTGCGGGTCATCATCATTTGTTTCTATGAGTATAGACACGGCAGTAAGCTTGCAAAACCCTCGCCAGATTATGTCGAGATTGTTTTTATTCATTTTCGCGTCTCTTTCTATCATCTCTTTTAGATAGTTAAAATTCGTTGCAACCCCATTCACTTCGTCTGTTTCTCCTTTGTCAATTATGGCTTGTAGAGTCACATTGTCTTTTTTAGACGCTATCAGTTTGTAATGCTCTTCTCCTTGTTCTGACTCGTTAAGCAAAACCTGCTTAATTTTATTGGTCAATTTTGTATCTGTGTTACCAAGTGAATGCATTAGAGTTGCTAAAAGTATCTGCAAAGTTATGAGCCGTTGCTGCCCATCGATTATCTGGTACTTGTGAATCTCCTCTGCACGAGTTGCAACGCCGACATATGTTATTGCTCCAATAAAATGATTCTTGCCGCCTTCACTTGCTCCGGCCTTTTTTATATCATTGTACAGCTGCACGCAATGCTTTCTTTCCCATTCGTATGACCGTTGATAAAGTGGAATGCTAAACTGTACCTCATGATCCAAAAATGCCTTTAACGTGGTATTTCTTGCTTCCATTGCGTCTAGCCCTGTGCGGGGGGGGGGGTATATTTACTATTCCCTAAAATCCGCTCTGGGCGCCCATGGTATTTCTAATGTGCGTACTAGGCACGGATGCGCCATTTCAACGTCACTGAATAGATGTGCCTGACGTACAATAGTTTGGTTTACCCTCACAAAAATCATATAGTACAGCAGTCAATCTCTGCGTGACAATGGGGCACACTAGCATACCGTCTCATATGCGCCGAACGGCGCAACGGCCGAAAACAGATTCTAGGCTAGCGCCCAACCGTGGTGTTCATACATAATGTGGGACTATTGGCTTGATGAACAGCACGGCGGGTGCGATCCCGGCTGCGCCTCGCCACTGCATAGGGTCTATGCGGCCCACATGGACTCGTCCTCGCCTCGCGGACAGCTGACAGGGCTTGACAGGACACTCGTCTCGCTATTTGAGCTTCGCGTCTCCCTAGACATCGTTTTAGAGGAGACGACGAACCTCACGTTGAGCACGTCTGATGAGGATCATCACCTGATAAAGTCGGGATTCCAGTACATGGCACTTGACTTTCACAAGTTTAGCGGACTGCACAAGCGTCTCGTCGGCCATCTTGATGAGCGAGAAAGACTCTCCGTCTCACACCTGTCTCCAATTTTAGAAGAAGTGCATAAACTCACATCTGGCATGCAAGACCTGAGCCATGACGTTGTTCATCCCGGCAGTGGCCTGTTTGGGGTTCTAGACGAGCTTGATGCCAACGGCGTGCCATTAAAATCAGCCCCGGAAAACTCGTTTCTCGTTTGCGCCCACCTGATCAACACGTTCATTGACGGGCTAATGCACGCAATGCCCGGCCAGTTCTGCGCAGCCCTGTCCAAGATTCCCTCAGACATGCCGATCAGGCTGTATGACCATAGCGGGATTTCTGATAGGGTGGATGCATATATTGCGCAACACCCCGTGCGCTGTGTTGACTATGGTCAGCTGAAAGACGGCTCGCGCCACATTGCGTCTGAGCTGGTTCGGGTTCGTTGGGCACTGCATGACGCATTGGGAAGGCACAAGCTGCAAAACGACGTCCTGTCAGGGGATAACCAGCTCTCGCCCCTGTGGAATCGCCTAGAGCGCCACAAGATACTCAACTGTGTAAAGCAGATGGTCATCGAACTCTGCATCCTTTTAGTCCTGCATGACAAGATGCGCAGCGCAAGCCCCGCGCCGCCGGCCGATGACGCCATTATTGGAGATCTCTTGGCTCACAGGGGTGCCATTGGGCGGCTCCGGGATCTAGCCGTGCTCCAGAACGGCGATGCCGACGGCGAGCCGTTCTCTGCAGTGCTCGAGGAGACGCTTGGCTATGATCAGCTGATCCTCCTGGTGTCTGCGGCCTCGGAATGGGCTCGCATAAACGTCAATCATTACAGGGAACGATGTGCCGAATCTGCGCAGATACCCGACCTGCCTGCCCCCGTTCGCCGACTTGACTTTCTGGCCGCCGAGCGTGACGCTGCGCTATATCGCGTGAGGGCGCACAATGCGCTTGAGCGGCTCAAGATTCCGGCGATGGTCAGCTAGCGGCCAGGGCCGCCGCGCACTAGGACGCCATGACTTTTTAGCCACTCCAGTCGCACGCGCCGCCGTGATCGCGCACTGGTGGGACGCCGGAGGCTGTCCATAATGTGGGACTATTGGTTTGACGACTCACCGGGCGAGTGCGATTCGGAGTGTGGTCCAAAGTGCATCTCGCCCATACACCGGACATATGCCGCATACATGGCGCCACAGCCAGTCCCGGAGCCGCTGAATGTCCTAGACGCCACACTCGTCCGCATGTTCGACCTCCGCATTGCGCTTGACTTTGTCTTGAGCGACACGATCAACCTCACATGGAGCTCGTCTGACAGGGGTCACTACCTGATAAGGTCGAGGCTTCAGTACATGGCCCTTGACTTTCACACATTTGGTGACATGGCCGATGGCCTAGTTGAGCAGCTCGACGAGGCTAGACGAAACTCGATCTCGCACCTCCTCCCCGTCCTGCATAGGGCGCACGAGCTCGCATCTGGGATGCCAGACATGCGCCGCAAGGCTGTGCGTCCTGGCATTGGGCTGTTTGGAGACGTAAACCGGCCCAACGGCAACGAGTACGTGCCCCCATTCGCCGACGAGGAGTCGTTTCTTGTGTGCGCAAACCTGGCACTCACGTTCATCGACGGACTCTTGTACGCGATTCCCGACACGTTCTGCTCGGCGTTATCCAAGATCCCGCCCAACGGCTCTACGGTCAGTCCGTGTGACCATGACTCGATCTCAAAAGAGTCGTCCTCGTATATGGAAAAAAATCCCATACACTGTGTTGACTTTGACCGGATGGGCAAGGACGCGCCACGTGTGGCCACAGAGCTTATCAGGGTCAGGTGGGCACTGCGGTCAGCCCTTGACAGGCACAAGTTGGCGTGCATTGACATTGCGCTTCCAAACCGCATGTCGCGGCTGTGGAACACGCTCCTGCGCCCAAAGCTGGTGCTTTGCGCAAAGCAGGTCATAATAGAGCTCCACACGCTTCTTGCCCTATATGACACGATGCGCAGCGCGGGCTGCACGCCATCTCTGGATGACGCCATTGTCGGGAACTTGCTAGAACATAGAGATGCAATCACACGCCTGCGCAACACGGCAGTCAGCCGGGACGATGCTGCGGACTATGAGCCGTTCTTTGACCTGATCGAGCGCGAGATTGGCCACGAGAGGCTGATCCTCCTCGCGTCTGTGGCCCACGAGTGGATCCTGGCAAACTCCAACCACTATCAGGAGAGATGCGCCGGATATGCGCTAGTGCCCGACCTGCCCGACATGACTAGGCGCATCGACTTTTTGGAGGCTGCGCGCAAGGCCTCGTTCTACCGCGTAAAGGCCAAAAATGCGCTCGATCGCGTCAAGATTCCTGCTATGGCCCACTAGAGGCCAGGGTCGCCGCACCCGCATGTATGGGGCCGGCACCCTTGCTCATTTGGCCATAGGCGTGATCCTATCGATCTACTTGCCACTTCGGTGCCTGTTTAGGCATGAACGGGCAGAGGCGTTGACCTCATACATTTCAGTCCATCTGATGCCTAAAATGATCCTCTGTTAGTCTCTTCGCATGTGTGTAATTTGAGAGCTGATCTGCATATTCCTGCTACGTGAGGAGATACACACTTCGCGCTGTCACTGAATTTTTATGGTGAATGTTCGCGGCAGATTTTCAAGATACGTTCCACTAGTCATGTGGTGTGCCTAAACCCGTTATTCTCAGGCGTTGGAGTGGAATGCAAGGGCTGACTATGATGTCTGTGATCTTTCCTTGCCGATCTTTTTCCAGAGGACGTATTGTGGTTCATTCAAAAATATACTTATCATCTCTTCTGTGCATGTCTTGGCGGTACGGAGTGTGTTTTTGAGACTATTTGTGCTATAGTTTACCGGCCACTCGTAATTCCCAGTCACCCCACTTGGTGTTATGCTGTCTATGCAGTGCGCTAGGTTGTTTCGCACTTCTCTTGCCTCTCCCACCTTTGCCAGATACGTGTTAATGCCCTTGTGCTTGAGCTGCCTTCTAATACCATTGTATAGTTTCCTCCTACTCATATTGTGTACCTTGAGGACAGTCTTTTCACGTGCTTCTCCGTGCATGTTCGTAGGTGATTCTGTCTCGGTGGATGCAATATATGCGGCAATCTCGTGGTCTATTCGGCTGACGACGAGTATTATCTCCATGACAACCTCGAGTGTATGGCATTGCCCGTCCCTGTGCTTCTGACGGGCTCCTTTCTCGCCCATTGATCGCTCTTTCTCGTTCATGCCCTGCGCAACTCCACTGCCCATTCATGGGATTGGATCTAGTTAAGTATTTTTGATCGCAGTTGTGGGGACTTGCACACTGCGCGTTGGGCGTGCCTCTCACGCCTTCAACACGTTAGCGATTCCTTATGTGTTCTTGGACAGTGCTGAGGGGCGCAGATCGCAATTTGCCACAGAAAAATATATAAGGTATTAACCAACTTCTGCGCAGCAATGAACTGCATGACGTGGGGCTCTGCAGAGTCTGACTCGGACAACGGCTCGTGGACTGATGCCTTGATTCTGCCCGCCATCTTGGGGAGCTGTCCATAATGTGGGACTATTGGTTTGATGAGCCACACGGCGGATGCGAGCCTGACTGCGCCTCGCCACTGCACAGGGTCTATGCGGCATACATGGACTCGCCATCACTTCAAAAGCCGCCAACAGAGCTTGACAGGACACTCGCCCACATGTTTGAGCTTCGCCTCCTCCTGGACCTTGTCCTAGAGGACACGAGGCACCTTGAGCTGACCACGTCTGATAAGGATCACCACCTGATCAAGTCGAGATTCCAGTACATGGCACTTGACTTTCACAAGTTTGACAAATTGCATGGCCTTCTAGCCAACCAGCTGGATGAGGAGCAGAGAGCCTCCATCTCACACCTGTCTCCAATTTTAGACAAGGTACGTGAACTCACGTCTGATATGCCAAACCTGCGCCATAAGGTTGTGCGTCCCGGCAGTGGCCTGTTTGGGGTTCTAGACACGCTCGATGCCAATGGCCTTCCGGTAAAATGCGCCCCGGAGAACTCGTTTCTCGTTTGCGCCCACCTGATCAACACATTCATTGACGGACTATTGCACGCAATGCCTGACATGTTCCGTCTTGCATTCTCCAAGCTCGCCCCAAACGACATTTCTGTCGAGCTGTATGACTATGGATCGTTTCAGGACAAGGTATCCTCATACTTGAAAAAGAACCCTATACACTGTATTGACTTTGACAGTGTGGGTGCTGCCGCACCCCCCATCGCCTCAGAGATGATCAGGCTGGGCTGGGCACTCCCGGCAATTCTTGGCATGCATCAACTAACCATCCTTCTTCAGAGCGTGCCCCATAAAATGTCACAGTTGTGGATCAGGCTCCAGCACCAACGAATCACGCTTTATGCCAAGCAAATGGTCATAGAGCTCCATGTCCTTATTGCCCTGTATGACAAAATGTGCGCGGCAGGCCACACTTTACTGACAGATGGCGCGATTGTCAAGGATCTCCTGGCTCACAGGGATGCCATTGGGCGGCTCCGGGACATGGCAGTGCTCCAGAACGGCGATGCGGGCAGTGGGCAGTTCTCTGAGGCACTCGAGCGAGATATTGGCCATGGGCGGCTTCTTCTCCTGGCCTCAGTCGCCTCAGAGTGGGTACGGAGCAACGCCGCCCATTATCGGGAGACGTGCAAGGGGTCTGCGCAGATACCTGACCTGCCTGACCCCGTTAGCCGACTTGACTTTCTAGCCGCCGAGAGTGACGCTGCGATATATCGCGCGAGGGCGCACAATGCGCTCGAGCGCCTCAAGATTCCGGCTATGGTCAGCTAGCGGCCAGGGCCGCCGCGCACTAGGACGCCATGATTTTTTAGCCACTGTCGGCGCACCCACCGCCATGATCGCGCGCGGGCGGGACGCCGGAGGCTGTTCCTAATGTGGGACTATTGGTTTGATGAGCCACACGGCGGATGCGGGCCTGACTGCGCCTCGCCGCTGCACAGGGTCTATGCGGCATACATGGACTCGCCATCGCTTCAAAAGCCGCCAACAGAGCTTGACAGGACACTCGCCCACATGTTTGAGCTTCGCCTCCTCCTAGACATTGTCCTAGACGACACAAGGCACCTTATGTTGACCACGTCTGATCAGGATCACCACCTGATCAAGTCGAGATTCCAGTACATGGCCCTTGACTTTCACAAGTTTGACAAATTGCATGGCCTTCTAGCCAACCAGCTTGATGAGGAGCAGAGAGCCTCCATATCACACCTGTCTCCAATTTTAGACAAGGTACGTGAACTCACGTCTGATATGCCAAACCTGCGCCATAATGTTGTGCGTCCCGGCAGTGGACTGTTTGGGGTTCTGGACACGCTCGATGCCAATGGCCTTCCGATAAAATGCGCCTCAGAGAACTCGTTTCTCGTTTGCGCCCACCTGATCAACACATTCATTGACGGACTATTGCACGCAATGCCTAACTTGTTCTGTTTTGCCTTCTCCAAGCTCGACCCAAACGACATTTCTGTCGAGCTGTATGACTATGGATCGTTTCAGGACAAGGTATCCTCATACTTGAAAAAGAACCCTATACACTGTATTGACTTTGACAGTGTGGGTGCTGCCGCACCCCCCATCGCCTCAGAGATGATCAGGCTGGGCTGGGCACTCCCGGCAATTCTTGGCATGCATCAACTAACCATCCTTCTTCAGAGCGTACCCCATAAAATGTCACAGTTGTGGATCAAGCTCCAGCACCAACGAATCACGCTTTATGCCAAGCATATGGCCATAGAGCTCCATGTCCTTATTGCCCTGTATGACAAAATGTGCGCGGCAGGCCACACTTCACTGACAGATGACGCGATTGTCAAGGATCTCCTGGCTCACAGGGATGCCATTGGGCGGCTCCGGGACATGGCAGTGCTCCAGAACGGCGATGCGGGCAGTGGGCAGTTCTCTGAGGCACTTGAGCGAGATATTGGCCATGGGCGGCTCCTTCTCCTGGCCTCAGTCGCCTCAGAGTGGGCACGGAGCAGCGCCAACCATTATCGGGAGATGTGCAAGGGGTCTGCGCAGATACCCGACCTGCCTGACCCCGTTCGCCGGCTTGACTTTCTGGCCGCCGAGCGTGACGCTGCTCTATATCGCGTGAGGGCGCACAATGCGCTTGAGCGCCTCAAGATTCCGGCTATGGTCAGCTAGCGGCCAGGGTCACCGCACACGTGAAACGCCATGACTTTTTAGCCACTGTCGCCACACGCGCCACCGTGATCGCGCGCTGGCTGTGCATTCTCCCCGTGGCAGTAGCCGTCATGCTGCTCGCCGCTCTCCCCCCAGACGCTGACGCCGAGTCCACGAGGCTCACGCTCGACTCTGTCCCGCGCCTAGTCGTCGGCGAGTATGCGACGTTTACTGGCTCACTCGAGGACTCTTCAGGCTGGCCTGTGGGCGGCGCGACAATTGACATAAAGGATGATGATCCATGGCTAGATGACTATATCGCAACTGTTCGCACCGGCTCGGACGGGCGATTTTCTGCAAAGGTGGTCGTAAAAGACTGGGACGAGCACGGGGGCGCAACTGACATTTACGCCGTCTTTGAGGGCGCAGGCGGGTTTTCAAAGTCGCGCAGCGCGACGCAGGAGGCACACGTGCGTTCAGGCGGCTCACATGCTGACGCGTACGCGTCTCCCAGAAAATCGTCGACTTTTCTCACGCTGGGCTCGAGCTCTGACTCTGTCTATGCGGGTGACACGATAACGTTCTATGGCCAGCTTCACGCTGCCGGCAGTCCGGTCCAGGGCGTGACTGTGCATATCAAGGAGGACGATCCCTTTTTGCGTGATGAGCTCCTCGCGACTGCGACTACTGACGATCGTGGGAGGTACTCTGTGGCCTGGCGCGCGACTGCGGCAACGCTAGAGATTGACTTTGACGTCTATGCCGTCTTTGAGGGCTCTGCGGACCACCAGCGCTCGACATCATCTGTGCTCACGCTTCCGGTCATAAAGCACTCTGGCAAGATCACGCTCAACCCGCTCCCGCAGAACGTCCGCGTCGGCGAGTTTGTCACCTTTTCAGGACACCTGGTCCTTCCGGGCGTCGAGACTACCAACATAATCGTGTATGTCATGGACGAGGATGCGCTCAACCCCGACGACCTCCTGGCCACGGCATATGTGGATCGTGACGGGGCGTACGCGGTGTCGTGGACCGCGCGCGATGTCGACGCAGACGGGATTGCCGATATCTATGCCGTCTTTGAGGGTGATGACACGCACTATCGCCTGACGACGTGCGATGACGGGCCCACGCGCTTCTTTGGCGGGTCGTGCCGCGACACGGCAGACCTTGCGATCCTGCCGGCCCGCCAGCACGTCCCGCCGGGGCCTCCGGGGGACGGGTATGTGGATCTAGACTATTCGATCTCCTTTACGGGCAGGCCGACGGTGGCCATCTCGCCTAGCCCCGACTCTTACGAGACGGTTCGCCGCCATATCGTTCCGGCCCGGGAAGGCCTAGAGATGCTCTCGGCCGAGCTTGCCTCAAGGCATGGTGGTGACTGGCGCCTAGATTACGAGATCCTTGAAAAGGGCAAATGGAGAGCCGACTCGCGCGCAGATATCGTGGTCAATATCATCACGGGCCATGAGAGCCGCGACTGCAACGAGTCCTTTGGGTGGGCGCCGGGCGCTCCCGAGTCGCTTCCGATCCAGCTCCATGTCTGCTCGACGTATGGGCAGGAGGTTCGGCGCGACGCTGATGTGATGCGGACCACGACGCACGAGTTTATCCATGGCGTGGGACTGGGCCATGTCTTTAACATACGCGGCGACATGATGTGCAGCGTCGAGAATGGGCGCGCGACGTGCCCCGGCCTGGATGACAGGGAGCCGCGCCCCTCGGGCCTCGTTCTTGACGCGCTGGCCTCAGTCTACGGGCGCGACGGGTATGTGGTGCCCAACAGTGGCGTCACTGCGGAATACTTTGCCCCCGATGATGCGCGCCTATTGGCCGCACAGGACGTGACCGGGGCGCCTGTGCGGGATCCTGGTGAAGGCAGGTTTGTCCTTGCAGCCGTGCCGACGCTCACATTTGCGGCCCATGCGTCTTATGTCGAGAACATGGGATATTTTGACGCCGAGGTCGAGTTTCTGAACGAGACGTTTGCCATCCCGCATGACATTATCGTGCGCCTGCAAGAGTGCGGCGAGTCGCTCTCTGCATATGATGCCGAGCTGAGCATGATTCGCGTATGCTATGAGCGCGTGGCCGCCTATGTGAACGCGGCACAGGGCCTGGGGTATGGTGATGATGACACGTACTCGTATGTGCTCAACAATCTCGACTATGCGCTATACCAGGGCCTGGGCCATGCCATGGCCGACGTGCATGGCTTGTCAAGCTCGGAGCATGATGACCACATGGCCGACGGCTTTGCCTCTTATGTCATGCTCACGTTTCATGACGATCTCAGTGTTGGGCAGGACAAGCTGTATGATGCGGCCACGCAGCTCTATGTGCAGTCCGGTCCGGACCACGGGACTGCTGCGTCTCGCGCGCACGACCTCAACCGCTTTCACCGGCTCACGTGCTATGCGTACGGGCAGGACACGTCGGCCCACGCGTACCTTGTGACCGAAGGGTGGCTTCCTACTAGGCTGGCCGGCTCTTGTGCCTCGATGCATGACCTGTTGGTTGCGGCGTGGGATTCCAAGCTGGATGGGCATATGCGTGACGCGTCACGATCCTGATAATTCTAGCGTGATTTCACTTTATGCGGTTGGGGTTTGGCATTATGGCCTTGATTCACAAAGTTTGTTCGTCACCATTGCCATACTCACTACCTTGCACCATTCGATTTTCCTATTGGTTGCACAAGCTGTAGATGTTGTTTTGATTGAATAATGCTTGTGACACTATCGTGAGCTTAGTCTCTCAAAATAATCGTTATTTACTCTCTTTCTCTTGTAGGTTTCTTCCTCGCTTACGCCCACATCGTGCTCGATCATGAGATCTATTAACTCGTTCCCATTAATAAGCTCTATCCTTTTTTCACTGTCTTTTGCTGCGTTCCTTGCCTCGGCTGTAAAATCTGATAATGTTACAAATACACCACGGCTTGCTTTCTTTCCACTTAGTGCTCCTGCAAAACTCCTGACTTGTTCTGGTCCGATCTTTCCCTTGCTAAATTGTTTGACCTGACAATATGTTGCATCTAATCCCAGTTTGTCACGTTTAATTTCTATGTCCACTCCTCCATCGTTAGATCTTCCGACTCTAGTCACATCACCATAACCTAATTTTTTAAAGACGTCACCGACTATTGTTTCAAAATTTGTGGACGTAATGCTCTTATTTGTCATTTTCTCTCGCAAATCATTCACTAGTATTTTGTGCAGCTGGTCAATTTTTTGTCTAATAAGTTCTGCCGGTGTTTGTTTTGATTTTGGAAATTCAGGCTCATCATCTTTTATGATTTTAGGATATTTTTTGAGAAATTTCAATTCAAGCTTCTTGGGTGGATTATCCAACAGCTTTTTTCCAATATCTGTAATTTTGAATTTGGTTGTTCTCGCCTCGATTAGCTTGTGATTTTTGAGGTGATATTTTGCCCATGTCAGACGATGGTATAAAATCCGCTGTCCGTTGGCTGTGGTGGCTGTGCGTTCTTCTCCCCCAATCCCCATCTCTCCGACTAGTGCTTTCTCCACTTCAGAATATTTGTACTCTCTTCCGCCCTTGATGATTATTAGAACAGGCAACATCATATCTTCAAATGTGGGCATATTGGAATCCAACACCGCCGCCCCACTTGACACCGGTATATATTTTGAGCATTTCTTGGCATCGTTCTGTCACCCGTATCGGGTCTGGTACTGTTGATCTCTTCTGTGCTACGCAGCCGCAACACGCCGATTATACTGGGAATACTTGGATAGATTATACAAATCGACCGGATGGGCACCTATGAGCACACTGCCGAACATCAGGACTTTTTAGTTACCCCGCCGCGCCCATCGACGTGATCGCGCGCTGGTTAGGCATTATTCCCACGGTAATGTCAATCGTGCTCTTCACCATTGTCCCCATGGAGGCTGACGCCGAGTCTACGAGCCTCCGCCTCGACCCAGTCCCACGCCTTGCAATCGGCGAGTATGCGACGTTTACGGGATCACTTGTGGACTCATCGGGCAGGCCAGTGGCCGGTGCCGAGATTGACATAAAGGATGACGACTTTGGGCCAGATGACTATATCGCAACCGTTCGCACCGGCTCGGACGGCCGCTTTTCGGCCAGGGTTGTCGTGAAAGACTGGGATCAGTGGGGAGGCGCGACTGACATTTACGCAGTATTTGAGGGCGCAAGCGGGTTTTCAAAGTCGCGTAGCGCAACGCAGGAGGCATACGTAAGTTCACACGGCACCGGAGGATCGTCCGGAGGGTCACCATCTGGGGGATACTATTCAGGCGGCTCGCCTCCTGACGCATACATACCTGCAGCAAAGTCATCCACTGGCCTCACGCTACGTTTTAGTGCCAATTCTGTGTATGCTGGCGAGACGATCACGTTCTCCGGCCAGCTCACGTCCGGAGGTCGGTCACTCTCAGGGGCGACGATCCACATCAAAGAGGACGATCCCGCATGGCGTGATGAGTTCCTTGCAACCACCACGACTGATTCGCAAGGACGCTATTCTGTGACCTGGCGCGCGTCTGCTGCGACATTTGAGACTGACTTTGACGTGTATGCTGTCTTTGAGGGCTCATCAGACTATTTGAGGTCGACGTCTGACCGGTATACGCTTCCCGTCCTAAAGCGTTCAGGCACAATCACGATGGATACGCTGCCACGCAGCGTCCATATTGGTGAGCTAGTGACCTTTTCGGGACACCTGCGCCTTCCTGGAGTGGACACGACGAACATCCTGGTGTATATCATGGACGAGGACTTTGGCGGCCCCGATGACCTCCTTGCGACTGCATATGTGGAGAGTGATGGGAGCTATTCGGTCAGCTGGGTTGCGCGCAAGGTCGACTCTGACAATGTTGCCGACATTTATGCCGTCTTTGAGGGTGATGCAACGCACTATCGCCTGACGACATGCGATGACGGACCCACGCGCTCCTTTGGTGGATGGTGCAGTGACACGGTAAAGCTCTCGATCCTTGCAGAGCGGCCACGCGTGAAGCCTGACCCGCCGGGAGGCCAATACATGGAGCTGACCTATTCGCTTGACTTTATGTCTAGGCCGACAGTTGCCATATCGCCAAGTCGCGACTCGTATGACGTCGTTCGCCACCACATAACTCCTGCCAGGGCGGGTCTTGAGGCGCTCTCTTCGGAGCTTTCCGCGCGCCACGGAGGCGACTGGCTCCTGAACTATGAGGTTCTGGAAAAGGGCAAGTGGAGAGCCAACTCAAGGGCTGACGTTGTGGTCAACCTCATCACGGGTTATGATGACGACTATTGCAATGACGTGCTTGGGTGGGCTCCGGGCATTCGCGAGTCGCGTCCAATCCAGGTATACGTCTGCTCCACGTCGGGGCAGACGGCGCACTCCAACGCAGAGGTTATGCTGACTGCCACACACGAGTTTATTCATGCGATTGGGTTGGGACACGTGTTTAACAAGAAAAACGACATGATGTGCAGCGTCGAGGACGGCGTGCCTACATGCCCTCCCTCATACAACGAGGAACCCAGACCATCGAGCCTAGTGCTAGACGCAATCGCCGAGGTATATGGGCGCGATGGTTTTGTCGTTCCCAACAAAGGTGTCACTAACACGTATTTTGCAATATGGGACGGACGCACCTCTCCGACCACGCAGGGCGGGACACAGGCGGTTCCGACTATACGGGGTCTTGCTGACGGTGGCCGACTTGTACTTGAGACGGTACCCACACGCACGTTCTCCGAGCATGCCTCGTATGTTGAGAGCTTTGGATATTTTGGCCCCGAGCTTGAGTTCCTGAACGACACGTTCATCCTGCCCCACGATATTACCGTGAGCCTGCGGGAGTGCGGCGGAACGACCTCTTCGTATGACCAAGCATCGAGGACGATTCTCATATGCTACGAGCGCGTGGCCGACTATGTGGATGTCACATACGAGCTAGATTTTGACGCTGATGATAGCTATGCGTATGTATTCAACAATGTCGACTTTGAGCTGTACCGTGGCCTTGCCTATGCGCTATCTCACGTGCACGATCTGCCGACTTTTGGATATGGTGTCCACATGGCGGACAGCTTTGCTGCATATGTCATGCTCACGTTTTACGATGATCCGACTATCGGCCAGGATATAGTGTATGACGCATCCACGCAGCTGTATGCCCAAAGCGAGTATGGCGAAGGCAACACCGCATCCCATGCGTACGACCTCGAACGATTTCACAGGATCACGTGCTATGCGTACGGGCAGGACACAGAGTCCAACGCGTACCTTGTAACCGAGGGCTGGCTCCCCGAAAATATCAGCAGATCCTGCTCCTTGACGTATGCTAGGATGGTCGATATATGGGACACTGCGCTGTCAGGATACATGCATCCAATAGCATAATTTTGAAAACTTGTGTGTGATGATCGTTTTTCATTACCGTCAGATCTTCTATGAACGTCCCTCGACTAGAATAGCATCATGCTGGGAGGAAGGTCATCTATCCGACGTGCGTATGTGCTCGAGTGAGCTTACAGCCAGCTCTAGCGCCTTGCGCACATTCGAGCTGTCTATGCGTAGCCTGCACTCTGACTTGCGGGACAGGACAAACGGCTTTAGCCGCCTTGCCCCCTTCGGGAGTGTGGCGTTCTCTGGGGCCAGAAAGACTAGGTCAAGCCACCCCTTTCCCACGGCCAGCGCGGCAAACGCACGTTTTCTTGACTCCTCGCCATCACAAAAGTACAACCATGCTGACTCGAATGTAACAGCACCCGTCTCAGCTATATCATTTGCAACTGATCTGGCCAATGAGCGCACTGGTGGGTTTGCGCGATTCAGTGATCCAGACCAAGTTGCAGGTTTACGGCCTGCGTTATTCCAGCTCTTCCTGGGCTTGACCGCGTCGACCTCCGTCTTTTTCTTGGACGCATAGCCCATAGCTAGGCAACTGAGCCTGTCTGTAATTATGGGCATAGTTTTTTCCAATTCTTCATAAAAATCACCCTCTTCGAATCCTAACACGCACACATTTCTCTTTTTATTGTCTAAAGTCCAGTCAATATTCTCAAACGATTCTATCATTACTCGTTCTATGTTTTTGCGAATATTATCGCTGCTGAACCGCTCTGCGGTTAATATTGCTGCATATGCAAATTCCTTGTGCTTTGTCCACATGCCAATTCGAACTAGAGCTTCGCTTGTTTCACCAATATACACTTTTTTGTCTTCTGGGTTTACAATTAACACATATACACACGGGAAATTATCCTTTGAAAATCTTTTTGAGAATACTTTTTCTAGAGCTTCCCTGAGTGCAGTTTTACGGCAAAATATGCCCTCTATTCGGTCATTTATTTTGAGGTGATAATATCCGCCCCCACTAATGTCTACAAACTTTTCGGTATATTGGTATGGTATGGGACGAATATCGGCATTTTGCCTTTCGGCATCTTGGCTTGTAATATTCATCGTTGGCTTGTGTGTATTCTTTAGTTCATACACTCCTGCTGACACGCGTACAAATCTGCCGGGAGCTTTTATCATGTATGCCCCTACCGTGGATGACGGGGTCTTGCCACCAAGTTTTGCCAACTTGCGCTTCTGAATCACCTCTGTGATGTCTTTACAGTTTGAGGCCCCTCGTTCTTTGAGAACCGCCACTATTGCGTCTTCGAGTTTCATCTGTTTCACAATGCCTAGGCATAATACTAATAAATCTGCCGCTTGGTGCTACATATAATCTATGGCTGAAACACCACGCACAGCTCACACGGTGGCTTTTCGCCGGATCGGGTCATACAACATAGATTATACATAGGAAAAGTTTGCTGTTGCCTCTACACGTACAACCAAATGCTCTCACGTGCTGATTGCATATTTGTCAAGTTCGGTTCTTGATTTTGAAACTTGCGGATAACATTGTGCAACCAGACTCCAGTAGCGTTTTGAATGATTTCTAATTTTTATGTGACATAGCTCGTGCACAATTACATAATCTATGAGGTGTCGTGGAAGTGCAAGAAGTTTTGCATTTAGGTTGATAGTGTGGTTTTTAGTTGCGCTACCCCATCGACTTTTATGTTTTTTAATATTGATCTGACTTGGTTTTATTCCAATTTTCTTGCTGATTATGGATGTTCTTTGTGGGAGATATGTTTGTGCTTTTTTATAAATCCAATCTTGGTAGTATTGTTCGATCAATCGTGATGTAATTTTATTCTTTGATGTTCTATACATAAATTGTCTGTTTTTAAATTCAAACATATCTTCTCCAGCACAAATGTGTATGGGATATTGATGTCCAAGATATGATTTAAATTTGATAGATCCTTGTTGGTTTTTGTCTAAGCTATTTTGTATTGTTTTGTATTTTTTTGTAATGCGTGGATTCAGCTTCACGATCATATCTCTAATCTCACGTTCAGATTTCGTCGCCGGGACTATAACACGTATTTCATTATGGCTTATCTGAACCTCTGATGTCATTTTGCGTTTGGTCTTTATAATTGTGCATTTGACCATACGGTTGTTTAAGTTAATGCTATTGCGCATAGTGATTTTTCACCAAATCTCTTATTTTCTCTAACGCGGAATCTATGTCTGTGCCAACTTGTTTCTCTTTTTGAAGCATTTCGTAAATGTCTTTTTGGATATCTTTATCAATTGTGGGTTTGTCTGGCCAATCGATAATTTGCGTATAGGGGATTAGTTGTTCAAACAGCTTTATTGATAGATTAACACTTGCTTCTTTTCCCACGATTGGCATCATCACATTGTATATTGCAAATTCGAATGGTGTTGCTTCATAACTTCCAAACACGTCTTTGATCACTTTTTCACGGTTCACAGCATCGTTGTAAATGTCGACAAGTTCATCTAAATATAGCTCTAAATTTTCTATTCTGCGCATATTTTCATCTCTGATGATCTTTTCTAATCGTTCTTTTAGTGATTCAGCATATGTCGGATCTGTAGCCCATATTTCTTTAATCACTATTCTAATCCTATTTTTTAATAGTGCTGCTCGAGCAGCTTTAGATTCAATTTTATTATTTATAATATCTAGAAAATGTTTGTTTATTATCTGTTGCTGATTAATCAAAATCTCTATATCTCCCGCCACAATGTGTTTATTAATTATATCTTTAATCTTTTCTCCATACAATTTCATATAGACGTCATGTCTTCCATAATACGTTGCAAGCCAACGAAGGCATCTTGCCATGAGTCTCCAGTTATCAATATAAGAAATAGCATTTTTATCAGGCAATGCAGCATTTAAAATGTTTAAAAATTTTCGAAAATCGCTTTCAAACTTGGCTCTTTTTTCTGAATTTTCAAATGCTATTATGACAGTATTATGATTTTTGTAGTTAATTTTTTCTAGATGTTTCATTGCTATTTTACAGGCCACATCTAGATCTGCATATATCTTGCCAAGTGGCACAAGCGCATCAACGATATCCATACTATCAAAAGCTAGAAATGCTTTGTGCAATTCTTGTGTTACTCCATAGTAATCAACTATTATACCATGAGTTTTTTCTGTTGTGTATGGCCGGTTTACTCTTGCTATTGCTTGTAGTAAGTTATGATCGCGCAATCCTTTATCCAGATACAACGCCTGACAGATTGGCGCATCATATCCTACCAGCAACATATCCACAACAATCAAGATCTTAGTTGGGTCATCGGAACGCTTGAATTTCTCTGCTGTTATTCCACACTCTTCTTTTGTTAGATGGTGCACATTCCAACTCTGCCCGTCTTGGTCGTATCCTTCATAATCGCTCATTATGATCGTGGATTTTGGAGAATTGGCTATGCTGTCTAACGCTTTTTTATATAATACCGCTGCAGCTCTTGACGATGTGACTAACATAGCTTTACACCCATTGGGTTTTATGTATTCTGTATAGTGTTTAACTATATCATTCGCGATCATTTCTATGCGATGTGGTGCTTCGGCCAGTGAATTTTTTGTCACATATTTTTGTTTAACTATTTTTCTTGTGTCTTCATCACAATCAGCAAAAACGTGTTCGAATAACTCGTCAATGTTATCATACCCGTCAACATACACTTTAGGCAAACGCCCGTCATACGTTATGGGCAATGTTGTCTTGTCGGCCTGCGATTCTCTAAATCCATACTTGTCAATCAATGGTCCAAATATATCAAATGTGCTTTTATCTTGCCTATCAATTGGGGTTCCCGTAAACGCATAAAATATTCCATTTGGTAACGATGCTCGCATATTTGCTGCCTTTATCCTAAATTGACTTCTGTGTGCTTCGTCTACGAGGCAGAGCACGCGTTCTTTAATGCAGATGCCTACACCGTCAAACTTATCAATAACCGTCATGATCGTCTTTCCTCTTGGGTTTTTGAGCAACTCTGCAAGATCTTTTTTACTGGATGCTCTGTGTGGGTTGGCAAATCCATAATTTTTAAATGTGTTGGAAATCTGTCGATCTAGCTGGGTTCTATCAGTAATAACAACGATTGGAATGTTTGCAAATTTTCGTTTTGCTAGTATTGCAAGCCAGACCATTGACAATGATTTTCCTGATCCTTGTGTGTGCCACACTACGCCTCCTTTGCTCTTATCGTGTGTGTGAATACGCTCAATCGCTTTTGTGACAGCTCGTAATTGTGGATATCTTGCCACAATTTTAATTTCTTTATTGTTTTTTGTATCATACATTACGAAATTTTGTAGAGTGTGTAATAAAATACTTTTTGATAAAAGACTCCCAATCAAAATTTCCTGTTCTCTAGCTTGCCCATTTAATTCCTTTAGTTCATTTTTTGTATAAGGATATCCATCAGACCATGGCGTATAATGATTTATCTCCGTTTCAATCGTACCCACTCTGGCAATGTCTCCACAGGTTGCAACTAAGAGGTGATTATAGTAAAAAAGTTGTTTATGACCCTGTGTTGTATTTTGATACTTGCGTAAATTATCCATAAATGCCTTTTCAATTGGATCAGGTATTGATGGTGCCTTACATTCTATAACTACCAGAGGAATTCCATTTACAAAAATGACAATATCTGGAAAAATGGAGCGTTTATACCCGTCTACTCTAAACTGATTTGTGACAAGGAAATTATTATTTTCTGGATTATCAAAATCAAAAAAGTTAATGCGTATTGATGTACTAACACCATTTGTTTTTCTCTTAATCGTGACGGGAATTGTATCATTTGTTTGTGACCAACCTACTAGTTTTGCATGGATTTTACGATTTGTTGTTACTGGAGTATCTGATGATTTGTTTTCTTTAAGTTGTTTCACCGCTTCATCAATTTCTTCGTCACTGATTCCGGGATTTAATTTTTCTAGTGCTGTATGTAAACGTGTATGCAATAACACATCTCGGTAGTCGATCCTTTCTTCCTTGTTCAGCTCTGATCTTGATTTATACTCGTAGCCCATTGCCACTAGTTGCCTTAGAGCTGGCAGCTCTACTAAGCTCCCCTCCTCGCCGCCATCGACGTCATACTCTCCTTGAACCACGCATCAAACCACCACATTTTCCTATATTAAGACTCGGCCTTTATTCATAGTTAAATGTGTGCCTGCAATGCCAATTGTCTCGGACAAAGGGCGAAGATACGACTTTGGTAGTTATCGTTCACAACAGCAAGCGGTTATTCCGTTGAAGCGCCAGCAGTCTGCCCTGTGCTCGAGAAGGCTCAAAATGGTTCCTGCTGTCGTCCGAGGTTTGGCGATTGCTCGAAGCACCAGATCTGCCGTAGGGCGTATGGGTGGATATTTCAGGATCGTGGCTTGCTGTCCGGCCAAACACTGTTCCTAACCTGAGACACCCTGTATTCGATATTGGGGGTATGTTGTGGATGTGTGCTACGCCAACTGTCCATTAGTACGTCGTTAGTTTTACCACACACCACTACACATAATACGCCGTTTGTTCGGCTTCCCCTGGGGCTTATTTAGTGACGGCAGTGTGATGTTTATAAAGAAGGGCTGTGGCGCTTGCGTCGTGAGCAAAGTCTCGTTAGACGATCTCCAACGTCATCTTTGGAAAGCTGCTGATATATTACGTGGTTCTCTTGACGCATCAGAGTTTCGTCAACCTATAATGACGATTTTGTTTTTAAAACGGCTTAACGACCAATTTGAAGAAAATATTGATTTATTGATCGCAAAGGGAAAATCCAAAAAAGATGCCATGAAACATTTCAATCACAAGTTTTTTGTTCCGAGCAGTGCTCGTTGGGAAACGCTTGCTTCGGCCACATCTAATATTGGAGCTGTGATTAACAAGGCATGCAAAGACATAGAATCTAAAAATTCTAATCTTAAGGGAGTGTTATCAAATATTGATTATGCAGATCATAGAAAATATTCTAATACAAATCTTGCCCATCTTATATCTCATTTCAATGAACCTCGTTTACGTAATGCTGATCTTGAAAAAGAAGATATTTTTGGAGATGCTTATGAATATCTATTAGAACAATTTGCCGATGCTACAAAAAAGAGAGGTGGTGAGTTTTTTACTCCACGAGAAGTGGTAAAGTTATTAGTCAACCTAGTTGATCCTAAAGAACGAATGAGAATTTGTGATCCTACATGTGGTTCTGGCGGGATGCTTATATTATCAAGACGTTATGTTGAAAAACATGGTGGTAATCCGCGCAACATAACTTTACATGGTCAAGAATCTAACCACAGCAATTTATCTATGTGTAAAATGAATATGGTTTTACATGGCATTGCCGATTTCAGAATTGAACATGGTGACGTTTTGACTGATCCTCAATTACTTAAACATAACAAACTTGATACGTATCATAAAGTATTGGCGAATTTTCCATTTTCTATGGATTGGCCTCACACAATGCCTGATCCATATGGACGATTCAAATATGGGCGCCCTCCTGCAAAAAATAAAGCTGATTTTGCTTTTATTCAACATATGCTCTCCCAGTTACGCTCTGACGGACAGGCTGCAATTATCTGTTCACAGGGAGTTCTTTTTCGAAGTGGTGTTGAAAAACAAATTAGATCTGGTATGATTAACGATGATATTATTGAGGGCGTCATAGCATTACCTGAAAAACTATTTTTTGGTACCGGGATTCCGGCCTGTGTATTATTGTTAAATAAAGCAAAGCCGAAACGACATAAACATACGGTTATTTTCATTTCTGCCACAGATGATCGTCTTGAAGAATCCACTAGGAACAAGCTCCGTCCTCAAGATATTATAAAAATTGTTAATGCTTATAATAATTATATTGACATTGATCGCTACTGTCATATTGCCGATCTGGCCGAAATTCAAGATAATGATTATAATCTAAATGTGCCCAGATATGTTGATACTACACCACCTGAAACTCCAGTTGACATTCAAACCGTTATTAATAAATTACATCAATTAAAACATCAACGTGCTAAACTTGAATCTAAAACTATTGATGATTTACGTATGCTGAAATTTAAAATCTCAAAGTGATGTGTTTATGCTTACATCTGATATTTCAATTTGGCCTTCATTTCCGCTTTCTGCAGTGTGTAAAGTAAATACAGACACTCGTACACCTTCGTCAATTTACGTAGGAATTGAACATATTATTCCCAACACTAATAGCCTCAACGGTTATGGAAATATAGCGAATTTTAAAACTTCTCGCATTTTTCAATCAGGTAATCTGCTATATGCTAAACTTGGACCGGCATCTAATAAAATCTGGCTTGCAAATCACAGTGGGCATTGCTCCACTGATATTATTCCTCTCTCCCTCATATCAAAATTGTTTGTTCCTAAATTTTTGTTATATGTTCTTTCTCACACACGTTTTATTCATCATGCTATTTCAACATCATCTGGCACAATCATGCCACGAACTAGTTGGAATAATATTAAAAATTTTCATATTCCTGCCCCTCCAATTCAAGAACAACGTCGCATCGCGTCAATTCTGGCTAATATTGACGCACTAATCGAGAACGTGGAGGAAACTATGTCAAGCTATGGAAAACTGAAACAAGGTTTGATGCAGCAGTTATTCACAGTGGGTGTAGGTCATTCACAATATCAGACAGTACGTGTTCAGTTTAGCAAACAATCAACAATTCCAAAATCTTGGATTATAGAATCATTATCGTCATTCGGAAAAATTATTGGAGGCGGAACGCCCAGTACAAAAAATAAAGAATATTGGAACGGTGACGTATTATGGGCCACTCCTTCGGATATTACTGAATTAAAATCAGTATTTATAAACAACACAAAAAGAACAATTACAGAAAAAGGACTGAAAAAGAGTGCGGCAAAGCTTCTCCCCCCACATTCAATATTAATAACAACACGAGCGACAATTGGGGCGATGGCCATCAATACAAGACCAATGGCCACTAATCAGGGATTTCACAGCATATGCTGCAATTCACATTACGTACCGTCATTTATATTTTATTTAATAATGCACCATAATTCAAAATTATTAAGATATGCAGACGGAACAACATTTTTAGAAGTGGGAAAAACTGATCTTGAAAAAATCAGAATTGCGTTACCACCAAAAAAAGCAGAACAGCGCAAGATTGCGTCAATTCTGTCAGGAGTTGATGCAATATTAGAAAATTATTGTTCATACAAGAACGAATTAGAACAACTTAAACAAGGGCTCATGCAACAGCTCCTTACCGGCAAAATGCGAATATAACTTTAAATTTCTAACGAATGCATTACTTTTCTAAATTCTTGGAAACACTGGTCAATAGTGGGTGTTAGATATATGCCATCAAGGCCATTTTTATGCCCCATTAATTTTTCAGCAATGTTATAATTGACTTGATTATCAAGTTTTAACGTGGTGTTAAAAAATTTACGAAAACCATGATCAACTTGAACATCATAACGCAGTTTATTTTTAATTCTTTTAACTGCGCTTTTATTGACATGACGTGCTATTACTGATCGAGCCCCTGACCATTGTAATGGTCGTACATCATGTACTTTCTTCATACTAAATAAATTACGAAACAGGGGAGACGCGTTAGTCAGATTTTCTCCATGCCTAACACGTTCAGCAACATAACAACGTAGTGCCGTTGTAGCTTGAGGAGTTAAAAATGACCAATATTCATCAACCGTCCCTGCATAATTTGTTATGCCCATACAACCCTCTGGCATTTTGATAGTGTGACCAAATTGTAATGGGTGATCAAAGATACCAATTCTGACTCCTGTTGACGCAAGAAATAAAATTAAAGCTCTATCCCTACTGTTCGTAGCCGTATTCATAATTTGTTGAATTTCAGAACGAGTCCAGCATCGTAATTTGATTGGCTTAAGTTTTGATGGATACATTTTATGAATAAGATCCCAATCAAGTTGAATCTGATTCATGACAAAAAAATGTTTAAGGCCTAAAAATTTAGTTGGCAATGAATTTGGATTTATTGTATTTTTTAAATAAATTAAGTAATCTTCGACATAAATCTGCAGTTGTTTATTTTGAATTGTTATTAATTCATCGCTGTGTTTTATATTAATAAATGACATAAATGATTTTAGATGAGACACATAATTATGTTTTGTATATTTTGACTTTATAGACTCTTCAAACCGCATCCAGCTTCGTTGTCTTGACATTTCTAAATTCCTTTTGTTCGAATTAATATTTTTAGTAATATGTTAAAAAATATAGTCATTAATACTAATTTCTATTGCTAAAAATATTCATTTTATTAAGATATGACGCAATTTCTGACAGAATTGACGCAATCTTGCGCTGGTCTGCTAAAGGCGGAACAAGAATTTTCAATTTTGAAAATTGTTTGGCATTAATATTGGGTTGTACTCCTTGAGTATGCTCTGATTTAACCCATGACCAATACATATATACTCACGAGCTAAAGTTCGTGTGACCTTCCACGACCTTCCTGTTCAGGTATGCGTAGATGTTCAGGTTGAACCGCTTGGTCCTGAGGTACTCGCCGACCGCGATCCTCAGCTCGTCCAGGGTTCGTGGTTGCCCCGGGACCCTGACGTCCCTCTTGAGTATGCGCCACGTCCCCTCGATGGCGCTTAGCTGCGGGGATCCCACCGGCAGCTCGATGAGCTTGATCTCGCCGTTGGCGCGCAGCAGGTTCTTGACCGCCCCCGCGCGGTGCTGGGGAGCCCTGTCGACGATGACGGCGATCTTGCCGAACTTCCCGTGCAGCTCCGCAAGGTACTGCGCGAACGTGTCCGCGTTGAACTTGTCGCGCGTCCGGAACGCCTGCCGCCCGTCCTCGGCGATCGCCCCGTACACGACGATCCGCTCGTGGCTCCCGGTGTACGGCTCGTAGACGGGCACCGTGCGCGGCGTCCAGTGCGTCGCCATGCCCCCGGCGTCGTTCACGATGATCGACTCGTCCTGCACCAGCATCGTGTATCCCGCGCGCGCCAGGCGTGGCGCCGCCCCCGCAAGGCGCCGCTGCCAGCTGCGGACGGCGGACGCGCTCGCCCTGTTGACGTGGGCCTTTCGCGGCCTCTTGCGCGAGAGGCCGAACTCGCGCATGAGCCTCCTCACGCTGGCTATGTGGAACAGTGTCCCCGCCGCCCCGGCGATCCTGTCGCGGACCGCGGCCGGGGTCGTGGGGGATCCCGACGCGTCGGCGAGGATCCCGTCGAGCGCCGTTCGCGGCACGGCCAGCGGCCTCCCGGAGCGCGGGAGGTCGCGGAGGGCGGGAAGCCCGCCCTCCCGGTACCGCGCAACCCACTTGCCGACCCACCCCGGGCACCGCATCAGCGTGTCCGCCGTGTCCTCGTGCGTCATGCCCATGTTGACCACGCAGTGCACGGCGAGCATCCTGTCCCTCACGTGCCCGCTCTTCTCGCTGTGGTGCGCGTCCCTCAGCTCCTCCCGCTTCCGGTCGTCCATGCCCTGGCGCGGGAGGGGGCGATCAATATAGCTGCGGGGTCGGGGAAACTTGATCATCTATACGAACTTTAGCTCGTGAGTATAGCTATGTGTGTATTGTTCAAGAAATCTTGGTTCCATTTTTTGAGGATTGATTTGAAATCTAATTAAATAACTAGCAAATATGCAAACGCCAAATTTTTCTTTAAACAACAACGTTCTTCCAACACTTCCCGTTCTTGCAAATAGTAAATCGTTATGTTTTAGAACATATTTTTCATTACCTGTCAATTTTGTAGATACCTTACTCTCATCACTAAGAGCTCCCTCATCGTTTATGTCTGTAATTCGAATATATCTGGGCAAATTAATGTTATATGGCATTGCCGGGTCAGAAACTCCATACTGTGATTTCCCAATAGTGAGTTCTGATAACTGCGCGGTCTTCCATTGGACTGTTTTCTGGTAGTTTGAATGATCCACACCCATTGTGAATAACTGCTGCATCAAACCTTGTTTCAGTTTTCCATAGCTTGACATAGTTTCCTCCACGTTCTCGATTAGTGCGTCAATATTAGCCAGAATTGACGCAATCTTGCGCTGTTCTGCTAAAGGCGGAACAAGAATTTTCAATTTTGAAAATTGTTTGGCATTAATATTGGGTTGTACTCCTTGAGTATGCTCTGATTTAACCCATGACCAATACATATAGCTATGTGTGTATTGTTCAAGAAATCTTGGTTCCATTTTTTGAGGATTGATTTGAAATCTAATTAAATAACTAGCAAATATGCAAACGCCAAATTTTTCTTTAAACAACAACGTTCTTCCAACACTTCCCGTTCTTGCAAATAGTAAATCGTTATGTTTTAGAACATACTTTTCATTACCTGTCAATTTTGTAGATACCTTACTCTCATCACTAAGAGCTCCCTCATCGTTTATGTCTGTAATTCGAATATATCTGGGCAAATTAATGTTATATGGCATTGCAGGGTCAGAAACTCCATACTGTGATTTCCCAATAGTGAGTTCTGATAACTGCGCGGTCTTCCATTGGACTGTTTTCTGATATCGATTTCTTATTTGTTTTTTTATGCGCGGCACTTGTCGTTTGTTAGGCTGTTGGGACACCATCTTGTAACTTTCAACCCTCGACTCTAATATGCTAATATTAACTTATACTGATGCGCAAAATTTGTTTGGTGATCCTTCTAAATCTTGCTAAAAGTCATCTACTTTACGTACAATTTGCACACCAGAGTAAGAAGAATGCTTGTGAACGATGCCCCTAGTTGCGCCCAAGTATAGAGAGGCCATGCCATGATTGAGGTGCGCCCTGGGGTTCTCGGGGTTTATGCGAATCGCCACCTTGGCGTTCTTGACGGCCTCCTCGGCTCTGTCCACCGCGCTGAGGATCACTGCGCGATCAGAGTGCCCATCATCATTGTCGCCGTCCAGCTCGATTGCGTGCCCCGTGGCCTCAGGTGCCTCGGCGTTGCGCCCAAGATTAGAGGGCACGCCCGAGATAGGGGTGCAAGTTGTGCTCTCCGGATCTATCTCGATTCTGCGCCTGTACTCCCCGACTGCCTCCTCGCGCCGACCGCGCATGAGCAGCGCCGTCCCCCTCCTAGAATGGACACTCGCGCCTCCCTGCCCAGCTCGATCGCGCGATCAAGTGCGCCAATGGCCTCCTCACAGCGACCGAACTCGAGGAGGATCGTGCCCCTGCAATGGTGCGCCTCGGCGACGTTCGCGTGTTTTGCGAGGGCCATGCCCATGACATAGTGACTCTCCATGTAACCGCGTCCTTTGTAATGCTTTACCTCTTGCTTCTGCGCAGCACCTCGGCCTTGTCTAGGCGGTAGACCATATTGCCTGGTTCTCTTGCAAGTTGGCGATCGATATGCCAGAGTTCGTCATCATCCATTAGGCGTATTATGCTGGTTTCAATGTTACCTGCGCCGTCTACCTGCGCCTCGTTCTCGGCCGTGGGGTGTCTGTACTTATTACCTCCATCATCGGATCGCTCTCAATGGAATGTGCAAACGAGTCACACGCCTCAGACTCACGTCCCAGTTTTGCCAACGCCACGCCCTTGATATAACATGCCCGCGCATACTCCATCCGTATGTTGTCATATGGTCCCCATCGCATATAGCTCTCATCGAGCCTGTTTTCGCCTTCTAGCGCCCGCACGCAATCGTCTAGCGCCTCATCATATTGTCCAAGATTAATGAGCGCATAGCATCTATCGAGAGAAAAACTAAATTCGTCATCATCATCTGTGTATCGCCACACCTCTGCTTCAAAGCTTGCGCGTGCGGCGCTGTGGTTTCCCTGCGTGTGCAGCCTGACTCCTTCTCTCATGCCCTTAAAAATGGCTGATATGACTATCGCTGGATACTTGGCATACACGCGATTTGCTACCGTCTTGTCTGAGGACAGTTCAGCATACATATGACGAAGCTCCCTGGGCAAATTAGGTCGTGAATCCTGTAGTGACATGCTCACGTAACCCGGGTGTGTGCCGTTACGCAGATCTTCTAGCACTATGTCACACAGGGATTCTGGCCTCCATTCACCCCCCACCTCACTCGTATGTGACTGATGATCCCACTGTGATTCCCCCTCCCACGTTCTCTCGTATATGATATCTAGCTCGCATGAGTGACGTACCGCCCAATCCATGGCATGTAGGTGGCCTCCCTTCCTTGACCTTCCCGCAATGTAGCACATTTGAGTCTCGATATTTCCTGGTGCGATCTTGAGCGCTTTCCCGGCCATTTCTAAAGCTAGCTCACGTTTCTCAGATACTGATAATGGCGCTGCATATTCGTCTCCATATTCGTCTGCACCATAGAATTCTTCTTGAGACGTTGTATGCTCCTCACCATCCAGGTAAATCCTGGCGGCCAGCTCGTATGGAGCAGCAATGTCGGGGTTTAGCTTTATCGCATCTTCACACGCCTTGATGGCCACAATATATTCCCCGTGCCAGCGTGCAACCTCTGCCATGTCTAGATGGGCAAACACATTTTTGGGATTTCTTGAAATTTCGTCCTTGCATAGCTTGAAGTCATCTTCCCACCCGTTGTAACTCACAAAGCCCCACGCATTTTGGTTAATGCCCCGCATAACTGCCAAATCGCCTTCCAGCTCCATTTATTAACATAGCTATGCGCTGACCACAACTCCCACGTCTATTGCCCACTACACAAAAGCTTCACAACATTTTGTCCACAATGCTTAACAATAACCACACACCATCCCAAACCATGACCCCGTGGTTCGGTCATGGATTTCTCGGAAAGCCAAAGCGCAAGTTCCTCAACGGCCAGCCGGATCCAGAGTATTGGGGGCCAGGATTCCATGAAAACCTCCGCGAGCCGCCGACTCGCAAGGGCGTCGTAGTCCACGAAATCTCACCAGTCCAGGACAGGTACTCTACGATACTCGCATCGGCCTCGCCACGCTCACTAGAGATAGTAAAGAATCCAGGAGACGAGGGAATCCACATACTCGCGTCGGCCGCACCCGATGACGAGTCATATCCGGCCGAGACTGGCCATGACTGCACGCCAGTGGATGCGGCAGCACCAAAATGGATACATGACGAACGTGCGCGCGCATTTGACGTAGAGCTCACAACACAGCTAAACTTTGCGCCAGTCACCCCGCCAGCCCACGCGCTAAACATGCTCGCGCGAACCATCGCCCCCAGGGTGTCAGACGGCATGTGGATACTGGCAGTCTTTGAGAACCGTACTGACATACTCGCGAGGCTAGCGCTACGTGCGCATGACGCAATATCAGAGGCGCAGGAAATGGAGGGCGACATGGGCCTGACGGCGCGCACGCTAGAGCCCCACTATGCGGCGCGCGCCGGCTCGCCGCTAGCGGCCCTCTCGGTCAGGGGCGCGTTCGTGTCTGACTCGCCGGCGGCCATACTAGACTCACTAGACGCCACATTTGGCGCCATATCCATAGAGTGCGACACGCTCACCACGTGCTCCTATGACACTAAACGCTTCATCCCGTGGCTCGAGTCGCGCCAGCTTGCATCCGAGGGCGCATACGATTTACTTGACCAAAACTGCGCAATGTGGAAGGATCCCCGCCTTGGCTTTGGGCGCGACATGACCCCAATCCTGGTCCTCACGCCATCCGAGCTCTCTGCCCTCCTGCGCATCCCAGACGATCCGGCACTCGACATTCGGTACATGCGGCGCAGGCGCGGGGGCGCAAAGGAGGACGTTCTTGGCCACGACCTCGCCTCAAACGACTATTCGCGCCTCACGGTCTCGAGTGCCTCGATATCGCCCGAGCACATGCTGGCCCACACGTACCTTCTTGGCGCAACGGGCACGGGCAAGACGAGCCTCATGCGCTCATTTGCGCACCACATCAGCACGCCAAAGCAGGGCTACCTCCCCCCCGCGCTCATCATCATCGACGTAAAGGACGATGACGGACCGGCGTATTTCACGCAGCTAGACCCCGAGGTGATCGCCTCGGGCCGCGTGAGATACATTGACATAAACCACACCGACTTTGCGATAAACCCCCTCGAGCTGCCGCCGCACACAGAGTCCACGCGCGACCTAGTCGTCTCGCGCAAGGTGGGCCAGGTCGCCTCGTTCCTAAAGGAGGTCTACAGCCAGCGTACCCTCATGGTCCAAGTCGAGCGCCTGATCAGGCTCCTCCTCACGCACCTCTACTCGCGCTCGTCCTCGCCCACGATGGCCGACCTTTACAACATCATCACGACGAACCTCAATGACCCGACGGCGGCGGCCAGGCGCATGGCGACGGCCTCGCCCGAGCTCTCACAAGCCCTCTCCTCGCTAGCAAAGATGCCGCGAGACTCGTGGATACCGCTCATCAACAGGATCGAGCCGTTCGCAGTCGACGCATACATGAAAAAGAGGTTCTCGGTGCGCCACGGCACAGTCGACTTTGCAAAGATGCTAGAGCCCGGCCAGATCACGATAATTCGCGCATCAGAGGCCGAGACGCCCCAGCACGCGCACCCAATAATACCCACGATTATATCGCTTGGGATATGGAACGCGCTGCTCGCGCGCGCCGAGTCTCGAGCCGAGCGCACGCCTGTCATGCTCTTTCTTGACGAGTTCCACATGATGCGCGACGTCACGCTCCTAAAGTCAATGCTCTCGCGCGGGCGTTCACTGGGCCTGGGCCTGGTCCTCGCGCACCAAAACCTCTCACAGGTCGACCGGTCGCTCCTTGACACGATAATGGGCAACACGTCAACGCACATACACGGCAGGGTCCTGGGGGTCGACGCGCGCACGATCGCAACGGTGATGGATCCGGCCCATGCGGCCGAGCTCACAGACCAGATCAGCGGCCTGCCAGACCACTCGTTTCTCATAAGCAGGGTCCCGCCCGCCGGCGCCGAGCGCGCGCCACCGGTGCGATTTGAGGCCCACGCCCCGCCGCCGTGCGTCATGGATCCTGCCCAGCTAGAGGCGTTCCAGGAGAAAATGTCCGAGCTCCACCAGCCCGACCGCACTGCTGACTCTACGCCGCTTGACGCGTGGAGGTCAGAGCTCCTCGTCGAGCTGCCCACCCGGCTCGAGTGGCACATCATCATCGCGATGCGCCACGCCGGCTCTAGCACCGTGCCGCTAGCAAAGGGCGCGGTCCTCGCGGGCCTCATCAGGGAGCGCCACGCCGTCTCTAGCGCACTCTCCTCGATGGTGCGGCGCGGACTGGTCCAAAGGGTCTCATCAGTCAGGTGCGGCAGCGAGGAGCGCCCGACGCACGCGCTCACCGAGGCCTGCAAAAAGATGTACCTGCCCGAGTCCTTTGGCTCGATCGGAACAGCAAAGGGCATCGAGGAGGCAGCCAGGGCGGCCTTTGAGCACCATGTCTCACTGGGCCACTTTGTCACAGTCGCCTCGCAGGGCAGGACGATCGACTCAAAGAACACAGTCGACATGATAGCGTATGACTATGAGACTGACAGCGCGCGCAGCGTCGAGGTCGAGTCTATAACGGAGGTAAAGAGCAACCCCGAGCACGTCATATTCAACATGACAAAGTGGGAGGACATGGGCTTTGTCGGCTGCGACACATGGTCTGCCAACCCCGCCGTCGTGAGCCTGCGCGAGAGGGTTCCCGAGCCGACGCGCATGGCAGTCACGTGCCATGTCCTGCAGGACGGCGAGTGGACAAGCCGCACGGCGGTCCAGGAAAAGATTGGGGGGACGTGAGGCGCCGATGGGCGCTGTGGGCCATGCGCCTGACCTGTGCAATCTCTGGCCACGCCGTACGCCCCAAACCTCCCTGTGCTATTCCCGCACCGCCCCATAGCGCCTTGCAATCTCTTCCTGCGCCCTTTGCGCCCCCGGCACCCTCTTGAAGGCCTCCTCGGCCTCACCGGGGCGACCAAGCACCATTAGCGCTGCACCCATGCCCAGGTGGCCGGCGACGATGTCAGGGTCCAGCTCGACTGCGCGCTCGTATGCGCCCAGGGCCTCCTCGTTGCGCCCAAGCAGGGTGAGGGCCAGGCCATGACTGGCGTGCGCCATGGGATTCTCGGGGTTTAGGCGAATCGCCACGCTTGCGCTCTTGACGGCCTCCTCGGACCTGTCCATCGAGTTGAGGATCATTGCGCGATTAGAGTGACCGTCACCATTGTCGCCGTCCAGCTCGATCGCGCGCTCTGTGACCTCTAGGGCCTCGGCATTGCGCCCAAGGTCAAAGAGGGCACGCCCGAGATGGATGTACGAGTTGTACTCTTTGGGATCCAGCTCGATTGCGCGCCTGTGCGCCTCGGCTCCCTCCTCGCGCCGAGCGCGCAAGAGCAGCGCCGTCCCCCTCCTCGAGTGGACACTCGCGTCTCGCTGGCCAAGCTCGATCGCGCGATCAAGGGCATCGATGGCCTCCTCACAGCGGCCGGACTCGAGGAGGATCATGCCCCTGCAGCTGTGCGCCTCGGCGGCGTTTTCGTGTTTTGCGATAAACGTGTCGAGTCCTGCGAGCGCCTCCTCGCTGCGTCCGGCCCTGTGCAGCGCCTCGGCGTGACACTTTTGCGCCAGCGCCGAGTCAGGCGTCATGGCCACCGCCTCGCCTGCTGCGGCCACTGACTCTTCATGGCGTCCCGATCCTGCCAGGATGATCGACTTCATCTCGAGCGCAAAGTCGTCATCAGGCTCCAGCTCCACTGCGTGGCTCACCGCGGCCAGTGACTCCTCGCGGCGCTCAAGCGCGCAGAGCGCCAGCGAACGGAGCGTGTGCGCCCTGGCAGAGCCGGCCCTCACCCTTACGGCGCGCTCGGCCACCTCTAGGCCATCATTGAGCCGCCCCGCCTTGAGATGGGCCATGCCGAGCCTGAACATAGAGTCAATGTCCCCAGAGTCAAGCTCGATTGCCCTCTTCCAGTACACTATGGAATCCTCGTCACGGTTCAGCGCGCATAGGGCGTAGCCCATGCGCCTTTGTGCGACTGTGTCATCGGGCCTCTCGCGAACCTCCCGCTCGCACTCCTCTAGTGGCATCGGCTCGTCGTCCTTGCCTGCCGAGCCCCCGCTTCCCGAGCCCATGTCCCAGGCTGCCAGGGGGCTGCTCCTATAATTTTTGTCCCGCAATCAGGCACTGTCCACGAATGATCCCACGATTCATGCCGGCATCTCTCAAACCGCTCAAGACTGCGCAAAGGCTCTCACCCGAGGACGCTGTGGGCTGTGGGCCGTGCGCCTGCCCTGCGCAACATCCGGCCACGCTGTGCGCCCCAAGTCTCCCCTGCCAGAACCCCGCCATCCCAAAGCGCCCTCGCGCCTAGTCCTGCTCCTTTTGCGCCTCGGCTGCCCTCTTGAATGCCTCCTTGGCCTCTGCATGGCGACCCAGCACGGCCAGCGTCTCGGCCCTCCCATCGTGGCCGATGCCCATATCTGGCTCCAGCTCGACTGCGCGATCAAAGGCGGCCAGGGCCTCCTCGTTGCGTCCAAGCAGGGAGAGGGCCATGCCGTGGCAGATATGCGCCACAATGTTCCTCGGGTTTATGCGAATCGCCACCTTGGCACTCTTGACTGCCTCGTCGGCCCTGTCCAGCCTGTTTAGAGTCCCCGCGAGATCGCTGTGCCCCTCATCACGGTTGCCGTCCAGCTCGATTGCGCGTTCTGTTGCCTCGAGCGCCTCGGTGTAGCGCTTTAGGCGAAAGAGGGCGCGCCCGAGATAGAGGCGCAACTTGTACTCTTTGGGATCAATCTCGATTCCGCGCCTGCATGCCTCGGCTGCCTCCTCGTGCCGACCGCATCCGAACAGCGCACTCCCCATCATCAAGTAAACCTTCGAGCCTCCCTGACCAAGCTCGATCGCGCGATCAAGGGCGTCGATGGCCTCCTCGGAACGTCCGCTCTCAAAGAGGACAGTGCTCCTGTGGCAGTGTGACTCGGCGTCGTCTCCGTCTGCTGCGATGAGCGCGTCGAACTCGGCTAGCGCCTCCTCGCTGCGGCCGATCCCGTGCAGCGCATCGGCGCGGTGCATGTGCGCTGATGCCGAGTCAGGGTTCAGCTTCACCGCCTTGTCTGCTGCGTCCATCGCCTCGTCCATGCGCCCCAAGCCCACCAGGATAACTGACTTTAACTCGTGTGACCCGCTATCGTCAGGATTGAGCTCGACTGCGAGATTCACCGCCGCCAGCGCCTCCCCGATGCGCCCAAGCGAGCCGAGCGCCAACGAACGGAGCATGTGCGCCTTGGACGAATCAGCCCTTGCGCCAATCGCGCGCTCGGCCGCCTCTAGGCCATCATTGTACCGCCCCGCCCTGAGATGTGCAATGCAGAGGTTGACTAGCGCATCAAAGCCCACGGGATCGAGCTCGACTGCCCTTTGCAAGTACGCCAGCGCCTCCTCACCGCGACCCAGACTGGTCAGCGCGTCCCCCATGCGCCTCTGCGCGACTGCGTCATCGGGCCTCTCGCGAACCGCCCGCTCGCACTCCTCTAGTGTCATCGGCGTGGCCTCCTCGCTCCCCGAGCCCATGTCCAGGGCTGCCACGGGGCTGCTCCTATAATTTTTGTCCTGCAATCAGGCCCTGTCCACGAATGGTTCTGCGATTCATGCCGACATTTCTCAAACCGCAAGACTGCGCAGGACCCTCACCCGAGGACGCTGTGGGCCGTGCGCCTGCCCTGCGCAACATCTAGGCCACGCTGTGCGCCCAAAGTCTCTGACGCTAGATCCCCGATATCCCGATGTTCTTTGCCTTTTCGTCCTGCTTCCTTTGCGCCCCAGGCACCCTCTTGAGGGCCTTCTTTGCCTCCGCATGGCGGCCCAGCACGCCTAGCACCTCGGCCATGCCCTCATGGACCATGGCCATGTCTGGCCTCAGCTCTAGTGCGCGCTCATAGGCGGCCAAGGCCTCCTCGTTGCGCCCAAGCAGGGAGAGGGCCTTGCCGTGGCCGACATAGGCCGTGCATCTCAGCGGGTTTATGCGCATCGCCGCCTTTGCGCTCTCGGCGGCCTCGGCAGCCCTGTCCATATTGTTTAGAAGTGCCGCGCGATCACTGTGACCCTCGTCATGGTTGTATTCCAGCTCGATTGCGCGCTCTGTAACCTCGAGCGCCTCGGCGTGGCGATTTAGGGCAGTGAGGGCGCGCTCGAGATAGATGTGCAGGTCGTAATCCTTGGGATACAGCTCGATTCCGCGCCTGCATGCCTCGGCTGCCTCCTCGTGCCGACCGAGCACGAACAGCATGGCCCCCTTGCTCAGGTGAACCCTCGAACCGCCCATCCCCAGCTCGATCGCGCGATCAAAGGCCTCGAGGGCATCCTCGCCACGTCCGCACTCTGAGAGGATCTCGCCCCTGCAGTGGTGCGCCTCGGCATCCTCTCGGCCCGTGGCGATGAGCGCGTCGATCTCTGCTAGCGCCTCCTCTTCGCGGCCGAGCTCGACTAGCGCCTCGGCGCGCAGCCTGTGCGCTTTGGCCGAGCCGGGGTCCGGCGCCTCGGCCTCGCCTCCTGCGGCCCTTGCCTCGTCATGGCGTCCCATGGCAGTCAGGATCCTTGCCTGCATCTCGCGCGTTACGGGCTCATCAGGATCAAGCTCGACTGCGCGACTCACCGCCACGCGCGCCTCCTCGAGGCGTCCATTCGCGGCGAGCGCCGTCGCGTGGGCCATGTGCGTCCTGGACAGATCGCCCCTTGTCTCCACCGCACGCTCGGCCATCTCGAGGCCCTCCTTGCGCCGCCTCATCTTGAGATAGACAAGGCTAATGCAGAACATCGTCCTGACGTCACTCGAATCGAGCTCGACGGCCCTCTTCCAGTATACCATGGCATCCTCGTCACGGCTCAGCGCGCTTAGGGCGTAGCCCATGGCCCTTTGCGCGTCCACGTCATCAGGCCTGCCGCGCACCCGCCGCTCGCACTCCTCAAGCGATATCGAGCCGTCGTCCCTGCCTGCCGCGCCCCCGCCTCTTGAGCCCATGTCTCAGGCTGCCAGGGGCTGCTCCTATAATTTTTGCCCTGCAGTCGGGCACGGTTGCCCTATACGGAGAGCAGGGGCGTTACCCGTTCCTGTCCTCCTCCATCCACCCCGGGTTCTCGGCCCTGACCCGCTCATCGGCCCTCCGCCTCCTAAAGGCCAGCAGGGGCGTCTCGCCGGTCTTCATGTCGAGGGCAAAGTGGAGCCTCTCCTCGTTATAGTAGCCGATAAAGTCGCCGATCCTGGCAAAGTTGTCGACCTCGTCCTCGAAAGTCTGAAAGAACCTTCCGGCCTTGCCGCTGGTCCGGGAGTGGCCGGCGCGCGACAGGACGTGCGATATTCCGGCATTGCGCAGCTCCTGCTCAAAGATCGTCGGCGTCTGGCCGCTGCGCGGGGCGCCGCGCCGGCTCGCCGTGAACTGCGTCCCGTGGTCCGAGAGCACCTGCGCCGGCGCGCCAAACCTCCCGATCGCGTGGTGCAGCACGAGCGCCGTGTTGCCTGACGTGGCCTCAGAAAAGACGCCATACCCCGTCACGCACCTCGACGCGTCATCAAGGTACGCGACGAGGTGCGAGCCCGGAAGCGGCCCGTATTTCATCACGTGCCAGTCCACGTGCCACATCGCGTTGGAGTACTTTCGCTCAAAGCGAACCCACTTGCGCTTTTGCGGCCTTGCCCCCGAGCCCTTGACTGCGCCCCCCGCTGCCAATGTGCGGCACGCCGCGCCGTGCGCTATTTTTAAGTTGTTGAGCCGAATGCGCATGACTGGGAGAACCACGCCGACGGGGTTGCGCGAGTACCCGCCGAGAGCCTCGTCGAGCTGCGTCATGCGGGGCCAGACCCTGGCGATCGCGCACTGCGCCTCTTGCGCTTGCCCTGACGCTTGCCCTTTAGCGCGTTAACGCCGCGCTCCTCCCACAGATCGACCCATTCTTCGACCTGCCCTGCCTTTAGCTCCACGTTCAGCTCCCGCCCTAGCTCCCTGGCCACCTTCTTGCACGACATGTTGATGTCCACGACCATGTGCACGGCCAGCATCCTCATCCACGCCTCCTCGTCACGCTCAGCACGCATCGTCCACTTTAGCAATGCCAGCTCGTCATCGTCCGCGTCCCGGCACAAGCCCCACACACCCCCTGCTACCGCCACCTCGCGCAGTCCTGCTCAGCACTGCCCGCACCACAAACCCCCCAAGGCTATCTCCGCGCCATCCCAAGGCGCCTTTTAATCTCGTCCTGCGCCTCTTGTGGCCCAGGCACCCCCTTGAGGGCCTCCTCGGCCTCGGCGGAACGGCCCAGATCGATTAGCGTACCGATCATGCCCGCGTGGCCGGCGACGAGCCCGGGGTCCAGCTCGACTGCAAGCTCGTATGCGCCCAGGGCCTCCTCGATGCGGCCAAGCAAGGTGAGGGACATGCCATGGCTGAGGTGCGCCATGGAGTTCTTGGGGTTTATGCGAATCGCCACACTCGCGCTCTTGACGGCCTCCTCGGCCCTTTCCATCGCGTTGAGGATCATCGCGCGATCAGAGTGCCCGTCACTGTCGTCGCCGTTCAGCTCGATTGCGCGCTCCGTGGCCTCGAGTGCCTCCTCGTTGCGCCCAAGTTCATAGAGGGCACGCCCGAGATGGAGGTGCAAATAGTGCTCTTCGGGCTCCATCTCGATCCCACGCCTGTACTCCTCGACTGCCTCCTCGTGCCGGGCGCACATTGCCAGCGCTGCCCCCCTCTTTGAGTGGATCCTCGAGCCCCCCTGACCAAGCTCGATCGCGCGATCAATGGCGCCGATGGCCTCCTCGGCATGGCCGCCCTCGAGGAGGACAGTGCCCCTGCAGTGGTGCGCATCAGCGTCGCCCTCACCGTCTGCGATGAGCGCGTCAAGCTCGGCTAGCGCCTCCTCGCTGCGGCCAAGCCCGTGCTTGGCCATTGCGCGATGCGTGCGCGCCCATGGCGTTCCGGGATCCCGCGCAAGCGCGTCTTCGGCAGCATCTAGCGCATCTTTATGGCGGTCAAGGTTCAGCAGGCACTCTATCTGCCACGCGTGCGCTATGGTGAGCCCTGGATGTGCCCTGACCTCCTTCTCGGCGGCCTTGAGGGACTCCTCGAGGCGCCCAAGCCCGTTTAGCGCCACGGATCGGAACATGTGCACACCTTCCATGTTATGGCCAGCTCCGATCACGCGCTCGGCGGCATAAAGAAGGTCATCATCAGACCCATTGTTGGCAATGCACTGCATGGCCTCAAGAGCCGTCGCCTCGCTGGCCGGATCGAGCTCGACGGCCTTTCTCCAGTGCGACACGGCCTCCTCGTTACGCCCGAGCCCCTGGAATGCATAGCCCAGGTCGACTCGCGCCCAGGCGTCATCGGGTCTCTTGCGAACAGCCTGTTCGCACTCCTTGAGCGTCATCGGCATGTCGCCCTTGCTCTCCGGGCCTGCCGTGCCGCCCTCACCGCGTCTCCATGATGCGACAATTTCCTGTTCGAGCAGTCCGGCTCCCGCATCCGGGCGACTGCTCATATCACTGACAAGCTCGCACAGTTCGTCATTGTGGGGCTCTATGGCCATTGCCGTCTCAAAGGCGGCCATTGCATCAGAGTGACGGCCAAGTCCCATCAGCGCATTTCCCCTGCCGACGTGTGCGGCCCAGTTCTTTGGCATGAGCTCGATGGCCCTGTCAAACTCCTTTAGGGCCTCCTCGCTGCGCCCGAGCATTACGAGCGCGTTGCCGTGGTTGATGCGCACCAGGGCATTTTGCGGATCGATGCGAATCGACTTCTCGATGGCCTTGAGCGCATCGTGCGGCCTGCCCATGTTGCCCAGTGCAGCCCCGTGATTGCTGAGCACCTCGGCCTCGTTGGCTGCGCGATCGGCCACGTCGTCACCACTGGGCACTGCGTCTTCAATCACGGTATCGGCCTTCAGTATCGCCACACGCCCAGAGACGTCGGCGGCCTCATCGCTCCTGCCCGCCCTAGTCAGCGCGGTGATCAGGCACTTGTGGCAATAGACACTGTTGGGCTCCAGCTCTACTGCGCGCCTAAACTCGCCCGCAGCCTCCTCGTGGCGCCCCAGATGCCCTAGCGCGTTGCCGAGATTCAGGTGGACATCACAGGAATCAGGCGCCAGCTCTGCTGCGCGCGCAAAGCACTCGGCGGCCTCCTCAAAGTTGTCCTTATTTTCCAGCGCACACCCCAGCTTTATGTGGGCCATGGCCCTTCCGGGATTTCGCCTCACTGCGCGCCTCAGCGCCGACATGCCCTCCATGCGGTACCCAAGATTCTCTCGCGCCACGAGCCTGCCAATGTTTGCGACTATGCTGTCCGGCTCGATCTTTACTGCGCGCTCAAAGCACTCAAGGGCCGCCTCGTTATCCCCGTGGAGGCCGTGGATCGAGGCTATGCGCGCCAGTGTGCGCACATTGGCCGGATCCAGCTCCATTGCGCGCTCAAGGTGCGGCAGGGCCCTCCGTGCGTGGCCAATCCTAAACAGCGTGTTCCCCATGTCCCTGTGCGCACGCGCATCATTGGGCCTCTGGCGAAGCGCCTCCTTGCACTCCTCAAGCGACATCGGCGCATCGTACTTGCCTGCCGCGCCCTCGTTCCCCGAGCCCATATCCGCAACGGCCACGGGATCGCTCCTATAATTATTGCCCGGCAACGGGGCTCTTCACGAACGCGCACGAGCCGATGTCAGGGGGGTTCTTGCGCGACACGAAAATTCCCGTCTCTGGCACCACGCTGCGCGTACCGTCGATCCTGACCCCTGCCAGCTCGCCCCTGCCAGCGCACCCATTCAGGCCCCGCGTCTCCCAATGGCGCCTCACGCAGGCCTAGTTATCGCACACGCCGTGTGTCGATGAACATTATTCCTTTCATTGCAGCCGCGCCGACACCGTGCAACAGCGACTCTTCTGTCCACCTCCTCACCCACTCGTTAGCCTCCCTGGCCTCGACGTGGCGACCCATGTCCTTTAGCACGGTGCCTATGCACGCGTGAGCGACAGGGAGTTCTGGATCTAGCTCGAGGGCTTGCTCTTGCTCGTCCAGGGCCTCCTCGATGCGCCCGAGCTCGTACAGCGCACTGCCGCGGTGCGAGTGCGCCATGGCGTTCTCGGGATTGATGCGAATGGCAATCTCGGCGCTCTTGAGCGCCTCCTCGGGCTTTTCTAGATTGAGAAGTATCACCGCGCGCTCCGTGTACGGCTCATCACAGTCATGGCAGATCTCGATCGCGCGATTCATGCACTCAAGCCCATACTCAAGGCGCGCTGCCCCTATCAAGAGGCCTCCGAGATCCATGTGCGCCTCATAGTCGTTAGGCGACATCTCTATGGCGCGGCCGTATGCCTTGAGTGCCTCCTTGGCGCGCCCTGCGCCCTGCAGCGCATTGCCCCTCCTGCGGTGAGTCAGCGAGCCGCTGCTGTCATCAAGCGATATGGCTAGTTTATACGCCTCGCCTGCCTCCTCGTATCGACCACACTCCTGCAGCGCATCACCCATGCACTTTTGCGCGACTGCGTCATCAGGCCTATCGCGCACCGCCAGCTCACACTCTTCGAGTGTCATCGGCATGGCCTCCTCGCTCCCCGAGCCCATATCCGCAACGGCCACGGGATCGCTCCTATAATTTTTGTCCCGCAATCGGGCACTGTCCACAAATGATCCCGCGATTCATGCTGACAGGGATCTCCTCGAACCGTCAAAGACTGCGCAGGGCTCTGCCGGAGACGCTGTGGGCCGTGCGCATGTCAGGCGCAACATCTGGCCACGCCATGCGCCCCAAATCCCTGCCGCTAGATCCCCACTGCCCCGGCGCGCCTTCCCATCTCGCCCTGCCTTCTTTTCGCCTCGGGCACCCTCTTGAGGACCTCCTTGGCCTCTGCATGCCGGCCCAGCACGCTTAGCGCCTCGGCCCTGCCCGTGTGGCCCATGACGATATCTGGCCTCAGCTCGACTGCGCGCTCATAGGCGGCCAGGGCCTCCTCGTTGCGCCCAAGCAGTGAGAGGGCCATGCCGTAGCTGATATGGGCCATGCAGCCCAGCGGGTTTATGCGAACCGCCTCCTTTGCGCTCTTGACGGCCTCGCCGGCCCTGTCCATCTTGTTTAGAAGCATCGCGAGATCACTGTGCCCATCGTCACGGCTGGCGTCAAGCTCGATTGCGCGCTCTGTGAACTCGATCGCCTCGGCCCAGCGATTTAGGCTAGCGAGGGCGCGCCCGAGATAGAGGTGCAGGCCGTAATCTTTGGGATACACCTCGATTCCGCGCCTGCACGCCTCGATTGCCTCCTTGTGCCGACCGCGCAAGAGCAGCATGGTTCCCTTTCTCAAGTGAACCTCCGGACCGCCCATCCCCAGCTCGATCGCGCGATCAAAGGCGTCGATGGCATCATCGCCACGTCCGCTCTCCGAGAGGATCACGCCCCTGCAGTGGTGTGTCTCGGCATCGTCTCCGCCTGCTGCGATGAGCGCGTCGAGCACTGCTAGCGCCTCCTCGCCGCCGCCGAGCTCGGCTAGCGTCTCGGCGCGCCGCGTGTGCGCTGCAGCCGAGCCAGGATTTGGCGTCTCGGCCCCGCCTCCTGCGGCCCCCGCCTCGTCATGGAGCCCCATGGCCGTCAGGATCCTTGCCCGCATGTCGCGCGCCATGTCATCATCATGATCAAGCTCGACTGCGCGATTCACCGACACCAGCGCCTCCTCGAGGCGTCCAAGCCCGGCGAGCGCCGCCGCACGGATCGTGTGCGCCCTGCCCAGATCGCCGTTTGCCTCCACCGCACGCTCGGCCATCTCGAGGCCCTCCTCGCGCCGCCTCATCTTGAGGTGGGCCAGGCTCATGCTGAGCATCGACTCGAAGTCTCCGGGATCTAGCTCAACTGCCCTCTTCCAGTACACCAGGGCATCCTCGTCACGGTCCAGCGCGCCTAGGGCGTTGCCCATGTACCTTTGCGCAAATACGTCATCAGGCATCTCGCGTACCCGCCGCTCGCACTCCTCGAGTGACATCGACTCGTCGTCCTTGCCTGCCGAGCCCCCGCCTCTTGAGCCCATGTCTCAGGCTGCCACGGGTCTGCTCCTATAATTTTTGCCCTGCAGTCAGGCAGGCGCGTGCCTAGCGCGCGCCTAGTCGATGGCCTCGGCCCTCGCATCGGCCTCGTCTGCCTCAACTGGCCGGTCGAGCGCGCGCAGGGCAGCGGCCATCCCCGTGTGGGCGATGATGAGGTTGGGGGCAAGCTCGGCGGCGAGCTCGTATGCGCCAAGGGCCTCCTCGGCGCGCCCGAGGGCCATGAGCGCATCGCCGTGGTACACGTGGACCGGAGGATCGTCCGGACTAGCGCGAATCGCCACCTCGAGGCACTCGACGGCCTCCTGTGCCCTGCCCAATGCGGTCAGCGCACGCCCGCGCTCGGTGTACGAGCCGGCGTGGTCTGGGCGCAGCGCGATCGCGCGGTCGATATACAAGATCGCCTTGTCCGGGCTCCCGAGGTCAGTCAGGACGCTGCCGAGGTAGAGGAGCGCAACGTGGTCGCCGGGCGCCATCCTCAGCGATCGCTCCTGCGCCTTGACGGACTCGGCGAGCCGACCGAGCCTGTGGAGCGCAATGCCCCTCCTAAAGTGGGCCATCGAGTTCTCATAGCCCGCGGCGATCGCGACATCAAATGACTCGAGGGCCTCCCCGTCGCGGTGCATGTCGAGGAGAATCAGGCCGATCTCATATTGGGACATTGCCCAGTCCCTGTCAGTGCGCGTGATCTTGGAGAGCTCCTCGAGGGCCTCCTCGTCGCGGCCCAGGCCGCGCAGTGCGCGCGAGCGGCACGTGTGCACGCCCACCAGGCTCGCGTCCAGGGCAACGGCCGAGTCTGCGGACTCGAGTGACTCGGCGGCGCGCCCGAGCGTAAACATGACCATGGCCCGCAGCATGTGCGCGCCGGCCGAGCGCGGATCGGCAGCTATTGCGCGGTCTGCGGTCTCGATGGCCTCGGCGTTCCTGTCAAGGTGCGCCAGGGTCAGGCCTGCGCTAGTCAGCGGGTTCACGTCTGTGGGATCGAGCTCAAAGGCACGCCTCCAGTGCTCTATGGCCTCCTCGTTGCGCTTTAGGTCATAGAGCACACTCGCAATGTCCTTGTGCGCATTGGCATCATCAGGCCTCTGGCGGACCGCCTCCTCGCAGCCCTCGAGTGTCATCGGCGCGTCATCGCCGCCCTTTGCGTCTGCCATGCGCCGGCCGCGGCGCCGCTTTGATATAATAATTGCCCATGATCGCGATCAGTCAGATGCGCTGACGTGCTGGCGCACATCCTCCACAAAGTCGCGAAGCGTGGCATTGTCAGGCTCTGCATCCACTGCTGCCTCATAGGCTTTTATCGCCTCGGCGCGCCGACCCGACGCCAATAGCACATTTCCCCTTCCAGCATGCGCACGCCAGTGTCCTGGCACGAGCCTGAGGGCGCTGTCAAACTCCTCCATGGCCTCCTCGCTGCGCCCGAGCATGTCGAGCAGAGCCCCATGGTCGACGCGTGCCTTGACATCCTGCGGGTCGGCGCGAATCGCCTCCTCGCTGCGCCCGAGCATGTCGAGCAGAGCCCCATGGTCGACGCGTGCCTTGACATCCTGCGGGTCGGCGCGAATCGCCTCCTCGAGCATCTCGAGCTCGTCCTCTGGGTTGTTCAGGCCGGCCATGTCGGCTATGGCTTTTGCGACCTCCTCGATCCCGATGCGCACATCTGCCCTGGAGCGGGCCATGCCGCCGGCGTCCCCATAATCGTTCCCAGGATCTGCGTCCATGCCCGCATTGGGCTCTAGCATTACGGCACGCTCGCGGCTCTCGGCGGCCTCCTTGTACCTGCCCAACGCCGCTAGCGCGACGCTCAGTGCCTTGTGATAGATGGCGCTCTCTGGCTCGATCTCAATTGCGCGACCTAGTGCGCGTACGGCCTCCTCATGGTGCCCCAGCGCATTGAGCATGTTGCCGAGGTTTGCGTGAATGGTGTCGCACCCTGGCTCTAGCGCCACTACGCGCTTAAAGCACCTGGCGGCCTCTCTAATCCTGCCCCGCCTCTCCAGCGCAAACCCGAGCCTTACGTGGGCCAGGGCATCGTTGCGATTCTGCCTCGCGACTCGCTTTAGCGCTGACAGGCGCACGTTGTGCTGCCCAAGATTGTCTAGCATTATGAGCCTGCAAAAGTGTGCCCTGATATTGCCCGGCTCGATCCCTATTGCGCGCTCGAAGAACTCGAGGGCCTCCTCGTTCTGATCAAGGAGCCCATGCGCTGCGCCCATCTCCACTAGCGTGAGCGCATTGGACGGATCCAGCTCTGCGGCCTGCTCAAAGTGGGCTATGGCCTCCTCTCTGCGACCAAGCCTTCGCAGCGTCTTTCCCAAGGTCAGGTGCGCGCCTGCGTCATCTGGCCTTTGACTGACCGCCCGTTCGCACTCTTCGAGCGTCATCGGCGTGTGGTTCTTGCTTGTGGTGCCGGGACTTCCTTTGCCCTCTTGGCTCTTCACGATGACGCCATGGCATGTTTTTGATATAATAATTATGCTCTTGAGTTGTGTGGCATGGCAGCGCCGCTGATCCCACGACGTGCCATCCTGCAAGTGCTAGACAGCACGTTCTGCGTTCCTGCCGCAATGTGCCCACTGGCGCGACTTGGCCGCCTGTGGGCACCCATGCGCACATGCATGGTGAGTTGAGGCGGGTCTAGAGGGATTCGAACCCTCGACAGCCGGATTAAGAGTCCGGTGCTCTACCTGGCTGAGCCATAGACCCCCGCGCCGCAGCGTGCCATGATCATGCTATTAAAATGTGGTGAGGCCTGTGGGCAAAGACGGCGAGCTGGCGCACGGCAGGCCGCAGCAGGGCGCGAAGCGATGGCCATGGAATGATGTCGACAAAAAAGGCCGTGCGGCGCCCGGGGCGCGACGCAAGGGTGATGTCCCACATGCCGACGCGCAGCACGCGCGAGGTCTTGACCGTGCAGGGACACGCAGGGTTCGCGTGGCGCATGGCTCTGCTTAAAGCGTTATATGCGGTATATGCCATAGCGGTGCCATGAACGCTGCGATACAGGCGCTTGAGACAAAGAGCCCGCTAACATGGGGTGAGCTCTATGACAGCATGGGCGTCACGCACGGCGACGAGGCAGCATTTTCTATAATATGCGACTCTGTGCATAACGGTCACATCGAGATAAAGTACGATGGGCGCCTCATGCTACCAGTCCCCGAGTCCGAGCGCGAGGAGAACCCACTTGTCGCCATGCTCAAAAAGGAGAGCCCGCTGACCCGCGAAGAGGTCGCGCGACGCATGGGTCTATCGCCGAACAGCACGCGCTTTAACACCATAGTGAACATGACGCTATACTCTACAGAGCCTGTCCACGAGGACGAGTACAAGAGACTTTGCACCGTAACGCCAATACCCGAGTCCGAGCGCTCCACTCCGTGGGAGATGGAGGGCGTAAAGGCACTGTCCCGGGGACGCGAGCTTGGTGTGGTTAAGCAAGACAATGATGGCGTGTTGGCATTCACGAACCTCAAAGATTCTGGCCTTCTCTCTGATCGCGAGCTGCGAGCAGCCGAGGATTACATGAGAGACGTAAACGACTACAAGTGTGTGGAATCTGGCAAGGCTAAGCTACGTACCGGGACTGGCGCAGAGTAAGTCTGCTCGTGAGCTGTGCACTCCAGTTGTGGCATATGGTGCCTGAACCGCTCCAAGATGACCCTGCTTAAAGCGTTATATGCGGTATATGCCATAGCGGTGCCATGAACGCTGCGATACAGGCGCTTGAGACAAAGAGCCCACTGACATGGGATGAGCTCTATGACAGCATGGGCGTCACGTACGGTGACGAGAAGGCACTCTCCATAATATGCGACTCTGTGTATAACGGCCACATCGAGATAAAGTACGACGGGCGCCTCATGCTACCAGTCCCCGAGTCCGAGCGCGAGGAGAACCCACTTGTCGCCATGCTCAAAAAGGAGAGCCCGCTGACTCGCGAGGAGGCCGCGCGACGCATGGGTCTATCGCCGAACAGCAACAAGTTTCTGACGATCTTTGACAACACGGTATACTCTAAAGAGCCGGTTCACCTTGATGACTATGGCTGGCTCTGCGTACTCGAAGAGATCCCCGAGTCCGAGCGCCCTACCCAGTGGGACCTTGAGGGCACCATGGCACTGTCTAGGGCACGCAAACTCGGCATGATCAAGCGTGGTGATGACGGCATGCTGGCATTCACCGACCCAGGTGATCGCGGACTCCTCTCCGAGCGCGAGCTGCGCGCAGCAAAAGACAGCCTAGACTCGGCCAATGACTATGCGCGCACGCATCCTGAAATGTTCAGGACTCATGAGCGCACGGTCACGGCGTGATTCTGACAATACGTGGCACGCGCCAATTACGGCGCACAGCTAGACACCTGTCACTTGAAAACTGGTTGCGGCTATTGTGCTGGGCGCTATTGCGCAATCTCGGCCTTTGCGTGGCGGTCGAGTATCGAGTTGAGGACCATCGAGACAGGCGCATTGCCCATCTTTTTCTTTTCGGCGAGGAGCCTTTGGTACGCGTCTAGCGTAATGTACACCGGTATCGAGCCATTGCCCTCTAGGAGGCCGCGAACCTTGTAGAGTGCCGTCTCCATGCCGCGCTCGGCAGACTTTGCAAACTTTGCCTTGTCGAGTATGCTCCCTAGGGGCCCGAACGGCATGTCATAGTCAACTGTCATTGTGACGCGCGAGCGATCCTCGCCGAGTGCCTCAAACTCGGTCTTTATCTCCCATTTCTTGAACGGACCCTCTATCTGGCGGGCCGATATGCGCTCCTCGCGCTCAAACTCGGTCGTCTCGCAGTCCCACTCTAGGCGCTTGCCGCCAAAGTCGCCGATAATCCTAAAGGTCGTGCCGACTCCCATGCCCTCCTTGATGTCCATGGGAATGACTGTCATGCCGACGCCCTTGTCAGTCATCTGGTCAGAGACGTGCTCGGGGCGCGCAAAGTACGTAAAGACCGTGCTTACGGGCACCTTTACCTCGATCGCGCGAGACACCGTGGCCAACGGTCACACGCGCCGAATATAGCGGATTTAAAGGTATGGGGAGATCGCAGCGAGCACGCGTCCTCACGCACACTCGTGCTAAACTATTAAATACTAAACGGCGCGCGCGTGCGCATTAGGGATGACACACCGTGCCCTCTCGCTGATCGCCCTTGCGCTGGTCCTATCGATTCCCGTCCTGCCTGTCATGGCGGCCACTGAGCCCGGCGAGTACCTTGACCGCAGGGCCGAGATATGGAACCTCTTCTTTCGCATGATGACAGTCGCCTTTACGATAGGGACAGTCGTCTCGGGAACCATAGTCTGGCTCTGCCTGCGGTTCCGCGAGTCAAACCCCAAGGCGACGCCCACAAAGTACGAGGAGGCCGGCGAGTGGTGAGCGGCCACTCGAACATGCCAGAATGGGTCTATATCGGCGTCGTAGTCGCGCTCCTCTGCTGGGTTGGGGCCGAGGCATGGAACGTCGAGAGGCTCGTAGAGCACATACCCGAGGATGCCAAGCTCATAAAGGTGACCGGCCAGCAGTGGTTCTGGACATTCGAGCACGAGGACGGCACAAAGGAGATAGGCGAGCTCCACGTCGAGGTCGGCAAGGCGTACAGGTTTGAGATCACCTCAAAGGACGTCATACACTCGTTCAACATACACGACTATGTCGTGCTACTTGACGCGGTCCCCGGCAGGGTCAACACGGTCTGGTTTGCTCCGACAGAGGTCGGCGAGCATGACATACAGTGCCGCGAGTATTGCGGGCTCATACACTATAACATGAGGGGCACGCTCATAGTCGAGGAGGCCGCCTAGCATGGTCATGGAGCTTGCGCGCCCGCGCCCCATATGGCAGATAATGTTCTCGACGCACCACACTGATGTCGGCCTCCTCTACCTCATCACGTCGCTCGCGTTCATGTTCATGGGCGGCGCGCTCGCGCTCTCGATCAGGGCAGAGCTCTTCTTCCCCGGCGCGCAGATAATCACCGATGCGATGACGTTCAACCGCATATTCACGGTTCACGGAACGACTCTCATATTCCTCTTTATCCTGCCGTTTGCGTCTGCTGTGGGCAACTATTTCGTGCCCATAATGGTCCGCTACAAGGACATGGCATACCCAAAGCTCAACGCGATCGCCTTTTGGATGATACCGCCCGCCGGCGCGCTCATATGGCTCGGCTTTGCGGACTTTACGTGGTATGCGACTCCACCCTACTCGGTCATCAGCGCGCCCGGACCGGCCGCTGACATGTGGATATTTGGCCTAAAGATACTCGGCATATCATCGATACTCGGCGCGATCAACTTTATCGTCACGATACTAAAGTGCAAGCATCCGGACATGCCGATATCCAAGGTTCCTCTCCTTGCGTGGTCATTTCTCTCCTCATCACTCATCATACTCGTCGCGCTCCCGACGTTTGCGGCCGCACTCATCATGCTCCTGACTGACCGCCTCGGCGTGTCAGGCTTCTTCAACCCTGCTGTCGGCGGCGACCCGATAGCGTATGCGCACCTGTTCTGGTTCACGTTCCACCCCGAGGTCTATGTCCTGGTCATTCCGGCCATTGGCATGATGTACGAGATCATTCCGCGCTTTTCGCGCAAGCCGATATTCAGCGCATCCTCGGGCATTGCGGCCTTTGTCCTCCTCGCCATCGTCAGCTTTGCGTCATGGGCGCACCACATGTACGCAACGGGCATGTCATTTACCGAAAAGACCGTCTTTATGGTCGGCACGCTCGCAGCAGTTCCCGCATCGGCGATGCACGTGTTTAACTTTTTGGCGACAATGTGGGGAGGGCGAATCCGGTTTGCGACGCCCATGCTCTGGGCAATCGGTGGAATCGCGCTCTTTTTCTCGGCTGGCGCCGGCGGCGTCGTCAACAGCGCAATGCCGCTGGACTTTGTCACGCACGACTCGTACTGGGTCGTCGGGCACTTCCACCTGTTCGTCATGGGAACCATCCTCTTTGGGTCAGTGGGCTATCTCTACTATATGTTCCCGTACGTGACGGGCAGAATGTACAGCGAGCGCCTCGGCAACGTCCACTTTGTGCTCGCGTTCATCGGGACAGTCATGGTCTTTTTCACGCAGCACGTCCTTGGCCTCTTTGGCATGCCGCGCCGCGTCTATGACTATCCGCCGATACCAGAGTGGATCGCGATGAACCAGATAGCGTCAGTCGGCGCGATGATCATCGGCGTCTCGATGGTCATATTCCTGGCAAACATGATCCACAGCAGCGCAAAGGGCCGGCCCGCTGACATGGACGACCCATGGGGCCTTGGCGCAAAATACTATTACCCATATGAGCGAAAAAACCCCCACCACGAGTGATGAAGAGTTGAGCCAGAGACCACCCATATACAGGACATCGCCGACAAGAATGGCGCGCATGATGGTCATCATGCTCGGCATCTGCATTGCAGGCGGCGGCATATTCTTTGGCATGTGGGACTATTGGATATCAATGCCCGCGCCAGTAGTCGCGCAACAGTCCGGCGGGACTCCGGCCCCTGCGCCACCTGCGGCGACTGGCAAGAGCATCCCCGTGGACCTTGACTTTGTAGAGTCAGACGACTTTAGGACGCTTGGATTCAACGGGCTGCCCGGTGAGGAGGGCGCAAACCCGACGATCGAGGCCGCAGTCGGCGATCGCATCGTCTTTGAGGTCGAGAACATCGGCAAGTCGTTCCACTCCTTTGGCGTGACGGCCGACGAGGAGGGCTATGTCGGAATCATAGCCGGAAGCGAGGTCGCCGCGCCGACAAACCCGCTAAAGCCCGGCGAGGGCGGTGACTCGCAGTTTGTCCCGACCGAGGAGGGCACGTACTATTACATCTGCACCGTGCCCGGCCACCGCGAGCAGGGCATGGTCGGCGAGATCATCGTCGGGCCCAAAGTCGAGCAAGAGCCGGCACCGCCCCGTGAGACGCGCTCACACGAGTTTGACTTTGACTTTGTAGAGTCAGACGACTTTAGGACGCTTGGATTCAACGGGCTGCCCGGTGAGGAGGGCGCAAACCCCGAGATCAGGGTCGGCTCGGGCGACACGGTCACGGTTCGCGCAACGAACGTCGGCGCGTCGTTCCACTCGTTTGGCGTGGTCACGGATCCCGAGGACTTTAACAGCATTGTGTGGGATTCAGAGATCGCCTCGGCCATTGCGCCGCTTCGCGGAGGCGAGTCCGGAGACGTGACCTTTATCGCCGGAGCACCCGGCGAGTACCATTACATCTGCACGGTTCCGGGCCATGCGCTGCAGGGCATGCAGGGCAAGTTTATCGTGGAGTGACTGGTATACATGCTCGTGCGCTATCTCGCATGCGCGTCACTGGGAATCCTGTACATACTCATGGTCATCGGGGGCTATGTGTCTGCTGCTGGCCTTGGACTGACTTGCCCTGACTGGCCCCTCTGCCCGAGCGGCCTGCTGCCGACTGAGCAGTACCTCGTCGAGTGGATTCACAGGGTCATCGCGATGATCACCGGCGCGCTAGTCATCGCGACCATGGTCTCATGCTGGAAGTCACGCGAGCATGTCGGGCGCGCGACGATAACGAGCACGGCGGCAACGGTCTTTGTAATCACGCAGATAACGCTCGGCGCGCTAGTCATTGACCAAAAGCTCCATGCGATACTCGTCACGGTCCACTTTGGAATAGGCATACTCCTCTTTGCGTCAGTTCTCCTCACGGTTCTTCTTGCGTTTGGCCTGGCGCGCCGGCGCCCCGCTAGTCTTCACGCCGACGCCTGATGATTCCGGGCAGATAGATGTACCCGATAACCATGGCAAATATCGACGCGCCGATCGTAATGCTCACGATGAACACATAGCCAAACGGGCTCTGCGTGCTGATGTTGAACGTGTATGTCGTTATCTCGTTCTGCGCGCCCTCTAGGTTGTAGAGGTCGACGTACATGATGTGGTTGCCCTGCGTCTCAAAGGCGAACTCTAGTATGTGGTGGGCTCCCTCGATGACGCGCGGCCCGTCAGTGTAGACCTCGGCCTCGCCCTGCGTTATGCGAACGCGCATGATGACGCCGGGAAGCTCCTCATAGTCCTCGTCAGTCACGCGAAAGAGGACCTGTGAGGGCTCGCCTATCTGAGGAAACTCGGGAAGCGTGGAGACTTGCACGCGATGGCCTGCGATGGACTGCTCGGATGAGTTAAAGAGCGAGTGAGCGGCGGCCTCGGGCGCGGCCACGGCAATAATGGCCATGGCGGCGACTAGGACCACGATGGCAGCAGTCGGCATTAGCGCTCCCAATTCAGGCGATGCGCGCCGGTCCGGCTATATTGGGATTGCGCGTCGGCGCACTATTGCTGCGCCAATATATTTATGCGCGCCATGCGCCATGGCGCCCCATGAGGGCCATGACAGGGCATGCGGCGCGCAGGGGTGCGGCTCCATGATGCTCAACTATGACTATCCGCTATACAGGCCGCCCTCGGAGGCCAACTCGCTCATCATACAGGCGACGCTGGGCTGCTCGTACAATGAGTGCTCGTTTTGCGACATGTACCGCTCAAAGGAATACTCTGAGAGGCCCTGGGAGCAGGTTCGCGCCGAGATCGACATGATGGCCGACTCGCATCCCGAGACGCGCCGCGTCTTTATCGCCGACGGCGATGCGCTAAACCTGGACACGCCATACCTCGAAAAGATAGTGCGCCACATCCGCTCGAGATTTCCCGCACTGGAGCGCATCGCGTGCTATGCGATGCCCATGAACGTCCTCAAAAAGACGCCGGCCGAGCTCGAGTCACTCCGCGCCGCCGGACTCGGAATGCTATACCTTGGAATAGAGAGCGGATCAGACACGGTCCTGAGGCGCGTCACAAAGGGCGCGCTGGCATCTACGATAATACGCGCGTGCAAAAAGGCAAAGTCTGCCGGATACACGCTCTCGTGCATGGTCATACTCGGCCTCGGCGGCCGCATGCACACAGCCGAGCATGCGCGCGAGACGGCGCGCGTGCTCTCCGAGTCCTCGCCAGACTATGTCGGCGTGCTCACGCTCTATCTTGAGAACGGGATTCGCGACGAGTTTCTCTCAAAGTATGACGGGACATTTGAGGCCCTCAACGACGAGGAGGCACTCGACGAGCTCGAGATGCTCGTCTCAGGACTCGACATGCACGACAGCGTCACGTTCAGGGCAACGCACGGATCCAACGCGTACAATGTCGGCGGGACGCTTCCGGATGACAAGGCGGCGATACTCCAGAGCATATCTACGATGAGGGGACGGCCCGAGGCCATTAGGCCAAAGGGACTGCGCGGATTTTAGGCGCGCAGCGCGCCGTCCACATGGACGACCTTGAAGACCGTGACGTCATATGCGCCATCGAGGGCGCGCACCGCAACGCCGTCATCAACGCTAAGGGCGCGCATGCGATACTCGTAGGTTCCGTCCTCGGAGAGATCGACTTGCGCAAAGCGCACGGGCTCGCCCCCATTGGCGTGTATCTGTATGATGACCGGATAGCCGTCAACTGGATTGTCGACCTTGCCCTCGACGAATGCCCACGGGAGCGTGTTAGTAGACGGCACGACGAGCCTTAGCTCTGTCCTCTCCATGGCGATTCCGTCCCCTAGCGGCACGTACGTCGTCGTGTCTGCGTTCGTGTATGCCGCAGCGCCGCTGACGTGCGCGGCAGACACGCAGGCTGCGGCGACTAGCAGGGCCACGAGTGCGGGGATGCGCGTCATGTCCAGGCCTCTGCGTCCTTTTTCCAGACGCGCCTTCCGTCTATTGTAACCTGGTCACTCTCCTCGAGAACCGTGTGCCACCGCCCGTTGCTCGGGAATATGCTGTTCATCTCGGCGAGGCGGCCCTGCGTCGGCCTCACGTTGGTGAGCGCACCCCACTTCATGTTGGGGATGCGGGGCATGATGTCATTGATGTCCCTCATGGCACAATCGACTACCCTACGGCTATTATACCTTTTTGAATCAAGAACTCTAGACCATTCACAAAGTCGTCGTCTCCCACGAGGCCCTCTGCCCACCACCGCGCAGTCTCCTTTACCCACGACGGGATGGTCGCCGCGCCGGCCCCGCCCTCGCGCTCGGCGCTAGCCGAGATTACGCCGTTCTCGATGAGGTATGCGATACCAGAGGCAAATGTCGCATCATCAATGTCGCCGTCGGCCCACCAGAGCGCGTTGCTGCGTATCCAGTCAGGGACCGCCTGTGGTGCTGCCCCGCCGAGCTCTATTATGCCCGAGCCGATTCCGGCGTACGCGGGGTCAAAGTCAAGGCCGACGGTTCCCTGTCCGTAGAGGAGGAGGTCGAGCCTGTACGTGCCGGCGCCGGGAAAGTCAACCTCGACAATGTCGATTCCCTCAGACGCAAACGCGCCGGGGCTCTGGCCCATGGCCGCCTCGCCGAGGTTGCGCACAAGCTCTGTGCCGGCCACGTGGTCTGCGAGTATGTGGCCGTATCGCGCGTTCTTTAGCAGGTTGCCGGACTCGTCAAAGAATGCGATCTCGAGCGGGACTGCGCCAGTGGACGCGCGCGCATCCCAGGAGACGCTGACTGTTGCGCCGACTCGCTCATCTGTGTCATCGGGGTTTACCAGAAAGAACTCTGTCGAGTTTTGGTCGACATTGTCCTCGGGGACGAGCTCAAAGGTCATCATGCCGCTCTGCTCGTGCTCGGCTCCGAGCTCGGCGTTTATGCGCTGGAGCTCGGCAGTCGTGACGAGAAAGTGTATGACGTTGCGGTCCTCGTACGTGTATGGGTCGACTAGGAGGACGCGCTTGTCGAGCCTGACGCCGTCGACATAGCCGGCGTATGTCCTGTCAGGCGCGTACGTCGTGAACGACTTTGGGACCTGGATCTCCTCGTGGACTATCTGGACCAGATCGACATACTCGGGACTCCAGTCAAATGGCATGTCAAAGGAGAGGGACTCGCGCTTTTCATCATAGCGTATGTTGGAGACCTCGTCATAGTATGTCTTTATCGCGGCCGGAACCTCGGCGTGCGCGGTTCTTATCGTGAACGGCTGCACGTCAGCCACGCTGACGAACGTGTCATAGTTGAGCATCTCAGTTAGGATCGTCCTTGCGCTAGTCGCGCCGGCTATGCCGACCTTTACGTTATAGAGGCCGCCGCGGTCAAATATGGGCCCCTGTATGACGACGTTGCTCTGGCCCTGCGCATAGAGCGCGCCGGGTGCCGTGGGGTGCTCGCTGCCAAAGTATCGCGTGCATTTCCAGAGGAGCGGCTCGGCGCAGCCCTCCCTTGGGCGCAGCGTCACGTCGAGCTTGCCGTCGGTGTCAAAAAAGAGGTTTCTGGCAATGAGGTCATCTCCGCGCCATATCTCGATCTTGTACGTGACGTCGCCAAAGTCCTCACTCGTGCCAACGTCATAGAACCTGACTGCCATCGAGGCCTCGGTTATATCCTGCGCCGTGAGGTCTGACGGCGTGAGCTGCGTGCTCACCGTGACGTCACGGCCCCCGAGGTCCAGCGGCGGGGCGACATCGCCCCCTAGGCCATGGCCAAACGAGTCTGACATGGCAGGCACTGCGGCGAGGATCGCCGCTACTGCCGCAAGGGCTGCCCATGTCTTCATGCGTTGAAGGAGACCATTTTTCCTTATTAACCATGGCATTGGGCCACGCGTGGGATCAGGGATCTCCCCAGTGTTTGCGAACAGCCGTCCCTGTTGGGCGTGAGCCTCTAGCTAGTGTCTCTCTGGGTCGTTGCCATGCCCGCCCTAGCGCACTATGACGGCACCAGTCATCCATGGGTGCACTATGCAATAGTACGGATAGTCGCCAACATCCTCGAACGTGTGCTCGAATGTGTTGCCTGCCAGCAGCAGGCTGCTGTCAAACTCGCCTGTGATGCCGCCGGCCAGGGATCCGGCCGTGACCGTGTGCGCCACGGTGTCTATGTTGTCCCACGTTACCGTGGTTCCAGGATCCACTTCGATCGTGGGGGGCAGGTAGCACTCGTCAGTCTCCTCGCATCCGGCCACACCGGTTCCTTCTGGTATCATTACCGTGGGACTCGTGGTCTGCGGAGCGGTCGGCGGGGTCACAGGAACCGTGGGCGGCTCTGGGATGCTGACCGGCGGGGTCACCGTCGGCGGGGTCACAGGAACCGTGGGCGGCTCTGGGATGCTGACCGGCGGGGTCACTTGAACGGGTGGAGCGGGCGGCTCTGGGATGCTGACCGGCGGGGTCACTTGAACGGGTGGAGCGGGCGGCTCTGGGATGCTGACCGGCGGGGTCACTTGAACGGGTGGAGCGGGCGGCTCTGTCTCCCCCCGCACCATCACAACTCCGGCCTGCCACGGGTGCACTATGCAATAGTACGGGTACTCGCCAACATCCTCGAACGTGTGATTAAAGGTGCTGCCTGCCAGCATCAGGCTGCTGTCAAACTCGCCTGTGATGCCGTCAGTCAGGGATCCGGCCGTGACCGTGTGAGCCACGTTGTCGATGTTCTCCCACGTCACCGTGGTTCCCGGATCAACCTCGATCGTGTGGGGAATGTAGCACTCGTCAGTCGTCTCGCATCCGGCCACACCGGTTCCTTCTGGTATCATTACCGTGGGACTCGTGGTCTGCGGAGCGGTTGGCGGGGTTACTGGAACCGGAGCGGGCGGCTCTGGCACGCTGACCGGCGGGGTCACTTGAACAGGTGCGGGGGCAGCCGGCTCTGTCTCTCCAGGCACCATCACAACCCCGGACATCCATGGGTGGATTATGCAATAGTATGCGTGCTCGTCGGCCTCGTTGAACACGTTCCTGAACCTCTCTCCGGGATAGATCAACAGGCTGTCAAACTCGCCGGACGGGCCGGTGGCAACGTTGCCGGCCACAACAGTGTGGCTGACGACGTCATTGTTCTCCCATGTCACTAGGGCCCCGCGCCCAACCTCCACTGACATGGGCACATAGCACTCGCCGGCCTCTTCGCACCCTGGCACGCCGGCACCGTCGCCTATGCTGATCGTCGTGTCCATGGAATTCGGCGCCGGCATCCTGGCGTCATCACCACGTTCTGCAACGGTTATCTGCGCAACTGACTTTGGGGCCAGGGCCACAGGGCTCTCCGTGGACTCCCACACGAGCGCAGTCGCCTCATAGACTCCGGCCTGCGGGGGAATCCACACGACAGAGAGCGTTCTTGACTCGCCGACAGACAGCTCTCCGCCAACCCACATCAGGGCTCCCGTAATGTCGTCTGCGTCGTTCACCTGCACAATGTACGCGTATTGCTGTTCTACGTTCTGTGAGTTTGTGATCATCGTCGAGATCAGTATCGCCTCGCCGACGTCACTGCGCACCACTGCCTCGCCGGCCACGTTCGTTATGCGTATGTCACCTATGGTCACAGGCGCATCACGCCATGCAGGCTCGGCCTCTTGCGCAAACGCGGCCGGAACGGCCACCATGGCTAGCATGACCATTGGCAAGATCCACGCTGACATCTGTCCGGAGGGCGTGACCCGTCTGAATAAATACCCATCGTGACCGGTGCGCGCGCACTGACAGGGCACACGCGCCAATGTTTAATTACAGATGGCCAGGGCACGCCCCGCATGGGGCTCGCAGCGGCAATCATTCCGGCCATGCTGCTCATCGCAGTCGCCGGCACCGCACACGCGCAGATGCAGTCAATGCCGACTGACGGCGGCGCGCTCATAGTCGAGCTCTCGCCGACACCCGAGATGCCGCAGCCCGGCGAGGTTGTGCTGGGGATCAACTTTGTCAATCCCACAACGCAGGACACGCAGGTTCACATTGATTACGCAATGAACGTCACGATGGGCGGCATTACGTACGCGAGCGTCGAGCGATCGCACACCGCAGAGGGCAGAGTTCGCATACCCATGACACTCGATGATGCCGGCACGTATGAGGTCACAGTCATGACTGACGGAATATTCTTCCAGCCGATACCTGCCCAGTTTGCAATGTTCTCACTTGGCGTAGGCGTTGCCTCGGGGACAACGGGCGAGCCGGCGCCGTCGGAGAACGGAGGGGGATGCCTCGTGGCCACGGCCGCATATGGGACCGAGCTTGCCCCACAGGTCCAGTCACTGCGCGAGCTCCGTGACAGAACCGTCATGGGCACCGAGTCGGGCAGGGCGTTTATGGCTTTGTTCAACTCGGCATACTATGCGTTCTCGCCGGCGATCGCCGACATGGAGCGCCAGAACGAGCACCTTCGCGGGGCTATTGCGCTAGCGATCACGCCGATGGTGGCCACATTGGGCCTCCTCGAGGGCGCCGGAATCGAGGGTGATGCCGAGATGGTCTCATATGGCCTAGCCGTGATCGCGCTAAACGTGGGCATGTATGTGGGCACGCCTGCGCTGGCAGCCGTGGGAATCAGGCGTTTGGCCGCCTGTCGTGCCTAGTAGGTATTTATTTACCCGTGGTGTCCGTGCGTCAATGAAGACAGCAACGATAGGAACGCTCTTTGCGATTCTAGCCATTGCGACATCAACTATGGCACACGCGCCCGCGTATGCGGAGCACGCCGACGATCCGACGGTCACTGTACCGGCGGGAACGGGCGTGGCCGGATGCGAACTGACTGACGAGTGCTACCTTCCCCCCCTGATCGAGGTGGGTCCGGGAACCACGGTAACGTGGGACAACATAGACACCGTGGCACACACAGTCACGGCCGGATCACTGACTGACGGCATCACAGGCGAGTTTGACAGCAGCCTACTGCTGGCAGGCAACGTCTTTGAGCACACGTTTGAGGAAGTCGGAGACTATCCGTACTATTGTATAGTGCACCCGTGGATGGCAGGCATGGTTCAGGTCACACCGTATGACCACCATGACGACGATGATGCCCATGGAGATGACGCAGACAAGATGATGGGAGACGAGGACAAGATGATGGACGGCGACAAGATGAAAGACGAGGACAACATGATGGACGAGAGGGAGAATACTATGCCCCTTACGGACATGATGATGGATGATGACGCAATGATGGAAGGCGACGAGATGATGCAGAACGGCGACGAGATGATGGACGACGGCATGATGTCAAACGACATGGAGAACATGCAAGAGATGATGCCGAGCACCATGGGAGACATGATGGGCGGCATGATGATGACGCTTGAAGGCGGCGAGGTCATGGTTCACGTGTCCGCAATGGACGACCCAATGGCCGGTGAGCCACTCGAGCTAGCACTCGCATTCACAGACAGCGAAGGCATGATGACACAGCACGTAAACTATGACATCCGCGTGACGCAGGGCAACATGGTCGTGTTCAGTGATAGCAGCGTCCATGACCACCAGGCAGGCAGTCCGGCAATGGTAACCACAAGGGTACTAGAGTCAGACGATCCAGTCGACGTTCGCGTGACGTTCCAGGGCTTTGGATTGCCCGGATCGTCGATAGCCGAGCGCACTGGCCCCACAGGCGAGATGGTCGAGTTTGAGCAAGTTCCAGAGTTTGGCACCATCGCAGTGATGGTGCTCGTTGTGGCAATCGTAAGCATTGTCGCAGTGACCTCACGGTCAAGCGTGTTCCAGCGAGTCTAGGAAACCACAACTTATCTTCTTTTTATGAGCGCCATAGTGGCGAGTGCGATCCCTGCCACGCCAAATGCCGCGCCAAACAGGGCAATGTCGTATGTGACGGGGTCAGCCGCCGGAGCCGCAGGACCGCCTGATGATAACTCGCGCTGCATCGCCGAGACTGTGCTGCGCAGGGCATCAATGTCGGCGTTGCCCGAGGACTCCCTTGGCGGAAAGTCAAGGGCAGCAGTCCTCTCCACATCCTCTATGCGGACAGGCGTGTCGACTGGCGTCTCGCCTATGGTGCCCTCTAGGTGGACAGAGTACGAGCCGGCCCTAGTCGGAATTATCTTTGTGTAATAGTGGCCAGGCTTTGGGTCATTGAGTATCTCGGCTGTGCGCTCGATGCCGCCAAACTTTAGCGTCACCTCGATGCCCGCAAACGATCCGGCAACGCCGCGCCTGACGCCCTCGCTCCCGCCGGACTCTGTGACCGAATAGACGACGGTGTTGCGCATCCCCTCGATGGGCGGCTCTATTCCCCAGCCGACCTCGATCTCATAGGGGCCGACCTCTACTGTCGTGTGTGCACTGGCCATCGGCACGCCGATGGCTAGCGAGGCTGCGATGACCATTGCGACAAAGAGCGCGCGCACTGTGCTGCGGGCAGACGCCGCAGGCGTTTTAAGCCTTTGGCGCCCACGCGTCGCAGACACGCAAGGCGATCCCATGCCACAGATAGCTATTTAGCAAACTCGAAAGCACGCCAACTCGCAATGAGGCACGCCGCCGCAGCACTCCTCGCCGTACTCGCCGGAATGGGCGCGGCGTATGCGTTCACCGGCGACACGGTGAGCCTGCCGCAGGAGCGGCCTGACGTGCAAGCGCTGCTCACGTCTGGCATAATCGAGACCGGAGAGATTCGCGAAGACCTCGCAACGAGATATCTCGTCTTCGGCGAGGGCTCGCGCGGGTTCTCGACTGTACTTGGCTACTCGGAGATTCCGAGAGCTGCCGCACTGGGGCACCGGATAGCTCCTGACATGCGAACCGAGCTGCACAACAAGACGGCAACTGACGTGTCTAGGATTGGTGAGCTCTCCGGCACGCTGCACGTGCGCGAGGAGCACGGACTCGACGGGACTGGCGTGCGCGTTGCCATAGTCGACACGGGAGTAGACTTTTCAAATCCTGACTTGCGCCATGCCCTCGCGCGAGACCCCGTGACAAACCATCCCGTAATGCTCGATGCTGACGCGCAGGGGATCGTCCTGACAAACTCTACGTTCGTCGCGCGAATTGGCGATGACGGGACAATATCCGAGTACGGTTCCGTGCTGCCCGAGTGGGCAACGTCATCAGTCAGGGTCGAGCCCACGGGCGTGTACCTTGACATCGAGCGCGGGGGCAGCGGGACCAGGGTCGCCGTGTACAACTCGTTCTTTCCAGAGGCCGGACCGGGCACCGGACCAATATTCAACGCGACGATGGATGATGACATGAGGATCGGCCATGGCCCGGACGACTATATCGTCTCAAAGAGCGGCGTCTACCGCCTGGGCGTGATATACCAGGGGTCCCTCGAGGGCGCGCTAGTCGGCCTGCAAGTCGTCCCAGTCCTCGTGACTGACGCAGTAAAGGCCGGCGTGTATGACACGATAATCCCCGACCTCTCGACGTCGTGGCTCGACTATACGCGCTCCTCGCTGCCCGCCGGCATGATGCCCGACTATGACTTTGACTTTACCGACGAGGTTCCCGTCGTGCTCGGCTCGGGCAACGAGACGCTCGTGTACGACTCTGATGATGACGGCCTGGGCGACTATAGCGTCGGGACGATCGGCGCGCACGTGCTCGACGTGTATGGCGCGCTGCGCGGCAACGCGACAGGCGAGCCGGCCACGGGTCCGGACCTGCGAATGCTCCCGCCGATGGACCCTGGAGGGGAGTTTTTTGGCATAATGGCCGACTCGGTCGGCCACGGCACGTCTAGTGCCGCAACAGTCGCCGCAGCCGGCACGATCGAGTACGACATTTACAACTCTACATCAAGGCACACGATCACTGGTGCGGCCCCCGGCGCGTCGATAGTGCCGATAAAGGCCCTCTGGTACGGTGACACGCCGCACGCGTGGATGTGGGCCGCAGGCATGGACCTGCGCGATGACGGGACGTGGAGGTACACGGGCTCGCCACGGGCCGACATTGTCTCAAACAGCTGGGGCGCGCCGCAGTTTCCGGCCACGGGCGAGGCGCCGGGCCTTGACACAGTCTCGCTTCTCCTCTCGTACCTCTCGATGCCGGGATCCCTCAGGCCAGACTATCCCGGCGTGCTCTTTGTGGCTAGTGCCGGAAACTCTGGCCACGGGTATGGCACGATGAGCGCGCCGGGCGCAGCCCCATTCGCGCTGACTGCCGGCGCGACGACGAACAGCGCGTTCATCGGATATGGGAACTTTGAGGGCGAGCCGCGCTTTGGCAACTCGACGGCCTCGCACGGCCACCTCGTGGACTTTAGCAGCCGCGGACCGACGACTATCGGCGATCCAAAGCCGGACATGCTCTCAACAGGGGCATACTCTTTTGTGCCGGCTAGCGTCCTGCGCGCCCCGCGAGATGACGGCCCGCACGAGCCGTTCTCGCTCTTTGGCGGGACCAGCATGGCGGCCCCAATGGTCTCCGGCGCTGCTGCAGTCACACTCGAGGCACTTCGCACGCAGGACGGGTATGGGCCTGTCAGCCCGCACAGGCTAAAGTCGATACTGGTATCGACTGCGGCTGACACGGGAAACGACGCGCTGGCGCAGGGCGCAGGCCTGGCCAACGCGACTGGCGCCGTCTCGTTTGCGCGCGGTGAGGCCGGCTCGTTTCTAGTCACAAACGACGCGACGCACGGCAACGTGCTAGACGCGATGCGTGAGCCGCTGGGCCTCCTCAACGCGACGGCCCTCGGACTGCGCGAGATTCGCATGCCCGAGGGGACACACGCGCACACGTCGTGGTATGGCGGCAGGGTCATGGCAGGCGAGTCGATGACTGCGACATTTACGATCGAAAACCCGTCTGATGAGCCGCTCGACGTCTCCGTCAGGCCAGAGTCGACATCACTATTGTCATCCTCGACGTATGCGGGAGTCACCACGCCGCACGAGGTCGACCCAGAGCTAAACGACTATGGCGTGTTTGCGCCAAACTATGTCCCCCTCTCCGGCGTTGCGGCCCATGACACGCTAGAGTCGTACTTTGATGAGGCCTCGATACCGCCCGAGTCAAGCCTCCTGGTCCTGAGCGCAAGCTTTGGCCTCGGCGAGTTTATGAACATGACTCTAAACGAGGAGGCATACGCGTCAGACATCCGCCTCTCCTCGCTGTACCTGTATGACTGGGTCGACTCGGACAACAGCACGCGCCCCGAGTCCTCCGAGCTCGCCCTCGTCTCGCGGGCCGGCTCTTGGGGAACGGTCCAGGAGCTGCGCGTCTCCGAGCCGGCCGCGCAGTTTGAGGGCACGCCGCTCGTCGGGATTTACCCACTGCCGACGCGCTATTCGTACTGGACGGGTGACACGGGGACAAACTCTACGTCGATGGAGTACGCGCTGACGGCATCCTATTATGCGCCATCGCGCTGGGACGCAGTCTGGCTTGAGACTGACGAGCTCGTCGTGCCGCCAAACTCAAAGGCCCGCCTCCGCGCCACAGTAGTTGTGCCCGAGTCCGCCGAGCCCGGCGTGCATCAGGGGTTCTTGCGCTTTGAGGGCGACTCGCAGGTGACGCTAGTGCCCGTGTCGTATGCCGTAAAGGTGCCCGTGGGGGAGCGCACGGTTCCCGTCGAGCGCGTGGCATCGACTACGCCGCGCTCGCCGGGGGAGATTCGCGGCGCCTTTGACATGGTCAGCACGTACATGGCCGGAGACTGGAGCCAGCACCACTTTGACGTGGATGACCCATCGGCAAGCTCTGCAGTCATCGACGTGTCATGGGAGGATCCGCAGACTAGCGTCACGGCATTCGTCGTCGAGCCGGGCGGCTCGATAGCCGCATCAAGCGCGCCGCCCGGCGCGTTTGGCGGGATACTCGGGTGGCCGTCCTCGGACTGGCTCGGCCCCACGGAGTTCAGCCAGGGCGGCGGGTTTTTCCCCGTGACTGGGCGCAACTCTACATCGACGCTGTTCGTCGCGCCGGTCAACGCGACTGGCACGTATGGCATCATGGTACACGCCACAGTCTTTGGGGCCGGCGAGCGCGGAGACGCGCTAGCCGAGCCGATATCAGTCGGCGTGCAGGTTCGCTAGTGCGGTTTGGTTTTGGCCAGCTCGGCATTGAGGGAGAGCCGCACGGCGATTGGATGCGACGCCAGGTACTGTGATATCGCCTTGTCATGCTTTTTTGCAAACGCGCGAAGCATGTGGCCGCACTCTAGCTCGTCGCAGCCTGGATAAAGTGCGGCGCACTTGCGCCGGGCCTGCTGCTCAGGCGAGCATTTTGAGCATATCTTTTCCTTATAGTGCCTGCGATACTCCTGACCCAGTCCCAGTATCCTGTCTCCGTCCTCTAGCCAGTCGACCACACGCTCGTCCCAGGCCTCGTGCGCAGGTGACCTTGGGACATCCCTGATCTCCAATCCTTCCTTGCCCACGGTTCGCCCCTGATCTCATAGATCAAAAGACAGTTTGATTGCGCAAATTTGGTTTATAGATCAACCTTTTGTGTCATACTGATCTAAATACTAGATCTATAAAGCTTTGGTACCGTCATGCGTAACCCCTCCTTTTTCATACAATAATCTCCAAATGTTGATGCTCTGATCTCATCATGTATGACAGAAAGCTCTTCCTGGATAGAATTAAAAGAATGTAGCTCTGCTAGTTCATGACCGTACTCTTCGGGTTTTTCTTGGTAGCACCAGTCGTCCCTGTTAAATAAGTGAACTGTGTTACCTCTTACCGGGGGCCAACTAAAGCAAAACGTGTGTACACCGTACATCAATCCTTTGACTATGTTTGATGTTGTGTTGGGATTGTTTTTACTTCCCTGCGTTCGTCGAGGGAATAATCCTGTCATATTGCACCATTTCTTTTTAGTGTAGAGTAGCTTTGACAGCATGATCCATTTTTCCACCGCCCCATAACGTGCCCATCGTATGTTGAGACGATTATACCTACTTTCATCCACTATATATCTGGCTTTTTCTGTTAACTGTGGCAGCGGACATTCCATATCTATTGTGGGACACTTGATTTGATCAGTGTCGAAATTTTCCAATTCTTCAAGATCGTTTTTTAATCCATCAACATCTTGCCTCATGTCAGATTCTGGACACGCAATGAATGTGGTGCCGAGATCTTTTTGAAGGTTCAAAATATCAATCCTAGTGGTGTGCGAGAAAGTAATATTACGTCCAAAACTCATGGATGTCACTTTTGGTTTGTGCCCGTCTTTCATTTTCTGAAACTCCCGCTTTATCTTTTTTTGCGTATTCAGATCTGTTATTTTCCCACCAGATTTTTCTTCATGATGATAGTTAAACATGTCCGCAGCAATTTTCTTACCAGTACTTGTTGCGTTGCTATAGTCATGATTATTTGCACATAATGACGGCAATTTATACTCTTCACCGTTTATTACGACTTTTAGGCAATTTCCCCTTATGCCTCGGGTCTGATCCTCATCTGATCGCACTGATTTGATCTCTAGCTGCATGACCCCTCGCTAGTTCACATAATTATTAAATGTAATCATTGACATGGCCCTCGCCGCTGACTGCCCACGGATTGACAAGCGCCATGACCCCGTGCGCAGGGCCGAACATGGGCGGATCTCCATGGCCTGATCGCAGCTAGCCCGCCGATCCGCACCGGCCGCAAGGGATCCATGGCGGCGATCACGTCCATGAGTGGCACCTGCGCAGAAATTCCGAGTAGGTTTATAACCAAACTTGGGCGGCGCGCCCCACAGATGTCCGAGGAGGCAAGGGCCGGGGGCTCCAGCGGCCTCTCGAGGCGCGACTTTCTCAAGCTTATGGGCGCCGCTGGCACTGGCCTCGCATTTGCTCCGTTCGTGCCGTGGGGCCAGTTCATGCCAAACCCGTCATCTGCGTCCCTCGAGCGCGTGCCCGTCGAGCTGCCAGACGGGTCGCAGGCCAACGCCGCGACGTTTCCAGTAAACCATTCTGAGGTCATCACGTACCCGCGGACCGGCGATCGCGTTCTTGATGAGGAGGCGTTTCGCAAGTGGCAGCTCATACGCCTGCCCGAGGAGCTCGGCGGCACGGCCAACGACGCAAGCTCGTTTCGCGCATTTAGCATGGTCTGCCTCCACCTGTGGTGCCTCTGGAAGTACTGGCCCGATGCGGGCCGTCGGCGCGGCGAGTGCCCGTGCCACGGGAGCATGTATGACGCGCGCACGGGAACGTCATTTGCCGGTCCGGCATCACTCCAGGCCCCGCCGTCAGACACGCTTCCAAAGCTCGACCTCGAGGCCGGCAGTGATGGCCTCTTGTGGATAAAGCCCCCAGTCTGGGGCGTCAATGACAACGGTGTGGTGGGCTATGGCCGCTTTGTATGAGGGCCGCCAGACTGGCGCCGTAGGATTTTTCCACTGGCTCTGGGACGGCTTTGAGCGCACGATATTTGCCGCCGTAAAGTTCTCGTTCCCGTCAAGGTTTGTGAGCCCGTTTGGGTTTCTTGGAATGCTCACGTTCATCGTGTTCATCATACTTGGCGTCTCTGGCGCGCTCCTCATGTTCTACTATCAGCCGATACTCGATCGCGCATGGGACAGCGTCCAGTTCATCAATGACGAGGTTCCGTTTGGGTTCCACATACGCAACATACACTATCACGGGTCAAACGCGATGGTTCTCCTGGCCATACTCCACATGTACTATCAGTATTTCAGCGGCCGCTACAAGATACGCAACGAGCTCCTCTGGGTGACCGGAGTCATACTCGGCACGGTCACGATACTCGAGGCGTTCACCGGATATGACGTGATATTCAGCGAAAGGGCCGAGCTTGCGATCAGCATTGCCGCATCGCTGACCAACTCTATACCGGTAATAGGGCCGACGATCCGAGAGTCCGCATTTGGGGCCGGATTTTCGGACTTTGTCCTGCGCTTCTATGCGCAGCACGTCTTTATCCTGCCCGTCGTCATGCTCGGCCTCATGGCGGTCCACTTTCCTAGGTTTCTCGTCTTTGACGTGCCCATGGTCATGGCGATCTCGGGCGCAATACTCATCACGGGCGGCGTGTTTCCAATAGACCTTGGGTTCAAGTTCGAACCCACGGTGCCGCCGGGGATCACGGTTCCCGAGTGGTACCTGACTGCGCTCTATGCGTTCTTGCGCACGCAATACGACAAGTTCGTGACCGGCGTGCTCTGGCCGGGCCTCTTTATACTCGCGCTGCTCCTCGTCCCGTTCATCGACCGCTACAAAAAGTTCTCCTGGAAGGATCGCCCCCTCATCACGGCCTTTGGCATAACGGGAATCGCGCAGATGATGGTCACGACATACTGGGGGTTCTACATACCCTCTGACACGTCAATACCGCTCGTCGAGCGCCTCGTCATCGACCCGATATACCTCTACACGGTGATGATCCTCCTCGTGCCGCTAGGGTTTGGGTTTAGCTATATGATGATCCATATGGCCCGCGAGGCCGAGCGAAAGGCAAAGCTCGCCAAGGAGACCGGGCCGCGCCAGGTCGCAAAGATAGACCTGTCTGACAAGTGGGTCAACTGGATAATCATCGCGCTCATCGCGTTCCAGGTCTTCCTCAACATTGCCGCATACAATGCCGCACTCGCCGGAATGAAGAACCTGTCGCTGTTCTGGGTCGGCCTCATACTCGTCGTCTTTGCGGCGTTCTTTCACGTGTACCGCTATGGCCTCGGCAAGGCCAAAAAGCTGCCCACGCCGCCGCCGGGCATCGTGGCCCGCGAGAGGCCAAAGGCCATCGAGGCGGCCCCCGAGACGCCCGAGCTGCCCGAGTCTGGCACGCCTGATGGCGCAAAGGCATAGTGTGCCCGGGAATCTCTACACCCACTCACATCTGCGTCATGCGGTCAATGGTGTGCCGCTCAGTATTCAATGACAACGTCAGGATCAGTGTCTAGCGCCTTTCTGAGATACGGGCTCCCATCGTCCTCTCTTCCAAGACGCACTAGCACAACGTACTTTTCATAATTTATCTTGGCGTTATCGGGCTTTATCTCTAGTGCGTAATTTAGCGCCTGCAACGCCTCGTTGTTTCGCCCCATGACGAGCAGCACGGTGCCCTTTAGCGCATAAGCCCACTCATGCCTGGCTTCTAGCCCCATGGCGCGCTCTATGGACTCTAGTGCCTCGTTATGGTGTCCCTGCATCGCAAGTGCCTGTGCCTTGCCCATGTGAAGCCAGGCATATCTCGGGTTTAGCTTCAGTCCACGCTCAAAGCACTCTAGGCCCTCCTCCACCTTGTTCTTGCCTAGCAGGAGATCACCCAACAGGCGGTATGCGTTCCAGTGGTCCGGATCAAGCCTTGTTGCGTGACGCATCTCCTCTATTGCCATATCGCGCTCCCCAATTGCTGCCATTACAGCGCCCTTGACAAAGTGCGCGTCTGCGAGATTGGGATCCAGCGATATGGCAGCCTCTGCTCTCTCAAGGGCCTCCTCAACATAATCAAAGTAGTACAGGGCTGCGGCCACGTCGGCGTGTGCACTGGCGCTGTCGCGGTTCTCCTGCAGCGCGAGCTCTGCCCTGTGAAGCTCCCCGAATGCAGCCTCCATGCCATCCTTGTCGGCCTCTACGTCCACGACCCCCGGCAGCTCTAGAACTGTCTTCATGCAGGGCGAACACTGCCCGTTCCATAAAAATTGAACGTGGTCTGTCACGCATGAGGTCAGCGCCCATGGCAGTTCATGCCTATGCAGGCGCCGCAGTGGCCAAGTCGATCGACAGGATCACGCCTATTTGGCAAAATGGGCTGGTGGTGTGCTGACCCTATACGCTCCATCGATCATGTGACTTAATAGTCAGTAGCGCCGCTTCTGGCTCCGATGATTCGGGCAGACGCGTTCAGGAATGCGGCGATCAGGATACTGCAGAAATCGCGCACGCCGCTCCATTTTGAGCGCATTGCGGACAGGGCGTTGACCCAAAAAATTATTCTGCTGGGCGTGAATGTGCTAGATGACTATATGGGTGCAGTATTACGCCACGATATGGAACAATACGGCAGCAGATCGGCGTTTGTCGAGACCGCTCCGGGACATTATGGGCTAAACCCGGATCGGGCATCAAATATGCCTGTTGAGGAGACGGAAAAATCAATGCCAAAGACCGCCGAGTTCAAAAAAGCCGCAATTCACATACTGCGCGGCTCCCTAGGCCCGCTTCATTTTGGGCACATCACGGCAAGGGCTGTGTCTGAAGGCATGCTCCGGCCTAACAGGTATACGATTACGGCACTCATGGGAGAGATTCTTCAAAACGATGTCATGCGCAACGACAAGCAATCCGTGTTTACTGCCACAACTGATGGTTCTTATCGCCTAAACACAAATCATCCACACTCCAAAATGTCTTTTCCTAAACACATCGTTCCACGGTCTACACAACATGCACATTCTTCCCAAACTGCCGTGTCAACCAATGCTCCTGAGCAAACAGGTAGTATCCAAACCATATTTGAGTCTCACTCACCTAAACCGCCATTGCCCAGTTCGCGCAACTTGCCTTTTTTGAAAGCGTATGTGGGCAAGGGGGGAGAACACCTAGTGGCTAGCAAATTGCTCTTTTTGAGATACAATGTGAGTGTGCCAACAGTGGATATGGGAGCCGATCTATTGGTCACAAAAGATGGCTCTTCCCACTATTACATACAAGTAAAAACTATAACAGAAGTTGACAATAAATATCGTTTTCACATTACAATCAATTCCTTTTATAGGCAAAATGCTGACAATATGTTCTATGTATTCGTCCTCCGCCCCACTCACTCCGAGCATGCTGCCGAAGAGACCTTTTTGATCATTCCCCATAATGTGCTGGAACAGGGCATACGTCACAAATACATAAAAACTGGCCACAAATACTTTTCTTCTATTTTTCTTCCAACAGGCGGCAATTTTGCCATGGGCTCACCTAAAAACGACATTAGCCGGTTTGTTAATAACTGGAAGTTGATCGGATAGTCATGCTCTAACGCATCTGGCACGCTGGATATACAGCTGTCTATTAGTGTGACATGGGATGTTGTTTCCCGCTCAACTCTGACAATCTACACAGTGCTATTGCCTTCGTCGTCATAATATCCCGTGGAAACGTTGGGATCCAGTTCTAGCGCCTTTCCGAGTGAATCGCTTCCCTCCTCTTCTCGCCCAAGGCGCTCCAAAGCAAACCATCTGTTAAAATTTGTCTTGGCAACGTTGGGTCTTATCTCTAGCGCACGGTCTAACGCAAGCACGGCTTCCTCGTTGCGCCTCATTATGATCAGCACAGCGCCCTTGAGCGCATGAGCCGACTCGTGCCGTGGCTCCAGTTCTATGGCACGCTCTAGGGACTCTAGAGCTTCCTCGTTGTGCCCCTGTATCGCAAGTGCATACGCCCTGCCCACGTGGAGTCCGGCATATCTAGGGTTTAGCTGCAGTCCTAGCTCATAGCACTCTAGGCTTTCCTCCACCTTGTTCTTGCCTAGCAAAAGATCGCCCAACAGGCGGTATGCGTTCCAGTGACCCGGATCAAGCCTTGTTGCGCGGCGTACCTCCACTAGTGCCATGTCGCGATCCCCCATTTCTGCCAATGCCGCACTCCTGACAAAGTGCGCGTCTGCGAGATCGGGATCCAGCAATATGGCGGCCTCTGCGTTCTCGAGGGCCTCCTCGACATAGTTGAGACGGTACAGGGCTGCGGCCACGTCGATGTGAGCCTTGGCGCTATCGAGGTTATCCTGCAGCGCGATCTCTGCCCAGTGGAGCTCCATGACTGCGTCGTTTTGGCCATCTGTGCCACCCTCAGTATCCACAACCCCCGGCCGCTCTAGAACCGTCTTCATGCAGGGCGAACACCGCCCGTTCTATAAAAATTGAACGTGGCCTGTCACGCATGATGCTCGCACTGACCACCTCTGTTGCCTTGTGTGCCGTCTAGGGCGCGCCGACCCTGTAAGCTTTATAACGCAATTCCCGGCGCCTCGCGCCGCTTGGCATCACCGCAGAACGCATACGGGATTGGCGTGATGACTGTCATCGTCGCACTAGTCGCCGGCTCGGTCTTTTACCAAGAGTTCTACCTGCCCGAGTCCTCGGCAAAGCCGTCTGTTGATGAGCACATCCTCCATCCGACCGGATCGTCGACCATTGACATGATCGACGGCTCGGCCAACCAGGACCAGGCCGACAACTTTGTGCCAAAGCTCGTCAATATCCAGCTAGGAATAGACAATATCGTCACGTGGACGAACTCGGATGAGACTGCGCACACCGTGACGCCTGACCACAGGGTAGCTGACTCGTACAGCGGCACGTTTGGCTCAGTCGGAGTCGTAAAGCCCGGCGAGGCATACGAGTTTGTCTTTACAGAGCCTCACGAGATAGAGTACCACTGCGAGCCGCACCCGTGGATGACGGGCAAGATTATCGTCACAAAGCAGCGCTTCTAGCCGCGCGACACAAAGACGACGCTGCTGTCGACCTCCTTGTGCTGCTCTATTATCGCCGCGCGCACGCGAATCTCATGCGCCGCCTTGATCGCCGGCTCGACTTTTGCGACAAAGTCCGCAGTCCCATCAGGCATGTCCGCACTCGGGACAAAGAGCCTGGACTTTGTGCCCGCCTGCGCCTTGCCGTTGCATGACTCGAATGAGACTAGCGAGTTTGACCCCGTGACCTGCGCGTATATCATGACGCCGTCATGCCTGCCGCCATAAGTGATGGTGACGCGCCCGCGCAGCGTGTCACTCCCGCCCTCGTCGACTGACACGGTGCATGCGCCCATGGCCGCCATTGCGCGCGCGCCCGATAATTAACCTTGGCGTGTGATCACGGGTCCAGAGGGCTTCGATCCCTCGACCATTGGATTAGAAGTCCAACACTCTGTCCATGCTGAGCTATGGACCCGTCGGCGAGTGCGACCCCGTTTCATTTTAAGGGTTTACGGCCCAGCGGCCATGCGCGTCATCGCGTCCGGCCTTGAAGAGAAACTGTTGCGCGTATCCGGCGTACGGGCCATACCTTTTCACAACGGCATCATGCACATTGGCGTACGTGCGCGGCGTGACTCCGGTGATCTTGCCGGCAAGGGACTCCTCGCCCATCGATGCCAGTATGCGGGCCATCCAGCGGTCCAGGGGAAACGCGTCGAGCCTCTCCAGGGAGAAGAGCATGACACAGTCGGCCACCTTTGATCCAACGCCGGGCACTGCGAGGAGTGACTCGAGCGCATCGCCGTATGGCGCGCCGCGCAGCGCACCCAGCTCGAGGCGTCCGGATGCGACCATGTGGGCGGCCCGCCTGACGTATTTCGCGCGATACCCCAGGCCGCATGAGGCAAGGCCGGCGGCATTTGCGCGCGCAAGCCTAGAGGGCTCTGGAAAGAGGCAAAACTCGGCGCCCTCGTGCGTCGTGCGCTCGCCGTACCTTGCGCAGATGCGCCGCAGCGAGTCCCTGATCCTCGGTATGCTAGAGTTCGCCGACGTGATGAACGTGATGAGGCACTGGAACGCGTCCTGGCGCATGAGGCGCAGGCCGGCCAGGCGCCTCACTGCAGCATCCACCCTGCGATCGCGCGATATGTCGCGCAGTATGGCCTCAATGTCATCATCCTGCCTGAATATGTCCGGCGCGACGCCGGCGTGCGAGGAGATGCGCGGCCTCGAGCGCGACGAGTCGACCGTTATGGCGTGCGCTCCGTCGACGCCACGCCAGAGGTCACCGTCGCGCTCCCAGAGAAAGACCTGCCCGCTGTTTATGCTCAACTCGACGTCAATGTGCCGCCTAGACGGTGACTGTCTCGTTGGCGACTGCGGCATGCGCGTCGAGGCCAAACTTTTCATGGATCTCGCGCGCAAACGTCTCGCACGACTCGGCGTCACCATGGACCGTGATGACCTTTGGGCTGCCCTTTATGCGCTTGACCATGTCAAAGAGGTCGGTTCGGCCAGAGTGGCCAGAGAACTCGAACTTGCGAACCTGTGCGGCTGCCGCGCGCGACCCGCCGCGAATCTGGACCTTGCCGGTCTCGAGGAGCTTGCGGCCCGGCGTGCCCTCGCCCTGGTACGACACTAGCGCGATGCCGTTTCGGTCATTAAACGCAATCTCTTGGAGGTAAAAGACGGCGTTGCCCCCGACTAGCATGCCGGCCGGAGATATCACGACGCACGGGCCCTCGAGGTTTCTCTTGCGGTCCTCGTGGCTCTTTATGGCGATTGCGTGGCCGACTGCGTCCTCAAAGACCTTTGGATCGCGCAGATAGTCCGGATTGTCCATTATAATGTCATTGACCTTTAGTGCCATGCCGTCCATGATGACGCGGTGCTCAAAGTTTGCGTTGCGCAGGACGCATGCGATCTCTTGTGACCTCTCGACAGAGAATGACGGGATGAACAGTATTCCCTTGCGGTCCATGACCTCGCTCGCAAACTCGAGCAGTCCGGCCTCTGAATCTTTTCTTGGCGGCTGGTCCTTTAGCGCGTACGTGCTCTCTGTTATCAATAGGTCGATCTCACCGACGTCAAAGTCTGCCTCACGCAGCATCCTCGAGCCGCGCACGTTGACGTCTCCGGTGTAAAAGAGGCGCCTCTTGTCGGCCTCTACGATCACGGTGCTCCCGCCAACGACGTGGCCGGACTCGCGCAGCTCGACTTGCGCATCGCCAATCCTGAACGGCTCGCCAAAGGAGTGGTGAGTCGCATTGCTCATCATCGCCTTTACCTCGCGCGACTCGTACTGGTGGCGGCCCCGCTCTATCTTTATCATGTCCTCTATGAGGAGCCTCGAGAGCTCCATCGTCGGCTTTGTCGCATGGACCCCGACGCCCTCGCCGCCTCCGGCAAAGAGGGCCGGCACGTTGCCCGAGTGGTCAAGGTGCGCGTGCGTGATCACCGCACCGGCGATGTCCTTTGGCCTGACGTGCGTCGGGTACTGGGGCGGGTCTCCACGCCGGCCAAACATGACGCCATAGTCGAGGAGGAGCTTTGTCGAGCCTGCCTCGACCATGAATGCCGAGCGACCCACCTCACCGGCGGCGCCCAGAACGCTTACGTTCACTGCGTGGAGGCCCCCTGATCGTGCTTTAAAACCCTCTCTATGCGACCCCCTCGGGGGCGCCTGCGCCCACCACTGTCTAAAGCTTTAATTATAGCCAGATCGGCGGCTGCCCCCATGGGCAGAAGCTACCAAGATTGGCTGAACCAGCAGGATCAGGCACTCGTGGCCAAGGTTAGAGCCGGCGACGAGTCGAACAAGCCTCTCCTGAACCAGATCAACTGGATCTGGGTTGCCAATCTTATGAACAAAAAGGCAGAACTGAACCCCTCCTCAGCCGAGCTCCTCGACTGGGTGACATCGGGTCAGATCGAAGCCATGAGAAAGAACAAGTAGGCGTAAACACTATGCGCTCACTATTTTTGAGTACGACAGGCACGCTGTGCGCCGCACGCCTGAAAATAACCCCGTTATAAGACTTCTATTATGGTTTAAATACCTATAGGGGTATCCTGATTCAACAATGCCAATAGCAATATTGCCTGATGTGGACGAGCAGAGGTGTATAGGCTGCGCACTATGCGTGGAGATATGCACTTCACTCGGACCAGACGTACTGCGCGTAAAGCCCGTAGAGGGCTGGAAGAGGGGAAAGGCGTTTGTCTTTTATCCGGAGAGATGCATTTCTGACGGCGCATGCATAGGTGTGTGCCCGACGAAGTCCATCTTTTGGATGAGGCCAATGAACTACACCGCGGGTCAGCCCGTGCCTCTCCACAAGAACGGCGTGTTCGTGAAGGGCTGGGCAGAAGACGCTGCAAACTAGCGAGCTCCCAGCTATATCCTTCTTTTTATCTTGATCCTAGAGCGGCGTATGCCGCGCGGAAGGCTGCGCACGAGCCTTGCAATGCGCGCATCAGTTGCGTCATAGAGGACCGTCGTGATAGAGTTGCCCTCGATGACCTTTGCGAGCGACTCGGCGGCCTGTGCCGTCACGCCGCCTCCACACGTTGACGCAAGGTGGTGCGCTGCCGGATAAATGTCGCTCAGCTCTAGCGGGATGATCCCGAGATGGTCATTGAGCAGGCAGATCTGCGTGTCATCACCGAGCGTCTTTTCGAGTCGCAGCAACTCGGGGTCTAGGTAGGCCGGACGCGCAGACGGCTCGCCGAGTATGCAGAGGCGCGACTTGCGTGTCTTGAACCTGCGGACCATTGCGTGATATGCGCGAACCTCAGGTCGTGCGGCGTCTTCGGGCCCAAAGAGGAACGCGGCCCTTGACTTGAAGCGCGGCGTGCCGTATGCCATGCGGTCGGCGTTTGCGATGAGCGTCGAGAGCGTGTCATAGAGTCGCGGGTGCGCGCGCAGCTTTTGAAACATGTGCTCCCAGAGCCTGCCGCCGGCTATGGACTCGCGCACGGCATCGACCTCGGACTTTATCGCATACAGGTTGTGCAGCGAGAGGAGCGCGCGCAGCGACTCGGCCGGCTCGGCGCGCAGCTCTGAGGGCGTGTGCGACGAGCAGACCTCGCACGCGCACGCGAGGTGGTCCATCGAGTCTAGCCTGCGCGTGCCGTCTGGCGTGATGTATCGCCCATGCTTTGCGTATAGCGCATAAGACGCCGAGTCAAACGTGTCGCAGCCGAGCGCGACGGAGAAGGGTATCGTGAGGGGGTGGCCAGAGCCAAAGAGGTGGAGGGGGAGCGAGGGCGGTATGGCGTCACGCGCGGCGACGATCATCTCGGCTAGGCGCGCATACTCGTACTGTTCCATAAACTCCACAGGGCTGCCAAGGGCCATAAACTCGTATCCCATCGAGACTAGCTCGCGCGCCGAGCGCCTGACTAGGTCAAGGTGCTCGCTGCCCTGTATCGTGCCTGTCCATACCTGGCCGGCGACGTCGGCGGCCTCTAGGGCCTGGCGTGCGGCCGCAAGCGTGTCCCTCACGTATGCGTGCGCCGCCCTTCTCGGGAGGCCCAGGCCCGTGGGCCGGTCAAGGGGGACCGCAATGTCTGAGCGTATGGCGCGCTCATAGCCGGCCATCATCTCGGGCACGACGTCTAGTGCGCCATACTCGAGGACCTGGTATCCGCCCGAGTCCGTCATTATCGCGCCGTCGTAGCCGATGATGTCATGTATGCCGCGCCGCTCGGCCTCCTCGCCGTGGTTTCTCATCGTAATGTACGCGTTTGTTATGACCATCTCAAAGCCCATGCTCTTTAGCTTTGAGGGCGCAATGGCCTGCTTTACGGGGTGGACGACTGGAACGTACGCCGGCGTCATCACGTCCCCGTGGTTTGTGCGAATCTTTCCAATTCGGGCGCCTAGGTCAGTCTTTAGGACCTCAAAGACTCCGGCTGCGCGGCTCAATACTCAAAGAACCTCCGCGTGTCCCCGCACCGGCCAATCTCCTCTAGCCAGTCGACCTCGTCGCCGGGATATGTCCCGTCTAGTGCGCCGCGCGCGAGGCGTGCGACCTCTGCGGGGTTCCTCTTTGTGCTGTCGACCTGCTTTACTGCGCCCTGCCCAAATGCGGCGAGCGTGTCAGAGGCCACAACGCCGAGGGCCTCGGCGCCAAGGTTCTCCAGGGACTTGCTGCGATCGTATGCGCGCTCTGCATAGACGCGCTCTAGCTCGTACGGGCTGCGGCGCAGGACCACGGCAGCAGCGACTCTTGATGCGCTCAGCGCGTACGGTGCCAGGTGGCCGACGACGAGCGTGCCCTCGGCGGCCTCGGCGTCAAGTTTCTCGCGCAGCCTCCCTGCATCGACCTCGCCGCCCTCGCCGATGAGGCCGGCCCGTTTTGCGACACCATTGGCGTCGATGACGTCGAGTCCGGCCCCCTCGCCGAGGATGGCAGCAACGGTGTGCTTGCCCACCCCAGGGCTGCCCGTGACCACAAGTGACATGCCGGCGCCCCAGCACACGCCGCATTAAACAATTTGCTCCTGTGCGCGCGCCGCACGCGAGGGGCCGGCACGGCGCAGGAGATGATGCAATACTAATATTCAAGCGCGCACACGCCGTGAGCCATGCAGATCGGCCTCCTCGGAAAGGCCAATGTCGGCAAGTCGACCTTTTTCTCGGCGGCGACGGCGACTCCGGTCCAGACGGGCAACTTTCCGTTCACGACCATCGACCCCAACGTGGGCGTGGCGCACGTCAGGGCACCTTGCGCGTGCGGCCCGCTAGGCGTCTCCCACGACATGCCCGAGTGCGACAACGGGACGCGCCTCATACCCATAAAGCTCATCGACGTCGCCGGCCTCGTGCCGGGTGCGCACGAGGGCCGTGGACTAGGCAACAAGTTCCTCGATGAGGCGCGCCAGGCCGATGCGCTCATTCACGTTATCGACATCGCCGGCTCGACAGACCTGCAGGGCCAGCCCGTGAGCGCCGGCACGCACGATCCGGCCGAGGACGCGAGGTTTGTAGTCGAAGAGTTTGACCTCTGGTTTGGCGGCATACTGTTGCGCGAGTGGCCAAAGCTGTCAAAAGAGATAGAGCAGAGGCGCTCAAACCTGGCCGCTGCCGTCGCGCAGAGGCTCAGCGGCCTTGGCATAGGCGAGGCCCACGTGTCCGCGGCCCTCCAGTCCATCGAGCTGCACACAAAAAAGCCCGCCGAGTGGACTGATGATGACGTGGCAAGCCTTGCGCGCGCGCTGCGCGAGGCCTCTAGGCCCATGGTCATCGCGGCAAACAAGGCCGACCTCCTAGACGGCGAGATTCCCTCCGAGCTTGTTGGCCAAAAGGCGATCCCCTGCAGCTCTGAATCCGAGCTATTGCTGTGCCGTGCGGCGGCAGCCGGCACAATAGGATACTCGCCGGGCAACGTCTCCTTTGAGGTGACCGGAGACGCGACACCGCAGCAGCGGGCCGCACTCGACACCGTCGCCGGCGTGCTAGAAAAGCTCGGCGGCACGGGCGTTCAGGCGGCCCTTGACAGGGCAGTCTTTGGCGCGCTGGGCATGATAGTGGCGTATCCGGTCGAGGACGAGGGTCGCATGTGCGACAAGGACGGCCGCGTCCTGCCAAACGCGCTCCTCCTGGAGCGCGGCGCCACGGCACTCGACCTCGCAAGAAAGGTCCATGCCGATATCGCCGACGGGTTTCTCCACGGTATAGACTGCAAAACGGGCAGGCGCATAGGGGCCGACCACGTCCTCGCCGACGGTGATGTCATCAAGGTGGTCTCGACAGGGGCCAGGGGCGGCTGATGCGCTGCCTCGGAATCGAGAGCACCGCCCACACGTTCTCGTGCGCGATATTGGAGACGCGCGGGAGGCGCGGGCGCGTTCTTGCCGACGTGCGGCGCGCGTACAGGCCGCCAGACGGCGAGGGGATACACCCGCGCGAGGCCTCGCGACACCATGTCGAAAAGAGCTCCACATGCCTGCGCGAGTGCCTCGAAGAGTCGGGCATGTCGATGCGCGACGTTGACGCAATCGCGTATGCGGCCGGTCCGGGCCTTGGGCCCTGCCTCCGAGTCGGCGCCGTAGTCGCGCGCGCGCTCTCCTCATACCACAAGATCCCGCTATATCCGGTCCACCACGCGATCGGACATATCGAGCTCGGCAAGATGCTCACGCGCACAGGCGACCCCCTCGTCCTACTCGTCTCAGGCGGCCACACGATGATACTCGCATACAGCGCGCCGCACTGGCGCGTCTTCGGCGAGACACTCGACATTACGCTGGGCCAGCTCTTTGACCAGTTTGGCCGCTCCTTGGGCCTGGCCTCGCCATGCGGCCAGGAGATCGAGCGCATCGCGGCGTGGGGTGAGGAGTATTGCGACCTACCATACACGGTAAAGGGAAACGACGTCTCGTTCTCGGGGATATGCTCAGCAGCAAAGGAGGCCGTCGCCTCGGGCATTGAGCGCAAGTCAGTCTGCCACTCGCTGCAAGAGACTGCGTTTGCGATGGTGTGTGAGGCCACCGAGCGCGCACTAGTCCTGACGAAAAAGCGCGAGCTCTTGATAGTCGGCGGCGTTGCGGCCAATGCGCGACTCTCGCTGATGCTCGATGAGATGTCTAGGAACCACGGATGCCGCGTGGCCGCAGCCCCCATGCGCTATGCGGGCGACTGTGGATCGCAGATTGCGTGGGCCGGAATGCTAGAGGCCACAGTCTCACAACCGGTAAGGCCCGAGGAGGCCAGCGTTCGCCAGTCCTGGCGCCTAGACGAGGTTCCAATATCATACTGAGTCGAGTGCGCCCGTTATCGACTCTAGCCACGAGCCGGTGCTCATTACGCCAAACTTGAAGGTCTTTTGGCCGCCGTCGAGGCGGGCAGTGATGCAGACCTTTTTGATGAGCCACCCCTCAGTCCAGGCGTTCTCAATGTCGCCTAGGCCCACGTCGAGGACCGTGTCGCCAAAGCGCTTTGAGAGGTCGAGCATTCGGGAGCGAGTCTTGTCAAAGGCGACCCTCTTGTTCGTGAGTGTGAGTATGCCGATGCCGAGTGTGTCCTCGTTGCAGTCCTCCTGCCGGATTGTCTTCTCGCCTGCGTCCATCCGTGCGCGTGCGGCGCGTGTGTGGGTATTTTAATGAACGTGGGGGATCGGGCACACAGGCCTGTCATGGACTAGGCAGTCTCGCTGGATTCTGCATTCTTGACAGAGTTCACAAAGGCATCGCGAACATCGTCTTTTGCCTTTTTGAAATCTTGTTCTAGGCGATCGATATAGTCTCTGTACAGTATGACGACTCCTTTTGATGGCAGCACATCCAAGGTTTTTTCTGAACCCCCGCCCTCCTTGGACAGATCGACATAGACTAGGCACACGTCGTTCTTCAGCGGTAACTCGTGCTTTGTTGTAACCTTTGCCCAGTTTTCCTTGTCTTTCCACCCTCTAACACGTTGGCGTTTCTTGTTCTGTGCAGGCGAATCAACATTTTTGCTCACCTCGACAATCCACGTGGTATTTTTTGAGGTGAATATGAGGTCGATCTCGCCCATGGGATTATGATCTGCGTCATAAAAGACGGAATTTGTGGCAACGAGATCTAGACCCATGTCGTATAACAGGCGCGCGATTCTTTGCTCTTCGGGGTTTTGTAAGTGACCAATTATGCACTCTGCCTGCATTGCGTCCATTACAGACGGCGCGAATGTGGTGGTTTTAATATGTTACGCCCTTGAGAGGTTCTATTGCGTGTATCGACGACTGATTCCTAACAAGCTCCCAATGCCAAATTGGCCCAAGCACTAGCCCGTGTCCCATGACACAGCCTCGCCCGGCCACAACCCTAGAACATTTCACAAGCTGGCCTGATCTTGTCTGAGAGGCCGCACCATCCCACAAACTGCCCCAGTGCGATTTGGGGCTCGTCCTCGATGAGGTGCTCGATGTGGTTCCAGTGCAGCAGGTACGTGCGCCCGTCCATGTCTGGCCAGGAACTGCCTTCTGTGGCTATGGACATGTAGACAACACGCATATGGTTGGTCCGTGAGAGTCCGAGGTCCTCGCACACCCTGTCTATGACGTCGCGCGTTTCCCACATTTTGATATCCTTGCGCCTTAGATGCCTCACGTCTAGCATCTCGTTTGCGCTGACCTCGATGAGAATTGTCGCATTTCTGAGCGTGGTCACAAAGTCGATCTCGATCGCCTTCTCGCCATACCACCTGGGCAGCACATAGCTGTCCCTGACGATATTGATTCCAATGCGCATCAACACCTTGCCGACCATCACCTCGTATCTGCTCTTTGGCGCCATGCTCCCTATGGCCTCCGGCCTGTGCTAGCACCCTGGCGTTTGGTGAAACGCCGTAGTCCTGTGCGTGGGGCACACACAGTCACACCCATCGGGACTGGTGCCGCATTATCGCCCTATAAAAACCGTTCGCCGTCGGCCGCCTCGTGGGCGTGACAGGGGGGTGGTGATGCGCCATTGTCGCCCTGGGCGCGCCCTCCGGGGCGACTCCCCTAAAGTCCTCGCATGGACTGCCGTTCCGACCATTGCGCACATGCCCACAATATCCTTAAATTCTGTTCATGTGGCAGATTGCCCAATGGGCAAGGACGACATTTGCGACATTGTCGACGCGATGGCCCTTGGCTCGACTATCGTGCTTGGGGCAAAGGTGGCCCGGTACGGCCTGGCAAGCGTGTCGGTCATTGATGTCGCCTGCACACTAGGGCTTGTTGCCCTTAGTGCAGGGTTTCGCCGATAGGCCACAACTGTTGGCCATATCGCGCACCGCCCAAAAACCCATGGGCGGCAATGTCGCCACACCGGCCTAGATCAATCTTGTCATCCACAGGCCAATCTCGCCCAATACGCCCATGACGCGCAACTCACTCGTTTCTTGGAGTCATGTCCCTGCTGACCCTTTTGCGGCGTCTAGCTCCTCTAAGATCATCCTTCGGACATCCTGTATTTTGGGATAGTCAGGATCGATCTCTATTGCGCGATCAAGTGACTTTATGGCATCATGGACATTCCCTGACGCAAACAGGGCACAGGCACGGTTGCGATGGGCGTCAGAGTTGGCAGGATCCAGCACAATGGCCTCATCAAATGCCGCAATGGCCTCATCAGGATGCCCAAGCAGATTCAGCGTATGGCCGAGACTAGTCTGCGCATCGGCGCTTGCAGGTGATATCTCGACTGCGCGCCTAAAGGAGTCTAGTGCCTCATCATGGCGCCCGAGTGCGTCGAGTATGTTTCCCCTCCCGATGCGGATTCGCGCGTCGTGCGGATTTAGCTCGATCGCCGTGCCGATGGACGCTAGCGCCTCGTCATGCCGGCCCATTGAATGCAGGATATGTGCGCGCCTGTCATGCGAATCGGCACTCTTGGAGTCTAGTGCAATCGCGCGATCTATGGACTCTAGGGCCTCGGCGCCACGGTTCAGCTCGATTAGAGCATGGCTCATGCCGCTGTGGGCCGCCGCCCTGTCTGGCTCCAAGTCGATCGCCCTGCCTAGCGCACCTAGCGCCTCCTCGTGGCGGCCCAATGCCAATAGCATGTTGCCACGAATTATGTGGGCCAGGGCCAGGCTGGAGTCTAGCGCTATTGCGCGATCGAGTGAAGCTAGCGCCTCCTCGTCAGCACCAATGTATGATTGAATGGTGCCCTTGTCAAGATGGGTCTGTGCCTGGTTGGGCTCTAGTGCGATCGCGCGATCAAGGGAGACGAGCGCCTCATCATGGCGATGGAGGGTCATGAGGCATCGTGCCCTGTATGCATGCACATTGGCGTCCTCGGCGTTGATCATCGCGGCGTGCTCAAACTCTACGACAGCCTCTGACGGCCGGTTCAGATTGGCGAGCACCGCGCCTCTGTCAAAGTGCGTAGCCTCGTCATTGTAGCCTAGCGCGATCGCGCGATCAAGGGCGGCGAGCGCCTCCTCATAGCGGCAAAGGCTGTCCATCACCATGAAGCGTATCCTGTGCGACTTTGGGTGTGCCGGATCAAGCTCCACTGCGCGCCCTGATGATATCATGGCATCATCATATTGGCAAAGCTCGCACTCGATGACGCTCATGTTGTTTAGGACCTCAATGTCAGTCGCGTCAATCTCGTCTGCAAGTCTCAGCTCTGCGAGCGCGTCTGACTTTTTGCCCTGTGTGTGCAGCTTGTTGGCCCTGATCTTGTGCGGCATGGAATCCCCAATGCCCCGCCTGTTGGCCGGTCCGGTGCTGGCCCTTGATGCCTCCCCATCACGCCTGCCTGCCCCCTTGCCTGCCACAGCAGAGTTGGGCAGGTCCGCCTTATAATAATTGCGCATTGCAATATGCGTTAGGGGCAGTCATGGTACGGGCCCACACGTCACACACCCGTGATGCGCCAGATATGATTTATTAACACAATGCCCAAAATCCTGCCATGGAGCCCGGCGAGGTCATATTCGAGAACACGTTTGCCCGGGCGTGCACCAACCGCAGGCTCACTGTTGACGAAATTATCGAGGGCATGAAATTTGGCGCATTTCACTATGATCTGCTTCCCATCGAGGTTCGTGACGCCGTTGACAGGGCGCTAGAGCACGAAGATGCGCTGGCAGCAGAGCGCGGAACGCATGATCCTTACCATGATGGCGCATGGGAGCTTGACCTGCTAGATGTGGGGCTAGGACCTGCCCAGAAAGGTGCGGCAGGCTCTCCATACCCGGGGTCGGCTCCGGGGGCGCACACAAAAGCCGTCGAAGAAACAATGTCTATGCATAATGACGCTATCAATGACACGCTTTCGTACCAATGGTCAAGGGCCATGACTGCGCCTGTGCCTGCTTTTGCGCAACATGCCATGCATGAGACACTGGAGAAGAGCATGCCCAAAACGAGGCTCGTGGCATTCACGACGTGATGGAGTTGGAGGGACTTTTGCCATATGCGCACACCACGCCAAAACCAGACGACCCGCTGGCGTCTTTCAAAGAAAGCCTCGCCAACTGGGCGTTCTTGTCCACCGACAGGCTTGAATACCGTGTCCCCGGGCCTAGATTTGCCCGTGCCTCGCAGACTGGCCCAGTAGAAAAGGATCCGCCAACGCGGTTTCCCTCACCATCTCGCAACTATGACATTTGTGCCCTGTATCCCCGCACACTCCCGACTGCTCCGGCACGAACTCGCACAAGCCCTGGCGCAGTGATCATCGGGCGCATCAACCACCTGTTTGGCTTTGTTGACTTTATGTACAAGAGCAAAGTGCTCCAGGAGGATGAGACCATAGACTCGTCAATCACGCAGCGCAAGATCCAAAAATGCGCATACATTGCGCAACAGCTTGGAATTCCGTTTGACTATCGCTTTGGATTCCTGACTAGCGGTGCATTTTCAGTTGACATGGCAGTAGACCTGTACCGGCGCAGGCTGGTCAACGAGGACATCAACCCGTTTGATGGCCGAGACGCGGCCCGCCAAACATTCCTTGACATGGTCATGGGCAAGAGTAATCACTGGCTTCATGTGGCCACGTTTGCCATGCGCAGGATGGACACGATTCTCTCTAGTGATGACTTTGTGGAATACATGGAACGAAAAAATTCCCAATATGGCAAGAGGCTAGTCAGAGCAGTATTTGAGCACATGAGACGCCTAGCGGGGTCGACGGGACAATGACTACCTCGACCACATCGGGGCGTGACACGCATGACTCTGGAGCTACTGCAATGCTGGCCAGCCTGATCACGCGCCTGTAGCGGGCCGGCCTCTTGGCCGATAATGTGGCCACCACATTTGAGCCCCTGCACGAGCTGCAAAAGCACGCCTATATTGCAAAGACGCTGGGCGTTGGCCTCGACTATGAGTTTAACTTTTTGGAGAATGGCGCGTTCTCGCCCATGCTGGGAATTGACGCATGCGATCTTGACGGTGAAGAGGGCACCCTTGACCCGTTTGAGGGGATTCCGTGCGCCTTTGAGACGTTTGTGGCGCTAGTTGAGGGGCGGGGGAGGCCATGGCTTCAGGCCACGACGTTTGCCCTGCGTGATCTCGAGCTCGACGACACGGATGACGAGTTTGCCGCCCGTATCATGCGCGCGAGCCGCATGTATGAAAAAAAGATGCTAAAGAGGGTGTTTGCGCACGTGCGCGAGCATATGGGAAAGCATGTGGCGCGTGCGCGCTGAACTTGCCCCAAGTGAACACAGGTCTTCGTGCGCGTGCGCTTGCATATGACACTAGGCTTAATAGGCGCAGCACTGCCAATGCGATCCGATGGATCCGATGCGGCTTGAGGGATTGAGGCTTATCGCCCACGGCCTTCAGTTTTATGGCTCTGCGTCTGCTGCGGAGCTCATGACAAGGCTCATAGGGTTTCTCTCCGAAAAGGAGGCATGGGACGTAATTGCCGAGGCCGAGAGGATTGGCATAATCGCGCGCGACGAGATGGTCTTTGAGCCGACAAACCCGAAAGAGCAAGAGTGGCGCTTTGTCGAGGGCTTCGACCTGAAACGGCTAGAAATGCTCGCATAGGCAGGATCCTCACACTCTGCACCAGCCACCTCTGGTTTTGGGCGACTGCTAGTCGTTTTTGCCAAGAGATCAAAAACACTAGCTACACCATGGGAAACATGACATTGGGGGACTTGATGGTCGCTCCGGCACGCGCACTGAATCATTGTTGATTCAAGTGGGGGAGGGGGGCTGACCCTGGTGTCCGGGTGACTATGATCGGATCGCCGGTTGAAAATGCCGCGTGTACCTGGCACGAGATACTGTCCTGCGTTTGTCCCCAACTGATGACGGCTCACTCGCCTGACGCGGCCAAAACGACTAGTGTGCGCTAATCATGTGCCTATACTGACGAGCAAAAGTTCGTGCCATGATCAAACTTTCCCGACCCGCATGCTATATGGATCGCCCCTCCCCACGCCCCGCATGGAAGGCCAAGAGCTGGAAGCGTTCCGCAGGGCACTCCGCGACGAGAGGGACGCCGACGTCAGGTACAGGTTTGCCGCGGTCAACATGCACGAGAACCGGGGGATGACGCGCGAGGAGGTCGCACTTGCGCTCATGCAGTGCCCCAGGTGGGTCGGCAAGTGGGTCGCGCGCTACCGGAGTGGCGGTGTCGAGGCCCTGCGGGACCGCCCCCGCCCCGGCAGGCCGCCGCTGGTCGCGCGGCAGAGGCTTGGCCGCCTGATTGGCCGAATGCCCGGGCGCGTCACGCCCGCAGAGGTCATGCTGGAGATCGAGCTGGCCACCGGCGTGAGGTTCCACATGTCGTACGTCAGGAAAATAATGCGCAGGGCCGGCCTCTCCGCCAAGCGGACGCGCCTGGTGCACGTGAACAGGGCCGACGGGCCGACTGTAGCCAGCTGGCAGCGCAGGGTGCGGCGCAAGATAAGGCGCCTCAGGCGCGCCGGATTCACCGTCGTGGTGCAGGACGAGACCATCGCCGTGCACGGCGCCGCCGGCGGATCAAAGTACTGGTCGCTCGTGGGCGTCCCCGTCGTCGCCCCGTACACCGGGGGCCACAGGAGGGTCGTGGTGTACGGCGCGATCTCCACTGACGGGAAGCAGATCTTCCGGGTGCGCGACAGGTTCGATGCGGAGACGTTTGTCGCGTTCCTGCGCGACATGCGCAGGAGGTTCGGCAGGGTCGCCGTGATCGTCGACAGGGCGCCGCAGCACAGGGCCGCGGCGGTGAGGGACTATCTTCGCGCCCACAGGGCGGTGAGGCTGATCGAGCTGCCCACCGGCTCGCCGTACCTCAACGCGATCGAGGAGGTGTGGCGGCAGGCAAAGCGGGCGCTGCTGGTCTCCGAGCACTACCCCACCATGGGGGAGATGCGGACGGCGGTGTCACGGCACTTCAGGCACACGAGGTACCGGCTCGACGTGATGGCATACCTGGGCCGGACGTCGCTGGAATGCGGCACGGACTTTTGATCGGCAGTATAGCATATGAGGCAACTTTAAATCTAGTTACTGCCACTAATGGCGCATGGCTGTTGGGACACTGTTGGTGGGCGGCGCCCTCGTTGGCCTTATCGCCGCAGTCGCGCCGAACAGGGACGATCCAAAAGCTCGCCATGAACGAGGTGTTTCCATGTACAAGCTCGGCCGTCACGCCGAAGCTCTAACAGAGTTTAATCGTGCCATAGAGCTCGACTCTCAAAACGCCGAGATATACAGCAACAAAGGCTATGCGCTACGTGCCCTAAAGCGCCATGATGAGGCACTTGGGGCATTCAAGAAGGCCGTCGAGATAACGCCCTACAGCGTGATTGCTCATAGCGACTATGGGCGTCTTTTGTACGTGCTTGGCAAATACGTCGATGCGCTTGAGGAGTTTAGGCGAATTACCAAGCTGCAGCCCGAAAATGCAATTGCGCATAGTAATGCGGGCTATGCCTTATATGCCATGGAGCGATACAACGAGGCACTTGCCGAATTTAACAAAGCTATCGAGCTTCGTCCAGACGACGCCTCCGCACATGGTTGTGTGGGCTCTATCCTAGGTGCACTGGGTCGTTACGACGATGCTCTCTCTGCCTTTACGCGTGCTACCGAGCTTGATCCTGAGGATATTGACACGCATAACAGGAAAAACGACGTCCTGCGCATACTTGGCCGTGACGCCACAGTGTTGTCAACCACCCTGACATCAGAACAGAATTCAGGCAAGACTGCACTTCATGGAGGCAACGCGCTGCTTACGCTTGGGCGTGACGGCGAAGCCCTTGGCGCCTTTGATCACGCAATATCACTTGACCCTTCATCCCCATCAGCCTATTTTGGCCGTGCCCACGCCCTGCTCAACCTCGGTCGTTACGATGAGGCGCTCGACTCGCTTGACACGGTCATAGATCTGGGTCCTGTGGAGGCCAAAGTGCACATCAGTCGTGGTGCCGCCCTGCTCAACCTCGGCTGCCACGACGATGCCCTTGAGGCCTTTGATCGCGCCATCTCGCTGGATCCTGGCCAACAGTCGGCTCACTTTGGCCGTGCCCACGCCCTGCTCAACCTCGGCCACGATGATGACGCTATCGAGTCCTTTGACAGGGCAGCAGCTCTGGATCCCAACAACATTGACTTGCACAGCAGTCGTGGCGCCGCCCTGCTCAACCTTGGCCGCCACGCCGCCGCACTCGACTCGCTTGACAGGGTTGCCGAGCTGGATCCTGACAATGCTGAAACGCACGGCACTCGTGGCGCCGCCCTGCTCAGCCTCGGCCGCCATGACGATGCCCTTGAGGCCTTTGATCGCGCCATCTCGCTGGATCCTGGCCAACAGTCGGCTCACCTTGGCCGTGGCGCCGCCCTGCTCAACCTCGGCGACCATGATGGGGCCAAGAAATCGCTCGATCGCGCAATCAGTCAACCTTCATAGGAGTAAACTTTGCGATGAGTCGAGTCTGCGATCATTTTGTGGTTGCTCACACGCCCCATGTGGATGACCCCGCTCCGTCAGGCACATGATCAACTACTGTGATATCGGCCCCCGGGCGCACGTCGGGCAAGACTCTCGCGTCATGTTAGGGAGGCGGGAGATGCAACTTGCATAATCTGCCCTGTGCTGTCTCGGGGGCGCCACTGACCTCGTGCCTAGCCCACGCCATCACATTATTATGGTGCCGCACATTAATCATCTGCATGACAAACGACGGGCGCGCCGTGTGTGCAGACCGCTATTCCTATGCGGATCAGACATCGCTGAGCAGGGCAGTCAACCTGCTCCTTGATCACTGTGACTGCCATCGCGAGGCGCAGTTCAGCGACGCAATCCCCCCAACATGCCCGCAGCACCCACACTCGAGGAGATTCCTAGTCGATAGCGTGCCGTGCTGCGCGTTTGAGCCCTGCTCTACAGTTGAGCTCAGCCCACATGGCAAGATCACGTATTCGAGCGAAGAGTCTGCCCGCCGGGCCGGTGACCGGGATCAGGCAATGCTCCAGCTTGACTGGCACCTCATAGAGTCCTCTGACGTGCCGCAGCTTGCCGACACGCGCGCCATGGATCCGGACGGCAATGCGCCGTCTGCCCCGCTTGCCGCCGGATTTAGGATGCGGCGGACATGTCTTGACACGCAAGAATGTGCCGAATTCCGGGTTCCCTTGCCCAACGGCCGGACAGTCACGTGCGATCAGGCATCTGAGAAAATATCGCGCATGCCGCACTTTGAGCTTACAGTCAAGAGGCCTGACTTTGTGCGTCACGGCGATTGTGCCTTTTACCATGACATGGCTGAGAGCATATGGTGGCGCGAAGATGCCATGTGCATTGAGCAGCTGATGGCACTAGACGGCCAGGAGACGTTTGGCTGCCACTGGGACTCTACGCTAGCCGACCTCGAACTCTTTATTGCCAGGCTAAACCGCTCACGTCCGCCTGGGTTAAAGCTAGACACGGTATTTGTAAACTATGGCCTGTATATTTTGCTCTTTGGACGTGATCCTCAAACACTCGACTGGCCTGAAGAGTTCCCCGAATACCGGAACATGGTGCGCCTGAACGGCATCACGTTCCTGCACTCCTCCTCGCTGCCCCTTGACTTCTCATTTGCCACGTCGTCTGCCCAGGGTCCGGTGTTTGTCCACGGCCCGTCCATACTGCGCTGTACGGACTCTGAGATCAAAGTCGAACGCTATTGTCATCTTGTTGCCCCGCCCCCTGGCATGCCAAGTGTTCCATGGGGTGTCAGATTTAACGTGACGATGGAGTGGACAACAAGCAAACGGCAGTCTGTAAAGGAAAGCGTGGATGTTACACTATAACAATTGCGCACCCTGTGTAATTCGGTCCCCTGATGTGGCGCTGACATGGGAATCAGCTGACACAATGGCCATAGCCAACAGGCGCCTGTCTATCTATACTGACGAGCAAAAGTTCGTGCCATGATCAAACTTTCCCGACCCGCATGCTATATGGATCGCCCCTCCCCACGCCCCGCATGGAAGGCCAAGAGCTGGAAGCGTTCCGCAGGGCACTCCGCGACGAGAGGGACGCCGACGTCAGGTACAGGTTTGCCGCGGTCAACATGCACGAGAACCGGGGGATGACGCGCGAGGAGGTCGCACTTGCGCTCATGCAGTGCCCCAGGTGGGTCGGCAAGTGGGTCGCGCGCTACCGGAGTGGCGGTGTCGAGGCCCTGCGGGACCGCCCCCGCCCCGGCAGGCCGCCGCTGGTCGCGCGGCAGAGGCTTGGCCGCCTGATTGGCCGAATGCCCGGGCGCGTCACGCCCGCAGAGGTCATGCTGGAGATCGAGCTGGCCACCGGCGTGAGGTTCCACATGTCGTACGTCAGGAAAATAATGCGCAGGGCCGGCCTCTCCGCCAAGCGGACGCGCCTGGTGCACGTGAACAGGGCCGACGGGCCGACTGTAGCCAGCTGGCAGCGCAGGGTGCGGCGCAAGATAAGGCGCCTCAGGCGCGCCGGATTCACCGTCGTGGTGCAGGACGAGACCATCGCCGTGCACGGCGCCGCCGGCGGATCAAAGTACTGGTCGCTCGTGGGCGTCCCCGTCGTCGCCCCGTACACCGGGGGCCACAGGAGGGTCGTGGTGTACGGCGCGATCTCCACTGACGGGAAGCAGATCTTCCGGGTGCGCGACAGGTTCGATGCGGAGACGTTTGTCGCGTTCCTGCGCGACATGCGCAGGAGGTTCGGCAGGGTCGCCGTGATCGTCGACAGGGCGCCGCAGCACAGGGCCGCGGCGGTGAGGGACTATCTTCGCGCCCACAGGGCGGTGAGGCTGATCGAGCTGCCCACCGGCTCGCCGTACCTCAACGCGATCGAGGAGGTGTGGCGGCAGGCAAAGCGGGCGCTGCTGGTCTCCGAGCACTACCCCACCATGGGGGAGATGCGGACGGCGGTGTCACGGCACTTCAGGCACACGAGGTACCGGCTCGACGTGATGGCATACCTGGGCCGGACGTCGCTGGAATGCGGCACGGACTTTTGATCGGCAGTATAGTTGGTCTAGACATCGCACAGACTGCGGCATTTCCACGTATTTGAAGCATAGTTGGTGGATCAAAAAAGAGTCGTCTTGATCATCTTCAATCAATGTATCAAGCCAGTAATCTTGCATTAAGGCACCACTCCTAGTGCACATGAGGCATGTTTAGCAGACAGGCAGGCATTGTTCTGTGAACAAGCAGGGGTGAACAAGGCAAGGTTTTTCTGGCAAGCAATGCGTTGCGAGGGACGCCACGTCTTGATCTCCAGTAGCCTCACAAATAGCGTGATTGTCCTCATGCGCCTGACAAGGCGCTGATTGAGTCTAGGGATGCGGCGGCTTTTGGAGCGAGAACACGACGCGTGTTTATGGCAAACACGCCGGATCGTCAGGATGTGCGCGGCTTGCAGACTGTCCAGGTACCCACGTAGCAGGGTAGCCACTAATGAGGTCAACGAGCCAATGCCGATCAGGCTCTCAAACGCAGCAACATCTCCGTCTTGCATATGTTATCCACCATTCGGACATATTTAAGGATTGTGCCAAGTGGGCAGCTTAGATTTTGGATCACTAGACAATTTGTTCACAATTCTTAAATTTTAGGCATGGGTACCAGTGTTATGGAGGTGAAAGTATGACAACGGAACAGTCTGGCAATGACCAGAGATCGGACGTAAAAAATCCGAATAATGCGGCCCACAAGGCTGACATGGCAAATCGGTCAAGTCAAAAGAAAAAGTAAGTGTGCCTAAAGGCACAGATATGGCGTAATAGTATAGTCCAGTATAAAAATTAGCGTCAATCATCTTAAAATTATTTTTTTATTTTCATTTTTTTATAATACTTACCAATCCAAAGTCATTTCAAAAGAGAGGCAGCGCATAAATCGAAGGATTTGATCCAAAGTCCCATATGTATAAAGCCCAATTGACAAACCACGCCAACATATTTTAAAACGTAGGCCAGTAGGCCTGGACACATGCAGCGAGGCACAACGCATGGCAGGAGATCCAGTGGCGCATGGACTGCTCAGGCCTGCCATTCACAGAATGCCCAATCGCACGGGCATGAATGCAGTACCATGCGCATAGGCGCCAAAATGGCCATGATCCTAGCGGCAGGCGTAGTCTTTGCCTCAATGCCGTTCCAGGAGGCCATTGCCCAGTCCGACGAGGCAGATGCCGGAGGCCGCATCGCAGAGGAGGTTCGACGGCTCGGAGACCAAGTGGAAAAAGCTAACAGGCATAGCGAATCGCTGTTTAAGCTGTCATTGTATATAGGCGCGGGGATTGCCCTAGTCGCCATAGCAGGAACAGCCATTAACACCATGTACTTGCATCGCCACTTCAGCATATTAGAAAAAGACGCAAAAGAGAGGCTTCGTCCTGTGCTTGTCTGGACCGCGTTTGAGAAGAAAATTACAGACAAATATAGAGGCATCCCAGGAGACAACATCGCAATCCAGATAGTCAACGCAGGCCATGTTGTTGCAATACGCATTACAAGCGTCACAAGGTATGGCATGGGAAGAGACTTTGAGTCAGGAAAGGCCAGGAATCAAACCTGCGATCTAGGAGCATTGCCGCCCAATGAGTTCATAGTGATACCCGTACGGATATCCCCAGAACAGAGAACAGAGATCCAGGAGAGTGAAGAGACATTTCGTGTCGAGATTGACCTAGAATACTATGATGTCGGAGACAAGAAATTCACAAACAAGATAGTTGGAGTCTATGACGGAAAAGGAATGAGGCTGAAGTGATGAGAACGCGAGGAAAGCACCAGTGGGGCAACAGAGGCAGGGCATGACAAAAAGCGGGCGTATGCAAACAAAAAGGCAGAGCAAAGAAATGAGCGCAGGGGCAGGCCCATTCGTGGACAGTGCTGGATTACACCATGGCGTTTAATAAGATCCTGGCTACGCATTGCGCCGATGGCCAAGGGGGAGGATTTGAAGAGTGGAGACAACACACCAAAGGATGACAACAAACTAGAGGCACTCTATCGGCAATTTGACGCCTCAGACAATGTCATATACGACAAGGGCAAAAAGGACAAGTCAGACTGAACCCTGGCGAAGATAAAGGGCAGGACGAGCCCTTAATGACATGTTGCGAGAGGGCATATAGTCCCACAAATAGTCCATAGAGAGCATCTTTGTGAATACAAGCAACGAGCAGCGCCTGCTAGTCACACGCGGCGCCCACATTGCCATTCCCAATCACAATTACAAACTATGCGTCAAAAAATGTCAAAATGACGTGGTTGTTTCTGACAAACCTTGTCCAAATTGCACGATGGGTCTACCCTCTTTCGAGTTAACTTGTGGAGGCGCAAAAGTATAGCCACTTTTGTCTATGTTCGGCATCAAGTCTAGCACGTGTGAGTGTGTATTATTCAGGCCGTTATTGTCTTTTATGAGATCATGTTCGAGGTGTTTGCAATTCTCTAAACTTAGTTTGAGCGGCAAATGAACCGGCGATTGTTCTGTCTTGTGTTGAGAAAACTCTAGTTTTAGATCTAGCACGTCAAGCTCGTACTCGTTATTGGGATCAGGGTGCGCTGTTCCATATTTTGCTCTTAACTTATCCTCACGCTCCAATTCCCTGTCAACTGCATCTTGAACCTTTGCAGGCAGCGAGTCATACTTGAAGACGCCAAATTTCATGCATCCGATAATCTCGTTTAGAGTCAGTGTGGAATTGCCACACTCCTTGGCAAAAGTGTTCTCAAATACTTCTTCCTTGCGCTCCACGACCTCATCCCTTGTGGTAGGTTAATAAACTTTGGGCGCATATAGCATAACGAACATATACTGACGAGCAAAAGTTCGTGCCATGATCAAACTTTCCCGACCCGCATGCTATATGGATCGCCCCTCCCCACGCCCCGCATGGAAGGCCAAGAGCTGGAAGCGTTCCGCAGGGCACTCCGCGACGAGAGGGACGGCGACGTCAGGTACAGGTTTGCCGCGGTCAACATGCACGAGAACCTGGGTATGACGCGCGAGGAGGTCGCACTTGCGCTCATGCAGTGCCCCAGGTGGGTCGGCAAGTGGGTCGCGCGCTACCGGAGTGGCGGTGTCGAGGCCCTGCGGGACCGCCCCCGCCCCGGCAGGCCGCCGCTGGTCGCGCGGCAGAAGCTTGGCCGCCTGATTGGCCGAATGCCCGGGCGCGTCACGCCCGCAGAGGTCATGCTGGAGATCGAGCGGGCCGCCGGCGTGAGGTTCCACATGTCGCACGTCAGGAAAATAATGCGCAGGGCCGGCCTCTCCGCCAAGCGGACGCGCCTGGTGCACGTGAACAGGGCCGACGGGCCGACGGTCGCCGGCTGGCAGCGCGTGGTGCGGCGCGAGATAGGGCGCCTCAGGCGCGCCGGATTCACCGTCGCCGTGCAGGACGAGACCATCGCCGTGCACGGCGCAGCCGACGGATCAAAGTACTGGTCGCGCGTGGGCGTCCCCGTCGTCGCCCCGTACACCGGGGGACACAGGAGGGTCGTGGTGTACGGCGCGATCTCCACTGACGGGAAGCAGATCTTCCGGGTGCACGACAGGTTCGATGCGGAGACGTTCGTCGCGTTCCTGCGCGACCTGCACGGGAAGTTCGGCAGGGTCGCCGTGATCGTCGACAGGGCGCCGCAGCACAGGGCCGCGGCGGTGAAGGACTATCTTCGCGCCCACAGGGCGGTGAGGCTGATCGAGCTGCCCACCGGCTCGCCGTACCTCAGCGCGATCGATGGGGCGTGGCGGCAGGCAAAGCGGGCACTGCTGGTCTCCGAGCACTACCCCACCATGGTGGAGATGCGGACGGCGGTGTCACGGCACTTCAGGCACACGAGGTACCGGCTCGACGTGATGTCCTACCTGGGCCGGACGTCGCTGGAAGGCGGCACGGACTTTTGATCGGCAGTATAGTTGATCTTTCAGGGCTGATTACAGGGGATGGAGGCGGCGGTTTTCACGTATTGTGGCTTTTGCCGGGATGGGCTCCCCGTTATGGCCTCGTTGGGGGTTCGCTATGATCCCGCTGGGATCCTGTAACGGGAGATCAACGGAGAACGTGCGGGTGTGGTGCGGGATCCATGCGGGACCCATGCAGGGGGTTATGGGTGTTATTTGCCACTAGTTACAATCCATACTAGTGTTACAATACCAACAATGGCGTAGGTGATGAATTTGATGGGTCCTAAACCAAACACGCCCCGACGAGCCCCGAGCGTGATTAAAACTTTACCGCTCTGGGCTCCCGTCCATCCTTACGCGAGTCGAGCTCGGCGAGAATGCCCTCTCTGGCCTCGCGCAGCCCCTTATCGCGCGGCGCAAGCTCTATCGCGCGATCCATCGACGCCAGCGCCCCGTCAAGGTCATCGTTCTCGGCTAGCGTCGCTGCCCTCACCGCGTGCATCTCAAAGTCAGACGGGTCAAGTGCGATCGACTCGTCAATAAAGTCAAGGGCCTCGTCGTGGAGACCCGCGGTGAGAAGGACGGTTGCCCTCATATGACGCACGCGCGCATCACCAGAGCCAAACTCCATTGCGCGATCAACCGAGTCGAGTGCCTCATCAAGCCTTCCGAGCGCGGCAAGTGAGACTCCCCTCATCGCCAGGGCCAGGGCGCGCTTTTTGTGTCCCCAGTTGCCCATCATCGTCATGTAGTGCGAGCTGTTGTTGCGTTCCTCTTCATCAAACACGTCGAGGACCCTGTCATATGCGGCAACGGCCTCAGCATGCCGACCCTCCCTGGCCAGCACATGCGCATCATCGATGCGCTCAAGCGGCGTCTTTGAGCGCCAGGCGGCAATCGCGATGATCGCGATTATGGCAAAAAGACCCAGCAGGATTGCCTCAATCATAGGATCACGGATCCCGCACTGACGTGCTCAATAACGAGTGTTGGGAGTAGCATGATCCCAAACCACTGCATATGGGGGTTTGGGGTGTGGCCGGTTAAATGTTTAGTGGAAGGGGCGGCTTTGTCCACGAATGCGCACGGGCAGCCATCCCAGGGGATCGCATGGCATGAAATTCCTGCCCCCGCCTGCCCCTGCCGTGGATCCCGGAGCCCCGGCTTCGGATCCCGCGCCGGGATCGCCGCGGCGTGCGCAGCTCCCGCTGGGCGCACACGCTCCGTGCTCGCGCATACGGTCACGCACGTGCGCAAATACCCGCTTGAGCATCTTTTTTTCGTACAGACGACTGCCGTGCATGACACGGGCCGCAAACTCATCATCCGTGTCGTCCAACTCGAGGTCTCGCAGCGCAAATGTTATGGCCTGGAGCCATCGAGATCCCCGCCCCCGGGCCAAGTCCACAAATGTCTCAAATGCTCCAGGCATTTGCCCAAACGGATCAATGGTGTCCTTTATGCCATCGGTCTCGTAGATGTCAATGCTCATGTCAGTTGAGAACGCGCCATTCTCCAGAAAGTTGAACTCATAGTGCAGCGGAACCCCCAATGTCTTGGCAATGTAGGCATGCTTTTGCAACTTGTTCTGCGCCTCAAAGGTGGTGAGGAGATCGCCCTCTAGAAAGTCGGCCTGCTGCAGGCGCTCGATCAGGCTGGCCAGCATTACAATTTTGCCTGGTTGCTCCAACGCAACGCCTTTGGCAGTCGTTGGCTCTTGCTGCATGGACGCTTGCGCGTCATTCCCGCCGTTCCTTATCATCGCGAACAGTGACTCGACCTTTTTTTGGTCCATTGCGAGGAGCCCCACAATTGGCACGCAAAAGTCCGCATTGCGTGCCAACGTAATGATATTGGCATACATAAAATTACCCGTGCTGCGCATATTTTCACCATTGTTCAATCGTGCGCCTTTTAGGATGGGGGACTTGCAAAAGCGCCGTACGTATTGTTGCCCACTAGACGATCTCCGCCGTATACGCCTGTCCTTGGGAGACATGGGTCAAAATAATGGCCATTTACTATTAAATATTTGTTGAAAACCGCGGGTATGGAGCCGACACCTAGACCGCACGCATGACCTCCACGGTCCCTCCCGGTGACGGTAAGCCTTGTGACCTGGAGCCCACTCTGGAGGTAATCGCAATCAGTGTTGCCCTATACCCTGTCTACGGTATATCGGCCGGGGTTGTCCTTTTTCATCTGCTTTTGCCGATCCGAAAGTTGGGCATCGCCGGTCTTTACCTCGTGATACCCGTCCTTGATGCCGTTCCTGCAGCCCTCGGCATAAAAGTCCGAGCCATCGCCTGTTGGCTCCACGATCTCGCAATTGTCCCTGAGGCGCTTTTCAACCTGCCTCTCGCCCGCTTTGCCGCGTTCGCTGTTCTCCCTGATGGTGCGTTCCTTATCACGCGCTGATGACATGGGCAGACTTGCGACCATTCTATCTATTAACTCACCTCAGATGGCGTGCCTGGCCACGCGCCCAAAACGTGCCCTGCGGGGGAGAATTGATGTGTCTGGCTTGCTCAAGCCGCGATCTGCTCTAGGTCTCTGTCCCGGGCCCGATTTCTGCCCGGCCTGGTTCCTGATGATGCCCCGGTATATTCAAGATATTCTAGCTCGGCGGCACTCATTCGGGTATACAGTGAATCCTCGATGCGATCAAGATCTTTTAGCGCCCTTGTCCTTGCCTTTTGAACCATTTCGTCCTTGGCATCCGGCCCTGCTGCGAGGTCAAACTCCTTGCGCGACTCCTCGCCGTGACCAAGCCTGTGCAGCGCAACTCCCCTGTTTTTGTGCATGGTGGGCTCTTTGGGATCAAGCGCAACTGCGCGATCAAGCGCCTTGAGCGCATCCTTGTGTCGCCCTAGCCTAATTTGCGCGACTCCGATATTGCTGTGAATGATGGCGTCTTTGGGATCCAGCTCTGCTGCGCGTTCAAGCGCCTCGAGGGCCTTGGCAAAGCGCCCTAGGTGGATTAGCGCGACCCCCCTTCCAAGGTGCGTGACGGCCACATTTGGCTCTATGCCAATGGAGCGCTCAAACGCCTCTAGTGCCTCGCTGTGGCGACCAAGCACATGCAGAGAATGCCCCCTGGTGCGGTGCACGATTGCGCTATTGAGATCCAGCGCCACTGCCCTGTCAAATGACGACACCGCCTCCTTGGGACGCCCGAGCGAGTCTAGGGCATACCCCTTGAGAAGGTGCGCCTTGCCGTCCTTGGGGTCAATCTCCATGGCTCGCTCGAGTGCCTCAATGGCCTCCTCGTGCCGTCCAAGCCTGTGGAGAGAGTAGCCAATTCCACCATGGGCCTTTGCGCTCTTTGGATCAAGCTTTGCTGCATGCCTGAACTCCTCTAGCGCCTCCCTGTGGCGGCCTAGCACGCAAAGGCTGGCTCCACTGTTGTTGTGAGTAAACGGGCTGCCGGGATACAGCTTTGCTGCATGCCTGAACTCCTCTAGCGCCTCCTTGTGGCGACCCAGTCCCTGCAGGGCCGTGCCAACGTTGAATCTAACTGTGTGGCTGTACGGCATTCGATCTGCTGCGCGCCTGAACTCCTCTAGCGCCTCCTTGTGGCGACCCAGCTCGGCGAGCGTCAGGCCACGATCATTGCGCGCGTGGGGATTATCGGAATTTCGTGCCAGGTCACGCTTAATGTGTGCCAGGACCTCCCTGTGGCGGCCCAGCTTGCGCAGTATGGCGTTGCGGGCTTCGTACTTTCTATAGTCTCTGGGATCCAGCTTGATTGCCAGCCCTAGCGCTACGAGTGCGTCCCCGTGACGACCGAGCTTTTGGAGGATCATGCTCTTGCTAAATGGGATCATTGCGTTCTTTGAGTCTATCTTGGCTGCAAGCTCTAGCGCTACGAGTGCGTCCCCGTGACGACCGAGATTTTGGAGGATCATGCTCTTGCTAAATGGGATCATTGCGTTGCTTGAGTCTATCTTGGCTGCCAGCTCTAGCGATTCTAGCGCCTCCTCGTCTCGTTCAAGAATGGACAATACATGTCCACGGTTGAAATACGCGTGAACATTTTTGTCGTCTAACCTTATCGTGATGTCTAGCTCTTTCAGGGCTTCGTTGCGGCGCTCAAGATTCATCAAGACAATGCTCTTGCCAAAGTGTGTTGCCGCATTATCGGACTCTAGCTTGATCGCGTGATCAAACTCTTTTATTGCGTCCTCATACCTGCCGAGCATGGCAAGCGCGCCGGCCTTTTTCCTGTATGCGTCATGGCTTGGCTCCAGCAAAATCTCGCGATCTATACTGACGAGCAAAAGTTCGTGCCATGATCAAACTTTCCCGACCCGCATGCTATATGGATCGCCCCTCCCCACGCCCTGCATGGAAGGCCAAGAGCTGGAAGCGTTCCGCAGGGCACTCCGCGACGAGAGGGACGGCGACGTCAGGTACAGGTTTGCCGCGGTCAACATGCACGAGAACCTGGGGATGACGCGCGAGGAGGTCGCACTTGCGCTCGTGCAGTGCCCCAGGTGGGTCGGCAAGTGGGTCGCGCGCTACCGGAGTGGCGGTGTCGAGGCCCTGCGGGACCGCCCCCGCCCCGGCAGGCCGCCGCTGGTCGCGCGGCAGAAGCTTGGCCGCCTGATTGGCCGAATGCCCGGGCGCGTCACGCCCGCAGAGGTCATGCTGGAGATCGAGCGGGCCACCGGCGTGAGGTTCCACATGTCGCACGTCAGGAAAATAATGCGCAGGGCCGGCCTCTCCGCCAAGCGGACGCGCCTGGTGCACGTGAACAGGGCCGACGGGCCGACTGTCGCCGGCTGGCGGCGCCGGGTGCGGCGCGAGATAAGGCGCCTCAGGCGCGCGGGATTCACCATCGTAGTGCAGGACGAGACCATCGCCGTGCACGGCGCAGCCGACGGATCAAAGTACTGGTCGCGCGTGGGCGTCCCCGTCGTCGCCCCGTACACCGGGGGACACAGGAGGGTCGTGGTGTACGGCGCGATCTCCACTGACGGGAAGCAGATCTTCCGGGTGCACGACAGGTTCGACGCGGGGACGTTTGTCGCGTTCCTGCGCGACATGCGCAGGAAGTTCGGCAGGGTCGCCGTGATCGTCGACAGGGCGCCGCAGCACAGGGCCGCGGCGGTGAAGGACTATCTTCGCGCCCACAGGGCGGTGAGGCTGATCGAGCTGCCCACCGGCTCGCCGTACCTCAACGCGATCGAGGAGGTGTGGCGGCAGGCAAAGCGGGCGCTGCTGGTCTCCGAGCACTACCCCACCATGGTGGATATGCGGACGGCGGTGTCACGGCACTTCAGGCACACGAGGTACCGGCTCGACGTGATGGCATACCTGGGCCGGACGTCGCTGGAATGCGGCACGGACTTTTGATCGGCAGTATAGCTCCCTGATGGCCGCAGAATTATGGTGAAGTTCTAGGAGACACTGTGCCCTCATTCTATGGACTGTCGCGTCAGTTGGGGCAAGCGCGGCTGCCTTTCCAAGCGCGTCGGCCGCCTCGTTGAATCTTTCTAGATCGTACAGTGTCCGGCCCCTGTCAAAGTGTGCAGACGAGTCAGTGTCACCAAGGGAGATTGCGCGGTTGATTGCGTCAAGCGCCTCGGCGTGCCGTTCTAGGTGGCGCATCACCATGGACAGCACCCTGTGGGATCCGGCGCTGTCTGGATCTAGTTTTAAAGCGCGCCTTGAGGACTCTAGGGCGTCATCATGGCGCCCTAGCTCACACTGGATGGCGCCAATGTTGTTTAGGGACGCAATGTCTCCGGGATCAAGCTCAAAGGCGCGCTTGAACTCCTTCAGGGCGTCTGCCTTTCTTCCCTGCCTGTACAGCTCGCCTGCCCTGGTTGCGTGTTGCGCGGGTTTTGTTGGTTTTTGGTCGATCGTGCGCTCACAGTCATCTGCGGCCTTGTGGATCGCTTTGGCATCGCCGTCCTTTCCCTCACCGTGTCTGCGCCCTGCCGCCCTTTCCACGTGGCGGTTTACAGACATTTTCCTATAATAATGGTACGGGCATGTTTTCGCTATTTGTGGAGATTCCATACCATCTAGACCAGCTTTGTCTAAACTCCCGGCGCATCGACGAGCTGTGGGAGATGACAGGCTATACGCGTGCCACTGCGAACCCAAGGCGGCGTCTTGACTGATCTTTGCAGGGGCACAACTTGACGCGTCCAAAACCTGATCTGTGCCTGTGGGGTCTGTGTGCCATGTTTGGTCTGACCCTTGAGGTTTGATCTATGGATTTCCGCCTCGCCTGCTCTGTCACGCTCACCCATACGGCGTCTCCAGCGCCTTTATGACGAGCTCCATCGTGGGCGGATGGACCGGTGACGCGCTTGTCGGACTCTTTACCAGGGCGCACCTGTAATGACGACCCATGTCCCTTGCGATGAGCACGCCGCCTAGCCTCTCATTTGAGCCAATCCTTGCGCTCAGCTCGCCCAAAAAGTCGACGTCATCGACATAGTTGCGCGGGTCCTCGATTATGAGCAGCGACTGGCGCGAGCCAAAATACCCTATCTGGCTCTTGGAGAGGACCTTGCGCAACAGCCTCCTGCGCGAGTTTGTGTGGACCATCTGCCCAAACTCCATGGCCGCCACATCGCGCGACGTGTATGCCTCGATATAGCATCCGCGAACCCGAAAGTCGGCCCTCTTGCCGGCCTCCATGGCCGGCCCCAGCTCTATCTCCGGGGTCTGGGCCGCAAGATGGACATAGAGGCGCATCTCTAGGGCAGACTGGAGGAACTTTCTTTCGCACAGGCCGTCTCTCCAGGAGGAGAGGTCTTTTTTTGCGTGAACTGTCATGCTCCCTGATTCAATGATATTGACCATCGACTCTAGGGTGTCTAGCGTGTCTACCTGGGCGTTTTTCTTCTGTTGGGATGACATTGCCGCCGATGCGCAATAGACGATATCTGCCCTCCTTTTTAGCAGGTTTATGATCTTTTTTGGGGATAGCCCCAGAAATTTATACAGGTGTGGATAGTGGGATTTCAGCCATGGCTCTAGTGTTATGGCGGGCTCTAGGTATCTCTTTGCGTAAATGTCGCGCGAAATGTCCAGTGCCCTCTGAAACTCGTCGGCCTTGCCCTTGCGCGTGTCAATCTCGATATCGAGTGAACTGGCCCTTTTTTCGAGGAGGTCTAGGAACTTTGGCGCCAGGCTCCTGTGAGCCCCTGGGTCCTGGCCGGTGATGATTCTGCTGATTGTGCAGTTGATGATATATTCCACGAGAACGCTCTTTACTGCTTGCTGCCCTTCTTTCTTGTCAAGGTCTAGCAGGTCACCGCACACCTCGTACATTTCGTCATATCTCTTGCGCTGCATGTATACCCTGTCGAGTATGGCCATGGCGAGGCTATAGTTTACATGGCGTGTCCTGATCATGCCGATAATGCCTGCCCTGAGTGCCCGCGTTGGGCGGTTTTTTTGGCCGATCTGGAGGTTTAGCGTGTCCAGGCCATGCCATGCCGCTGCCAGGCCGTCATTGCCGTTTGCCGCCCTGTCGCATATGAGCTGCAGCTCCTCAAGAATGACCCTGTCGTGGGATGTCAAGGCCTTTGGGTTCATCGGTGTTCCGGGACTGGCCTTTGGCTCCATGTGCCATGGTGGTTATGGGGGCGTATATTGAACGTTGCAGCGTGAGTGTGGCCGTCAGGCGTGTGGGGCCTGCGACTGGCCTGAGGGGCAGTTCGCCGTGCCATTGTCCTATGGCCTGCGTGACCCTGTGGTGTCATTTGCCATGGATCATGGTGTCTCAGATGCAAAAATACAGCATTTTTTTGCAAATACAGGCAACGAGCCCAGCTCTGTGGGTCACGCGTGATGCCTAGACTATTATCCCTAATCACAATTATGAACCATGTCTCAAAAAACGTCAAAACATCATATTTCTAACAAACTTTGACCTGATTGAATGATATACCTGCCCTCCCCCGATCAATTTCTTGCTGAAGCATATCATCATAGTCCATCTTGGCCATGTACAGCTCGGAACCTCGCGTGTATTGAAATGCGTCAGTCGAGTCATTCCTGTCTTTGGGATCCCACAAGGCCTTGAAATTCTCAAAGTGTAGATTGGGCGGCAGATGATCCGGCGGTTGTTCTGTCTTTTGCTGCGCAAACTCGAGTTTTACATCCAGCACGTCAAGCTCCCACTCGTTATTGGGATCAGGGTGCGCTGTTCCATATTTTGCTCGTAGCTCATCCTCGCGCTCCCATTCCCTGTCAACTGCGTCACGAACCCTTGCAGGCAGCGAATCATACTTGAAGACGCCAAACTTCATGCAGCCGATAATCTCGTTTACAGTCAGTGTGGGGTTGCCGCACTCACTGGCAAAAGTATTCTCAAACACTTCCTCCCCGTGCTCCATGGCATCACTCTGTGCATCTGGCTAATAAGCCTTGAGCACACGCCACACTTGCATATATGCGCAGACGGGCGCCTGCTGTGCACGACCACATGCCGACTGACTCCCCCATGTCAGCTCCATGGCCTATACGGAGACGGAATTTTGCCATGGCGCGCAATTGTTATGAGGTGAGGCCTGCGCACGCCCCATGGTGAAAGAGGTGGGACACTTTGAGAACAGTCCCGAATCGGGCAAGGGAGGTGGGGAGTCGACTAGAACCATGGACGAGATCGATCATGAAATTGAACCAAACCCCGCAACCCCCGCGTCACATGGGGAAAAGGCGCGCAAGCCATACGATATGAAAAAAAATAAAGCCGCGTTGGAAGAATTTAAACTGGCATTCAGGCTATACTGCCGATCAAAAGTCCGTGCCGCCTTTCAGCGACGTCCGGTCCAGGCAGGACATCACGCCGGGCCGGCTCGGTCCCGCAGGGCCTCGACGCCGCCACTCTGGTAGCGCGCGACCCACTTGCCGACCCACTCTGGGCACTGCATGAGCGCAAGGGCGACCTCCTCGCGCGTCATCCCCAGGTTCTCGTGCATGTTGACGGCGGCAAACCTGTGCTTGACGTAGCCGTCCCTCTCGTCGCGGCGTGCCCTGCGGAACGCTTCGAGCTCTTGGCCTTCCATGCGCGGCGTTGGGAGGGGCGACCCATATAGCATGCGGGTCGGGAAAGTTTGATCATGGCACGAACCTTTGCCCGTCAGTATAGATTACCCCAATTTGGGACAGAGCCTCCCCACAATGTCCCCAAATCCTGTTCGTGTGATGGATTGCCCAATGGGCAGAGACGACATTTGTGACATTGTCGACGCGCCGGCCCATGTCTCGACTGTCGTGCCTGGAGCCCAAGGTGGCACGCTACTGCCTCGCAGGCGTGTCAACAACTGATGTCACCTGCACGCCGGCCCCCGTTGCACCGAGTGCCGGATCTAGACGATAGGCCGCAATTGTTGGCCATATTGGACACTGTCAGCAGGCTTGCCTGACGGCAATGCCGCCTCACCGGCCCTGGACTATTGCGCAGGTTATGGCCAGGGGCCTGCTAGCCCGCTTTGGCCACCGGTGGCGCCTGCGGCCGAAACCGGGGCATTGGAACATGCGCGCCGGGCTCGAGCTTTACGGCGCGCCGATACGCGTCTATTGCCTCGTTATGGCGATCCATTCCATCCAGTGCGTGCCCGCGGCCAAGGTGCAAGTTATAGTCTTTGGGCGTGATTTTCACTGCGCGATCAAATGCGCCAAGCGCCTCGTTGTGGCGGCCAAGCCGGTATAGCGCCACGCCGTGGTTCTTGTGAGTCGCCGCGCTGCCTGGCGCTGCCTTGATGGCTTGCTCACACGCGGCCAGTGCCTCCTCATTTCGGTCAAGGTGGAGCAGTGCGGCGGCCCTGTTCTTGTGCAGGACGGCCCCGTCATCTCCGAGCGCGGCAGCCTTTGCAAACGCGTCGATGGCCTCCTCACACATACCAAGATGAATCAGTGCGGTCCCGCGACCCACATGGGCCTCGGCGCTTTTGGGATCAAGGGAGACTGCGCGCTCAAAATGCCCGAGTGATGCCTCGGCATGATCTGGTGAGCACGTGGTGCGACCCCTGTTGATGTGGTATGTGATCCTTTTGGTGTCGCCTCTGGATGCAGATTTCTGCGCGGCGTCTAGTCTCTGCAGGATGATTTTCCTGACAGCTTTGACGCCGGGATCATTGGGTTCTAGCTCTATTGCGCGATCAAGTGACACGAGTGCGTCAATATCGTGCTCTGCCGTGCACAGGGCATAGGCGCGGCTGCGGTGGGCCTCGGCGTTGTTGGGCTCTAGGGCGATGGCCACGTCAATGGCCGCAATCGCCTCATCGGGGCGCCCAAGAAGATCCAGCGCATAGCCGAGGCCAATCTGGGCATCGACGTCTGTGGGTGACAGCTCGACTGCGCGCTTGAAGGAGCCTAGTGCCTCCCCATGGAGATGGTGCTGAATCAACGCGTGGCCATGACTGACATGCAGGCCGGCATCTGTGGGTGATATGTCGACTGCGCGCTTGAAGGAGTCTACTGCCTCAGTATGGCGCCCCACTGCGGTTAATATGGTTCCCCTCCCGACATGGGCGGACGCCATGTGCGGATCCAGCACGATCGCCATGTCGACGGACACTAGCGCCTCATCATGGCGATTCATGGAATGCAGGATATATGCGCGCCCATTATGCGCATCTACACTTTTGGAGTCTAGTGCGATCGCGCGATCCATGCGCTCCAGGGCCTCTGTTCTGCGATTCAGCTTGATTAGAACACGGCCCATGCAGATGTGGCCGACAGGGTTGTTTGGATCCAAGTCGATCGCCTTGCCTAGCGCATCTAGTGCCTCTTTACGGTGACCATTCGCCGCTAGCACGTTGCCGCGAATCAAGTGGGCTGCGGCCAGCTTGGGATCTAGCGCTATTGCGCGATCCAACGAGGCTAGCGCCTCACTGTCCGAGCCAATGTGTGCTCGATAGACGCCCATGTCAAAATGCGTTCTTGCATTATTTGGCTCTAGTGCGATCGCGCGATCAAGGGCCTTGAGCGCCTCTATATGGCATCCGAGGCCGTCCATCACCACGAACCGTATCTTGTGCGACCTGGGACGCGTCGGATCCAGATCCACTGCGCGCCCTGATGACACCATGGCATCATCATACTTGCCAAGCTCACACTCGATGACGCTCATGTTGTTTAGCGCCTCAATGTCAGTCGCATCCAGCTCGACTGCACGCCTCAGCTCCTCGAGCGCCTCTGCCTTCCTGTCCTGCCTGTACAGCTCGTCGGCCTTGATTCTATGTGACGTCGAATCTCCAGTGTCCTGCCTGCTTGCTGGCCTGGCGTTGAGCGTGACATTTAATGCCTCCCCATCACGTCCTTGCCCTCCCTGGCCGCTCCCTGATCTCCCTGCCTGCCGTGCCATGGCAGAGTTGGGCATGTCGTGCCTTATAATAATTGCGTATTGTGTTCGCAGCCGTGACGGGCCCATGGGCCCACACCCGTTGGCAATCCTGCACGCGCATCCCCGCCTCGTTCACGTGCGTGATGCGCACACATGATTTATTAACACAATACGCACAATCCTGCCATGGAGCCCGGCGAGGTGGTATTTGAGAACACGTTTGCCCGGGCGTGCTCCAACCGCAAGCTTACTGTTGACGAAATTATCGAGGGCATGAAATTTGGCGCATTTCACTATGATCTGCTTCCCATCGAGGTTCGTGACGCCGTTGACAGGGCGCTAGAGCACGAAGATGCGTTGGCAGCAGAGCGCGCAACGCGTGATCCTTACCATGATGACGTGTGGGAGCTTGACCTGCTAGATGTGGAGCTCGAGCCTGTCCATATGGCGCAGGGCCCTCCGGCAACTGACCCGCCCACAGAGACGCACACGGGCAACATTGTAAACAAGACGCCAGTGCACCCCGGCAGAATCGCCGCCCTGTACCCTGAAAGATGGCCACTGACCCCTGCCATGTATACTGCCATGCCGCAGGCTATGCGGCAGGTCGCGTATGTGCCAACACGAAAAAAAATGCCAGGGATTGCCAAAAAAACAGTCACGATGTGATGCCTTTGGCCCGTCGGCGTTCTGGTAGTGCGACAGCGTGCGCCTCATGGTGTCGTTCTCCGCCTCCGGCTCGGCGATCCTCCCGTCCCGCGCCTCGACGGCCGCCTCCAGCACGGCAACCCCCTTCTGCATCTCCATGATCCCCTGGTCGCGCCCCCCGGCCCGCTCCTCTGCGGCCATGAGCCTGCCGCCGGGCTCGGCCGCCACGTGGTCCAGGTTCGCGCCCCGTCGGCCCGCCATGCCCTGGCGGGCGGCGCCGCGGCAAATGGATCGGCAGGATTGCGCCTATTTGACCAAGTGGGGAGGGGGTGCTGACCTCATACCTAGTCATTGCAGTAATGTTTAATACTGGCCTTCCGGCCGAGGGTGGCGATGGCGGAAGAGTCTGAACAAGACAGCGCATGGCAGGATAGCCAAAAGTCTATGGCTCCGCTTACCTCAAAGCCTCTTGGCACCAAAGCCTACATGGCATCTGTCCAAAATGATAAAGACGAATCTGACTGAGGTGGTATCTTGGATAACGACAAGTCCCCCACACCTCCGGAACCTACAAGCTCACCAGACAGTCCCACGTCTAACAATAACGAGCTTTTGGCCAACACCCTGCAACACGAGATCGACATCCACTTTTGGGCCATAGATGACCTCAACTCCAAGTCCAAGTCTGCTCTTGCTGCCGGATCATTTGCCTTGAGCGTCATGATTGCAGGTCTAGTGGGATTTATTAACCTGCTGCACCAAAACGACCATGAATATTTCATCACACTCGTGTCGCTCTTTGGAGATTATGCTGCTCTTGCACTATGTTGTGCAATTGCCGGACTCTTGGCAATACTGGCTTCCATCACACTGTCCGTCATCTCTCTCCGGCAACGTCCGGTTTACCAAATATTAAATTCTGCTGACTTTGAGGTTAAAGCCGGAAAGACCGACCCTGCGACACTGAAAGAATTTTCCACCAAGCGACAAGACTGGCTCTATATGCAAATCTTTGACTCGTATATTCGTGTTCTGCGCTCTCTAGAAGAGTACAATACATATATAACAAAATTTGTGACTGTTGGCCAGTGGGCACTTTTGTTTGGCCTTGCTGCAGGATCCATTCCAATCCTTATTGTACTGTTTGGTTTAATTAATTCATACCTGTCATCTTGAGTGTCCCTATGCGGAGCCTGTATTCTCCTTGGATCATCCGGCAAGTGTGTGTTCAGCCTATTTTTTGTAGAGCAATGCAAAAACTGACGAGATTACAAACTTAGACTGGGCTTTTGGGAGCTTTTGTGTCGGGGAATTTCTGCTTGAACTTTTCAGCCTGTGTCTCATAACGCTTTGGAATAACAAAGAAATGTTGGAACAATTCGTTCAACATCTCAAGCATCCATTCGGCCTCGCCAGGCTCGACATTTACAATAAGGCCGGTGTGCAGATCACGTTCTCCATGGGCGCCACGATTCCCCGCCATTCTAATTTTGCCGACTCCCTCGTGAAGGTGAGCAGGAAGCTCTTTTGACTCTAACAGTTTTTTAATGTCGTCAGACAGCCGCTCTTTCTTGATCGAAAGACAATGGCGAATGAGCGTCTGCAGGCATCGTCGAGCCAATGCGGCACTAGCATTGGGGCTAATCGGCAACACCTCCATGGCCTCTATATAGTCTGCCATGATCTCCTCGGGCACATATTTAACAGCATGCACTGCCTTACGGTATGAGGTCAGCACCTGGACCGCACGCATGACCCTTGGCCACCACGCCCTTCTCCATGCCCCCCCACGTCAGGAGGCACGTCAGGAGGATCGACATGCGCCTGGCCGCCGCCGCGCCGCCCTTGAGCCGGGCCGCTCACCCTGCGGCGCACGACCACGTCGCGCAGCTCCCTCTCTGCGGCGTTGTTTGTGGGCGCGACGCCGGCGTGCTCGAAGGCGAACAGCCGCGGCAGGGCGCGGCAGAGCCTGGCCGACGCGCGCCCTACCCCTCCACGATGACCCTTGCAGACCTCTTTGGGTCTATGGAGGCGCCCGCGCTAAACTGCGCGCCAATCCTGCACACGTGCTCGGCCTGCTCCATGCGAACCTCCAGTCCGCTCAGTGCCACGCTGACTGAATCCCTTGCGGCCACTAGTGCGCTGCCCCCTCCAATGTCCATGCCTCCCCAAAATGCGGGGCTCACCACGACGTCCATGCCATTGACGTCCATGCTGCCTGCTCGCAGGTCACCGCCCTCCAGGAGCTGAATGGCGTGCCTGGGCGTCATTACGCAAAACACCCCGCCCGGAAACTCGACGCCCACGCTATTGTCCACTATGGTCCGCGCAACTTCTAGCAGGTCATTGCCTCCCAGCATGTTCTTTCCGTCAACTGTGCGCGAATTCGCCTGGTTTTGAATGTACAGTGTGCGTGCAAGGGCCGAATCATTCGTATTGATCAGGCTGGTGTGGACTAGATTTTCCACGACTGCGATCACCCCGTCACGTATGGAGGCGAGCAGGTCGCGCGCCACGTTCTGGGGATTTCCTGCCATGTCATTCCGGCTCACCTGGTGCCACATTGACCAATGCCTGGGGGCGCCCGTCATTATCGTATAGCATGATCTCGCATCCTGTGGGCCACCCTGTAGCGCCTGTGCCGGGCGTGGGGCATCAGCCACGATGCGCCTCCATGGCTCGCCAGGGCGCGGCCTTGCCACCCTTGCATAATCCAGCACGGAGCGGTGTGGCCTTGGCATTATGCGTGAAATGTCCAAATGCCAGACGCTGTCGCCTTTTGGCTGATGGTCAATCTCTCCCACAATGTCGCCGCCCCGCTGTTCTAGTTCTGGCCAGACAGGTTTACCGCTGCTAAACGCGTCAGTTATCACCTGGCAGGTATCATCCCACTCTTGATCCCTTGCGCCCCGCGTCTTCATTGTGGGGTTATGAGGGTGGCACGTATATGAATTGTTGCTGTGCCCTGGCCAATTGACAAAGAATACACCGACTCTTGTGAACATGTCCTATCGCCGCTAGTTGAGGAGAAACCACGTTCACGCTGCCCTGACTGTGGAGAGTCTTTTCGCTGGAATCATGCGACAGACCCCCGTTGTGACAAGCACATCCTTGGCCTCGTCCGTGAACTCATCTCCTGATCTTTGATCAACGTGTGGCCTGACATGTCCTGCTGGCGACGGATCTGCTCGCAGTGACTGCGGGGAGGACCCCACAGGCGCCCCCGGAACTGCCCAGGGAACCCGGGCGCCAGACTCTTTTAATGTGGCACCATACTGCGCCCTCGCCGATGAGCGCGATTATGCGTGCCTTGCAGGCAGGGCGCCATGGGCAGGATGCGCCATGCCGGGGGCCGACGTGGGCATGACTCCACGGAGCGGGTTAGAGGACGAGGTCGGGGGTCTGCTGGAGCGCATAGGCCTAGATCTAGTGAAGGCAAACCACATACTGTACAGGAAGGACGGGAGCGAGGAGGCCGAGATCGACCTCGTCTTTAGTCTCGGAAACGCGACGTTTATCGTCGAGGTCACCGAAAGCGCACAAGAGGAGACGAGGCGCAAAAAGCGCAAAGAGCTCAGGGAGTGGACGGGGCGAGGCATGATAGGCAGGATATCTGGGGAGCTCGGGCTGCGATCAGACAACCACACTAGGATCGTTTACGTGTCTCTTGCCACAGAGGGTCGGGTGCGACCCGTCATTGACGGGAATGTTGTCCTGCTTCACTCTGACCATATGAAAGATCTTTCAGACTGTGTCGATGCTGATCCCTGGCACGCGCTAGAGATTTTTGTAGAGTTTTGCGGCCTAGGGGACGTGTTCAACCCGAACGCATGAGGCCGGACTGCTTGACCAGTAATTCCACACTGCCATTCACTAACGGTGATGTATGTGAGTTAGGGGCGTCAAAAATCCATGCCAAGCAAGTCGGTGATATGCCATATTTCTGCCAGCAAGGGCACGCCCACAAACCAGCCAAGCACGTGCGCAAGCTTTGCCATCGTCGGCACGATCCAGTAGGAGCTGGGATCCAGCGAGATGACACGGCCAAAGGCGAGGAGCGCCTCGTGATGCCGGCCAAGACAGCGCAGGCCACGCCCCCTGTAAAAGTGTGAGAGCACATCGCACGGGTTCATCTCGATGGCACGATCAAGATACGGCAGCGCCTCGGCGTATCGCCCCTGCTGATGCAGGGCAATGCCCATATTGCTTTGGTCGATGTATGTGGGCCGCATCGGTACTAGGGGGACGGGCATGGAGGCATTGCGGATGATCATTTCTATTACTGCTTCCACTAGCAAGGTGTCTATAGCTTTACTGGGCTCGCCCATGGATCCCCCCGTGGCCTTTGCAAATTTAAGTTTGTCCCAGATGTCGGTCCCTGGGCACACGTTGTGCAAGACTCGCGCGCCATGTTAGGTGGCCGGGAGACGCAACCGGCATTATTCCGCCCGTGGTGGTTCCCTTGAGCGCATCTGACACTGGATCGTCTAGGTGCTGCCCTCATGCCTAGCACACGCCATCACATTATTATAGTGCCGCCCCTTAATCATCTGCATGACAAACGACGGGCGCGCCGGGTGTGCAGACCACTACTCTTATGCGGATCAGACGTCGATGAGCAGGGCTGTCAGTCTGCTCTTTGAGCGCTGTGACTGCCATCGCGAGGCGCAGTTCTCCGATACAGTCCCCCCGACATGCCCGCAGGGCCCCAACTCGAGGAGATTCCTAGTGGATAGCGTGCCATACTGTGCGTTTGAGCCCGGCTCTACAGTTGAGACCGGCCCGGACGGCAAGATCGCCTATTCCAGGGCAACGTCTGTTCACCAGACAGGCTCCCAAGGCCAGGCAATGCTCCAGCTTGACTCGTGCCTGCTAGACTCGCCAAACCTGCCACAGCTCCCTAGCGAGCGCGTTATGGATCCGGATGGCCATGCGCCATCTGCCCCGCTTGCCGCCGGATTTAGGGTGCAACGGACATGTCTTGACAGGCAGGAATATGCCGAATTCCAGGTTCCATCTCGTAATAACGGGACGATCACATGCGATCAAACGCGCAAGAGCATAACACACGTGCCACGCTTTGCGTTTAGGGACAAGTTGTCGACTTTTTTACGCCGTGGAGTTTATGATTTTCACGACAACATGGACAACAACATATGGTGGCGTGAGGATGCGCTATGCGTTGAACAGCTCTCAACATTGGATGGCCAGGAGACGTTTGATTGCCACTGGGACTCTACACTGGCTGACCTCGAACTCTTTATCGGCAAGCTAAACCGCTCACGCCCGCCTGAGCTGCAGCTTGACACTGTATTTGTAAACTATGGTCTCTACATTGTGCTCTTTGGCCGTGATCCGCGAACACTGGACTGGTCAGAGGGATACCCTGAATACAGGAACATGGTGCGCCTGAACGGCATCACGTTCCTGCACTCCTCCTCCCTGCCCCATTACTGCTCGTTTGCCACGTCATCGGCCCAGGGTCCCGTGTTTGTTCACGGCCCGTCAATACTGCGCTGCACGGACTCTACGATCGATGTCGAGCGCTATTGTGCCCTCATTGCCCCGCCGACCTCTAGCGTGCCAAGTGTTCCATGGGGCGTCAGATTTAACGTGACGATGGAGTGGAAAAAAAGCAAGGGACAGTCCGGGGAGGGAAGCGTGGATGATCGCACCTGATCCCGCACCAGTTCGCCTCATGCGCCGTGCCTGCCCGCGTGCGCGCATAACTTTACCTATAATGGATGGCACCGCACATGGCTCGTGATTGCCCATGTACCAACTGTCGGGGCATTTTGCAAGGCAGGGCATCTCTGAGCTGAGGCACTCTCATACCATCGTGAGGTCAGACCTGTCAGGATACTCCCTGGGTTTGGCCATGTACTTGTGTCAGCAGTGCATTGAAAAAGAGCTAAAGGCCATAATTCTCAAGCTCCGCGAAAGGGTGGATCAGAGAATCGCCCCGTCCCTTCTAAAGAAGGACCTGGGACACCAGCTCTATCCCCACATATACCAACTATATGCCAACCACATCGTCAAGATAGAGTTGCCTGTTGTGCGTTCTGATGGCATGATCGCCTCGTACATCAACGATGCCCCAGAGCCAGACCCAAGTCGTGATGCGGTTACGCCCAAAATCATGATGCGTGTCTGGAATGATTGCCTGCACAATAAATTGTGGAAAGACCGCATCTGGCAGAATTCTGTGGGGTATAGGATGACACAGCGTGACCTTGATTACCTCAATTCGCGACAGGAGGAATACATGTCCGCACTCTTTTCACTCACTGGAAGATCTGGCATAGCCCTGCCTAGAATATCCAATCGTATCCTGCACACACCGCTGCTCGGATCCAAAACCCTGGACAATGCGGCCCTGTCCGAGTATCGCGCGAACCATCTGGCACTTGGGAAAAACCATCATGATCGTGTCCTCTTTGATCGCTATTTTCATGAATGCCAGGGATTTTTCTCTGCTGACGCAAAGTCTAAACTTGGACGGGATTTTCCGCATGATAAATTTCTTCGCCGTCTGGTCATGGAATTTGGATTTCAGATCTTGCTTTCGCATGCGCCATATTACATGTTTCTATTTTTGCACAATATGACTGGTCGATATCCCGAGCAACTTGGCGGGGACATCACGGCTGACCTGTACGAATCCCATGCTGACCACGTGCTGTTTTCCGTGCTCGTTGACATTCCATACCAGCTGGGCCAGCTGCATGTCAACTCTGGCCGGCTTGACGTGCTGCTAGATGCCGGGCATGGGCTTGGATACTGGTAGCGCGCCATGTGGCCCGATGGTGATTTGGGGGTTTTTTTTGAGTGCGCGATCCTGTGCCTGGCCACAAATGACTGACACGCCCCTTGCCACATACTTTCCAAAGTGCGCATCTGGGCGAGACTGCTCGGGTGCGTGCGCACTATCCAGGCCGCTTATCCAATAGTCCCACACTATGCCATGCCCTCAATATGGCGTATGTGCGCACGGGGGGCACCCAAGGCGGGTGCCAACCCAGGCGACGATGCGCCATACTGCTGCCAGGATGCGCAGATTTGCAAACGGGCCAAGCCTGCGCGCAAGCCTTGGGATTGCCGGAACGTGCCCGCATAGTCGGGGGTTCAGCGAGATGGCGATGACAAGGGCGCGGAGCGCCTTGCGATACCGGCCAAGGCTAGCCAGGGCATACCCCCTGTAAAGGTGAGAGATCGCGTCATTCGGGTGCAGGCGAAGGGCACGATCAAGATACTGCAGCGCCGCGCCATGGCGCCCTTGTCGATACAGGCTGATGCCACTGTCCCTCGGATCGCCATGAGGCGGCTGCCTTGGCGCTTTGGTGGGTGTGAGGATGGCGGCAATTACGACTCCTGCGATGGCACCGACTGCCACGTCTCCTAGAACGCCCATGGAGCCCTGTGCGACCTTTGCAAATTTAAGCCTTGGCGCGGATCCTGCGTATGGGGTCAGACATCCCTGTTCGCTCATGCCCAGCCGCCATCACAGCAAGTAGATCGGTAGGATCGCGCGCTTATTTGACCAAATGGACGTGGCCATTCCGCCCTAAAGCATGGCCAACAGTTAAACGCTCCCGTTTCTGCCCTGTGCCGATGACCCTCGTCGAGCTGGCCCAATATTTTGCAGAGCACGCAGCCTCTGACCTAAGACATGCCCAGGCCATAGCCAGGTCAGACCTGTCAGGCCATGCGCTTGCGACTGCAATGTACCTGGCCCAGCAGTCGATTGAAAAGCAGCTAAAGTCCATCATCATCAACATGGACGAAAAGATGGGGCTAGGCAATAGTAGATCAATTCCCAGGTTGCTTGGGCACCAGCTCTATTCTGGCCTGTACGAATTTTACGGCAAGCAGATCAACGACCTTGACACCCAGTTTCTGGAGGTTAGCTCCCTGCAACACGGCGCCCAGCCCGCAAAAAACGTGGCTCACATGAAACATTTCTTTAAACAGATGGAAAAGTTTTGGGCATCCCATTCAAAGAGCCCCAGCCTGCCATCGCTGTTCTGGCAACTCTCTCTGGGCATAAGACTAAAAGATGATGACTTTTGGCGGGTACGCTCAACACACGTTAAATATGCGCAAAGCATGCTTGATATTCTTGCCGCGGCCGGCGTCAATATTCCCCCACTGCCTAACAATAACTATTTGCAACGGCCCATGCTTGATGCAATTATGAATAGTGCGCTTCTTGCATCATATCGTGGCGAGTATGCCCGCATCGAGATCAATGCCATTGAAAGCCACAAGCTGAGGCAAACCTTTGACACGTCCAGCGCCATTCTCTCGCTGTTTCCAAATCTCGTCCAGGGCTCATTTTATGCAGGTGTCGGCCTGGGCAAGAATATGGTCTTTAGCTTTGGCATCCTGGTACTGCTCCTTGCACAGTACCAACACCTGGCCCTGCTCGCCAACCACAGCTATGGGCGCTATCCCAAAAGGCTTGAGGGTGGGCGAATCACGACTGACGTGTACGCATCACAGGCGAATATCGTGCTGTTTTACCTGTTTGTTGCCGTTCCATACCAGCTCGGCCAGCTGCGCGCCAACTCTGGGAGGTTGGACGTGCTGCTTGACATGGGGCGCGAGCGCGGGTGCTGGTAGTGCGCGTGTGGGCTTGGGGGGGCACTAGGGTTTTTTGAGTGTGGGAATTCTGTGCCTTGCCACAAATGACTCCGTCACTGCCTGCGCCGCGACGTGCCGGGACTGGAGGTGCGCGCACAGGGGACGCTGCGCACGCCGCGGGGATTTCAGGGCGGGATCCGGCGTCGTGACGTCGGAATTTCACGCCATGCCATTCCCAGAAACTGCCGTCCGCGCCTATTCGTAGACAACGCCGGTCGTGGCCGCCGCGCGCCTATGCGCAGTTATGAAACAGAGCCCCTGCCCACACAGTCTATTAATAGCCACCTGCATAAAATGCTGTTAAACATGGCAAGGTGTTTTGATTCTGTGATGGTTTTTGGCGCGGGTGTGTGCCGCACGTCACTGCGATCATGCCCACACTACTATACCTAATCACAATTATGAACCATGTCTCAAAAAACGTCAAAACATCATATGAGTTTTAACAAACTTTGAGCTGATTGCATGATATTCCTGCCCTCCCTCGAGTTAATTTCTTGCTGAAGCATATCCTCATAGTCCATCTTGTCTATGTACAGCTCGGAACCTCGCGCGTATTGAAATGCGTCAGTTGAGTCATTCTTGTCTTTGAGATCCCACATGGCCTTTTTGACATTCTCAAAGTGCAGATTGGGCGGCAGATGATCCGGCAGTTGTTCTGTCTTGCGCTGTGCAAATTCAAGTTTTACATCCAGCACGTCAAGCTCCCACTCGTTATTGGGATCAGGGTGCGCTGTCCCATATTTTGCTCGTAGCTCATCCTCGCGCTCCAACTCCCTGTCAACTGCGTCACGTACCCTTGCAGGCAGTGAATCATACTTGAAGACGCCAAACTTCATGCAGCCGATAATCTCGTTTAGAGTCAGTGTGGGATTGCTGCATTCACTAGCAAAAGTATTCTCAAATACTTTCTCCCCGTGCTCCATGGCATCACTCCATGCATCCGGCTAATAAGCCTTGAGCACACGTCACACTTGTATATATGCACAGAAAGTAGTCAAATTTGCCTAGACAGTTCTTGGCGACGAGTTTTGGCACGTTCGATCAGCTGTTTAACGACTTTTGCAGTTGCAAATGAGTCTATTTCTCCAGGTTTTTCCATGTCTATTTCCCTGAGCATGAGATATAGCCCTAGTTTATTATTTAACACACGTTTTCGGTTAGAATATGCGTCTTGTTTCTGTTTGTGTGCTTGACAGTCACATTTTGGTTTTTGATTAGTTGTTGAAATGTTTTCGGCATCGAGTTTCTTGGCTTTTTGAAATTCTCTATATTCACTTTTTTCTGACGACCCTATGCATCTCTCTAAATCGTTAGCCATGGACACAGTTAGGTTTTTCTCAAAGCACGCAAATTTAGAGTTAATCTCAGTCTTATCGATGTCTGAGTTGCAATAATGGCTTTGCGGATCTGCAAGCCCTACAAGCCTTCTGTTCTGTTTTAGCATTCCATCATCTATTCCCGGTTTACGATCTAGATCCCACATTAGATATTTTGGAATCTGAAACTGGTTGAAAAGTTGCACAATTATTGGAATGTTCTCCTTTCCTTCACATGACACTATGGACATTTCATACTGATCCAAATCTTTACCTATTGCACGTGCGGTGGCTTGCAGTGCGATGCGATCACTTGCTCCCTCCACCATCACGACCAGTCTGGCAAAAAATCCCTCTGTGATTTCATGTGTGGCGTTCATGTCCAGCCAGGTTCGTGTCCTCTTTTCCTGGTTCTTGTCACCACCCCTCTTTTCGCCGAATAATTGGGCGCTGAGATTATCGATCGTTGTTGACAAGAACTTTTCTTGCTTGTTCTTTTGGAGCAATCGCAGGTTGTCAATAAGCTGCAATTCTATGAAACACGGCGAGTGTGTGCTGCAGACGATACATGTAGATGATCCGACTAGATCTATAAACGCCTTTAGCATCTTTCGCTGTCGCTGTGGGTGCTGGTACAGCTCTGGCTCGTCAATGACGATCAGTCTCAAGCTCGATTGCCGGACATTGTCCTTTTCTGTCAATTTGTTGTCTTTTCCTGCAGGCTTGTTATTTCTGCGTATTGAGGCGAGCATATCTAGCAATGCCAGGAGGTACACCCGTTGAAACCCGCTCCCTGCGCGCTCTATGGGGGCCATAAACCCGTTATCTTGCAGGTGTATTATCGCCTGTGGCTGTGTGGGAGAATATTCGGGAGTCACTAGATTTATATCGTATAGTGCGTCATCCATATAGCGTTGAGATTTTTTCCTCAGTTCGGCGGCAACCTCATCTAGTGTAACTTTTATTGTTGACTCGAATTCTTTGTATGCCTCTCTATGTGCATCTGAGGCTTCTACAAACTTTGCATTGTTCTGCTCTACGCTTTGCAAGATCCACTCCACCAATTCAGAAAACGGGGATTTGGCGCCTTCCCTGCCATCTGCTGCTATATCCTTCGTGGCAGGAATATACGTCACATCTATGGCCTCCTCTGGATTTACATTGCTGTGCATGTACTCCACATAGTCTATTTCATACTCGTCACTGCTATTGGAGTCAGTTGAATGACGGTGCTCCCACTCATCAAAATCGAGTATAAATTCCCCCTGTCTGTCATATTTTGGAAAATCGTCGTATTTGTTCTTTAGGTCTCTGATCATATATTTCATGTCATGGGCACTTTTTGATCTAATTCCTAGAAATTTTTTATTGCACATTTTTGCAATCCGTGTATCTGGTACCACGTCATCTTTGTCATTTATTTTAAACAGTTTTTTTATTTTAGATACGCCATCAATCACAAATTCAGGAGGAAAGGCAGGGTTGCCATTCGTCTTGATGCTCAGGATGATCTCTATTGGATCTCTTTCCTTGTCAAAATCTTCCCGTGTCACATCCGGTTTACCCTCTCCGAAAAAACTCAGTGCCTCGAGAACCGTGGTCTTTCCAGCCCCGTTAGGCCCAATCAAAATTGTGAGATCGTCGAGCGGTATGGTCACGTCCTTGATCGAGCGAAAGTCCCTGATCGTTATGGACTCAATATTCATTGGTGATATCCTTGTCATTAAATCTGCCCTTGATGTGGCGGTAAAAATAGGATCCTAGGGACGGGCTATCCATCAGGCCATCGTACACTGACTTTGGAACGTTGCTATAGCGGTACAGCCGCCCGCTGCGAAACCTAATTTCTAGTATGCGCGTGCCGCCATTATAGCTCACCGTCGACAGGTTGCTCGACTTTACTGGAGTCTCTTCCTCTTCGTCCACGGGACTCGCTTCTCGCGTGTCTATATCAATATACCTTGCGTAGCCATTGTGGGGTTTACGCCCTCACCTGCCTTTGCCACATGACGTGTATGGCATCCCTAGCGCCCTTATGACCATCTCCTCTGTGGCAGGCTGAATTGGCGATGCGACGGCCAGACTCTTGACTAGGGCGCACTCGTAATGCCGCCCCATGTCCTTTGCGACTAGCACGCCGCCTAGCTTTTTGCTCGTCTTGATCTTTTTTGTCAGCTTTGCCTGAAAATCTTTATCTGCGACATAGTTGTACGGATCCTCGACGATTACCAGCGATTGCCGATCCCCAAAGTGCCCTATCTGGTCCTTGGTGAACAACTTGCGCAAGAGTCCACTGCGCGAGTTTGTGTGAAATATGTGCTCAAACCCAATGGCTGCCACGTCACGCGGCGCATATGCCTCAATGTAACAGTCGCAGACCCGCAGGTCGGCGAATTTGCCGTCCTCGATGGCAGGCTCTAGCTCTATCTCTTTTGTGACTGTGCTGAAATGGACATAGAGGCGCATCTCAAAGGCATACTGTAGGAACTTTCTGTGACACAGGCCGCCCCTCCATGGGGCGTACTGGCCCGTGTCGTAAACCGGCATGCCGCGCGCCTCCATGAACCGAATCATCGACTCTAGGCCGTCGAGCGTGTTGGGTGCCGAGTCTTCGAGCTGGGGGGACTCGCGCGCCATGGACGCATAGTAGGCCAGGTCTGCCCTCTTTTTCACCATATTGGCGATCTTTTTGGGGGAGAGCCCCAGGAACGCATACGCCAGACGATAGTGGGCCCTGAGCCATGGATCAAGCGTTGCGGCAGGCTCTAGCCGCTGTCGCGCATAGATGTCCCGCGATATCTCTAGTGCCCTTTGAAACCCGTCGTCCTCATCATGGCGCATGTCCACGTCCACCCCTAGCATCCCTGCCCTCCTTTCAAGCAGGCCTATGAGCTTGGGCGCTAGGCTGCTGTGGGCCTTGGGGTTTGGGCTGGTGACGATTCTGTTGACGGCGCGGTTGACCATGTATTCTATGAGAATGCCCTCCCTAGTTGCGCGCTTGCCGTCTTGGCCAATGCTGAGGAGATCATTGCATATCTCGTATACCTCACCATACTCTTTGCGCTTCATGTAGACCTTGTCGATGATGGCCATTGCGATACCGTCATTTGCGTGGCCTTTGCGAATCATGTCCGTGATGCCGGCTCGAAGGGCAGACGTTACGCGGTTCTTGGGGCCAATGCCGAGGTTTAGCGAGTCTATGCTCTGCCATGCGTCCGTTAGGTCGTTATCATGGCTGTTCCTAAACTCGTCGCATATGTGCCGCAGCTTTGCAAGGATGACCTTGTCGTGGGCGCTGGGGGTCACAGGGCTCGTGGGATCGGGTTCCATGTGCCATGGTGGCGCGGCTTGCGGATATTGAACCTTGCAGTGTTGGGGCGGCCGTTAGGCGTGGGACGGCTGCCTGCTGCACCTACGCCCTCGCTACTTTTGCGCGCCTGATGCCTGCTTCCAGCTCCCTTGCGCGCCTGAATGACCTGCTAGCCTCCTCACTGCGTCCTAGTTTACGTTGGCATATCTCTATATTATAATACGCGTTTGCCTCATCAGGCTTGATTGAGATGGCGTGCTCTATCTCCCCAATCGCCTCTTCATACTTGCCCTGCATCATTAAAGCTGCGGCGATATTTACATAAATGTCCGCATCGTCCGGATCCAGCACTGCTGCGCGCCTGTAGGACACGAGTGCCTCCTCAATGCGCCTAGTCTGGTACAGGCACAGGCCAATGTTATAGTGATGCCCCGCGTTCTCGGGCTCTAGGGCTGCAGCATGCCTGAATGCCTCGAGTGCCCCGCCATAGTTGCCCATTGCCCCTAGCATCTCTCCGATGTTTCTGTGCGGATCAGGATTGGTCCGATCCAGCCTTGCTGCCTCCCCGAACTTGAGTAATGCCTCATTATCGCGTTTCAGATCCCTTAAAATGAGACCCATGCCGTGGTGGCCATATGCGTACGCTGGTTCTGCAATGATGGCATCCCTGAACGCCCTCATTGCCCCGTCTCTGTCCCCCATTCCGCGTAGCGTGTGTCCCATCATTACGCGTGCCTGAGGATCATTGCCGTTGAGCGACGCAGCGCCCTCTAGCTCCTCTTGCGCCTCCCTGCGCCTGCCAAGCTCGTGGAGGGCTATGGCCCTCATGCTGTGCGCATCGCCACTCTTGTCATCAATGGAGATGGCGCGATCTGCTGCCTCTAGTGCCTCCTTGTGGTGTTCAAGATTGCGCTCAATGTTGGCTAGCGTGACAAATGCTGCGGCATCGCCGTCCTCTAGCGCTATGGCACGATTTATTGCCCCTAGTGCCCTCTTGTACTCTCTTGACTTGTACAACGCCATGCCCTCTTTGAGGTATGCGCTATAGTCATTGGGGTTTTCTGTGGCCTCTGTTGGCTTTTTTAGTGCGTCTGCCTTGTCTGTGCTGCCTGCCTTGCCGTCTTTCTCGGCCTTCACAACCGTGGCTTGGTGGGTGCCGCATTATAATCCTTGTTGGAATGTCCGGCTCGTCCTGCATACAGGCATTGCAGTTGTGCCCCTCTAGAATGTGCTTTTCTTGTGCTGCGATCTCGTGCCATCTCCATTGCTCTTGTCGCACCGGTGGGGACTATGCGTAAAACAGTGAACGCTTGTGGGTATTTGTGGACAGGGATGGGGTAATGGCGCTCTGATTTCCTAGCTAGCAAAATAGTCGTGAATTCTTATGATTGACTTGTAAAACTCTGTGTCCTCGAACCCGGTGCTAATGAACTTTGGCCCAATATCCTCCCCCTTCTTGACGATCCTCTCTAGATCTCCCTTTGGAACATCAAAATGTTTTTCCAAATATGTCGGCCCATCAATTCCAAAACACAGACCGCCTAAAGCTTCAACATACTCGTCCTTTTTAGTCTCAAGCTCTTCTAGTGACTCTTGCTTCATGTCAATTTTGTCAGCGATCTTTTTATTTTGCGCTCTTGCATTTTTCGCCCTCTCCCTGTTATTTTTAGCCTCTTCTTTTGGATCTTTTACTTTGCCGTCTTTTTTCTCTAGATCTCCGTCCCAAATAACAAACTGCTTGATCTCGAGTGACTTGAACACATCACAAAAATTCTGCATACTCTCTTTACCTCCACAGGCGACCACTGCTGCCTCTTCTTTTATGAGCGTGTCCATGATCGGTTGCCCATCGTGATTCGTTTCACGAAGTATTGTATTGATGATTGTCTCGTCCGTGTGCCCCTCTACCACTATCGCCCCGCTTGCAAATATTGCCTCCTCCATGGCCTTTATCATCCTGCCTCTAACTGGCAAATCTTTCAAGGTGTCCCCAGTATGAACGTGAACCCCCTTGCTGTCCCTTACCACCTTTCGTATCTCCATTGGGGTCTTTAGCGTAACCATGAGCGAAGAGTGCGTTGTGTACACGACCTGGTGTGATGCGTTAGATAGTTTTTGCAATGCGAGTAGCAAAAGTCTCTGCCTCTGTGGGTGCTGATGCAGCTCTGGCTCGTCAATAATGACGAGCGTTAATGCGTTCTTGTCCTTCACAATCTTCTTTGCATCTCCTTCCTTCGTCTCTATCATTAGAATGTCTGCTCTGACCTCTAATGCCGCCATGTAAAACGCACGTTTTGTTCCTTGACCCACGTATTTGTGCTCGATATTGCGATTATTGACTTTGTCGATTATTTTCAGATCAGTTTCTAGAGTGAGATCTGGATCTTTAAACCTTAGCATGACTTTTGAGTTGGGTGCAGATCCGATTCCACCCCCTCCGCATAATTTGCGGTTTAGTGATCTTTCTACTCTTTCCAATTTGTCATTAAACTGTTCTTGAAATGTTATCCGGCGTTCCTTCTCCTCTTCTTCCCCACTTGCAATATTCCTAACTGTGCCATCAATTATCTTTTCTAAAAGAGTGTTCTTTTTGTCTTCACCATCATCGTCTGTCTCGTGCTCTGCTGGAACGTATATCACATTCACATATTTTTTTAGAAATGCTTTACACTTTGCATTAGTATTGCCTTCCCACTCACCACTAACCTTGTTTTTCCACATGTACTGTGGAGTTGTAACTGTTATCTTGCCATCTCCAGCGTTCTCTGCATCTTCCGTCTCACATTTCCACTCGCAGCGAATCTCACATTTGTCCTCTTCGCCAACGCCCTCAAACTTGACGGTTATGATGATCGATTCGCCGACATCGTTAAAGTCTTCCTTTTTTATCCTTCCTGATTTGTCGCTAAAGAACCTTTCAAGTGCCAGCAGGAACGATGTCTTGCCGGCGCCGTTGACGCCTATCAGCGCGGTCAGCTTGTCTAGGCTCAGCTCTGTGTCAACTATGGCGCGAAAGTTCTCCACTTTGAGCCTTGATACCCTCATTACCGCGATCTTGGCAGGTGCGTGATATATAACTTGATCGAACATTCTGTTGTGCGAGAACGGCGCCACCGTCGGCTCGTGACTAGTGCCGGGTTCACCCATTGTGGCAACACCCGACCCCTTCCTAGAGTCGACTCCTCACACATTCGTGAGGGGCCAGTCAGCCATTAACTATTATATTCCGGGCGGCGTCATGCCCTCGCATGGACACAGGGCGCGAGGCAGGCGATACCGGGCCACCAGGTGCTGAAAAGCGCGTGAGCCAGAGTGATGACACAGACGTCATGTCGATCAGAACCAATGCCGTAGATATGCACAATACGGGACGCTATGAGGAGGCAATCAAAGCGTTTGAGCGCGCCGTCTCACTTGACCCGAAAAACCCCGTGATCTTTAGCAACATGGCCGCCACGCTAAATGCGCTGCGCCGCCCAAATGACGCGCTGACCGCAGCCGATACTGCCATCTCACTTGACCCAAACCACGCCGACTCGCACAGGAACAGGGCCGCTGCGCTGCACAACATGGGACGCTATGAGGAAGCGCTGACCGCAGCCGATGACGCCCTGGCACAGGGAGCCGATGACGCCAACCTCCACGCAAACAGGGCAGCCTCGCTAGGAGCACTTGGCCGTCACGGTGATGCCCTAAAGGAGTTTGAGCGCGCAATTGGGCTGGATCCCAATGACTGGAATATCCACTTTTACAAGGGGGTGGCACTGGCGGCACTGGGTCGACACGCCGATGCAGCCGATGTCTTTGGCCATGCGTCAATGCTTGCGCCCGACCATGCAAGTCCCCACCGGAGCAGGGCAGTCGAGCTATGTGCCATCGATCGCCATAATGAGGCGCTGAAATCCTTTGATCGCGCAATCGCGCTGGATCCCAATGATGCGCGCTCACATGGCGGAAGAGCCGCCATCTTGGGAGATCAGGGAAATTCTGATGAAGCGCTGGAGTCCTTTGATCGCGCAATCGCGTTGAATCCAACAGACTCAGGTGTGCACGTCGGCAAGGGTCTTGTCCTGCGCTCCCTCCGTAAGCACGATGACGCCTTGACGTCCTTTGAGCGTGCAATCGCCCTCGGTTCCACTGACGTGCGCGTGCACTTTGCCAAGAGCCTTTCCCTACGATCCCTTGGACGCAACGACGAGGCTCTCATGGCACTAGATCGCGCGATCTCCCTAGACCCAAATGACGCCATACTTTACAGGGAGAGGGCAGTTGTTCTTTATGAGCTAGACAGGCGTGATGACTCGCTGGATTCCCTTAACCACTCGATCGAGCTTGACCCCAATGACGCGATCACGCACAACCACAGGGGGGTCATTCTGCTTGAGCGTGGACTGCCCGGCGAGGCCCTGGCGTCCTTTGAGCGAATGGCCGAGATCGCCCCAGATAATGCGGATGCCCACCTTGATACGGCGCACGCGCTGCGCGACCTTGGCCGCCATGAGGAGGCACTCAAAGCGCTAGATTGCGCAGGCGAGATTGCTCCCGACCGCATAGAGACGCTCAACACTAGGGGTCATGTCCTGTACCTTCTTGGCCGCCATGAGGAAGCACTCAGGGTACTCGATCACGTCATCTCAATGAGCGAAAATGACCGACACGCGCACTTTGGAAGGGCTGCCACGCTTTATGCCCTCGGGCGCCATGGGGAGGCGCTTGTTGCCATAGATCGCGCGATCGAGCTTGATCCCAATGATGTCGAGTCGCATGCCAACAGGGCTGCCATCATGTATAAGCTTGGCCGCCATGATGACGCACGCGAGTCCTTTGAGAAAGCAAAAGAGCTAGACGCCGGCAATGCCGGCACTCGTTCGCACGCTGATAGCACACTGTCCAGGCTGATCCGGCGCGATAACTTGCGCAGCTTTGCTACGCGCGTCGCAGAGCCAGGTAAGCCATCACAACCACGTTCTAACAAAGATTTTCCATATGATACACGTGGTGTCGGTGACCAAATGGTTGACACTGTACTAGAACTTACGCCTAGCGTCTAAAAGTCGAGGGTCGTTCACATCACGTACGCCGTCTCTAATTTTGGCGATGCGCTCACGCAGTAATCCGACATGGTCACCCAGGTCTTCGATGTTGGAAATCTGTGCATCTGCTATGGCAATCTCGGCCTCGTTTACATCGTCCAGGGACTCGGACTCTAGATATCGGCTATACTGCCTCGCAAAAATGCTCATGTTGGTGGCAAGCTGGTTCAAAACCGTGTACACGCGATGGTCATGGGACAGAGTCGTCATGTCAACAATCCGGATAAGGGCAAACTCGCATCTGTCTATCAGCTGTCCAACGGCCTTCAACGCGTCCTCATCTTCGGATTTTTGTGCGGCCTCTGCTTTGACACCTGCATTCAGCACATATACCATAAAAAAGATAGATAACAATCCGGCAATAAACATAACTATGTTCCCACCTTCCAAAAGCCAGACAGAAAACAAGGTTGCGCCAAGCGCCGACAAAAACACCAAGAGTCGCAGTCCGGGTGGACATAGGCGGGATGATCTATTCATTGCCCCACTACCTGCCTTAGATGCTGCACGTGTTCAAAGACGTCTTTGGTCAATCTCTTGCCATATCGAGGATTTCTCCGCTCCATGTACTTCACAAAGTCATGACTAGAGAGAATCGTGCCCGTCTTGCGTAGCGCAAACGTGGCCACGTGAAGCCAGTCAGAGCTCTTGTCTCTAACGATGTCAAGAAACGCTTGCAAGGCCATGTCTCTGACATCAAACAGATTTTGGTTTGTAGTGGCCAGTCTGCGTCGGTACAGGTCGACGGCCATGTCAACAGAAAAAGCACCACTGGCCAAAAATCCAAATTTATACTCAAATGGAATTCCAAGCTGCTGCGCAATGTATGCGCATTTTTGGATCTTACGCTGTGTGACTGATGAATCGATAGTCTCATCTTCTTGCAGTATCTTGTTCTGGTACAAAAAGTCAACAAAACCAAATAGATGACTAATGCGCTCTACGCGCACTACACCAGCTCCCGCACGGGCTTGTTCTGTCGGAGATCGGAGTTTGTGTAAATGTGATACATGAAATTCGTCCCTGTGAAGCCGCGCAGCACGCAACGCTCGTAAATGTGATTCTGCAAGATCGATCTGAGCGGGAGGATCAAACCTCTGCCTAGAGTCCGAGTATCCAAGTGTCCGGATTTGCAGGTTTTCATACCAGTCTGAGAGGCGACTAGAGATCGTTGATGGGTCATCTGATTTTGATGTAGTGCGCCTCTCTGCTACCGACTCCCTCAACGCCATTACCCTAACCCTCCACAGGTGTTTAATAAAAAACTTTTGTTAATATGCGGCATATGGGGCCAGCTCTGCCCCCTCATGAACCTGGCACGATGCGCAGCGACATGCCCGCAGGATCAGGATCGTGCTGCATCGGCGGGCTATTTTTCAGCGGCCTTGGTTCCCACCTGGTCACTTTCATGCCCGGCAACATGGGAAAGTGATGTCCTCCCGGGGCTGCGTTCCCCGCCTTTGCAGTCATTGCGGGGTTGCCAACGCGCTGATCCAGGGACGTTGAGCTCATTCGTCCATGTTCCATAGGCTTTACCGTGTCCCCCGGAATCCATTCGTGGACGAGCCTGTTTGATTTAGGTGTACGCGCGAATGTCTAATGCCCTGATGGGATGACTTGGTAACAATAGCAGGCACTAGGTGCCTACATTCGGGCACAAGCACATGCATTTCTCTGTCCCAGCTTGTTCAGTGCAGGAGCCTGGACACGCCTTGCTCTAGATGTGTGATGGGTTGATCTTTGCCGTTACTGCCAGATCCACCGTCAGGCTCTCGTCCATGGCACATTCTCGCCAATCGTACTATTTTTATAGGGCAACGCCGTCTAGCGCAGATATGAAACGACGGGCAACACGCGCTCCGGATACTGCCACTGATGACAGGGAGTTGTCATCTGGTGCTGCGGCCTCTGATGATCGTGCGCTAGTGCTAAATCCTTCAGCCGTGACGCCTGCCGTAAACGAGGCCATGGAGCTGTATCGCATGGGGAAAAAGAAGGATGCGCTAAAGGGCTTTGAGCGCGCGTTCGAGCTAGATCCTACCGACATTGCCTCACTCAACAACATTAGCGTAATCCAGTGCGAGCAGGGGCGCTATGAGGAGGCTCTTGCGTCATCAGAGCGCGCACTGGGCCTTGATCAGGATCACGCCAGATCGCACAGGGTACGGTCCATGGTGCTGTACCGCCTGGGCAGACATGCCGAGACTCTTGACTCCATTGATCGCGCCATGTCGCTTGGCGACAATGACGCGCATGTGCACTTTGACAGGGGTCTTGCCCTATTCATGCTCAAACGTCTAGAGGAGGCACTCGACGAGTTTGAGCGAGCAATAAAGATTGCCCCCAATGACATCGAGCCGCGTCGATACAGGTCAAAATGCCTGCTAGAACTTCATCGCTATGATGATGCTCTAAAGTCACTGGATCGAGAGATTGCCCTTGAACCAAACTCCGAGTCATATGTGAACAGGGCTACCACGCTTGGAAATCTAGGCCGCCATGCCGAGGCGATCAAGGCTTTTGATGTGGCGATCAAGGCTTTTGATGTGGCGAACTCCCCTGATATCAATAAGGCAAAATTGCACTTTAACAAGAGCATTGCCCAGACGCGCATGAACCTTCATGACGGCGCGCTAGCCTCACTAGACAGGACAATAGAGCTCGATCCCGCCTATGTGGACGCTTATCTAAACCGCGGCTACACGTTATCACAGCTTGATCGACTAGACGATGCCCTGGCATCTATCAGGCGCGCCGGAGAGCTGGATCCTGACAACCCCCGCGCTCCGTTTCACATGGGCCTGACACTCTCAAAGCTGGGTCGCTATGCCGATGCATTAGGGTGCTTTGATCGTGCGGCAGCACTTGATTTGAACAACTCTGCTGTGCATGAGTCCCGCGCCCGCGTGCTTTTTAAGCTTGGCCGTCACGCTGATGCGTTTGGCGCAATTGACAGGGCGATTGCGGCAAATCCTGGTGATGGTGGACTGTACGTGGGTCAAGGCGCCATGCTTGCTAGTCTTGGTCGCCACGCCGATTCGCTGGCTTCATTTGATCGTGCAATCGAGCTGGCTCCCAATGACGCTGGAATACACAGTGATCGTGGCCTTGCCCTGTACAACCTTGGTCGCTACGCCGAGGCACTAGAGTCATACACCCATGCGGCCTCGCTCGTGCCGAGCGGCTCTGTATTCCGCTTTAACGTTGGTACTGCCCTGCGAGCCCTCGGCCGCCACGCCGAGGCACTCGCTGCCTTTGAGCAGGCAGCCAAGCTTGATCCGTCTGACTCCTCCCCCTTCAACAACCAGGGGGCCGTGCTGTGTGAGATGGGCCGCTATTCTGAGGCGGTGGTGGCATTTGAGCGCGCCATCGAGCTGGATCCCAGCAAGGCCATGGTTCATGCTGGAAAAGGCTATGCGCTGCAAGAGATGGGCCGCCACGCCGAGGCGCTAGCGTCCTTTGAGCGCGCGATCGAGATTGATCCCACACTGCCCCTGCCTCTATAGCGTTGCCCACACGGTGTTCCATGGCCTCATCGATCCATGCGTTGCGCAAAAACTAGCGCACGCTAGGCCTGCTTGACAATGGCCTCCTTATGGGATTCTGCGCATCATGACTTTTTGGCCAACTTCGTTCAATATCTGATCTAGTGATGGAACGTTCAATATCTGGTTCACGAGATGACTTGCGCCCTTTTCTGCCATTTTGTACACTAGATTCCACCCCAGTGATGCTGTTCCTGCAGTTCCGCCATACGTGCCTGGCCGATCACGGGTTGTCGGGCCTGATGGCGCATCATCAAAACTTGCGACTAGCGTCATGCCAAATCCGCCCTCTGTTCCTGTTCCCTCGTTTACTAGCATAAACTTGACATAATCCTCCATGGTCAGCTTCCATCCGTTGTCTTCATAACGCGCCTCACACCTCTTTGGCCCCTCATAGCACCGCAGAAATTTGCTGTTTGTGCAATAAATTGCCTTGTCTTGTATGTGTGAGCTGACAACCACGTCCACTCCGCGAAATTCCCGCATTCCGCAAATTTTCTTATCTAGAACATACCTGCCTTGTGGCATGCTGATTTTATTCATTGCTCCGTTAACCCAAAATTGGTTGTATGTGCGTGGCCCCATCATGATCAAATCTATCGGCGTCGTGTGCTTTGCTTGATATTTATCCATTTTTTGTCCCAACTCTGCAAACGCATTGAACCCATGACCCATGTGTATTATACCCTGAAAGTTTTGTATTCCCCCCAATGCCATGACGGCCTCTTCATTGCGTTGTCTCCAAAGATCTAAACATGCCATGCCTGACATTTCTCTCACTATGTCGTCTGATGACCTGTGGCCGTTCGGGTCTGGAACGAATTGTACGTTGCGCATCGCGTTCATCCTTATTATCGCATCGTGGAATTCTATTGGACCGAGGCTGCCTGTCCTAATCGTGGGATTAAAAAATTTCATTCTAGTCTCTATCTGGCTCCGTCCGTACGGCGTAAATGCCTCTGTTGCTCCAAACATCCCTCTTCGTTCTTTTAGCATCTCTTTAGTTAGGTTTATCACTATGACTAGATCCTTTCTTGCTCTTTTCGAAGCGCCTACCCACGGCTTGTCATTATTGGTGTGATCTATGGGCCGCCCTCCAAAGCCAAACCCCTGACCCGGCCAAATTCTTCCATCATGAAGGGCGTATGCGCTACACACGTTACTCTCCTCGCTATTCCTGCAGACGTTCCAGGGGTTGTGCTTGGCAAACATGGCATCAAACGTAGGATAGGGCATCCATTCAGATCGATCATTGCCCGCATCTTGCGATCCGTCTTCATCCGCCATCATGGCCATCATTATTCATATATTATTTATGTGTACTACCATTTCTGGTCGTTGATCATGCGCCTGACAGGGCCGACGACCCTGGCGACCAGTCACCCGTTGACTTGGGCGCAGACACTGACACTTTTGAATATGGGCACACAGTTGAGGAATATGAGGATGAACCGGCCAATGAAAGCATATGTGGAAAATTCGGCCCAATGTCAGACTCTGCACCAATTCCACATCCCCAAAAGAACCTCTTGAAAATTCTAAGCGGAGCTGCCGCTGTTGTCATAATACTAGTTGGCGTTCTCTATATCTCTACATTTTTTAGGTAATTACTAGATCTGGACAAAAACAGGAGTTTATGTAACTGTGACTATTTGATGCCAATTATGCAACGTGGTGTTTTTGAGAATTTAGCTAACGGTTTTGGGCTTGTCATTTTTTGCTTGGTCTAATTTTTCTTCTAGTCTTTGTGTGCGCTGCTCAGATTTTTTTGGTTCTTCAAAACAATAATTGAATAGTGTCTCTAATATATCTAATGTCCATTCTGCCTCGTCCTTGTTGATCTCTACAATTAATCCTGTTTGGGCGTCGTGTTCAGGATGCAATGCCAAATTTCCAATACCTCTCACCTTGTCTAGGCCTTTTACTATGTGCTCTGGCAAATTCTTTTCGTTGACCAATTCTTGAATTTCGTCATAAAGGCTGTTTTTTTCAATTTTAAAATGTTCACGTATTGTCATCTGCAAACATCGCCTTGCCAACGCTGCACTTGCAGAAGGACTGTATCCTAACACATTTCCTGCTTCTTCGTAGGCTGAATTAATGGCCGGGGGGACATATTCGAACTTTCTTCTTGATTGTGCGTGTGGAATTATGAATGTTTGGGATATGACTAGACCATGTTCCATTTTTCTCAATCTCATTATAAGGCGTAAACAATTAAGATTCTGACAATAGCCATGGTCTACATAGTAGAATGCCTCACCTGCATTCTGTTTCTCATACATCATGCTGGGCTTCAGTTTGCTAAATTCAACTGCAGAGCTAGTTAAACAGTGTGGGCATTGTATGGGCTCTTCCATATTGCCACACGAGGACTGGTCATTATTTATCTCTATCAATATCGGTACGGTATAAGGTCAGCACCCCTGCCCATTTAGTCAAATGGGCGCGATCCTACCGATCCATTTACCGCGGAGCCGCCCGCCCTGGCATGGCGGGCCGACGGGGCGGGAACCTGGGCCACGTGGTGGCGGAGCTCAGCGGCAGGCTCATGGCCGTGGAGGAGCGGGCAAGGGAGCGCGACCTGCGGATCAGGGAGATGCAGAAGAGGGTTGCCGGGCTGGAGGCGGCCGTCGAGGCACGGGACGCGAGGATCGCCGGGCTGGAGGCGGAGAACGACACCATGAGGCGCACGCTGTCGTACTGCCAGAACGCCAACACGCCGCCGTCGTCGGCGTTGCCGGGGCACAAGAGGAGGAAGCGCAAGGTGCGGCGCGCGAGGGAGCGCGGCGAGCTCCCGCCGCACGGGATGCCCGGCGGCAGGCCCGGCCACCGCGGCACGTCGCGCCGGCACGCGCCGACCGAGGAGGTCATGCGCGCGGTCTGGGTGCTGACCTCATACGATACGGCTTTGTCCACGAATACGCGGGGGCGACTGCTCCGGGGCTACAATGGCGTGAAATTTCGGCTCCTCGCGCTGGCGTGTCAATTTCACTCATGATCTATAAGCCTTGCTATGCCCTTCAGGATTCGTATAGCCAGTATGCACCAAAATGTTTAAATAATCTTCCATTGCTACTTGGGATGTGAAAATCGAGTATGTCGTTTTGATCATCGGTGCAGCCCTTGTGATCATACCCCGTCTTGCCAAAGCTTTCGAATCTAGCGAGACGTCAACAGATCTCCGGGATAGTGACCTGCCAAACGGGCGTGGCCGTGGCGACAGGGTATCGACAATGCCCGAGCGTGCCACTCCGGCGGATCTTGACAGCTCTGAGACATGTATTGCTCGTGCCCATGATCTCTTTGGCAAGGGACGTGGTTCTGATGCGCTACGCATCCTTGATGATGCTATCAGTCGGAATCCTGACAATGCCAAGCTGCATATTGCCTTGGGCATAATGTTGCACAAGTTCTGCCACCCCAAGCATGCCCTAGTCTACTTTGAGCGGGCCATTGAGCTAGACCAGGGTGCAGCTGACGCGCACGCAGGTAGGGCCTATATCCTGTATAATTTTGCGCTGTATGGTGAGACGTGTGATTCAGTTGTGCCCTATGAAGAGGTATATGACTCACTTGAGCGCGCTAAAGAGTTTGGATGCAATGACGCAAAGTTGTACCGTCATATTGGGCTGACTTTGGAGTTTCTTGCTAGGAAACACCCCAGTTTGTCCACTGGATTTCGGGTGATCGCGATTGAATCGCTCCAACGCGCCCTTGATCTCGATAGGCACCACTTTGACACGCAATGCGCCCTCAAGCATGTCAAAGGGCGCCTAGCGTGACATTGCATATAGTGTGACTCAGCTGCTGTCCTTGCCGCACCTGTTCTCTATATAGTTGGCCATTGCCGCGCACCACACTAGCACGATCTGCGCGTCGTTGTGATCCACCGCGTACTCTGATTCTGTCGCAGCGTGACGCGCACCGCTCTTGTTGCTAAAGTCGCACATCTTTTTAATTGCCTCTTATTTTTGGATGTAATCTACAAATTTGTCCACAATAATTCTGACAACTTTAAAAAATATTTTGATATTTTAAAATACTATAATATTTATAAAATATAATTTTAGAAAATCTAGATTAAATTATCAAAGCCCAATTATTCTCATAAAAAGTTATGTCATTATCAGGTATATCGAAGAAAAACTTATTGTTTTTTTGGATTATATTAATTGCAAATTTTTCGGGGTTTTTATCCTGTGATTTGTACTTGCCTGAAACATATTCGTTAATTTTGCTATAGGGCACAATCAAAAAATTCTCATGGGGAGGATCTGTGTTTGCTGAACGCAGAACAAATACATAAAATGTGCTCCCGGATGCAGTTCGCTCAAAGGCTCTTTTGGGTAGATAAAACGTATATTTCTCAGTAGATGATGTTGATGTTTTGACTTGTATGTGATAATAATTTCTATTGTCTTTTGTGACAATCAAATCAATTCCTGCATCAAGGGCGGGTATGCTTACACTGTATTCTAAAAATGAAAGCTTGCCTGCAACCAAATACTCTCCACCCTTTCCAACATAGGTTGTGCTCAGTGAGCTGCCGGGTGGTTTTTCTGGAAGTGCGCGTGTGGGCGGCTCCGAACTCGCGGCCTCTGCCGGCTCGGCAGCGGTGGGCTTGCCGGGGGGTGCGCGTGTGGGCGGCTCCGAACTCGCGGCCTCTGCCGGCTCGGCAGCGGTGGGCTTGCCGGGGGGTGCGCGTGTGGGCGGCTCCGAACTCGCGGCCTCTGCCGGCTCGGCAGCGGTGGGCTTGCCGGGGGGTGCGCGTGTGGTATGCGCAATGGTGTTGCTCGCAGACGCTTTATGCAAAAGTGGGTGGTTTGGATTGAGCTTATAATATCCTGTTTGTGCCGCAATAAACACAGAGTCATTACCATGCAGCCGTATATCGCTATGCAGTATAGCGCCCATGCAGCTATGAATAGTGCTTTCTCTGAGCATAATCATCCTTTCAGTCATTGCAGACTCTGCAATTTTTGTAAAATGCATTGGTGTTGCTGCTGTCTGTAGTATTTTGATCGCAGCATTTCGAAACGCTAATACAATGGGCGAGGTTTTATCTGGGACGATGCTGACCTGATTTACGGGACAGTCGGGGTTGATGGCATAATATCCGGTTTTCGGTGATTTGAAAGCAGAAAGTTTGGCATATTGCATAATGTCGCTGTGAAGGATTGCGCCCATGCAGTTGTGAATAGTATTCTCGTCCAATTTGATCAATCTCAACTCTAGCGCCATCTCTGCAATCTTATTAAAATGTAGTGGCTCTGCGCTCTCTTGAAGAATTTGGATTGCGGCATTATTGAATGCCTTTATTTGAGTCAACACAGCATACGCTAAAACCTCCCTATTAAATTGTTTATTGGATAGTCTATACTCACGAGCTAAAGTTCGTGTGACCTTCCACGACCTTCCTGTTCAGGTATGCGTAGATGTTCAGGTTGAACCGCTTGGTCCTGAGGTACTCGCCGACCGCGATCCTCAGCTCGTCCAGGGTTCGTGGTTGCCCCGGGACCCTGACGTCCCTCTTGAGTATGCGCCACGTCCCCTCGATGGCGCTTAGCTGCGGGGATCCCACCGGCAGCTCGATGAGCTTGATCTCGCCGTTGGCGCGCAGCAGGTCCTTGACCGCCCCCGCGCGGTGCTGGGGAGCCCTGTCGACGATGACGGCGATCTTGCCGAACTTCCCGTGCAGCTCCGCAAGGTACTGCGCGAACGTGTCCGCGTTGAACTTGTCGCGCGTCCGGAACGCCTGCCGCCCGTCCTCGGCGATCGCCCCGTACACGACGATCCGCTCGTGGCTCCCGGTGTACGGCTCGTAGACGGGCACCGTGCGCGGCGTCCAGTGCGTCGCCATGCCCCCGGCGTCGTTCACGATGATCGACTCGTCCTGCACCAGCATCGTGTATCCCGCGCGCGCCAGGCGTGGCGCCGCCCCCGCAAGGCGCCGCTGCCAGCTGCGGACGGCGGACGCGCTCGCCCTGTTGACGTGGGCCTTTCGCGGCCTCTTGCGCGAGAGGCCGAACTCGCGCATGAGCCTCCTCACGCTGGCTATGTGGAACAGTGTCCCCGCCGCCCCGGCGATCCTGTCGCGGACCGCGGCCGGGGTCGTGGGGGATCCCGACGCGTCGGCGAGGATCCCGTCGAGCGCCGTTCGCGGCACGGCCAGCGGCCTCCCGGAGCGCGGGAGGTCGCGGAGGGCGGGAAGCCCGCCCTCCCGGTACCGCGCAACCCACTTGCCGACCCACCCCGGGCACCGCATCAGCGTGTCCGCCGTGTCCTCGTGCGTCATGCCCATGTTGACCACGCAGTGCACGGCGAGCATCCTGTCCCTCACGTGCCCGCTCTTCTCGCTGTGGTGCGCGTCCCTCAGCTCCTCCCGCTTCCGGTCGTCCATGCCCTGGCGCGGGAGGGGGCGATCAATATAGCTGCGGGGTCGGGGAAACTTGATCATCTATACGAACTTTAGCTCGTGAGTATATGTTATGTGCTCTGCATCAAGACCAATCTTGTCGTTTTTTTCAAAAACATCCTTGTATTCATTCCCTGCAGCAGAAAACAGCTCCCTGATCCTCTTGAATACTTTGTCTGGCTTTTCGCCGGTGACTGCTCTAAAACAAAGCATTTCATCGGGTTCTGTATATTTCTCGTCATACAATTTACATAATATCAGGTTAATCATCCCCTTTGCTAGCTCCTCATCACGCGTCGTTCCGATCATGCTGCCTGCAAGACGATGCCTGATCTCCTTGAACACGTCTTTTAAATTATGGGGTATTGTTAGATCCTTTCGTCGATACATTCCAATCTCTTCTATCTGTTCACCAAATTTGGGCATGTCTGGAATGTCATAATATTCTGTTTTTCCAGATTTGATATATTTTCTGATCGTGACCAACTCTTCACCATTAAACCAAACTCCAATTTCTGCTTCTGAAAATTTAAGATAACTCTTAAGCTGGGTTTTGCCTGACGTTATGTTGGAAGCCTTACATTCTACTATTATTTTCAGCTGTTCATTCTTTTTTTCAGCTGATTCAAACACTGCAATATCCACAGGATAGCCTCTTTTGTCTGATGGACTCTCTTTGACTCTGTATTGTGGACTTGTAACTATGTGTTCTTTTGGATATTTGTATTCTCTGATCAGCTTTTCTACAAACTTCTGGATTGCTAGCTCTTCTGTGGTTATGGCGTGTTTTGCACGTGTGCCGCCTTGGCTTTCTATGCCCATTTCGTTGTGGTATACTTGTGCATATAATGATCTATAGCACGTGACTTGACATTATTTGACCATCTAAACAAAATCTTCACTACGTGGGGAATCCTGTGGAATCAGGCTTGGGTTCTGTGCGCACGGCGGCCAGGGCAGCTAATATTGAACCTTGCAGCACTATGGCCGTCGTGCGTGGGGCTTGAGATGCGGGATTGGCGCTATCCGCCATGCCCCAGCCCCCTGCGCCACCACGTGACCACCTGCGGGGAACAGGGAAAGCGTGGGCTCGGAGGCGGTCTCTGCCACCGTGAAGGGCACGCCGCTGGCCGACTCTGCGGGCTTTGGCACTCACACCCACGTGCGGTGGCCTGACGTGCGCGGCGACGGGACGCCGCGGCGGGACATTCTGAGGCTGCACGCCAGGACGAGCCGGTCCAGGAAAACACACGTGAAACATGCCTCACAACCCAAAAACCCTCGCGACCTTGCCCCCGAGGGAGCATCCTGGAAATTCTGGGCTGCGCTGCCGCCGCTGTCACAATACTAGCCGGCATTCTCTGTATCTCTGCCTTTTTGGCTGATCACTAGATCTGAGCAAAAACGGTGGTTTGTGAGACATTGACTATTTTGGATCAGTTGTGTCATGGAGTTTTGAAAATTTAACTAGCAGTTCTAGGTTTGTTGTTTTTTATTTTCTTCAATTTTTCCTCAAGGCTTTGGGTACGCTGTTCATGTTTTTTAGGTTCTACAAAACAGTAATTGAACAGCGTTTCTAATATTTCTAGCGTCCATTCTGCCTCATCCCTGTCGACCTTTACAATCAATCCTGTTTGCTTGTCATGTTCCGGATGCGTTGCCAAATTTCCAATCTTTCTGACCTTGTCTAGGTCATTTAGTATGTATTTTGGGAGGTTCTCGCCGTCGATCAATTCTTGAATTTCGTCATAAAGGCTGTCTTTCTCAATTTTAAAATGTCCGCGTATTGTCTCCTGCAAACATCGCCTTGCTAGCGCTGCACTTGCAGAAGGGCTGTCTTCTAGAACATTCCCTGCCTCTTCGTAGATTGAATTAATGGTTGAGGGGACATGCTCGATTTTTTTTCTTGACGATCTACGTGGAATTATAAACGTGCCAGAATGCCTATTTCCATTTTCTTGTTTTATTAACTCCATGATGAGGCGTAGGCAATTGGGATTCTGGCAATAGCCATGGGTTATATAATAATTTATGCGGGTTCCTCCCTGCTTCTCGTTTATTTGGGCGGGTTTTAGTGTGTCAAATTCGACTGCAGAGCTCGTTAAACAGTGTGGGCATTGTATGGGGGTTGCCATCACGCCATGCGGAACCTGGCCATTATTTATCTCTATCAATGCCGGTGCGCATACTCTAGATCCGACATGACGTGGGATTTCTGACTCGCTAGTCGCCAAAATACTTGCGAATGTTTTGGACTGTCTTGTAAAAGTCTGAATCCTTAAACTTTGCAGTGTTAAACTTTGGATCAATGTTTTCCCCTCCCCTGATGCTATCCTTTAGTTCTTTTGTTGGGGTATCAAAATATTCTGCCCAATACGTCGGCCCGTTAGACCAAAAACACACACAGTTGGGGCCATCGGCATAATCGCTTGTGTCGGCATTTAGAGGCTCCAAGAATTCATCACTCATGCCAATTTTCTTGGCAAGTCTTTTATTGCTCGCGTCTGCGTCTTTTCGCTTGTCAGCCGCACTTTTAAGTTGCTTTTTGACTGGCTCGTCGTCTGTCTTGTTCAGATCCCCGTCCCATATGACAAACTGCCTGATCCCAAGTGACTTGAGAACGTCATAAAAGCGCACCATGCTCTCCTTTCCCCCACAGTCGACGACGACGACCTCTTTGCTGACTAGCGCGTCCATGATCGGCTGTTCTTCGTGGTCGGTCTTGCGAAGCATCGCGTTGATGATCGTCTCATCGTCGTGCCCCTCCACCAATATTGCCCCGCTTGCAAACACTGCCTCCTCCATGGCCTTTATCATCTTGCCCCAGATTGGCTTGCCTTTAGGACTCTTCCACCCATGTACGCAAACACCCCTGCCGACGTTTATCACCTTGCGTATGTCCATTGGACCCTTTAATGTGATCATCATCGGAGAGTGCGTTGTGTACACGACCTGGTGCAATGAGTCTGACAGGTTTTGCAGCGCCTGCAGCAGGAGCCTCTGCCTTTGAGGATGCTGGTGCAGCTCTGGCTCGTCAATGATGATGAGCGTTAACATCTTGTCACCCCCCGTGTCCTTTGGGGTCTTTGCCCCGGCCCCTGGCGCCTTTTTGTCCCTGTCCTTCTCTGCCTTTTTTGCCACCTCGCCACCGACCTCTAATGCGGCCATGTAGAACGCGCGTTTTGTCCCATGACCCATGTATTTGTGGTCTATACTATTTCCACTAATGCAGTCTATTATGCTTAAATCGGTCTTTAAGGTGACGCCAAGATCCTTGAACTTTAGATCGACTTCTACGTTTGGCGCATACCCGCTCCCCTTCTCTCCGCGCAGTTTTCTGTCTAGTGCTGCTTTTACCCCTAATAGGTCAGAATCGAACAGTTTTTGAATGTCCACCTGCATTTTCTTTGCCTTGCTGTCCTTCTCTGCGATGCGCCTAATGGTGTCATTGATTATCTGTTCTAGGGGCGAGTTCTTTTTGTCCTCGCCGTCGTCATCTGTCTCGTGCTCTGCTGGAACATATATCACATTTACATATTTTTGCAGAAACTTTTTGCAGTCCATGCCCGCACTGCTTTTACACGTGTATTTTGGAGTTGTAACTGTTGTCCTGCGCTCTCCCTCGTGATCCGGCTCTGACCTTTTGCATTCCCACTCACAGCTCACCTCGAGCTCATCCTCCCCGCCAACGCCCTCAAGCGTGACGGTTATGGTGATTGGCTTTTCCTTGTCGTTAAAGTCCTCAGGCTTCATCCTGCCTGCCTTGTCGCTGAAGAGCCTCTCGAGTGCGAGCAGGAACGTCGTCTTGCCGGCGTTGTTTGCCCCTATCAGCGCGGTCATCTCGCCCAGGCTAATCTTTGTGTGGACTATGGCGCGGAAGTTCTGTACCCTGATCTTTGATATCTTCATGATGCGTCCCTGACACGTGCGCGATATATATCTCGATCGCGGATTCTATTGAGAACGGCGCCACGGCCGACTCGTTAGTCAGGCGGCCGCCACGTGAGCAGATCGGCAGGCCTTCCTACCCGCATCCCCCACTTTTGCAGCGAATCCGGATCTCTTGTCCACAATGCTTATCAGTTGCGGCCTGTGTGTCTAGGCCTATGATACGCTATGAGCCTACCCCGCAACAGGTTTTGCCCATAGCACTGGCCTTTCTCCATGACCATTATGACGCGCTGCTCTGTTCGGGCACGTCACTTGCCATGTTTCATGACGGGACAGTCGCCCATACGAGGTCCCGTCAGGGATCATCAGGCTATGGCAGGGGATTCTATGACAGTATGCGGCCCGGAGACGAGGAGGTTTTAGAGACACGCGTGCCACAGCCGCAGAGCCCAGGGACGACCTATACTCACGAGCTAAAGTTCGTGTGACCTTCCACGACCTTCCTGTTCAGGTATGCGTAGATGTTCAGGTTGAACCGCTTGGTCCTGAGGTACTCGCCGACCGCGATCCTCAGCTCGTCCAGGGTTCGTGGTTGCCCCGGGACCCTGACGTCCCTCTTGAGTATGCGCCACGTCCCCTCGATGGCGCTTAGCTGCGGGGATCCCACCGGCAGCTCGATGAGCTTGATCTCGCCGTTGGCGCGCAGCAGGTCCTTGACCGCCCCCGCGCGGTGCTGGGGAGCCCTGTCGACGATGACGGCGATCTTGCCGAACTTCCCGTGCAGCTCCGCAAGGTACTGCGCGAACGTGTCCGCGTTGAACTTGTCGCGCGTCCGGAACGCCTGCCGCCCGTCCTCGGCGATCGCCCCGTACACGACGATCCGCTCGTGGCTCCCGGTGTACGGCTCGTAGACGGGCACCGTGCGCGGCGTCCAGTGCGTCGCCATGCCCCCGGCGTCGTTCACGATGATCGACTCGTCCTGCACCAGCATCGTGTATCCCGCGCGCGCCAGGCGTGGCGCCGCCCCCGCAAGGCGCCGCTGCCAGCTGCGGACGGCGGACGCGCTCGCCCTGTTGACGTGGGCCTTTCGCGGCCTCTTGCGCGAGAGGCCGAACTCGCGCATGAGCCTCCTCACGCTGGCTATGTGGAACAGTGTCCCCGCCGCCCCGGCGATCCTGTCGCGGACCGCGGCCGGGGTCGTGGGGGATCCCGACGCGTCGGCGAGGATCCCGTCGAGCGCCGTTCGCGGCACGGCCAGCGGCCTCCCGGAGCGCGGGAGGTCGCGGAGGGCTGGAAGCCCGCCCTCCCGGTACCGCGCGACCCACTTGCCGACCCACCCCGGGCACCGCATCAGCGTGTCCGCCGTGTCCTCGTGCGTCATGCCCATGTTGACCACGCAGTGCACGGCGAGAATCCTGTCCCTCACGTGCCCGCTCTTCTCGCTGTGGTGCGCGTCCCTCAGCTCCTCCCGCTTCCGGTCGTCCATGCCCTGGCGCGGGAGGGGGCGATCAATATAGCTGCGGGGTCGGGGAAACTTGATCATCTATACGAACTTTAGCTCGTGAGTATACCTGCTGGACTCTATAATCACGAGACATCTGCCGTATGGCCTGCCCGTCATCAATCGCAAGAGTATAGCCCCGTTTACCGTGTCATTTTTGCCCTGCGATGTGCCGACGCGTGGCGCCTCAACTGGTGCCAATTCTGTGGATGTGCCTGAACTGCTTCCTGGCTCTCTCACCATTTTTCGAAACGAGATTGGCCGATACGATCCCGTGGGATTTGTGGATGATGTCGTGGAGACGATTTGGGATCACGAGAATGAATTTTGCCTAAAGGCGCTCTCTGGGCTGCCCCGGCATGGGGATACACTGGAGTGCCGAGACGATGTGGGACTGGGTGATCTCCTAGAGCGCGTCCGTATCATGGCCAATCCAGACCCCGACTCGCCTGTCCAGCTTGACACCGTGTTTATGCCACGTGAACTGTTTTCAAGGTCTGCGCCCGATGGCCATTACATGAACGCCATGAAAGCGCAGCCTAGAGCGCCTGGCGGCCTGTCCATGTCTGGCCTGGGACACAGGCTGATACCCGAGAACACGCTCTATGTCATATCGTCTGCGCGTGGCCCGACATTCATCAACGGCCCGACTACGATAGCTTGCACAGAGTCTAAATTGGTCGTGTGGCGCTACTCTAGTGTTGTGTCCCCTCCCTGTGGTGACCCTGCAGTGCCGCTTGGATTTAGGATTGACGTAAAGAGTGTGTCCTAGGCCTGTGGTCTGCCGGGTTGGCGTGTGTGGTTGAGTAGGTGTTGCCTGGGTCTAGATCGGCAGGATTGTGTGACTATGGTTAAACGGGTGGGAGGGGTGCCTGTTCTTGGATCATCTGCAGATCTGTAATTATGGACATCTTGTCATGCGTTTAAATATTCCACGAGTTGCAGCCTGCATGATGAAAGAGTTTCGGCTAGCCGCCCTCGAGACGCTAGCAAAAATCGTGGCCGACGTATACTATACGTCAGAAATTACAGATCTCTTTAGAAAAGCGGGCTTTGACAAGATTAAGTATGACTACAGCGGGAAACAGGAATTTTTGTACGCGGCTTTTGAAGACATACAAAAACAGTTTGGATCTGAGAGCATTATCACAGTTTTAAAAGCTGTGTGCAACCCAGAATCATATCTTGACAGGGAAGACCTTCTTGCTCGTGTTCGAAACGATGTTAATAAAGTTTTGATACGTTATTCTATTGGAATAGATGAAAACGGAGAGGTTAGACCCCGAACAAACTGGAAACATCTACAGTCTTTACCAAAGCAAAATGAGACGTTATTTCAACAAAGAAAACTTCATCCTGATGTTGTTCAACATTCCAAAAAAGATTTTATTCGTGGCGAATACAGCTCTGCCGTGTTTGAATGCTGCAAGGCCTTTGAGACCTTTGTGCGAGAGAGATCAGGCATACAGGAAAAGACAGGTGCAGATCTAATGCTTGCGGCATTTTCAGAAAAAAACCCTGTACTCAAAATAAGTATGAGTTCGGTTTCTCAACAAACCCGAACAAATATGCAAAGGGGCCTGATGCAGTTATGTGCGGGTTTGATGTCTGGAATACGAAATTCAGTAGGACATGAAACCAAAGCCAATCTGCCGATGGAAATGGGTGAAGCACTTGACATTTTGACCCTCATCAGCTATCTTGTGCGACAAGTTTACCAGTGCAATTCAACACGTCTGTAGCGTTTTTTCCAATGGGTCTCTGCTAGAACGCGCATCAGACACGGGGATATGCGCATGGCCGTGCCATCACTATCCGTAGCCTGACCGATAGCCTTGTGCCGCACCCTCCCGCACTGCCGACATGTTGCTAGCAGGATGTTAGTGGGCGTCTCACTATCGTTTTGGCATGATGGCGCATTGAGTTATATAGAGATCTGTGTCTTGGGTCGCGTTGAATGGCGATGTGCGTGATGAGGACTGTGATATGAGAAACGAGATGCCAGCCGATGAGCTATTGGCAGACTATGAATCCCTTGGCCTGCACGGTAACGACAAACAAATTTTTAAGGCATTGCGCCTCGTGTGTGCCCCATACATAGAAGAGTATAATCACAATCTGTCAGAAACAGACACAAAGCTCGGGTTTGAGCTGCGAAAGATCGACTTTGACATTTCGCCAACCCCGGCACTTCGTGAACGGATAGTGGACATGATTCGATTCGGACACGTCGATGAGGGACTGCTCCTGAGAATCTTGGTCCGTGTGTATGCCAACCATGGCCTCTATGACGAGCTCTTCCACGTGTGCGAGGATGTGCTGAATTTCAAAGGCGACGATCGGAACCGACTGCTCAGCGGCACACTAGTCGAGTCTGTCATTTACATGACTGTCTTTCGCCTTGCCACGATCGACTCACGTGATGCCCGCGATTATCTTGCGTCGAGATGCCTAAAGATGCTTGAAAGGCGTGCGAGCACGCTTTGCCTGAATGTTGAGATGTATACTAATGAATCTAACCCACTTCATAGAATCTCCATGATCGCATACGATGTTTTGTCTCGGCAGAAGTTCGAGCCTGCTTATGTATTGGCGCCATGGATACGGACAAATTATCCAAAATTATATAAATTTTTGAATTTAACCCGTAAAAATATTGCTTTAATGATAGGGAAAAAGTCTGATCTTCTTTATGATGCTTCAGCTGCACTGCGTTATGAAAAACACAGGCTTCCTGTCGACAAACCTTATTTCGGTGCACTGGGAGAACTCGAATCCATGCTAGAACTTGTTCCATTAGACACGCTAGAAATTTCCAACACTGAGCATTATGGGGAATGGAAGAAAGATCTGCGCCAAAAAAAACTATGCCAATCACTTTTTGAAATGCGTCTTTACTTGCATTTTCGAAACATCACAAATGCCATTGAGCTGGAGCCTCTTATTGATACACCTAAACACGCAGACCTCAAAGTGCACAACCTCTACATCGAAGCCTATTCTCCACGCGTTACCCTGCCGACGACATATAACCCTGCGCTACGTGTAAATTTCTACGACGATCTGATCTGGAAAATACTAAACAAGCCACAGATAAAATATTTTGGAACACGGCAATCTTTGTTGATTGTGGAAGACCCATTTAATTACGTTAATGATTCGACATTTCACCAAAAATTGACAGAAGCAATACGACTACACCCACAGCTCGGCGGTGTGTTCATAGTTAGAGCTAACGGATTGTGCTATAGGAGCTCTTTTGTGAGAAACTTGAATGCGCAGTCCCCCATTCCATCATTTGTCGAATCACTGGTAGAACTTGCCCTAGAGTCGCCATATGCATCTCTTGTCACAGACGCAAATAGATCTAGCTGATCACACATATGACACATGACTGGGCATATCTTTACTTCTTGTCAACATACTCGGTTGCCTCGACTCTGCCAAAATGCCGCGAGCTGGATACTCTGCCGTTCATCAGAAATACAATATTATTGTCGATTTGACATATGTGATTCCAAGGCAAACCCTTGGAATTGTCGAAAAACACAAATATCTAATTTCCCTACAACACCCACAATAAATGGCAGCACTTCAAAGGCCCTGCGGGGGCTTGATACATTGATGATCCGAGATCACTGGGATGAAGCCCTTCATGGTGCGTGTGATGGCGACTGCTCGTTCATCCTTCATGGTCTCCTCGAACTGTATGCAAAGGAGCCGTCATCACCGGAGCCACTGACAGCCCTTGACAAGATACTAGTGCAGCTGTTTGAGATGCGCTTTACGCTTGACTTTATACTCGATGATGCCGGATTATACGGACAAAATCCGTCTCCGGAAATAGCTCACTATCTGGCAATGTCGGCGCTTCAGAGACTTCCAATAGAGCTTTACAACTTTAAGACAATTCATGCCGGACTTTATGGCGCGCTAGACGACGCCGACAAGAATGCGTTATCGCACCTGAGTCCGATATACAAAAGTATGCGTTCAGTGTTGAAAAATGTAAGATCCTACAGAAACCTTGCTGCACATCTGGACAGCGGGATATATGGCATAGCAGAGGCCATGTCCAAAGCCGAACATGGTAACGCGTCTAGGCTCTTGAACTCGTTTCTCCTGTGTGCCCTCCTTGCGACCATATTTATTGACGGTGTAATTCATATAATGCCCGATAGGTTTTGCCTTGCGGTCTCGCGGCTCCCCACTGCTAAGATGCACATGGAGTCGTTTGACCCCCGCTCTGCAAAGGCCGAGATCACCTCGTTTATTGCCAAAAACCCCATAGGGCACCTTGATTTTGGCGACATGAGTCCCGAGACGTCCCTGATCGCATCTGAACTAATGCGTCTTCGTGTGGCACTTCAAAGCTCCATGGCCATATATGACAGCATTTATGGCATCCGGCTCGGCGTTCCTGTCCTGCAACGGCTTCTCTATGGCCACAAGATAGTGTTTTACGTCAAGTATGCGCTCGTCGAGCTGGCCACACTCTTTAATCTCTATGACAAGATAAAGAAAATGAAACTGTGCGAGTCTGATGATGGCGTCATGAAAAGGCTACAGGGTCATAGGAAAAAGATTAACGAGTTGCGCCTTCTTGTCACTCACTGGTCTTCTGATGAGCAGCATGAGGGATTTTCTGTGGCGCTGGAGCGCAGGATTGACTATCGCGAACTTTTGGTCATGGCGGGCCTGGCGTTTGAGTGGGTTCGCATCAACGCCAACGCGTTCCAGACCGAGCATGATTACCAGGAATATATGCCTCACCTAGAGTGCACGACACCGACGATCTTGCCCGATAATATTGAGGCCGATGCGGCACGTATCCGCAAACGCTCAAAGGATCTCCTAGCGAGGCGCCACTAGGTGCCATCTGCCGGTTCTGCCCCATATGGTGAAGAGGGTCATGGCCGCACTGCAGGGCCGGTTCAGTCGCGCCTGATGTGGGACGTGTATGGCGGGCTCTATAGGCATGCGATGGTCATGGGTGCCAAGCTCGCACTTTTGCCGTGGCAATACTGGAGATGACTGGTCTGCAGTCTTACTCCATTTCGCATCAGGTATTCATCTGACACCTCATGGTCGCACTTTGGGCAAAAACGCCTTTGCTTGATTGGATCATTTTCTAGCATGCTTTCACGCAGTTATTTTCCTAGACGTGTATGTCACATTCTTCGAATAACATAGAAAACGTAGGATCAGGGGAGAAATCTGATCATGGTACCATCGGGATATGTGCCTCTCCTGCGTTTTTTGTTCTGGGGCACAACCTCAATCTTTGGAGGATCGGCATCTTCTAAATATTGGAGTATACCACTACGGTAGATATACAACGCGTCGACCATAACATAATCTTTGATAACTTCGATTAGAACTTCTTTCCCACGAAAATGTTTATAGATTTGCGTAGATGCGGTTTTTTGCCACTCGGTACTGCCGAGCGGGTACAGGAAAGTCTGTTTAGGATCAACAGCATCAGAAAATCTAAAAGAAAAATTTTCTGCAGTTTTGACCATGGCTTGTTTCATTATATCAAACCCTTTGTCGCTATTTGTAGCAAAAACAAGACTATACAACGGATAATTATTTTTATCGTTCATTTCAAACATTTTGATATGTTTGACACCATGCGACTGGAGCTTTTCAGCATAAACCCCAAGCAAGCAGTTGATTTTTTTCCTGCCTTTCAGAGCATTACAACATTTCCACTTGTCTGTTCCAAAGAAATCATTAAAATTTTCAATATCTTTGTCAGTGTCTAATTTTAAGAAACGAGAAACAAATTTGGACATAAAAGTAACAAATATTTCACAGTGAGGATTGGCAAGAAAATTAATGAGTGTTTCCATCTTTACATCTTTGTAACCAAAAGGATCAATAAAGGCAAAAATTGGCAGCCTGTCATGCCTGTCTTGCAGATCACTAACTAGAGGAGGAAAAGCAGATTCAAAACTGGATTTTAGGATATCGTTTATGTGTAGCCGTGGCGATAGATCTTTACGAATCTCGTCGATCTGCTCTTCAAGGCTCAAAGCAGTGTCAGGATCTTTTTCAATAAACCAGAAATGAACATCAGCTTTGTGTTTGTTAATGCTGCCATTGGCGACATTTAGCGCAATGATGGGAGAACCGGGAGCATCGTCGTCATAGATGCCAGCTCCGGCAAATCCATCAATATAAGCAAGTTTATCAAAGGAATTACCCAAGATCGGAAACCAGCATTCCAGATAATATCTTAGTATGCGATGTTTGGCATCAGTATGCGGCTCCATACCAAAGTCTTTCGACGACGACATTGTCAACGCACCAGAGTTGGCAGGTATTTAAACACTCAGATTGATCGGCGGTATGAGGTCAGCACCTCCGTTCGTCTATGCCTAGGCAGGTGCCGCAGTGGCAAGTAGATCGGCAGGATCACGCCTATTTGACCAAATGTAGAGTGGGGTGCTGACCACGTACGATCGGATGTCAAATAAAAGTGACACGAAAACACAAAGGAGGGTTTTTATTAACGGCGTGATCGATGGCGTGCTAATTGGCCACAAACTCCGCCATAGAGTGGACCGAGGCGACGTGGAACCCGTCAACGGGGTGCAGCCGGGTCTCCTCTGGGTGCAAGAACTGTTATGCCGAAAAACTCTCAGCACGCCTAAAGGCCATGGGAGTCGCAAAATATCAGAATGGCTTTGAGTTCACCGAACATGCTAGCGAGGTCGACCTGCCGCTGTCATGGAAAAAGCCCAAAAAGATCTTTGTCAATTCAATGTCAGACCTGTTCCACGAGGACTCTACACGAGAGTTTGTCAGGAGATGCTTTGATGTGATGGTGAGTGCCGATTGGCACATCTACCAGGTTCTCACAAAGCGCCCAAAGAGAATGAGGGTGTTCTCTAACGAGTTTGCAAGACGTTACGGGCACGACATACCGCAGCACATCTGGATGGGAACCAGCGTGGAGAACAGCTTGACGACGAACCGCATAGACAGGCTCAGGGAGGTAAGGTGTGAGATGAGGTTTGTCAGCTTTGAGCCTCTCCTCGGCCCAATAGATGGGGTGAACCTGGAGGGCATAGACTGGGCGATAATTGGCGGCGAGAGCGGGCACAATTACAGAAAGGTCGAAAAGGAGTGGGTCGTTGACCTCATAAGGCAGTGCAAGAGACAGCGCGTAAAGGTGTTCTTTAAGCAGTGGGGTGGCCGCTATCCAAAGGCCGGCGGGCGCAAGATAGGAAGGAGAACGTATAGCGAGTATCCAAAGATGCGAATTGTCGCTGCCCCCAAAGCAAAACAGCGCGTGGCTGCAAAGGTTGCTGCGTGAGGCCGACCACGTATACCCTGGGCGCTATACTTCAGGCTGTGTGACATCAGGCTCATCCTCGGCATTGCCGGGTTCGAGGATCTCGAGGATCTCGAGGGCGGCATACAGACGAATTCTAGAGCGGGTCGGCACGCTTGTGGGTATATTGGCTCTTACTAGCCGGCGGGCCAGATCGGCCGCACCTGCATGCGTGAGGCCGGTAATGCTTCGAATAATGGGTGTGGTGATATACGGGTTTTCGGTAAGGGCATCAACCACCATTACGGCCGTGGAGCTTCTATCGACACGATCTATACTGCCGATCAAAAGTCCCGCCTGCAATGCCCGCCCCTGTGCGCCATGCACATCCCCGCCGACTCCCCCTGGGGGTCTTGGAGACGTCTAGTCCATGCGCGCACCTGCCGGCCAGTGTTGGCCCGTCATGGAATCCCTGGACCAGATTATTGTGGATCTGATGAACACCAACCAAAAATATCCAAACCGCAACATCATGCGAGACATCCTAAAAGACAAGACTCTCAACTCTCGCGCCCCCGCCATTGCCATGTTGGAGGAGGCAGAATACCCTTCGGCCTCCACCCCGCGCCCGATGGAGGAACCGTCCCTTGAGCACATAATGCCCAGAATCCTAGACAAGGACTGGCACAGCCATGTCATACAGCACAATGACATTGACCCCACCAACCCTGCCCGCTCTGATGACGAGGTGAAGAATTACCACCGTCGGCATGTTGACTATATGGGCAACCAGACGCTCCTGCTGCCAGGGGAGAATGGCTCACTCTCCAACAAGTCATATGACAAGAAAAGACTAGTTTACGGAAAACAGCACGTTCAGGATAACGGGCACGCTGCCCCGCTTTACAGTCTGGGATCATGAAAGCATTATGAGCAGGCAGAAAAGACTTGCGTCAAGGATCACCTCATCCATAGACCTGGGCACGGTTATTGACCATATACGGTCATAGGTGGCCCATTACACGGGTCTGTTTTTGTGGGAGTGCGCGCACTTGGCGATCGTTGCCTGTTTGCAGGTGCCTTTCTGGCATTGTGCGGACTCTGCTACATGGGGCGCTCTGAGATCCCTGGGATTGAACAACGCGTCCATCTGCTGTTCTAGAGGCTGCGCCCGAGGCGGCTATTTTGGTGAAATGTTCTGGCCTCCGGGGACGCCTGCCCTAACTGACCTGTATTGGTTTTAGGGGTTTTGGAAACGCACATATGAATTGCCGTTTAGACGATTAATCTGCTCTTCATACCAATATTGATCGCGTATGTATCCCATGTTTCTCCTACCATGGTCCCCATCCCTATACGTGTCTTGAGAATAATAGTATCGTATTCTCTGTTGAAGCTTTGAAATCATAAACCCCGCCTCAAATATCCATTTTTTCACCATGTCTTTCTTTTGGTAATACGTCGGCGTAAATTCAGATGGGTATCGGGCGTCTTCATGAACATATAGCGCATAGTACCTCCATGTCCACACGTCATCTAGAAAATCATACATTGTTTTTACCTTGCGAATTTCCCATGTTGACAAGAGGTCTTCTATGTTGTCTTTAAACTCCACCTCACTCCAACTAATTGCTGATCTGTAATTGCGCATGGGTCCCAATATTTCACTTGGCTGAAATTGCAAAGGACGTAGTTGTTTGCATATGTACTCGTAATAGCGTTCAGGATCTAGCGTTTCATGTATATTTGCCAACTCTGTCCACACATCCATGCCAATTCCGTTTGCAATCAAACTCGGTGTTTCTTTGATGTATTCCAACACTGCGGACTTTGCTGGGTTTACACATATGCCTAATGTGATATTTTTCAGTTCATTCCGGTGCTCATCCCTGTTTAGCAATCTGTTAAACTGCCTTCCTAATTTGTTTGTAAAAATATCGTGCCTGTAATCTTTGGGATTGAAACTATCATCAAATGCAGCATAATATACCATGATGGCCTTGATCTCCTTTTCCATCGCCTGCTGGGCATGATACATTGCAATTGCCGGACTCTTGTCCACTATTCTAGCTGCCTGCTCTATATCATAATTGGAATATTGTTCCCAAACACAATGCCACCCCCATGCGTGATGTAGCCTCTTTATGATCTCTGCCTTGAATTCCCTAGTTTTCATATTGCGCATACTTGCTAATGATTTATCATCTGCAACCCCGCCCTTCTCGCTCTCCCTGCCGTGATCTCTCACGTTGCCATCTGGACCATCCCTCTGCCACTCCCCTTCTTCCACCTTGCTCCATCTTGCGACTGTTTGATATTAACTATCCCTGTTCGGTAGTCGCTCATGCGCCTAACCGGAGCCTGCCGAAGACGGTCTTTGAGGCACGCGCACCAGTTTGACGCGATTCCGGTCGTGGCCAAGGAGCTCATATGTACGATCTAGTCGCTGACCCCATATACCATCAGGCGTCTGTCTCAACTAGCGTCATCACGCACGAGTCCCATATTGGCGTGTTGGTGCTGTGATCGGCCAACCGTGGGGAACCCCTAGTGTTCAATATGGGCAATAATTGCAGGCTATCGGCGAAGCCCTTCGCGCAGGATCGCAAGCCCCACCATCCAGGCAATGTCAGTCCAAGTCACGCTCCCCGGACCGTGCTGGATCACCTTGGCCCCAAGCATGATAGTCGAGCCGATAGCCGCACCATCCACAATGTCGCGCGCGTCGTCCTTGTTCACGTGCAGCGTATGGTAAGGACAGAATTTAAGGGTTTTATAGGATGCGTATGGGGTCAGTACCCGTGCCAGATCAAGGGGGGGGGGGGGGGCCGGCTCAGGCGACTGAAGGGATCGCCAAGTTAATAAATAACGTAGTAAAAGGAGGCGTGTTGTGTGGGTTAGAGTCGTAGGCAGTAGGAGGGTCTATGTCGAAAGTAGTGTCAAAGATACGACACTGTTAGCAGACATGGATCCCGACCGGCAAGATGAGCAGGAAGCATATGGCCAGAACTGGTTGCCCAGAAGCATCCAATTTGAGCCAAAACTACAGCGCATACATAATGAAACCATAAAACGTCCCAGAGATGCCCAAGGCAAATGGAATGCGGCAAATCCAAATAATGAGAGAATGGCGGATCAGATATATCTAGCAAACATGGCATACGCCTTGTTAAAATATAGGATGAGGTCGCCTGTGGAGAAATTGTTTAAAACAATACATATGAATCAATTCAAGGAACACACACCGGAATGTTCGAGATATGGAGTTTCTAGTCAGCTAACCTCAAATTCATACGATAGCGAACAAAACGACAAGAGTGCTCCGTATCGCGACAGATTTAGCCACAGAGTGTTAGTTGAACGTGATGATCTGCTGGATGGCATAATTAGCCCGCATACATATTATGCCAGAAAGTTAGCCTGGAAGCTCAATGAGGGTCGTCATCGTGCGGCGCTCAAGGCCATATGCAAAATCGGCAACGTCCAAGGCCACCTAGACATTAAAGATCGGTATGCGATAAAATTGATAAATGACATGTTGATTCGAAATTCCCGCAAGGACAAAATTTCTATGACGCATCTAATCTTAAATTTAGAGACATTTATACGACTTGTAAAAAATGCGCAAGGATATGCTCATTACAGTTCACAGCATCCAACGCAGCTCGAACACAGTTCAGCATCAATACCCGGACTTTCCCATCTAACCACACTAGTCGATCCCAGTATGCCCGGCGACAGGATTACGTTTGTAAATCCAGAATGGGCGCTGTCTCTCCGCGAAGGTCCAATCTGGCTAGGTATTGATCGTAGACCTGACACATGCCAATTAAGTGTTATAGATGACTGTGAATTTAATGTAATAGACAGAGAGCCGAAAACCGATCGTAAATTTGGCATGACATTGTTAGTGAAGGAACCCGAGGAGCAAACGTCAGATTCGTTTGAACATGCGAGATCACCCGCGTCACGTCCACGTGTACATCCCATGTTACGACAATGTGTAAATGGGGCACTATCAAGGATTGAGCTCAGAACGCAGCCATATGGCTGGATTGTAGATCGGATAGTGGAGAACTGGGAGTTGGTCGAACACTACTTTCAAGGACGTGTGTCAAGAGTTGGCCAAGGCACACTGCTTTCACAGTAACCGCCCACTTACACAAATCTACACGAGTCAGGCACGTGTTTTCTATGTTTTGGGAACCGGGATTTTAGGCTCTAGTGAGACGGCTTTGGCATATGCAGCCAGCGCATCCTCATGGCGGTCAAGCTTGTCTAGCGCATAGCCCCGCCCAAGATGTGTGGCGGCGTCATTGGAGTCAAGCCTCAGAGCCATCTCGTACGCCTCAAGCGCCTCGGTGTGGCGGCCAAGGCCGAACAGCGCAGTTCCCCTGTTCTTGTGCGCAGACGGCTCATCAGTATCCAGGCTAACAGCGTAATCGCATGATGCCAGGGCTTCCCGGTAGCGACTCAGGTAGATTAGAGCTACCCCTCGGTTCTTGTGTGATGTGGGGTCAGCAGAATCCAGCATGATTGCATAATCTAGGGAATCAAGCGCCTCGGCAAAGCGCCCCAGGGAGATCAGAACCGTTCCCTTGCCAAGACGCGCAACGGAAGAATCGGGCTCTATTGAGACTGTACTATCAAAGGCCTCGAGCGCCTCGGCGTGGCGGCCGAGCTTGTGTAGTGCATACCCTTTGCTTTGATGGCCAAGCTCACTTTTGGGATCTAGCTCTATCGCACGGTCAAATGCCGCGAGCGCCTCGTCGTGGCGGCCAAGCAAGTCAAGGGCGGCGCCACGACCCGCGTGGACAATGGCCAGACCAGAGTCAAGGCCGTTCGCCACGTCAAAGGCTGCGACGGCACCATCGTGATCGCCGGCAGAGCACAGCGCACGGCCACGATTCGCGTGAATGCGGGCATCATTTGGGTCTAGCTCTATCGCACGGTCAAATGCCGCGAGCGCCTCGTCGTGGCGGCCAAGCGAGTCAAGGGCGGCGCCACGGCCTGCATGGGCCACGACCAGACTCGGTGCAATGCTGATCGCCGTATCGAAAGAGACAAGGGCATCGGCGTGGCGTCCGAGTGCGGACAGCGTGACGGCCTTGTTATGGTGCGGCGAGGGATTTTGCGGTTGCAGGCCGATCGCCACGTCAAAGGCTGCGATGGCATCATCACAGTGTCCCATATCACGAAGTGCAACTCCGGTGTTAAAGTGTATTATGGGCTTGTCAGGCATTAGAGAATTCGCTTTTGTGTATGCCGCTAGCGCCTCGGCGAGGCGGCCGAGGTTGTGGAGGGCAAGGCCACGGTCACTGTGGGCATTTGCGTTATCCGGCTCTAGGGCGATCGCCCGATCTAGCGCCTCTAGGGCCTCGGCGTGGCGACCAAATTCTGCAAGCAACAGGGCACGGTTCATGTGCACTTGGATATTTGGATCTAGCAATGCAGCGCGATCGAGGGACTGAAGGGCCTCGGCGTGGCGACCAAGGGCACGCAGTATGCTGCTGTGGCTCATATGCATACCATAATCATCTAGGCCGAGATTTGCGGCGCGCTCGATGGACTCGAGCGCCTCGGCGTGACGACCAAAACCAAACAGGGCATTGGCTATGTCAAAGTGAATTTTAGCATTGTCTGGGGTCAGTTCGGCAGCGCGCTTGAGGGACTCGAGCGCCTCGGCGTGGCGACCAAGATGTCCCAATGTGTACGATCTGTTGACGTGTGCGCCGGTCATGTTAGGATCTAGCGCAAGTGCATAGTCAAGCGAAGTTAGTGCATCAGAATGACGTCCAAGATGTGTCTGAGAGATACTCTTGCCAAAATGCAACTTTGGTGAGCGTGAATCAAGCGCGATCGCCCTATCAAAGGACTCGATCGCCTCGTCGTGACGGTCAAGCATTCCCAGTGAAGCCGCCATGTTTGTGTGTAGGTTGACGTCATTGATCCCCATCGCCAAGGCGCTCCTCAATGCGTCTAGGGCGTCTGCGTGTCTGTTGAGGACAAGCAGGCATGCCGCACGCTGCCTGAACGCCTCGGCGTCACCGGAATCAATCTCCGTGACGCGGCCAAACGAAGCTGCGGCCTCTTTGTGGCGACCAATATCGACCAGTGTCAAGCCCTTGTCAAAATGCGTTGTTGCGTCATGTGGATTAAGGGCAAGCGCACGATCAAGATCTAGTAGCGCCGCCTGTGAAGACCCAAGTTGATGATTTGCTAGGGATCGCATCTTGTAAGAGCGGGGATTTTTTGAGTCAAGCGATATTGCGCGATCTAGGGATACAACTGCCTTGTGGAATTGGTTAAGGTTGTACATGATAAATCCAATGTTTATGTGTGGCGCAGCATCTTTAGGATCAAGTGTAGCAGCACGGTTGAACGATGCAATTGCGTCATTGTGTCTGCCTAGGGCAACTAGCGCGCTTGCGCGATTTGTGTGCGCGTCAGTGCGTTCTGGCGCGAACGAGATCGCCTGATCAGCGGAATTGAGAGCTTTGTCGTATTGGCCCAGGGCAATTAGCGCAGTTGCGTGGCTTATGAGCGCATCAGCAGATCGCGGCGCAAGCGAGATGGCCCTGCTAGACGCTGCCAAAGCTTCACTATGGCGACCAATCTTTGAGAGAATGGCACTCTTGGCAGAGTGAACGCAGGCGTCATTCGGATACAGGGTCAGTGCCTGTTCAATTACGGCAAGCGCGCCATCATAGTCTTGTTTGTCGCACAGGTGGCGACTCTCCTTAATCTGTGGCTCGGCCTTGCTGCGGCCTGATGTGGAGGCGAGAATTAACGCAAGGGCTACGACGATTCCGCCCAACACCAACAGTTCCAGTTTGCTCATACGAGCCATAAACCATGGTGCCCAATTTAAAGATCACCAGGGGCGTAGCTCCAAAATGCCCATAATTTGCCCATTCAGGCAGGCCTGTGGAAAGCTAGCAAGCCCGTAGCTCAAGACCAGGGAAGTTGACCTGGGTCAATGCACAGGTATGAGCAAAAGCTAATTATATACTCTAGATATATATGCAAACTAGATTGTGCGGGGAGACTAGAACGTGACAGAAAAGAAAGATGGAGCAGAGGACACACTTGATGCTGAAAGTACAATCCGGATGCACTATTTGAGAGACAAGATTAGAGACGGGTATTATGTGAATCAGCATATTCCTCTCAGCGTATCGCCGGATGAGATTTCGAGAGCAGAGATCATCCACGCGTCGCCCGAATCTACGCAAAAATTAATGGTGTGGATGAGATACCTCATACTAGAACTATGGCAGACACGATTGCTTGATGACAACATGGATGAAATCATAAAAAAGTTTGATTTAAAAGAACACCATAAACTTTGTGAAATATTAGAACAAGATGATGACGTTAAAGATTTTGTGCAAAGAATGAGGCAGAGGTTCAGTACTCACGCAAGCTTTACATTAGAAAAAGCAGTGGAAGAGATAGAATCACTCGGATTTAGAAAACTATGGAAGTACGTGCTATTGATAATATTATTCAAGGACGCCATAAGAACAGTTTGTTACAAGCCGTGTGATATAAATCTGGAAGAATTAAACACGGGGAAATATATTGTGCCACCAGATGAAATAATAACCGAGACAAAAAGACAAAAATTAAAATTGTTTTATGACAAGATGAGTTTTGATATTGAATTAGAAAAATATGACAAAGCTCGAATAATGCGAGACTGTGCAATATGTCTAAACATAATGAGAGACGACTTAATGATTGCGACAAAGCTTTACAGGTGTTATGGTACAGAAGAAACTTTGGTATTGTATGTAAATGCAATATATAATATGAAATATATGATTTTAGAGTTACATGAATTTATTAAACATTGTGACGAACTCAAAATTTCATCTAGTCTAGGATTTATGAAGCGAAGGAAAAAATATAAAAAAATTCGAGGTCAGTATTCAGCCCATCGCGATAAGGACGAACGAATAACGAGTATCATGCAGTTGTTTGAGGATCCTGATCGTTGGTCTAATGTGGTACAAGATGTGGAAGAAGCGACTTTACTTTCGAAAAAACTGTTTCCCAATATGAAAATTAATTCTAAACTCCGATTGCCAACAAAATCACAAATTGTTGAAATTAAACAAGAGATTGAGGATGTACGACTAGCCTGTCATAAACAATATGATGGCAAGTTTATAGATAGCGAGTACGACAAAAAATGCCAAAAAATCCGTAGGCAGGTTGGCAAGGCATTGAACCTAAACTACCAAAAACAATAGCTCATGCTGTGATCAGATTTGTCCAACATTCTAGTCACGTAGATTAATCCATTTGACGAATGGTGTATACGAGAGGGGGTTGGTTTAGGGAGGCAAATCGTGGTAAAACTGACAACCGGTAAGGGCTCACGAACACAAAATCAGAAACGGCAGTACGTAGAATATGCAAAGATTGGTGGTCGGAGTCTTGCCTACGCGGCCATCTCTAGCTCTTTTACGTCAAATCCCTCGACGAGGCGCCATTCCTGTCCTTCCGGCATAGTCGACTCAAAGACCATCTCGATACGCTCGATTACGCCAATCCTCTCGGCTGCGGCGATCGCGTCCCATGCCTCTTCCCTGGTGAGCTTTCCTACGAGGCGCGTCATGAGCTCAGCCGATTGCAGTGGGTCATAGATCTCCAGCCCCCCGTTGTCCTCAACGCGACTGTCGAGTCGCTGCTCAACGCAAGGCAGGGCTGGTGGACGTCAATGTCTGCCCACGAGCGCGCCGACTGGTACGGCCGAGTCAACGAGGCGTACCAGATGGCGACGCGGCTTGGGGACTCTGAGGCGCAGGGCCGCCTGGACGGCCTGGTCGGCGACCTCGAGGGTGACAAGTACGAGTATGGCGGCTCGTGGAGACAGGGAAACGCCTAGAAACCGCCATCGCCCTGGGGCGCCTAGTGGGCCGTTCTGCCATGTGTGGGCCTCTGCCCTTGTGCGTGCTGGTGCGATCTCTGCGCCCTGGTTCCTTGATGGGGCGTTGGACCGTGTGGCGCTCGATGCGCGGGTGTGCTGTCTTGCGTGATTTGACCCCCTGGCAGGTCTTTGTGCGATTGTGCCCGCCTATCGCACGCTTGATGAGCTAGTGTGCATGCTGTGGCTTGTGTCACTAGAAAACACGAAAACCGGCAACACCGCCCACTATGATAGATGGAAAGGGGACGTGTGCCACAAAAAACCCGTGCCAGTCCCCCCTTGAGATGCGCCTCTACCCGCACTTTTGCAGCATCGAACAGTGTGTCGAGCTGGAACCTCCCATTGACGAATCCTAAATTCGCCGATCTCAAGGTGCGCGACATCTATATCGAGGCATACTCTCCACGTGACGTCTTGCCGATTGTATCAGGACACATGTCCGCCTATGCACTTTTATGATGATTTGATCACTAGGATTTTCTGCCAAGGGTCAGGTGGAATGCTTTGGGGGGCGCAAATCCCTGTTGGCTGTGAAAGATCCGCGCAATTACGCCAAAGATGGGACATTTCAGGAAAAATTGGCCAAAGAGATTGTTCATTACCCACAGCTTGGGGGCGTGCTCTTGGTTCGGGGCAGTGGCTCGTGCTGTGTGATATATCTTGTGAGAAACCCAAACGCAGAGTGCCCCATTTCGTGCCTTGATGAGATGCTGCTAGAGTGTGCCCTAGAAGGGTCATATGTGCCTCTTGAGCTTGCTGTTACAAATCCACTCTGTCTGCGCCTCTGAGAGTTTCCTGGCTTTACGTCTGCGTGCCGCTCTAGCGTTTTATGGTGCATGTGCTGCAGAATCCAGATTCGGTCCCTGCCTGTGCGTTTGTGTCATGCCATTCTGACATGCCTTGAGCGGTCCGGGAGCCGCGCTTGCGCGTCCCGGCGTGGGTGGTCACGGGGGTCTCCGGGCTCTGCCTCTGCTCTCCCCTGTGCGCTTGATGCGATGGACTTGCGCGGTTCACGCAGAGTCCCCTGCCGCCACGGGACTCCGGGGAACCCTTTCCTGCCCCTGGGCAGTGCGCCTGCGAGGCCGTCGCGCCTGGTGTATCCGGGATATCGTCTGCCCTTGGGTGGTGCCCCCATGAGTCCCTGCGCTGCACTGGCGCGTTCCATGTCCTGCTTGCTCTTGTGCTGCCGTGAGTCTTGGCAGTGTGATCCTGTGAGTCTTTGGGCGAGCTCTCTCCCGGTGCGCATGTCGTGTGGTCATGTGCGTGTATGTCTGGATTTTTTTGGTTGTTTTGGGGGATTGGTGGCTTTTTGCGGGGTTTTTTCTCGCCCCTTGTGTGCGTGAATGTAGTATGAGGTCAGCGCCTGGACTGCGCGCATGATCTCCTAGGCCACGCCCTTCCATGTGAGGAAGCACGTCAGGAGGGTTGACATGCGCCTGGCCGAGGCGTCGCACTATCACGTGCCGCAGCGTCCTCCCGGCGGCGTTGTTCGTGGGCGCGACGTCGGCATGCTCGCAGAACGCGAACATCCTGGGCGCGGCGCGGCGGAACCTGGCCACGGCGCGCGCCAGCTCCCAGCCCGTGGATCCCCGCGGTTGACGGGGCGCTGATCTCATACGACTGCGTTGCGTGTTATATTAAATATGGGAGATCTCGAAGGGTTCACTGTATGAACAGCAATGAGGGGTGCCGACGGTTGGGATCGTACAGGGTAAACTGTGACAATCCCCGTGGCGCTAAATTAGAACTTGTCGACGACGGTTCTGAGCCCAATCCCGTGATTGTCGAGATAGGGAACGGCTGCTTCAGGAACGCTGGTCTGGACGCCGGCGCCGGAACCATGGTGATAGATCATGTAGATGCTATGGAGGCGCCCCAGGGCCAGGAATACGCTGCCATGCTCAAAGTAGCCGTGCCTTGGGGCATGCTCGACGTGAGTGGCGGCTCCTTTACGGTGTCGGCGCATATCGGGGATAATGACGTGGCCACCAAGCTCGCGGTGGACGAAGATGAGGTCGGCCGCACCCTCGCCATAAAGCTTCTTCAGAAGGGAGGCGGAATCCAGGTGGACATACAGGGGCCGTGGAGCTGGTGCGCAGAGTCGCGTGATCCCCCCGGCGACAGTCCTCCAGTCCCGGGTGATCCCCCCGGCGACAGTCCTCCAGTCCCGGGTGATCCCCCCGGCGACAGTCCTCCAGTCCCGGGTGATCCCCCCGGCGACAGTCCTCCAGTCCCGGGTGATCCCCCCGGCGACAGTCCTCCAGGCACGCGTGATCCCCCCGGCGACAGTCCTCCAGGCACGCGTGATCCCCCCGGCGACAGTCCTCCAGGCACGCGTGATCCCCCCGGCGACAGTCCTCCAGTCCCGGGTGATCCCCCCGGCGACAGTCCTCCAGTCCCGGGTGATCCCCCCGGCGACAGTCCTCCAGTCCCGGGTGATCCCCCCGGCGACAGTCCTCCAGGCACGCGTGATCCCCCCGGCGACAGTCCTCCAGGCACGCGTGATCCCCCCGGCGACAGTCCTCCAGTCCCGGGTGATCCCCACGGCGACAGTCCTCCAGGCACGCGTGATCCCCCCGGCGACAGTCCTCCAGTCCCGGGTGATCCCCCCGGCGACAGTCCTCCAGTCCCGGGTGATCCCCCCGGCGACAGTCCTCCAGTCCCGGGTGATCCCCCCGGCGACAGTCCTCCAGGCACGCGTGATCCCCCACCTCCCCCACCACCCGTTGTGCGGATTGATGTGCCGCCCTGCTACGGGAAGATTGAGATCCCCGGCAGACTCAAGGGTATGTCGTGCACGATCAAAGGTGGCTGCGTCACCAGCATTAAGCCTGTGAACCACCGCGTAATAATCACGCTAGACAAAACATCTCCTAAACCCGGCCACATATACTTGGATCGGGGCATTCTCAATGTGGGCTTTCCCAGGCGCGTGTTTGATTCTCGGCGTTCGGACGTAGATGTTCCATTTTCGGTCTTTAACGGCGATACCCCGGTTTACCTTATCGATAGCGGTGATCCGGCCGGCTCGAACCGGTTCCTTGAAGACAACGGACCATCTTTTCGAAAGTTGAAAATAGGATTTGCTCAGAGCAAACGGCCCATTACTATTACAATAACAGGGACGCACCTGAAACCACCGCCCGTCATCCGCCCCCACACCCCCATTACTAGGGCGGGAACCTCTATGACTGCAGGACGATCCACCACACCACAACCAAGGCGTCTCACTCTCTGCTCCGAATAGCTTAAGCCACCCCACCCCAAACCACCAAGCCTATAGAATTGGATAAATGGTGTGGGTTGGCGCAAGATCCTGCCAGAGCCCAGCGCTGTTTTCAGCCGAGTGTTAGGTCGGCGCCTATAGATGGTAACGGGGACATCAACCGTATGAGGCCAGCACCCCCGCTCTCTGGCGCGCATGTCGTGCGGCCATGTGTGTGTATGCTTGGATTTTTTTTGGCTGTTTTTGGGTCGATTGGAGGCTTTTTGTGGGTTGGTGTGCTGACCCCATACGGCTAGGTCTTGGCGAGTGCTCATGGCCCTGGCTATGCCCCGATATACGTGCGTGCGCTCTTGAAATCCGCTGGCCTGACCGGCCTTCCTGTCAGGCACACACTCGTCTATATACAGCCCATAATTTTTAAAGCGCCACAATGGGCGCTTCCTGAGATGGCAAAATCAGCAGAATTCAATGCAGCGTTTCGAAATTTTCACAATCGTGTAAGGGACAACTATTTTCCAGATGCCCACACAAACTATCCTATCAATATGTCTATAACATTACATAGAAATGCGGTTCAGCGCGATTATATGAGCTTTTATAATTATTGCAGCTCGATTTTCTTTTCCAATATTGCCTATGAGTCGCTTGGACGTGCAATTTCCAACACACTGTACAATAACCGAGCAATCGAACAACGTCCAAAAATCTATTCTGATGATCTAATTGCCTTGTACAATGAACGTCGCGGGCAGAAACTTGGCCATAAACCTAAATTAGATTTTTGCCAACATTACCTGTTAGGGATGAAATTCTTACCCAACTTCCCAAACGAAAAAAACAGCCTTGAGTTAATCCCTAACACACAACTGTTCAAACTTTTGCCGTATATGGACAAACTTAAGGAGCTCATACTGTATGTAAATTACTGGACTCTGCGCTCCCAAAAAACACCTGTTTGGATAGGTTCATTTTTATCACTAGATGACCTCGATGCGCTCTCAACATGCCTTTGTGGAAATTTATATTTTTATATTTATTGGAAGAATAGGGGTCACGCTGCAGCTCATCGTGACAGTGACCGACGATCTTATGAATCCGCAACAGATGATGATATATGGGATGAATTTCTAGATGAGATTGGCGCACAACACAAACAACCCATACAACATCACGTGTCGGTAATTGACGAGTTTGTTGACGATCTGATAATCGTGATCAAGGCCTTGCCTTCTAAATCACGGGTTGATGAGAATGTCGCAATGTCATCCTATGAACGATTGACTAAACGCCGTGATCTCTCTGAAGGTTTGGGGCTAGATGATTACTCCTATGAGACATTTACACGCATAAATCCTAATATGCGATAAAGTGTCAATGTCAGCATCGGCCGGCTCGTCTTTTACCTGGCGACCGGCGCTGACAGCTAGTATGACTAGGCTTATGGCCACATTGCCTCGCTACTAGGGTTTTGCCTGCCTGGCCAATCGCATCCCACAAGACCGGATGTGTCGATTTGTGATCACCGCCCCCAATGACTGCGGCGTCTTGGGCCTGTTCTGTCCCTAACTGGCCGAGGGGGTCATGCCCACGCTGCGCGGAACGCTCTGCTGCGCCTGATGCGGCTCTTGCGTGTTGACTCTATGGACATGCGACGACTACGCCTCTGGCGTGGAATCTTGTCGCCACGGGGACTCCCCAGGGCGGTACTGCCGCCCGCGCATGCATGACCTCTGGTCAGCGCGTATGCGAGGCCTTTGCGTCTGGTGGATCCTGGAGATCGTCTGCCCGTTGGGTGGTGCGCCCATGCAGCCCCTGCGCGCAGCCGGCGCGTTCCATGTCCTGCTTGCCCTTGTGCTGCCGTGAGTCTTGGCGGTGTGATCCTGTGAGTCTTTGGGCGAGCTCTCTCCTGGTGCGCATGTCGTGTGGTCATGTGCGTGTATGTCTGGATTTTTTTGGTTGTTTTGGGGGATTGGTGGCTTTTTTTTGGGTTGATGTGGCCTTTTGCGGGGTTTTTTCTCGCCCCCTGTGTGCGTGAATGTACGAGTTGTCCATTATAGTTATATACTCATCTTGGCGACGTTTCTCTCGTAGAATGTCCGGAAAGGCAGGCAAGGCAACAAGCGTTTTCCTAATGGCGATCATGGTCGCCGGGGGGCTGACATTCGCCATCCCCGGCGTGCAGCCCGTGATGGCCCAGTCGACTAACCCCAACCTGGCCGTCTCGGCCGAGAGCACGGCCTTTGGCAACTACTTCTCCGGCCCGCAGGTCGTCGAGATCGTCATAGTGGATCCCGCCATAGACGAGACCAACGAGGCCAAGGGTGAGCCGGACGTAAAGCTGAACGGCAAGAAGGTCAGGATGATACAGGCGACGGACGGCAAGTGGTACGCCTACGTCGCCAACAGGGCGCAGGCCGTGCTGGCCGACGGTACTGCCGACGCCAACCCCGGCCAGGGGCTGGACTTTGGCACCATATGCCTGGACACGGGCAACGCCGATCGCGTCCTGGAGACGGCGCTGGCGGCCAACGCTGGATACTTTTCTGACACGACGGGCGTCGCCTTCCCGTTCGCGCACACGCGCGCCGAGGTCGCCGGCGGCGCCGTGACCTCTGGGCCTGCGCTGGCCTCCGTGGACGACGGGTGCTCCGAGGCCGATGTCACCGCGGCGTTCACCGAGGTGCCCGACACGGTGCCAACGTCCACCGCCGGCACGCTCAACTACGCCGGCGTCTCGATGAACGTCGTGCGCGAGCCCAGGGCGGTGAACACGAACAGCAACGCCGAGTTTGGCCAGAGCGTCGTCATCGATGGCGCCACCGTGACGAACGAGGACCGCGCCGGCGTGTGGCCGTTCATACAGCTCTTCGACTTCAGCCAGGGCGGCAACGTGGAGGTCCAGTACCGCCGCGGCGGCGGCACCCAGTCCGTCACGCTCAACTACGACACCGTCGAGGACTATGCGTCCCTCTCGCTCCTGGATCGCACGACGTTCCCCGGCGGCGGCGCGCAGGTCCACTTTGACATAACCGACACGTGGCTCAACGTGGATCCTACCGACGAGGACTCTTGGACGTGGGACGTGGAGGGTTCCGGCGAGGGCAGGGTCGTCTACCAGGCCTTTGACGAGAACGGCGTGCGCCAGGACAACAACGTGGACATATCCGCCGAGCTCTCGGGGCTGATGTGCGACACCAACTGCCTGCTAGTGCTCGACCGCGGCACCAACGGCTACGACGTCCTCGAGTACGCCGACAACGACGACAGCGGCCTGCGCCTGTTCGGCTCGACGGCCGACGACCAGCTGATCACGGTCACCGAGACGAGCTCCTCCAGCGGCGTCTTCACGTCGTACGACGAGGATGACGATTCGGTCCTGGTCACCGCGTCGGATGACGCCACGACGACGACTGTAGTCGAGCCTCCGAGGGACACCACGGCGACCATAGACTACAACGAGACGCCGCAGAGCATCTCCATAGGATACGCCTTTGCGACCATCGACATCCAGCCGTCCGGCGACGCGTGGCTCTCCGGCCAGGAGATACCAGTCGTCCTGACTGACGCCGACGCAAACCGCAACAGCCTGGCCGACGAGGACCTCGACGTGCTGGACGCCACCCACATCATACCGACGCTCGTGACGGGCAGCCCGGTCACCCTGGCCGACGCCTCCGCAGTCGCCGTGGCCGCTGGCGTCCTGAGCACGGCCAGCGGGACTCCGTTCTCCGTCACGTTTGACAGCGCCGCCGACCCGCTCACGGTGGGTTCGGATGCGACGGATCCGTCGCTTAGGGCAACGGTGGACTCTGGCTCGTCAGACCCGATGCAGACCATGATCATAGACTACGGCACGGCCGCGTCACACCACTCCGAGGCGACGGTCACGACGCTCTTCAACTATGACTTTGGCAACCTCGAGTTCGCCGACGGCACTGCCGCCTCTGACCAGAACGTCGACCTCTACGCGCTGGTGGGCACGGGGGCCACGATATTTGCAAACGCGAACCTTGGCGGCGTCACGCCGTACGAGATCGAGGCCGGCGCGGCTCTAAGGGGCACGGTGGTGCTGCCCGAGGCAGCGCGCGCGCAGCTGGCTGGCGACGGCACAGGCACGTCGCTTGGCCTCATGGCGCAATTTGGGGACAGCGTTGGAGAGCCAAACGATGCCGTCATACTCATCGCCGACGTCATGTCCTTCGGCTTCACCGACGACGGCGTCGAGTCCGGCGAGCGCATAGCCAACCAGGTGGTGCGCCTCGAGCTCGAGGAGAGCGGGGACAACACGGGCGTCTTTGAGGGCACGCTCGAGTACGCCATGGTCAACCAGCTCAGCATCGCCGACTCCTCGACGTACTCGGGCCTGGCCCTCATCGACGACGAGGCCACGCTCATCGCGATCGAGGACCTCACCGACGAGGACACGCTCACGGTCACCTACAACGACCTCGGCCGCGACGGCGTCGTGACGCCCGTCTCGGACGACGAGGCCGCGCTGTCGCACTCGGGCACCGTCTCCCTCGACGCGACGAGCTACAAGATAGCCGACACGGTGACGGTCACGGTCCGCGACGCCGACCTCAACACGAGCTCCGACACGACGGAGGTCTACACGATACCCGACGGCGAGGACTATGTCGGCAGGGCCGACCCCGCTGACGTGGCCGACGGCACCGGCACGTACGAGGTTCTGCGCAGCTTCGGCCCGCTCGGTGTCCTCGCAGATATCACGTTTGACGACTCGCGGTGGGCCGCCGGCACGGCCGCGTGCGACCCCCGCGGGGTTCACGGCCTGGGAGAGACGGGCTTCACGCTCCGCGAGACCTCGGCGGCCTCGGGCGTCTTTGAGGGCGACTTCCAGATACCCACGGAGTGGTGCGCGCCGGATGCGTCGGCCGCCGAGTCGGTCACCGGCCTGGACATCGAGGTGAACTATGTGGACTACCGCGACGCGTCGGGCGAGATAATCGAGGTCGGCGACGGGGCAGGCCTGCGCGCCAACACGGGCTCCGTCTCCCTTGACCGCCCAGTCTACCCAGTGCCCTTTGGCAACGCCGACAACGGGTCGGTCTTCCTGACGTACGGGACGCCTGACAGGCTCTCGGCCCACAACGTGATCGTCCACGTGCGCGTCACGGACCCGGACTTTGACGTCTCGGCCTCCGGCTCGGACACGCTGGGCCAGATGGTCTCGCGCACGACCGGCGAGGGCGACGCGTACGGCCCGCTCAGGATATCCGTTCAGAGGGGATCCGACAACGTCGTCCTCGGCTACGCAGGCGGGCCGACCGCCGCGGGCGCCACTGGCACCGCGGTCGGTGACAGGGCTGTCCGCCCGCTCGCCGAGGTCTTCTCGCCCACGGTTGCGGTGCCCACGCGCGACTTCGGCTCCTCCCCTGCCATAACCGTCAACGCGGCCAACGCCATAGAGCACGGCCCGCTCACCGAGACGGCGCCGTCCTCGGGCACGTTCGAGCTCGACCTCCCGATATCGTGGGACCAGGGGCCCCCGTCGACTGACTGCCCCGGCAACTCGGCGACGTCCACGTGCATACTCCAGGGCGACATCCTCGTGGTAGAGTACACCGACCCCGCCGACGCCTCGGGCAACCCGCAGACGGTGACGGACTCGGCGACCTTTGACATGCGCAACGCGGTTCTGCGCTCGGACAAGTCAGTCTACATCATCGGCTCCGACATGATACTCACGCTCATAGAGCCGGACCTCGACCTCGACAACGACACGGCCGAGACGTACACGCTCGACCTGATAGAGTGGGACGACGACGACTCCGTCGTCACGCTGCGCAACGGCGCCTTTGACCCCGAGCCGACCTCGCTGCGCGAGACGGGCGACTCGACGGGCATCTTCCAGGTCGTGGTGGAGATACCCGCCGAGATCACGCAGGGCGCCCGCACCGACGACCTCGAGCGCGGCGAGGAGATAGAGCTGACCTACCAGGACTGGAGCCCCGCCGGCGCCGACTATGTCGGGCAGACCGACGAGGAGATAGAGTGGTCGATATTCACGTCGGACTTTGGCGCGACGATAGAGCTCGACCAGGCCGTCTACACGTGGACCGACAAGGTCTTCATCACCGTCGTGGCGCCGGACCACAACTTTGACAGCAACCTCATCGACGAGATAGGCGACGACCGTGATGTGGATCCGCTCCAGGTCTCCACGCGCGAGGGCGGCAGTATCCCCGGCAGCTACAGGCTCACCGAGACGGGCACCGACACGGGCATATTCAGCGGCGAGGTCATACTCACGGGCTTCACGCACGACGCCGACGGCGACGGCAGCACGGGCACCAACGGCAACGACCGGCTCACCCTCCCGGCGGCCGGCAGGGGCCCGACTGACGGGACCATAGCGGCCGACGACGACGACGGCATCACCGTCTCGTACGAGTACAACGACGACGAGCACGTCATAGGCTCGGCCCTCATACGCTGGAACGTCGGCGACACGCAGTGGCTCGAGGCCAGCTACCCGGCGTCCGGCTCGGGCGTCGTCAGGGTCGTCGACCCCGACATGAACTGGAACCCCGAGGCGGTAGACAACTTTGAGGTCGACGTCTACTCGGACGCCGACGCCGGCGGCATAAACCTCACGGTCACCGAGACGCAGGAGGCCTCGGGCATCTTCGAGGGCACCGTCATCTTCACGCTGACCGACCAGTCATCGGGCCACCGCCTCAGGGTCGCCGAGGGCGACACCGTGACTGCCCGCTATGACGACAACACCCTGCCCGACCCCTACACGCGCAACGACGAGCTAGAGGTGGAGGGCACCACGATAATCGGCACGCTCGTGCCCCCGCTGGAGAGGGCCGTCGTGAGCAACGTGAGGCTGACGGACAACTCGGGCAACCCGCTCGACACCGTCGCCATAGGCCAGCAGGTCCAGGTGACCGGCCAGGTCACGAGCGGCCAGGAGACCGAGCAGGCCTACGCCTACCTCGTGCAGGTCAACGACTCGAGCGACGTCACGCTCTCGCTCACGTGGACCAGCGGCACGCTCAACGCGGGC